>NZ_DASWWA010000001.1:0-386319 GCF_036401095.1 Methylotenera sp.
TGTCCGGGGCAATCTCCAGAAACCCCATCAATTTCAAGCGAGCTACCAATTGGGCAACCGTATTTTTTGATTTCACGTTTAACAGCGTTTGCATGTAGCTGTAACTTGGCAACGAGCGATAGCTAGAAAAGTAGTCTCTTAACTGTCCCAGTTTTTCAATATCAGATTCATGCACTTTATTGAAATCAGTCATGTGGAATATCCTATATTTAGGTATAACTATCATTAAAAAGAACGTTTGTTCTCATTATCAATCGAATTGTTCATAATGACAAGCCAATCTATCACTTCCTATTTACTTTTCCAAGGTATCTGCAGGCTTTCCATCAAACCGCTGAAGCGAACATAGATGAAGATTGGATACAAATGATTATTTAATTGATCAAAAAGATGCAACTCTCTTTGTGACCATCAAAAACTCCCGATGGTAGATGTTGGTTAGTTGCCTAGTGACAAAGCTGTAGTGACTCGCTCAATGACTGCCAAGGTAGTAGATGCCGTACTTGCTGGCATTAATGGTGAATTTATAATTAAAAGATTAGGGGAAACATACTCTACGTACTGGTAAATCTAGAAAATACTAGAAAAAACCTGCTAAAGCTTAAGAGTTTTTTTGTATAGATTTAAGAAAAGCCCTTACGGGCTTTTCTTTTTATGATGAAAGACTATATAAACTTTCCGCGTCTTCAATATGAAATAAAACTATTACCAGCAAAATCTAGACTTTTGAGAAAAATCTAGAAATCAGTGAGAACCTACAAACTTAAACATCTAAATTACCCACTCCTAGCGCATTATTTTCAATAAATGCGCGTCTAGGTTCAACATTATCGCCCATCAGGGTTGTGAATATCTCGTCTGCGGCAATCGCATCATCAATTTGTACTTTGAGTAAACGACGCACTTTCGGATCCATGGTGGTTTCCCATAACTGCTCTGGGTTCATTTCGCCAAGACCTTTATAGCGTTGAATATTCAGTGTATTTTTCGCTTCACCCTGCAGCCAATCCAATGCCTGTTTGAACGTAGATACGGTTTGCTCTTTTTCGTTACGTTTAACGATGGCCCCTACACCCACTAAACCGTTGAGCATATTTGAGGTTTTTAGCAATTGTCTGTAATCACCACTGTTTAAAAACTCAGCATTAATCACGCAGCATTGTAGGTTGCCGTGTACGTATTTGTTAATTTCCAAGCGGTAAGCGTTAGTTTCTGCGTCAAATGCGACAATTACTTCACTTCCAACTGCGCCTAAGATAGGGCGTAATTTTTCAGCGATCGCATTTGCACTAGCTTCTGTACTTAAATCAATTGCACCTGCATCCTGAATCGCACGTAGGACGCTCTCGTCATACAGTGAGGCAATACGGCGAATTACCGCTTCTGTCAGAACAACTTGCTTGGCAATTTCAGATAAAGCCTCGTCTTTTAAGGTGCCAGCATTGGTTTTTGTGTCTAACTCGGCATTTTTCAGCGCAGATTGCAGTAGGTAAATATCTAACTCCTGCTCATCTTTGAGGTAACGTTCATCCCTACCCTGTTTTACTTTGTAGAGCGGAGGTTGCGCAATGTAAATATGGCCACGCTCCACTAGCTCTGTCATTTGACGGTAGAAGAATGTGAGTAACAGTGTACGAATATGTGCACCATCAACGTCAGCATCGGTCATGATAATAATACGGTGATAACGCAATTTTTCAGCACTAAAATCCGCTTTTCCAATGCTGGTGCCCAGCGCTGTAATCAGCGTTGCAATCTCTTGTGAACCTAGTAGCTTATCAAAACGTGCCTTTTCTACGTTCAAAATTTTACCTTTTAGCGGCAAAATCGCCTGATTTTTACGATCACGCCCTTGTTTGGCAGAACCACCCGCAGAGTCACCCTCGACTAGGTAAATTTCACAAAGTGCCGGGTCTTTTTCTTGGCAATCTGCCAACTTACCAGGCAGACCCATAGTATCCATTACCCCTTTGCGGCGAGTAATCTCACGGGCTTTACGTGCTGCTTCCCTAGCACGTGCTGCTTCTACGACTTTGCCGCAGATAATTTTGGCATCAGCTGGGTTTTCTTGTAAAAACTCAGCCAATTTTGCCGCAACAACCTCAGACACCACTGGCTGCACTTCACTAGAGACCAGTTTATCTTTGGTTTGAGATGAAAATTTAGGGTCAGGTACTTTTACTGATAGTACGCAGGTAATCCCTTCGCGCATATCATCGCCGGTTGTTTCTACTTTTGCCTTTTTAGCCAGTTCACTTTGTTCAATATACTGGTTTAAAGTACGAGTCATTGCTGTGCGTAGGCCTGTTAAGTGAGTGCCGCCATCGCGCTGTGGAATATTATTGGTAAAACATTGCACGGTTTCACTGTATGAATCGTTCCATTGCATCGCAACTTCAATGGTCATGCCATCTTTTTCGCCTGATGCATAAAACGTTTTAGGATGTAGCACCGTTTTACTGCGGTTCATATACTCCACAAAGCCTTTGATGCCGCCGGAATAAGCAAAGTTTTCACTTTTGCCTGTGCGTTGGTCAATCAATTCAATTTTTACGCCATTATTCAAGAATGACAGCTCACGAATACGCTTAGCTAAAATTTCAAAATGGTATTCAACCAACATAAAGGTTTCTACTGAAGCTAAAAAGTGTACTTCTGTGCCCTTTTTATCCGTTACGCCTGTTTCAGCAAGAGGTGCAACCGCCTCGCCGCGACGGAACTCCATTTGATGTACTTTACCGTTGCGGTAAATTTTTAGTTTTAGCCAATCTGACAACGCATTAACCACAGATACGCCAACGCCATGCAAACCACCAGACACTTTGTAAGAGTTTTGGTCAAACTTACCGCCTGCATGGAGTTCCGTCATCACAATTTCAGCAGCTGAACGTTTTACTGCTTTGATGTCGTCATATTTAATATCTGTAGGAATACCACGGCCATTATCAGCAACACTTACCGAGTTATCTGGATGAATAATCACTTTAATATCATCGCAATGACCAGCTAATGCTTCATCAATAGCATTATCCAGCACCTCAAACACCATATGGTGCAAGCCTGAACCATCTGATGTATCACCGATATACATACCCGGGCGCTTACGTACAGCATCTAAGCCCTCCAATATTTTAATACTGGATGAATCGTAATCTGGTGATATTGCGTTGTTTTCACTCATACTTATTTTCTTTACTTTAAAGTTATCTTTAAATTTAATATTTTTTTGGATATAAAAATACTAAAGCTTTGTTTCACGTGAAACACTGGTTAGATGCGCATTGGCATCACAACATATTTGTAATCTGGGTTATTCGGCAAGGTAATCAAGCAGCTACTATTTGCATCAGCAAATGAGAAAGTTACTTGTTCGCTATTGGTATTGTTAAGTACATCAATGAGATAGGTGACATTAAAGCCAATATCCAGCGTATCACTACCGTAAGCGATTTCTAATTCTTCTTCAGCTTCTTCCTGATCGCTGTTTGTACTAATTAATTTCAAATTATTATTACTTAATACCATGCGAATACCGCGATATTTTTCATTCGATAAAATAGATGCGCGTTGCATTGCTAACAGTACACCTAAACGTTCAGTGGTAAATGTATTTTGATGACCTGTAGGGATTACTCGGTTGTAATCTGGAAACTTGCCATCAATTACTTTAGAAATCAGTCTAATATTACCAAAACTAAAGTTAACTTGGTTATTAGCAATCTCTACATTCACATCTTCTTCACTATCATCTAACAGTTTAATCAACTCAATTACTGTCTTACGAGGCAAGATAACATCTTGTTTTTCATAGTTTTCTTTTAATTCTGTTGATGTGAAACTCAACCGATGGCCATCAGTACCTACAATATTTAAACGGTTAGCAACCACCTCAACTAACAAGCCATTTAAGTAATAACGAATGTCTTGTTGCGCCATCGCAAATTCTACTTGTTTCAGTAATTCTTTTAACTGTCTTTGCGGAATAGTAATTACCGTACCTTGTGACTGCGTTTTAGTCATGACCGGATAGTCAGCAGCAGGTAATGTTTGTAGATTAAAACGGCTCTTACCTGCTTTAACTGTAATACGACTGTCATTAGTCGCCATATTGATATCAGAGTTATCAGGTAATGATCTGCAAATATCTAATAATTTTTTAGCTGAAATGGTAGTTGAAAAATCATTAGTAGTTGCGCTGTCCACAGATAATGAAATTTGCATTTCTAAATCAGTTGCCGTGAGGTGAATTTTGTTTTGTTTAGTTTCAAGTAATAAGTTAGACAAAATAGGTAGCGTATGTCTTTTTTCTACAATGCTTGTAACTGAAGTTAACGGTTTTAATAACGTTTCACGGTTGATTTGTATATTCATCTCTATAACCTAAATAATATATATATAAAATAATAACAATAATAATGTTGCATTTTTTTGTGCATAACTACTTTTTGTTTAATATTTTCAATAGCTTGCAACAATTTTTTTTATCTTGGTAAAAACATAATCTACTGTGGGTCAATTGTTGATTAAATTTCCAAAATTTCTTAATCACAACCTTTTGCTAATTTTATCCACAACTTATCCTTAACCCCATTGAAGAAAATTTAGCTGATTCTTACTGTTTAATCTCTAATTACCTGTACTAAAAACCCTATATCTCTGGCAATTGTTGCGTCATTTTGTCTTAATAAATCAATCTCATCACATGCATGCATTACTGTAGTGTGATGTCTGCCACCAAATGCCTCTCCAATTTCAGGGAAGCTATGGTTAGTCAACTCACGTGATAATGCCATGGCAATTTGTCTGGGACGTGCAAAATTACGTGTTCTTTTTTTGCTATACATCTCTGCTACTTTAATCTTGTAGTAGTCAGCAACTGTCTTCTGGATGTTTTCCATCGTCACTTGGCGGCCACGTACCGCTATTAAGTCACGTAGTGCGTCTTTAGCGAGATGTACGTCAATGGCGTGGCCCGTGAACTTAGACATCGCAATAATGCGGTTTAAGGCACCTTCCAATTCGCGTACGCTAGATCTAATTTGCTTAGCGATAAAAAATGCAACATCCTCAGGCAGGTTAAGATTTACTGCCTCTGCCTTTTTAAGCAAAATCGCTACGCGCATTTCTAGTTCTGGCGGCTCAACTGCAACGGTTAAACCCCAGCTAAAGCGTGTTCTTAAACGTTCATCTACGTCGGCAATTTCTTTAGGGTAAGTATCGCAAGTAATAACAATTTGTTTTTTTGCTTCAATTAGTGAGTTAAACGCATAGAAAAATTCTTCTTGTGTGCGTGTTTTTTTAGCAAAAAACTGAATATCGTCGATTAGCAATAAATCAAGAGAGTGGTATTGGCGTTTAAACTCATCAAACGCTTTATGTTCATAGGCTTTAACTACATCAGATACATAGCGCTCAGCATGCAAGTATCGAATTTTTGCATCTGGGTTATGTAGTCTTAATTCGTTACCGATTGCCTGTAGTAAGTGGGTTTTACCTAAACCTACACCACCATAGATAAATAATGGGTTATAAGCGCTGCCTGGATTCTCAGCTACTTGTATCGCTGCCGCGCGTGCTAATTGGTTAGCGCGACCTGTTACATAATTATTAAAATTGAATGTAGGGTTTAAATTTGAAGTATCTACGTTTTTATTAGCAGTGCCTGTGGTTTTTTTAGTCTTGGCTAATACTTCACTTAAATTTTGCTTGATACTCTCTGACTTAATTTCATTCACTGCTATTTTATTTTCAGTAGCTACTTTAGCAACAGGTTTTTTAACTGGCTCATCAGCGTTGGCTTTGGTCGCGGCATCGCCGAGTACTAATTCAATTTGAATATTAGGCTTGAGCTCTTCCGCAAATTGTTCAATTTTTTTCAGAAATCGATCTTTAACCCATTGCATCACAAAGCGGTTAGGCGCAAAGATGCGCACAGCATCACCGTTAACTTCGGTATGCAGCGGTTTGATCCAAGTATTGAATTGTTGTGCTGAAAGTTCTTTCTGAAATTTAGAAAGACAAGCAGGCCAAAAATTTTCCATCTGTAGTGATATACCTTAGTTTGTACAGTTATTTTTAACTAACGTATTGAAATAACAACGATTGTATGAATGATTAACTTATTGTTTTTATTTTATTTTTTGGTAAAATTGCGTACAACTAAACGCTAATCTATCCACTGCATTTTAGCTGGTTTATCACAACTTATCCACAGCCATTTTCAAAATTAACGAATAAAATTTTTATAAATTAAAACTGATAATAATTAAAAAGTTAGCTTGATTAATAAAAGTAAATAAACGTTGACAAAACACTGTGTTATCGGGTCTAATAGCGCCCTTTGTAGCATTTTGCTCGTCGGAGATTCACATGAAACGTACATATCAACCTTCTAAAACACGTCGCGCACGTACACATGGCTTTTTAGTTCGTATGAAAACTAAAGGTGGTCGCGCTGTTATTGCTGCTCGTCGCGCTAAAGGTCGTTCACGCTTAGGTCTATAAGTTAGTAACGCCATTGGCGTTACTTTCGCTGTATGTGTCAGTTTAATTACAGTAAAAACTTAATATAGTGCGCACGCTTAGGTTTACGAAAAAAGCTAAGCTTATTAAAACGGATGAATTTTCATCCGTTTTTAATTTCCGCAAACGTATTTTTGCACAGTATTTAGCAGTGCACTATCAACCTAATAGTTTAGGTCACGCTCGCCTAGGTTTAGTGGTTGGCAAAAAGACGGCGAAGTCGTCAGTACACAGAAACTACATGCGGCGTGTGTTGCGCGAGTTTTTTCGCCTGCATCAACATAGCATTAACCCTCTAGATTTGGTGGTGCGCGTGCAGAAAAAATTCAATAAAAAAGACTTTTTATCTGTAGTGCAAGAGTTTGATTCTTTGCTGAGTAAGATTAATCTACGTACCTCATTAAATTCACAGCAAAACAACAGCAATGCTTCACCATTAAAAGGTAATCAGCCTTTATAATGCATGATGATAGCTACACTGTGCGCATGATTTTTTTGTGATAACGGCAATGTCGCGTTTATTGATTTGGTTAATTAAGGGATATCAATTAATTTTGAGTCCTTTTTTGGGACAGCAATGCCGCTTTTACCCTACTTGCTCACAATATGCAGTAGAGGCAATTCAAAAGCATGGTGCTGCGCGCGGTACTTATTACATGGTCCACCGATTGTGTCGCTGTCACCCCTGGTGTGAGGGTGGGCATGATCCGGTACCTTAATACCCTCTTTTAAGTTGCATTACTAATATTTATATAGATTGCTTATAAAACAATATGGATACAAGACGTTTAGTATTATTCGTAATTTTTTCGATGTCTATTTTGATGTTATGGGATGCATGGCAAACTAAACATGCTCCAGCTGCCGTAGCGCCAGTTGCTACTGTAGGCTCAGTTCCTAGCGCAGATGTAGGTGCTGCAGGTGCCATTGATACCCCGGTTGACACTGGGTATGCACTGAAATCAGGCCAAAACATTGCTGTCACCACTGATTTATATAAAATTAACATCAGCACCGTGGGGGGCGATTTACGTAAATTAGAACTACGTAAACACCGTGCAAATAATAGCCAATCTAATTACTTGTTGTTAGATGACGCAGCTAAGCCTATGCTTTATGTAGCGCAAACTGGTTTAATCGGCCAAGACTTACCTACCCACAATACGCTATTCACCAGCACTGCACCAAGCTACCTGATGCAAGATGGTCAAGATAAGCTTGAAGTGCGCTTAAGTGCGGTTAGCAACGGCGTGACAGTCAATAAGGTATACACTTTCCATCGTAATCGCTACGAAATTGACGTTAATTACGAAATTAAAAACGATACAAGCGCTGCTATTACACCAGTTGTTTATTATCAAATCGTGCATGATAGCGAGTCTAATCAAGGCTCTGCCTTAATGCCAACCTTTACCGGCGGTACATACTATACAGAAGCAAGCAAATTTAAAAAGCTTGCATTTAAAGACATGGCGAAAGAGCCATTAAATATCACTTCCAGCGATGGCTGGGTTGGTATTCTGCAGCACTATTTTGTAAGCGCCTGGATTCCTAAAGATGGCTTAGCACGTAAGTTTTATACAGAAAAGCTAAGCAGTAATATTTATAGAATTGGTACTAAAAGTACATTAACTACTATTCAGCCTGGCGCTACTCTTGCTGTGCCTGCCCGTCTCTACTCTGGCCCACAAACCAAGGCTGACTTGATTGCAGCGGCACCAGGCTTGGAATATAGCGTTGACTACGGCTGGTTAACAGTGATTGCATCGCCATTATTCTGGTTATTATCAAAAATTCACTCTTTGGTACAAAACTGGGGTGTAGCAATTATCTTGCTCACTATCTTGATTAAAGCTGCATTCTTTAAACTTTCTGCTTCTGGTTATCGCAGTATGGCGCAAATGCGTGAGTTGGCGCCACGTTTACAGTCTATGAAAGAAAAATTCGGCGATGACCGCCAAAAAATGCAGATAGCAATGATGGATCTCTACAAAAAAGAGAAGATCAACCCTATGGGTGGCTGCTTCCCTATTTTGATTCAAGTTCCTGTTTTTATTGCACTTTATTGGGTGCTGTTGGGTTCTATCGAGTTGCGTCATGCACCGTTCTTCGGCTGGATTCAGGATTTGTCAGCAATTGACCCATTCTATATTTTGCCGATACTCATGGGCGCTACCATGATTGTGCAGACTAAACTTAATCCTAAGCCTACAGACCCTATGCAAGCTAAGGTAATGACTTGGATGCCTGTGGTATTTAGCGTTTTCTTCTTCTTCTTCCCTGCAGGTTTGGTCTTGTATTGGTTGGTTAATAACGTACTTTCTATTGCACAGCAATGGTATGTTAATAAAATGATTCACGCAGAAACCGTTGCGAAAAAACAAAGCCACGTAAAAAAATCAGGTGAACATCACTAACTCCTCAGATACCATTGCCGCCATCGCCACCGCAAGTGGCGCTGGCGGTATTGGCGTAGTAAGGGTATCAGGCCCTTTATCTCAAGCTATTGCGGTCAGTGTGCTCGGGCATTGTCCCAAACCGCGTCACGCAGCTTATCTCGATTTTCAGCAGGCCGATGGCGATTTAATCGATCGCGGCATCGCCATTTTTTACCCTAATCCACACTCCTATACCGGCGAAGACGTGCTTGAGTTGCAAGGCCATGGCGGTACAGCGCTAATGCAAATATTGCTAGCTAGATGTATTGCACTTGGTGCACGCCAAGCTGAGCCGGGTGAGTTTACGCGGCGTGCTTATCTCAATGATAAGATGGATTTAGCGCAGGCAGAGGCGGTTGCTGATGTCATAAATGCTGCCACCATAGAGGCCGCTAAAAGTGCGGTACGCTCATTGTCTGGTGAGTTTTCGGAGCGTATTAATACCCTACTCTCAAAATTAATTGATTTACGCATGTATGTAGAAGCGTGTTTGGATTTTCCTGAAGAAGAAATTGACTTCATTACTCAAGGTCGAGTTGCGGATAAATTAGACGCGATTATTGCTGAGATGCGGTCGGTGTTTGCAAAAGCCAAGCAAGGCAGCTTATTACGAGAAGGTATTAATGTCGTATTGGTTGGTCAGCCTAATGTTGGTAAATCTAGTTTGATGAACCAACTGGCTGGAGAAGAAGTTGCTATTGTCACCTCAATTGCAGGAACGACACGTGACACTATTAAAAATGCGATACAAATTAATGGTGTGCCTTTACATGTGATAGACACCGCCGGCCTGCGTGAAACTGACGATGAAGTAGAAAAATTTGGCATTGCGCGAACTTGGCGAGCCACAGAAACGGCCAATATCGCATTATTATTGGTGGATGCAGCTCATGGTATTACCGAGACGGAAAAATTGATTTTAACTAGGTTGCCGCAAGAAATCCCTAAAATTTGGGTGCATAATAAAATTGATGTGACGCAAGAACCAGCTTTGATTGAAGAAAAAGACCAAGCTACGCATATTTATATTTCTGCAAAAACCGGTGTAGGGATTGATCTGCTAAAAAATCACCTACTGAAATTAGCTGGCTACCAGAATAATGCTGAGGGGGTTTTTATGGCGCGCACCAGGCATATATCTGCATTGACTGAGGTTGCTGAGCATTTAGAATTGGCCGCGAGCCAGATTAAATCTGCAGAATTGGTGGCAGAGGAGTTGCGTTTGGCGCAAGAGGCTTTAAGTACCATTACTGGGGAGTTTTCACCTGATGATTTGTTGGGTGAAATTTTCTCTAAATTCTGTATTGGTAAATAAATTAAGATTCACTTAAGGCAAGCGCTAAGTTGCCATATGCTGTCAAATTAAACATATACAGTTAAGATTGTTGGATAAAAAATAGCGCCTAGATGGCGCTATTTTTTTAATTCTAAGCTGTCAGGTCTGTAATAATTGCTTCTGGACCATTTTTCTTCACAGATTCAATGCCATTGTCACGTGAAGCTTCGCTTTCATATAGCTGGCTCTGGCCAATCACTTGATGATTGCCAGCCTTAAGTACAAAGTATGGCTTATCAGTTTTTGAAACTAAGCGCTCATAGCGGGCGTCATCAGCTGCATTTTTTTGAATTGAGGCGATGCCATTTAGTGCGCTGGCTTTAGTCTCATACATTTCAGACTGCAAGATAATTTGGCCGTTACCTGCCAATAAATTAAAGTGAAATTGACCACTTTTTGCCGTTTTTAATTCAAATTTCCCAGCCATAAAATTCTCCTTAGTATTATTTGTCGGTCTAATCTTAGTTTCTACGCCAATTGCTATATGTACTATAGGCGCGCATGAGTGTGCAAGTCAATACCAATGAGTGATGCTTGTGGGTGTAGTTGGTAAAAAGGTGAATTGTTTCACGTGAAACATAACAATATGCCTGCATGCTACATAGAAAGCCTTATATAAAGTGGTGATTATTTGTTGTTAGCAAGTAAAGTTTGTTATGTATTGTGTTGAGGGTAACTCTGTAATTTGTAGGTGAGTAGCGTTGTATGTGCTTATTTAATAGTGGATGCGGAACGGCGATGACGAGATTTGTTGATTTGCCTGGCCTAGTTTGATGTGTTGTTAGAATTGACTGTTGCTGTTGCTGTTGCTGTTGCTGTTGCTGTTGCTGGTGAGGCTGTGGTAATTGAGCGGTAACAAATTATTTTGTTGTTTTGTTGTAGATTTATTTGGCGCTATAGATGTATGTGGGCGTAAAAAAAGCAGAGTTTCGTAAGAAGCTCTGCTTTTAAATTAACGGTAGCTAATTATTTTTTAGCTGAAGGTGTTCTTTCAGTTAATAGATAGATGATGTAGTTAGCTTTTTCAGCTGCTGTACAATCTGCGCCGATAATTTCATTGCAGTGTTCAGTGAATTTCTCTTCAACTTTTTCAATATCTTTAAAGCGTTTGTTGTTAACTGCAGGTGAAAGTGGCTCGATTGATTTGCCAGTTAGTGCATGTTTACCTGGGTTAGCTGGGTTAGTCGTATGGCATGAAGCACAGGCCATTTCTTTGCCGTTAGGCATTTTGATCTTGCGGTTAAAGAACATCTTACCTTCTGTTACAGAAGATACAAACTCTGGATTAACCGTTTGAGCAATGCCGATGTATTTTTTTGTTAACGCTTCGGCGTTAGTAACATTTGCTTGCGCAGCATGGGCTGTAAGTGAAGCAAAACCTAGTAACGTGGCCAAAATGATATGGGTGTGTTTCACGTGCGACTCCTTAGTAATAAACCAATAAAACCAAATCTTGTTAAAAAAGTATATTGATTGTGATTGTTATAATATGCCTTAATTCTAAACCAATTATAGCTTGCATGATATCGATTAATATGAATTTTATTGCTATTTTGTGAAGAAATTATGACTGTGCGGTAAATTTTGATTGTTTCACGTGAAACATTGATTATAAGTAGCGTTATGCATGACCTAAACTTGAGTTTAAGTTAAACTGCTACCTCTTGAGTAATAACGTTTTTTTGTGATTAAAATATGAATTTTCCTGATATTTTTGATGTGATTGTGGTCGGCGGTGGTCATGCCGGTACTGAGGCGGCGCTTGCGAGTGCAAGAATGGGCCAAAAAACCTTATTGCTCACACATAATATTGAAACCCTAGGCCAAATGTCTTGTAATCCGAGTATTGGTGGTATTGGTAAGGGGCATTTAGTTAAAGAGATTGATGCATTGGGTGGCGCAATGGCGGCCGCTACCGATGAAGGTGGTATCCAGTTTCGCATATTAAACTCAAGTAAAGGCCCTGCTGTACGCGCAACGCGTGCACAAGCGGACCGTGTTTTATATAAAGCGGCGATTCGATATAGGCTGGAAAACCAAGAAAACCTTTGGTTATTCCAGCAGGCGGTAGATGACATTATTTTGGAAGGTGAGCGCGCTGCTGGCGTGGTGACGCAGATTGGTCTGCGTTTTGCTGCAAAATCTGTGGTGTTAACTGCCGGTACGTTCTTGGGTGGCTTGGTACACGTGGGCTTGCAAAATTATCAAGCCGGTCGCGCTGGTGATCCACCTTCTGTTTCGCTGGCAGTACGTTTGCGAGAAATCGGTTTGCCTGCAGGCCGATTGAAAACCGGTACGCCACCGCGTATTGATGGCCGCACCATTGATTATTCTGTGATGACTGAGCAGCCAGGTGATAACCCGGTGCCAGTATTTTCATTTTTAGGTAATGCTGCACAGCACCCTGCACAACTACCCTGCTGGATTACCCATACCAATGAGCGTACACACGATATCATTAGAAGCGGTTTAGATCGTTCACCAATGTATACCGGCGTGATTGAAGGTGTGGGCCCACGCTACTGCCCTAGCGTGGAAGATAAAATTCACCGCTTTGCTGATAAAGAGTCGCATCAAATTTTCCTAGAACCTGAAGGTTTGGCAACAAATGAAATTTACCCGAATGGTATTTCAACCAGTTTGCCTTTTGATATTCAGCTTGCCTTAGTGCGCTCAGTGCGCGGTTTAGAGAATGCGCATATCCTGCGCCCAGGTTATGCAATTGAATATGATTATTATGACCCGCGCGGCTTGAAGTCAAGTTTAGAGACAAAAGCAGTGCAAGGCTTGTTCTTTGCCGGGCAGATTAACGGTACAACCGGATACGAAGAAGCTGCGGCACAAGGTTTGCTGGCTGGTGCCAATGCAGCATTGTATGCGCAAGGTAAAGAGGCATGGTGCCCCGCACGTGATGAAGCCTACTTGGGTGTGTTGGTGGATGATTTAATTACACGTGGCGTAAGTGAGCCCTACCGTATGTTCACTAGCCGTGCAGAATACCGCTTACAGCTGCGCGAAGATAATGCAGATATGCGTTTGACCGAGATTGGAAGAAAGCTTGGCTTGGTGGATGATGTACGCTGGGAAGCATTTAGCCGCAAAAAAGAGGCGATTGAGCGTGAGCAGGAACGTTTGAAAAAAACCTTTGTACAGCCTGCCAACTTGAGTGCGGAAGTTATGCAAACAGTGTTTGGTAAGCCGCTAGAGCATGAATATAGTTTGTTTGAATTATTGCGCCGTCCAGAAGTAAGTTACGATGCCGTGCTTAGCTTGGATGGTTTGGATTTGGGCGAACTAGAGCCAGCCGTGCGTGAGCAGGTGGAAATTGCCGCCAAATACCAAGGCTATATCGATCGTCAGATAGAAGAAGTGGCACGTAGCCGAGGGCAAGAAAATACTTTGTTGCCTAAAGATTTAGATTATCGAGAAATTCATGGTCTGCCGATAGAAGCTCAGCAAAAATTAAATGCGCATAAGCCAGAGACCATAGGTCAGGCTAGTCGTATTTCTGGCATTACACCTGCGGCAATTTCCCTATTGTTGGTTTACTTAAAACGTAAATCACGTGCAAAGAGCTTAGATAATACCAACACTGATATGGGCAATGTAGCATGACGGCCGCTATGCCAAAAAATCTCAAGCAGGACGATCGTGCCCAGTTGCAGGCGAAACTGGAGAGTGGTTTAGATGAGATGGGAATCACCCTGCTTCCTGAGCAAAAGAAAAAGCTACTCGATTACGTTGCGTTAATCTACAAATGGAATCAGGTGCATAACCTGACCGCGGTACGCGAACCTATAGAAATGGTAACGCTGCATATATTAGATAGCTTATCTGTGTTGGCACATATTGAATGTAAACGCTTACTTGATGTTGGTGCAGGTGCCGGCCTGCCGAGCATACCGCTGGCGATTTGCTTGCCAGGGCTACAGGTAACTGCGATTGATGCGGTGCAGAAAAAAGTGAGCTTCATGCGCCAGGTAAAAGCTGAGCTAGGTTTGACAAACTTTACTGTCATTCATGGGCGTATTGAGGAGCAAGCGGTACCAAGCAAAGAGATGCCTGAAATGTTTGATGTCATCATCTCCCGTGCTTTTTCAGAAATCGCGCTGTTTATCAAGCTGACCAAACATTTGCTAGTGGATGGTGGCTCATGGCTAGCGATGAAAGGTGTTATACCTGAGCATGAGTTTAAAAAGAGCAGTATTCAGCCTACAGAAATTCGCCCCTTGAAAGTAGCGGGTTTAGATGCTGAGCGTCATTTAGTGGTGTTAAAGCAAAATAAGTAATTGGGTAACTGAGCAGTTTTGAGTGCCACATCAGGTACACGTGTAATCATTAAAAATGCAAAGAAAAATATAATGAAAATATTGGCAATCACAAATCAAAAAGGTGGTGTAGGTAAAACTACAACTTGCGTCAATTTGGCAGCAAGTCTGGCTAGCTTGGGTAAGCGTGTGTTGTTGATAGATTTGGACCCACAAGGAAATGCAAGTACTGGCAGCGGGATAGATAAAGCGCATCTGAAGTTAAGTATCTATCATGTGCTGATTGGTGAAAAAACATTAAAAGAAGTTGTGGTAACCAGCGAAAAAGGCGGATTTGATATTGCGCCATCAAATCGAGAGTTGGCTGGTGCTGAAGTTGAGCTGGTAAACGAGTTGGCCCGTGAGAATCGCCTCAAAGCAGCAATTGCAAAATTGGGTGATAGTTATGACTTCGTGTTGCTAGATTGCCCCCCTGCCCTCAATTTGGTCACAGTAAATGCGCTCACTGCTGCTAATGCGGTGATGATTCCTATGCAGTGTGAATATTACGCGCTGGAGGGTTTGTCTGATTTGGTGAATACCATCAAAAAAGTGCGCGCGCATTTAAACCCAACTTTAGAAATTGAAGGTTTGCTACGTACGCTGTTTGATAACCGCAATATGTTAGCTCAGCAGGTTTCTGCACAATTAATTAGCCACTTTGGCGATAAGGTCTACAAGACTGTGATTCCGCGCAACATTCGTTTAGCCGAGGCGCCAAGTTATGGCGTACCGGTATTGAATTACGATAAAAGCTCTAAAGGTGCGGTGGCATACATGGAGCTGGCGCAAGAAATTACCAATAGAGAAAGTGTCTAAAGCGGGTTTTAGGCTTTGTCCAAAAAATATAAGTTAAAAGAGAAGCAGATATGGTTAAGTTAAAAGGTTTAGGGCGTGGCCTTGATGCCCTACTCGCTGGGGATATGGGGAGTGTTGGCGAGGCAGATTCGCTCATGATGCTAAAAGTTGAGCAGTTGCGCCCTGGTAAATATCAGCCAAGAAGTTATATGGATGAAGCTGCGCTGAAGACGCTAGCTGACTCAATTAAAGCACAAGGCATTATGCAGCCTATTCTGGTGCGCCAACTGGCGGATGAGCAGTATGAGATTATTGCCGGTGAGCGCCGCTGGCGCGCCAGTCAACGTGCAGGCTTACTCGAAGTGCCGGTACTGGTGCGTGAAATAGCGGACGAGTCAGCATTGGCCATGGCGCTGATTGAAAATATTCAGCGCGAAAATCTGAACCCGCTCGAAGAAGCGCAAGGCATCAAGCGTTTGATTGATGAATTTTCCATGACGCATGAAAAAGCCGCAGAATCCGTTGGACGCTCTCGTGTAGCTGTGTCTAACCTACTACGCTTGCTCACCTTGACCGATGCGGTACAAGAAATGCTGATGCATGGTAAGTTGGATATGGGGCACGCACGTGCGCTGGTTGGGCTGGAAGGCGCGCAGCAAGTAATGTTGGCTGAGCAGATTGTGCATCAGCGCTTGTCAGTGCGTGAAGCGGAGGTGTTGGTTAAAAAGCTGGCTGAGCAACCCGCAACCGCAGCTGCAAAACCAGCACCGGTGGTGAAAGAGGATCAGGATGTAATCAGGCTGCAGGAAACCTTAAGTGATAAGCTCGGTGCCAGTGTGAGCATTAAGGCAAATGCGAATGGTGCCGGCGTGTTGAAAATCAACTACACAAATTTAGATCAGTTAGACGATATTATCAGCAGAATTGCACGCTAAGTGTTTCATTTACTTACAACTTAGCTATTGACTAAAAACCGCTAATAATTCAAAATCGCGGTCTTTGCTACTTCATGGTCTTTGCGTGGCAAAAATAGGTACGTAAAGCCGTGCATGATCAGGCGTTAAATAAGCTTTTAAATTAACTGGATTTAAGTCATTGTCAGCATTAAATACATCAGATGTTTTTAGTAAAATGCTTAAAATTCAGCTAGTTGCTACATTGGCTGTGGCGGTAGTTATGTATTTTGCTTCAGGTGTGCCCGCTGCAATTTCAGCCATATTTGGTGGTTTAAGTGTGGTGCTTGGTGCGTATGTGGCAAGTTTGGTTGCCAAGCGTGGAGCAAATAAAACGGATGCTTCAGCAATATTGATTAACCTGCTCAAAGCAGAAGCCGTTAAGATTTTAATGATAATTGTAATTTTGGTTATCGTATTTAGTTTTTATAAACAATTGGTGCCGTTTGCACTGATTGCTGGTTTGGCGGCTGCCGCATTGTTTTCAGGTGCAGCCCTCAGTAAGTTAAACGTGTAATTTAAACAAACGTCAGTTAGAAAAATATTAGATTATGGCTACAGAACACGCAGATAACGCACAACACGCACTCACCCCTTCAGCTTATATCGAGCATCACTTAAGTTTTAATGCGCAACCATTAAACGAAGGTGCAGGTTTCTGGACATTACACGTAGATACGTTTGTGATGTCAGTAGCACTGGGTTTGATTGTGATGGGTTTGATCTGGTTGGTGGCGCGTAAGGCGACTGCTGGCGTGCCAACAAAAACACAAGCTTTTGTTGAGCTGGTGTTTGGTTTCATTGATGACCAAGTTAAAAATATTTTCCACGGAAATCGTCACAGCTTCATCGCACCTACCGCGCTAACCGTGTTTTTGTGGGTGTTTGCAATGAACTCCATGGACTTTTTACCGGTTGACTGGGTGGCTGGTATCGTTTCATTCTTTGGTGGTGAGCATGCTAAGTGGCGTGCAGTACCTACATCTGACATTAACACCACCTTTGCTTTGGCTTTATCTGTGTGGATTTTAATGATTTTCTTTGCAATCAAAGTTAAAGGCCTTAGTGGTTGGATTCACGAGCTGTTCTGTGCACCATTCGGTACCAAAATCTGGGTATGGCCAGCTAACTTTATGTTCAATTTGATTGAATACGTATCAAAACCACTTTCACACTCACTACGTTTGTTCGGCAATATGTATGCTGGTGAGGTTATCTTCTTGTTGCTAGGTATGTGGGCTGCTACAGGCTTAACCGGCACTATCGCAGGTGCAATTCTGGGTGCTGGCTGGTCTATCTTCCACATTCTGATTGTTGCGTTACAAGCGTTTATTTTCATGATGTTAACGGTTGTTTATTTAGCCATGGCACATGAAGGTCACTAGTTAAGTTTTGTTTGGTATTTAAGTAGTTTTATTTTTTGTAGTTGGTTGTAAGTTTAATTTTAGAGAGGGTAATAACATGGATGCATTAGCATTGATTCAAGCCTACACAGGCGTTGGTATTGGTTTAATTATTGGTTTGGGCGCTGCTGGTGCTTGTATCGGTATTGGTATTATGTGTGCAAGTTTCTTGGAAGGCGCTGCTCGTCAACCAGAAATGATCCCAGCTTTGCAAGGTAAAGTATTCTTGCTATTAGGTTTGATTGACGCTTCATTCATTATCGGTGTTGGTCTTGCAATGATGTTTGCATTTGCTAACCCATTATTAAGCGTAGTTGCTCAGTAATTAGCAAAATTAAGCTAACTAGTCATTAACATCAGTTTAATGACTAGTGCTTTTATGATTAACAAAATGGATCAAAAATGAACATTAACTTTACACTTATCGCACAAGCTATCGCATTCGCTGTGTTGATTTGGTTCACAGTGAAATTCGTTTGGCCGCCGCTATTAAAAGCGATTGAAACGCGCCAAAAAGAAATTGCTGATGGTTTGGCAGCAGCGCAAGAAGGCCGCAGTGCTTTAGAAGTTGCAGCTAAAAAGTCAGAAGTGACATTGGCTGAAGCAAAACAAAAGGCAAGCGAGATTATTGCGCAAGCTGAAAAACGCGGTTCACAAATCGTTGAAGAAGCTAAAGGCAATGCTAAGGTTGAAGGCGACCGTATTTTAGCTGGTGCTAAAGCTGAAATCGATCAAGAAGTAAACCGTGCTAAAGAAGGTTTGCGTGCGCAAGTGTCAGCATTGGCTATCGCCGGCGCTGAAAAGATTTTGCGTAAAGAAATCGACGCAAATGCTCATAGCGAAATGCTATCTAAACTAGCTGCAGAACTTTAAGGCTAAGGGATAAAGGAAATCACATGGCTGAAATATCAACCATCGCAAGACCTTATGCAGTAGCGGCTTATAAATTGGGTCGTGAGCAAAAGGCACTTGGCAAATGGTCTGAGATGTTGGGTTTTGCCGCTGCCGTTACAAATGACGCACAAATTAAAGCCTATATTCAAGACCCTAAAGTTGTTAGCAGTGATTTGCAAGCAACTTTCTTGAAAGTGTGTGGCGATCAACTTAATGAAAACGGACAAAATCTTGTCAAAGTTTTAGTTGAGTATGGTCGTTTATCCATTTTGCCAGAAATTTCAAGCGCATTTGAGGCGTTAAAAGCACAAGATGAAGGTACGTTGGACGCTGAGATCATCGCAGCAGCTAAACCGAGTGCGGCAGAGGTTAAAGACCTGGTAAAACGCTTAGAAGCTAAGTTTGGTAAAAAGATTGAGGCTAGTGTTTCTGTTGACCCAGAACTCATTGGTGGCATCAAAATTGTTGTTGGCGATACCGTGATCGACGCATCCGTCAAAGGTCAGTTACAAAATTTAGCCTATACGCTTACGGCATAAGACGCAGGCAATGGCCTAACTTTAGGCAAAGAAACTATTAGGAGTTTACATGCAGTTATCTACATCAGAAATCAGTGAACTGATTAAAAGCAGATTAGAAAATTTTTCTACCAGTGCTGAAGCGCGTACTCAAGGTACTGTTATTTCAGTAACTGACGGTATCGTTCGTATTCACGGTCTTTCAAACGTGATGGCCGGCGAGATGATCGAATTCCCAGGCAACACATTTGGCCTTGCGCTTAACTTAGAGCGTGACTCAGTGGGTGCAGTGGTTTTAGGTGATTACGAGCACATTACTGAAGGCGACACATGTAAATGTACAGGTCGTATCTTGGAAGTGCCAGTAGGTCCAGAATTAGTTGGCCGCGTAGTGAACGCATTGGGTCAGCCTATCGATGGTAAAGGTCCAGTTAACGCTAAACTAACTGACAAAATTGAAAAAGTGGCTCCTGGCGTGATTGCACGTAAATCAGTGTCACAACCAGTACAAACTGGTTTGAAATCAGTTGACTCTATGGTGCCAGTAGGCCGTGGTCAACGTGAGTTGATCATTGGTGACCGTCAAACAGGTAAAACAGCAGTTGCGGTTGATGCGATCATCAACCAAAAAGGTCAAAACATGACCTGTATCTACGTTGCGATTGGCCAAAAGGCTTCTACTATCGCTAACGTGGTACGTAAACTAGAAGAAAACGGCGCGATGGCATACACCATCGTAGTTGCAGCTTCAGCTTCTGACTCAGCAGCATTGCAATTCTTAGCTCCATACGCTGGTTGTACTATGGGCGAATACTTCCGTGACCGCGGTGAAGATGCATTGATCGTTTATGATGACTTGACTAAACAAGCGATTGCTTACCGTCAAATTTCATTGCTATTACGCCGTCCACCAGGCCGTGAAGCTTACCCAGGTGACGTGTTCTACATCCACTCACGTTTGTTAGAGCGCGCAGCTCGTGTAAACGAAGAGTATGTAGAGAAATTCACTAACGGCGCTGTTAAAGGCAAAACTGGTTCATTGACTGCATTGCCAGTGATTGAAACAGCTGCTGGTGACGTTTCTGCATTCGTTCCAACTAACGTGATTTCTATTACTGATGGTCAGATCTTCTTGGAAACTGACTTGTTCAACGCTGGTATCCGTCCTGCGATCAACGCTGGTATTTCAGTATCTCGCGTAGGTGGTGCTGCACAAACTAAAGTAATTAAGAAATTGGGCGGCGGTGTGCGTCTAGCATTAGCGCAATACCGTGAATTGGCTGCGTTTGCGCAGTTCGCTTCTGATTTGGACGAAGCTACACGTAAACAACTAGACCGCGGTCGTATGTTTACTGAGTTGATGAAACAAGCGCAATACGCACCATTGAGCGTTTCAAACATGGCAATCACCTTGTTTGCAGCAAACAAAGGTTACTTTGATGACGTAGCTACTAACAAAGTACTAGCATTCGAAGGCAAACTGCACGGCTTCATCGCTTCTAAATACAAAGCATTAGCTGACGCGATTGAATCAAGCAAAGACTTAAGCGGCGATAACGAAAAAGCACTTGATGCAGCAATTCAAGACTTTAAAGCGACGACTGCTTACTAATATCTAACTATTAGGACACTAAAATGGCTGGTAGTAAAGAAATTAGAACCAAGATCAAGAGTGTAGAAAATACACGCAAGATCACAAAAGCGATGGAGATGGTTGCCGCTTCTAAAATGCGTAAAGCGCAGGACAGAATGCGTGCATCACGTCCATACGCTGAGAAAATTCGCAATGTTGCAGCTCACCTTTCATTGGCGCATTCTGAATATAAGCACCCTTTCCTGTTAAAGCGTGACAATGTTAAGAATGTTGGCATTATCGTTGTGAGCTCAGACAAAGGTCTGTGCGGTGGTTTAAATACTAACGTGTTGCGTTTAACTGTTAACCAAATGAAAACTTGGGAATCAGAAGGCAAGAAATTGTCTGTGAGCGCGATTGGTAATAAAGGCTACACCTTTATGAACCGCGTTGGTGCCAATGTGAAATCTCACATTACCGGTTTAGGTGATGTGCCACATTTGGATAAACTCATCGGTACGATTAAGGTAATGCTAGACGCTTACACCGCTGGTGAAATTGATCAGTTGCATATTTGCTACACCAAGTTCATCAACACTATGAAGCAAGAGCCAGTGATTGAGCAATTGCTTCCATTGACGGCTGAGCGCTTGGGTACACATCCAACCACAGAGAAATCTGAAGCGTTGAGTGCTAGTGCTGTTGTTAAAAGTGCGCTTGAAATCGGTGCGGCTAAAGGTCATTGGGATTACATCTACGAGCCTGAAGCTAAACCAGTGATTGACCAGTTGATGGTACGTTACATCGAGTCATTAGTTTACAACGCAGTGTCTGAGAATATGGCATCTGAGCAATCATCACGTATGGTGGCGATGAAGTCAGCGTCTGATAATGCGAAAAACGTGATTGGCGAATTGAAACTGGTTTACAACAAAGCACGTCAAGCCGCGATTACCAAAGAGATCTCGGAGATCGTTGGTGGTGCAGCAGCGGTTGCATAAACAAGCAAAGAATTTAATTAAAGTAATATCTGACTAACAGTACGTTTGAGTCGAGGAAAAAAGATGAGTACAGCAAATATTGGTAAAGTAGTGCAATGTATTGGCGCGGTGGTTGACGTTGAGTTTCCACGTGATCAAATGCCAAAAGTATTTGAAGCGTTGATTATTGATGACGCATCAAGCCAAGCGGAAGCTGGTTTGACATTGGAAGTGCAACAACAACTAGGTGACGGCATTGTGCGTACTATTGCCATGGGCTCATCTGATGGTCTTGCACGTGGTACTGCGTTTAAATCAACTGGCGCACAAATTCAAGTGCCAGTAGGTACAGGTACTTTAGGTCGTATTATGGACGTGTTAGGTCGCCCAATCGATGAGGCTGGCCCTATCGATTCAGACGAGCGCCGTTCTATTCACCAAAAAGCACCTAGCTTTGAAGAATTATCTCCATCAGTTGACCTGTTAGAAACAGGTATCAAGGTGATTGACCTGGTTTGCCCATTCGCTAAGGGTGGTAAAGTTGGTCTGTTCGGTGGTGCTGGTGTAGGTAAAACAGTTAACATGTTGGAGTTGATCAACAACATCGCTAAACAACACTCAGGTTTATCAGTGTTTGCAGGTGTGGGTGAGCGTACTCGTGAAGGTAACGACTTCTACCATGAAATGGCTGAAGCTGGCGTTATTAAACTAGACGACATGAAAGAATCAAAAGTAGCGATGGTATTCGGTCAAATGAACGAACCACCAGGCAACCGTTTACGCGTAGCTTTGTCAGGTTTGACTATGGCTGAGAAATTCCGTGACGAAGGCCGTGATGTGTTGTTCTTCGTTGACAACATTTACCGTTACACATTGGCCGGTACTGAAGTATCTGCGTTGTTAGGCCGTATGCCTTCAGCTGTAGGTTACCAACCTACCCTAGCTGATGAAATGGGCCGTTTACAAGAGCGTATTACTTCAACTAAAACAGGTTCTATTACTTCTATCCAAGCGGTTTACGTACCAGCGGATGACTTGACTGACCCATCACCAGCAACTACGTTCCAACATTTGGACTCAACTGTTGTGTTGTCACGTGACATTGCTTCTTTAGGTATCTACCCAGCGGTAGACCCATTGGATTCAACCTCACGTCAATTAGACCCATTAGTGGTTGGTGAAGAGCACTACCAAGTTGCACGTTCAGTACAACAAACATTGCAACGTTACAAAGAATTACGTGACATTATTGCGATTTTGGGTATGGATGAGTTGTCACCAGAAGATAAATTGGCTGTTGGTCGTGCACGTAAAATCCAACGTTTCTTATCACAACCATTCCACGTTGCTGAAGTGTTTACAGGCGCGCCAGGTAAATACGTACCACTAAAAGAAACAATCAAAGGCTTTAAAGCGATTGTTGCTGGTGAATACGATCACTTGCCAGAGCAAGCTTTCTACATGGTTGGCGGTATTGAAGAGGCTGTTGAGAAAGCTAAAACACTTAACTAAGTTTTGCTTGGTTAATTAGTTAAACGCTTTAAGGAAAAATAATGGCAAATACTGTTCATATTGATGTAGTTAGTGCAGAGGCAAGTATATTCTCAGGTGAAGCTGAGTTTGTAGTTGCTCCTGCAAGTGCTGGTGAAGTAGGTATCTACCCTAACCATGCACCAATGATCACTACCATCAAGCCTGGCGCTTTGCGTATTAAGCAAACGAACGAAGCTGAAGAAACGTTAATCTTTATCTCAGGTGGCCTGTTAGAAGTGCAACCTGGTGTGGTGACTGTATTGGCTGACACAGCAGTACGTGGCCACGACTTGGATGAAGCTAAAGCGATTGCTGCAAAAGAAGCTGCTGAAGAAGCACTTAAAAACAGATCTTCAGATATTGACTATGCAACAGCACAGGCAGAATTGTCTGAGGCCGTGGCACAGATTCAAACTATCGAGCGCTTACGCAAGAAAACGCATTAATCGCGTTGAAGATGGTGTAAAAGCAAAAAGGCAACCTCGGTTGCCTTTTTTGTTATACTTTCCGAATAGAAGCAGTGCAAATAAATCAGTGCTCATAGAAACAGACCTAAATAACACATGAACAAATTAAATATCGTGATATTGGCAGCGGGTAAAGGTACTCGTATGCATTCTGATTTACCTAAAGTCTTACATGTGGTTGGTGCGCAACCAATTCTGGCGCATGTGATTAATTGCGCTAAAGCATTAATGCCCAATAAGATTATCGTGGTCTATGGTTTTGGTGGGGAACGGGTAAAAGATGCTTTTAGTCACGAAGAAATTACCTGGGTCAATCAGGCAGAACAGCACGGCACTGGTCACGCTGTGCAGCAGGCTCTCCCCTATTTAGAAGCGGACGCAGATACGCTAATATTGCTAGGCGATGTGCCGCTAGTTGATGTGGACGTATGTCGCAAGTTGATTGCACAGGCAGATAGCAAGCTGGCGATTCTATCGTTTAATAAAGCTGACCCTAGCGGCTATGGACGTATAGTGCGCGATGTTAACGGTGCGGTTCATGCCATTGTCGAACATAAGGATGCGACTGCAGAGCAGCGTGCGATTGTTGAGGTAAATACCGGCATTATGGCAATGCCAAATGTATATCTTAAAAGCTGGCTATCAAGAATCACCAACAATAATGCACAAGGCGAATATTACTTAACCGATATTGTGGCGTTAGCAGTGCAAGATAAAGTGAGTGTAGTAGCCGAAATTACAGCTGATGAGTGGTCTGTAACCGGTATCAATGCCAAAACAGATTTGGCACAAATTGAACGCGTGCATCAGGCAAGAATCGCACAAACATTATTACAACAAGGCGTAACCTTAAAAGACCCGGCACGTCTTGATGTACGTGGTGATTTGCATTGTGATCGCGATGTAGAGATTGACGTGAACTGTGTATTTGAAGGTAAGGTGACGCTAGGCGACCGCGTGAAAATTGGGGCGAACTGCGTGATTAAGAATGCAGTAATTGCCGCGGGCACGCAGATTGCCGCGTTTACACATATTGATGACACCACCGTGGGCGAAAACAGCAAGATAGGCCCGTTTGCGCGTTTACGTCCTGGCACTACCCTTGCTGCCGAAACGCACGTTGGTAACTTTGTAGAGCTGAAAAATGCACAGGTTGACGTAGGCAGTAAGATCAACCATTTGAGCTATGTGGGTGATAGTACTGTCGGTAAGGCGGTGAACATAGGCGCAGGCACCATTACCTGTAATTATGATGGCGCCAATAAATTTAGAACGGTGATTGAAGACGGTGCTTTTATTGGCTCTGATTCACAATTGGTAGCGCCTATTACCATAGGCAAAAACGCAACCATTGCAGCCGGCTCTACAATTACCAGAGATGCACCGGCAGATGCTCTTACCTTCTGCCGTGCAAAAGAGCAAAAGACGATTACGGGTTGGAAGCGACCACAAAAGATTAAAAAATAATTCCTTATTCGTGATTTAAGCATCGAAAAATATATAGCGGCATCGCCGCTAATAAGCATCTGGTGATGTGAAGCAATCAAGATAAAAATTTTTAAGAGAGTAAAACTATGTGTGGCATTGTAGGTGCAGTAGCAAATAGAAATGTTGTTTCAACCTTGATTGAGGGTTTAAGCCGCCTAGAATATAGAGGCTATGATTCAGCTGGTGTTGCTGTATTAAACGATACCGGCATTGCGCGCGTGCGTGCAGTTGGCCGTGTTTCAGCAATGACAGAAAAGGCGAATGAGTCAAAGCTAAGTGGTTTGGTTGGTATCGGTCACACACGTTGGGCTACGCATGGCGGTGTGACGGAAAGTAATGCCCACCCGCATATGTCACCTAGCCAATTGGGTGGTGAAGTGGCTGTTGTGCATAACGGCATTATTGAGAACCATGATGAACAGCGCACACGCTTAAAAGCATTAGGTTATGAGTTCACTTCACAAACTGATACCGAAGTCATTGCACACCTCATTCATTATTACCATAAAGATTTATCGTTATTAGCTGCTACACAAAAAGCGGTGGCTGAACTTACGGGCGCGTTTGCCATCAGTGTGATTTCAATAAAAGAACCTGAACATATGGTTACCGCGCGTTTAGGCTGCCCACTATTGATTGGCCTAGGTGAAGGCGAAAACTTTATTGCTTCAGATGTTTCTGCTGTGCTATCAGTAACCCGCAAAGTGATTTATTTAGAAGATGGTGATGTAGCGGATATTCACCGTGAAGGTGTGACTATTTTAGGTCGCGATGGCATTGAAGTAACACGTAAAATTCATATGAGTGATGTATCGCTCGCCAGCTTAGAGTTGGGCCCATATTCGCACTTCATGCAAAAAGAGATTCATGAACAGCCTCGTGCGTTAAACGATACGATAGAAGCGCTGATTGATGACAATCACTTCTCACCTGCCCTATTTGGCAAAGGTGCAGCCTCTGTGTTTGAGCAAGTAGATAGCATTTTAATTTTGGCTGCCGGCACCAGTTATTATGCTGCGCTAACTGCCAAATACTGGTTAGAGAGCATTGCCAAAGTGCCTACTAATGTAGAAATTGCCAGTGAATATCGCTACCGCGAGTCCGTGCCTAATCCACGTCAATTAATCGTGACGATTTCACAGTCTGGTGAAACCCTAGACACGATGGAAGCGCTAAAACATGCCAAAGCCTTAGGTCAGCATCTCACCCTAGCGATTTGCAACGTGCAGGAGAGCGCAATCCCACGCGCGTCTGAATTAGTGTTTTACACACGTGCCGGCGCAGAAATTGGCGTGGCGTCTACCAAAGCATTCACCACGCAATTAGTTGCTTTATTCACCTTGGCAGCAACGTTGGCAAAACAACGTGGCTTACTCGATAAAGAGACAGAGCAATCGCATTTAGGCGCATTACGCCAATTAGCTGGTAGCGTGCAACATGCGCTGAACTTAGAACCGCAAATCCGCGAATGGGCAAAATCATTTGCCAATAAGCAGCATGCCTTATTCTTAGGGCGCGGCATACACTACCCTATCGCCTTAGAGGGCGCTTTGAAGCTTAAAGAGATTTCTTACATCCATGCCGAGGCTTACCCTGCCGGCGAGCTTAAACACGGCCCCCTGGCGCTGGTAGATAGCGCTATGCCGGTGGTAGTAATTGCACCAAATGATGCATTGCTAGAAAAAGTAAAATCTAACATGCAGGAAGTCAAAGCGCGCGGTGGCGAGTTGTTTGTGTTTGCTGATGCAGATAGCCACTTTACCGAGTCTGAAGGCGTGCATGTGATACGTACCCCGCGCCATGTCGGCGTGCTCTCCCCTATTTTGCACACGATACCGGTACAGATGCTGGCCTACCATGCGGCCCTATTGAAGGGTACGGATGTAGATAAGCCTAGGAATTTGGCGAAGTCAGTCACCGTAGAGTAAGTTTCGCTTAGCACACTTAAAAACTGGAAAGTGATGAGTCACAACTCTAAAACCGTTATGCAAAACTCTGAGGGTCGCTTATATGACTTGATTGCTCAGAGGTTATTGCCTGATGCAAATAAGGTAGAAATAGATCAGCGTATTTGGGATTTATTTGGCGAAGAGTGGTGCGTGATGATGACCGACTTGGCGGGATTTTCTCGCCGAGTTGCAGAGTATGGCATCATTCATTTTCTGCAGACGATTTATGAGTCTGAGCGCTTGCTGTTGCCAGTGATTGAGCAACATGAGGGTTTTTTGCTTAAAACAGATGGTGACTCTTTTTTAGTGATTTTTCGTAAGCCACAAAAAGCCTTACAGTGCGCGCTGGTGATGCAGCAGACTTTAATTCCCTACAATGAAGCCAAACTGGAGCAGGAAAGAGTTCATCTGTGTGTGGGTTTGGGTTTTGGTAAGATTTTACGTGTAGGCAATACTGAAGTGTTTGGCGCAGAGGTAAATGCTGCCTGTAAGCTGGGTGAAGATGTCGCTAAACAAGGTGAAACGCTAGTGACAGGTGCATTTCAACAAGCTTGCGCGGACTTTGCAGGGGTGGCTTATCAAAAGTTAGAGCATGCACCAGCTGGTACAAACTCTGCCTACAAAGTCATTTTTTCTAAGTAAATATCTTTAACTAAGAAACTAACAAGTTAGTAATTGCTTGGCTCTTTAAAAATCACAGGTGTAATGTCTAAAGTGCCGCCGTCATGCCCTACCATGATTTGTCCATCTTGAATGGTGCAGCTGATATTAAAGCCACGCTCAGCAATATTCGCTAGCTCTTTCGTGTCAGGTAAGTTAATCACAGTGAGGTTGTTGATTTTAAGTAAGGCTTTACTGTTGGCCGTCCACCACATATCTGCTACTCGTCCGCCATAAAGCATAACAACCACTTGCTTGGCGCGACCTGCTGCTTTGCGAATATCTTTTTCTGTTGGTAGACCAACATCCATCCATAACTCGATGGCGCCGGTCAGATCCTTTTGCCACAAATCTGGTTCTTCATCATCACTCAAGCCTTTGCCGAATATCAGTGACTCATTAGCATACATCGCAAACCCAATCAGCCGTACCATGACGCGCTCGTCAGTTTCTGACGGGTGTTTTGCAATCGTCAAACTGTGCTGCTGGTAATAATGACGGTCCATATCAGAAACTTGCAGATCGATTTTATAAATTGTGGATTTGATTGCCATTTAAGCGGTGCCTTATATTGTTGGCACATTATACCTACATTCCCCTTGCCTTATTCATTGGCAATCATTGATTAGAGTTGGTGATAGCGAGCAAGCAGGCGGGCTTTCTGTTAAGCTTTCATTTTTAAATTTGCAAGATAACATCATGGCCCAATATGTAATGTCGATGCTCCGCGTGAGCAAGATTGTTCCCCCTAAAAAACAGATTATTAAAGATATCTCTTTGTCTTTTTTCCCAGGGGCGAAGATTGGTTTGCTGGGTTTAAACGGCTCGGGTAAATCAACGGTGCTGCGCATTATGGCGGGCGCAGATAAAGAGTTTGAGGGTGAGGTGCAATGGCAGCCTAATATTTCAATTGGCTATTTGCCGCAAGAGCCGCAGTTAGACCCGAATAAAACCGTGCGTGAAGAAGTGGAAAGCGGTATGGGCGCGGTGATGGAAGCCAAGCAAAAGCTAGAGGAAGTGTACGCGGCGTATGCCGAGCCAGATGCAGATTTTGATAAGCTGGCAGAAGAGCAAGCGCGTTATGAGAATATTATCGCTGCCAGTGGATCTGACGTTGAGCATCAATTAGAAATTGCAGCAGATGCGCTGCGTTTACCAGCATGGGATGCCAAGATTGGCCCGTTATCAGGTGGTGAGAAGCGCCGTGTGGCCTTATGTAAGTTGCTGTTATCTAAGCCAGATATGCTGCTGCTAGATGAGCCTACCAACCATTTGGATGCAGAGTCTGTAGAGTGGTTAGAGCAGTTCTTAGTGCGCTTCCCAGGCACTGTGGTGGCAGTTACCCATGATCGTTATTTCCTTGATAATGCGGCAGAATGGATTTTAGAGTTAGACCGCGGTCATGGTATTCCATGGAAAGGCAATTACTCTAGCTGGTTAGACCAAAAGCAAGCACGTTTGGCGTTAGAGGAGTCACAAGAGTCATCACGCCGCAAAGCGTTGAATACTGAGCTGGAATGGGTACGCCAGAACCCGAAAGCGCGTCAGGCGAAGAGCAAGGCGCGTATTGCACGCTATGAAGAGTTAGCGAGTGCCGAGTACCAAAAACGTAACGAAACACAGGAGATCTTTATCCCTGCTGGTGAGCGTTTAGGCGACCAAGTCATTGAGTTTAATGGCGTGAGCAAGGCGTTTAAAGACCGTTTACTGATTGATAACTTGAGCTTTAGCATCCCTGCCGGCGCGATTGTGGGCATTATCGGCCCGAACGGTGCCGGTAAATCTACCTTGTTTAGAATGATTACAGGTTTAGAGCAGCCTGATAGCGGTGAAGTGAACATCGGCCAAACCGTTAAGTTAGCTTATGTAGACCAAAGCCGTGATGTACTAAGCAATGATAAGACCGTGTTTGATGAGATTTCAGGCGGCTCAGACATCTTAACCGTAGGCCGTTACGAAACACCGTCTCGCGCTTACATCGGCCGCTTTAACTTTAAAGGCGGTGACCAGCAGAAAATCGTGGGTCAACTATCAGGTGGTGAGCGCGGACGTTTGCATTTAGCGAAAACACTGATTTCTGGTGGCAACGTATTGCTGCTGGATGAACCGTCAAACGACTTAGATGTGGAAACACTACGTGCGCTGGAGGATGCATTGCTGGAGTTTGCAGGCAGCGTGCTGGTAATCTCGCATGATCGCTGGTTCTTAGACCGTATCGCCACACACATCTTGGCGGCTGAAGGCGAATCGCAATGGACTTTCTTTAACGGTAACTATCAGGAATATGAAGCTGATAAACGTAAACGTTTAGGTGAAGAAGGCGCGAAACCTAAGCGTATACGCTATAAGCCGATTGCACGTTAGGCATCGTCAATGACGGATGGCAAACCTCCTGCACATCACAACGCTGCTGAATTTACGTGGCAAAATGATGATGTATTTGGTCGGATTGCATCACGTTACGATAAGCTCAGCGATATCTTTAGCTTTGGCATTCATCGGTTATGGAAAAGGCGTGTTGCAAAGAGAATAGCAGGCGAAAGATGGAATACATTACTTGATGGAGCCAGTGGAACTGGGGACATTATTGTACGAGTAATGGCTATTGCCTCAACTCAAGGGCGCACTGTAATTGCCTCAGACGTGAGTGCAAAGATGCTTGCTATCGCCGAGCAACGCTTACGCTCACTGAATGGAAGTGTGAGTCTGAAGCTGCTAGATGCTGAGAGCATGCCTTCCATTCAAACAGATACTGTGGATGCCTATTCGATTTCACTAGGGCTAAAAATTTGTAATCGGCATCTTGCCGTCCAAGAGGCGCTACGTGTTCTCAAACCTGGCGGTAGACTAATAGTATTGGAAGCATCCAACATACAATGGAGATTCCTACATCGCATCTATCTGGCGTATATGTCTTTTTGTATGCCTGTACTTGGTTGGATAGCCACTGGTGGTGATGCATCTGCATACAAATATTTGCTGCAGGGCGTTCGTGATTTTCCTACGGCAGAGGCGTTTGCTCAGGAGTTGTTGCAACATGGGTTCGAGGCAGTTGAATTTGAGAGACTATCGCTAGGCATCGCCGCCATACATACTGCACGCAAGCCGCTTGGCAAACCGAATGCCTAGCCCATCTTCGATCAGACTTTAATTCTGGGTTTATGTGGGGCATTCTTTGCAAGCTTGTCCCAAAGTACAGGCGGAATTAGCCGCAGCAGCCTTGCCACCCAGCCCATTTGCCAAGGGATGACTACAAAACGTCGCTTGCGCACAATGGCATTCACAAACTTGTGTGCCGCAATATCTACATCCATTAAAAATGGCATTTTATAGGTGTTGATATCGGTCATTGGCGTGCGGATGTAGCCCGGAGCAATCGTGGTGACAGCGATATTGTGATGCAGCATCTCCACGCGCAGGCTTTCCAGGTAGGCAATGGCGGCGGCTTTAGACGCACTGTATGCGCCAGCCCCTGGCAAGCCGCGAATACCCGCTACGCTTGCGATGCCAACCAACTGCGCTGACTGTCCGCTACTAGCGGCTAGATGCATGGCGTGAATAAATGGCTGGAATGTATTCACGAGGCCAATCACATTGATATCCATCACGGCCTTAAATGCATTGGTGTCCTCTGCATTTTCGGTGAGTGTGCCGCTACTGACCCCTGCGCTACCAATCACCACGTTAGGTGCGCCATAGTGCTGTATAAAATGCTGGGCGGCAGAGCTCAGTGCCTCGCCATCGCGTACGTCTAACGCATAAACTGCACATTTGACGCTATAGCTGGTTTCCAAGGTCTGCTGTAATGCCTGTAAGTGCTCACTACGCCTTGCTACCATGCCAATGATTGTATCTTTGCCTGGGTGGCGCTTGGCATATTCATATGCAAGTGCTTCACCTATGCCGCTGGATGCACCTGTGATAAAAACTTTCATCGCCATCTTCCATTATTGTTAATTGTTGAATGACAGGTCATACAAATATAAAACCCCGCTTTGCAATGTAGCAGAAACGGGGTTTTAAGTTTAGGTCAGCCAGACCAATTTACCAATTAAACAGCTTTTCATAAAAAGCTTTAAACCAGTGCGGTGAGGCTGTTACTTTTTTGCTGGGGCAGCTGCCTTGGCTTTATCGGCACGAATGTTAGCGATGATGTAGTCAGCAGTTTTTAACGCCGCATCATTGTTGCCTGCCATGGTGCTTGAAGTAATGAATTGGCCATTGATAATTAAGCTAGGTACGCCAGTAGCGCCTGAAGAACGGAAGATATTAGCCGCGCGATTCAAACTGGTGTTAGTAGCGAATGAGCCAAAAGCTTCTTCCACTTTTCTTTTATCTAGACCGCTTTGTTGCGTAACCCAGTTAATTGCTGCTTTTTCATCTGTAGGATTGAGTGATTTTTTAGTGTGAATCGCTTCAAATAATGGTGTGTGTAATTTTTCTAAAACACCGAGTGTTTCCATTGCGTAGTAAGCTTTTGCCATTGGCGCCCATGCTTGGTGCGGCAGCCCTGGTACGCGTTTAAATGCTACGTCTGCAGGTAATTTTTTTATCCATGCGTTGATAGGTGCTTCCATGCTGTGGCAGTGCCCACAGCCGTACCAGAACAACTCAATAACTTCAATCTTGTTTGGATTGTCGGTATTGATAGTTTGTGCTGTGCGATCAAAGTCTTTGCCTATTTGCGGCTCAGCCATTACGCTAAATGAGGCTAGCAACATTAAAGCGGTTAATAATTTTTTCATTGATATTATCCTTGTTAACGATTCTTTAAATTTGTAATTAAAAATTCAGCTATTCAACAAACGTGTCATCTTAAACGTCTTATCTTGCAATTTGGCTGACAATTATTTTTTATCTATACTGTTTGTTGGTTACGACTACCTTGCATTGACCAGCACTGAACCTATTGGGTTTCATTGTTGATGGTAATTAAATCAGATTTAAAACCATTGCTGGCTAAATCAGCCTTAGTTTTGTTAATCAGCTCCAGATTTTTGAGCGGCCCCACGCGTACTCGGTGCCAAACCCCTTTGTTAGGGATGGTAGCGGTTTGCACCACTGCCTCAAAGCCTTGTAAGGCCAGCGTGGCTTTCATGTTGTCGGCCTCATCTTCAGTCTGAAACGCGCCTACCTGTAAAAAGTAGGTGTTTTTTGCTGATGAATCAGTGCTTTGCTCTTTGCTTTTTACTTCTTCAGTTGTTACCTGGCGCTCGCTGCCAGGCAGTATGGTGTAGAAGTCAAAACGCGTTTTGTCTTCAGCAGTTTCAGCCGATTTAGTTTTGTCCTCTACGGCGGCTTCGTTATCCTGAGCAGCATTTTCCTTAGCAGTATCTGCGATTTTTTCAGAGACCGGTTTATTCGGTGAGGCTAAATCGGCAAACGGGCTTTCTTCCCCCTTAATCATCATCACTACCGCTAAAGACGCGGCCACACCGAGTAAAAACCCGATTAATAAGCCGGTGACAAATGGATTGCCTTGGCTTGGCTTGGACGAACGTTCTGGTCTAGGTTTGTAATCCCTACTCATAATGATTCCTTACATTCTTTCTTTAGCAGCGACACCCAGTAAATCTAGGCCGTTTTTAAGCACTTGCTGAGTAGCGCTAATTAAACTTAAGCGAGCGAGTTTTAACTGCTCATCATCAATTAAGAATTTATATTCGTTATAGTAGCTGTGCAGGTCACTGGCTAGCTCTTTTAAGTAATTAGCTACTACATGCGGTGCCAACTCGGTAGCCGCATTGGCCACTACTTCCGGGTACTCGCTTAAGCGATGCATCAACGCAGTTTCGTGCGCGGTGGTTAGCGGGCTCAGGTTGACGTGTGCTAGGCTGCTTGCGTCACCATTCCATTGGCTAAGCACGCTGCAAATGCGAGCATGTGCATATTGTATGTAATACACCGGATTGTCATTGCTTTGGCTACGCGCTAAATCAATATCGAACACCAATTGTGAGTCAGCACGGCGTGCAGCTAGGAAGTAGCGCGTGGCGTCACAGCCTACTTCTTCAATCAGGTCACGCAAGGTGACATAGCTACCTGCACGTTTAGAAAGTTTAACTTCCTCGCCACCACGCATTACGGTGACCATTTGATGCAACACGTAATCTGGCCAGCCTTTAGGGATGCCGATATCCAGCGCCTGTAAGCCTGCGCGTACACGGGTGATGGTGCTGTGGTGGTCTGCGCCCTGCTCGTTAATTACGCGTACAAAGCCGCGGTTCCATTTGTCGGTGTGGTAGGCTACATCTGGTACAAAGTAAGTGTAGCCGCCATCGGTCTTGCGCATGACGCGGTCTTTGTCATCACCAAAGTCTGTGGTTTTAAGCCACAGAGCATCATCTTGTTCGTAGGTGTGACCGCTTTTAATCAAATCTTGAACCGTTTGCTCCACTTTGCCTGTGGTGTACAGCGCGCTTTCTAGTGAAAACACGTCAAACTTGATTTGAAACGCTTTTAAGTCTAAATCTTGCTCGTGGCGTAGATACGCCACGCTAAAGGCGCGGATGGAGTTTAAATCATTGATGTCGCCACTAGCGGTCACTTCAATGTCGTCTGCAACCACGGTATGTTTGGCTAAGAACGCTGCTGCAATATCGTTGATGTATTCACCACGGTAGCCATTTTCCGGAAAGCTCTCGTGCTCGGTAGAGATGCCTTTGCATCTTGCCAGTACAGAGATAGTCAGGTTGTCGATTTGTGCACCGGCATCGTTGTAGTAGAACTCACGGGTCACATTCCAGCCGTTGGCATCCAAGAGGCGTGCCAAGCAGTCGCCCACCGCCGCGCCGCGGCCATGACCCACATGCAGAGGGCCAGTTGGGTTAGCAGATACAAACTCTACCTGTACTTTTTGCTGTTGGCCGTTGTTGTTGCGGCCATATTGCGCACCCGCATTGAGAATGTCTTTAATCACAACCTGTTTAGATTGCGGGCTTAAAAAGAAGTTAATAAAGCCGGCGCCTGCAATTTCAGTTTTGGCGATATATTCGCTGGCTGGCAAGGCTTCAATAATCTGGGTGGCGATAGCGCGTGGGTTTTGTTTTAGCGGTTTAGCCAAAACCAAGGCCAAATTTGTGGCAAAATCGCCATGGTCGGCTGATTTTGGGCGCTCTAATACAATCGTTAGGTCGGTAATTTCTGGCGCAATCGCTTTTGCGGCAGTCGTTAGTAATTGGGTAAGATGTGTTTTCACAATAATTACGTAAAATCTAAAAACGGTATTTTAACCCATATTGGTGCATATATTAGTGCTGAGCATGCTAAGTGTTGAAGTTGCAGTGGTTATGCCCGCTCTAGGGCTGCAGATAATCAGCAGCTAGATGAAAAAAGTGCGGATAAAGATGGGGTTAAATGCTTTAATTGGCGCTAAAAGCCGCATAATAGATGGCTGGTTTTCACCCATTTTTTAACCATAAAGCGGCTTTAGTTGTTACCACTTTTAATTCATATTAACTTTTAATCCATAACGTCATCACCATTGCCAAAACCCATTTTACAAATTGCACTCGATGTACCGCTGGCGCGCTTATTTGATTATTTAAGTGCGGGTCAGGCTGTAGAAATTGGCCAGCGAGTGCTGGTGCCATTTGGGCGCCGCAATCAAATTGGTATTGTGATGGCATTAGCTGATAGCAGTGATTTTCCGATCGAGAAGCTTAAGCCCGTCACTCAGGTATTTAGTGATGAAGCCCCGCTGGATGCGGAAGTATTAAGCCTAATTAAATTTAGTGCGGATTATTATCACTATCCATTTGGGCAGGCTTTGCTTGCGGCCTTACCTGCGCGTTTACGCCAAGTGGCGCCAGCTGTTGCACGTAAGCAATATTTATATCAAATCACGGGTGCCGGCAAGCAAGTGGATTTGGAATCCTTACCCAAGCGGCAACGCGTGTTGCGCCTAGTGTTGCAAGCTTTGCAAACTGATGGTGCGCAAACAGAGGCAGCGCTAGATGCACTGTCTGGCAGTGCGCGTAAGGCAGCAAAAGAGCTGGTTAGTTTGGGTTATGCTGAAACGGAGCAGGTGCTGGCGGTAAAGCGCGTGCCGGCGATACAGGAAACACCGCAGCCCGCGCTAAATGCAGAGCAGGCGGCGGCGGTGGCGAGCATTACGCAGGAGATACAGGCGTTTAAGGCTTGGCTGCTGCACGGGATTACCGGCAGTGGCAAAACCGAGGTTTATATTCGTTTAATGCAGCATGTTTTGCAACAGCCAAATGCCGATGGTGCTGCTCAGGTGCTAGTGCTAGTGCCCGAGATTAACTTGACGCCGCAGCTAGAGGCTAGGTTTAGGGCACGCTTGCCACAATATAATCTAGTGAGTTTGCATAGTAGCTTGAGTGAGAGTGAGCGCTTACATAACTGGCAGCTGTCGCAATCTGGCACTGCACAAATTATTATTGGCACGCGGCTTTCAATTTTTACGCCTATCCCTAATCTTAAGCTGATTTTGATTGATGAAGAGCATGACAGCTCTTACAAGCAGCAAGATAGCATGCGCTACCATGCACGCGATGTTGCCTTGGTACGTGCCAAACGCCTGAATATTCCGGTGGTGATGGGATCTGCCACCCCGGCGCTGGAAAGCTGGTACAACGCGATGGGTAGCCAAGTGCAAGGGGTAAGCGCTGCGCCTAGCCAGACTAATAAATATGGCTTGCTCACATTAAAACAGCGCGCGGTGACCGCTGCCCAGCTGCCCAAAATTGACTGTATTGATACCACCAAAGTGAACTTGCAGCATGGCTTAACGCCTCAGTTGATTGCTGGATTACGCCTGCGCTTGGAGCGCAAGGAACAGTCGCTATTATTTATCAACCGCCGTGGTTATTCGCCAGTGTTGCTATGTACAGCATGCCATTGGATTGCGCCTTGCACGCGCTGCAGCAGCCGTTTAGTGGTGCATTTGGGGCAGAAAAAGTTACGCTGCCACCATTGCGGGCATGAGCAACGCATTCCGCACCAATGCCCAAGCTGCGGTGATGCTGATTTGCACCCGACCGGGCATGGTACGCAGCGTTTGGAGCAAACCTTGGCTGCATTATTGCCCACTGCACGTATTGCACGCGTGGATCGCGACAGCATTAGCCGCAAACATGCTTTGGTGGAGATATTAGACCGTGTGCATAATCAGGAAATTGATATTCTGGTGGGCACGCAGATGTTGGCGAAAGGGCATGACTTCCCTAATTTAACGCTAGTAGGCGTTATAGATACCGATAGCGCGCTGCATAGCCCGGATTTTAGGGCGAGTGAGCGTTTGTTTGCGCAGTTGATGCAAGTAGCTGGTCGCGCCGGGCGTGCTGATAAAGCTGGGCAAGTGATTATTCAAACGGCTTTTCCAGACCACGCGTTATTTAATGCGTTACGCAGCCAGGATTACGCAAGTTATGCCAATGATTTGCTGCAGGAACGTGAGCAGGTGCAGTTTCCACCTTATGTGTTTACCGCATTACTGCGCGCAGAGGCACATGATTTTGCCTTGGTGCAGCAATTTTTGCAGTTGGCATTTACAGGTGCGCGCGCCTTAAGCCAGCATGTAGTGACTTATGACCCGGTGCGACCGCAAATGGAGCGCCTAAAAGGCATGGAACGCGGCTATATCTTGATGCATGCGCACCAGCGGCCGGCATTGCAAAAGCTGTTGACGCAATTGGTACATCAGTTAAGGTCTGAGCCGATAGCGGCTAAAGTGAGATGGGCGGTGGATGTGAATCCGTTGGAGTTCTGATGGGCGCAGCAGCTACGCCACTTGTACTGATTCGCTGAGTTGTGTTCGAGCACAATACATAGTGACCAATAACAAGTGACATAGATACTACTGCGTTACTACGGTTTATGACTTTTCAATCTAACAATCTACGACATTAATCTGCTCAGAGAGGCGGATAAAGCGCTCTACTGGCGTTACCCAAACAATGCCGTCACCTACTTGGCCGGTATGGCCGATTTCTACTATAGTTTGCAAAATACCTTCTAGCAAGTCGTCGCTCACCACCATGATAATCATCACTTTGGGGCTGTAGTCCGTTAGCTCCTCACGTATGCCTTGGGCAGGTTTTGCCAAGTGGTGGCCGCAGCCATCCACCTTGCTTACCGTCATGCCCGGAAAGCCCTTGATGTTGCGCAGGGACGAGCGAATTTTTGCTAAACGATGCGGTTGTATAACTGCTCTAATTTCTTTCATTAAACAATCCCTTTCAACGACTGGTTAAGCTTCAATTTTTGATTCTTCAAAGATGCGGTATAGCGTCGGCAATACCACTAATGTCAGTAGCGTTGAGCTGATTAGCCCGCCAATCACCACAATTGCCAATGGACGTTGTATTTCTGAGCCTGGGCCGGTGGCAAACAAGAACGGTACCAATGCCAGCATCGCCACAGTGGCTGTCATCATCACCGGCCTGAACCTTTGTTTGCAACCCTCAATAATCGCTTCCATCTGACCTTTGCCCTCTTCACGCAATGAGCGGATATACGATACCAGCACCACCCCATTAAGCACCGCAATACCCCACAGTGCAATAAACCCTACCGAGGCTGGTACGGATAAATACTCGCCAGTCACTAGCAGCGCAAAAATTCCGCCAATCGAGGCGAATGGCAAGATCATAATGATCATAGTGGCAAAGCGAATCGAGTTAAACAGCAGGAACAGCAGGAAGAATATCGCAGCTACCGTTACCGGTACGATAATCATCAAGTGATTTAACGCACGTTCCATGTTTTGGAATTGACCGCCATACTCCAGATAATAACCATCCGGCAGTTTAACTTTGTCTGTCAGCACCGATTGCAGCTCAGCCACAAAGCCGCCTAAGTCACGGTCTTTCACGTTAATTGCTACCACGATACGGCGTTTACCCAGCTCACGGCTAATCTGCGCTGGGCCGTCTTTGATTTCGATTTTAGCTAAATCTCGGAGTGCTACGCGCGAGCCATTGGGCGAGGTGACGAGAATATTACCTATAGACTCCACATTATTCCTGAAGCTATCCGGAAAGCGCACCGCAGCGGAGAAGCGGCGTTGGCCTTCGTAGATATCGGTGGCAATTTTCCCGCCAATCGCGGTTTCAATAATATCGTGAATATCTGAAGCGTTAATGCCTTGGCGCGCAATGGCCTGGCGGTTCACCGTGATATTCAGATATTGCTGACCAGATATTTTCTCTACACGTAAATCCACCGCACCGGGGATGGCGCCGGCGATTTTAACAATCTCCTCAGCTTTGCTTTTGAGTTTGCCCATGTCGTCGCCAAAGATCTTGACCGCAACGTCAGAACGCACGCCGGTGAGCAATTCATCCACGCGGTCCGAAATAGGCTGCGCCATCACGATTTGCACACCGGGCAGGCCTTCAGTCAGCACCTCGGTCATTTTGTCCGCAATGTCATCCTGGGTCCAACCCTCTGGCCACTCACTGCGCGGCTTAAGGCTGATGATAGGGGTAGATTCATTCTGCGCTTGCGGGTCTGCGGGGCTTTCACCACGGCCGATGCCTGACATAGCAGATTTTACCCCAGGCACTTTTTCCATGATTAAGCGCATCGCTTCATTTTCCATCTTGATCGATTCTTCAAGTGAAATATTTGGCACGCGATTAATACCCGGCACAATAGAGCCCTCCTTCATTTCTGGAATGAATGAAGTACCCAACAATGGCACCACCAACAGCGCCGCAATAAATACGCCGGTTGCGCCAGCAATGGTTTTTTTATCATTTACCAGTACCCAGTTCAGCATTTTGAGGTAAGGTCTTTTGATAAATTGGATAAATTTAGTATCTTCGCCAGAGCCACCTTTCAGGATGTAAGAGCAAAGTACCGGCGATAGTGTTAAGGAAATAATCAACGATACAAACAGCGCGATGGCAATGGTAAGCGCTAATGGCGCAAACATTTTGCCTTCCATGCCTTGCAGGGTCATCAGCGGTAAAAACACCAAGATGATAATACCCACACCAAACAGCACCGGTGTTGCTACTTCTGATGCAGCTTCTAGTACCACCCGGATTTTACTTTCGCCCTGCCTATGTCCCAGATGGTGGAATGCATTTTCTACCACCACTACCGAGCCATCCACCATCAGACCGATGGCAATAGCGAGGCCGCCCAGTGACATCAGGTTGGCAGAAATATCATAATGATTCATGGCCATAAAAGTGATGAGCGGTGTCAAAATCAAGGTGGCCACCACAATCACGCTAGAGCGTACGTCGCCCAAGAACAGGAACAAAATCAGCACCACTAAAATAATGCCTTCTACCAGCACTTTGCTCACGGTAAACAGTGCTGCATCTACCAGCTCACTACGGTCGTAGTACGGCACAATTTGTAGGCCATCTGGCAGCATGCCTTTGGCGTTAATTTCTTCTACACGCTCTTTAACGCGGCTGACCACTTCTTTGGCGTTCCCGCCGCGCATCATAATCACAATGCCGCCTACAGACTCGGTGTAGCCATTTTTCATCACGGCACCCACGCGTACTTCATGGCCTAATTTCACTTCGGCCACATCGCGCATAAATACTGGCACGCCGCTTTGCTCTTTCAGTACGATATTGCGAATGTCGTCCAAGCTTTCGATTAAACCCACACCGCGAATCAGGTACTGCTCTGCAAATTGCGGTAATACACCACCACCACTGTTTGCGTTATTTTTGGCTAAAGCGGAGTAGATGTCCTGTAATTTCAGGCCGTAGTGGTTCATCCTGTCTGGGTTAACCAGCGCCTGATACTGCTTAACATAACCACCCTGAGAGTTGATTTCTGCCACCCCAGGAATACCGCGTAGCAATGGACGCACTATCCAGTCCTGAATCGAGCGTCGTTCTGTCAGTTCTTCCGCACTTAGCTTGGTTTCGCCGTCTGCCGGATTATCTAGCGTGTATTGGTAAATTTCGCCCAAACCCGTAGCTACTGGCCCTAAAATGGGGGTGACGCCTTGCGGCATTTTATCCATCACCTCCATCAGGCGTTCCATCACCAACTGGCGCGCAAAATAAACGTCGGTATTGTCCGTAAATACCAAGGTAATCAGCGATAGTCCATTACGGTTGAGGGAACGCATCTCGGTAAGGCCGGGTAAGCCTGTCATGCCGATTTCTAACGGCACGGTGATAAAGCGCTCTACTTCTTCCGGTGACTTGCCGGTGGCTTGGGTTGCAATTTGTACTTGTACGTTGGTCACATCCGGAAATGCATCCACGGATAGCTTTTGTAATGCAAAGATGCCGGCCATCATCAGCGCTACGGCGATGACCAGTACGATCAGGCGCTGTTTGAGCGCCGAGCGAATCAGAGATTCAATCATGCTTTACTCCAATTCTTTAATTTTACGTTCGTTATTTACATGGAACGCGCCGTCGTTGACGACTACTTCGCCTTCAGAAATACCATTGGTGATGGTCACCATGTCCATGTATTCTGGCCCGAGCTCTACTTCACGCAGGCGGAATTTATTGGGTGCTAGCTGTACGTAAACATAAGTTTTGTCGTTTTCACGCACAATGCTTTGCAACGGCAGGGCCAATTTGGATTCCGGGCTAGATTTAATCAGCATAGAAACCAGCATATCCGGCTTGATTTCACGGTCAGAGTTTTCAATGTCGCAGCGCACGGTTACGGTTCTGGTCTCGGGGTTGACAACGTCACCTTCGTAGATCAGCTTTGCTGTGTATTGTTTATTATGTAGTGCAGGAATTTCCACCAGCACCTCTTCACCAATTTTAATCAGGTCAATTTGTTGTTCAGGCACTTCCGCTACTACCCAGACATGCGATAGATCGGCAATGATAAACAGCTCCTCAGCCGGCTGTACCACTTGCCCCAGGTTAACCTTACGGCTAATCACGTTACCGCTAATGCGTGACACTACATTGCTGTATGAATGAATCTGGCCGGATTTAGACAGTTTATCTATCGCCGACTCACTCATGCCCAGTACAATCAATTGGTCGCGTGCTGCGTTTAAGTCTGCCTGTGCTGCGCTTAACTCGGCCTCTCTACGTTGCAGTTCAGCCGAGCCGATTACGTCTGCTTCTTGCAGTAGCTTGGCGCGACTCACTGCCTTGGTTTGCAGGCCTATCTGTTGCGCGGCTTTAATGTAAACCAGTTGGCTTTGCGCTAACTCTGTACTGTTTAAGGTGGCGAGCACTTGGCCGTTATTTACTTTTTGGCCTAAGGTGGCTTCAATGTCTTTCACCCGCCCAGTCACGGAGGCGCCAATTCTCGCCATGCGCTGTTCATCCACCTGTATGGTGCCAGGCAGGCGCATGGTGTCGCGCATCTCAATCTTACCTGTGGTGTGCAGGGTGACTTGTTTGGCGAGTTGGTTGGTAATGTCAACGATATCTACATCCTTGGTTTTTGCTTTAGCTGGCGCGGCCTCTTCTTTTGAGGAACAGCCCGTTAACATGATGCCAACCATGCAAAAAGCCAGTAGCAGATTTTTGCCAAAGAAGCGGTGGGTAGTAATAGGTTGAGCAGTCATTATGGTTTAACCTCCAAAAGTTCATAACCAAGCAAACGTTCTATTGTTAGCATGGCGTTTATATATTCGTAGCGTGCAGATAAGTAGTCTTTTCTGACTGAGCGTTTAGTGCGCTGCGCATCTAAATAATCCAGAATACCGCGCTCGCCAAAGCGATAGGCGGCTTCAGCAACTTTAAGTACAGACTCAGCCTGCTCAAGCAGGCCATCCTCAAACGCGGAAACTTGCTGCTGTGCAATCAGGTAGCGTTGGTAGGCAGACTCTATATCGCGTTGAATGGTGAGTTCGCGGTCGCTGAGCACCGCCTGTACTTCTCTCAGCTCTGCCGCTGCATGCGCGATTGGGCCGCTACGTTTGTCCCAAACTGGGATAGGAATTGCCACCCCGATGCGGAACTGGCGTAAATCAGGGTCTTGCTCGACCCCGGCTTTCAGGCTTAGCCCCGGGTTACGCAGCGCATCCTGTAAGCGCAAATTGGCTTCAGAGGTTTTGATGGCGGCACGAATTTGTTTGAGCTGTGGTGACTCGCTCATTTGCTCACGCAAGGTATCAATTTGCGGCAGACTGCTTGCAATCGGCAGTTCACCGCTTAAGGTGTAGTCTTCAGGGATGGCGGCGCTGACTAGGCCTCTTAAATAAGCTTTGCCCTCCACCACACGTGTTTTGGCCGATTGGTAATCGCGCTCAGCAGCCAGCGCTTCTGTGTTGGCTTTAATGAGTTCGTATTTGGGGGACTCGCCAACTTCAACTCTTAGTTTTACTCGGTCACGAATGTCTTTTAATAATTTATAGTCAGCTTCGGTTAGGCTAAGAAAAGCCTCGCGTTGCAATACATCATAAAAAGCACTTTTAACGCGCGTGATTAACTCGCGTTTGGTGACCTCAGTGCTAAGTGCCGCTACTGCAATATTATGCTCCGCCACATTGATTTTGGCATTGCGCACACTTGGGTAGTCCAAGGGCTGGGAGATGCCCACGACCCAATTGCCGCTGGAGCCCTGCCCGCCCGGGGTTCTGTAGCGAGTAGGTCCGCCTAGCAGTTCAATTTCCGGGTTGGCATAAGTTTTTGCCGTGATAACCGAAGCCGAAGCTGCATCTTCACGCGCTTTGTAAATATTAAGTAGCGGGTTTTGCTCCGCAGCAATGGTAATGATTTGATTGATGGAGTAATTGGGTGCGGCCGTTGCTGTGAAACTGGCAACGATGCCTCCCAACAAAATAAATGTTAAAGCTATCGTTCGGGGGGAAATGGCCCCTGAATTTGCACCAAATGCAGGCATGAATTCTTTTCCTTTGTGTTGGAAGTAAGCGCAACAATCAGCGTCGTCCGGCTATAGACCATACGTGGCCTATAGCTTTATGCGCTAGTCGTGCGTGTGGGTTCTGTGCAAATGCCAATCTCAAATGATTGGCAAGCAAGAGTTAAGCCAAAGAGTGGCTTGGTAGGGGTGGTCTTAGGTACAAGAGCGGCGTAGGCTCTTGATAGTTTTCATAGTCGTGGTACAGCATGATGTAGGTGCTATACCAATGGGTGGAACGAGGAATGATGTCAACAATGGTGTCACTTAAGTCGCGATTGCTATCTTTATCGGGTTGCGTTGCTGAAAGCTGCGCATTTTCAATGATTTTATTTTCGTATAAATCAATATTCAACTGCGTAATGGCAGCAAGCGCCGTCAACATTCCGATAATCGAAATCAGCCGAGCGATTGATTTTATAGATAGCAATTTATAGAGCATTGAGTATAGCGTTGATTTGGAAGCGTACTTTAAGTAATTGGAAATACTGGTAATTGATAATACAGTTGCCTATTGTCCATTGCGGATGGGATTTAGTCAAATTTGAAATGATTATACAAGTTACTCTAATCCTATCTATAAACATGCTTCTTATGTGTTGTGATCTCTGCTGTAACTTGCGTGAGCACCCTGACAAACTAACAGAGCAATGCAAGTGAAGCGCCAATGATGATGGATAACCATTGTTTCATGCCCATGGAACGTGTCCTGCACGTCGTATCCTTGACATTAGACTTTACCATAAGCGTATCACTCGCATTGCTCTGCCAGCTTGTGCTTAAAACCACGCGACTCCCAAATTTGCTTAGGCGGGATCTCGCCACAAACTCATCTGATTCACCATTCTCCGCGGTTGTTTTTATCCAGATGCTATGGTGAGACAATACGTTTGTTGTGATGGTTCCGTGATTTACAGATGACGACTCAATCTGCCTACGTCAGCTTCAAATTGGCTTGCTAATTGCCCGCAGGTCTTGGCCTACGGGTGTTTTGTCATCAATAACGCATGGTAATTATTGCTACCAATGATGGTAGCCTGCTCTTTTGCTACTAGCTGCGGAGCGAGTTTTTTGCTGGTAATTAACAGTTTATCTGGCTGTTTCAGTAATGTAAGCAGGGCGTCGTAATCATTGACTACATGAACATTCCCACTGCTGTAATAGCTTACTGAGAACTCATCAGAGCTATAAGCATACAGGGGCAGGTTTGCGTATTGGCTTTGTGCTTGCTGTATCAGCTTGCGTGCTGATCTGTTTTCAGCTTGCTGCGGAATCCATACCAGGCTGGCTACTGTGGCCAAAATCAACCAGGATGCGATTAATACTTGCATTGTTTTCTTAAAACGGCTGCTTAATGTCGGCCAAAAATTAGCCGTTAATAGTGCAAAAGCGGGCAATGCTGTTAGGGTGTATGTCCATATGATATTGCGTGACAGCGTAAAAAACAGCAATGGTGCCAGCACCCACGCCCACAGCCATTTTGTCTGCGTATCTAAGGTGGCGTTGATGAGCGGCTTATCTTTAACCATGCCGTAAATAAATATTGGCAACCAGATAGCGATAGATAGCGCCCAATATACCCAGATCATGCCTATCGCCTGGCGGTGAGCCATGCCATACATGTCGCCTTTCCAGCCTGGTTCTAAAAACCGCTGGAAATGTTCACCCACAATAAAATACTTCAGAAAGCCAGGGTAGTAGATTTCTGCAGGAATATACCAGGCCAAGACTAAGCCGGTGAAGAGGAGAATGCCTGGCCAAAACCATATTTTTTTGATGTGGTGATAGATAACTTCACGCGATGAGCAGGCCCAGAATAATAAAACCGGTAAGCCAATCAGCGCCCAAGTAGCCAGACCCTTGGTAATGGCCCCTATTCCCAGTGCTGCCCATAAACCATATTGATCTAACTTTAGTGGTTGGGCGCTTGTCTGCAGGCGCCATAACAAGACCATGGCCCAAGTAATGACGGCAAGCTGGGTCGCATCAGTCATTACTGCACCAGCGCTAATATAGCCTATAGGTGCAGTTAGTATCACAAACGAGGCAAACAGCCATTGCTGACGTGTCAGCTTGAGGCTTTGTGCGCCATATAAAAGTGCTAGGCAAGATAACAGCACCAGTAGTAAAGATGGCAATCTCAGCGAAAACTCGTTGTGACCAAATGCCAGCCAGCTAGAGGCGGCAAACCATGTGGCAAGTGGCGGTTTAGCGAAGAAGGGCTGGCTTGCCGACATGTGTGGCATCAGCCAGTAACTGCCAGTTGCGGTCACGCGTGCCAGCTCGCCATAGCGCGCTTCAGTGGTGTCGAGCAGGGGCATGCTTGTCATCAAAATGATGCGTAATGTGATGACAAATAAAATTAATGCAGTGAAATAGAGAAAAGCTTTTGTTTGAGTGCGCGACATGCTGTTTTTTAACCTACGCCTTTATTGGCTTGATCGAGATAACGGGGCAAGAGTTATGCCATTATCAGTTGGTGCGAAATTTAATGATATTAATCAGTGTGTTACTTTCTTATTTGTCAGCTGTTGAATAGCATGATTACCAGAAAAGAATACAGATTTTGCAGGATTTATACAAGCTAGGTTAGCGCATACCTGCAATAAAGGTGGCATCGGTATTGAATAAGCCTGATTGAGTTAGTCTCCAAGCTACCGTTTTCATGGCTTAATCATTAACTTGAATTGATTAGAGTATAATTCAGTTTTTGGCGGGTGTAGTTCAATGGTAGAACGCTAGCTTCCCAAGCTCGATACGCGGGTTCGATTCCCGTCACCCGCTCCACCTTTAGCAATTAGCGACAATATTATGGCCAACCAAGCACCTCCATCAGTTTTGACATTCGCAGGTACAGACCCCAGTAGCGGTGCTGGGCTGCAGGCTGATATCCTTACATTTGCCAGTATCGGTTGCCATCCTTTGTCTGTGGTGACAGCCATCACTGCGCAAGATACCGTGGGTGTCGATGGCGTGCTGGCGATGGACCCGGACTGGGTCAATGATCAAGCGCGTGCTATTTTAGAAGACGTGCAAGTGTCCGCCTTTAAGTTGGGTTTACTCGGCTCGGTAGAGAATATCGCGGTGATTGCTGAAATCATGGCAGATTACCCTGACATCCCTTTGCTAATAGACCCGATCTTAACCTCTGGCCGTGGCGATGATTTAAGTAATGATGAAATGATGGAAGCCATGGTGGAGCTGTTGTTCCCGCAGGCTACATTGATTACTCCTAATAGTTTAGAAGCGCGTCGCTTTGCGTTTGCAGATGAAGCGGAAGAGGTAGGTTTGACCTCTCTAGACGAAAGCGCAGCGCGTTTGCTGGCAATGGGGAGTGAGTATGTGCTGATTACAGGCACGCATGAGCGCACTACGGAAGTGACTAACACCCTTTATGGTGAGGATAAGCTGATTAAAGCCTATAAATGGGAGCGTTTACCCGGTAGTTACCATGGCTCTGGCTGCACCTTGACCAGCGCGATTGCTGCCTGCATGGCGCATGGCCTCAGTATTGAAGATGCAGTGCTAGAAGCGCAAGAGTACACATGGCAAACCCTTAAAAACGGCTTCAGGCCTGGCATGGGTCAGTATATTCCAGACCGTATGTTCTGGGCGCGCGATGAAGAAGATCCTGCTATCAATAGCGGTGATGGCAGTGTTAAAACGCATTAAATATTAGTATTCACATGTGGGCAATTAAAGGGCTTTACGCAATTACGCCAGATGAGCAAGATACCGATGTCTTGCTTACCAAGGTAGAGGCTGCGCTACAGGGCGGGATTGGCGTTTTGCAGTATCGTAACAAACTAGCTAATCATAAACTGCAAACTCAGCAGGCTCGGGCCTTGCTGTCTCTGTGCCGTCAATACCAAGTGCCATTTATTATCAATGATTCTATTAAGCTGTGTCTGACGCTGGATGCAGATGGTGTGCATTTGGGCGCAGATGACGGCAATTTAGCTGAGGCCAGGGCTAGATTAGGTGGCAATAAGCTACTAGGTGCGTCTTGTTACAACCGTTTTGATTTAGCTGTTGCTGCGCAGCAGTTAGGCGCAGACTATGTGGCGTTTGGCGCCTGTTTTGCTTCCAGCACCAAGCCCAATGCGCCGGTAGCTGGTTTGCATTTATTCACACAGGCGAAAGCCGAACTTAAGGTGCCCGCTGTCGCCATTGGTGGCATCACACTAGAAAACGCAGCGTCAGCGATTGCTGCTGGCGCAAGCTCTATAGCGGTCATCAATGCAATTTTTAATGCAGATGACGTAAAATTAACCTCTCAACAATTTACAAAGCTATTTCAATCATGACCTCATCCAATCAAGCCCTTTTTGAAAAATCACAACAACTTATTCCTGGCGGTGTAAATTCGCCGGTGCGTGCGTTCCGCAGTGTAGGCGGTACCCCTATATTTTTCAAAAAAGGCCTAGGCTCTAAGCTGTGGGATGTAGATGGTAAAGAGTACATTGATTACATTAACTCTTGGGGACCGATGATTGTTGGTCACGCGCACCCGGACGTGATTGGTGCTGTGCAAGCAGTTGCAGCCAACAGTTTGTCATTTGGCGCGCCAACTGGCTTAGAGCTGGAAATGGCAGCGCTGATTAACAAGCTAGTGCCTAGCATGGAGCAAGTGCGCTTGGTGAGTAGTGGCACAGAGGCGACCATGAGCGCGATTCGCGTGGCACGTGGTTTTACTGGCCGTAATAAGTTGGTTAAGTTTGAAGGCTGTTACCACGGTCATTCAGATGCTTTATTGGTAAAGGCAGGTTCTGGTTTGCTCACCTTTGGTGAGCCTAGTTCAGCGGGTGTGCCGGCGGAAGTTGCAGCGCATACTTTGACGCTTGAATACAACAATACGCAGCAATTAAAAGAGCTGTTTGCAACAGCGGGCGATGAAATTGCCTGTGTGATTATTGAGCCGGTTGTGGGCAATATGAACCTGGTGGTGCCGCATATGGAGTTCTTGCAAACCTTACGCGAGCTCTGCACGCAGCACGGTGCAGTGCTGATTTTTGATGAGGTGATGACCGGCTTCCGTGTGCATCTGGGTGGTGCGCAGGCTTTATATGGCATTAAACCGGATATGACCACTTTGGGTAAAGTAATCGGCGGCGGCTTGCCTGTGGGCGCATTTGGCGGCCGTAAGGATATTATGCAGTGCCTAGCGCCGTTGGGTGCGGTGTATCAAGCAGGTACTTTGTCTGGCAACCCGGTTGCAGTGACTGCAGGCTTGGAAACCTTGAAGCTAATTCAAGAGCCAGATTTCCACGCAAAACTTACCGTAAAAACTAAAAAGCTGGTGGATGGCTTGGTGGCTGTGGCAAAAGAAGCAGGCGTTGTTTTTAGTGCGCAAAACGTTGGCGGTATGTTTGGTTTGTATTTTAGTGAGCAATGCCCTACCAGCTTTGCTGAGGTGATGCAGACCAATAAAGAAAACTTCAATCAGTTCTTCCACAGCATGTTGGATGCCGGTATTTATTTGGGCCCGTCAGCATTCGAGGCCGGCTTCGTATCTGCGGCGCATACGGATGACGACATTGCTTTCACCTTGGCTGCGGCTAAAAAAGCCTTTGCGGCAGTTGCTGCGCGCTAGTTAATTAGGCAAAGCTTGCTTTGCCTGTTAGCTTTGCTCGATTGTTTGCTTTGTTCTTTGTTTGAAACGGTTGCTGTGTTCTCTTAACTTGATTTGGCAAGCCTGATTTAAGTTGGCTCTATACAATTGTTTTGGGCTTGTTGATAAAAAAATATTTATCTTTCATTCCTATCTTATTGAACTCATAGGCATTTAGCGGTAAACTTGAAGGTTCCGCTAAATGTTTTGTGATTAGATAATATGGCAACAGATTTAAGTAAGCAAATTGGTTCTGAAAACGCACTGGCTGCACATGATGATGCAGTTGCAGTTAATCCTGATTTGTACGCAGGGCGACCAGCAAAACAAGGTTTATACAGACCTTCTAACGAGCGCGATGCTTGTGGTGTTGGTTTCGTAGCGCATATTAAAGGTAAGAAAAGTCACGATATTGTGCAAAAAGGTTTGGAGCTTCTAACCAACCTAACGCACCGTGGCGCTACCGGCTATGACCCTAAATTGGGTGATGGTGCTGGTTTGTTGATGCAAATGCCAGACGCATTTATGCGCAAAGAAGCTGCTAAGCTTGGTATTGAGCTACCTGCGGCCGGTCAATATGCGGTAGGTAATGTATTTTTGCCGCAAGATGCAAATAATCGTGCTGCCTGTGAAGCCCTATTCACACAAATCATCTCAGAAGAAAAGCAAACCTTGCTAGGCTGGCGTGATGTGCCGGTTGATAACAGCAATATTGCACAAGCGGCACGTGATGTAGAGCCGACCATGCGTCAGGTATTTATCGCTACCACTACTGCTGATCAAAACGTGTTCGAGCGTAAACTGTTCGTGATTCGTAAACGTATCGAGCATGCAGTACGTGCGCTGGAATTAACCGACAATGCAGCGTTCTATATGCCTTCATTGTCATCACGTACTATCGTGTACAAAGGTATGTTGCTGGCTAACGAAGTTGGCATTTACTACCAAGATCTAAACGATGAAAGCGTTGTTTCAGCTCTAGCATTAGTGCATCAGCGCTTCTCTACCAATACCTTCCCTGCTTGGGATTTAGCACATCCATTCCGCATGATTGCGCATAATGGTGAAATCAATACCGTACAAGGTAACGTGAACTGGATGGCGGCACGTCACGAAGCAATGCGCTCAACCGTGATTGGCGAAGATTTAGAAAAATTATGGCCATTAATCGCTGAAGGTCAGTCTGACTCAGCCTGTTTTGATAACTGTTTAGAGTTATTAGTGGCGGGTGGCTATAGCTTGCCGCACGCGATGATGATGTTGATCCCAGAAGCATGGTCAGGCAATCCCTTGATGGATGAAGAGCGTCGTGCATTCTACGAATACCACGCAGCACTGATGGAGCCATGGGATGGCCCGGCTGCGGTTGCATTTACAGACGGCCGTATGGTTGGCGCTACGCTAGACCGTAATGGCTTGCGTCCAGCACGTTACTTGGTAACTGATGATGACATCGTGATGATGGCATCTGAAATGGGTGTGTTGACATTCCCGCAAGAGAAGATCGTTAAAAAATGGCGCTTACAGCCAGGCAAAATGTTGCTGATCGATATGGAGCAAGGTCGCATTATTGATGATGCTGAAGTGAAGCATCAGCTTGCTACAGCTAAACCATATAAACAATGGATTGAGAAATCACGCTACTTCTTGAGCGATATGCCAAAAGTACAAGGCGAGCTAGAGCTTGCGGCTGATTTGTTAGATACACAACAGGCATTTGGTTACACTCAAGAAGACATCAAGTTTATCTTGCAGCCTATGATTCAAAGCGGTGAAGAGGGCTCAGGTTCTATGGGTAACGACGCTGCATTGCCAGTGTTGTCGGCTAAACCTAAAGTCTTATACAACTACTTCAAGCAATTGTTCGCACAAGTGACTAACCCGCCAATCGACCCGATTCGCGAAGAGTTAGTGATGTCATTGATTACATTTATCGGCCCTAAACCAAACTTGTTAGGTTTAGATGAAACTACGCCGCCAATGCGTTTAGAGGCAAGTCAACCAGTGTTGATGCTGGATGAATTGGAGCAATTGAAAGCAATTGCTACCTTGACGCAAAACCAATATAAATCATTGGTATTAGACATTACTTACCCAGCAGCACAGAGTAAAGCTGGTATGGCAGCCGCGGTTGCCAGCATCACGAAAGCAGCGTCTGATGCTGTGCAAAATGGTTTTAATATCTTAATTTTATCTGACCGCAATGTAAGTGTAGATCGCGTGGCTATCCCTGCCCTATTGGCATGCTCTGCAACTCACGAGCATTTGGTAAAAGCAGGCTTAAGAACTAGCACTGGCTTGGTGGTTGATACCGGCTCAGCGCGTGAAGTGCATCACTTTGCATTGTTGGCAGGTTATGGTGCAGAGGCTGTCTGTCCATGGCTCACTTTTGAGACAATCAAAGACTTGGCGACCGATAGCTACACTGCAAACAAGAACTTTGTGAAAGCAGTTAGCAAAGGCTTGTACAAAGTTATGTCTAAAATGGGCATTTCTACCTATCAGTCTTACTGTGGCGCGCAGATTTTTGAAGCCATTGGTTTAAACAGTGAGTTTGTTGAACAGTACTTTACTGGCACTGTAACTAATATTGAAGGTATCGGCTTAGACCAAGTGTCTGAAGAAGCCGTGCGCTTACATACCGCAGCTTTCGGTACCGATCCTGTGTTAGCAAATCATCTAGAAGCTGGCGGTGAGTATGCTTACCGTGTGCGTGGTGAAGAGCACACTTGGACACCAGAGTCAGTAGCCAAGTTGCAAAATGCAACACGTACTGGTAAATATGACACCTATAAAGAGTACGCTAAGTTAATTAACGATCAATCACGTCGCCACATGACACTACGTGGTCTGTTTGAAATCAAACCAGCCGCTGCAGCAATTTCGTTAGACTCTGTTGAGCCTGCGAAAGAAATCGTTAAACGTTTTGCAACAGGTGCGATGTCATTGGGTTCTATCTCAACCGAAGCGCATGCAACGTTAGCGATTGCGATGAATCGTATTGGCGGTAAATCTAATACCGGTGAAGGTGGTGAAGACGCTAAACGCTTTATCCCTGTGGCTAATGCAACCACCATGGCAGACGTGCTCGGCAGCAAGCTGATTGAAAGCAACATCAATCTAAAAGCTGGCGATTCAATGCGTTCTAGCATTAAGCAAGTGGCATCAGGCCGTTTTGGCGTGACAGCTGAGTACTTGGCAAATGCAGACCAAATCCAAATTAAAATGGCACAAGGTGCAAAACCGGGTGAAGGTGGTCAATTACCTGGCCATAAAGTATCAGAGTACATCGCTAAATTGCGTTTCTCTGTGCCAGGTGTAGGCTTGATCTCACCTCCTCCGCACCATGACATTTATTCAATTGAAGATTTGGCACAGCTCATTCATGATTTGAAAAATGCCAACCCGAAAGCTTCTATTTCAGTGAAATTAGTATCTGAAACTGGTGTGGGTACGGTTGCTGCTGGTGTGGCAAAAGCAAAATCTGACCATATCGTGATCGCAGGTCATGATGGCGGTACCGGTGCATCGCCAATTTCTTCTATTAAGCACGCTGGTGCGCCGTGGGAGCTAGGTTTGTCTGAAACACAGCAAACCTTGGTATTAAACCAATTGCGCGGCCGTGTCGTGGTGCAGGTTGACGGTCAAATGAAGACTGGCCGTGACGTAGTGATCGGTGCCCTATTAGGTGCAGATGAGTTTGGTTTCGCGACAGCGCCGCTAGTGGTTGAGGGCTGTATCATGATGCGTAAGTGTCATTTGAATACTTGCCCAGTTGGCGTTGCTACACAAGATCCAGAATTGCGTAAACGCTTTACAGGTCAACCAGAGCACGTGGTGAACTACTTCTTCTTTGTCGCTGAAGAAGTGCGTGAATTAATGGCTTCTATGGGTATCGCTAAGTTTGACGACTTAATTGGCCGTCCAGACTTGTTGGATATGCAAGCAGGTATCGACCACTGGAAAATCAGCGGCTTAGATTTCAGTAAAGTGTTCCACCAACCAGACATGCCAGCTAGCGTGTCACGTAAAAACAATGACGTGCAAGACCACGGCTTGGTGAATGCACTGGATAACAAGTTAGTAGCATTAGCAGCACCTGCGCTAGAAAAAGGCGAGAAAGTTGTGTTGGATATTGCAATCACTAACACTAACCGTACTGTGGGTACTATGCTGTCAAATCAGGTAGCTACGCGCTACGGTAACGCTGGTTTACCGCACGATACTATCCATGTGAACTTCACTGGTACTTCTGGCCAAAGCTTCGCTGCATTCCTGGCTAAAGGCATTACTTTTGACCTCACAGGCGAAGGCAATGACTATGTAGGTAAAGGCCTATGTGGCGGCCGTATCGTGATTAAACCACCAAAAACATTCCGTGGTATTTCACACGAGAACATTATTGTGGGTAACACTGTGATGTTCGGTGCAACAACTGGTGAAAGTTATTTCAGCGGCGTAGCAGGTGAGCGTTTCTGTGTACGTAACTCAGGCGCTACAGCAGTAGTTGAAGGTGTTGGTAACCACGGTTGCGAATACATGACAGGTGGTACTGTGGTGGTGCTAGGTGTAACTGGCCAAAACTTTGCGGCTGGTATGAGCGGCGGCGTAGCTTATGTTTACGATGAAGATGGCTTATTTGCAAAACGTTGCAACATGGGCATGGTGTCTTTAGAGAAGGTTGAGCACGTTGACAACGTAGCGGCTGATGCGGTGCACCATTTGAATCAACCTGATGAAGTGACCTTGCTTGCTTTAATCAACAAGCATGCTGAATACACTGGTAGTGAGCGTGCTAAAGCGCTGCTTGCTGATTGGGATAATGCACGTGCTAAGTTTGTTAAAGTGATGCCAAACGAATATAAACGCGCCTTGATTGAATTGGCTGAAGATAAAGCGCTAGTAGCGGCCTAGAGTCGCTTTTAATATGAAACAAGTAAAGAGACTCTTTTGGGAAAAGGCCTTATAGTATGGGTAAAGTAACGGGATTTATGGAATTTGAACGTCTGTCAGAGGCAAATTTGCCTGTACAGGATCGCGTTAAGAATTACAAAGAATTTGTACTGCATTTAACAGATGACCAAGCTAAACAGCAAGGTGCACGCTGTATGGACTGTGGTATTCCATTTTGTACAACGGGTTGTCCGATCAACAATATCATTCCTGACTGGAATGATCTGGTGTATCACCAAGATTGGCGTAGTGCGATTGATGTATTGCATTCAACCAATAACTTCCCAGAGTTCACAGGTCGTATCTGTCCTGCTCCATGTGAGGCGGCATGTACGCTTAACATCAATGCGGATGCGGTTGGTATTAAATCTATCGAGCATGCGATTATTGATAAAGCTTGGGAAAACGACTGGGTACAACCACAAGTAAACCCGAATAAAACCGGTAAAAAAGTGGCTGTGGTTGGTTCTGGCCCTGCTGGTTTGGCTGCTGCGCAGCAGTTGGCGCGCGCTGGTCACAGTGTTGTTGTGCTGGAAAAAAACAGCCGCATCGGTGGTTTGTTACGTTACGGCATTCCTGACTTCAAAATGGAAAAATCACACATCGACCGCCGTATGGCGCAAATGGAAGTGGAAGGCGTTGAGTTCCGTGTTAATCAGCACGTGGGCGAAAACGTGAATGCTGACGATTTAGTAGCTGAGTTTGATGCTGTGGTGTTAGCAGCGGGTGCAGAGCAACCACGTGATTTACCAGTGACTGGTCGTGAGTTGGATGGCGTACATTTTGCGATGGACTTTTTGACACCGCAAAACAAAGTGGTGGCTGGTGATAGCATTCCTGACCAAATTAAAGCTACAGGCAAGCACGTGATTGTGATTGGTGGCGGTGATACGGGTTCTGACTGCGTAGGTACTTCAAACCGTCATGGCGCTGCAAGCATTACTCAATTTGAGTTGATGCCACAACCACCTGAAAAAGAGAACAAAGAGTTGGTATGGCCAAATTGGCCATTGAAACTACGTACTTCAAGTTCACATGAAGAAGGCGCTAACCGTGATTGGTCAATCACTACTAAAGAATTGATTGGCGAGAATGGTAAAGTGGTTGCACTCAAAGGTGCACGTGTAGAGTGGAAAGACGGCAAAATGACTGAAGTTGCTGGCTCTGAATTCACCATTCCTGCAGATTTAGTATTCTTGGCGATGGGCTTTGTGTCACCAATCCAAAAATTGCTAGAAGCGTTTGGCGTAGAGAAAGACAATCGCGGCAACGCTAAAGCGGCGACTGAAGGCGATGCAAGTTACAAAACCAACAAAGATAAAGTATTTGCTGCTGGTGATGTGCGCCGTGGTCAGTCTTTAGTGGTTTGGGCAATCCGCGAGGGCCGTCAGGCTGCGCGTGCAGTAGATGAATTTTTAATGGGTTCATCAGTATTGCCACGTTAAGTTAAATTTAAAGTATGACAATGTAAAAATAAAGGATGCAAAGTAAAACCACTTTGTGTCCTTTTTTATTTAGGTAATCAAATGAATCAATTAAAAAACGACACGTTCTTAAAAGCGCTGATGCGCCAACCAACGGATTACACACCAGTGTGGATGATGCGCCAAGCAGGCCGCTATTTACCTGAGTATCGTGAGAGTCGTAAAACAGCAGGCAGTTTTTTACAGCTTTGCAAAAATGCACAATTTGCGACAGATGTGACGCTGCAACCTTTGGATCGCTACCCGCTACTAGATGCTGCGATTCTGTTTTCAGATATCTTAACCGTGCCAGATGCTATGGGCTTGGGTCTGTACTTCGAAGAAGGTGAAGGTCCTAAATTTGAGCGCACCTTGCAGCAAGAGGCCGATATTCAAAAACTAGTGGTACCAGACATGGCTAAATTGCAATATGTGTTTGATGCTGTGAGCAGTATCCGTAAGGCATTAGATGGTCGCGTACCTTTAATCGGTTTCTCTGGCAGTCCGTGGACGCTAGCCACGTACATGGTGGAAGGTAAAGGCGGTACCGACTTTTTAACCACGAAGAAAATGGCGTACGCACGTCCGGATTTATTGCACCATATTTTAGAAACCACAGCGCAGACGGTGATTCAATATCTGAACGCACAGATTATGGCTGGTGCACAGGCGGTGATGATATTTGACTCATGGGGTGGTGCGTTGTCACACAATGCCTATACCGAGTTCTCACTCAATTACATGCAAAAAATTGTGAATGGTTTAATTAAAACCAATGATGGCCGTAAAGTGCCAAGTATCGTATTCACCAAAGGTGGCGGTTTGTGGTTGGAAGCACAGGCCGAAATTGGCTCAGATGCATTGGGCTTGGATTGGACTGTAGATATCGGCAGCGCACGCAAGCGTGTGGGCGATAAAGTGGCGTTACAAGGCAATTTAGACCCAGCTATTTTGTTATCAACACCAGAAGCGATTGAGAAAGAAGTGGTCAGTGTGTTAGCAAGTTATGGCAAAGGTCATGGCCACGTGTTTAACTTGGGTCATGGTATCACACAATGGACACCACCAGAAAACGCGGCAGCCATGCTCGCTGCAATTAGAGCGCATAGCCAGCAATACCATGTGTAATTTGCCATTTTATCCACAACTAGCTGGATAAACGACATTAAAAAAGCCTGATCAATATGATCAGGCTTTTTTTTCGGTATACGCTAATGAATAGCGAATAAGTATGGATTATTGATGCAACGTACGGCTAAACAAATTCAATGCCAGTTGGTAACCAATCATTGCAGTTTGTGGATCGTAACGTTCACCTTCATCGCGCATAAATGCGTGCTGAGCATTAAATTCATGCCATGTGAATGTGATGTTGGTGTCGCCTAACTTTTTATACACATCTGCACGGCCAGCTGCAGGGATATGCGGGTCTTGTTTACCCCAGATCATCAATAGCTCGCCAGTAATGTCGCTTAGGCGCTCCATGCTGTGTTGACCAGGCTTGTTAGGAATCACTTGTGTGTGCAGGTCTGTAGCATAGAAGCATGCAGTACCTTTGATTTCAGGTTGTAATGCAGCGCGGAACGCTAAGTGGCCGCCGATACAGAAACCCATTGCGCCGATGTTACCGTTATACCAAGCTTGTTGTTTCACAAACGCAATCATTGCCGCGTTGTCAGTGTCGTAGCCCTCTACGTCTTTTGCAGATTTGTCAGCATTGCCTTTATCTCGGCCTGCATCGTCATAGCCCAATACAGTGCCAATTGGGTTAAGCTCGTGAAACACTTCCGGTACTAATACTGCGTAGCCATGGCTGGCAATGATTTTAGCGGCACGCTCAATTGGGCCGGTTTGCTGAAAAATCTCTGAATAGAATAAAACAGTAGGATACTTTCCATCGCCTGTTGGGCGGTGAATATAAGTGCGCATAACCCCGGTTGGTGTGTTAAGGTCGGCAATGTTACTTTGAATGTTCATGATAGCTCTCTGAATAGACTTTTCAAATAAAAAACTCGAGATATTGTACAACGCCACACGTGTTTTTTGTGGGATATGTGCGCCTTATTCGCAGGAAAATCAGGCACTTTCTGCGATAAGTGGCCAGTCTAATCAAAAACTATATTTAGCTGAGGGCGCATGGAATAAGTGCGTGAGGCGGATAAGTTATGGGCGCATCAACTTAGCTAATATGCGCTATGCTGTGAGCTATTGCGTAGCATGCAACGAGGCAACATTTCTACGTGGTGGCTTAATGTGTGTTTCCCTAAATTAAGGTTTGCTAAGAGCACTACTATTTCCGTAAAATGTTGTTTTGAATCTATTTGTATAAACAAATCACGCTTGTTCATACAATGTCAGGTTAATTCCTATCTGCTAGGTCAGACGCATCTAGGTAAAACATATATGGTTTCCTGATTTAATCACATGGCAATTTCTATGCAACTTACAATAAATGGAAAAGCGCGCAGTTTTGAACTAGCGCAGATGAATATCGCACAGCTGGTAGATCAGCTTGAATTAGTAGGAAAACGCTTGGCAATAGAACTCAATGGTGAAATTGTGCCACGTAGCCAGTTTGAACATACTAAGCTGTCAGATGGCGACAAATTAGAGATAGTCGGCGCAGTCGGCGGCGGCTAGTCGGTACGTTGACTAATCGTACATTGAATAGACTACACGATTGTAAAATCGCGATTAATGAATGATGAAGGATAATAAGTTGTCAGATTTATTGAAAATAGCAAATAAGACCTATCAATCACGCTTATTGGTAGGCACTGGTAAATATAAAGACTTTGCAGAGACCCGTGCGGCAATTGACGCGAGCGGTGCAGAAATTATTACGGTGGCGATTCGCCGTACCAATATTGGTCAAACCGCAGGTGAGCCCTCACTTCTGGACTTTTTGCCGCCGGAAGAGTTTACTTATTTGCCGAATACCGCCGGCTGTTATTCTGCAGATGAAGCCGTGCGTACATTACGTTTGGCGCGTGAATTATTAGATGGTCATCAATTAGTGAAGTTAGAAGTACTGGGTGACCCTAACACTTTATACCCGAATATGACAGAGACATTAGCTGCTGCCAAAACTCTAGTAAAGGACGGCTTTGAGGTGATGGTATATTGCTCTGATGACCCGATTATTGCCAAGCAGCTGGAAGAGATTGGCTGTTGCGCTGTGATGCCATTAGCTTCTTTAATTGGCTCTGGCATGGGCATCTTAAACCCGTGGAATCTGCAAATCATCATTGAAAATGCAAAAATCCCGGTATTAGTTGATGCTGGTGTGGGTACGGCTTCGGATGCGGCTATCGCAATGGAGCTGGGCTGTCAGGGTGTGTTGATGAATACTGCGATTGCTGCGGCTAAAGACCCAGTACTAATGGCTAGCGCTATGAAGAAAGCAGTGGAGGCTGGCCGTGAAGCCTATTTGGCTGGACGTATGCCTAAAAAGCTATATTCAGCCAGCCCTAGCTCACCAACCACAGGCTTAATCTCGAAATAAGCCATATAGGCTTATTTCTGTCGCGCCAGTGTATTTAATGCAATAGTCGGTGCCCTGCTCCTGTTGTTGCAGCACGGTGCGCGCAGATTAAAGCGCGTAAGTTAGCTTATGAATTTTATTACTTTTGCACGGTCGGTTAGGTATTGAACACGAGATGAGTAGCGCCAGATATTATGAATGCACGGTAAAAGTAGAAGTCACTTTTATCGCTGAGCAATCCGATATTGAAAATAATCAATATGCGTTTGCATACCATGTGACCATTATTAATACCGGTAATGTTGCAGCGCAGCTAATCAGCCGCCATTGGGTGGTGACTGAGGCCAATGGCGAGCGTAAAGAGATTCGCGGCCTGGGCGTCGTGGGCGCGCAGCCTTTGCTCAAGCCTGCAGAGCATTATGAATATACAAGCGGCACTTTGATTAACACGCCTATGGGCGAGATGCATGGTGCCTACCAAATGGTAGCGGAAGACGGTACACAATTTGATGCAGTGATTGCGCCTTTTGCGCTGGCGATGCCTAGGATATTGCATTAAGGAATCTTGCACTAAACAACGGCTGAGCCACACTCCTTTCAGTATTAAATATTCCACACTAGACTTGTGATCAAAATGAAAAAAATTGCACAGAATACTTTGCTTGTAGTGCTCACTTTGCTTGCCACAGCATGTGCAAACACCGCCAGCAAACCAGTGACAGCCCCCGCCCCGCCACAGGCAAAATGTGATTGTGCTACCGGCGCACCGGTACAAGTGCCCGCAGGCAGCAAACCTGCTGAGGTCACGGCTGAACAGCAAAAGCAAATGGCAAAACTACCTGACTACAGTTTGCTACAAACCGCAGACTGGAACGATATAGATGGCTTGCAAGCAGATAACCTTAGCTTGGCTTGGCCGGCATGGATGCAAAGCTGCTCTACTCTGGTGAATAAACCGATGTGGAAGAACGCCTGCAGCGCCGCGCAAAAACTCAACGCTGACACCGCAAGTAAGCCGCAAACGCAGGTGGTGCTGAGCTATTTTCAGGAATATTTCTCAGTGTACAAAGCGAGCAATCTGGATGGTTCAGAGCAAGGCTTGATTACTGGTTATTATGAACCTATGCTAAAAGGTAGCCGTACCAAGTCTGCCAAGTACCCTAACCCGTTGTATGGCACACCAGATGACCTGATTACGGTAGAGCTGGATAGTTTGTTCCCAGAGTTGAAATACAAGCGCGTGCGTGGCCGTTTAGTCGGTAATAAATTGGTGCCTTATTACAATCGTGCCGAGATTGAAACAGACACTTCACCAGTAAAGGGGCGCGAGTTTGTGTATATCGATGACATTATTGACGTGTTCTTTTTGCAGATTCAGGGTTCAGGCTTGGTGCAGCTAGATACTGGCGAGCAGATACACGTAGGTTATGCGGATCAGAACGGCCATACCTATAATTCGATTGGCCGTTTGTTGATAGAGCGCGGCGAGCTGACCTTAGCACAAGCCTCTATGCAGGGTATTAAGAACTGGGCGCGTAATAATTTAGATAAGCTACGCGATTTATTGAATCAGAACCCTAGCTATGTGTTCTTTAGAGAGCTGCCAGCAGGCTTGCCTGGACCTCTAGGCGCGTTGGGCGTGCCCATTTTGGCTGAGCGCAGTGTGGCGGTTGACCCTAAGTTTGTACCATTAGGTGCGCCGGTGTTTTTATCGACCACAGAGCCTAATACCAGCAAACCGTTAAAACGTTTGATGATGGCTCAGGATACTGGCGGGGCGATTAAAGGCGGCGTGCGTGCAGACTTTTTCTGGGGAGCTGGTGCCAGTGCAGGTGCTAAAGCTGGCGCCATGAAGCAAACCGGTAAGATTTGGGTGTTTTTACCTAAAGGCTTTGTGATTAAAGCCCAATAACATAATGGCTGGTATCTCAAGTGGGCTTATACGCATGGGCTAAGTCTTCCAGGACAAAGAATTTGTTGTATCTAGATGGTGCAGACAAATAAAAAGGGTGCCATTAGCACCCTTTTTATTTATACGTAAGATATTACTTGTTCATTACGTACATTGTAACTTCAAAACCGAAACGCATTTCAGTAGCAGCTGGTGTTGTCCACATAGTAATTCTCCTTTTATATAAATTCGTCCCGCATTTGCTTAAATACAATTGCATTACGTGATAGAGATATTACGGCTAGCCTGACTTTGTAGCATGACTTTGTTCATTAAAGCAGGCTAGTGAAAATCATTAGAAGCAGCTTTGTTTGTCAGTCTGGCTTTACTTTTTAAATTTCTGTTTTAATTTTTTAATGCCTTTGCGCCCAAATTTTCTCTTGAATGCCACTTTAAAGTCATACAAATAGAATGAGAGTTTGATCTGCAGAGTAAGTTTTCTGCCGATATTGGCGAGGTACAAGCCCATAAAGCGTTCACGCCCGGCCCAATGCAGCTTGTTACAAACTCTGGCTAAGTCTGAAATACGATACTTCATTGCAGTTGGGTGTGTATAAAAATGCGCGCGTGCGGTATCAATCAATGAGAACGCCAATTGGCGGTTGTCTTGTAGCTGCACCAATACATTGCCACCGGATAAGTCCCTAAAGAAGGTGCCGGTTTGATGCATGCGGTGCAGGTATTGCGCTAGCTGCGTATAAGCGTCCTCTGCACGGATTGCATAGTCTTTGCCGGCAAAAGGAAACTCCTTATTACCTTTGGCAAAATGTACGAACATTTCGCCTACCGAACAATCGGCTTTGACGTAGTCGCAGATATAGAAATTCTGTTTGAGCGTTTTGTCGCCGGTCTGCTCAAAAAAAGCCACCGGGTGTGCGGTGCTGATACCACGCCTTAACAGTTCAACAGCGCCATTCCAGCTACGTTTGGCTTTGCTCGGTTTGAATCTATCCAAAAATGCCTTGTGTGGATACATTTTAACTGGCTGTTTAACGGTGACTTGTGCATTTGGGTTACGCGGGTCAGTGAGTGCCCAGATCGCATTGCGCGCATGGCGTAGTGCGCTTGATTTTTGCGGGCTCACCAGTGTATCTGGGTGTAAGCGCTCGCCTATCAGCAAGGCATCCTCGGCACTACGTGCCAATATCATGCCAAACCAATGGCCTTGGCGGAACGGGAAGTATTGCAGCGCTGCAATATGCGCATGGATGGCTAAGTCTTGCGCAAGGCCGCAGCTGCCTTTAATGTTAACCGTATGACTCTTGGGCCAGCGGATATAGATTGGCGACTCGCAAATAAGGTGGGTTGGTGCAGTCAATAGGTGGCCGTCACGGTGGATGATTTCACCGGTGCTGATATCAGCGCTGTCATAAATGTCATGCAGTAAAGCCACTTTGCCATTGATGGTCCATAGTGCGTGGATATTGTGTTCATTAGTCTGAAAGTGGTGAATCTCCAGTCCATTGGCGCTGGAGATTGGTTTGATATATTCCGCGCCTTGAATCATGGCGGCCACGGTCTTGATGGCGTGAAAGCTGGCATGGCGCCAGAAGTTCTCAAGTTTGCCATCTACGCTGGCATAGTGGGTAACGCGCTCCAGTGCTGGGTATTCTGCATCTAACAGGCCATCGTCAATCAGGCCTTCACGGTGGCAGATAAACGCACCCCAGAACGCTTGGTCTAACGCACCAGAGGCGGCATTTAATATCATGTAACGCGCTGCATAGTCGGCTTGTTTCTGTTCGCCATCCGGCAGTAAGCGTTGGATGCGATAAATTGCCCAAAATGCCACAGGTGAAATAAAGCGTTTAATACCGAAGTCAGTGCCGACTTTTCTGAGCAAGCGCGCTTTTTTGACCAAGTTGTATTTAAAGATAGTGGCCCAGCGGTATTTCAAGATGCGGTGGTCAAAGCGCTCCGGCTCCGAAACACGCTCTGAAAATAGATTGTTGCTGTGTACATCAGGTAATTGTTGCTTGGCTTTAAGCTGGCTTAAGATGCCGATGTTGTAGATAGGCTCGAAATCAGTGACGTTAGGGCCTGCTAGCTCAATCTGCTGCTGTTTGATGCTGGTATAAGCAATGTTCCATGCCGCGCTAAAGCCATCAGGCGTATAGCCGGTCCAGCGTTTTCTGTTGATGGTGTTGCCGATTTCTATGCGTGTGATCTGCCTACCAAAGCGGCTGATTACGTTATCGAGGAAAGTTTGCCATGTTGCCTGCTCCGTTTTACTTTCCATGTTCTTGGCATTGCGGAATGGCTGTATCAAGTGCAACGTGACGTGAAACCCATCGTTAATTAAGCGCTGCAGGAAGCGTGCGTTAAAACTTTCCAAATCACCGTATGTAAAGTCTAGGCGTACCTGTTTAATGCCTAAGGCCAGCAGCTCGGTGACTACATAATCATCCATGGCAGGGTCGGCGGCAGATGCCACGCAAATCCCGATGAAGTTGCTTGGTACCAAATGCTGACTGGGCGGAAGGTGCGCTTGTTTGATGCGCATTTTTCCGCTGAAAATATAGAGCAGACCTTTTCTGATAATAGACCAGGTCAGCATGCTACGTTGTTTAGTTAAGTTGTTCATGCAAGTTTACGGTAAATGGTAACGCTGTTCGTTGTATAGTAGGTCTGGCAGCAGTACATTGGCCAAAGCGCGCTGCTCGAGTTCCTTGGCATTTGTCGGTGGCGCTACTTCAGTCATGCGCTTGGTTTTTGTGTCATATGTGCCGTGCGCTGGCACCTTGCCGGAGCGTAACACCACCACTTGTTTACCCTGTGGGCTTTCTTCCATCCAGCCATAATTGTCGTTGTATTGCATCATGGCACGCCCTGGTGTGTCGGCAGCCAGGCTGGATAAATCACGCCCAGTCATTGGGTGCTGGCCTTGTATGCCCATCAGTGAAAGCATGGTAACCGGTAAATCTAGCTGGCTTGCCAGCCCGGTATAGCGTTGCGGCTTGATGTCTGCACCTAAAATAAGCGCAGGGATATGGAAGTGGGTAATCGGCACCAAGGCTTCACCGCGCACGCGGATGTCGTGGTCTGCCACTATCAAAAATACCGTATCTTTCCAATAAGGGCTTTGCTGGGCTTTTTTGAAAAACTCGCCGATGGCGTAGTCTGCGTATTTCACCGCATTGTTGTCCGTGGCTTTAGGTTGCTCATATAGTTCAATGCGGCCATCCGGAAACTCGAACGGCGCGTGGTTAGAAGATGAGAACGCCAGCGTGAAAAATGGCTTGCCAGCTTGGTGGTGCGCCATTAGTTGTTCATGCGTTTTGTTCAGTAAGTCTTCGTCAGAAACGCCCCAGCTGCCAGAAAACACAGGATTTTTAAAATCCTTCTGGTCCACAATCTGGTTAAAGCCATTGCCTAAGAAAAAGCTGCGCATATTGTCAAAATGTGACTCACCACCATAGATAAACTCGGTGTTGTAGCCTTGTTTTTCTAACAATGCGGCAATGCTGAAAAAGTTCTTTTGTGATTTTGACAGTTTGACCGTACTATCCGCTGGGGTTGGCTGAAAGCCCGTAACCACGGCCTCAATGCCACGCACGGAACGGGTGCCGGTTGCGTAAAGCTGTTCAAACCAGATGCCTTGTTCTTTTAGTTTTTCTAAGTTGGGGGTGACCGGAACACCGCCTAACGATTCCACAAAAGTTGCGCCTAGACTTTCCTGCAGAATAATTACCAGATTCAGCGGCTTGTCGCGCTTGTGGCTAGGGTGTAGCGTGGTCTGGGTTGGAATGTCCGCATCTTTAGTGCCGGTGATGCTAAATATCTCCTCACGCGGCATTTTGCCGTATATGTCGCTAGACTTAGTTTCCTTCATTAAATTGTAAGTGGCATAAACCACAGAGTAGCCCGAGTTAAGTACCAGACTGTTTACCATGTTATCTGCGGTGATTGCAAACAAAGCCGGGTTGGCAGGACGATGGCCCAAGGTGGAGCGTATGCCCAAAGCCGCCAGAATAACGATAAGTGGCCATACCAGCCAGACTTTAGTATTAGACCAGCCAGAGGACATGGTGAGCCAAGGGCGCATAAATTTATGCACTAGCCATACAGCTAATGCCACTGCGCCTAGGGCGCTAAAGATTTCCAGCTTAAAGCCGCCCCACAGCATGCTAAATACTTCATGTGGGTACTTAAGGTATTCCACAAAAATTCGATTAGGGCGTACATCGTACTCACTAATAAAGCCTGGGGTGGCGGCTTCTAAAAACACCAGCAGCACCAGTGCAATGCTCACCCAAACATAGCTGAATTTTTGCCAAGCCTTGAACATGCGCTGGGTTGCTAATATAGGCGCCAGCAGCAATGGTATAAAGGCGATTAAACAGAGCTGAATCACGTCTACACGTATGCCTTGCAGTAAAATCTCTGCTAGTTTGCCAGTGCTGGTGACGCGCTCAAACTTCCATAAAACTAGGCCTAAGCGTGTTGCAGATAAGATTACCAGGCCCAAGATCAGCATGGCAATAAATGGTGCAAACGGGCCTAATTTAGAAGAGAGTTTCCAGATGGATAAATGTAATTTTTTGATTAAAGGCATGAGCGTGCAGACAATAAAATAGTTTTGCTATTATAAGGTTAAAGATATTTTTATGCCTGATGTTTAGAGGCGTTTATGGTTGGGCTTTAGCCAGCCAATAAAGGACCGCAAGTAAACAGGCTGCCGAATGCATAAATACATCATGATGATGATATTGAGCAGTGCTGTGACTAAAAATAACTGTGGAATGTTCAATCCCATATTGAAAACATATACAGAAAATAATGCCGAAGTCACCATAAACAGCGCATTTAGAATATTGTTGGCTGCAATCACGCGTGACTGATGGCTTTTTTCAGCGCGGGTTTGGATAAATGCGTACAGCGGCACGATATATAAGCCACCAAACACACCAATCAATGCAATATCTGCAAGTAAACGCCAATAAGTGAAAATTAAGTGCCCTTCTGCATCGTAGTGCTTTGCGATAAATGCCGCGTAATCCAACAAGACTTTATTGTTTAAGCCCTCATGGATACTGGCACTGGCAAAGTATAAATCAACGCCGAATATGGTTAAACCAGCCCCGCCAAACAGTACCAGACCAAGCTCGACCTTCCCCTTGGAAAGCTTTTCACACATCAGCGAGCCTATGCCTATGCCCAATGAGAAAATTGACAGCAATAAAATGAATAGGCTTTCATCACCATGCAGTATGTTTTTTGCAAAGTTAGGGAATTGCGCCAGTAGCGTCGCGCCATAAAACCAGAACCAAGAAATAGCAATAATGGTGAGCCAGATAGTCTGGTGCTGCCAGATAAACTTGACACTTCTATAGGTTTCGGTGATCGGGTTCCAGTTGATACTGAGCTTAGGTGCTGCTGCCGGTGAGTTAGGCACGCCGCGGCTAGTCCAGTAGCCAAGTATGGCGATGCCTAACACGGTGATGCTGGTTAATGTGGCATGCCCGTTTTGCATGGCGAGCCACGCACCCAATACTTGCCCAAGTAGAATCGCCACAAAACTGCCCATTTCCACCATGCCGTTGCCGCCCACGATTTCATGCTCGTTCAAGTGTTGCGGCAAGTAGGCATATTTCACTGGTCCAAACAGTGTGGAGTGCATGCCCATCATCAATAATGCGGTGGCTAACAGCCAGATGTTATGCAGAAAAAAACCAGCACTGGCAAACAGCATAATGCCAATCTCAAACACTTTAACTAAACGGATGATTCGTGACTTTTCATATTTATCTGCCAATTGCCCCGCAGTGGCGGAGAACAGAAAAAATGGCAGAATGAATAAACCAGGCAGCAAGGTCGCCAGTGTGCTGCCATCTATGGCGGTGAGTTTAGCGGTGTGAAATGCTACCAGCGTGATCAGTGCAGTTTTAAACACATTGTCGTTAAATGCGCCTAAAAACTGGGTAAAGAAAAACGGACGAAAACGTTTTTCTCGCATCAATTGAAACTGGTTGCTCATGGGTTTTCCCTTCTGTTATTTGGTTTGTTTTGCATCTTTATTGGTTGGAGAGTTGTTGTCTAGCTATGCATTTGTTGTAGCTGTAACTATTTTTTACGTAATTTTTGGAAAATATTTCGCACGCCAAGTAGCGCCAATATCAAAATGACTAGCCATACAATTAAGCCATAGTAGGCAGGGCGAATTGGCTCAGTTGGTGCATTTTTGTCTTTTAACGTGTCAGGAAAATGACGTGCGCCTACCGGGATAATTTTCCATTGAGACATATCCGCTGGTGTCCGTGCTATATACTCATCCAAAGAGGCGACGGGCGCCTGACCCATGGCCCGAGAAGAAGGGAATTGCGGAATATGCACATAAATAATTGCTTCCAAGTCTTCTGCCAGCTGTTTTTCAAATGCACTATTGGCTTGATTTTTAGCAATACGACTTAGTAAGTCATTACCTATCGTTTCAAATGCAACAAAAGGATATAAATTGGTTTGCTCTGCGCTCAGGTAGTCGTATGCTTTGAGGCCACTTTCCAGGCTCATATCGCTCAACGCTTTATATGGAAGCGCTGCAAAGGCTTTTGGTAAATTGGTTGCACCAAGTTTGGGGATGTTCCAATCAAGCGAGCGTAAAGTTTCCAAATTAATGCCTGCGCAATTGACCCCTGCGTGACGGTATAAGAAATCTTGTCGGTAAAAATGCTGCATGACGCGGTTAACTGCGCTTTGATAAGTGGCTGCACTGCGGTCATTTTTTAGTACCGCCACCAGCATATAGGATGGACGGTACCAAGACTGACCACTATTTAAGTCACCTAGATAGCTATCCATCGGTAAACTGGCGGCAATAATACCTTTTTCGCTAACAGAGCTTAGGTTGTAGAAGTTATTGACCAGCCAATCATGCCACTCACCCTGTGCACCAAAGCGCCCGGTAGCAACTGCAAAGTGGCCACCATGCGCTTCATCATCGTCACCCTGTGCGCCATTAAGTACAAAGCTCAATACAGGCTTATTTTGCAAGCTAGTCAGATTAGGATTCTTATACAAAATACGCGCAGAAAATGGTGCTGATGCACCGCCATTTTGGTCACGTATTAAACTAGCAATAGTTTCCTGATCAGCAAGTGGTTGGTAGGGGATTTGATTCAAATCTAGGTTGTAATCCAATGGCCAAATACTGCGTGCAGTAAAGTTAGTTTGATCCGCCGTGCCACGCATTACTAAATTGCGCCCAGCGAAATGCTGTTCGCTAGCTTCGTTATAGTAAGACTGATTGCTTTCGATTTTTGGTGTAATCGCTAGCGGAGTTTTGCTATTTTCACTTTCCAGCAATTTTCCATCTTGACTGAGTTTGCCCACCGCAACATGTGGTGAGCCTAGCCATACCAAAGGTGGCATAGCGTTAGTGGCAGATAGTTGGCCCTTATGCCATTGTTTGACATCATCTTGAGCGCTTAAATTTGGATCAAAACTATGTGAATTGTTCAGTGGTATGGCAATTGTTTCCTGCTTGAAATACCACGATGCTTGTGGTGTTATCGCACAATTCTTGCAATCCCCCTGATTTAGTTGGAACTGATTGGTGCGGTAGAGGCCTAGCAAATTATTTTCGTTTAATGCATGACTAAATTGACTCTCTGCTACGCTTGTTAAACTATAAAAAGACGTGATAATCGATACGCCAATAGCGAATATTTTAGTTCTTGAATTATTATTTTTCATTTTCTGCCATCTGTTTCAAAGTTACATAATCAGTTTTTCCGGTTCCTAATAACGGTAGCTCTTCTATCAGGATAATCTTGCGTGCAATCGCAAGCTCAGGGCTGCCGAGCTTTTTAGCACTAGCGCTAAGAAGCTCGCGAGTGAGTGTTGCGTCTGTCGTGTAAAGAATGATGTTTTCTCCACGCTGCAAGTCAGTTTGTGTGGTGGCGGCATGCTGATGCTGGGTTGAGGCATGGTTAGCAATAGCCTCTACCGTTTCCAGAGAAACCATTTCGCCCGCTACTTTAGCAAAGCGTTTGACGCGACCTTTGATAAACACAAAGCCATCGGCATCAATCTCTACAATATCGCCGGTGTTATACCACTGGTCTTTAGGTGCTTGTATCACGCCAGGGTTATCAAACAGGTAATAACCGCGCATAACGTTGGGCCCGCGTACTGAGAGCAAGCCACCGTGCTCAATGCCGGGGATGCTTTCTAGTTTGGATTCTAGGCTAGGCATAAGCGCGCCTACTGAGCCAAGTTTGTTGGCCATGGGCGTGTTTACGGCAAGTACCGGTGCGCACTCGGTGGCGCCATAGCCTTCTAGTATGCGGATGCCAAATTTATCCATCCAGGTTTTACGTACTTCTTCATTGAGCTTTTCTGCGCCTGCTACTACATAACGTAATTTATAAAAGTCATAAGGATTGGCGAATTTGGCATAGTTAGCTAAGAAAGTGCTAGTGCCGAACAGCACCGTACAACCGCGGTCGTAAATCACCTCGGGTATCACCCGATAATGTAATGGTGATGGATATACAAATAGCTTGCTGCCAGCCACTAAAGGCATGATTGCGCCGCAAGTGAAGCCAAATGCATGGAACAGCGGTAGCACCATCATGAATTTGTCCTGCATGGAGAAATCAATCACGGATTTAATCTGTGCAATATTCGCCAAGATGCTGGTGTGCGTATGTACCACGCCTTTGGGCTTGCCTTCGGAGCCTGATGTAAACAGCACGACGGCTGGGTCATTTGATTTGCATTTTTGGGTAGCCAGTTTAGGTAGCCATAGTGCAAAGCCCATCAGCCATAATTTATCTAGCCAGGTGAGTTGTTTGAATAGGTCTTCAAGATAGACGATTTTGATGCTTTTCAAGCCGGAGATGACTTCTTCTAACTTGGCGGCTTTAATGAACTCGCGCGAGCTGATGATGGTTTTAACGCTGGCTGCGGTACATGCGTTTTGAATGCCAGCGCTACCTGCGGTGTAGTTCAGCATCGCCGGCACGCGGCCAAAGGCACTCATGCCAAATATCAGGCAAATGGTGTTGGTGACATTGGGCATAAGTACGCCAATGTTTTCATGCTTGCTGCTGATTTTGTTCGTCAAGCGCCCTAATGCAAGGCTCTTTTTCAGCAAGTCGCCATAGCTTTCTTCAACTTGGCGCATGTCCTCCACCAGCATGGTGCCGCGCCCATAGGTTTTAACCGCATCCAGAAACGCACTAAACAAAGTGCTGATAGGCGCAGAGCTAAACAGCATGTTTTGCATCTCACGGCGCATGGCGTCACCGGCCAGCCTACGTCTAGCTTTAGCGGTAGGCGCTTGCGGCATGCTAATGTGGCGTATAGGCAAGATACTGATGGTGACTTTAGGGAATAGTTTTCTGGGGTGGCTACCACGGAGGCGGCTAAAGTAAGAGCGTGCTGCACCGTCAATGCGTACTGGTAAAATCATGGCGTCTGTTTTTGCCGCGACAAAGCCGGGGCCGTCATAGACTTTCATTAACGAGCCGGTGAGTGTAATGCGCCCTTCGGGGAAAATCACCACAGGTTTGCCTGCCTCCAGCAACTTAATGACTTTTTTCATGGCGAGCGGTGAGGTTGGGTCTACTGCCAAGTAGGGAGTTAGGCGTAATACTTGTCTAAAAAACCAATGGTTTAATACGGTGGTATGCACAACAAATGTGGCGCGAATCGGCAAAAATAAGCCTAGCAGCAAGCCATCTAAAAAGGATTCGTGGTTTGCAATAATCAACAACTTGCCTTGTTTAGGCAGGTTGGCAACTCCAGAGACATCTACTCTGAAAATGATGCGGCAAAACAGTTGTAACAGCGTTGCAATCATACTTTCTCCATGCGTTAATCAGGTTTCGTTTTGGATGTAATGCAGAACTTGTTGCAGTGCATTGGAAATTAGCGGGCTATTAATCCAGAAAAAGACTTCTTTGCCTATTTTTTCTGACGCCAATACACCTGCGCGGTGTAATACTTTTAAGTGATGCGTCACTGCGGTACGGCTGAGGGTGGTGGTGGAAACAATTTGCAGAATGTTTAGTTTCTCACCCTTTTCAAAGGCAAGCAGAATCAGTTGCCTATGCTCATCACCTAAGGCGATGAAAATATCAGCGGTATTTTTAAAGCTAGTTGGAATCTCTGTCACACTCTTCATAACTAAATAATTAGTTATTTAGTTATGAAAGTCAAGCGGTTTTGTATAAAGCCAGGTTGATTAATGCGTAAATAGATTGCTATTAGTTACTCGTGTCGCAAAGCTTAAGATTTTTTGACTGGTTTTGGTGGCGGCAGTCATGTCAGCACGCTGATTGGAACTATTTCGCTTTGGCCTGTCTACACACACAAGGTTTTGGTTTGCTGGGCTTAATTTATTCAGTTGTCGGCTCGTGCTGAGTAATGCAGTGTTATTTACAACATTTTAGTTGTATGTGATTGAATCATTGTTAAAGTAGTGCTTTTCATATAGTATGTTTCCAAATAATTAAGTGAAAGTTTGCTTAATATTTATACAAAATACAGGATTGTACAAACAACCTTATGGACCAAAGCTTAAATTCAGTAGCGTTTAGAATCAGACTGTTATCGCTAACAGTGCTGATTGCCGTGCTTGGATTTGTTTTTCTGGCCCAATTCTCCGATAGTTCTTCATATAACGACGATGCGCCGCGTTTACGCGTAGCTGAAATACAAAGTGCAACAGGTGACTCCGAGCCTCCGCCACAGGATAGGCCTCCGCGAGACATCATGCTATCTAGCATTGTCTTTATTTTTGCCAGTGTATTTTTCATTTCATTTGTATTCTTGAACGAGGTTTTCCCTCGTTTGACGTTTCTTTCACACGTACGACCCCGCTCTCCCCCACTCAACTAGTCGGTTTAACATGAGTTGGTATTCTTGTGCCGCTCAGATTTAACAGACTAGTCATGTATTACATCTTGCTTTGCATATAGCTGATGCCCACTGCACCCGCGGTGATGATTTTGCGTATGTTTCAAGCACTGGTATGCGTTAACTCTTAGTCTTCAAATCATTTGTTTTACTGACTGTATTTAGCAAAGTCGCCCCAGCTTGTCTGCGTATGACTCACTGAGTGTTTTTATTCTTGGTGTAATCACAGCGAACTAGCGGCTACTGAAGTTGCTAACAGCAACTTAGTTGAGCTTCAAATCTTTTTTAAATTTTAGAAATTAGAAATTAATATGATTAATAAATTGTTTGTAGCATTAGGCCTTACCGTATTGCTCATCACTGGCTGCCACCATTCAGAAGAGGCGAAAGAGGAAGAGGCAAAGCTTGAGGTCACGCAGCCTCTGCGTAAAGACACGGCCATTGTTAAAGAGTATGTGAGCCAGATTCATGCGTTCAGGCATATTGAATTAAGAGCGCTGGAGCGTGGCTATCTGCAAGATATTTTTGTAGATGAAGGCCAGGCGGTAAAGCAGGGTCAGCGCATGTTTAAAATCATGCCTAATCTGTATCAGGTAGATTTGCAAAAGGCTAAAGCTGAGGCTGAAGTGGTGCGGATTGAGTATCAAAATACTAAAGCCTTATCCGAAAAAAATATCGTTTCACCTAATGAGTTGGCGCTAGCCAGGGCTCGGCTGGATAAAGCCGAGGCTGAGGTTAAGCTTGCACAGACGCATTTAAATTTTACCGATATTAACGCGCCATTTAGCGGGGTGATGGATCACTTTAATGCGCGAAACGGTAGTCTAGTAGATGAAGGTGATTTATTAACCACGCTGTCTGACATTAGCAAAATGTGGGTTTATTTCAATGTGCCTGAGTCAGAGTATCTGGATTACAAAATTGCCAAAACTACAAAAGCACCCGTGAATGTTAGGTTGAAAATGGCGAATGGTGAAATGTTTGACCAGCCAGGTGTGATTGAAACCATAGAAGCGGACTTTGACAACAAAACCGGCAACATCGAATTTAGGGCAGTATTTGCTAACCCTAATCAGATTCTTCGCCATGGTGAGACCGGCAATATCTTGATCGATATTCCTTACAAAAATGCCATGCTTATTCCACAAAAAGCGACCTTTGAAATACTGGATAAAACCTATGTCTATGTAGTGAACAAAGAGAACAAGCTGGAGCAAAGGTTAATTACCATCGCTGCTGAGTTGCCACATGTGTTCGTCATTAAAAGCGGCTTAAAAGATGATGACAAGGTCTTGGTAGAGGGTTTGCGCAAGGTGCATAACGGCCAGAAAATCGGCGTTAATTTTGTAGCACCTGACAAAGTACTTTCACAATTAGAACTTCACGCTGAATAGTGAAAGAAGAGACCCTATATGTTTAATATATTTATCAAAAGACCGGTGATGGCCATAGTGCTGTCGCTGATTATTGTCTTTCTTGGATTTTTGTCGATTAGGACGCTCCCTACTTCGCAGTTCCCTGACATTGCGCCGCCACGCGTTATTGTGTCTTTAGCCTACCCAGGCGCGAGTGCCGATGTGTTGGTGCAGTCATCGCTCATTACCATTGAGCGTGCCATTAACGGCGTGCCTGGCATGAAATACATCGTGTCAGATGCTACCAGTGCGGGTGAAGCGACTATCCAAGTGATTTTTGGCTTAGGTACTGACCCCAACCAGGCGATGATTAACGTGAAAACGCGTTTGGATCAGGTGATGAGTCGCCTGCCTGAGTTAGTGCAGTTAGAGGGTGTGGTGGTAGAGCGCGTGCAGCCTAGTATGCTGATGTACATTAACTTGTTCAGTAAAGATAAAGATGCTGATGAGAAGTTTTTATACAACTACGCCAACGTCAATCTGATTCCTGAGATACAGCGTGTAAACGGTATTGCCAGTGCCAAGATTCTTGGTAGCCGCCAATACGCGATGCGTATTTGGCTAAACCCAGACAGAATGCGTGCTTATAAAGTCTCGGTTGAAGAAGTCATGAAGGCAATGAACGAGCAGAGCATTATTGGCCGCCCAGGTCGTTTGGGTCAGAGCTCAGGCATTGCTGCGCAGTCAAAAGAGTATGTGTTGGTTTACCAAGGGCGCTATAACAAGCCTGAGCAATATGAAGACATTATTATCCGTGCAAACTCTGATGGCGAAATCTTAAAGCTTAAAGATATAGCCAAGGTGGAGTTAGGTAGTGAGTTCTTTGATATTTACTCAAATAAAGATGGCTATCCATCATCTGCGATTATTTTAAAGCAGAACTACGGCAGTAACGCGAGTGAGGTAATTGAGCAAGTTAAGGAGAAAATGGAGGAGCTAAAAGGCACTTTCCCTGCTGGCATGGAATATGAAATTGACTATGACGTTTCTAAATTCCTGGATGCTTCGATTGAGAAGGTGCTACACACGCTGGTTGAGGCATTTATCTTAGTGGCCTTGGTTGTGTTTATCTTCCTTGGAGATTGGCGTTCTACCTTAATTCCTATCTTGGCGGTGCCGGTATCCTTGATTGGTACTTTCTTCTGCATGCAGATATTTGGCATTACCATCAACCTGATTACCCTGTTCGCGCTGGTGCTGGCGATTGGTATTGTGGTCGATAACGCGATCGTGGTGGTAGAGGCGGTGCATGCCAAAATGGAAGAAAATGCCGAATTAAGCCCATACAAAGCGACTCAGCAAGTATTGAGTGAAATTGGCGGTGCGATTGTTGCGATTACCTTGGTGATGACCGCGGTGTTTGTGCCAGTGGCCTTTATGACGGGGCCTGTGGGCGTGTTCTACCGTCAGTTCTCTATTACCATGGCGGCATCTATCGTGATTTCAGGCGTGGTTGCGCTATCACTTACACCAGTGTTGTGCGCGATGTTGCTGAAAAATCATCATGGGCACGTTAAAAGAAAAACACCGATTGGCTATTTCATCGATGTGTTTAACCGCCTGTTTGAGAAGCTGACAGGGCGTTACACCAACTTCTTAAGCAAAATAGTTACGCTAAGAGTGGTGACTATTTTAGCCTTGGTAGGTTTTTCTTTTGCTACCTTCACCATCAACAAAACCTTACCTGCCGGTTTCATTCCGGGTGAAGATCAGGGGCAAATTTACGCAATTATTCAAACACCACCAGGCACTACGCTAGAAGCAACCAACAAGGTGGCGCGTGCGTTGCAGGTAGAGGCTAAGAAGATTGAAGGGATTGAGTCTGTATCTGCCTTGGCAGGTTATGAGATTCTGACCGAAGGTCGTGGTTCTAATGCCGGTACTTGTTTGATTAACTTGAAAGACTGGTCAAAACGCGATAAATCTGTGCAGCAAATTATTGAAGAGCTAGAAGAGAAAACCAAAAACTTTGGTGCAATCGTCGAGTTCTTTGAACCACCTGCGGTGCCTGGTTATGGTGCAGCTTCTGGTTTGGCATTGCGTTTGTTAGACAAAACCAATGGCACGGATTATCACGAGTTTGACAAGATCAATCAGGACTTTATGGCGGAATTAGGCAAGCGTAAAGAGCTGACCGGTTTGTTTACGTTCTATGCCGCGAATTACCCGCAATATGAGTTAGATATCGACAATAAGGCTGCCATGCAAAAAGGCGTGTCTATTGGTAAGGCTATGGATAACCTCAATATCTTGATTGGTAGTACCTTTGAGCAAGGCTTTATCCGCTTCAATAACTTCTTCCGGGTGTATACGCAGTCTGGTCCTGAGTTCCGTAGATATCCGAGTGATATTTTGAACTATTACGTAAAAAATGAAGAAGGCGAAATGGTGCCTTACTCATCCTTTATGAAAATGAAGAAAATACAAGGGCCAAACGAGATTACCCGTTACAACTTGTATAACTCAGCCACGATTCGTGCAACGCCAGCTAAAGGCTACACCACTGATGATGCGATTAAGGCCGTGCAAGAAGTGGCTGCGGCAACCTTGCCGCATGGCTATGACATTGGCTGGGAAGGCTTGTCTTTTGACGAGGCTAAGCGCGGTAACGAGGCGATGATCATTTTTGCGGTGGTCTTGGTTTTCGTGTACATGGTGCTGGCCGCGCAGTATGAAAGCTTCTTGCTACCGTTAGCTGTGATTCTGTCATTACCGGCGGGTGTGTTTGGTACGTTCTTCCTGCTTAAAACACTGGGCCTTGCCAATGACGTTTACGCGCAGCTGGGGTTGGTGATGCTGGTGGGCTTGCTGGGCAAAAATGCCGTGTTGATTGTGGAATTTGCAGTACAAAAACACGAGCAAGGTATGTCGATTGCCGAAGCTGCCATTGAAGGTGCTAGAGCGCGTTTCCGCCCAATTCTGATGACATCGTTTGCATTTATTGCAGGCTTGATTCCATTAGTAGTTGCAACAGGTGCGGGTGCTGTTGGTAACCGTACGATTGGTAGCTCAGCTTTAGGTGGCATGCTGTTCGGTACTATCTTTGGCGTGATCTTGATTCCTGGCCTTTACTATCTATTTGCAAAAATGGAAGAAGGCAAATCATTGATTAAAAATGAAGAGTTCAAACCTCTTACAGAGCTATATCACTACAATAAAGATGAAGATAAAGATGATGACAAATAAACCTATTTATATTCGATTAGCGGTCGCGGGGGCGTTAGCCCTCTCGATGCAGGCGTGTTCCATCCCTTTATTAACAACTAAAAAGGCGGACACTAAGCTGCCTGAGCAATTTAATAACCAAGCGCAAAGTACGGAAAATACTGCCAATGTGAACTGGAAGGATTTTTTTGACGACGCCTATTTGCCAGGCTTGATAGACACTGCAATTGCCAACAACAAAGAAGTGAATATCATGGCGCAGCGCATTAGCATGGCCAAAAATGAGATTCAGGCACGCCGAGGTGAGTATCTGCCGTTTGTGAGCTTTGGTGCAGGTGCGGAAGTAGAAAAAGTTGGCCGCTTTACACGTAATGGTGCAGTAGAGGAAAGTCTGGAAATTAAAGAAGGTAAGGCCTTTCCAGACCCTTTACCTAACTACCAATTTGGCTTGTATTCTTCTTGGGAGTTAGACGTTTGGAAAAAGCTGAGAAACGCTACAAAAGTTGCCGGCATGGAGTACATGGCTTCGATAGAGGGCAAAAACTTCTTAGTGACCAATTTGGTGGCAGAAATTGCCAATGCTTATTATGAGTTAATCGCGCTAGATAATCAGCTGGATAACTTAGAGCAGAATATTAAGATTCAGCAAAATGCCCTAGAAGTGACTAAAGAGCTTAAAAAATACGCTAGAGCGACCTCTCTGGCAGTAAAGCGCTTTGAGGCGGAAGTGAAGAAAAACCAAAGTAGGCAGTACGTGATTAAACAGCAGCAAGTCGAGCTGGAGAATCGCATTAACTTCCTACTTGGTAGAACGCCACAGCCGATACAAAGAGCAAGTGCCGGCTTTATGGAGATTAAGCCTAAGATGATTCAGGCAGGCGTACCTGCGCAATTGCTGGAAAACCGCCCTGATATAAGAAAAGCCGAGTTGGAATTAGCAGCAGCAGATTTGAATATCCAAGTGGCTAAGGCTAACTTCTACCCTTCATTCGCCATACGTGCCGGCGTTGGCTTTCAAGCATTTAACCCTAGGTATCTGCTCAATACGCCAGAGTCTTTAATGTACACACTGGCGGGCGATATGATGGCGCCATTGGTGAATCGTAATGCCATTACAGCCGTGTATAAAAATGCAAATGCAACGCAAATACAAGCTGCCTATGATTACGAAAAGACCATTATTAATGCGTATGGTGAGGTCGCGAACCAGCTGTCTAATATTGATAATCTAGAGAAAAATTATCAACTCAAAACGACACAAGTTCAGGCTTTAACTGAGTCTGTGGATGTGGCGAATCAGCTCTTTAAATCTGCCCGAGCAGAGTATTTAGAGATTTTGTTAACCCAGCGTGAAGCGCTGGAGGCAAAAAGTGAGCTGATTGAAACCAAACAGAAGCAGATTAGTGCGATGGTGAATTTATACCGAGCACTAGGCGGCGGCTGGAAGTAGTCTGTAAGTAACAGTTAGCATGATGTGTGCGCTTAAGTCGCATTACATCATGCTAATCAATACCCCTTTACCCTATTACCCATTGTGAGCGATTGATTAAGCTTTAAATGCTTGAGGGATATTTTCAACTTTAAATTAGAGTTAGGAGAGTACTAATGAAGTTATTCGTATTATTTATTTATACTTTAGGGCTTGCTGTGAGCATTAATGCAAGTGCGGATGAAGGCAAAGATCCAAGCAGCACCACACAAGTGCAGCAGGCTGATATGCAGCCCGCAGATGCTAATAAAGTAAGTGCCAATCAAGCTGTGGATGATGAGGCATCGCATCAACATGATGCGTTAAAAACCCAGTTTTTAGGTAAGAGACCTTACATGGAAATAAAGGCTAAATAAGTACTTATTTAGCCATAGACGAGTGACAGTGTGATGATGCGAGTTATGGTGTAACCATAATAAGGGTAGCTAAATAATTGCTATTACTGTGGTTAGACTGAAATGCTGATTGATACTGTCTGTCATTAGGTATAAAAAAGGGGCGCAAATGCGCCCCTTTTCTTTTACAGCTATGTACTACTAGTTGTGATATGCACGCTCACCGTGTTGGCTTGTATCTAAGCCTTCACGTTCAGCCTCTTCGCTTACACGTAAGCCAATTAACACGTCTACAATTTTGAAAGCAATGAATGAAACCACTGCTGATAACACAATTGCAGTTACTACAGCATAAATTTGAGCAGTCATTTGTGCACCAAAGTCGTAAGCTGCTACGCCGTTTGCTACATAATCAACTACACCTACACCACCTAGTGCTGGGTTAACAAACACGCCAGTAGCTAATGCACCGAATACACCACCAATTGCGTGGATACCGAATACATCTAATGCGTCATCGTAACCAAGTACGTATTTCACTTTAGCCACCATGAAGTAGCAGATTGGAGATACTAACAAGCCGATCACGATTGCACCCATTGGGCCTACAAAGCCACAAGCTGGTGTAATTGCTACTAAACCTGCTACCGCACCAGATACTGCACCTAACATTGATGGTTTGCCTTTTAGCAACCACTCAGAGAATGTCCAAGACAATGTTGCTGCACCAGTTGCAATAAATGTGTTTACTAAAGCAAGTGCTGCATAACCGTTAGCTTCAAGGTTAGAACCAGCATTGAAACCAAACCAGCCCACCCATAGTAAGGCTGCACCAACCATAGTTAAGGTTAAGCTATGAGGAGTCATTGCTTCTTTACCGTAACCAATACGTTTACCAACCATGATGGCACCTACTAAGCCAGCAACACCAGCGTTGATATGTACTACTGTACCGCCTGCAAAGTCTAATGCACCTTTAGCCCATAACCAGCCTGCGTTAGCAACTACAGTTTCAAGTGAAGCCGCAGTAGTAATCGCATCAGGACCGTCCCAGTACCAAACCATATGTGCTAATGGCAAGTATGAGAATGTGAACCATAACACCATGAATACCAAGATTGCAGAGAACTTCATGCGCTCAGCAAATGCACCAACGATCAATGCTGGCGTAATTGCTGCAAAGGTTAATTGGAAAGCAACGAATACTAATTCAGGAATGTAAGTACCCTTGCTGAATGTTGCACCTAATGACTCAGGAGTAACGCCAGCCAAGAATGCTTTACTTAAGCCGCCAAAGTATGGGCTGCCACCTGTAAATGCAACGCTGTAACCATAAATTGCCCATAACACACCCATGAGCGAGAAAATCATGAATACTTGCATCAATACAGAAAGCATATTTTTTTGGCGAACCAAACCACCATAAAATAATGCCAAGCCAGGAATTACCATTAAGCTTACCAGTACGGTTGCAATTAACATCCATGCTGTGTCACCTTTGTTTGGAACTGGTGCAGGCGCAGCTGCCGGAGCAACTTCTGTCGCAGCAGGTGCAACTGCAGCAGCAGCTGCTTCGGCAGCTGGCGCAACCGCGGTCGCGGCTTCAGCCACTGGCGCAGCATCTTCTGCGTATGTGTTACCTGTGAAGCCGAAACCCAACATGGTAACTAACGCAAACATCGAGAGTAGTTTCTTCATTATTGATCCCCTTATAGAGCTTCTACACCGGTTTCACCGGTACGAATGCGGTAGACTTCTTCTAGATTAAAGATAAAAATCTTACCGTCGCCAATCTTACCTGTAGCTGCAGATTTTTCAATCGCATCTACTACTTGGTCTAGTAACTCATCTTTAATTGCAACTTCTAGTTTAACTTTTGGTAAAAAGTCTACTACGTACTCAGCGCCACGATACAGCTCAGTATGGCCTTTTTGGCGTCCAAAACCCTTCACTTCGGTTACAGTAATACCCTGTACACCGATAATTGAAAGTGCCTCGCGCACTTCGTCAAGCTTAAACGGCTTGATAATTGCGGATACAAATTTCATGTATGTCTCCTTTAGTTGTTAAGAACAATAACGGGCGCTACGCCCGTTATTCTACTGAAAAATTTAGAACGTGCGACCGATAGTCACAATCAGACGTCCGTCATTTAGATCTTTGCTTTGTGCTTTGGTCGCAGTGCCTTTGCCGTTAAAGCTTGTGCCGCCGTAACCTTTTGAACCCCAGTAATCGTCATTGTTTGACTCTACCCAGTACAACCCAGCATTCCAGCCTTCAGAGTTAGCAACTTTAAATGCTTTGCTTAAACCAATTTTCCAATCGGTGTAGTCAGGGTTTGTTTCATTTGAAATAGAAGTACTTGGCAAGTTACCGTTACCGTCTGCATAAGCCAAGTTCAGTTTACCCGCAACATTTAAATGACCAATATGGCCAACCAATGTCAGGCCTTCCCATGGCAATGGGTAAGCAGCATTCAATTCAAGGTAAGTTGTGCCGCTAGTGCCGCCGTCCCAACCAGTTTTCTTCTCAGCGCCAAACCAATCGCCTAATGTCACAGAAGCTTTAGCGCTTAGCCATTTGTATGACAAGCCAAAGTTAGCTTCATAAGTGTCCCAACGGCCGCCGTGAGGTGTCAATTGGTCATTAGGGTTAACTGCATTTGATGCTCTGTATTTTTTCCAGCTACCGCCCGGATAGAAGTAACCAATCGCACCAACTGTATAGCCTAAGCCTTCAACAGCAGGAATTGAACCGTTGTAGCCAGCGTATGCATCTAACTCAACAGTAGCATCTGGGAATGTGTTTGGTGTAATGCTTGAGCCCCAAACGCCAGCATAAAAGCCGCTTGAGTGAGCTACATCAAAACCACCTTGCAGGGCAGGTTTGTGCCAGTTTTGTGAAATACCACGTGCGTAGTAATCTGAAACAAAGCCAACGTTTGATGTTAATGACCAAGCAGATTCTGGTGCTTTGGCTGTTGTTTCTGCAGCTTCTTCTGCCGCTGAGGCAAACGAAGGTAAAGCGAGAGTACTTAAAACAGCTAGTGTTAGTATTGATTTACGCATGCTATTAACTCCAAGTTAAAAAAGGTTATCTAAAAATTCTACGATTTTGATTAAGCAATTGCCGTGCCAATAATAAAAGTGTTTAAAATCAATGTGATATTGAATTGTATGATTGGTGCGTTTATGTAATGCTGATAAATAATCTGCTAAACTAGACTTTATTACTAAGGAATTTAATATGTTGGATACACATAAAATTAACGAAATATCTAATAAAATCAAAGAGGTAATGGCAACATCGCCTTTGGCAGATGTTGAAAAAAACCTAAATGCACTATTAAAGGGCGCATTCACCAAAATGGAGCTTGTGACACGGGAGGAGTTTGAGGTGCAGGCAGAAGTGTTACGTCATACACGGGAAAAGCTAGAAGCGCTTGAGGCTAGGCTAGCTGAACTAGAAGGAAAATAAGCGATATGAGCTTAGCCGTATTGTATAGTCGTGCGCTAACCGGTATGGATGCACCACAAGTAGTGGTGGAGGTGCATCTGGCTAATGGCTTACCTAGCTTTACAATAGTGGGCTTGCCTGAGGCTGAGGTGAAAGAGAGTAAAGACCGCGTGCGTGCGGCATTGCAAACAGCTCAGTTTGAATTCCCGGCACGACGCATTACGGTGAATTTGGCACCTGCAGATTTGCCCAAAGAGAGCGGGCGTTACGACTTACCAATTGCATTGGGTATACTGGCGGCCAGTGGCCAGATTCCAGCAGCGGCTCTATCTCAATACGAATTTGCGGGTGAGCTGGCGTTAACCGGTGAGTTGCGCCCAGTTCGCGGCGCATTAGCCATGACTTATAAGTCTTATCAAAGTGGGCGCGCCTTTATTTTACCTAGCGAAAGCGCATTAGAGGCGGCATTGGTGGATGATGCAGTTATCTATCCTGCAAAAGACTTGCTAGAAGTGTGCGCGCATTTAAGCGGGCGCACACTATTGGTGCAACTAGATGCAGAGCGCCAAGCGCAATCCATTATTTATCCTGATTTTAATGAGGTGAAAGGGCAGTCTGGCCCTAAGCGTGCGTTGGAGATTGCTGCGGCTGGCGGTCATAGCGTGATTATGAGCGGCCCCCCTGGCACTGGTAAAAGTATGCTGGCAAGCCGCTTTGTGGGCATCTTGCCTAGCATGGCAGAAGATGAGGCGCTCGAATCAGCTGCGTTACAGTCGCTCAATGGACAATATAAAATAGAGCATTGGAAGCGGCGTCCATTTAGAGCTCCCCATCACACGGCTTCCGGCGTGGCTTTGGTGGGTGGTGGTGGCGTTCCGCGCCCAGGTGAAATTTCATTGGCGCATCGCGGGGTTTTATTTTTAGATGAGCTTCCCGAGTTTGACCGTAAAGTGCTGGAGGTGCTGCGGGAGCCTTTGGAAAGTGGCCATATCACGATTTCGCGTGCGGCACGTCAGGCTGATTTTCCAGCCCAATTTCAGTTAATTGCCGCCATGAACCCTTGCCCGTGTGGATATTTAGGGCATTTCAACAATAAGTGCCGTTGTACACCAGATCAGGTTACTCGATATAAAGGCAAAATTTCTGGCCCGCTGTTAGACCGTATCGATTTACATATAGAAGTCGCGGCCTTAAAAGAGGATGAGCTTACTAAAGCTGCGGATGCAGAAGCAAGTGAGACCATTCGTGCCCGCGTTGAAAAAGCACGCGATATACAACTGCAACGCCAAGGTAAAGCGAACTTTGCGCTTGGCAGTGCTGAAATTGAGACACACTGTCAGCTTGATACCGCAGGTTTGGCTTTATTAAAAACTGCAATATCACGCCTTAATTTATCCGCACGCGCTTATCACCGTATCTTAAAAGTTGCGCGTAGTATTGCCGATTTAGCAGGAGACGCTCAGATTAAACCTGCGCACCTTGCCGAGGCTGTGCAATATAGACGCGGCGAAGTATAGAACTAGATTTAGCAACCTGATGCTTGCATGATAAAATTGAGAAAATTTTAACGACTGATTTTCATGGCTCAATTAACACCCTCCCCGATAGAAACCCAATTACGTGCTTTATTAGCGCAGCGAATCCTGATTTTAGATGGTGCGATGGGAACCATGATTCAGCAATATAAGCTGACAGAAGCTGATTATCGTGGTGAACGCTTTGTTGACTTCAAGGCACCTGCAGGTGAGCGTGAGTTGTTTGTAAAAGGCAATAACGAATTATTGACCTTAACTCAGCCAGGCATTATTCAAGAAATTCACGAAAAATATCTGGCGGCTGGTGCAGATATCATAGAAACCAACACCTTTGGTGCTACGGCTGTTGCACAAGATGACTACCATATGGCGCATCTGGTGTATGAAATGAACGTAGAGGCAGCTAAGTTAGCAAAGGCCGCTTGTGCAAAATACAGCACGCCTGATAAACCGCGTTTTGTGGCTGGCGCATTGGGCCCTACCCCTAAAACAGCTTCTATCTCACCTGACGTGAACGACCCTGCTGCACGTAATGTGAATTTTGATCAGTTAGTAAATGCTTACTTGGAGCAAACGCGTGCGCTGGTAGAAGGTGGTGCAGATATCTTAATGGTAGAAACCATTTTTGATACACTTAACTGTAAAGCCGCACTATTCGCGATTGATGCTTTCTTTGAAGAGGTAGGTTATACCCTGCCAATTATGATTTCAGGCACGGTGACCGATGCTTCTGGCCGTATTTTATCCGGCCAAACAGTAACCGCGTTCTGGCATTCTGTGCGCCATGCCAAGCCGCTCACCATCGGCTTGAATTGCGCATTAGGCGCCACTTTAATGCGCCCTTATGTAGAAGAGCTGTCTTCGATTGCAGATACTTTTGTATGTATTTACCCCAATGCTGGCTTGCCCAACCCAATGAGCGACACTGGTTTTGATGAAACGCCGGACGTTACCTCAAGCTTGGTAAAAGAGTTTGCGCAGAGCAACTTCTTAAATATTGCCGGCGGCTGCTGCGGTACCACGCCCGCGCATATCAATGCCATTTATAACGAAATTAAAGACTTACCGCCACGTCAGTTGCCGGTATTACCACGCACTTTGAAGCTGTCTGGCTTAGAGCCGTTCGTCGTTGATGACGATTCGCTATTTGTGAACGTAGGCGAGCGTACCAATGTAACAGGCTCCAAAGCTTTTGCTCGCTTGATTATCAACGAGCAGTACGATGAAGCGCTGACCGTGGCGCGCCAGCAGGTAGAAAACGGTGCGCAGGTCATCGATATCAACATGGACGAAGGCATGTTGGACGCGATTAAAGCCATGACGCACTTCCTGAATCTGGTGGCGTCAGAGCCGGATATCGCGCGCGTGCCGATCATGATCGACTCTAGTAAATGGTCAGTGATTGAAGCAGGCTTAAAGTGTGTGCAAGGTAAGGCCGTCGTTAACTCGATTTCCATGAAAGAAGGCGAAGAGGAGTTTATACGTCAGGCGAGGTTATGTAAGCGCTACGGTGCCGCTGCCATTGTGATGGCGTTCGACGAAAAAGGTCAGGCCGATACCTTTGAGCGTAAGATTGAAATTTGTAAGCGCGCTTATGATTTGCTGGTGAAAGAGCTGGATTTCCCGCCGGAAGATATTATTTTCGACCCGAATATTTTCGCGATTGCGACGGGTATTGAAGAGCATAACAACTACGCGGTTGATTTTATCAATGCGACGCACTGGATTAAACAGCATCTGCCGTATGCCAAAATTTCTGGCGGCGTATCCAACGTGAGCTTCAGCTTTAGAGGTAACGACCCCGCGCGTGAAGCGATTCACACCGTATTTTTATACCATGCCATCAAGGCCGGTATGACCATGGGTATCGTTAACGCCGGCATGATGGGCGTGTATGACGACCTGCCGGCTGAACTCAAAGAGCGCGTGGAAGATGTGGTGCTTAACCGTGTGGTTGACCCTAATAATCCACTAGCCGCTACCGAACGCATGATTGAGATTGCCAGCACCCTAGTGGCTGGCGGCAAAAAAGAGGCAGCGACGCTGGAGTGGCGTGGTACCCCAGAAAATCCAGTGCCGGTTGAAAAGCGCCTGAGCCACGCCATGGTACATGGCATCACCGAATTTATTGTAGAAGACACCGAAGAAGCCCGACAAAAAGTTGCTGCGGCTGGCGGCCGGCCGATTCATGTGATTGAAGGCCCACTGATGGATGGTATGAACGTGGTGGGCGACTTGTTCGGCCAAGGTAAGATGTTCCTGCCGCAAGTGGTGAAATCTGCGCGCGTGATGAAACAAGCTGTAGCGCACTTGATCCCGTTTATTGAGGCAGAAAAAGCTGCGGATGAAGCACGTACCGGTATTGTAGCCAAGCCTAAAGGCAAAATGGTGATTGCAACGGTAAAAGGCGATGTGCATGACATTGGCAAAAACATCGTTTCCGTCGTGCTGCAATGTAATAACTTTGAGGTGGTGAATATGGGTGTGATGGTGCCTGCCTCTGAGATTTTAGCTATGGCCAAAGCCGAGAATGCGGACATCATCGGCTTGTCCGGCTTGATCACCCCTTCACTGGAAGAAATGGCACACGTTGCGCGTGAAATGCAGCGCGACCCGTACTTTAAAGAACAGAAAATGCCATTGTTAATTGGAGGTGCCACAACTTCACGCGCGCATACCGCAGTGAAAATTGCACCGCATTATGACGGCCCCATTGTTTATGTAGCGGATGCTTCACGCTCTGTAACGGTGATGCAAAACTTACTTACGCCAGAAACGCGCGGTGCGTATTTGGCGGAGATTCAGGCCGATTACGAAAAAGCTCGCACCCAGCATGCCAATAAAAAAGGCACGCCTATGCTCACTATCGCCGAAGCGCGCGCTAATATGGCCGACCTTTCATTTGCAGGTGAGGATGCGCCAGTAAAACCTAAGTTTATCGGCCGCCGTGAGATTAAAAATGCAGACCTCAGCATCATTGCCCAATACATCGACTGGACGCCATTCTTCCAGACTTGGGACTTGGCAGGCTTCTACCCTGCTATTTTAAAAGATGAGGTAGTGGGCGATGCAGCCACAAAGTTGTTCAATGAAGCGCAGTTGATGCTGAAAAAAATCATCGATGGGCGCTGGCTCACCGCCAACGGTGTGGTTGCATTGCATCCTGCCAATCGTGCGGGGGATGACGATATTGAGATCTACACCGATGAAACACGTGAAAATATCGCCTTTACCTACTACGGTATGCGCCAGCAAACCGTAAAACCTGTGATTGACGGCATCGCACGCCCTAACCAATGTCTGGCCGATTTTATCGCACCTAAAGGCACGCCGGATTACATCGGCTTGTTCGCCGTGACCGCTGGCTTAGGCATTGAAAAGCACGAGAAGAAGTTTGAAGACGCGCATGATGACTATAGCAGCATCATGCTCAAAGCCTTGGCCGACAGGCTGGCGGAAGCGTTTGCTGAATATATGCATGAGCGCGTGCGCGTTGATTTCTGGGGCTATGCGCCGAATGAAAACTTAAGTAAAGAAGCCTTGATTAAAGAGCAATACCAAGGTATTCGCCCTGCACCGGGCTACCCTGCTTGCCCGGATCATACGGTTAAGCCAGATATGTTTAAGTTGCTGCAAGCGGAGACTATTGGCATGGCATTGACCGAATCATTTGCGATGTCACCAGGAGCTGCGGTGTCAGGTTTCTATTTTGCACATCCGGAAAGTAAATATTTCAGTGTGGATAAAATTGGCACAGATCAGTTGGAAGATATGGCAAAGCGTAGAGGGCTAACTAAAGACTATTTAGAGCGTTGGTTAGCGCCAAACTTAGCGTAAGTGGATATGGAAAATCTTCTTTTTCTATTAATTGTTATGACTGTTGCCGCTTTACCTCTGATTTTGCCTTTTATCTTTATGGAAATGACGGCGGAGAAAAAGCATCCTGTCAGTGATAAGAGGCGTAAGTTTGCAAGGTTATTAGGTTGGGTATTGGGTTTAAGCTTACTAGCATTCTTCGCGTATCTCCTCTTTAATAATGGAGAAGAACGTGCGCACCATTTAGTAAGAGGGATTGTTCAGCTCTTACAATTTTTAATCGATTTTTTGAAATAACTTTATGCACATTCACATATTAGGTATTTGCGGTACATTCATGGGCGGTATTGCGGTGCTGGCTAAAGCCGCAGGGCATAAAGTCACAGGTTGTGACGCCAATGTTTATCCGCCAATGAGTACACAGCTAGAGGCACAAGGCGTAGAGTTGATTGAGGGCTTCGACCCATCGCAAACCGCACTTAATCCAGATATATATGTGATTGGTAATGTGGTGTCGCGCGGCAACCCTTTAATGGAAGCGATTTTAAATCAAGGCTTGCCGTATATTTCAGGGCCGCAATGGCTGGCAGAGAACGTGCTGCAAGGTAAGTGGGTGCTAGCCGTGGCTGGTACGCATGGCAAAACCACAACCAGCTCAATGTTGGCGTGGATATTGGAGTATGCAGGTTTGGCGCCTGGGTTCCTGATTGGCGGGGTGCCTGAGAATTTCTCAGTGTCAGCACGTTTGCCACAAATGCCAGTGCAAGATAAAAACAGCGTATCGCCATTCTTCGTGATTGAGGCTGATGAATATGACACCGCCTTCTTTGATAAGCGTTCCAAGTTTGTTCATTACCGCCCACGCACTGCGGTGTTGAACAATCTGGAGTTTGACCATGCTGATATTTTTGAAGATTTGAATGCAATTGAAAAGCAGTTCCATCACTTGGTGAGAACTGTACCGCAGCAGGGTTTGGTGGTTGCTAATGGTAAAGAAAGCAGCTTGCAACGCGTACTAGATAAAGGCTGCTGGACACCTGTAGAAAAGTTTGGCACTGACGACGACTGGCAAGCGATTAACGCACAAGGTGACGGTAGTTTTGATGTCATCTATAAAGGCCAAATGCAAGGGCATGTAGCATGGGGCTTGTTAGGTGAACACAATCGCATGAATGCGCTAGCAAGCATTGCAGCAGCTCGCCACGCAGGTGTTGCGGTTGATGTCAGTATCGCAGCATTGACCGAATTTAAAAACGTAAAACGCCGTATGGAAGTGCGCGGTGAGAGCCGTGGTGTGGTGGTGTATGATGATTTTGCACATCACCCTACAGCCATCGAAACCACTATTGCCGGCTTGCGTGCCAAAGTAGGTGCAGCTCGCATTTTGGCAGTATTGGAGCCACGTTCTAACACCATGAAGCTGGGTGTGATGAAAAACGCGCTACCGGCCAGTTTGGCGCAGGCTGATTTGGTATTCTGTTATCAAGCTAATTTAGGCTGGGATACCGGAGCTGCACTTGCGCCCATCGCCAATAAAACCCAAGTGTACGACGATCTGACCCAGTTGATCCTGGCCATTAAGCAAGTGGCGGTTGCGGGGGACCATGTGTTGATTATGAGTAATGGTGGTTTTGGCGGTATTCACCAAAAATTGCTCGATGCGTTAAAAGAAGTGTAAACATTTGAGCAAGCAACCCGCAAAAACAGCGCTAAACCCATTGGCATCACTCATTGTAAAAATTAAAACAATGCGTGTGATGACCATTGCGCTGAGTATCTCTTTGCTGGTGCACTTGGTCATTCTCAGTATTCATTTTGAGCCTGAACTTAAAAAGTTTCGTGATAAATTGCCAGTACTTGAGGTGATGTTGGTTAATACCAAAACCAAGTCAAAACCGCAAAATACCGAGGTGTATGCACAAGCCAATTTAGACCGTGGCGGCAATACAGATTTAGACCGCAAGATGAAAACCGCATTGCCTGCATTCAAGCAGCAGCAGGCAGACGTAACGCTTAAACCCGTGGTGAACGCAAAGCAAGCAGCCAAATCGGCAGAGCAGCCAGCAGAAGAGAAGCAATCGAAGAAAAATGTTGCTGCGCTGGAAAAGCAGGCGCAGGCATTAATGACACAGCTAGAAGCCGCGCATAAGGTTGAATCTCAGCCGGTGCAAAAGGTGAGTGCTACCGAGGCCGAGACCGCGCCTCAAGAGAATTTGAGTAAGAAGGTTAATATTCAGGATATTACTGCCGCCGCGCTGGAGATGGACCGTTTGGAGGCATTGATTGCCAAGCAGCAGGATGAGTATCAAAAACGACCCAAGCGCAAATTTGTCGGAGGCCGCGCGCAGGAGTATCGCTATGCGCTATATGTAGAAGCCTGGCGCCAAAAAGTAGAGAAAATTGGCAACCTTAATTATCCAGAAGCTGCAAAAAACCTAAAGCTATATGGTCAATTACAGATGACGGTATCTATAAAAGCCGATGGCAGCATTGAATCTGTAGAAATCAACCGCAGTTCTGGGCATAAAGTTCTGGATGCCGCAGCACGGCATATTGTTGAGCTAGGCGCGCCCTACGCTAGGTTTCCTGATGATGTACGTAAAGAGATAGACGTGCTGAGCATCACCAGAACATGGACCTTTACCAAAGAAGAAAGCTTGGCTACAGAGTAATGCAGGCTTTTTAAGTGCTGTTGTTGCCAGTGAAATTGATACGAGAAAATTATGACTAGCCATTTCGAACACCACGTATTTTTTTGCCTTAACCAGCGTGAGGGCGGAGCCGCCTGTTGTATGGACCATGGCGCTGAACAGGCTTTTGACCATATGAAGTCGCGGGTGAAAAAGCTGAACTTGAATGGTAAAGGTAAAGTGCGCATCAACCGTGCTGGCTGTTTAGACCGCTGTAATGATGGGCCAGTGATGGTGGTGTACCCGCAGGCTGTGTGGTACACCTTTGTCGATAACGATGATATTGATGAAATTATTGAAAGCCACTTAATCAATGGCAAAATAGTTGAGCGTTTGTTGGTCTAAGCTAAGTAAATTGCTAGTTTGCTGTAAAGCGTCAATTTTAGCAATTTAACTAGAGCCAAGTGCGCACTCAATCAGTGTGCCCATATTGTCAGCCAGGGCCTGTTTAGTTTGCGCATTAAGCAGCGAGGGGTGGCTTTCACGTGCCGCTTGTCCCCAATGCGAGTTGGGGAAGTGTTTATCATGCTCAAAGCGCGGAATCACGTGCCAGTGGATGTGCGGGGTTTTATTACCAAGGCTGGCTAAATTGATTTTGTCCGGGTTAAACGCTGTTCTTAACGCAGTTTCCACCGCAAACACTACTTTCATCACACGTGCACGGTCTTGCGGTGTCAGGTCGGACATTTCTTTAACGTGCTCTAGCAACTCTACACGGCAATAAGCTGGGTAATCTTCATCGTTAAGCAACACCACACGGCAGAAGTCATCTAGCCATAAGATTTCATGGGGTGTAGGGCCGCATAATGGACAAGTCAATTTTTAAATACCTCTTAATGCAAATCGCTAGGCTAGGGTGTTGTATGCAAGAGCATGCGTGCTTAAGAGGCCGCTAGCATGCGATCTAACGTTAATTTCGCCAGTTTAGCTTCGTGCGCAGGTACTTTGATCTGGTTTACAACTTTACCCTCTACCAGATTCTCCAGCACCCAAGCCAAGTGTTGTGGGTCTATACGTGCCATCGTAGAGCATTCGCACACTACATGGCTCATGAATTGTACCAGCTTGCCTTCAGCCTTCATTTGCTCGGCCAAGCGGTTTACCAGGTTTAATTCAGTACCTACTAACCATTTAGTGTTGGCAGGTGCGTCGCTGATGGTTTTTAAGATGTATTCAGTAGAGCCTACGTAGTCAGAGTGCTGGCAAACTTCAAACGGCGCTTCTGGGTGTGAAATCACGAACCCATCTGGATGCTCGACACGGAATTTTTCTATGTTCTGCAGTCGGAACATCTGGTGCACAGCACAGTGCCCTTTCCACAGCAAAATCTTCGCATTCTTAATTTGCTCTACGGTTAAGCCGCCTAGCGGTTGGTCTGGGTCCCACACTGGCATTTGTTCTAGCGGGATGCCCATTTTGTAACCGCTCCAGCGGCCTAAGTTCTGGTCAGGGAAGAACAGCACTTTTTCGCGCTGTGCGAATCCCCACTCTAGAATTTTTGGCGCGTTGGTGCTGGTACACACAATGCCACCATGCTCACCGCAAAACGCTTTAAGGTCAGCAGCGGAGTTAATATAAGTAATTGGCGTGATTTGCTCATCAAAGTTAAGTACTTTGTTAAGCTCACGGTAGCTGCGCTCAACTTTAGCAAGGTTGGCCATATCCGCCATCGAGCAGCCAGCGGCAAGGTCAGGCAGAATTGCAATTTGCTCTGGGCGGCTTAAAATGTCTGCGACCTCAGCCATGAAGTGCACACCTAAAAATACGATGTATTCAGCGTCCAGGTTTTCAGTGTAGCGTGACAGTTTAAGTGAGTCGCCAGTGTAATCGGCATGACGATATACGCTCTCGTGCTGATAATGATGACCTAGAATAACAAGGCGTTTACCTAATTTCTCTTTGGCGGCAATGATACGGCGCTGACAGTCAGCGTCGTCTGTCGCTTGAAATTTCTCGAATTTAATCGGGGCGGCTGGTATGGTTGCAATAGACATAGTATTTTCTAAAAGTGCACACGCTAAAGCGTATATTTTATAACGGAAACATGGAATAAGTCGACGAGCGGTATGAAGCACAAGGCGTCCGGAACGCAGAAGCCGAGATAGTACAAGTTGTACATCGAGGTTGCGAGTACCGCACAACGATGTGATTTGCACGCGTAGGCACTTATTCTATGTTTCCTAAAGTTAATTGATGTCGTTCACCTAATCGTCTTAATGCATCTACGTTTGTCCATGAAAATACCCGTTTAGCAGCCTCGCGCCAATCGACCCATTCATATTGCAAATGTTCGTTTGGTGCTAGCTTAACGGGCAAGGCGCTCGGTAGCATCAAGCCAAATAAGTGTTCTCGGTTTTCAGTGACGCCAGGAGCATAGCGATGGCGCCAGTGAGGGTAAATTTCATATACATTAGACACGTTCCAATCTTCCAAAGTATATTGTGTTGCATCTAAGCCGGTTTCTTCGGCTAGCTCTCTGGCCGCAGCCTGATGCGGTGTTTCGTCACCTTCGATACTGCCGGTTACAGATTGCCAGAACCCAGCTTTGTCTGCACGCTCCATAATCAATACTTTTAAATCTGGTGTGTAAATAAGTACAAGTGCAGAAACTGGGGTTTTATAGGTTTTCAAGGTTGGTGCGGGCTGCATTAATGGTTAGAGGGTGACTTGGCTGAATTGGTTTTAGCTGCGCTCGTCAGGTTCTTCGGCAACTGAAACACTACGCTCTCCACCACGCCCTGTAATTCTTGTACTTGGCCGGCACCAAAGCTTTGCAATTGTGCGATAACTTCTTGCACCAATATTTCAGGCGCAGATGCACCAGCAGACACCCCAACTTTTTTCTTGTTAATTAACCAATCTGGTTTTAAATAGCTAGCGTTATCTACCATATAGGCTTCAATGCCTTGGTTTTTAGCTACTTCGCGCAAACGGTTGGAGTTGGAACTGTTAGGTGAGCCCACAATAATTACTAAGTCACAGTCTTGCGCCATAATCTTTACTGCATCTTGTCGGTTTTGCGTGGCGTAGCAAATGTCATCACTCTTAGGTGCGTTAATCTGCGGGAACTTTGCCTTGAGTGCATTGATGACCAGTGCCGCATCATCCATGGAGAGTGTAGTTTGCGTAACATAAGCCAGCTTGCTCGGGTCTTTGACAGTTAACGCAGCAACGTCTTCTGGAGTTTCCACCAAATACATGCCGGTATTGATGGTGCTGTTGTCCGCTTGCTCAACCTGCCCCATAGTGCCTTCAACCTCAGGGTGGCCTTTGTGCCCTATCATTACGATTTCCATACCGGCTTTGCGCATTTTTTCCACTTCTATATGCACTTTGGTCACCAGCGGACAGGTGGCGTCATAGGCAGTGAGGCCGCGCGACTCTGCTTCCGCCCTTACCGCTTTAGATACACCGTGCGCGCTAAAAATCACGATGCTGCCGGTAGGTATTTCATCCAACTCTTCAACAAATACGGCACCTTTTGCACGCAGTTCGTCTACTACAAACTTGTTATGCACAACTTCGTGGCGCACATAAATGGGCGCACCAAATTTCTCTAGTGCCTGTTCCACAATAATAATGGCACGATCAACCCCTGCACAGAAACCGCGCGGGTTAGCGAGTACGATCGTAGCATCATTCGGTGTTATTTCGTTCAGAACTTGCTGATTAGGCGTAGATTGCTCGGTGTTCATATATCATCCACATTCAAATTGCATCAGGCGCTAAGCGCATCAGGTATAATTGCTTCTTTTAAAATAATTAACTTTAAAAATATTGTCGGTTAGTTAGGCGTCGTTTAATGCCAGAATTAGCTAGATTATAAATTTTTACTATGAAAAATACTGCAACCTTACTGATTACTTGCCCAGACACTAAAGGCATTGTCGCAGCCATTGCTGATTTCTTGCTTCAGCACAATGCCAATATTTTACACGCAGACCAGCATCAAGATGCGGAAAATAATCTATTTTTAATGCGCGTGGAATGGGACCTCACCGGTTTTAATCTGGATGAAGCCAGCTTTAATCATGCATTCTCTGAGGTTGCCAACAAATTCAGTATGCAGTGGCAACTTAAGTTGTCTCAGCATAAAACGCGTGTTGCCATCATGGTATCGCAGTATGACCATTGCCTAGCCGATTTGTTGCATAGACACAAAAGCGGCGAGCTGGCCTGTGAAATTCCGTTAGTGATTAGTAATCACCGTGATACCGAAAATTTAGTTAAATTCTATGGCATTGATTTTCACCATATTGAAGTCAATAAAGACAATAAAGCTCAGGCTGAGGCCGCGCAATTTAAATTGTTTGCAGATTACGGCATTGATTTGATCGTGCTAGCGCGTTATATGCAGATTCTGTCACCAGATTTTGTGTCACGTTACCCGCAGCGCATTATTAATATTCACCATTCTTTCTTGCCAGCTTTTATTGGTGCGCGCCCTTATCATCGTGCTTTTGAGCGTGGTGTTAAATTGATTGGTGCAACCAGCCATTACGTGACCGAAGTGCTGGATGAAGGTCCGATTATTGAGCAAGGCATCGACCGTATTTCGCATCGTGACCAAGTTGAAGACCTAATTCAGAAGGGGCGAGATTTAGAGCGCGTGGTGCTGTCCAAAGCGGTGAGCTGGCATATCGAAAATCGTATTTTGCTATACGCAAATAAGACGGTGATTTTTGACTAAGCGGTAATAAAAAAAGCGAAGATAAATCTTCGCTTTTTTATGGTCACCACCGTTAGGTATTAATCGCTAGCGGTGGAGTGAGCTGGGCAATTAGCCGTTCGGTAAAATGCTTTCATTTGCGAACAAATCTACAATTTGTTCGCGCTTTCTAATTAAGTGGCATTCGCTGCCATCTACCATGACTTCGGCAACGCGTGGTCTCGTGTTGTAGTTGCTAGACATGCTCATGCCATAAGCACCTGCAGACATAATGGCCAACAAATCTCCCTCTTGTAAGGCCAGTTCTCTGTCGTGCCCTAAAAAGTCACCACTTTCACAGACTGGCCCGACAATTTCATAGTTCACAGTGGCTTCATCACGTGGTTTTACTGCTTTAATATCGTGGTAAGCGTCATAGAGTGCCGGACGCATTAGGTCGTTCATGGCTGCATCTACAATCGCAAAGTTTTTGGTTTCGGTTTGTTTAATATACTCAACTTTAGTAACTAACACACCGGCATTGCCCACCAAAGCGCGGCCTGGTTCAAATACCAGTTTCACATCGCGTTTACCCAGCTTTTCACGCATGGCCTTTGCATAAGCGGTGAACTCCGGTGGTGTTTCATCGCTGTAGCAAATGCCGATGCCGCCACCTAGGTCGATATGCTGAATCTGTATATTATTTTCAGCTAATGCATCAACCAAAGCCAGTACGCGATCAAATGCGTCTAAGAACGGAGATAGCTCGGTGATTTGTGAGCCGATATGGCAATCTACACCATGAATGGCGATGTTGGACATTTCTGCCGCTTGCAGATAAATATCCAGCGCGTCTTCATATGCCACGCCAAATTTATTATTTTTTAAGCCGGTAGAAATATAAGGATGGGTTTTGGCATCAACGTTAGGGTTTACGCGTAATGAAACCGGTGCGATTTTACCCATATAGGTTGCTACATCGTTTAGTCGCACTAGTTCACTAGCAGACTCCACGTTAAAGCAAAAAATACCAGCTTCTAATGCTGCGCGCATTTCGTCTGCGGTTTTACCTACGCCAGAAAATACTACCTTTTTCGGGTCACCGCCAGCGGCAATCACACGTGCCAGCTCGCCGCCAGATACGATGTCAAAACCAGCTCCAAGCTTAGCAAATAAATTGAGAATCGCAAGGCTAGGATTGGATTTTACGGCGAAGCAAACTAGATGATTCGCATCTTTAAAGCCAGCGCTAAAGCGCTCAAAAGCTTGGCTAAGTGCACTTTTTGAGTATACGTAGCAAGGTGAGCCAAAATTTTCTGTAATTTGTGTAAGTGCCACATCTTCTGCATGCAGCACATTGTTTTTGAGTGTAAAAGTATTCACAGTAATGTCTTAACGATAGGGGTTAAAAATGCAGGGCTTATTTGCTGGACGTGGTCGGCTGAGGGTATGCTTTCTCAGGAATATATAGCGGGCCTTTGGTGCCGCATGCGCTTAATGCGCTGCTTGAAATTAGCAGAAATATAATCAGTTTTTCGCGCATTGAAATTAGCCTTTTGTTAGTTATCTATGAGTTTGTAGCGAGATAACGCATCTTAAGTCCAGAAAATTAAGTTGCTATTCTACCATTTTTTACCTGCCGTTAGCTTGGTACAAAAGGCGGTAAGATCCTATAAATTGATAGCAATAACCGTTTGTTAGGCTAAATTTACCATTTGTCGGATGCCAATAGACATAGCCGATAATTAAGCAGAGGATTCACGCTAAGGGAAAAAGGGAAATTGCCATGAATATCTTGTTAAATAAACAATCAAGTCACTGTTACCAGTCGTATGCTGTTCAGAAGGGTTACTCTTTAGTAGAGATGATGATTGCGGTTGCAATTATTGGCATCTTGGGTTCTATAGCACTCCCAAAATATGGAGATTATGTCAAAAAAGGTAAGGCTGCCGAAGCGACTTCTACTCTGGCAAATCTGAAAGTGAGGATGGAGCAGTATTATCAAGATAACCGTACTTATGTAGGTGGAATCTGTGCGCCGGCTAGTGGGGCAAAGTATTTTGCTTATAGTTGTAGTAGCGCAACAGCTACGGCTTTTGTATTGGTTGCAGATGGCGTGGGTGAAATGGCTAATTTTCAGTATACGGTAGATCAAAGCGATGTTAAATCTTCAAAATACGATGGTGTTACTGGTAGTTGCTGGTTAACAAGTAAGGATGCCACATGCTAGTGCAAGCCCCAATACGCACCATGCTAGGCTATAGCTTGATAGAGCTGGTGGTTGGGATTGCTATCATCGCAGTGTTGGCAAGCTTAAGTGTTTCCAGTTATCGTGATTGGATAGAAAATACACGTATTCGTAGCGCTGCAGAGTCCATTCAAAACGGTTTGCAAGTGGCGCGTGCAGAGTCAGTAAAACGCAACGCGCAAATTCAGTTTGTATTTACTGGCAATTCTGGTTGGACGGTAGGTTGTGTTGTTGCGGTAGGTGATTCTGACGGTGATGGTGTTGATGACTGTCCTGCCACCATCCGCAGCCGTAGCCAAAATGAAGGTTCGACTGCCAATATCACTGTTTTAACAACGCCACCTGCACAAACCTCCGTTGTTTTTAATAACTTAGGGTCAACCACCCCGGTGTCATTTACATCTGTCGATATTAACTCTACGGCTGTATCGGGCAGTCGAGCTTTGCGTATTACGGTTGGCGTGGGTGGGAATATACGAATGTGTGATCCTGCGGTTGCTCAATCCTCAAATGACTCACGCAAGTGCTAACTGTGTAAGAGGTATTAAGGTGAACAATAGTACAAATTTTTTGAACAAACGCTCATTTTCTAGTATGAGCAGTGCTAAAGCGCAGCAGGGGGCAATGTTGCTTGAGGCGCTAATTGCCATAGTAATTTTTTCTATGGGTATTCTTGCATTAGTTGGCTTACAAGGGGCAATGCTAAGTAATACTAGTAATGCCAAGTATCGTGCGGATGCCAGTTATATTGCGCAACAAAGAATAGGCCAAATGTGGGCAGATTCTGATAACGCGATTAATTATCTAGAGAATCAGACGAAAATCCCTCAATTGTTACCTAATGGTGAACGTACGGTGACACAACCAAATTTAAATCAGTTTGTGGTGACCGTGACTTGGCAGGCTCCAGGCGATTCCGAACAGCATAATGTGGTGATGAATGCTTCAATTGTTAAAGTTTTACCAAATTAATCGGCAATTGATAAATATTGAATCAGAGGCTTTTTAGATGCTAACGAATACTAAAAAAAATGATGCAAATATCCTGTACCTTGACAGCTGCAAACGCAAAGACGTAAGCACTTCTCAGCTTGGGTTCAGCTTAATTGAGATTATGGTTGGCTTAGCTATTGGCATGTTGGTTACTTTGGTGATTATGCAAGTTTTCTCAGTCTTTGAAGGCCAAAAACGCAGCACTACCGGTACAGCAGATGCACAAACCAACGGCAATGTTGCACTATACAATATTCAGAGAGACGTCCAAATAGCCGGATTTGGTTTACCAGAAATTGACCCCAAAGGTTCACCCATGCAGTGCAGTCCATCGCCTTCGTACGACGACCCGGACACGCCATTTGTTGAAGACTTTGATATGTTCCCGATAACCATAGTGGATGGTGGTACGAGCAGTGACCAGATTACTGTACGTTATGGTGATGCGCCTATGGGTGGGTTTTCTTCACTGATATCTAGTAACCCTGCTGGATTACCTGAAATTGTTGTTGATAATAACATGGGGTGTAAAGTTAACCATGTCGCCATGATTGTGAATCAGGGTGTTTGCGCAATGACCAAGATCAGAACGGTTACTCCCACCACTAAAGTCACTGTCGCTGTTGATGGTGGTGGCAAGGTGGCAAATGCTGCAAAATCTGGCGCTAGTCTGTTCTGCTTGGGTAATTGGAGTGCGGTTAGTTATGGCGTTAATAATGGCATGCTTGAGCGTAATGGTCAGTCTAGTGTGGCAGAAATTGTTAGCATGCAGGCACAGTATGGCATTTCGGACACTGCGAATAATAACAAGGTAACATCTTGGGTTGATGCGAGCGGCACCTGGGCTGCGGGAGGGTTAACTGTTGCAAATAGAAATCGCATTAAAGCAGTAAGAGTGGCTATAGTAGCGAGAAATGGGCAGCTGGAAAAAGAAACAGTAACCTTAAATGCCCCAGTTGCCTGGCCTGATGAAGCGGGCTCACCGGCGCCTGTGATTAACTTAACGACAATTGAAAATTGGCAACGTTACCGTTACCGCGTTTATGAAACCATTATTCCGCTACGTAATATTATTTGGTCAAAAAACGTATTATGAGTAAATTCAACATGAACTCACTTAATAAAATCAGTACCTTTTCTGTCGTGTTGCGCCAAGCTAGCAGCAAGCAGAACAGCATGCTTAAACAAAATGGTGTGGTACTGTTTTTTGCGCTTATGGCACTCGTTGTCATGTCGCTTGCCGCGGTGGCATTGATTCGGTCTGTAGATACCAATACGTTGATAGCGGGGAACTTGGCATTTAAACAATCGGCAACTGCATCAGCAGATACGGGGGTTGAGACGGCTATTAAGTGGCTGGAGGCGAATCAAACAACAGCACTCAATAGTGATAACGTAAATACTGGTTATTATGCCTCGCCTCAAGATGATGCGAAGGTGCGCTTTACTACAGGTTATAGTTTGGCTTCTGGTGCTGGCATTGCTGCTGGTAAAGACAGTAGTGGTAATACCATTAGTTATGTCGTAGAAAGAATGTGCGTGGCTGGTACAGTGTTGCCTACTACAGGGCTGTATAAGGCAAAAGAAAAATGTTTGCTTGGTGCCGCATCAACAAGCCCAGGATCACAATCTACAAAGGTGTATGGCACTTCTGGCGGCCAGTTGTCCAGTGCTGGTGATCAGCCAATGTACAGGGTTACCGTTCGGGTAGCAGGTCCCAGAAATACTCTTAGTTTTACGCAAGCCTTTGTTTATTAGGATTAAATCATGAAAAACTACTCACGCTCCTTGTTGACGTCTTTTTCCATAACTGGCTTGTTACTTTTAGGTGGTATGTTGCCGGTATCGCTACAGGCTGCTACGGTTGATTTAGCCACTGTACCTTTGGCAAACGCTACAACCACCAACGTGCTACCCAACCTGATGTTTATTTTGGATAACTCTGGCAGTATGAAGCAGGACTACACGCCTGATTACATCAGTGATGTTTTTAATAGTCCAGCTACCAATGATAAAAACTGTCGTGATAGTGGTGATGATGGCACATCGGGTTCATCTGGTACGCTAGGTGATGTGTTCCCCGGTGTAGTTAGTGGTACGACTCGTGTGCTGGATATGTGCGTGGTGGGTGATGTACCTTTTATGAATAGCGATATGAATAGTCAGTATTACAATCCGGCAATTCGCTATACGCCAGGTGTGAATGCAGATGGTACCAGTAGAGGTGACCAAACGACATTTACCAATGTAAGGACAGACTCTTACAATAAGCAAAATACTACGCAATTATTGGCAACAGCCAATTATGTGGATCTCACGACCAGCTACCCTGACCGAGTTTGGTGCACTAAACAAAACCCTAGCGCCAGTGAACTGACTAATACCAGTGTCTGCCGAAAAAATAGTGATTATCTTTACCCAAACGCAACCTTTAAATATGGGCGTACTTCTGGAGTGCCAGATCAGCAGATGACTGCCAGCATGCTGACCAATGTAATTAAAGTGACTGGTGCGCCCTATTACTATTCTGTGGTGCCAACAGAGTATTGTAGTGAGTCAGAGCTAGTCAATTGCGTATTGTCCTCAACGCCAACGACTGTAGCTGGTGTCAGTTATAGTTTCCCGGCTAAGTCGCGTTGGTGCAGTAACACTGCATTGACCACCTGCAAATCAACACGCTCCGGTGCTTATGTCTACCCGCGCTATGTGGGCTCGGCCATTACAGGTGTGGCTGCAGTAGGCTCGTTTACGGTTTCTAGTGTAAACACTGGCACCACCACGGTTGGTAGTGTTAAGGTAAACAATATTGAAATTATGGGAGGCACCGGCACTGGCTGTGGTACTGCATCGTCTACCTCATCAGGAAGTGGTTCCGCACGACGTAATGCGCTTGCCGATGCAATTGTTACCAAAATTAATAGCTGTAGCTCCAACCCTGAATACACGGCAGTTTCTGATGGCGCAAGTAACCCTAAAATTACCATCACATCTACAGTTGCTGCGGGTGCTAGTGGTAACGGGAATGTGCAAGTTAGCAGTTTAACTAATAGCGCCACAGTTGGCAGCATTGTGAACTCTACCGGTGGCGTTACTAGCTCATCTACGCCGCCTTATACCTTTACCCGTACCGATATCACTTCTCTTAACGACAGTTACCCTAAGTCAGCCGCTCGTACAGATTGCGGGGCGACATGTACCTATGTGCAGGAAATGACCAATTTTGCTAATTGGTATACCTACTACCGCACTCGTATGCAAGCGATGAAAACCGCCGCAAGCTTAGCTTTTAAACCGATTGATAATCGATATCGCGTCGGCTTTATTACCATCGCCAACCAAAGCAGTAATTACTTACCAATCGATAAGTTTGATGCTGGCACTGGTAGCCAAAAGGAGCAGTGGTATACCAAGCTGTTTGGCATTACACCTAGTAGTAGTACTCCGTTGCGCTCTGCACTTTCCTTAGTCGGCAGAATTTATGCGGGTAAGAACCCTGTAGGCTCTTCCGATCCAGTGCAATACTCTTGCCAGCAGAATTTTGCATTGTTAACAACAGATGGATATTGGAATACAGATGCAGATGCTGATGTGAAAGATGTTGCAGGTACGGGGCAGGTAGGTAATAAAGATGGCGGGTCGACGGCGCGCCCTATGCATGAAGGCCCGACTGCCAGCTCCAATAGTTTGGCTGATGTAGCCAAATATTATTATGACACTGATTTGCGTACTACTGCCCTAAGTAATTGCACAGGTGCACTTGGAGTGGATGTGTGTGAGAACAACGTATTTGTGAGTGGCAGTGATAACAATCCACAACAGCACATGACCACGTTTACTTTGGGTTTGGGCGTTGACGGTGCTTTAATGTATAGCAGTGATTATAAAACTGCAACATCAGGGGATTTTTATAATCTTAAAAATAGCTTAGGCAGTCCTACAGTGAATTGGCCAGTCCCAGTTGCGGATACGGAAACCGCGGTAGATGATCTCTGGCATGCGGCGGTTAACGGGCAGGGCACTTATTTCAGTGCCAAAGATCCGGCGCAACTTACTAAGGGCCTAACCGAAGCACTTTCCCAAATTAATGCAAAAATTGGGGCTGGTGCAGCAGCTGCGACTAGCACGCTTAACCCTGTGCAAGGCGATAATTATGCTTATTTGGCAAGCTACACCACGGTTAAATGGACAGGCAACTTAGAACAGCGCACAATTAATACAACAACAGGAGAGGTAAGTGAGTCTGCGGTATGGTGTGCTGAAGATATCGTGACTGCATCATGCTCATCACCTAGCTCTATCGTGGCTCAGCCAAGTGGCAGTAGTAGTGTTTACTATTGTGTTACACCAAATGCTAGCAGTTGTCCTGCTGGAGTTATGGATGGAACAAATTGCAAGGTCGAGGTGTCTGCCGCTTGTCATGGCACCATGGCTGCTAAGGTTGCCTCAGGCACTAGACGCGTTCTTATGAATAGTGGCGGTGCGCTTGCGAATTTTACTTATACAAATATGACGCCTGTTCAACAGTCTTACTTTCAGCAGGCTTATCTGGCACCTAAATTGAGCCAATGGACGTCGTTAGATTCTAGTACACAACAGCCAAATGCTAAAGAAGCCAATTTAGTGAACTTCTTGCGTGGAGATACTGCGTATGAAGACCGAGGCACCAATACAGTTGTGAATCGTCTGTTCCGTTATCGCGAGGCATTTTTGGGTGATGCGCTTGAGTCATCACCGGTATTTGTAGGTAAGCCAGTATTTAAATACACTGAAAACAATTACCCTAATGGGATAAATGAGAGCAGGGGGAGGACTGTATACATAGGTACCAATGATGGAATGTTGCACGCTTTTAATGCCGATACAGGTGAAGAGCGATGGGCTTATGTGCCAAGCATGGTAATCCCCAATATGTGGAAGTTGGCAGATAAAAATTACGCAACTATGCATGCGAATTATGTAAATGGTGACCCTATAGTATCTGATGTATATGATGGAAGTAGCTGGAAAACCATTTTAGTTGGTGGTCTGAATGGTGGTGGTAAAGGCTACTATGCTTTAGATATTACTAATCCAGATTCACCGATTCTTTTATGGGAGTTTGGTAATAGCGATTGCGCAGGTTGCACGCGTACCGATAACAATATGGGCTATAGCTTCGGTAATCCTGTGATTACCAAAACCCCTGAAAATAAATGGGTAGTTGTATTAACATCTGGATACAACAATGGAGGTGGTAGTGAGAGTGGTAAAGGCATTTTATATGTGTTGAATGCGCTCACTGGTACTTCGTTAGTTGCAAATATTAGTACTGGTGTTGGTGACAATGTAACGCCAAGTGGGCTTGCTGAGATTTCTGCTTGGTCCGATGTGGCCGATGCTGAGAAAGAAAATGTAGCACATTGGGTTTATGGTGGGGATTTATTGGGTAATTTATGGCGCTTTGATATCGGCGCTACACCATCTAGCCCTAACCCTAAACTGGTAGCGATATTGAGAGACCCTCAAAACAACAGGCAGCCTATTACTACACGACCAGAGTTAGGTAAAGTTGGTGAGAATCGTGTTGTTTTTGTTGGTACTGGTAAGTATCTTGAAATAAATGACCTTACCAATAAACAGCAACAGACACTTTATGCAATTAAAGATAGTGATGGCCCAACCATTGATAACCCGCGTAATACATTGGTGGAGCAAACGCTAAGTGCACCAAGTAACACGCGTACAGGCTCGGCAAATAATGTGGATATGGCCAATGGTGATGGCTGGTTTGTAAATTTCTACGTGCCTGCTGCCTCTGACACTACTACTGCCGCTGAGCGACAAAATGTTGCAGGACAACTGGTTGCTGGTACGCTGTTGGTGCCGACGACGATACCATCTAATGCTGTTTGTAGCCCTGGTGGTTATAGTTATTTTAATTTCTTTAGTTATGATAGTGGCAAGCCGCCAAACCTCTCTACAGGACTGGTTTCAACGAAAACAAATGCGCCAATTGTTGGCTTCAATGTGATGTATATTGCGGGTAAGCCAGTGGTTTCTGCGGTAACCGCAGACGCAAAATTTGAACCTGTAGCCACGGAATTTGGTAGTGGCAATGCCAAGTTCCAAAGTAAACGGGCAATTTGGCGGGAGCTCCTAGATTAACTAGTAATTGTTAAAAAATAAAGAGCGGCGAAGCCGCTCTTTATTTTTTTAATGCTACCAAGTGACATTAGGCTCTGATAGTTTTAAGGCTGGGGTACTGTTAATGCTGGTGATTACCTGTTCAATCACACTGCCATTTTTTTCAGTTTTACGGATTTTGATAGGCAGATCTTTGTAGTCAGTGGCTAGCCATAATTCGGTTTTTTCTTCATTATTCGCATTAGCTTTGATTAAATGGATTGTATTTAGTGCACCAGCTTTTGAATAAATGATTTCTTCCCCCACAAAGCGATAGTTATAATTCCGTAATGTTTTGCCATTGGTGATGTTAATCGCGTTAGTTCCTACTGGTGCTGTGAACATGAATTGGTACATAAAGCTTAATAAATCTTGTGTGCCAATTTCTAATTTGTCGGTTTTCTCGCCCTTCTCAGTACGCATCGTCAATGTGCCCTCATCCCAGTGAAAATTAGCAGTCTGTGATTTTTTGTTGCCGTATCGATACGAGTAATAGCTTGGTTTTAAGCCGTTTTCTGTCACATAGCCTTGGCTCTCTTGCACTAGGTTTTGAAAGAATAAAGCAGTTATGCCTTGGGCTTCAATGGTGCTTTTGATTGAGTAACTGCCGGATTTATCTATATTGAAGGTGATTCGTGCATTACCTACCACACTTTTATTGCCACCTTGAAACACCTCAAACTCTGTTTCTATATACTGCGGTGTTGCGACTGCCGCAGCTTGCTCCGAGATTGATGGTTCTGTAGGCGCAGGCACATCACTTTGCTTAACAGGCTCAGGCTCTGCTGGGGGCGGTGGTATATCTGTGTCGTCGATTGCTGGAAAGTCAATTTCATCTTCTCTGGACGTATCGGTGCTATCAACAGGTGTGGCACTTTCGGTACTGGCAGTTTCAGTTTTTTCTGGCTTGGGTTTAGGTGCAATTTTTTCTACGGTTTTGCTTACCAAGGTGGGTGCTGGTGCTTGCACTAACTGTACATTGAGTGGCTGATGGTCATCACCCATGTCTGGCAGTGTGAAAGAGGACTCCGAAAAGAATAGCGTATGCAATAGCAACGACACCATCACAGCAGCTATAAGGGCTTTATGAGCTTTAGCATGTGATTTAAGGGTATGAAACATTTGGTTGCTTAGCTAGTGGTGGCTGCTTCTAGGTGAGGTGTCTGTGATAGATATTTCATTATAGAGTAACTTGTGGGCAATGATGCCATTGATTAGCCCGAAAAACAGCGCAGCCATGGCAAAAATAGGCACTAAATAAGCCACGCTGGCATGTGGAATCAACCATAGCCTTACTATAATCAATTGCCCTGCTATGTGTGCAAAAGCAGCGAGTATGCTTAACGATACCGTGCCGAAGTGTTTTTTAGGTAGGTGCATACTTAACCACAATACACCTAGACTCAGCAATGCGCCGGCTAGGCTGAGCATAAAAGTAGGTGATAGAAACTGCCCTAGTAACAGGCTGCTGGCAAATACCCGTAGTATGCTCACCCAAGCCGCGCTGGCAAATCCATGTTTAAATAATACATACAGCGTTACTATGTTTGCGATGCCCGGTTTTACACCTGGTAGCGGTGATGGAATCACCGCCTCTAGCATGTGCAACGCAATCGCAAGCGCGGCCAATTTAGCAATGCGATGGTCTTCTATTGTAGTTTTAATCTGCATTGTTAATCGCGCATCTATAGGTTTATCGTCTAAGAGATTTGCCACGTAATACTAGTGCTAATAGTTGAGTGAGTCATAATTTTTTGTTTCACCAATCAGTTCTAAACTAAGCTGGTTGGGTAGGCACAACGCAGCCTGCCCTGAGCGTGATAGCCAGCCTTGGTGCACGCAGTATTGATTATGGCATGGGGATTTGGAAAATCTCGCTCTGCCATTCATGATACTTACGGTGGCAGAGCCAATTGCACCTTCTACGTGAATGTCTCGTTGCTGGTTGAGGCTATATGTGCCGTATATGGTGTCGCCTAACCGAATTTGTACGCGGGTTGCACCGTCGTGCGACCATAACTGTTGAAACAATACCGCCACCAGAACAATGCCTGCGGTGAGCACGCACCAATCACCAGCCCGCATGACATGGGTTTTGCTTTTAATTCTGGTTTTAATGTAGTGCGGTAGCTTGAACATGCAAATGCTTCTTAAAGTCTGCATCTAGCCAAGTGAGTTTGGTCTGCATTTCTGGTGTAACAAAGGCATGAGAGGCTTGATCTATCGCCATGTAATGTTGAATGCCTAAAGTGGCGGCAATGGTTGATTTTTGTGCCCATGGTTCAATAAAAATCGGCTTGGATGCAACGTCAGATAATACGCCAGCTTGGCTACTATGCGCTGCTTGTGGCGGAATTAATACGGTAACCGCCTGCGTGTGCTGTACCGGGTAGCCCGTGCGAGGGTCGATAATGTGGCAATAGCGTTTGCCATCTAACATGAAATAGCGCTGGTAATCACCAGAGGTGCCGATTGCCCAGCCATCGGCTAACTCCAGTGTGGCAATGGCCGTGGGTTTGCGTGGGTGCTGTATGCCTACGCGCCAAGCTGTATCGCCATGTTGACCCAGTGCGATGATATTGCCCCCTATGTTGATGAGTGCATTGCTGACCTGTTGCTTGCGTAAATAATCTGCCGCCTGATCTAGCGCATAACCTTTGGCGTAGCCGCCTAAATCCAGTTTTACATTGGGATTGTTACTGTAGGCGGTGTTGTTTTCAATGACGATATCCGACATGCGCGGATTCGCCTTAACTAGGTTGCTAATCGTTTCTTTATCAATATTAACCGCGCTAAATTCATCACGCTGAAAGCCCCAAGCACCAATTAAATGGCCGATGCTGGGGTTGAATAAACCATTAGACTGCTGTGATAGCTTGCTTGCGTCGAACAAGATCTCAGCCATGCGAGGGCTGATGTTGACGGCTGGCTTACCCGAGCTGAAGGCTGCGTTAAGGGTGCTTAGTTCACTGGCTTGGTTATCGGCTGCGGGCTTCCACGCATGTAACTGCTGATGCAAGTGCTGAAAGTCTTGCAGTATATGATTAGTCAGTGCTCTGGCGCGCGCTTCAGGCTCGCCATAAATGCTGATATCAACCAGTGTGCCGAATACATAGCTTTGGCTGTGGTAGAGCCGAGGTTGGTTGTAAGCGATGAGACCCCATATTGCTAGGCAGCATGCTGCTACAATCAATAACGGTTTAAATCCTTTATGCATTTATGAATGCTGTTGTTGCTCTAGCGCATTGATAAAGATACGGGCTGGGTTACAGTCGGTTTGGTTGGCAATTTCCACCATGCCAGTGGGGCTGGTGACGTTGATTTCGGTGAGATGCTCACCAATCACGTCTAGGCCGACTAGGAACAAGCCAGTCTGTTTTAACACTTTACCAACGGTAGTTGCAATTTCACGATCACGCTCTGTGAGCGGTTGTGCAACGCCAGTACCGCCCGCAGCTAGGTTGCCGCGCGTCTCCCCTGCCATCGGAATCCGTGCCAGTGCATAAGGCAATGGTTCACCATCAATGACAATAATGCGCTTATCGCCTTGCACAATCGCTGGCAGATAACGTTGTGCCATCACAGTTTGCGAGCCAAACTGGGTAATGGTTTCCAGAATCACGCTGATATTGGGGTCTTGTAATGTCAGGCGGAAAATACTGCTGCCACCCATGCCATCTAGAGGTTTAACCACAATGTCGGCATGCGTGTTAAGAAACTCGCGGATTAATGCCTGATTTGCCGTGACTAGAAACTCTGGTGCAAACTGCGGAAAGCGGGTGACAGAGAGCTTTTCATTCCAGCCACGAATCGCACTAGGGTCGTTGAATACACGCGCCCCTTGCTGGGCTGCGATTTCCAGCAGATAGGTGCTGTAAAGGTACTCGTTATCAAACGGTGGGTCTTTACGCATGATGATGGCGTCAAACTCACTGGGCGCAAACTCTGCCTTTTCTGCAGTCACATAACTTTCGCCCGTAAAGCTAAACTGCTGCACGTTAATTCTGGCCTGTGCGCCACGCAGGAACAGATCATGCTGCATACTCACAAACAGCTCATGGTCACGCTGACTGGCCTCGCGCATAATGGCAAGGCTAGTGTCTTTATAGCTTTTTAAGCTGGCGAGCGGGTCCAGAATAAAGACTAGTTTCATAGGTGCAGGCTTTATTGGTTAAGAGGGTCTAGTTCTTGTAACTCGATGGCGGCCGCTAATAATGCTAAACGCGCAACAACACCGTACGCATAAAAACGGTTAGGAGTGGCATCTGGCGAGCCCGCACAGTCAGGCAAGGTACAGGGTTTCTCAAACGCTAACGGCACAAAATGTGAGCCTGGTGCGTTTAAGTTTTCATCCACGCCTCTGCCGGTGTGTACACGGTAAAAGCCGCCAATCACATAGTGATCCATCATATAGACCACAGGCTCTGCAACGGCATCGTTGATGCTCTCGAAGGTGTAAACACCCTCTTGAATAATCACCTCGGTAACTTCTAAGCCCTCTTTAATCACGGACATCTTGTTGCGTGCTTTGCGGTTGAGGCCGCGTACGTCATCCGGTGATTTTACGGTCATAATGCCCATGCCATAGGTGCCGGCATTGGCTTTTACAATCACAAACGGCTCTTGTGTTACGCCGTATTCTGCGTATTTGAGTTTGATTTTCTCAAGTAATGATTCTACTTTGGCGGCAAGGCAGTCTTCACCGGTTCTGGCGTTAAAGTCAATTTCACCACAGGTTTCGAAATACGGGTTGAGCAACCATTCATCAATGCCGAGTAAATCTGAAAACTCGCGTGCCACATGGTTGTAGGCAGCAAAATGCTGGGATTTTCTGCGTGTGCTCCAGCCTGCGTACAGCGGTGGGATTAGGTTTTGCTCTAAATTCTGCAGAATCTCTGGAATGCCACCAGATAGATCATTGTTAAGCAGAATTGCACAGCTATCAAACTCGCTGAGCTCGATGTCCCCTAGTTTAGCTGCTGCTAGCTTGAGACGATTGCCTTCGCGCACCACAGGCTCTAGCAATAATGGCTGGCCGTCATGGGTTTCCAGCACAGTGGGTTCGGTAATCTCTGGCGAGATAGAGCCGATTCTTACGTTCATGCCAGCTTGTTTCAGGATATTGGCAAGCTCTACAACATTGCGCAGATAATAAGTGTTGCGGGTGTGGTTTTCAGGAATGATCAGTAAACGGCTGGCTTCCGGACAGATTTTTTCAACCGCGACCATCGCCGCGTGTACGCTTAAATGTAGGAAATCCGGATTCAGGTTGTTAAAGCCACCGGGGAACAAATTGGTATCAACCGGGGCTAATTTAAAACCAGCATTACGTAAATCAACCGACGCGTAAAATGGTGCTGCATGATCTAACCATTGTGTGCGAAACCAATGCTCAATTTTTGGCATGGCATTTAGCATGCTTTTTTCTAGAGATAACAGTGGGCCATTGAGTGCTGTTGTTAAATGCGGAACCATATTTTCCTTTTTTAAAACTTTAACGCGGTTGTTTAGAGGTTATTACCAATACCGGAGCTCCATCGTTAAGTGATTACTTGATGTGCTTGAGCGTCAGCATGATAGCTACTTCTTACCATGGGGCCACTGGCTGTATTATTAAAGCCCATTGCATCAGCTTTTTGTTTTAAAGTTTCAAAAATTTGAGGTTCCACATAGCGCATCACCGGTAAATGGTGCACGCTAGGCTGTAGGTATTGCCCCAATGTCAGCATGCTGACATTGTGCGCGCGCAAATCTTGCATCACCGCTAAAATTTCTTCATCCGTTTCGCCTAAGCCTAGCATCAGGCCAGATTTAGTCGGCACATGCGGGTACATCTCACCAAATACTTTTAATAAATTTAATGAGTTTTGATAGTCTGAGCCCGGTCTTGCTTGTTTATACAGTCTAGGAATGGTTTCCAGGTTGTGGTTCATCACATCAGGCGGAGCTTTACGCAGTATCTCCATGGCTACATCTAGGCGGCCACGAAAGTCCGGCACTAAGATTTCGATTCGGATATTGGGTGAGTGTGCACGTACTGCCTGAATGCAGTCAACAAAATGCTGGGCGCCACCATCCAACAGGTCATCACGATCTACACTGGTAATCACCACATAGTTTAGGCGCATCTGCGCAATGGTTTTTGCCAGATTTTCCGGTTCGTTAACGTCTGGAGGCAACGGTTTGCCGTGTGCAACATCACAGAATGGGCAGCGGCGTGTGCAAATGTCACCCAAAATCATAAAGGTGGCGGTGCCGCCACTAAAGCACTCACCGATATTGGGGCAGCTGGCTTCTTCACATACGGTATGTAAATTATTCTCACGCAGCACCCGTTTTATTTCCTGATAGCGTTCACCATCTGGCACTTTCATGCGTATCCAGTCAGGCTTGCGCTGCACTGGCTGCGGAATAATTTTAATCGGTATGCGCGATGTTTTTGCCGCGTCAATTTCTTTTACACCAGCAACTTTGGATGTTTTGTTAGGGGTTACGTTGGTCATACAAATGCTCTAGTTTGCTGGCAAGCATTGTTACAAGCTGCTCACCAATGGTTTGTATATTGGCATCAATGCCGAGGTCTTTGGTTTGTGTCACTGCCAGCCCTTTGTAGCCGCAAGGGTCAATCGCGCTAAATGGACTTAAATCCATGTCTATATTCAGGCTTAGACCGTGGTAACAGCAGTTGTTCTTCACACGTAAGCCTAATGAGGCAATTTTGGCCTCTTGTGCGTTTGCTAAGGCTACATAAACGCCGGGCGCATCTGGTTTTGCCACTGCGCTTACATGGTATTGCGCCAGTAATTCTATCACTGTATGTTCCAGCAGGCTGACTAAACTGCGTATATTAAGATGGCGCCTGGATAAGTCTAGTAATACGTAAAGGATGACTTGTCCCGGCCCGTGATAGGTGATTTTGCCGCCGCGATCCGTATTGACAAGTGCAATATCATGACGCGTAGGCGGCACGACCTGTTTGCGGTTAAGACCTAGCGAGTAAACCGGCGTGTGCTCGGTGAGCCAAATTTCATCGGCAGAATCGGCTGTGCGAGCTGTGGTGAACTGCTGCATCGCCTCGACTGTAGCTTCAAATGAGGTAATGCCTAGATTTCTAACGATAATGTTGGTTAGCATCGCAAGATGATGCGCATCTTAAAGCGTGTATTTCACTAAAGGATGCGCAGTTAATAGGCGATAAACATCATCAAGCTGCGCTTGTGAATCCACATCCACTGAGCACGTCAGGCTAATATATTTGCCATTAGTGCTAGCGCGCATTTCTACATGCTCCGCATTAAAACTAGGCACAATGGTTTGAATCAGGCCAATTATCGTCGTCGCGAATATGTCTTGTGTTTCTCCCATCACCTTGATGGGAAAGCGACATGGAAACTCGATAAGTGGCGGTGTGGTTTGTGGGTCTATATCGGTCATCGTTATTACTTATTGCATCAGTAGTTTAATAGAGTCCCAAGCGCGGCCGAACAAGCCTGCAGTCGCAACGGATCTATCCGCTACCAATGCGCGCTCGCTAATGGTTCTACCATTTAATACAAACTTAACTTGCCCAATCACTTGGCCTTTTTTGATAGGTGCGATCAGCGGTTGTGTGCTTGAAGCAATTGCTTTTACGTTGGCATATTCGCCTTTAGGCAATGTCAGGTATAGGTCATTGGCAGTGGTGGAGTTGATTTCATTCACTTCACCTTTCCATACTTTAAGCTTGCTCACAGGTTTGTTTTGTTTGTATACCAAGGTTGAGTCAAAGAACTGAAAACCGTAGTTTAATAATTTTTGGCTTTCAGTCGCACGCGCTGTGTCTGTTGGTGCGCCTAAAATGACCGAGATGTAACGCGTATTGTCGCGTTTTGCGGTTGAAATTAAGCAATAACCTGCAGATTCAGTATGGCCGGTTTTCATGCCGTCCACATTAGGGTCTAGCCATAATAAACGGTTGCGGTTAGGTTGTTTGATATTGTTATAGGCGTATTCTTTTACTGAATATAAGCGTTTGTACTCTTCTGGAAAGTCGCGAATCAGTGCCATCGCCAAGGTCGCCAAGTCTTCCGCAGTAGTGTAGTGCTGAGGGTCTGGCAGACCGGTAGCGTTCATGTAGTGGGTATTTTTCATGCCTAGGCGTTCTGCTTCTTTGTTCATCATTTGTGCAAATAATGGCTCAGAGCTTGCAATGCCTTCTGCAAGGGTAATAGACGCATCATTACCTGACACAATAATCATGCCGTGTAATAGTTCATCCACCGTTGCTGGTTTGTTAGGCTCAATAAACATTTTTGAGCCTTCTGTTTTCCAGGCATGCTCACTCACAGGCAAGGTTTGGCTGAGTTGTAGGTGGCCATTTTTAACTGCTTTAAATGCCAAGTATGCAGTCATGATTTTGGTTAGCGAAGCTGGCTCTACGCGCATGCTTGCATTGTTTTGTGCGATCACGTAGCCGTTGTTAAAGTCTTTAAGCAAATAAGCTTTAACTGCCAAGCTTGGTGGCGGTGCAATTTGGGCTGCACCAGCATGAGCCAGGCTGGTAAATGATGCGGCAACTAGGCTGGTTGCAAGCAATGATGCGCTGATAATACGAGTTAAAACGTGTTTTTTAATAATATGCATGAGATTCAATGTGTAGATTTACTGATTGGTAACAATTGCGGAAATATTGAGTTGCTTACGTACTTTGTTTGCTTGAATGTCAGCCTCTTTTTTGTTGGCAAAAGGGCCTAATCTAACGCGATGCAAACCATTATTATACACGTTAGTCACAGCGGCATCGCCTGCAAGGTCGAGGTCAAGAATTTTCTTTTGTAACAGTTCTCCGTTTGCTTCATTTTTGAAAGCACCAGCTTGTACGTAGTAGCTCGTTGACCTTGCTTCGTTGCTGACAGCTGGCGCCGCGCTCAGTGTGTTGTCTGTGATGCTGTTGCTTTGGTCCTGTGTAGGAGTTGGATTGATATTGGTTAGTTCCGCTTTTGCTACAGTAATATTAGCTGTGTTTTTTAACGCTTCTGGGCTGGTATCAATCGCGGTCACTTCCACCATACCGCTACCGTTGGCGACTAAGCCCAATTTGTGGGCTGCTGCGTAGGATAAGTCGATTAATCGGTCACTTTTGAATGGGCCGCGGTCATTTACTCGCACTACCACGGCTTTGCCATTGGCAGGGTTAACGACTTTGACAAAGCTCGGAATCGGCAAGGTGGTGTGCGCCGCAGACATGCTATACATGTCGTACACTTCACCGCTGGAAGTTTTTCTGCCGTGGTAGCGTTTGCCATACCATGAGGCGACACCGCGCTTTGTATAAGGGGCATAGCTGGTCATTGGCACATATTTTTGACCTAAAGCCTGATAAGGCTTGTTGCTACTGACCAATGGCTTTTCTGTCTTAAGCTGCGCATCCGGGATGCTGTCAAAATCTATCCCTGTATTGTCACCGGGGCCATCATCTAGGTAATAGCCGCCGCCTTTGCTCGAGCCATTGGATTGTTTAGTCGTTGTGTTTTTAGCGTTGGTTGGTTCTGGTTTTGTGCTGGATGTACCGGCGCAGGCGGTCAATAACGCCATACATAAGATGATGATGCTTTTTTGGAAAATAGCCATTAAATTTCTCCTCTGTAATGCAAGCAGCTAGGTTGCAACGAGTTTTTTATGGGTGTGGATACTCATCAAAATACCAAACCCCAGATACAGTGTCACCAGTGAGGTGCCACCGTAACTAATGAGGGGTAATGGTACACCAACTACCGGTAAAATACCGCTTACCATACCCATGTTGACGAACGCATACGAGAAAAAGTTAAGCGTGATACTGCCCGCTAACAATCTGGAAAACGTGTTTTGTGCTTGCGAGGCAATCACCAGGCCGCGCGCGATAATCAGGCTAAATAAAGTGAGTAGCAACATATTGCCCAAAAAGCCGAACTCTTCGCTGAATACCGCAAAGATAAAGTCGGTGGTGCGCTCGGGTAAAAAGTCTAGCTGTGTTTGTGTGCCATTGAGCCAGCCTTTGCCTGCGCTGCCGCCAGAACCAATGGCAATGATGGCTTGAATTGTATGGTAGCCCGCGCCTAATGGGTCTTGGGTGGGGTCGAACAATATTTCAATGCGCTTTCTTTGGTAGTCATGTAATAACGACCAAAACACAGGCATTAATGCCAGCAGCGAGGCTGATGCGACTAATAAAAAGCGCCAGCTTAAGCCAGCCAGAAATAGCACATAAAAACCAGAAGACGCGATTAGTAAGGACGTGCCTAAATCCGGTTGCTTCATAATTAGCGCCACAGGAAAGGCTAGCAGCAAACTGCCAATCACAAAGTTGCTGGCGCTGGATTTTCCCTCTCTACTGGCAAAATACCAAGCGAGCATCATCGGTACTGCAATCCGCATCAGTTCTGATGGCTGTATTTGCATGAAGCCTAAATTTAACCACCTGCGCGCGCCGTGGCTAATGGTGCCAAATAATGCCACAGCAATCAGCAACAATAGGCCTAGGATATAAAGCGGCCGCGCTGCCCGTTCCAAATTCAGTGGGGAAATATTAGCTGCTAGCCACATGGCACCCAGTGCCGCCAAGACGTTGAAACCTTGTGCATAGATACGCGAAATGTCCTGGCCTGATGCGCTATATAAAACGAATAGGCTTAATAGCAATGCAAAAAACAGACAAGCCATTAAGAATGAATCGAAGTGCTTGAATAGAAAGTGAAATATTTTACTAATCATGTAATTCTTCTTCAGTAATGGTGGTTGTGCCAGTAGCGTTCGCCGGCACAGGTGCCGCTACTGCTGATGGCTCAACTGCAGGCATTTTGCCTAGCAAATAATAATCCATGACTTTTCTCGCGATTGGCCCCGCTGTAGAGCCGCCATGTCGGCCATTTTCTACAATCACGGCTACGGCAATAGTAGGATCCTCAGCTGGTGCAAATGCAATAAACAAAGCGTGGTCAAGGTGGCGCTCGTTCATGCCATGTTCGTTGTACTTTTCATTTTGCTTAATGCCAATCACTTGGGCAGTACCCGTTTTTGCTGCGATAGAGTACGGCGCATTTGCACCCACACTTGCCGCAGTCCCTCCTGGCAATGTAACGTCTACCATGCCGCGTTTCACGATAGCCATATTTTCAGGATTCAGTTCAACGCGGTCTTGCACTACGGCGGGGATATCCATTTGCTTGCCGGTTAAGCCGTTTTGAATTTTAGTGACTAAATGCGGTTTCATGGCGACACCGTTGTTAGCTAGAATTGCGGTCGCTTGCGCTAGTTGCAACGGCGTGACTAAGGTATAACCTTGACCAATGCCGACAATCACGGTTTCGCCAGGGTACCACGGCTGTTTGTAGCGGCGTTTTTTCCACTCAGGTGTAGGTAGCAAACCGCCAATTTCGCCCTTGATGTCTAGATCGGATTTTCTGCCAAATCCAAAGTGGCTTACAAACGATGTAAGCCTTTCAATACCCAGCTCCATGGCTAAGCCATAGAAGAAAGTATCACAAGACACGGTGATCGCTTTTTGCATGTCTACCATGCCATGCCCACTTGGCTTCCAGTCACGGTAGCGGTGGCTGCTGCCAGCCAGCGTGAAAAAGCCGCCATCCTGAATAGAGAACGGTGGGTTGCGTTTGCCGGCTTCCAGTCCAGCCAGAGCCACGAACGGCTTGAATGTAGAGCCCGGTGGGTAAATGCCGCGCAACGGTCGATTGATTAAAGGTTTATCTAAAGACTCGTTGAGTAATTTCCAATTCTCGCTATCAATGCCATCTACAAACAGATTGGGGTTGAATGTCGGCTGGCTGACATAGGTGAGCACCTCGCCAGTTTTAGGGTTGATGGCGACTAGCGCTCCGCGTCTTTCGCCAAAAGCAGTTTCCGCAATCTCCTGTAGCTTGCTGTCCGCCGATAAAATTAGATTGTCACCAGGAATCGGTGCATTGCTGGATAGTACCCTGACTGCGTGGCCGTCAGCATCAATCTCAACTTGCTGAAATCCAGTTACGCCATGTAGCTGCTGTTCATAAAACTGCTCTAGCCCACTTTTGCCGATGTGATCTGAGCCTTTGTAGTTGGAGTAAACCCCATCTTTCTTCAGGTTTTCAATGTCTTTATCGTTAATGCGGCCTATGTAGCCCACCATGTGCGAGCCAAGTTTACCCAATGGATAATGTCTGAATAAGCGTGATTTAATCTCAACACCGGGGAAGCGAAAGTGGTTCACTGCAAACTTGGCGGCTTCGATTTCATTGAGATGGGTGCGTATTGGCGCACTTTCAAAACTATGACTTTGCTCTCTAAATTTCTTAAAGCGTTTTTTATCCTGCGAGCTGACTTCAATTAGCTGCCCTAGTTCGGCAATTGTGCTGTCGAGGTTTTTTACTTTCGAGGGTGTGATTTCTAAGGTGTAGACAAAAAAGTTATGGGCAAGCACAACGCCGTTTTTATCTAAAATCAAACCACGGTTGGGGATGGTCGGCACCAGAGAAATGCGGTTATTTTCTGCTAGTGTTTGATAGTGGTCGTAATGCAGAATCTGCAAATAGTAAAAGCGGAACGCGAGTAGCGTAAATAAGCTGAGTACGATTAAGCCGGCAACGCCTAGACGTAACCTAAAATAATATTGTTCGTGAATGTAGTTTTTGAGTTCAGCAACCATACTTACATCATTTGCTACGGGAAGGTCTGCTGGTGTTTAAGCCAAGCGCAACGGCTGCCTGCCACAAGATGACGCCGGTGATGCTGGGTAGGAAGTAGCTCCAACCCAAAACATCGTTACCGGAAAATATTTTAACGGTGAGCAAGGTAAGTTGTGAAATGATCAGTAATAGCAACACATATACCAACTGTTGGGTGTTGCTAAATAACACCAGGCGGCGCTGGTACACAACGGCCACAAAGGTGGTGACGGTATAGGCCAGTGCATATTGGCCGAAGACGCCCCCGGTTGCCAGGTCAACCCATAAGCCTATAAACCAAGCTGTGCCAATGTTGCATTTATTGGGTGCACGTAAGATCCAGAAGATAATGACCAATAGTACAAAATCCGGGCGTACCTTAAGCGCGGTGCCAGACCAAGGCAGTAGTACGCATATAAATGCCACAAGCAGTGAGAGGTAGATGGTTTGTAACTTAGTCTTGTGCATGGGGTTTGTTGGCAGTGCTAGGTTCTGTGACTACAGCCGGTGTTGGGTTGGCTGGTTTTTTATTTTGATTTATATCTTGAGTAGCTGGTGCCGATGCAACGGGTGTTTTGTTTACAGGCACTTTACTTACAGGCAACTGAGCTGCATTAGGCTTTGTGGGTGCAGTTGTTTGGGCTGCCGTGTCGGCATTGCCGGTTTGATGATTAACCGCGCTGGTGTTAGCAGGGCTATCTGGTTGTGAGATGCTCACAATTAACACCTGCTTATGATTCTCAATGCCGCCGCTAGGTACGCATACGATTCTTGCAAATGGTGAGTCTGCACTAGTTTGAATATCCGTCACAGTGGCGACAGCCAAACCCTTAGGGTAAACACCATCAATGCCGGAGGTAATCAGTTTGTCGCCGCGCTTGATATCTACGTTTGCGGGTAGAAACGGTAAGTCTAAGGTGTTGTCGCGACCATGACCAAAGGCAATGGCGCGCAGTCCATTACGTTCTATCTGGATAGGAATGGTCAGTGATTTGTCCGTAATCAGAGTGACTTCACTGCTAGCTGGGTAAGTGCGTGTTACTTGACCAATCACCCCTTTCGCGTCGACCACTGCCGCACCATCAACAACTTGTTGGTTGCTACCGCGGTTAACAATGATTTTCTTGGTGAAAGGGTCGCGGCCTACATGCAGAATTTCGCCTAGTTGGCTAAATTCTTCCAGTGATTGATTAGCAGCCAATAGCTCGCGCAGGTTAGTGTTTTCTAGCGTGAGTGCTTTCATCTTTTGCAGAGAAATAGCTTGTATCAGCGCTTGCTTTCTCAGAAACTGATTTTCATTAAGTAAGCGATGATGCGTGGAAAAGTATTCGCTAGTGGATTCATAAAGCACAGAGGGTGCATTTGCAATTAGTTGCAACGGCTGCAATACCACCATTAAGTGCTCACGTACGCTGCCTAAATATTGCAGGCGTGAATCTGTAGCCATCAGCGCAAGCGACAGTGCGGAGAAAAACGCCAGACGTGCCAGTGGGCTAGGGCCGCGCGCAAAAAAAGCTGGGGCTTGCTGTTGATCCAGATTTTGATGATAACCGGCCATTGTGAGTACGTTCTAGTTCCAAACTTTAATACTGTTAGATAGGTAAGACATAGGCCGTAATATACGGCCTATGTTCTGCTGCAAGTAAATCAACAACTAAACTTGAGTGCAGGCAAGCTATGCGATTAGTGCTTTTGCCGCCTTCGTCAAGGCTAGTGTTTGTAGATATTGATTACTCGTAGGCAAATATGCTGCCTAGTCTATCCATTTCTTCTAGAGCGCGACCACATCCGCGTGCCACGCAAGTGAGTGGATCTTCCGCCACAATCACTGGTAAGCCGGTTTCTTCAATCAGTAGACGGTCTAGGTCACGTAATAATGCGCCGCCGCCCGTCAGTACCATGCCTTTTTCAGCAATGTCTGCACCTAGTTCTGGTGGTGTTTGCTCAAGTGCTGATTTTACTGCGCCTACGATGGCATTGAGTGGCTCGGTCAGTGCTTCAAGAATCTCATTGCTGGAAATGGTGAACTTGCGAGGCAAGCCTTCTGCAAGGTTGCGGCCGGTGACTTCCATTTCTAGCACTGTAGAGCCTGGGAATGCAGAGCCGATTTTTTTCTTAATCGCTTCAGCAGTCGGCTCTGAAATTTGCATGCCGTAATTGCGGCGGATGTAATCAATAATCGCTTGGTCAAATTTATCACCACCTACGCGCTCTGATTTGGCATACACGATACCGCCAAGTGAGATAACGCCTACTTCTGTGGTGCCGCCGCCGATATCAACCACCATAGAGCCGGTGGCTTCTGATACTGGCATATCAGCACCGATGGCAGCTGCCATTGGCTCTTCAATCAAGAATACCTGTTTGGCACCAGCGCGCTCTGCAGATTCTTTAATCGCGCGGCGTTCAACCTGGGTAGAGCCAACTGGCACACAAATAATAATGCGTGGGCTTGGTGCAAACCAGCGTGAATCATGCACGCGGCGAATAAAGTATTTGAGCATTTGCTCGGTGATGGTGAAGTCAGCAATTACGCCGTCTTTCATCGGGCGAATGGCTTGAATATTGGCGGGTGCTCGGCCGAGCATGCCTTTTGCCTCGGCGCCAACGGCAAGAAGAATTTTTTTGCCATTTGGGCCGCCTTCTAGACGAATCGCCACCACGGATGGCTCATCTAGCACGATGCCTTTGCCGCGAGAGTAAATAAGGGTGTTTGCCGTGCCTAAGTCGATGGCAAGATCGTTTGAAAAATAGCTGCTTATAGTGCCGAACATTATGTTTTTCCTGTGGTGTGGTGCTTGTTTAATACTGCTTACGCGCTTAATCCCTAGTTAATCGTAGATGACACGATTAAGGCGCACGTAAAATCAGGTTATAATACCGTATATCTTGTTGAAAATTAAGATGCATTGGAAAAATTAAGGTGCATCAAGGATAATTTTGCGTAAGTCGAGCTAGGGTAATGACTGCCGAGCTACTGACATGTTCCTTGAATTTATAAACAATAGATTAAAAAGGTAGGTTTGTTGCAAACTTATCAAATTTCAACTAACCATTTCGGATTGTTAGAAGTATGGCACTGAGTACTGAAGATATTAAAAAAATAGCGCATCTAGCCCGTGTCGAAGTGAGTGATAGCGACGCTGCGGCAACCTTGTCAAAACTGACTGGCATTTTGGGGTTGATTGAGCAAATGCAGGCGGTAAATACTGATGGTATTGTGCCTATGTCGCATTCGCAGGATGTGGTGCAGCGCTTGCGTGATGACGTGGTCACCAAAACCAATCAACGTGAAGCATTCCAAAAAATTTCGCCAGTGCTAGGCAACGGCTCAGCAGAGCCTGCTGTGGACAGCGGCCTGTATCTTGTCCCTAAAGTAATCGAGTAATCGCAATATGATCAACAGTAGCTTAAAAACATTAGCCCAAATGTTGGCTAACAAAGAAATTTCTAGCGTAGAACTGACGCAAACTTTTCTGAACCGTATCGATGCGCTGAATCCAACCATCAACGCTTACATCGCATTAGACCAAGATAAAACCCTGGCGCAGGCTAAGGCGGCAGATGCGCGTATTGCGGCTGGTAACGTTACCCCACTCACTGGTATTCCTATCGCGCAAAAGGATATTTTCTGCGCAGTTGGCTGGAAAACGACTTGTGGCTCCAAGATGTTGGAAAATTTTATCGCACCATACGATGCGCACGTGATTACACAGTTTGATCATGCCGGTGCGGTGAACTTGGGTAAAACCAATATGGATGAATTTGCGATGGGTTCATCTAATGAGACCAGCTACTTTGGCGGCGTAAAAAATCCGTGGGACTATAGCAGTGTGCCAGGTGGCAGTAGCGGTGGTAGCGCGGCGGCAGTGGCTGCACGTTTGTGTGCTGCGGCAACCGGTACGGATACTGGCGGCTCTATTCGCCAGCCAGCTTCTCTGTGTGGCTTTACTGGATTAAAACCAACCTACGGCGTAGTGTCACGCTACGGCATGATCGCGTTTGCCTCTAGTTTGGATCAGGCGGGGCCGATGGCAAAGTCAGCTGAAGATTGCGCGTTGATGATGAACGTGATGGCTGGCTTTGATGAGCGCGATTCGACCAGTTTGAATCGTGCCAAAGAAGATTATACCCGCGAGCTTTACAATTCAAATCCAAATAAGCCGCTGCAAGGTTTAAGAATCGGTTTGCCTAAAGAGTTTTTTGCAGACGGTTTGGACGCTGGCGTTGAAAAAGTGATTGAAGACGCGATTGCTGAATATAAGAAACTGGGCGCTGAAATTGTAGAAATTTCACTGCCGAATACTGGTTTATCTATTCCGGTTTATTACGTTTTGGCACCGGCTGAGGCGTCTAGCAATCTGTCACGTTATGACGGTGTGCGTTACGGTCACCGTACCGCAGAATATACAGATTTAATGGATATGTACTGTAAGAGTCGTGCTGAGGGTTTTGGTGCAGAGGTTAAGCGTCGTATTTTGATTGGTACCTATGTGCTAAGCGCAGGTTACTACGATGCGTATTACCTGAAAGCGCAGCAAATTCGCCGTTTAATCGCGCAAGACTTTGAAGAAGCCTTCAAAAAATGTGATGTGATTATGGGGCCGGCGGCGCCATCTACTGCATTTAAAGCGGGTGAGAAGGTAGATGATCCGGTAGCGATGTATCTGCAAGATATCTACACTATCTCTACCAACCTGGCCGGCTTGCCTGGCATGAGCGTGCCAGCAGGTTTTAGCACTAGCGCTGACGGTAAGGCTTTGCCAGTAGGTTTGCAGATTATTGGTAACTATTTTGATGAGGCACGTATGTTGAACGTTGCACATCAGTATCAACAAGTGACAGATTGGCATGCTCAAGCACCAAACTTGGATAAGCCAGAAGGAACCGCATAATGGAATGGGAAGTCGTTATTGGGTTGGAAACTCATACCCAACTAAGAACAAATACTAAAATTTTCTCAGGTGCATCTACCACTTACGGCGCAGAGCCTAACACACAGGCTTGTGAAGTGAGTATCGCCTTGCCTGGTGTGCTACCTGTGTTGAATAAGGAAGCAGTGAATTGTGCGATTAAGTTTGGCCTAGCGGTGCATGCTGAAATTGCTCCACGCTCAGTATTTGCGCGTAAAAATTATTTCTACCCAGATTTACCTAAAGGTTACCAAATCAGCCAGTATGAGTTACCGGTGGTGGGTAAGGGGGCGATAACCATACAGGTGCCAGCGGTTGGCAAAAATGCTGCTTATGAAAAAGTGATTAACATCACGCGTGCGCATTTGGAAGAAGATGCCGGCAAGTCTGTGCATGGTGCGGTTGAAGGCATGAGTGGTATTGACCTTAACCGTGCAGGTACGCCATTGCTAGAGATTGTGACCGAGCCAGATATGCGCTCAGCAGCAGAAGCCGTAGCTTATGCAAAAAAACTGCACGAACTGGTGCAATGGATTGGTATTTGCGACGGTAATATGCAAGAGGGTAGTTTTAGATGTGACGTTAACGTATCTGTGCGCCCTAAAGGTAGTGAGAAATTAGGTACACGTCGTGAGATTAAAAACCTGAACTCATTCAAATTTATGCAACAGGCGATTGAGTTTGAGACGCGCTGGCAGATTGAAACGCTGGAAGATGGCGGCACCATTCAGCAGGCCACCGTACTGTTTAACCCGGATACTGGTGAAACACGCGCAATGCGTAGCAAAGAAGAAGCCAATGACTATCGCTACTTCCCGGATCCTGATTTATTGCCATTAGAAATTACCGAAGCCGATAAAGCACGCGTACAGGCAGAAATGCCAGAGTTGCCGGAAGCGATGAAAGCCAGATTTGAAAGCCAATTTGGTTTAACTGGCTATGACGCAGCTACGCTAACGGCAAACCGCGCACTTGCGGATTACTTTGTTGCGGTAGTGAATGCCGGGGCAGAAGCTAAGCCAGCTGCTAACTGGGTTATGGGTGCGATTTCTGCCAAACTGAATGCGGAAGAAAAAACCTTGGCGGTATCGCCGGTGACTGCAGAGAGTTTGGCGGCTTTGATTAAGCGCATCACAGATAACACTATTTCCAACAACGCGGCTAAGCAGGTGTTTGAAGCGATGTGGAATGGTGAAGGTGAAGTTGACGCCATTATTGAAGCTAAGGGCCTCAAGCAAGTTTCTGACACCGGCGCGATTGAAGCGATTATTGATGAAGTGTTGGCCGCTAATGCTGCAATGGTAGAAGAATTTAAAGCAGGCAAAGAAAAAGCATTTAATGCTTTGGTGGGCCAAGCGATGAAGGCTTCAAAAGGTAAAGCCAACCCTGCGCAAGTGAATGAAGTGTTGAAAAACAAGCTAGGCGCTTAATATTGCTTAGGTGATTATTTTGCAGTGCCCATAATAAAAAATCCTGCGGTAGTTAACCGCAGGATTTTTTTATTTACAGATTCATAGATAAGGTTAGCCGCGTTAGTGGCGTTCTTGATCTATCGCATTACATATTTCTTGCAGCGTACTGCTAATTTATGGTGCCAACTTAGCGGACTCATTTTTAAGTTGGGTATAGCGTTTTTTATCCTCTTCAAAACGCTTGCGTGTCTCACTAATCGCCGTATTTTTGTCAGCGATATTTTTATCTAAGCGGCTGATTTGGGCTTGCTCATCTGCAATGTCGGCTTTGAGGTCTTTAGGGACGGCTTTCTTTTTTTGCTCAAAGATGGCTGCCATGGATTTTTTGCTATCTAAGCTTTTTTGATGCGTAGCACGGTCTTGCTTTAAGTTCTCTAAAGCAATTTTATCCAGTTGAATATTGCGCTCTAACGCTAAGTCAATTTCACCCACGTTAGTAAATGCGCCCAATAGTGCTTTATCTTTTTTGGCTTGCTCGGATTTTTCCTGCTCTATTTTATGCAGTTCATCGGCATTATCTTTGTAGGGCATGTTGTGCTTAACCGTGATGCCTTGGCGGTTGATGAGTGAGTTCTCATGGTTAGTGTACTGGGTAGGCATGTTGTCACCGTAGTGAGTGGTGCCGTTCTCATCCTTCCATTTCAGAATTTTGCCGCCGCCTTCTGCTTTCGCATATTGTGCCGTGCATAACAGCATGCCCAAGCCTAATGTAAACATGCTGTACATTAAAAATTGACGGAGAGATTGTGTGGCCACAGGTGCTGATTGACTAGGTAGCGGTCTTAACAATTTTTGCATTTTGTTTTTAATAACCTTTCCAGTGGCCACATTTAATAGAGGTTTATCTAACCAGGATACTAAATGACGCCATATTTTTGTCGATATGCTTCAACCGCATGCAAATTCTGCGCCATTTCGGTTTTGTCATGTAAATAGGCTAAAAGATCGTTTAAATTGGCAATCGCACATACCGGTATTTTGTTGCTATTGATGACTTCCTGCACTGCTGAAAGCTCGCCCAGGCCTTTCTCTTGCCTGTCGATGGCAATGGCCACGCCGCAAGCAGTAGCGCCACAGGCGTTGATAAGCTCTACAGATTCACGCACTGAGGTGCCTGCTGAAATCACATCATCGATGATGAGAACTCGACCCTTAAGCGGGCTACCTACAATCACGCCGCCTTCGCCATGGTCTTTGGCTTCTTTGCGGTTGTAAGCGTAAGGTACATTGTGACCATCTTTGGCAAGTGCGATGGCAATACTTGCCGCTAACGTAATGCCTTTGTAAGCTGGACCAAACAACATGTCGAACTCAATACCTGAGTTTTTAATGGCTTGTGCGTAAAACTCGCCCAGCTTCATCAGGCTTTCGCCATCGTTAAATAAACCGGCATTAAAAAAGTAAGGGCTTAATCGGCCGGCTTTGGTTTTAAACTCACCGAATTTTAAAACCTCTTTTTGGATTGCAAATGCGATAAAATCTTGCCTGAATTGATCGAGTGGTTGGGTCATGATAGTTTCTGTTAATTATTTGGAATGAAGTTTTGAAGATTATATCGTTAAATTTAAATGGCATTCGCTCTGCAACTAACAAAGGTTTGTATGCATGGCTCAAAACACAAGATGCGGATGTCATATGCATGCAGGAAATCAAAGCGCAAGCTGGTGATATGACTGATCAAATGCTGAATCCTGAAGGTTATTACGGCTATTTCCATTATGCAGAGAAAAAAGGCTATAGCGGTGTTGGCATTTATGCAAAGACTAAAGCCGATAGCGTTATTGAGGGCTTGGGGATTGCGGATATCGATAGTGAGGGGCGTTATCTTGAGGCCAGATTTGGCAATTTGAGCGTGGTGTCACTGTACCTGCCCTCGGGCTCTAGCGGTGAGGAGCGTCAAGCCTTTAAGTTTAGCGTGATGGAACGCTTTATGCCGCAATTGCAGGCGCTGGTGCAAAGCGGACGTGATGTGGTGATTTGCGGCGACTGGAATATTGCGCACAAAGAGGCGGACCTGAAAAACTGGAAAGGTAACCGCAAGAACTCGGGCTTTCTGCCTGAAGAGCGTGCATGGCTGACACAGTTGTTTGACGAAATGGGCTGGGTAGATGTTTACCGTACATTGCATCCGGACACCACGGATGCTTGTTACACCTGGTGGAGTAATCGCGGTCAGGCATGGGCAAAGAATGTGGGTTGGCGTATTGATTACCAAATTGCAACGCCAGTTTTGGCAGCTAAAGCGGTAGCAACCAGTGTGTATAAGGATGAGCGCTTTAGCGATCATGCACCTTTAATCATAGATTACGCGTAAGGAAGCGCGGAGTAAGTCACTACGTAAGTTAATTGCTTCGTTACGCGGTACTCATCGCCTCGCTGCGTAGCGCAACTAGCTAGGCTTCTTCGCTCTATGCGCTTTAGCGCATATATTCGGCTGACATGCCCTTAACGGGCGCTCTGCATCAGTGATTAATGGTTGGCTTTAAGCTCTTTTGCTGTTTCATGCCAGGGGGCAATTTTTAGCAGTAACAGCATGCCGGGGATGGCAATAATAAAGCAGAGCATAAAGAAGTCGCGCCAGCCCATGCTTTCCACCATATAGCCGGTTGCAGCATTGGCAAACGTGCGTGGTACTGCAGCTAGGCTGGTAAACAGTGCAAACTGGGTGGCGGTGTACAGCGGGTGTGTGGTTTTGGCAATGTAGGCCACAAATGCCGCGGTGCCCAGCCCTACCCCCAGCGCCTCTACCCCGATTACCATGCCCAGCCATAGCAAACGTTCTTGCAATATGAGGTTGGCACCAAATGCCTCCAGCTCAAAGCTGGCATTGAATGCGGCGGGGTTGCTTGCTTCGTCTGCTAGCCAGGCAAAACCTAAGATGGCCAGCATTTGTACTGCGCCAAAAATCCATAATGATTTATTGATGCCGAGCCGAATCATCCACAGCCCGCCGATTAAGCCACCTAGCACGCTAGGCCATAGCCCTGCATTTTTGGCGATTAAGCCAATTTCAGTTTTGCTATAGCCCATGTCTAAATAAAACGGCGTGGCGAGCGCGGTGGTCATGCTGTCGCCAAGTTTGTACAGAAAGATAAACGCCAGGATAAACAATGCTGACTTTAAACCGTTGCGTTCAATAAACTCTTTAAATGGCTCCACAATCGCGGCGCGCAAGGTTTTGGGTGCGCCATACTTTAATGCAGGCTCCGTCACTAGCAGCGTCATCACTAGTCCGGGCAGCATAAATAGTGCGGTAATGGTAAATACGCTACTCCACGGCATATGGTCTGCAAGAATCAGTGATAGCGAGCCTGGCACTAAGCCTGCAATTTTATAAGCGTTCACATGCACGGCGTTGCCTAGGCCTAGCTCTGCATCTATCAGCAGTTCACGGCGGTAGGCGTCTAGCACGATATCTTGGCATGCGCTAAAAAAGGCCACGACTGTGGCTAGGTAGGCAATGCTCCATATATCAAACTTGGGGTTAAAGGCGCCGAATGCGGGAATCGACAGCAGTAATAACACCTGCCAGACTACCAGCCAGCCGCGACGGCGCCCTAGTGGTGGCGTGAAGCGATCAAACAGCGGTGCCCACAGAAACTTCCAGGTAAAGGGTAGGCTGATTAATGCAAATAAGCCTATGGATTTCAGGTCTACTCCCTCGGAGCGCAACCATGCCGGTAACAGGCTGATTAAAATAAATAGCGGTAGCCCCGAGCTAAAGCCGGTGAATACGCAGATGAGCATTTTTTTGCTCATAAGCGATTGGCGGATGGTTGGCTGGGCGATGGTTTGCAAAATAATTACTTGGATTTCAAGCGGTACATTGCTAAGCTGCCCAGCAGATTAGGCATGAAGCTCACTTCTTTGCCGTCGGTAATGACGCGGCGCTCTAAAATCTCAATATTGTGATGATGGCAGAAGTAATCAAAGTCGTTAATCGTGCATAAATGCACGTTAGGCGTGTCGTACCATTGGTACGGCAGTGCTTTAGAAACCGGCATGCGCCCTGCCGTGATTTGCATGCGGTTACGCCAATAACCGAAGTTGGGGAATGTCACGATGATCTCTTTACCTACGCGCAGCATTTCCAGCACAATTTCTTCTGTGTTATGCATGGCTTGCAGGGTTTGCGAGAGTATCACGGTGTTAAATGACTGGTCTTCAAAGCCGGATAAGCCGTCTTCTAAGTCCATTTGAATCACGTTGATACCATTTTTAACGCAGGCAATCAGGTTGGTGTCATCTTTTTCTACGCCATAACCTTTAATCTCTAATGAGCTGCGTAAAAATTGTAATAACTCACCATCGCCGCAGCCTAAATCCAGTACTTTGCTGCCAAATTTCACCCAGTTTGCGATAATCGCAAAATCTTGGCGGTATTGGGTGACATTTTTTGTAATATTTACATTATTCTGCATGGTTGCCACCAACTTCAATGTTGCCTAAATAGGTACGCAAAATAGCGTGGTAATGTTTATCTGGCATTAAGAATGCATCATGGCCGTGAGCAGCAGTAACTTCTGCGTAGCTGACGGTGCTTTCGTTATCGAGCAGCGCTTTTACGATTTCGCGTGAGCGCGCTGGTGAAAAGCGCCAGTCGCTGGTGAATGACAATACTAGGAACTTGGCTTGGGTCTGGCTAAGCGCTTTGCTTAAGTCGCCATCGTAAGCCAGTGCCGGGTCGTAGTAGTCTAAGGCGCGCGTCATGCGCAAATAGGTGTTTGCATCAAACTCACCTGCAAACTTGTCGCCTTGGTAACGTAGGTAAGACTCCATTTCAAACTCAACATTAAAGCCGTATTTGATGTCGTCTTTCAGTTTACGGCCAAATTTTTCACCCATCGCGTCATCGCTTAGGTAGGTAATGTGGCCTAGCATGCGTGCAATGCGCAAGCCGCGGCGCGGCACCACGCCATGTTCATAGTAGTCGCCGCCATGAAACTCAGGGTCTGTGATAATGGCCTGACGTGCTACTTCGTTAAACGCTATATTCTGTGCAGTTAGGTTGGGCGCAGAGGCAATCACTAAAGCGTGGCGTACCCGCTCCGGGTAAGCAATGGTCCATTGCAGTGCTTGCATGCCGCCAAGGCTGCCGCCAATGACTGCTGCCAGTTGCGTAATGCTAAGTTGGTCTAACAAGCGTGCTTGCGAGTTTACCCAGTCTTCAACGGTAACGATAGGGAATGCAGAGCCCCATGGTTTACCGGTTGCAGGGTTGGTGCTCACTGGGCCAGAGCTGCCATGACAGCCGCCTAAGTTGTTAACGCCAATTACAAAAAATTTATTGGTATCTAGCGGTTTGCCGGGGCCTACTAAGTTGTCCCACCAGCCTGGATATTTGTCTTGTTCCGAATACTTACCTGCCACGTGGTGCGTGCCTGATAGCGCATGGCAAATCAGCACCGCGTTGGACTTGTTGGCATTTAAGGTGCCGTAGGTTTCGTAAACCAGATTGAATTGCGCTAGCACTGCGCCGCTTTTAAGGGTGAGCGGCTCGCTAAAAGATGCAGTTTGTGGGGCAACAATGCCGATAGAGTTATTTTCAGACATAGTTTGATTATACTATGCCGCACTGCAAAAGTTTATGTTGCAAATGCGCTATCTACCGATGTGTATAAATTTTTGTTGTGTTAGGTCGTGGCGATGCCATAGACCATCCTTAAATGACTCAATCAAAAAGCGCGCGCGACCCGCTGCCATGCCGTTAAATCCTGGGTGGTCTTGGTCAAGATAATCGGTCAAGCCGGTGAAAGATGCCATTTCTTCACGTGTGACATGTTCATAGCTCATGGTCCACTCAGTGAAGCTACGCTGGGTGATATGCTCTCTAATCAGCTTCACCACGTGGTGGTTGCGTTTGTCCTGGCAGATTTTTTCGTATAAGGCATCAACAGTGTGCTCCTCACCTTCCAGCACTTGAAAAAAGCAGTCATCCATATACAGTAGCATGCCGGTGATGTTATGGCGCTGGTTGCAGCTGCGTGCTGAGTCTAGTAGTGATAACAGCTCATCGTGCGTCATCGGGTGCGTTGCAACGCTGGTGTAGGCTAATAAGATAAGTGGTTCAGGCATGTGATCCGTGCGCCTTCATGAGGTGTGGTGCTTATCGTTTCAGACATTCACTTAGCTCGTTTGTTCAGGTGCAGGGCGTGCAAGTGAGGGTTTGAATGCCAGTGCAATTTTTAAGTTAGCTGTTATTGGGTGTTGTTGCAGTTGCCTAAGTGTAAGGTTGCTAGTCCCAGTGAGTGCTCACTATAAGTGGGTTCTTGCCTATGGTTACGCGGTCGTTGCCACCTAGGTCTTGGATGGTTTTAATATCGACGAAGCCACTTTCTGCCATTAAATCTGCCACTAACTGCGCCTGGTTGTAGCCGTGCTCTAGCATCAGCCAGCCTTGTGGTAGTAGGTGAATCAAGCTGTGCGCGATAATCTCGCGGATATCATCCAGACCATCTGCGCCGGAAGCGAGTGCGGACATGGGCTCAAACCTTAAATCCCCTTGGCTTAGGTGCGGGTCATGCTGCTCAATATAGGGCGGATTGCTGACAATCAGGTTAAATCGCTCACCTTCTACTGCTGAAAACCAGTGGCCTAAACTAAAGTTAACATGCGCTAAGCCTAATTGCTTAGCGTTGTGTTCAGCTATACGCAGTGCGGCATGGGATGCGTCAACTGCCGTTACCTGTGCGTGTGGGCGATGCTTGGCAATCGCCAGTGCCACGGCGCCAGTGCCGGTGCCTAGGTCCAGAATCGTACAGTTTGCATCGGTAGGGATTTTTTCTAACGCGGCTTCTACCAGTGTTTCGGTGTCTGGCCTCGGGATTAGTGTGTCCGGCGTAACCGTGAGGTTTAGTCCATAAAACTCGCGGCAGCCTAAAATGTAGGCAACCGGTTCGCCCAGTAGGCGGCGCGTCAGCAAGGCCTCAAAGTCAGTGTCACTCTTGCTAGGTAGCGTGTCGTGCTCGTGCGCCAGCAGCCACGCACGGTTTACTTCGAGTGTGTGTTGTAGCAGGAGTTGCGCCTCAAACTTTGCATCACCAGTATCTAATGCTAACTCCTGAATCAGGCGCTGTTGAGCGCCTACCCATGTGCTGCGAACAGTTTGCGTCAATTAGTTGTTTTCGCTGTTAATTGTCTTCACCCAAGCTGGCCAGTAAGTCTGCCTGATGCTCAGCTGCCAGTGCGCCAATTAGCTCGTCCATATCCCCTTCGGTAATCGCGTCGATTTTGTACAAGGTCAGGTTGATACGATGGTCCGTAATGCGGCCTTGCGGGTAGTTGTAAGTGCGGATACGCTCTGAGCGGTCGCCACTGCCGATTAAGCTTTTACGCTCGCTGGCGATTTTGCTTTGCTGTTCGTCCACTTGCTTGGCTTTAATGCGCGCAGCAAGTACGGCAAAAGCTTGCGCTTTGTTAGCGTGCTGGCTACGGCCTTCCTGACACTCCACCACAATGCCGGTAGGTGCATGGGTGAGGCGTACCGCTGAATCGGTTTTGTTAATATGCTGACCACCAGCACCAGAAGCTCGGAACGTATCGATACGCACATCTGCCGGGTTGATGGTCACATCAGACACTTCATCCGCTTCTGGCAATATCGCCACGGTACAAGCACTGGTATGAATGCGGCCCTGTGTTTCAGTGTCCGGCACGCGTTGCACGCGGTGGCCGCCACTTTCAAATTTCAGTTTTGAATAGGCGCCATAACCTTCAATTTTGGCGATAATTTCTTTGTAACCGCCCATTTCACCTTCGTTGGCTGACATTACTTCTACTTTCCAGCCTTGGCGCTCTGCGTAGCGAGAGTACATGCGATATAAATCGCCGGCAAATAAGCCAGACTCATCACCGCCAGTGCCGGCGCGGATCTCTAGGAAGATGTTCTTTTCATCATTCGGGTCTTTAGGCAGTAGCAAGGTTTGCAGCGCTGCCTCAATTGACTCTAGTTTGGCTTTGCCGGCTTCAATTTCTTCCTGTGCAAACGCTTTCATCTCCGGGTCATTCAGCATGGTTTGTGCTTCGTTGATGTCGGCCTCGGCCTGCTCAAACGCGCGGTATTGCTCCACAATAGGCGTTATTTCTGCATGTTCGCGCGTTAGTTTGCGATAGTTGTCCATGTTGTCAGTGATGCCTTCACTGCTCATTAAACGGTCAATTTCATCTAAACGCTCGCTTAAGTTTGCGAGCTTGGTAATCATGCTTGGTTTCATTGTTTATTTCTCAAGTAATACTGCTTAACTTTTAATCTGATATAAATCTTTTAGAATCTCTTCTAGTTTGGCGTGCTCGTCGCCATGCGTTTTGTTTAAGGCATGGCTAGGTGCGTGCAGGAATTTATTGGTGAGCGCCACACTTAATGCTTCTAGCGCTTTTTCCGGGGCCTCACCTTTTTGCAGCAGTTTGTAGGCTTTATCCAGCTCGGCCTTGCGCATATGCTCGGCTTGGTCGCGCAGTGCTTTAATGGTGGGGACTGCATCGCGCTTTTTAAACCACTGCATAAAGTTTTCAACGCGTGTTTCTACTATCATTTCTGCTTCAACTGCGGCAGTCTGCCGATTTTCAATACCGTCAGACACCACTTGTTCTAAATCATCTACCGTATATAAGAACACGTCATCTAATTCAGCAACTTCAGGCTCAATATCGCGCGGTACGGCTAAGTCGACCATAAAAATCGGGCGGTGGCGGCGTGCTTTAATGGCGCTTTCTACCATGCCCAGCCCGATAATAGGCAGAGTGCTGCCAGTGGAGGTGATGACAATGTCAAAATTGGCAAAATGCGCGGGTAAGTCATTAAGGAGTATGGCTTCACCATTAATTTTTTGTGCCAAATTGGAGCCGCGTTCAATGGTGCGGTTGGCAATGGTCATGCTTTTTGGTTTTTGTGCCGCAAAGTGGTCGGCGCACAGTTCTATCATTTCTCCGGCGCCAATAAACAACACTTTTTGCTCGCTGATATCGCCGAAAATACGCTGCGACAGCTTGACCGCTGCGGCTGCCATCGAAATGGAATTGGCACCGATATCGGTGTTGGTACGTACTTCTTTTGCCACTTCAAATGTACGCTGGAATAACTTGTGTAGCAAGGTGCCCAACGTGCCGGCATCTTGTGCAATTTTTACCGACTGCTTAAATTGACCTAGAATCTGCGGCTCGCCCAGCACCATGCTGTCTAGGCCGGAAGCCACGCGGAACGCATGTTTTACTGCTTCGTCGTCCGGCAGTGTGTATATATAAGGTGCGATTTCAGTTGGTTCGATTTTATGATATTGCGATAGCCAGGCCAGCGCCTTTTGCGGGTCGTCCGTGCTGCAGTAAAGCTCGGTACGGTTACAGGTAGATAAAATCGCCGCCTCTGCAGCGTCGTGCAGGGTTAGCTCGCGCAGGGCGCTACCTAGATGTTCGCTGTTAAAAGCGACATGCTCACGGATTTGGATGGGGGCGGTTGTGTGGTTCACGCCTATAACATATAACTGCATAAGTGTAATTTTGAGGGATTGGACTATCTTAAGCAAGAAGCATCATCTTATTAGTATGAAATAAGGTTAAAATAACGCTTTAAACTGATTAATAAATTTAATTTGATGGATATTGCCATGGATAAAACTTTTAGAATTGCCCCAAGTATTCTTTCTGCAAACTTTGCCAAACTTGGTCAAGAGATTGAAGACGTAATTACTTCAGGCACAGATATCGTGCACTTTGATGTAATGGACAACCACTACGTGCCTAACCTAACCATTGGCCCATTAGTATGTGATGCAATTCGCGAAACTGCAAAAAAAGTAGGCGCGTTGATTGATGTGCATTTAATGGTTAAACCTGTTGACCGTATTATTCCTGACTTTGCAAAAGCAGGCGCAAACATTATTACTTTCCACCCAGAAGCTTCTGAGCATATCGACCGCAGTTTGGCGATGGTGCGTGATTTAGGCTGTAAATCAGGCTTGGTGTTCAACCCAGCTACTTCATTAAGCTACTTAGACCACGTGATGGACAAAGTGGATATGATTTTGTTGATGTCTGTGAACCCTGGTTTCGGCGGTCAAAAATTCATTCCAGAAACTTTAGAAAAATTGAAACTGGCACGTGCCCGTATCGACGCTTACTACGAAAAAACCGGTCGTCAAATCTGGCTGGAAGTAGATGGTGGCGTTAATGCTGCTAACATCGCTGAAATTGCGCGCGCAGGTGCTGATACTTTTGTTGCTGGCTCAGCAATTTTTGGATCACCTAAAGATACTGATGCAAATCGCTACAACACAGTAGTAGCTGAAATGCGTGCATCTTTAGCAACAGTAAAATAAATGCAGTATATTTAAGATGCCTAGCTGCTAAATATTTAGTGGCTAGGTATTTTTAAATAGGTGTGTTGCAGTTAAATCTAGCTTTAAAATCAGCGTCATTGAAACTAAAGTAAATCATCATGGGATTTAATGTTAAAGCCGTCATGTTTGATCTTGACGGTACATTGGTGAACACTGCGCCTGAAATTGCCTATGCGGCAAATCAGATGCTGGATGCATTAAATTTACCTAATAAATCACCGGCGCAAATTGCGCGTTATATCGGTGAAGGCGCACAAATGCTGGTTAAACGCTGCGTAGCGAATGGCACGCTAGCCGAGCCAGATGACGCTTTACTCAATGAAGCGCAGGCGTTGTTCTTTGAATATTATGCCCAGAATGTGACCAGCAGCCAGCCATATCACGGCGCATTAGAGACTTTAGACCAGCTCAAGCGCACAGGCTTTAAGCTGGCGTGTGTCACGAATAAACCTGAAAAATTCACACTGTCGATATTGGGCGCGACCGGCATGCTCGATTTTTTTGAGGTGGTTGTTTCTGGGGATACGTTACCTAAAAAGAAACCTGACCCAATGCAATTGCATCATATCTGTAAAAAGTTAGATGTGTTGGAAACCGAATCTATGCTGGTGGGTGACTCTGATACAGATGTAGTAGCCGCGCACGCCGCAGGATGCTATATTGTTACTGTGCCTTATGGGTATAATCAAGGCAGGGCAATTGACGAAAGTATGGTGGATGCCACTATCTACGATTTGCCCGACTTACTTAATTTATTAACCTAGCAATATTTTTAAACATAACTTCTAATATGAAGCACATCGCAGACGATTATTTGTACGATAAGTTTCTTAATGATTCTTCCAGTTGGCGGGGCTCTTGGCAACGCTAATGCACGAAGCGCAGCGCATACACGCAGATGTAGCATGCGATATTTAAGAACACGAAAATAATAGTCTTAGGAAGCTTATGTTAAATACCATTAATCAAGATGAATTCAATGCCTTGGCAGCACAGGGCTACAACCGCATTCCCCTCGTACTCGAAACTTTTGCTGACCTCGACACACCGCTTTCACTTTATTTAAAACTTGCCAATCAGCCTTTTTCATACTTGCTGGAGTCTGTGCAGGGCGGTGAACGGTTTGGTCGTTATTCCATTATTGGTTTACCTGCAAAAATGCGCATTGTGGCGCATGGCAAAAATATCCAAGTATTGGATGGCGACACAGTGGTGGAAAGTGTTGAGAATACCAACCCGCTGGATTTTGTGAAAAGCTTCCAAGCGCGCTTTAAGACCCCCCCATATGAAGGTTTACCAAGATTTACCGGTGGTTTAGCTGGTTATTTTGGCTACGAAACCGTGCGCTATATTGAAAAGCGCTTAGCAAATAATGTAAAGCCTGATGCGATTGATACGCCAGACGTGCTGTTAATGGTGTCTGAGCAGTTGGCTGTGGTGGATAACTTAAGCGGTAAGCTTTATTTTATTGTCTACGCCGATGCTGCGGCACCACGCGCCTACGAGCAGGCTAAGCAACGCTTAAATGAGCTGGTACAAAAGTTAAGAAACACGGTCACCATTCCAAAGTCTGTTGCTATGGATAAAACCACGGCAAGTTCAGAGTTTGGTGAGGATAATTTCAAAGCGGCTGTTAAGCGTGCCCAGCAGTATATTTTGGATGGTGACATTATGCAGGTGGTGTTATCGCAGCGCATGTCACAGAAATTTTCTGCGCCGCCGCTATCGCTGTATCGCGCGTTGCGTAGCTTGAATCCGTCTCCCTATATGTTCTATTACGACATGGGTGACCACCACGTGGTGGGTGCTTCACCTGAAATTTTAGTGCGCCTTGAGAATGGTACCGTGACTGCACGGCCGATTGCCGGCACACGTCCACGCGGTAAGACACGTGAGCAGGATGTTGCACTGGCAGAAGAGTTGTTGGCAGACCCGAAAGAGCGCGCAGAGCACGTACAGTTAATGGATTTGGGCCGTAATGATGTAGGCCGTGTTGCGGTGACGGGTTCGGTTAAAGTGACTGACAACATGATGATAGAGCGCTACTCTCACGTGATGCACATTGTGAGTAACGTAGAGGGCAAGCTCAAGCCGGGAATGGATGCGATTGATGTGATTAAGGCCACATTCCCTGCTGGTACCGTGAGTGGTGCACCTAAAGTACGTGCAATGGAAATCATTGACGAATTAGAGCCGAGCAAACGCGGTATTTATGCAGGCGCTGTCGGTTATTTAGGGTTTAATGGTGATATGGACGTTGCAATCGCGATTAGAACCGGTGTAATTAAAAACAATATGCTGTATGTGCAGGCTGGTGCCGGCATCGTGGCAGACTCTGTCCCTGAAAGCGAGTGGATGGAGACGCAGAACAAGGCGCGAGCAGTTCTCCGTGCTGCCGAGCTGGTGCAAGATGGACTTGATATCAGCTAAGCGCACGTGATGCAAAACGCTATTGCTAAATATCGTTTTTTGACTTTCAAAGGAAAGTTAATAACTTTTTTAGCAGTAGCGTTTGCTTACTTTACTACCGCTAAACTGGGGCTGATGGTGCCCTACAAAGAGTCAGTGGCCACCTTGATTTGGCTTCCTACCGGCATTGCTGTCGGCGCTATCATGCGCTGGGGACGTGTCAGCATTCCTGCTGTCTTTATCGCATCGTTTCTAGTTGAACTAACGGTTTTACCCTTCTCTGCCAGCATTCTGATTGCAATTACCAATACGCTTGGCCCCTTGCTTGCTGCATACCTGCTGCCAAAATTTCGTTTTAATCATCATTTATATAAACAAAAAGACATTTTTCTGATGATTGCTGTCGCGCTGATCGGCATGTCAGTGTGCGCTACTGGCGGAATGTTCAGTTTATATATTACAGGGCTTGCGCCGGTCGATAAGTTATCTAGTATCTGGTTTATTTGGTGGCTAGGGGATAGTCTAGGTGTGCTGCTGGCATTACCGCTAGTGCTCAATCTAGGCAGAAAAGGCACATTCACTTGTAATAACAGATGCTACCAGTTGCTGGCATGGATTATCTTATTTGTTTGCGTTGAACTCATCATCGTAAGTGCGGTGCCAGATCTAAACAAACAGTTTATTTTATCTATGTTTGTGATTTTGCCCATGTTGATATGGGCCTCCATGAGCTTTGGTTTGGTCGGCGGCTCATTCTTTGTAATTATCTTATCCAGCATAGCCGTCTGGGTAACGTCACAGGGCAGCGGTAATTTCTACAGCCATGATTTAAGCGAGGGCGTGTTCTCGCTGTGGACGTTTATGGTGGCGCTGGTGGTGACGATGCTATTAATTTCCGCTTTGCAGTCCGAGCGTAATTTAGCGCATATGACCATACAAAAAAATGATAAAAAGCTGCGCTCAGTGATCGACGGCGCATTTGACGCGATTGTCACCATAGATTCTGCTGGGTTATTAGTTGAGTTTAATCCGGCAGCCGAGCGCATTTTTGGCTACAAAAAAGAGGATGTGCTGGGCCAGCCAATGTCTGAGCTGATTATCCCTGTACGTTACCGAGCCGCTCATCATGCAGGCCATCAGCAATATAAAATGTCAGGCGTGACGCATATTTTTAACCAGCGTATCGAGTTGGTCGGGATGCGTGCAGATGGTAGTGAGTTTCCTATCGAATTAACCCTAACTGCCTTAAAAGATGCCAATTTGTCTTTAGTTACTGGTTTTGTGCGTGATATTTCCGAGCAGAAAAGAGCCAGACAAGAAATCGAGAACTTTGCTTATTATGACGCCTTAACCAGTTTGCCCAATCGGCGCTTGCTCGCAGATCGCTATCAGCACGCCATGTCGATTGCGCAACGGTCCAAGACTTACTGCGCGTTGTTATTTATTGATTTAGATAAATTTAAAGTACTCAATGATACCAAGGGCCATGATGTAGGCGATCAGCTGCTAATTGAGGTGGCGCATCGCATTCAGCATACGGTGCGTGCCGGAGATACCGTTGCACGGCTAAGTGGCGATGAGTTCGTGGTGATATTAGAAAGTCTGGACCAAAATGCCAGTATTGCCTATCAGCAGGTAAGCGAGATTGCACAAAAGCTATTGGCCGAACTAAATAAGAACTACTACCTAAGCCTATTTGAGTTCTCTACCTCTGCCAGTATCGGTGTTACTTTATTCAATGATAATGCACTCACTTTTGAAGATCATCTAAGACATGCTGACACCGCTATGTACTTATCAAAAGACAGCGGCGGCAATACCTATCGTTTTTATGATCAATTAACGCAAGAGAGTATAGAAAAAAACTTTGCATTAGAGTCTGCGCTGAATTTAGCGTTGGTTAATCAAGAGTTGTACCTCAATTACCAACCTATCGTTAATGTGGCTAAACAAGTGGTGGCAGCTGAGGTATTGCTAAGATGGAGTCACCCGACCTTAGGCGAAATTAGCCCGGTTGAATTTATCCCAATTGCAGAAAAAACAAATCTTATTATTAAAATCGGGCGTTGGGTGCTGGAACAAGCATGTCAGCAACTAAAGGAGTGGGAGGCTAGCCCTGCCCTCGGCCAAATTAAGCTCTCGGTAAATATCAGTGCAAAGCAATTTTTATACATTAATTTTGTTCAAGAGTTGCGAGAGATTTTGGCAAAAACGGCGATTAACCCGGTTTTACTTAAGCTAGAGCTGACTGAAACATCGGTCATTGATAACATGGATGATGTAATCAATAAAATGAACATTCTGAGGCAAATGGGCGTGCACATTGCGCTGGATGATTTTGGGATAGGGCATTCATCATTAGTCTACTTGAAGAAGCTACCAGTGACACAAATTAAAATTGACCAGTCATTTGTGCATGATGTGCTCACCGATTCTAACGATGCCGCGATTATTCAGATGGTACTTGCCGTTGGCAAGACCATCCATTGTGACATTGTGGCAGAAGGTGTAGAGCAGCTTGAGCAGTTCGAGCTGCTTAAAGATTTTGGCTGCGATTATTTCCAAGGGTATTATTTTAGCCGGCCTGTAGTTGTAGCGAATTTTGAAGAATTCGTTATTAATGGCTAGGGTGGATAATAATTTCGTAATAATTAGAGTGGTGGAGATAAGATATACTGCTGGATTGTTTTTGCACTACTATCTTTGATTGGGTTGTATTCTAGGCATTTGATCTAAAATTTAAACTTAATGTGTCTGCGGAATTTTTGTTACGCAGCGTGGTCAATTGTAAGTTCTGCATATTTTAAAACAGCCCGAGATGCCCCTCACGTTCTGACTAAAAATAACTATAGCGAATAACGATGTTTAAAAAAGTTGCCTATATTCTGGTGCTCGGTTTTTTGAGCAGTCTCCCCGTTGCCTACGCTGAGGCTGATTTAACTCATTTAACTCTGGAAGCGGCCCAGCATTTATTTCACGAAAATAATAAAGAGTTAATTTCCGCTAAGCGCATGGTGCAAGGCGCAGAAGCCGACGCGATCACGGCCTCACAAAAGCCTAATCCTAATTTATCACTGGGCGTTGCCAGCTTTAACCTTAATCGCTCAACTGCCAATAAAAACCCTAACGGCAGCAACAGTCTGTCGGATCAAACTCTTAACTCAACCGTGCAAATTAGCCAGTTGATAGAGCGTGGTGACAAGCGTGAGCTACGCATGGCCTCCGCTAAAAATGCCATCAAAGCCTCTAATTACGACTTAAAAGACGCTGAGCGGCAATTGCTGCTGAGTTTTAATGATGCTTATTACGACTTGCTGTTAGCACAAGAGGCCGAAAAAATTCTGGCGAGTAATAGTGCCGCCTACGAAAAAACCATTCAGGCTGCCGAGCTAAGATTAAAAGTCGGCGATATTGCCGCTAGCGACGTTGCCAGAATGCGCGTGGACTTGCTAAAAATACAAAATGATATGCGTCAGGCCAAAGCAAACCGTGAAAAGGCGCAAGCTAATCTTGCCTATATGATGGGGCAAGAGAATGAGGCAGCACGTTTGTATGCGCAAGATGGCTGGCCTACAGTTAGCCAGACTATCAGCACGCCGCAAGATATAGATGCGCGGCCGGATGTATTGGCAGCGGAGGCGCGCACCAAGCAAGCGGAAGAGAATCAACGTCTTGCCAATGCATTAAAAACACGGGATGTGAATATTGCCCTGCAATACCAACGCTTCCCCGGGCAAATGCCAGGTGCTGACACCAATACCATTGGCGCTGCGATTACCATTCCATTATTTACTAACTACGAATATCAGGGCGAAATCAGCCGTGCTGAAGTTGACCTTACATCGGCGCTGGAGGCAAAGCAGCAGGCACGTGCATCTGCGGTGAGTGAAATCTCGCGTGCACGCGCAGATTTAAATGCAGCCGTCGAGAAAGTAAATCGCTTTGACACGCAAATTCTGACTGAGGCACAAAAAGCAGCAGATGCCGCTGAGTTTGCTTATAGCCATGGCGCTACAGGCATTACCGACTTACTCGATGCACGCCGTGTACTGCGCGCAATACAGTTAGATGCTGCCACCTCCCACGCGGATTATGCAAAAGCCCTAGCGGCATGGCAGGCAGCCACAAGAATAGAAAATCAAAATTAAGCATTAATAAGGGAAGCACATGAAGCACGGACTCAGCTCTTTACTCACTATTCTACTGGTTGGGGCCTCCTTCACGCTGCCAACAACTGCTATGGCCGGCCCTAAGCCTTCGCCAGTTCAGCACACCAAGCAAGAAAATGAAGTAATCCTGAAAGAAAACTCTGCGCAAGAGGCTAATCTAAAAATTGAGACTGTTGCCGAGGTGGTTGCCTCCACTACCGAGCCTATGAATGGAAAGATTAGTTTTGACGAGAATTTCACCTCACGCATCAGCTCTCCTGTATTAGGCCGCGCTATCAAAATTCATGCGCAATTGGGTGATCGCGTAAAAGTTGGTCAGCCGCTTTTAACTATCGACTCACCTGACATGGGCTCTGCAGTTGCTGACTACCGTAAAGCCAGTGCGGATTTAGACCTAAAAAGAAAGGCCTTGGAGCGCAGTAAAGTGCTTGTGGATGGCGGCGTAGTTGCACACAAAGAGCTGGAATCTGCGCAGGCGGATATGGCGCAATCACAAGCTGAGGCAGAACGTACAAAATCACGCTTACATAATCTGGGCATTAATCACGCAACCTTTGGCAATGAGAGCTTTACGTTGAAAGCGCCGATGGCGGGCATGATAGTTGACCGTCAGGTTAATCTCGGCAACGAAGTCCGTCCCGATGCAGCAAGCCCACTATTTGTAATTACTAACCCAGATCATCTTTGGGCAATGATTGATCTGCCTGAACGCGATCTTAGCAAAGTGAGTGTTGGTCAAACCTTAAGCATCAAGGTGGATGCGTATCCGGATGAGGAGTTTCAGGGCAAAGTCCAATCTATTGGTACTATGCTCGACCCAGTCAGCCGCCGCGTTCAAGTGCGCTGCTCGGTAGAGAGCAAGGGCAAACTACGCCCGGAAATGTATGCGCGTGTGACCCCACTTAGCATGTCACAGCAAAAGGTGATTCGCATTCCTAATAGCGCGCTGATTACAGAGGGTTTATACAGCTACGTATTCGTTGAAACCAGTCATGGGCATATTCAGAAACGCCGTGTCACCCTAGATTTGCAAGGACGAGACTACGCCACCATTAAAGACGGCCTCAAAGCAGGTGAGCGTGTGGTCACCAAAGGCGCTATTTTGATTAATTCAGAGTTGGCAGCGGGTAAATAATGCTAGAAAAACTTATTACCTTCTCGCTGCAACAACGTACTTTCGTACTGATTGCAACATTTATCCTCGTGGTCGCAGGGATAGTCTCTGTACAGAACCTGCCGATTGAGGCTTTTCCTGATGTTGAGGACGTGCACGTTGGCATTGTTACGCAAGTGCCGGGCCTAGCGCCCGAAGAGGTTGAGCGCGTTGTGACGTTGGCGATTGAGCATGGCATGAGCGGTGTGCCGAACTTAGCGCAAATGCGCTCAGTTTCAATTACCGGTTTATCGGTAGTGACGCTAACTTTTTCTGAAAAGACAGATGACTACTTTGCCCGCCAGCAAGTTTTAGAAAAGCTGCAAGCCGTCAATCTGCCACCAGAGTATCAACCCACGCTGGCACCCCTTACAACCGCTGTGGGTGAAATTTATCGATTCCTAGTCGATGCCCCGAAAGATATGCCACAGCGCGAAGTGCGCGCAATTCAGGATTGGCAGATTATTCCTGTGCTGAGAACAGTGCCAGGGGTAGCCGACATTACTAGTTTTGGTGGTGCAGTCAAAGAATACCAAGTCAAGCTGGACCCCTATCTGCTTAAGAAGTACAGCATTAGCATCGATCTGGTTAATCAAGCACTTAATAACGGCAGCAGCAATGTGGGCGGCGGTCTTATGCATCGCGGCGATGAATCGCTGGTTGTGCGCTCATTAGGTTTATATCGTTCGTTGGATGATATTGCCGACACCGTTATTTTATCGAGTGCGGGTAAGCCTATCTTGGTCAAAGATGTAGGCGAGGTTGTGATTGGTAACCGCTTCCGCTCAGGTATCGTGGCTTTTAACAATCAGGATGATGTGATTGAAGGCATTGTGCTGATGAACAAAGGCCAGAACCCCGCGAAGGTGATTGAAGCCTTAAAAGCCAAGGTGGACGAGGTTAATGCTAAGTTGCCCGAGGGTGTGAAAATTCGGCCTTTTTATGACCGTACCAGCTTGATTCATCACACTGTGCACACTGTGACTGAAAACATGATTGTTGGTGCGCTGCTTGTGGTTGCTATTCTTATCATCTTTTTACGCAACTGGCGTGCGGCGCTGATTGTTGCAGCGGTTATCCCGTTATCGCTGTTGTTTGCTTTTATCGTGATGGATATTCGCGGCGTTTCGGCGAATTTGATTTCACTGGGGGCGGTGGACTTCGGTATTATTATCGATAGTGCGGTGGTGTTGGTAGAGGCGCTGATGGTGAAACTCTCGCTAGCCAAAGTAGATGAGTTCCCACATCATGGCACGCATTCATGGCGCGTCACTACGCTTAAAAATACGGCAATCGAAATGGGGCGCCCTATTCTGTTTTCAAAAGTGATTATTATTTTGGCTTTCTTGCCAATTTTCACTTTCCAGCGTGTGGAAGGCAAAATCTTCTCACCTATGGCCTTTACCTTAAGCTTTGCTTTACTAGGCTCAATTTTGCTTACGCTTACGCTGGTGCCTGCACTGATGTCTTACTTAATGAAGCGTACGGACATGGCAGAGAAGCACAGTACATGGATGCATAACACCCAAGAGTGGTACCGCAGTGTTTTGCTCAAAGTAGTTAAAATTCGCCTGCCAGTTATCTTGGCATCGGTGTCTTTATTAGTGCTTTCGCTGGTTTTATCACCGCTATTAGGTTCAGAATTCCTGCCTAAACTGGATGAGGGCAATATCTGGCTAACTATCAGCATGCCACCATCCACCGGCTTGGAAAAAACCAAAGAAATCGAACGTAATATTCGTAATGTTTTAACTAGCTATAAAGAGATCAACCTGGTGGTGAGCCATGTAGGACGGCCGGATGACGGTACCGACCCCAAAGGCCCCAATAATATTGAAATCTTGGCTGACTTAAAGCCTAAAGACACTTGGAAGTTTAGTAATAAAGAGGCACTGATTGCCGACATTTCCGCGAAAATACATCAGATTCCGGGCATTCCAACTAACTTCTCTCAAGTGATTCAAGATAGTGTGGAAGAGGCCCTGTCTGGCGTAAAAGGTGAGATATCGGTCAAAATTTTCGGTCCGGATTTAGCGGTTCTGGAAGAAAAGTCGGACCAGGTTGCCACAGTGCTTAATTCAATTAAAGGCGCTACAGACGTCGCGGCTATCCGCATTTCAGGTAACTCGGAGCTTGATATCACGTTGGATCGTCAGAAACTGGCGCGCTACGGTATGAATGTGAATGACGTGAATGCTTCTGTGCAAACCGCATTAGGTGGCACGACGACCAACACTTTCTATGATGGTGACCGTCGTTTCGACGTTACGCTCAGACTAGCGAGGGACTACCGCGACTCTTTAGATGATATTAATGAGTTGCCAATAGCATTACCTAACAACGCAGGCACTATTCCTCTGGGTGAAGTTGCCGATGTTACCATTAAGCAGGGTGCATCTAGGGTGGCGCGTGAGGGTGTTTCTCGTATCGTGGCAATCAAGGCCAATTTAATTGATCGTGACCAAGGTAGCTTCGTGAAAGAGGCGATGGCCAAGGTTAAGGAGCAAGTCAAACTGCCGCCCGGCTATACCATGACATGGGGTGGTCAATTTGAGAATCAGCAACGCTCAATCAAGCGCCTTAAAGTGATTGTGCCGCTGTCACTAATGCTGATATTTGTGGTGTTATTTGGCGCATTCCGCTCTGTACGTAATGCACTGCTGGTGTTATTGATGATACCTTTCAGCTTAATTGGCGGGTTTGCCGGGCTAGGTTTGGCCGGACTGCATCTTTCTATCTCGGCCGCTGTGGGCTTTATCGCCTTAGCTGGTATATCGGTACAAAACGGCGTGATTATGCTGGAGCAATTTAACCACCTGCTATTAGAAGGCCGTAGTGTCGCAGAGGCAGTGATGGAGGGTGCAGTTGTGCGATTGCGTCCGATTTTAATGACCGCGCTAATGGCTGGTTTGGGCTTGTTGCCGGCAGCACTTTCGCATGGTATTGGCTCTGAAACACAGCGCCCGTTTGCAGTGGTGATTGTTGGCGGCTTAATCACGGCTACGATTTTCACCTTGCTATTGCTGCCTTTATTGTTCCCGCTGTTCTCGGGAGAGTTAAAAAATAAAGAAGCTCATAATGAGTAATGAGCACTGCAGCGCAATTTCTAGCGTACAGGCTGTATAACCGATTTGCTTTGATGTGATTTAGCTATAGAGTCTTATAGCTAAATCATCAGGCAGCTGGTAAACGCTATTGATGCAGATTTTTGCGGGTGCGGTGTTGCCAGTCTTTGTTTTTGTCACGCTTTTGCTGGTGCTTACTTTTCAGCCGTCCAATGCCCAGATTTCCCACCTTGTTTTTCTAGCAGTTTAATCTCAGAAATCACCATGCCACGATCAGCCGCTTTGCACATGTCGTAAATGGTGAGTAAGCACACACTCACTGCGGTCAGTGCTTCCATTTCTACGCCTGTTTTGCCATAGGTTTCAGAAGTGACTGTACAGCTAATGCTAGATTGTGCCTCGTTTACCTCAAAGCTAACCGCAATACGTGTGAGAAAAATAGGGTGGCATAGCGGGATAAGATCTGAGGTTTTCTTGGCGGCCTGAATTGCTGCAATTCTGGCAATACCGAGCACATCCCCTTTTTTGCTGGTGCCGCTTTGAATCAAGGCTAAAGTTGTCGGCAGCATGCTGATGATGCCTGTGGCAACGGCAATGCGATGCGTTTCAGCTTTTTCGCCAATGTCTACCATATGTGCTTGGCCATTTTGATCAAAGTGCGTAAGTGGGTTTGTCATTTTGAAGGTCTCTGTATCTAGGGTGCTGCTATGTTGAAATGCATAGGTTGATAGCGGATAATTTGCGCAGAATTATGAAACATTCAACTACAAACGTTATCATAGTAATGATGAAATTAACTTTACCTACCATTATATTATTAGTTGTATCTGTTGCGCATGCATATCCCGCAATCGCGAATGAGTTGCCAGATTTAGGCGATGTTTCAGCCACAGTACTTTCACCCCTGCAAGAGCAGGAAATCGCCGAGCAGATTATGCGCCAGGTGGCGGTGAGTGATGAAGTGCTGAATGACGTAGAAGTGTCTGACTACTTGCAGGCCTTGGGTGGAAAATTAGTAGCGAATGGTCCAGATAAGCGGCAGACCTTTAACTTCTTTGTGGTGCAGGACCCATCAATCAACGCATTTGCTATGCCTGGTGGAGTGATTGGTGTGCATACGGGCTTAATTTTAGCGGCAACCAGTGAATCAGAGCTTGCAAGCGTGCTTGGCCATGAAATTGGCCACGTAACGCAGCGGCATCTGGCGCGTATGTTAGCTTCGCAAAAGTACGATACATTTAAGAACTTAGCCGGCATTGCGTTGGCATTGTTAGTGGCAAGGTCTAATCCACAGTTGGCGACCGGTGCGCTCACGGCGTCTTCTGCAATAGGAGTGCAGAATCAGCTGGATTACACCCGTGAGCACGAGCGTGAGGCTGACCGTATCGGTTTGCAGATTTTAGATTCAGGTGGTTTTGATGTACGTGCCATGCCTGAGTTCTTTAAAACCTTGCAGCGTGGTTCGCGCTTTGCTGAGGGCAGTGCCCCTAGCTTTTTGCGTACTCACCCATTAACCACTGAACGTATTGCAGATGTGGCTAACCGTGTAGAGCAAATGCACTACAAGCAAGTGACTGATAGTGTGGAGTTTCAGTATGTGAAAGCCAAACTGCGTGCGCTGCAGGGTGGCGATCAGGCTGCAATTGATTTATTTGAGCAAAATATTCGCGAGCAGTGTTATGCCAATGCAGCAGCAGAGCATTATGGCTTAGCTGTGGCGTTGTTGCGTAAAAGTGCTTGGGCACAGGCGGAAAAAGAGTTGGCTTGGCTTAAGAAGAACGCTACGCCACACCCTATGATAGAGAGCTTGGCAGCGCGTTTAGAAGTGGCTAGAGATAAACCTGCCGCTGCGGCCGAGAAATATGCTTCAGCGTTAAGGATTTTTCCAGGTAGTCGCGCTCTGATTTATGGCTATGCCGAGCATTATCTCGCCACTAGGCAGGCAGAGCAGGCTATCCAGTTGGTGAAATCCAAGCAGGGTTTATATCCTAATGATGCTTATTTGTACGACTTGCTGGCTAAGGCGTACACTATGCAGAATAAAGTGCTACTGAGCCATCAAGCGCAGAGTGAGGCTTATTATCGAAAATATGACCTTGCGCGTGCCATCGAGCAGATGGATTTAGCGGCGAAAGCGAATGATGGCGATTTTTATCAGCAATCAATTGTTGAGGCACGCTTAAGGCAGCTCAGGCAAATGATGGGTGATGAGAAAAAAGCAAAACTGTAGGGGGTGACATGCAGCGCAGAACTTTTTTGTTGGGAATGCTTACTTTGATTGCGTTAGCGCCGCTTAAGGTATGGGCCGCTTTATGGAATAAAACCGCGTTTGAGGCGGTAAAAATCAATGACTCAACGCGCTCGTTAAATATCAGTGCCGAAATTCCAACGCAAGATATCGTGATTATTGCGCCAGATCGCGCCGAGAATGGCGCTATCGTTCAGGTGGAAGTACACAGCAAAATTGAGAATACAGAGGCGATTGCGATTTTGGTAGAACATAACCCTACGCCGCTGATTGCTAACTTTATGTTCAGTAATGGCGCAGAGCCGTTTGTGATCACACGCATTAAAATGGCTGAGACCTCAGACCTGAAAATTATTGTGAAATCAGGTGCGCAATATTTCACACGCAGTAAAAATATTATCGTGTTAGAAAACGGCTGCGGCTAATGCTGCTCAATATGATTCGACACAAGCATACTAGTGCGCACTAAGGAGTTTACATGGATAACAACATGAAAATGCGCGCCCAACTGAAGGGCGACTACACCGAAGTTAAAGTGTTGATGAGCCACCCGATGGAAACCGGGCGCAGAAAAGATGACCATGACCAATTAGTGCCCGCGCATTTTGTGCAGCTGTTGACGGCCACCTTAAATGGAAAGCCGGTGATAGAGGCGCAGTGGGGTACGGGAATTGCTAAAAATCCATATTTAACCTTTAGACTAAAAGGCGCCAAGGTGGGTGATGTGGTTGAAGTGACCTGGCATGACAATCTGGGTGAAAGTGCCACGCAAAGTATTGCAGTGACGCCGGCTTAAGTTAGCGACGCATCTTCATTTCATTCAGTTTATTCACAGCAGTTGCGATACCGATGTTTCTTGTAGTCAGCTTTTGATAAATATAACTTATCATAATCATTAAAATGATATATTGGATTTATTAAAATTTATCTCTATAATTCAAATCATGAATTTATAGTTCTATTAATCAATTTTTTAATCAATAGATAGGAAAAAACGATGTCATTAATTAATACACAAGTACAACCATTCAAAACAGAAGCTTTCCACAATGGTAAATTTGTTGAAGTGAGCGATGTAACCATGAAGGGTAAATGGTCAGTGGTGATTTTTATGCCAGCTGCATTTACTTTTAACTGCCCAACCGAAGTTGAAGATGCTGCTGACAACTATGCTGAGTTCCAAAAAGCAGGTGCAGAAGTGTACATCGTAACAACCGATACGCATTTCTCACACAAAGTTTGGCACGAAACATCACCAGCAGTTGGTAAAGCAAAATTCCCATTAGTGGGTGACCCAACACACCAATTGACACGTGCATTTGACGTGCATATCGACGCAGAAGGCCTAGCATTGCGCGGTACTTTCGTGATCAACCCAGAAGGCGTGATTAAAACTGTTGAAGTGCACAGCAACGAAATCGCACGTGATGTAAAAGAAACACTACGTAAATTAAAAGCTGCACAATTCACAGCAGCTAACCCAGGCCAAGTTTGCCCAGCTAAATGGCAAGAAGGTGCTCAAACAATCACTCCATCATTAGACCTAGTAGGCAAGATCTAATTATTGGTTTAAGCAAAGCAATAACTGCGCTAACGAGCAAACATCTCTTGGCGCAGTGAAATTACAAGGGCATTATTCAAAAGATAATGCCTTTATTTTAAGTAAAACCCGGTTGCGTTACGTCGTAGCCAGATGAGAATTTAAAGAAGAGAGCAATCATGGCATTAGAAACTGGTATCAAAACCCAATTGCAAACCTATTTACAGATGTTGCGTGAGCCTATCGTACTGGCTGCATCATTAGATGAAACGCCAGCAGCGCAAGAGATGCGTGAACTGCTGGAAGAAATCGCGAGCATGTCAGACAAAATTACGCTAACCATGGAAGATGATGCGCGTAAACCTTCATTTGCTGTAAAACGTGGTGCAGCTCATACCGAAGCGCATAAAGCGGTAGGCGTGCGTTTTGCCGGTATTCCTATGGGCCATGAATTTACCTCTTTAGTGTTGGCGCTGCTTCACACCGGCGGTCACCCGATGAAGCTAGAGGCTGAAAAAATTGCACAAATCGCGGCAATTGAAGGCAGCTTTCACTTTGAGACTTACATATCACTGAGCTGCCATAACTGCCCAGACGTAGTGCAGGCCATGAATATGATGGCAGTGATTAACCCCAACATTACGCATGTGATGATTGATGGTGCGCTATATCAGGACGAAGTAAAAGCCAGAGACATTATGTCCGTACCAACCACTTACTTAAATGGTGAAGTGTTTGGTGCAGGCCGTATGGAGCTAGATGAAATTCTGCCAAAAATCGACCTTGGTGCGGTAGCGCGTGAAGCGAAAAAATTAGAAGCGCAAGCGCCTTTTGATGTGTTGGTGGTGGGCGGTGGCCCGGCTGGTGCATCAGCAGCTATCTATGCGGCACGTAAAGGTATACGTACCGGCATTGTGGCAGAACGTTTCGGTGGCCAGGTCATGGATACTTTAGGTATTGAGAACTTTATTTCTGTGAAAGAAACGGAAGGGCCAAAATTAGTGATGGCGCTGGAAGAGCATGTGAAAAGCTATGATGTAGAAATCATGAATTTACAGCGTGCGGTTGCTTTAACTGAGCCTGGTAAACACGGCAACAAGAACGAAGATTTAATCGAGTTGAAGTTGGAAAGCGGCGCAACTTTAAGAAGTAAATCGGTGATTCTTGCCACTGGTGCGCGCTGGCGCGAGCTAAATGTGCCGGGTGAAAAAGAATACCGAGGCAAAGGCGTTGCTTATTGCCCACATTGCGATGGCCCGTTATTTAAAGGCAAACCAGTAGCCGTGGTGGGTGGTGGTAACTCAGGGGTAGAGGCCGCTATCGATTTAGCCAATTTTGTAGGCCATGTGACCTTGCTACAGTTTGATACTGAGTTAAAAGCAGATGCCGTGTTACAGAAAAAACTACGTACATTAAGCAACGTTACCGTCATTACCAGTGCGCAAACCACAGAAGTCACTGGCGACGGTAACAAGATGAATGGATTGACCTATACCGACCGTGTAACAGGTGAGTCTAAGCATTTAGCGTTAGATGGCGTGTTTGTACAGATTGGTTTAATTCCAAATAGTGATTGGTTAAAAGGTAGTGTAAACCTAAGCAAGTACGGCGAAGTAGAGGTGAATCACCACAATGCTACATCGCTACCAGGCGTATTTGCCGCTGGCGATGTGACGACTACGCCTTACAAGCAAATCATTATTGCTATGGGTGAAGGTGCAAAAGCTTCACTCGGCGCATTTGATTATCTGATTAGGCAATAAGGGTAGCGAGCAATAAAAAAGGCGGCTTTCGAGCCGCCTTTTTATTTATTCGTGTTTGGTTTTGCATGTGCTAATGCCAAATATACCGTAGGCGGGGCAATAGTTAATCAGCCCAGTCACTAACGGCACTACACCAATCCAAGCCCAAACTGGACCGTTTGCAAATAATGCCCATGCGATTAAGGCAAGCCCAGCAATAATACGCACGGCGCGTTCGGCTCCGCAAATGTTAGCTTTCATCTTGTAGCTCCTTGGGTGAACACTGACCAAAAAGTCAGCTAACTAAACAGTTAGAATAATCAGTGTACGCCCAACTTGTGCTACATGAAAGTATCCATATGGATATTGCCGCTAGCGAGCGCCAGTGATGCTAAGTGCTACCGCCTCTGCTACTTTGATGCCATCAACCCCCGCCGATAAAATTCCGCCTGCATAGCCGGCACCTTCGCCACAAGGGTATAAACCTTTGGTGTTAATGCTTTCTAGGCTGTCATCATCACGCTTGATACGGATAGGGCTGGACGTACGCGTTTCCACACCTGTGAGTACGCCGTCGGCCAAGTCAAACCCTTTTACCTGTTTTGCAAACTCTGGGATGGCCTCGCGGATAGCGGTAATGGCAAACTCTGGTAATACGGATGCTAGATTGGTAAGGTGTACGCCAGGCTTGTAAGACGGCGTTACTTCACCAAACTGGGTAGATGGCTGGTTTTGCAAAAAGTCACCGATTAACTGCCCCGGTGCATGGTAGTTACTGCCACCGGCGATGAATGCCTGACTTTCCAATTGGCGCTGCAATTCCATACCGGCCAGCGGATGGCCTGGGTAATCTTGCTCCGGCGTAATGCCTACTACAATCCCGGCATTGGCATTACGCTCATTGCGGCTATATTGGCTCATGCCGTTAGTTACCACGCGGTTAGGCTCAGATGCTGCAGCCACCACCGTGCCGCCTGGGCACATACAGAAGCTGTAAACTGAACGGCCGTTTTTAGCATGATGCACTAGCTTGTAATCAGCTGCGCCAAGCTTGGTGAGTAAGTCCTCACTGTAGCTCCTACCGTATCTGGCTTTATCGATGATGGATTGTGGGTGCTCAATGCGGAAGCCAATCGAGAACGGTTTGGCCTCTATATAAATGCCGCGTTTATGAACCATTTCAAACGTATCGCGTGCGCTGTGCCCTACTGCCAGCACCAAGTGGTTAGTAGCGAGGCGCTCACCAGTTTGCAGCACCACGGCTTGCACCTGATTGTTTTCGATTTCAATGTCATCAACACGGCTCTCAAAGCGGATTTCACCGCCTAGCTCGGTAATGGTTTTACGCATTTCCTCTACCATGCCCACTAAGCGGAAGGTACCGATGTGCGGGTGGCTGACGTACATGATTTCTTCTGGCGCACCAGCCTTTACAAACTCTTGAATCACCTTGCGACCATAGTGTTTAGGGTCTTTAATCTGGCTATAAAGCTTACCGTCAGAGAACGTGCCAGCACCACCTTCACCAAATTGCACGTTGGATTCAGGATTAAGCGTACTTTTACGCCATAAGCCCCATGTGTCTTGTGTACGCTTACGCACTTCTTTGCCACGCTCCAGTACTATTGGCTTAAAGCCGCCCTGCGCCAAGATCAGCGCAGCAAAAATGCCGGCAGGGCCAAAACCTACAATCACTGGCCTGGCCTGTGGTGCAATCTCGGTGGTAGCCACAAATTTATAACTGGTATCTGGTGCTGGTTTAATGTGCGCATCTTTGCGGAACTTGGCGAGAATCTTTTCTTCGTTCTTCACCTCCACATCCAGGCTGTACACATACAAAATTGCGTGCGATTTACGCGCGTCTACACCGCGCTTAAAAATATCAAAATGAATTAAGTCGCTTTCAGGAATTTCTAAGCGTTTAAGCAAGGCTGCTTTAATTTCATCGGTTTGGTGTATCAGCGATTGTGCGTTTTCAATCGGGAGTTTGATTTCAGTAATACGTAACATGTGTGGTCACTTTAATAAGGGGAGTGTTTATCTGCCAATAGTGTGATTTTACAGTATGTTGGGCTTAGCGAAAAATGGCATAGTCGCGATAGGCTCGTATACTTAGGAGAAACGCGAGTGCCTAATCAAATATTAGGCGTGGCGCCAAGCTAGGCTTCAAGGTTGTGCTGCAGCAATTTCTTTAACATAGGCACGGTCACCGGTTTTTTCTCGGTGAGCGACCACACATCCAGCGCATCCAATACCGCCATCAATGTTGGTAAGTCGCGGCGCAGGTAGCGCAGGCAGTACTCCACCACTTCATCCGGCAATTTCATGCCGCGTTCTGTGGCGTGCGTTCTCAGCGCTTGGGCTTTTTCTTCATCGGTGAGTGGGTGTAGTTGGTACACCAAGCCCCATGCTAGCCTGGTGGCTAAGTCATCACGTAACTGCATTTGCGTAGGGGCTGCAATGCCGCTAGAAATTAAAATGCCGCCAGAAGCACGCAATTGGTTGAACTGATCGAACAGTGCGATTTGCGCTTCTTCATCTAAAGTGTGCGTGTCATCTGCAATAAATAGGGGCAGATTCGATTGCTTAGCCATGCGCTCACATGCGTGCAGTAGGTGTGACTTTCCGCTACCCTGCGCACCCCATAGGTAAATAAAGCGTGCCTCTTCAGCGTGAGTGAGTGCTTGCTTTAGGCTGTATAGCGCTTCTGCATTTTGTCCCTCAATAAAGTTATCTAGGCTAGGTGGCGGCAGCGGCTGAATGTCCAGCAATAATTGCTTAGTTGGGGATTTGTAATGAAGATCCGTGCTGTTCATACTGCTAACCTAAGTAAAAGTGACTGCTAAGATATTTTTGTTTGGCGTGTCTGAAGCCTACCGCAATCGCGGCAGATACCGGTAGCGCTAGCAATACGCCAGCAAAGCCAAATAGCTGGCCGCCAGCCATCAGTGCAAAAATCACTACTAGCGGGTGCAGGCCAATGCGGTCCCCCACCAGCCACGGAGTGAGTGCCATGCTTTCCAACAGCTGTCCCATGCCAAACACTATCAATAGCGGGATTAAGTCATGGAGGCTACCAAACTGCAGCACGCCGGAAATAACCGCCAATGTAAGGCCTAAGCCAAAGCCTAAGTAAGGGATAAACCCTAGCAAGCCAGATAATATACCGATGGGCAGCGCAAATTCCAAGCCAACCAACCATAAGCCCACGGCGTAGAAAACGCTCATTAATAGCATGACAGTCAGCTGCCCGCGTAAAAACTCAGCGAGTACCGCATCAATGTCTGCGGCAATTTCTTGGGTTTTACCTAAAAGTGAGCGTGGTAATAAAGCGCTGGTTTTTTGTAGCAAAATATTCCAATCCACCAGCAAATAGAACAGCACGAGTGGGATGAGGATCAAGTTGCCTAGCCAGCCAATCACTGTCATGCCATGACTGCTCACACTAAGTGCAATGTTTTTGGCAAAATTGCCTGTTGTTTTCCAGTTTTCGGTGAGGATAGCCTGAATCTGTGCAGGATCGATTTCTGCACTAACTCCAAAGTTTTTCTGTAGCCAAGGTTCGAGGTTGGTTTTGGCTGCGTTCAAATACACGGGGATTTTTTGCGATAGTTGCACAAACTCATGCTGCAACAGCGGAATCATGATGAGCATGATGATAATCAGCACCGCGAACAAAAATAACAGCACTAGCAAAGTAGCGATGGTGCGGCTGAGTTTAAATGAAAATTTAGCACGCTTGCTATTGAATTGAATTGCTTCGATTTTACCCACTAGTGGGTTGGCAATGTAGGCCAAGATTGCGGCGATCAGGAATGGAGTCAAGATTGGGCCAAGCAGGTAAATGATGCCAAACACTGATAAAACAGCGACCAGCCAAACGGTATTAGTGTGTTTGTTCATTCTGCGCTTTCAGTAAAGTGAGGCTGTTTTGGAAAAGCCTGCGTTTTGAGGCTTGCAACATTTCAGATAACTAAGCATTTCGGTTAAAATAACATTATAACGATAGAACACACTTTTTGTAGAAAGCGAGAACCCCCTTGAGCGCCAATAATTCAGATAAAACTTCAATTAGCTACCGCGATGCCGGAGTGGATATTGAAGCGGGTGATGCATTAGTTGAACAAATTAAGCCGTTTGCCAAACGTACCATGCGTCCAGAAGTATTAGGCGGTATTGGTGGTTTTGGCTCATTGTTTGCGGTGCCGCAAAAATTTAAAGAGCCAATCTTGGTATCTGGTACCGACGGCGTGGGTACTAAGCTTAAATTAGCGTTTGAGCTCAATAAGCACGATACTGTGGGTATCGACTTGGTAGCCATGAGCGTTAATGATATTTTGGTGCAAGGCGCAGAGCCACTATTTTTCCTAGATTACTTTGCATGCGGCAAGCTGGAAGTTGGCGTTGCAGCACAAGTGATTAAGGGCATTGCCGAAGGCTGCGAGCAATCTGGCTGTGCATTGGTGGGAGGTGAAACTGCAGAAATGCCAGGCATGTACCCAGCGGGCGAATACGACTTGGCAGGTTTTGCAGTAGGCTGTGTAGATAAAGCTAATTTGATTAACGGCACTACCATTGCTGCAGGTGACGTGGTATTAGGCTTGGCTTCAAGTGGTGCGCACTCAAACGGTTACTCACTCATTCGCAAATTGATTGAGAAATCAGGCATTGATTTTGAATCTGATTTCCACGGTAGAAAATTCAAAGATGTGGTGATGGCACCTACACGCATCTACGTGAAATCTCTGTTAAAACTGATTGAAGCGATGCCGGTTAAAGGCATGGCGCACATTACAGGTGGCGGTATTACCGAAAACATTCCACGTGTATTGCCAGAAGGTTTAACCGCAGAAATTCAAGCATCAGGCTGGGAACTGCCACCGCTGTTCCAATGGCTGCAAGCACAGGGCAATATTGTACCGAGCGAAATGTACAAAACATTTAACTGCGGTATCGGTATGGCGATTGTCATGGCAAAAGAAAACGCTGCAGCAGCTAAAGCGCTACTAGAGGCTTCAGGTGAGACTGTGTTTGAAATCGGCCACATCCGTGCACAAAACGCAGGCGAAGCGCCTACTATCGTTGTTTAGTCTTGTTGTTAAATCAGTTAGAAAAAACTGCTTGTTGTGTAACAAATGTAGCGCTGATGCGTTGAGCATGATGTGTCTTAAAATTAAGGAATTTTAGTGATGAATCGAATCAAAGCATGGTGTGTGATATTTTTTGTGGGCATGGGTGTGTTTGCGTTGATGCCGCAAGCAGCTTTTTCTAAAACCAAACCGGCTAAAGAAGCTACAGCAAAATTTACCTTACCGAAACGTATTAGTGCCACTTACGTGGTGACTAAAAATGGCGACCCATTTGCTAACGTGCATGAGCAGTTTACGGTCAGTAAAAATACCTATACGGTTGAAAGTGTGACCAAGGGTATTGGTGTATATGCGTTGCTGGGTGAGCGTAAATTAACCAGCACCGGTGAGATTACGGCGCAGGGTTTAAAGCCTAGCCATTTTGAGCTTCATCAGGGCAACCAAAAAAAGAAATCATTATTCACCGATTTTGATTGGGCGAAAAAAAGCCTGGTGATGACGATTAAGGGTGAGCAAGAAACAGCTGAGCTTAAGCCTGGTACCCAGGATTTAGCAAGCTATCCTTATCAGTTCATGTTTATACGAGCATCGTTAAAAAATACGATTACCTTACCAGTAACAACAGGTAAAAAGCTAAAGCAATATAGCTATAAAGTTAGCCCAGACATTAAAACTATTGATTGTGCTGGTATGCAGTATAAAACGCTATACCTGACACCATCGGAGCATGAAGGCGCAGAGACCAAAGACCTGTGGCTGGCCACAGAGCAAAGTTACGTACCAGCGCGCATTTTAGTGATTGACGAAGACGGTCACAAACTAGAGCAAACCTTAACTGAGTTGCGTATCCAATAACGCTGGCAATGTTGCCATGCTATTTACCAAGTAATTAAAAATATACAAAGAGAATCAATATGACGCCTAATTTAATTCGGCAAGCTGCAATCGTTTTATCTAATCTACTAACGTTTAGTAGCCCTGCTGATGCGAAGTTAAGTGAGTTTTTCCGTAATAACCGTGACCTAGGCACCAAAGAGCGTGCATTTGTAGCCGAGAGTGTATATGGCGTATTGCGTCGTTTACGTTTCTTAAGCACAGTGACAGCTAATGATGAAAACGACCCAGATGATGCACGTAAGCTGATTTTGGCTTGGTTGTTGCGCGTACAGGGCATGAGTATCCGTGAGTTAGAGCCTATGCTGAACGAGCAGCAAAAAGAGTGGGCGCATTTGATTAAAGCTAAATCTACCGATAACTTGCCGTTAGCGGTGCAGGCTGATGTGCGCGACTGGCTATGGGATAAGCTGGTAGCGCAATACGGCGAGGCTGAAGCCTTAACCATTGCGCGCAGCATGCATGAGCAAGCCACGTTAGATTTACGCGTGAATACAATCAAAGGCACGCGCGATGACGTGATGGCAAAGTTTATTGCCGAAAATACTTCTGGTGAAACCAATGTGACCAAAACGCCTTATTCTCCGATAGGTATCCGTATGCCTAATCGTATGAATATTGGCCGCCACGTATTGTTTACTGAAGGCAAGATTGAAGTACAGGATGAAGGTAGCCAACTATTGGCTCATTTGGTTGCGGTGAAACGCGGCATGATGGTGGCAGACTTTTGTGCAGGTGCTGGCGGTAAAACTTTGGCAATGGGTGCACTGATGCGCAATACCGGCCGCTTGTATGCATTTGATGTGTCTGAAAAGCGTTTACATAACTTAGGCCAGCGTTTAAAGCGTTCTGGCCTAAGCAACCTCAATGCCCAAGTAATCAGTAGCGAAACTGACCCTAAACTAAAACGTTTAAACGGGAAGTTTGATCGTGTGCTAGTGGACGCGCCATGTAGCGGTTTGGGCACGTTACGTCGCAATCCTGACCTTAAATGGCGCCAAACCCCGCAAGATGTGGCTGAGCTTAATGTTAAGCAGACCAATATTCTGGCGCGTGCGGCTAAGCTGACTAAAGTGGGCGGACGTTTAATTTACGCAACCTGTAGTTTGTTAAGCGATGAGAACGAGCAAATTGCAGAGCAGTTCTTAGCCACCCACCCAGACTTTAAATTACTGAATGCCGCACAGATTTTGGCGCAGCACCAAATTGAGCTGGATACTGGTGATTACCTGAAACTACTACCGCACTTACATAATACCGATGGTTTCTTTGCGGCTGTATTTGAGAAGTTGGATGCGGCAACTGCGCCAGTGCCAAGTAAAACTAATGAGATAGAAGCTACTGCAGAGGCTGTACCTGCTTTAGAGGCCGCTTCAGTTGTTGAAGAAGCAGCGTCAGAAGAAGTGCCGGCTAAAAAAGCTAAAAAGGCAGCTGTCAAAAAAGAGCCTAAGCCTAAAGTAGCTAAAGCGCCAAAAGATGACAGCGCGGTTGAGCCTAAAGTGAGCAAAGTAAAAGCTAGCACGGCTAAAACAAAAGCAGTTAAAGCCTAAAGCCAGATTAAGTCAGATAGGGTAAGATTAAAAATCTTACCCTTTTTTATTCAGTAAGCGCCTAGGCGCTTTTTTCTTATGTAAAGGCGTTGCAGGATGAAGTGGCCTAGCCTCAATTTGCAAATATTATTGGCATCCATCATTGGTGTTGGATTAGGGTTGTACTTCCAGGCGTTAGGGACGCAGCATGCACTGGTGCAAGGGAGTTTGTATGGCGCTGGACTAGTAGGCACACTATTTATTGACCTACTTAAAATGATACTTGTGCCTTTGGTGTTTTGCTCTATCTCCGTTGGCGTTGCTAATTTGCGCCAGCATCAGCAAATGCACAAAGTATGGGTGAGTACCATGCTTTATTTTGTGACAACCACGACGTTAGCCATCACCTTAGGTTTGCTCGCGGCGAACTATTTCGAACCGGGTAGCGGCATGCATGTGGCCATGTTTCAAGATGCTATGCATGGCTTTGAGGCTAAGCAACTGCCTCTTCCTGAGTATTTCGCACAATTTTTACATGGTTTGTTTGTTAACCCATTCGCAGCTCTGGCCAAAGGTGATGTACTTGCGTTGGTAATGTTTGCACTAATTTTAGGCGTTGCTCTGGTAGTGGGCGGTGAGCGTTTTGATCACCTGCGTAAGTTGTTACAAGAGGCACTGGACGTGACGATGCTGATAGTGGGCTGGGTGATGTACTTGGCACCGCTAGGGATTATGGCGTTACTGATTAAGTTGGTCGCAGTGCAAGATATTGCGATACTGCATACTTTAGCCAAGTTTGCCGCAGTGGTTGTAGGCATCACCTTGCTGCACGGCGTGGTGTTACTGCCATTGCTTTTGTATTTAGTGACGGGCAAGTCGCCCCTGTGGTTCTTTCGTGGCAGCCGTGAAGCGCTATTAACTGCGTTCGCAACCAGTTCCAGTGCTGCTACCTTGCCTGTAACCATGCGTTCCACCTTACAGATGCAGGTTAAGCCGGAAATCGCGGGTTTTGTCGTGCCGCTGGGCGCCACTATCAATATGGACGGGACGGCGTTGTACGAGGCAATTGCCGCCATTTTTATCGCTAACTTGATGGGCGTGGAGTTGAGTCTAGTGCAGCAAATGATAGTGTTTTTCACGGCGATGATTGCCGCGATGGGTGCGCCGGGTATTCCTAGTGCCGGCATGGTAACCATGGTGATGGTGTTGCAGTCTGTAGGCCTGCCAGCTGAGGCGATTGCTATTTTACTGCCGATAGACCGCTTGCTGGATACTGTGCGCACCAGCGTGAATGTGCAAGGTGATATTATCGGCAGTCTAATTGTACAGAAGCTGACAATGGGCGCACCACATTAAGTGCCAGTTTAAACCGTGCATACAGTAGGGTTTAAGTAGCTGTGCCTAACTTGCTAATCACACAGTATGCCTAGCGCAATTTGCTGTTAAAGCGTAGGTTCACTGTGCTGGCGGCGGGCATGTCGTTCACTGACCCAGCCGATAAGCAAGGAGTAGGCAGAGGGCACCACCACCAACGTTAGTAAGGTGGAAGAAATCATGCCGCCGATAATAGCAACAGATAATGGCTTGTTGGTTTCTGAGCCAGCGCCTAAGCCCATTGCTGCGGGCAGTAGCGCTAATATGATGGTGAGCGAAGTCATTAATACTGGGCGTAGACGCACTGGACAAGCCTCACTCAACGCTGCATTAATATGTGCTTTGTTAATCATTTCGCCGCTTTCTCTCACTTTATCTAATAGCTGATTGGTTAAATCTACCAACAGAATCGAGTTTTTAGCCACTAAACCTATCAGTAGCACCAGGCCAATCATGGAGTACATGTTGAGACTGTCACCGGAAATTAATAGCGCAATCAGGCCGCCGATAATGGCCAGTGGCTGAGCTAACATCACCAGTAAAGGTTGCAGGAAAGAGTTGAACTGGCTGGCCAGCACCATGTATAGCAAAATAAACGCGAGTAGAAATACAAACTGTATGTTTTTAAAGGTTTTACCAAACTCTTCAGCTTGTCCTGTCAGTCTCAATGTGTATTCTGGCGGTACGATAGTAACTGCAGTTGTTTTGACTAAGTCTACCGCCTCGCCTAATGGCATATTTGGGTTGGCATAAAAATTAACAGCATACTGCAGGTCGTAGCGACCAATTACTGCAGGCCCCAGCTCCTGCTTAAATGTTGCAACTGCATCTAGACGTACCAGTTCACCGCTTTCACTACGCAGATAAATCTTGCTTAAATCCTGTACGTTATTTAAATCACCCTCAGCGGCTTTAATACGTATGTCATAGCGTTGCCCATCACCAGCGGCTTCATTGTATTTTGCAACATTAATACCGCCTGCATATAAGCTGATTGCTGTGGCAATCTCCTGTGCATTCAGGCCTAGTGTGGCTGCGCGTGCGCGATCAATATCAACATTGAGCTGTGGTAAGTCAAGTTGTACGTCTACATCTACCCTACCCATTGCGACATTGTTGCCTAGCGCTTGTTGTAACAGTTTGGAGATGCGGCCTAGCTCTTGTAGATTGTTGCCAATTAAATTGAACTGGAGTTTTTCTGAACGTTGCCCACGTACTACAGAAGGCGGTGCTGCCATGGCGCGCGCCCCCGGAATCTGATCCAGTTCCGTTTTGAGTGCCTTGATTAAGGTTTGCTGGCTTTTTGCACGCAGCTCTTTGGGCTTGAGCCTTACATTCACGCGTCCTTCGTTCACCTGCCCACGTGAACCTGTGCCTATAGTAGAAAAATAGCTATCTACTTCATCTGGATGATTTTTTAAAATGCTCTCGACCATCTGTAGCCTAGAGTCGGTGTATTCTAGGCTAGAGCCCAATGGTGTTTTCAGGCTAATAGTAAAGCTGCTTTCGTCTGATTCCGGTACAAAGTCTTTTTCTACATATTTGAGTGTTAGGTAGCCGGATGTTGCCACAAATATGGCGGTGAATATCAGTACAAAGCCACGATGCTTCAAGGTGGCGTGTAGTAGTTTTTTGTACTGCGTATCCAAATAATCCAAGCCGCGTCCTGTGAGGCGGTACACCGCGTTTTCTTTATGTGTGACGCTTAAGTAGCGCGAGCAGAGCATAGGGGTAAGCGTGAGTGACACGAAGAGTGATACCAGTACGCCAAAGGTGACAACCACGGCGAATGATTTGAAGAACATACCGATGACACCGCTCATAAAAACTACCGGTGCAAAGATACAAACCAGAGATAACGATGAGGCTAGTACGGCAAAAACCACCTCATTGCTACCATGTCTAGTGGCTTGAGAGCGGAATAAGGCTACTTTAGCGGGGTTCTTCAGGTCAGCCGGGCTCAGGACTTCTCCCACCTCTCCGGACATATGGCGCAAAATGCTTTCCCGAACCACAATTGCATCATCTACAACTACGCCGATTAGTAATAGCAGTGCGAGTAAGGTCATACTATTGAAGGTGTAACCAGCAAAATACATGACCGCAATTGCACCCAGTAACGATACAGGAATCTCCAGGCAAATCATCACGGTAGAGCTGAACGAGCGCATAAAGATCAGCACAATTAAGGCTGCAAACAAGGTGCCTTCTACCAAGTGCTCTTTCAGTGATGCTACTAATTGGTTGATGAAAATAGAGTCATTGGTTGAAATCTCAAGACTGAGCCCCGGCGGCAGGTTAGGGCGTATATCCTGTTCCAGCCTGCGTTCTACCTCTTTAATAATTTCTACGGTATTGGCATTGGCGATTTTTACCATGCCTAAACCCACAGTAGGTTTGCCGTTGTAGCGAGCGATTTGGCGATTATCAGTCAGCCCGTCTTCAATGTTGGCTACATCGCTTAATCGAATGGGCACGCCATCTTTGGTGCTCACAATTAATGCGGATAGTTCTTTAATGTCATGAAACTCAAGGTCTAGCTTTAGTAGCTGCTCTGCTTGTGCGCTAACCAGAAATCCACCCGGTAGCTGAATATGCTCGCGGTTGAATGCATCCACCAAGTCATTAGCGCTCAGCTTATAAGCAGCCATGCGCTCTGGGCTTACATTTACGCGAATCACGCGGTCACGGCGTCCACCGATGGACACTTCACCTACACCGTTAATCGTTTCAAATTTCTTTTTTAATACATTATTGGCATAAAGATTTAGCTGCTGTATGGTCCGGTCACCGCTCAATGCAAGCCAGATAACGGCTGACGCATTGGTATCAACTTTTTGGATGGAGGGTGGGTCTGTATCTACAGGCAGGCGGCGTAATACCTGATTTACTTTGGCCTGCACCTCGTTATAGGCGACATCAATATTTTTATCTAAAGCAAAAGTAATACTGATGCTGGAAACACCGGGGGAAGACGAGGACTGAATATGTTCAATGCCCGGCGTGGTGTTGATGGCAGACTCAATGACGCTGGTGATGCTGGTGTCAACTACATCGGGATTCGCCCCGCGCAAGGTGGTGTTGACCATTATCACGGGGAAGTCGATTGCCGGCAGGCGGTCTACCCCGATTCGGTTATAGGCAATAATGCCAAACAGAACGATGACGCCAGATAGCATCCAGGCCAGCACATGGCGTTTAATTGAGAGTTCAGGTAGCGTCATGGCGTATTGGGTTTATGGTGTGGCGGATTTGTCGGCAACTTTGATAGGCGCTTTGTCAGTCAGGAAGCCTGCCCCATCGACTACTACTACGTCATTTACTTGCAGGCCTTCGGTGATTTCAACCAGTCCGTTTTTGCGTGCACCTGTTGTTACAACGGTTTGCTGGACTAGCTTGCCTTTTACCACATAGACCACTTGCCCTGCCGGACGCAGCACTACGCACTGTTCTGGCACCATCATGGCCGCGGCACGCTCAGCTAAAATCACGCTAGCGTTCACGCTGGCTCCAGCCTGCCAGCCTGGTACATTTTTAACGTCGGCAATTACAATAATGCTACGATTGCTGGCTGTAATCAATGGTTTTAACTCGCGAATCACAGTTTCAACGCTGTTGCTGCTGGTTGGGGTGGTGAGCCGCAACTTTAAGTCGGCTTTTAGTTGTGAACCTACACGTTCCGGGAACGGGATGTAAGCGCGCAGCAGTCTATTGGAAATAATCTGTACGATAGGGTCGCCAATTTTTACGTATTCGCCAGTGTCTACAATCTTCTTTTCTACCACACCATCGGTAGGTGCAAAAATCTTAGTTTTTCCCGTGCTGTTGCGGATAGTGTTGATGCGCGCTTTAGCCGCAACTAATTGCTCTTTTAATACTTTCTGATCCGCAAGGCTGGTGTCTACCGCATTTTGCGAGATGAATTTTTTATCGACTAGCGCCTGGTTTCTGGCAACAGTTTTAGTCTGGTTGGTGAGTAGTGCTTCAATTCTAGCCACTTCAGCTTGTGCTTCACGCTCTTGCAGGTTGAACTCGGTAGGGTCTAGCGTTGCAATGAGCTGGCCTTGTTTTACCGTATCGCCTGGGCTGACATATACTTTGATAATTCGCGCTGCGACTTCTGCGGTTAGTGTCGGATCAACCAAGCCTTCCAGTGAGCCGATACCGTCTTCAGTCATTTCCACCGGCGCATTCTGCACTGTAGTCACAGTCACCAACGTGGGTTTAGGGCCATTTTTATTAGCCTGCTGTTTATCGGCATTTTCATCTGTTGCACCGCAGGCAAATAGTATGCCGGTGAGCAACGTCAATACTGTCAAGCTAAAAAATCTTTGCATAAATTGGTTAGTGATTAATGGTGATGGTGAGTTAATTTTTGCCAGTCAAAATAAGGGCCTGGATCGGTTTTTCTATCTGGTGCAATGTCTGAATGCCCTACTATAGCTTGAATCGGGTAGTTGTTGTTGAGGCATGCCACTAATTTATTAAGGGTATGGTATTGCGCCTCTTCAAAAGCTTCAAAATCAGAACCTTCAAGCTCTATTCCGACTGAAAAATCATTACAACGTTCACGTGTTTGCCAGTTAGATTTTCCTGCATGCCAAGCTCGGTCTAGACAAGACACAAACTGTATCAATTTGCCATCACGCCTGATTAAAAAATGCGCAGAAACTTTGTAGGTATGAATGGTTGCGTAATATGGGTGTTCATTGGGGTTAAGTTGATTGGTGAACAGTTCAATAATCCCATTGCCGCCATATTGGCTGGGCGGCAGACTAATGTTATGTATCACGATTAAACTGATTTCGTTTTCAGGGCGGGCATCAAAGTTAGGCGATGCAATTTGTTGCGCCTGCGCCACGAAACCATCACTATTTATCGCGTAATTTTCTATCATTGCTAATTTTATGCTGAGTTCAGTTTAAAATGCCAACATTAATGATGTGACGCTTGAAATAAAAGGCGCTTGAAATAAAAAAGGAAAGTTAAATGGTATTTTTAGAACTGTTACTGATGCTCGTCGTGATTCTAATCGCGGCAGAGGTGTTTACCAACGCACTTGAGCATTTGGGCGAAAAATTGGGCATATCTGAGGGGGTGACTGGTTCTTTATTTGCGGCAGTGGGCACTGCGCTACCAGAAACCTCTGTGCCTTTGCTGGCGCTGTTAGCGGGTACGCAAAATGCTGCTACCAATGAAGAAATCGGTGTAGGTGCTATTTTGGGCGCGCCACTGATGTTGGCTACGCTTTCTATCTGTTTGATGGCGGTGTCGGTTTGGCGCAGCAGAGGGACGAACGGACATTTGCGCCCTGAGCGTACAGGTTTGGCACGTGACCTTAGTTTTTTTATTGCCGCATTTAGTTTTGCTGCGATAGCGATGTTTGTACCGCATAGCCTAAGTGCAGTGCGCTATGGCTTAGGCTTTTCTATGGTAATGATTTACTTCGTTTACGTGATGTTGACACTGCGCGCATCAAAAGCGCTGGTAGAAGATGGTCACGCGACTGAAGCTGGCGGCGATATGTTTTTATGCAAGCTTGGTTTGCCTAATAACATGGCCATTATTTTTGTGCAGCTGTTCTTGGGCTTGGCATTACTGGTTGGCGGTGCTAAAGGCTTTATCGGCGGCGTAGAAGAGGCTTCACACCTGCTGGGCATTTCCGCTTTGCTGCTATCACTGTTAATTATTCCTATTGCCACAGAGCTGCCAGAAAAAGTGAATAGTATTTTGTGGATACGTAAAGGTAAAGACACGCTGGCTTTTGGCAATATTACCGGTGCCATGGTGTTCCAAGGCACGTTATTACCGGCAATCGGTATCATGCTGACGCCTTGGGAGCCGCGCCGTGAAGTATTGTTGGGGATAGTATTAACGCTAGTCGCCGCTGTCTGGTTGCGCTATTTGGTGCAAAAAGGTGGCTTGCGCGTTTGGCATCTGTTGGTGAATGGCGCGATTTATGTAACTTATCTATGCTTGGTGCTTGCTTAAACTGAGTATGTTGCTGCTGTGCTGATTACGGCGCAGCAGCAATCAATGACGCTATTGCGTCTGCGCTTAACCTTCTTCTGTATCTGCTTCTAAATCCGTATCAGTTTCTTTTGACAGGCCTAACTTGGCAAGTCGGTAGCGTAAGGTGCGGAAAGTCACGCCAAGCAGTTTTGCAGCGGCGGTTTTGTTGTGGTTAGTTTTATCTAAGGCCTGAATGATGGCCTTTTTCTCTATTTCTTCCAGATAGTCAGTCAGGTTGATTTCACTGCAATTGCTACTGCCAAACATTGGGTTTGCACTCATGGACTGTGTGTCGGGGTTGCCTTCCGTTAATACGTCTTCTACAACTATGGTTTGGCCGTCACACAGCGCTAAAGCACGCTCTAACATGTTTTCCAACTCACGCACATTGCCGGGAAATGCCAAGCTGGCAATGTACGCTTGTGCTTGTGCATCAATTTTAGGCGTTGCAATATGCTGTGCCTGACACAGCTTATTCAGCAGCATCTCGGTAAGCAACGGAATGTCTGCAGGCCGGTTGCGTAGTGCTGGCATCTTAAGTTGAATCACATTTAGGCGGTAGTACAGGTCTTTTCTAAATTGACCTGCATCCATCATTTCGGTTAAGTTTTTGTGCGTGGCGCTAATAATGCGTACATCCACGGCATCTTCGTTCGTGCCGCCTACCATACGCACTTTTTTCTCTTGAATCGCCCGCAGTAGCTTTACCTGCATAGCTAGCGGCAAGTCCGCGACCTCATCTAAAAATAGTGTGCCGCCGTTGGCAGCCTGAAATAGGCCTTCTTTGTCTTGATTGGCTCCGGTAAATGCTCCTTTTTTGTAGCCAAAGAACTCACTCTCCATTAAGTTTTCGGGAATCGCACCGCAGTTCACTGCAATAAAGGCACCATCGGCACGCGAACTGTTCTGGTGAATGAGTTTCGCGGCCAACTCTTTACCGCTACCGGATTCACCGCTGATATAAACTGGTGCCTGGCTGCGCGAGACTTTTGCAATCATGGTGCGCACATACTGAATAGGCTCAGAATTTCCAATCATGTCTAAAGTATTGGGTTTGCTTTGACTGGACCTCGCGCTGAGCTTAAGTGCAGACTCAATTACAGGGCGTAATTGCTTGAGTGAGATGGGCTTGGCTAGGTAGTCAAACGCACCGGCTTTGAGCGCACATACTGCGTTGTCGGCGCTGGCGTGTGCGGTAATTACAGCAACCGGCAGACCAAAATGAAATTCATTGATATAGTTAACTAGGTCTAAGCCTGTGCCGTTGGGCATTTGCATGTCAGTGAGGCATAGCGCATAAGTGCGTAATTTCAGCATGGCCTTGGCCTCTTCAACGCTACTCGCACTAAAGGTTTCAACATCCATGCGCTCCAGCGTCATCGCTAACAATTCGCGGATGTCAGTTTCGTCATCAACAATTAAGCAGCTAGGTCTTTGTTGCATACTAAAATATGGCCTTTAGTTAATCGTTTGTAGTTGTAGTATAAACGCGCTACCGCTGTCTAGTTTCTGGTATTTCAGGCGCGAACTGTTGGCCTCAGCGAGCTCGCGTGAAATATAAAGCCCTAGGCCGTTTCCTGTTGTTTTGGTGGTGTAGAAAGGCTCGAATAGCTTGCTGCGATTCTCCTCTGCGACGCCTTCACCATCATCTATAACCTCTAAGTTTAAACCAGCACGCCCATTTTTTGTACAGTTTAACTGTAAACTGCCCACCTGTTTATGGCTGTGCTCCCAGCCATTTTTACACAAATTCCATAAAATCTGCATCAGATGGCGTTGGTCATAAGTTACAAATAGTGCATCTTTGGGCAGATTGATCTGGAAGTGTGATTCAGGTAATTTTTCTACAGCACAAAATTGCGTGTAAAAGTCGAGGATGAATTGATTAAGCGCTAGCCTTTCTTGATTGGTGCGGTCACGGCGATTGAGTTCCAGCACATCTTTAATGATTTTATCAATGCGTTGGATATTATCTGCAGTGATTTGCAGCATACGATTATTTTGTGCACCAAAGTTTTCTTCTTGCAGTAATTGCGTGGCGTGGCTAATCGCGCTGAGCGGGTTGCGAATTTCGTGCGCAATGTTGGCAGTCAGGCGCCCTAGCGCTGCCAGTTTTGATTGCTGGGCGGCTGACTGAATTTGGCTCCAGTCCTGAATAAATACTACCGCGCCGTGCAAGCGGCTATCGCGGCTGATAGGCTCGAATCTGAGCTTGAGCTCTTTATTGTTAATGGAAATGATCAGGTGCTCTCCCGCGGTATCTGCGTGCATCCAGCGCGTAAAAGCATGGGCGATTTCGATGGCGCTATCATTTAATTTAACCGTTTCGCCATCATCGTTTTGCGTCACGCTCAGCAGCGGCATGGCGGCTGAATTGTGGTGGCGAATATTCAGATGTTGATCTATAACGATAACGCTATCCTGCATTTCTTCGGTAATCAGGGCATTAACTTGCGCCAAGTTCGCTAGGTCAACGCCACGGGCAGAAGCTAGTGCTTCACTTTGCAGAATCCGCTTGGCAAAACTATAGCCTAGCCAAGCCGTCGCAAAACAGCTCAGGCTCAGCATCACCGGTTGACTATAGCCTGAAACAGGCAGGTCCCATTTTGCGATTCGGTAGCTTTGCTCCAGCAGCAGGCCTATAGTGGCAATTGCGGCATAGAATAAGGCTAAGCGCCCGTTACTGATGAGGCTGGCAGTAACAATAGTGATAATGAGCAGTAGCCCTAAACCGCTTTGTATGCCGCCTGCCGCATGCATAATGGCGATGATGAAAAGTATATCAATGATAATTTGCACTGGATTGAAAAACACCAATGCGGAGGATCTAAGTGGTGCCACAATTAGCAGCGTGAAACTAAACAGTGAGTAGGCCAGAGATAAGCTAAAGAACAATGAGGCATCTTGCATTTCCCCCCAGTTCTTTTGCCCTATATATAGCGAGAATAGTACAAAAATCAGGCTTAAAATTAGCCTAAACACATTAATGATACGAATGGTACGCGCCTGAAGCGATAATTCACTCTGCGAGTTCAGGTGTTGATTAAGCATGAGGTCAATCATAGGCGTGTATATACATGTTGCGTATGTATCTTCAGTTAATGGTCAGTTGCTGGCTTATACATCTGATTTTATGTGCGCCCTAGAGCAGTAGAATTTACCCTCTACCAAAAATGCTTCAGATCTAGGCAGGTGTACATGACATTGGTCGCACTCCACCATGTTCTCAATACCTGCTTCGGCAGCCTTTTGGTTCTCTGACGCCCGATTTGCCTTGGCGCTCAGGTTGCGCTTGATCACCTGGATGATAAGTCCAATCACAATAGCCCAAAAAATTAGTTTCCACATAATGAACGTTACTCAAGTCTTAAATGGTTAAGTTCAGATTGTAACTAAAAGTGCTGGCCATGTAGTATTTTTAATGCCTGCAATCACAGTACGTTAGTTATTCATTCACTGTGTAGATATCTATCGGTGATACTACGAACGTGACTTGCTTTTGGTTTCTAGGTTTTGTAACAAATCCAGTCCGCCAGCGCCAGACCTAGCGGAAAATGCAAACCTGATATACTGTGTGCCTGAATATGAGGTGCACTTACGCACATGATTTGGTTAACAGTATAAAATACCAACCTAAATATGGCGTTAAATATCTAAACATGGCAACACCCAAGGAACTTTCTGACTTTCTCGCAGCAGCGGAACGGCGTGCATTTAAGCAGACGGCTTATGCTGTCCGCGATGACCATGCGGCATTAGATATCGTGCAAGATGCCATGATGAAGCTTGCCGATAAATATGGTGCTCAGCCTGTGACAGAGTTTCCTATGCTGTTTCAGCGTATTTTGCAAAATACGATGCGCGATTATTGGCGCAGGCAAAAAGTGCGCAATTTATGGACTACGTTGTTATCTGCCTTTGGTGGTAGCGCCGATGATAACGAAGACCGCGACCCGTTAGACACTATTGATGTTGGTGATGATAGCGAAGAGCCATCGGTGCAAATCGCACGTAGTCAAACCATACAGCTAATTGAGCGAGCATTAGAAAAATTACCAGCACGTCAACGAGAAGCATTTGTGTTGCGTTACTGGGAGGAGATGGATGTCGCAGAAACAGCAGAAATCATGGGATGCTCCGATGGCAGCGTTAAGACGCATTGCTCGCGAGCGGTACATGCGTTAGCTATAGAATTGCGCAAACAAGGGCTAGATAAAATAGGTTTGTCCAATGTAACATTGAATGAATCGAAATGATGGCTCGAAAGAATAGGAGCGAGCAATGAGCGCGAGTGAAAATAAATATATCGATCAGGCAACGGCTTTGGACGCCAGCGTTGAGGATCAGATTGCACGCAATATGGTTGAGTTGCTAAATAGCCATGCGCAGAAGTTACCAGAATCTCAAGCGGCACGTTTGGCTGATGCACGGAGCTTAGCCATAGGCCGATTAGTGAATAGGGAGGCGCAGTTGGCTGGCCACAGCCTGCACCGGAGTGGTCATGCTTTGCAGTGGCGTGGTGGGCGTTGGGGGCATTACTTTGAGCAGCACCGCATACTTTCTGCGTTGTTAGTTGTGGGTGTGATGTTATTTGCGATTTTTGCTGTGCAACAGTTTAGTGTTAGTCATCAAATAGAAAATAGTGATGCATTCTTGCTGGCGTCTGATTTGCCGCCTGAAGCATACGCAGACAAGGGATTTACTGCATGGTTGGATACCAATTGAAGCTGAAGAGCCTAGTTTTTGTATTTGCATTGCTTGTCTATGGAGCTTCATGCGCCAATGCTGCTGATGTTTCTTGGTCTGAGCTGAATGATGCGCAACGTAAAGTGTTAAATCCACTGGCTTCTGAATGGGATACATTGCGTCCGTGGCAACGTGAAAAAATGCTCGATATCGCCAAGGACTACCCAAAAATGAATGCTGAGAAGCAGGCTTTGGTTAAGGAACGACTCACCAATTGGAGCCGCATGACGCCTTATGAGCGTGAAAACGCAAGAAAGAGGCATCAGCAGTTTAATGCCTTGTCCGCAGATAAGAAAAGTGAACTGCGCAAAAAATGGCTGGAGTATCAAAAGCTTCCTGAATCTGAACGTGCAAAGTTGCGTGCAGACTCACCAGATACATACACTGATGCAGATTTAAATTAAAGCTTTAATTTAAGCAAAGTATCCACGCTCAGCAAAATTACACATAAGCTTTACATGCATCCTCAAGAATCTGCCGTTATTGCCTCAAAACCACAGGCACCTAGCTTACTTAAGTTGGGTGCCTGTTTGCTCTATGAGGTGCTCACTATCATCGCTTTATGTCTGGTGCTTGCAGGCTTCTTTTATGCAGTGTTTGGGGACGCTACTGAGGGAGTTAAGCATTTATTGCAGCAGATTTTTTTGTGGGGGATGCTAGGTGCGTATTACCTTAGGTGTTGGATGAAAACTGGGCAAACACTCGCGATGCAGGCTTGGCATTTAAAGGTTGTTACGCAAAATAACGCGCCGTTGCCTAACTCTACTGCATTAGTGCGCTATCTATTAGCCAGCTTAAGTTTAGTACTGTTTGGTTTAGGTTTTGTATGGGCGGTAGTAGATAAAGATCGATTATTTCTGCATGATCGATTGCTCAAATCTAAAATCATCGCGATTTAACAAATCACCGCCTTAATCGGCGCGCGAGCCATGCAACGGATGCTTACCTTTTATCAATATGATGTAGCATAGCCAGTCCGCCAATCAGGAATAAGGCGGTTGGCGTGATTGCGCTAAATGCAGGCGCCCAATCGTTTAATAAGCCTAGATGCATAAATGTTTGGTTAAGGCTTTGGTATAAAATACCCAGCATAATGCCGATAAAGATTTTAGTGCTGGCGCCAGTTGAACGCTGCTGAATAAAGGCAAATGGCAGCGCGAGAATAACCATCACCAAGCTGGCTAGCGGGTAAACTAATTTTGCCCATAGCGCCATTTTGTAGCGGGTTGTTTTTTGTTTGTTAACAGCCAAATGCTCAATATAAGCGTATAAATTCCATGCTGACATTTTTTCTGGCAGTACCAGCAGCACATTCAATAATTCTGGGCGTATCAGTGAACGCCAAGTAGCTTTGTCTAAATTTTCTACGTAGTTACTGTCTTTATCTAGGTGGGTTTGCGACACTGACTTCAAATGCCACTGCTCATCTTCAAACAGTCCTTTATGCGCATGGCTCACAGTGCGTAGGTTGAACTTGTCATCGAACTCGTAAATATGAATATTGAGTAGTGTGGTGTCTGCCAGCACCTCTTCCACGTTAACAAAATTGTGACCATCTTTGACCCACAGGCCAGATTTGAAGTCTTGTACAATCACAGAATCGGTGGCTTTGATACGTATGCGTTGTGCCATTTTTTCACTAAGTGGCGTGATTAGTTCGCCCACAAAAAAGGTGAGGATGGCAAATACCATGCCTATTTTAAGTAGAGTAGCAGCCAAGCTGTAAAGTGAGATGCCACTCACTCTTAGCACGATTAACTCCGAGTAACGTGCAAGCTGCCCCAAGCTGTACATACAGCCGACAAGCACCGCGACAGGTATCACTTCATAAACATGGCCAGGTGCGCTTAGCACCACAAACAAGATGATTTTGCTTAAGCCATAGTTACCTTGGCCTAAACTTTCCAGTTCTTGTATCAGGTCAAAGAATGAGAACATGGCAATTAGTGCCAATGTAATTAGCAGTACATTGACAGTAATTTCTTTAAATAAATAGCGGGTAATGATTTTCATAAAAGGCTAATGAGTTAGCTTGGCGAGGCAACTTGGCGGCGTTTTTTAAGCCAGTTTATTGAAAATATACTGGGTACTATGGGCAGTTGTCGTCCGCGTCGATAGAACATGTAAAATGTTAGCAGTGCAAAAAATATATGCACCGGCCACAAACCGATCAAGGTACTCAGCTTACCTTGTGCGACCCAAGCCTGAAAGATGCTGAGCAGGTTGTTGTAAATGATGTAAATAGCTAAGGCAAGGATGAAGTTGGCTGAGCGTCCGGCACGTGGGTCTAGTGCGCTTAAGGGCACGGCGAGCAAGCATAGTATCAATGCGGAAATAGGAATGGCGAGGCGCCACTGCAGTTCTGCATTGTTAGTGCTGCTGATTGAACTCATTAGCTCGCTAGTAGATTTGGATTGGGTGCTGGGAGGTTCTTCTTTTGCTTCTTTGGCCTCAATGCGGATGGCGTACTTCTCAAAAGCCGTGGTGGAGAACTCTGCACTGCCTCTGGAGCCTTCGTAGCGTTTACCGTTTTCCATCAGCACAAAGTTATCGCCATTTTTCTCGGTATAACGGCTCCCTTCAGCGGCTACAATCACGCCAAGCTTTTGGTGTTGCAGCGTTTGTACGAAAATGTTTTTGACGACATTGCCTAGTTCGTCAAAACTTTCCATAAAAAATACACGCTCCCCATTGCCAGACTCTTTAAACACACCTGGGCTAATAGTGGCTAAGTCATCGCGCGCTTCTAACTGAGTGCGATAGAGCTCCCCTTTGCTGGTGGCCCATGGCATTACAAATAGGCTGAGCGCAAGAATAAACATGATAACGGGGAAAATAAAGGTGAGTACAGGGCGTATCCAGCTGTTGATGCTGAGTCCACCGCTAAGCCAAATGACCATCTCCGAATCACGATACCAGCGCGATAAAGTCATTAATACCGCCAAAAACAATGAGAGCGAGAGCACCATAGGTAAGAACTTCACCATGTTAAAGCCTAGCACGGTGGTAATAGCATCGTTAGGCAAGATGCCTTTGGCAGCAAGACGCACTAAATTACCTGCGCGCTGTGCGAGCACAATCCCAATTAGGATTAAAAACGCACCTGCGGCGGTTGAAATAAGTTCTTTTATTAATGAGTGCCTAAAAAGCATATGCTGGACTGAAAACCAATTTATTTACGACTATGAATTACGTGTAAAACACGCGATAATTTAATCAAACTTAGTATGATGAGTGGTTTACTAAACATTTGATTGAATTTATGCTGATTTTTAATGCTCTATTGTAGAGTAGTTAAGTTTGCATGTAGTGATGATTCTACATTTCGGCAAAAAATTTAATGTAACAATAATAACTAGGATCTAACACTATGGAATTTAGCATAAAAACGGGTGCAGCGGAAAAACAGCATCATAATTGTGTCATCGTTGGCGTGTATGAAGGGCACGAGTTATCGGATGCCGCACAAGCCCTAGATACATTATCAGCAGGATACATCAGTAATGTACTGACGCATGGTGATTTAGAAGGCAAGCTAGATTCTAGTTTGATGCTACATCAAGTGCCAGGTGTGCAGGCTGACCGCGTATTGCTGGTGGGCTTAGGCAAAAAAGGCGAGTTTTCTGAGAAGCAGTATAGTAAGGCGGTACGTGCTTCAGTGAAGGCATTGAGCGCGATTAGTGCCGATGCAGTGTTAACCACGCTGGCTGAGTTGCCTGTAGCAGGCGTAGATATACGCAAAAAAGTGGCGCAGTTGGTAGAAACTGCTTTAGACGCTAGCTATCGCTTTGATGCGATTAAGCGTAAGCCGGATGCTGCGGAAGAAAAAACAGCGAAAAAAGGGATTAAGAATCTGGCTATCCAGATTGCAACTGCGACAGATGTTGCGGCTGCTGAGTCAGGCTTGTTGGATGGTAAAGCAATTGGTACGGGCGTAAGTTTCACCAAAGATTTAGGTAACTTACCGCCTAACGTATGTACCCCAACTTACTTGGCAGAGCAGGCGCAGGCCTTGGCTAGCACTTACGGCTTTAGTGTAGAGGTACTTGAGCGTGAAGAGATGCAGAAGTTAGGCATGGGCTCATTTTTAGCGGTGGCTCAAGGTAGTGAGCAGCCACCTAAGCTCATCGTGATGCAACATCTAAAAGGTGATAAAAAGCAAAAACCAGTAGTACTCGTTGGTAAAGGCATCACCTTTGATACTGGTGGTATTTCATTGAAGCCCGGTGCAGAAATGGATGAAATGAAATACGACATGTGTGGCGCAGCTACCGTGCTAGGTGTGTTCAAAACCATTGCAGAGATGGATTTGCCGCTGAATGTAGTGGGTGTGATTCCTACCTGTGAAAACATGCCAGATGGCCGCGCGACAAGACCGGGTGATGTTTTAACCAGTATGTCTGGGCTAACGATTGAGGTGCTGAATACTGATGCAGAGGGGCGTTTGATTCTATGTGACGCACTAACCTATGCCGAACGTTTTGAACCAAGTGCTGTGGTGGATATTGCAACATTGACTGGCGCATGTGTGATTGCGCTTGGTCATCATGCTACCGGCTTATTCAGTGATAACGATAGCTTGGCGCAGGAACTGTTGCAGGCTGGCGAGCAGGCGTTGGATCGCGCATGGCGCATGCCGATGTGGGATGACTATCAACCTTTGTTAGATAGTAATTTTGCCGATATTGCCAATATTGGCGGCCGCGCGGCCGGTAGTATTACTGCTGCATGTTTCTTATCTCGCTTTACCAAGAAATATGATTGGGCGCATCTGGATATTGCCGGCACCGCTTGGAAGTCTGGCAAGGAAAAGGGCGGTACTGGACGTCCAGTACCATTGCTGACGGAGTTTTTGGTTGGTCGTGCAAGCCAGAAGCTTTAATACTTGCTGAATGCGAACTCTTTAATCATGACCCGCGTAGAATTTTTCTTTAACGTCCCAGATAAATTGGCAAAAGCTGCAGACCTGTGCAGCCGAGCGGTAGTTAAGGGGCGTCAGTTAACTATTTTTACGCAGGATGATGCGATGTCTGCGCGTATACAGGATGCACTATGGCAGCATTCGGCGACCAGTTTTTTGCCGAGTGCGCAGCCTGGTAGTCCTGAACAGCATGATGTGGCAATTATTGTGGATAAACATGGTGAACAGTTGCTGCAAGACGATATTTTGATTAACTTACAGGCAGAGCATCCGCCGTTTTTTAGCCGATTTAAGTACTTGGTGGAGTTGGTTGGTGTTGATGATGCTGATAAAGCCTTAGCCCGTGCGCGTTATAAGTTTTATCGAGACCGCGGCTATCAAATCAAGTCTACTGATGAATCTGCGGCATAATTAGCCGTTAATTGACGCGTTGGAAGGACATTAAATTACATGCAAGAAGATGACGATATTCCACTGTTAACCGAGGTGCATGCTTTGCCAACTCAAGTCTTGGCAAATACATTTAATGTGACGCCAGACCTTATTGCTATGATTGCTGCGGAAATCAGGCCACAAATTGCTGCCGAGATTGAACATGCAGTCACACAAAAAGTTAAAGACGAAGTGCGGCAAGAGTTGTTGGATTGCCTGTCAAATGCATCTGCTGAGATCAAAGTCGGGCAAACCGATGCCATCAGTGGCTTAAAGCAGCAGCATGAGCAATTTACCCAGCACATCATCGCTGCACAACAGGATGCCGAACAGGCGCTGAAAAAAGAAATTGGCGCAGAGTTGATGAATGCGAAGCAGGCGATTATGGAGCAGACCTCTGTATTTGTGGATAGAACTCGCGCCGACTTTGCAACGGAAATCCCGAAAATGGTACATGCCAATGTGGATATCATTAAGGCTGACTTAGCACAGAGTTTGACGCAGATGCAGTCGCAAGTGGTGCTTGATGTGGAAAGTAACTTAAGTGCCGCTTTGCCGAAGCTAGAGCAGTCGCTTACTGAGGGGTTGGAGGCATCGCTACTCAATCTGGAGAAGTTGACAGTCGAGAATGCATCGCATGATTTGCAGGCTAAAATCTCAAGGCTGCATGAAGATATCCTAAGCGAGCATCGAGCCAGTTTGGCGCAAGACCTTGCCGCTATTTACAAAGAGCTGACGCAGCATACGCAATCAGAGTTAAATATTTACCTAGATGCGATTCAATTGCAATCTCAGCAGGCGCTACAGCAGAAGCTGGGTGCTACATTCCCTGCGCTGTATGAAGAGCTGTCTCAGCAGTTAAGCGCAACGCTAAAGGCAGACTTTATCGTGTTGGCGGAAGGCGCTAAAAATGATTTTATTCAGGGCTTAAATGCCGAACTGCCTGCTACCGAGCAAGCTTTAGCCAATAAAGTGCATGAAGTATTGGCGGTAGAAACACCGCGCATAGAGCGTGAGATGATTGCGAATGTGAGAGCCGAAGTTGCCAAGGTGGTAGAGGCTGTGCGCCTGGTGTTTCCTGTAGTCTAGCTCTGCTGGTGATGGAGCCTTGCATTTTTCTAAGCGCAAGGCTTTAACATCTGGCTTTATTATTTTATGCCTAGTTCTATTGAGACAGGTTGCCGTTTTTAGGCGTCAGTTAGTGCATCATATGCCGCAGCGGATAGCAGCTGTTCAGCATCAGCATTGTTGTCAGCCTGAAATCTAAATATCCATGCCTTGTATGGGTGGTCGTTGATTTGTTCTGGTGAATCAATCACCGCCTGATTAATTTCCAGCACTACCCCGTTCATCAGTGCGTGCAGGTCTGACCCCGTTTTCACTGATTCCACCAGCCCGCATGGTTGACCAGCGCTCAAGCGTGTGCCCACCGCAGGTGTCTCAACAAATACGATGTCGCCCAACAGGTTTTGTGCATAATCGGTAATGCCGGCTTCCCACGCGCCATCAGCGGTGGCTTTTGTCCATAAATGTTGAGGGCTGAATAACAAAGATTGTGGCGTTTGCATGCTGGTCGCTCTGTGATTTTTGAGTTGAAATTGGCTTAAATTTTAACGTAAATTACGTCAATTTTAATTTATTTTTAACCTGAGTGCGGGTTAACCCTAAAATCCTTAAAAATCTTGATGACAAAGCTAAAGTTTTTATATAGTATTGTGCTGTAACCCCATGAGATATAAGTCATTATGAAAAGCACATTGCGAAAGTTTACTTTATTTTACATTAGCTTGGCGCTTTGCTTGGTACCAGTGGCTGCGGATGCGACTACTAGTAAAAAACATAGGCATGTTTCAGCGCAGTCTAAATCTGCCAGCAAGTACAAAGCAGTAAAATATAAGTCTAGTGCTCTTCGTGTTAAAACTCGTTTGCCTGCACGTAAAGCGATCGCTGCGGTTGATAGCTACGATGGCACGACTCCTCTGAAATTAGCTTCAGCCAAAGCCTTGGTTATCAACCAGCAGACGGGTGAAGTATTGTTTGCGAAAAACACCAACTTACCCACACCGATTGCATCTGTCACCAAGTTGATGACGGCGATGGTGATGCTGGATGCGCACTTACCTATGGATGAACTGCTGAACATTTCTGATGAGGATGTGGATTATCTGAAACATACCACCTCTAGATTAGCGGTGGGCACCACATTGACGCGCGGAGAGTTGTTGCAGTTAGCCTTGATGGCTTCAGAAAATAGAGCTGCTTCAGCCTTAGGTCGTAATTATCCAGGCGGTAGCTATGCTTTTGTTAAGGCGATGAATCAGAAAGCTAAGTTGCTTGGTATGAACGCGAGCCGATTTGTTGATTCAACCGGTTTGGATAGCAATAATGTGTCCACCGCAGAAGATTTGGCAAAAATGGTAGATGCAGCTTATCACTACGCAGAGATTCGTCAGGTGACGACGCTGGCTTCGCAGGAAGTGACCTTGTATGGACGCCGCAGCCCCTTAAGTTTTGTAAATACCAATGCCTTAGTGCGTGGTGGTAAATGGGATATTGGTTTGTCAAAAACTGGCTTTATTAATGAAGCCGGACGTTGCTTGGTAATGCAGGCGCATATTTCTGGCCAACCGGTAATTATTGTGCTGTTGGACTCAGCCGGTAAGTTGACCCGTATTGGTGATGCTAATCGTATTCGTAAATGGGTAGAAACCAATGAAGGTGGCTCTTTAGGGACTTTTGTTAGCGGTTAGTTTTAAAGTAAAGACCAAGCTTGTTAAGTAAGTAATGCTTGGTTTTAATCAGATAAAAAAACGCCAGCATATGCTGGCGTTTTTTATGGGGCGCATTTGCGCGCTATCGGCCGCGCCTAAAGATTACTCTTTCGGTGGAACGTAGCCACTTGCAGTATCTGCACCATCACCGAAGAAGTACTTCTCAGTTTGTTCCGCTAGGTATTTACGTGCTGAAGGATCTGCCAAGCTGAGGCGGTTTTCGTTAACTAACATGGTTTGTTGTTTTAACCATACAGCCCAAGCCTCTTTCGATACGTTCATGTAAATGCGTTTGCCCAACTCACCTGGGTACGGCGGGAAATCCATGCCATCGGCTTCTTTACCCAGTTTAATACAGTTAACAGTACGTGCCATGATAGTCCTTTTATATAATCTAATCGTTATTGCTTAAACCGTTATGATAGCGCATGTTAAAATTCATGCATTAAACTATTCACAATTTAACGCTACGTAATCAACTTTTTAGAAAGTCTATGATGTCAACACCACCAAATAAGCCTGTAACAACCAGCCCGTTTAAAGGTAAAACTGGTATCCGTCGCCTGATTAACGCCTTTGGTTACTCGCTGGAAGGGTTTAAAGCGGCTTTTGTACATGAAGATGCTTTCCGCCAAGAGGTTTTTCTGGCTATCGTACTAATACCGTTGGCTATTTATTTAGGTAATAGCCCAGTAGAACAGGCGATGTTAATTGCAAGTGTGCTGTTGGTGTTGATTGTGGAGTTACTCAATTCTGCAATTGAGGCGGCGGTGGATCATACTTCTACCGAGCATCATGCGCTGGCAAAGCAGGCTAAAGACATAGGTAGTGCTGCGGTGTTTATTGCTTTGCTGATTGTGGCGGTGGTTTGGGGTTTAATCCTGTTCGCTTAAGGTTATTAATCAGCGCAACATTGGCTATCTAGCTTGGTGTTGCGCCGAGTGTTACACCTCACTAAAAATCGCCACGCAATCCAAATAAGATTGAGCGCTGCCCCTGCATCGAGATGTCTTTCAAAAACGAGGCATGGTCGCGTATCTCTTGGTTAAGCAGGTTGTTAGCTTTGGCAAATAGCTCTAAATTTAACTTGGTTGGTAGCTTGTAGGAAACCAGCGCGCTAACATTGGTGTAGCCATCCGTTTTCAATTCATTCTCTGCGGTATGGGTTTGCGCAAAGGCCTTGAGCACATCTAACCTTGCCCCTAAGCTGTTTCGTTGATAGTGCAACCCCGCGCCTAGACGTAATGGCGCAATTCTCGGTAAGTACTTGTCATTACGCAGGTCTTTGGCATGTACGTAGTCGCCCAGCAGGTTTAAGTTTAGATTGTTTGCAATATTAAATTTGGCTTCGCCTTCTACGCCTTTGAATACTGCTGGCACGGTCATAAACTTAGCTTCCGGCAAGAACTCACCGTTAACATCAATCTCATTGCCGGTGCCAAATAGCCCAATAAAATTGCTAAATCTGGTGTAGTAAGTGCCGATGCTGAAGGAGTTTTTCGCATCTTTCCAACGTAGCTGCGCGTCAACGCCCTTAGAGCGTTCTTTTTTAAAGTCGGTATTGCCTACTTCAAATTGGCCGGTAGCCATATGTGCGCCATTGGCATAGAGTTCAAAATAGCTAGGTGCTCGCTCGTTATGGGATAGGTTGCCAGTAACTGACCAGTTGCTATCGATGTTGTATAGCCCACCTAACACTACGCTGTTAGGGTTAAAGCTGTTGCTTTGACCAGTACCAAAATTAGCATTATCTTTAGAGTCTACTGTGGTGTGCCCTAAGCGCCCGCCAAAAGTGATTTTGTGTTTAGCAATGGCAAGTTCTTCATAGATATAGGCTGCTTGGTTTTGTGTGTTAACGCTAGGGACAAATGCCTCTTCGCCCAGCGCCTCGAAGTTAGTGTTGTTGAACTGATAGCCAATTACGCCGCTTAAAGCACCTAGCGGGCGGTGGCCTAGTTCAATGCTACTCTCCAAGCCGCGGTTTTTAAAAGTGGTGCCTACGCTGCCATTTTCTAACTCGCGGTGTTCATAATCGGTGTGTGCTGCGCGTAGTTTTACGCGGTTAAACATGCCGCCTAAATCGGTAAATTCACTGGCAACATCCCAGCGATTACTTTTCATATCGATACGCACGTTTTCTTCTGCGACTACGCCGTAGTTATTGTTCATGGTGGAAAATGATGTACCGATGTAGCCATTGTCAAAGGTTAAGGCTGCACCCAATGCACCGCCGTCGCCCTCAGCGCTACTGTTGACTAGCTTGCCGCGATTCTCGCGAGGGGTGCCGTCTTGCTCGCTTTTACGGCGCGATACCGCATAGCCTGGAATATCCAGATCGTCTGTTCTGCGTGTGTAAGCATCAGCATGTATGGCAATTATTCCATTGCCAACATCAATGACTGCTGCGCCGTTTCTGGTGTTGCTTGGGCCGCCAAAGCGCATTTCAGCGCGTCCTGTTGCGCCCTCTAGCTGTTCTTTAGGAATCCGGTGGTCAATAGCGTTCACCACGCCGCCCACGGCGCTACCACCGTATAGCAACGCAGCTGGCCCACGTACCACATCAATTTGTTCAATGATCAGTGGGTCAACCCCTACTGCATGGTCAAAGCTTAAGCTAGAGGCATCTAAAATGCTGGTGCCATTTTGCATGATACGTACACGTTCACCATCTAAACCGCGAATAACTGGTCGAGAGGCATTGGGGCCAAACTGTGTGGCACTTACCCCTGGGATGCCGTTGAGTGTGTCGCCTAACGTACTTTCACGTTTTAGAGACAGTTCGCGTCCGCTAATCACCGCAATCGGTACCACTAACTCGTCAGATGCCACACCTAACGGATTGCCGGTGACAGGTACTGTTGGTAAGTCTATAGCAACATTGGCATCGGCGGCGATAGCGGGAATGGAAAAAGCTGTAGCAACAGCAATCAGTAATGGTCTAAATGCAAATGCGCTAAGCACTTGCAGGTTTGGAGCGTGATGCATATCAAGAACCTCAAAATAAAAGCGAGTAATCAGCAAACGTAGTGGCGTTTACTGTCTGGTATTTAGTTAAATACTTGCTATTTGAGGTGGTGCCCTGGCGGAATAAGGGCTGCTTGCATAGTGCTGAAAAGAGATGTGTACGCTAGGTGTTGCAATTAAACCGGGCTGGCCGACAGGTGTGATAGTTGGGGTTGTTAATACACCACTGGCAATTTTTGCATAGCTAATACATTGCGCGCATTGTTCGGCAACAGTATTTTTTTGTTGCGATTTCTCATGAGATTGTGAGTGCTGCGAGCTATTCGTAATGTGGCTGATTTCATGCGTAGCAACGCCTATTTGCGTGAATGCAAATAGCAGGGCGAGCGTGATATGAATGATGAATCTTTGCAACATAGTTGCGTATTCTAACAGAGTTTTAGTCTTTGTTTTACTAAAAAAGTAAAGAGAAAGCGAGATGGTTTTGTCACATGAGTTTGTATCGCTTGTGATTTTAGGGTAAATAAAAAGCCTCAGCGTTTCCGCTAAGGCTTTGTTGTTACGGCATTACACAGCTACTGGATTAAGCAAAGTTTGCTGATGCGAAATCCCAGTTAGCTAAAGAAGCTAAGAATACTTCTACAAATTTAGCGCGCGCATTGCGGTAGTCGATGTAGTAAGCGTGTTCCCATACGTCGATAGTTAGCAGTGCTTTGTCGCCGGTAGTCAATGGTGTGCCAGCTGCGCCCATGTTAACGATATCTACTGAACCGTCAGCTTTTTTTACTAACCATGTCCAGCCAGAGCCGAAGTTGCCAACTGCAGAAGCTTGGAATGCTTTTTTGAACTCGTCGAATGAGCCCCATTTTGCATTGATTGCATCAGCCAATGCGCCAGCAGGAGCGCCGCCGCCATTTGGTTTCATGCCATTCCAGAAGAATGTGTGGTTCCAGATTTGTGCTGAGTTGTTGTAAATGCCACCTGAAGATTTTTTGATGATTTCTTCTAGGCTTAAGTTTTCAAACTCAGTACCTTTAATTAGGTTGTTCAAGTTAGTAACGTAAGTTTGGTGATGTTTGCCGTAGTGGAACTCGATAGTTTCTACTGAGATATGTGGTACTAACGCATCTTTTGCGTACGGTAAAGCTGGTAATTGATGTTCCATGATAGTCCTTTGTTCGTGAGTTAAAGTCTAAACCGTTATTTTGCCATAATAACAGTGTAAATTAGTAGGGTATTATCGAAATAGCCTATTTTTTCTTGGCTCTGGGGTGAGCGTTGTCGTAGACTTTGGCTAGGTGCTGGAAGTCTAAATGCGTATACACCTGAGTAGTGCTGATGTTGGCGTGTCCGAGCATCTCTTGCACTGCGCGCAGGTCTTGGCTCGATTGCAGCACATGGCTGGCGAAACTGTGGCGCAGTATGTGTGGATGCAGGTTTGAGCCAACGCCTTGTTTGATTGCCCAAGCTTTTACTCTGTATTGGACTGCGCGCGGTGTGATTCTTTTGCCTTGTTGGGTGATAAAAACTGCGTGTTTGTTGGTTTCATCCGTTGATATATTGGTGCGCGCTTGCAGCCATTTTTGCATGGCATTTGCCGCGTGGCTGCCCAGGGGAATAATGCGTGTTTTGTTGCCTTTACCGGTGACCTCTATGGTGCCGTCAGTAAAGTCTAGGCGATCAATATCTAGATTAACCAGTTCGGCGAGGCGTAGGCCAGAGGAGTAAAACAGCTCCAAAATAGCATGGTCTCTCAGGTCGAGAACACCATCGCCTTGAATATCAACAAAATTAACTGCTTGGTCTACTGAAAGTGCTTGCGGCAGTGTCTTTGCTGCTTTGGGGGCGCGCAAGCCATGCACCGGGTTTTGCGTGTAAGCTTGGTGGTGAATCAAGTACTCATAAAACCCTCTCCACGCAGAAAGGGCTCTTGCAATGCTTTTACTGCTTAACTCACGCGCATGCAGTTTGCCGATAAAGCGTCTGATTTGCGCATGAGTCAGTGTTTGCAGATCAGCACCTTCCGCGAGCGACTCTAGCAGTAGAATATCTCGCGTATAGTTTTTACATGTGAGCTGACTTAGGCCGCGTTCAAACGTGAGGTGCTGAATATATGCGTCTAGATGAAGCACAATGTTGTTCTGTTTATAGATTTAAGGCAAATAAGTGGTTCAGTAAAGCAGCAGCTACAAGCTCGCCTATATGCTCTAGGTAAAGTGTGCCCATGCCTGCTTTAAAGCGATCTTTGTCTACCGAGCCAAGAATCAGTACGCCAAATGGGCGTTGGTCAGCAGCTTTTGTACCTAGCGGAATAATCACAAATGATTGCAAGTTGCTGTCAACCAAGTCGCCAAGGACTTCAGGTTTTGCGCCACAGTAGGGTTGTGTTAAAGACATAACCCATTCGTTGAAAGCATCGCTGACGTGGGTAAACACAGAGTCTTGGATAATTGCACTGTTGCTTGGCTTTACCCAAATGCGTACTAGTGAGTCTGTTACGGCGAAGTCGAGCTTTAATGTATCTGCAATCAGAGATTGCAATGCGCTGAAGCTTTGTTGATTAAGCAGTTTGACACTAAGCTTATGTACCTTGGCACTGGTGGCATCATTTTCCTCTGCATGCACAATCATTTGAGCCATCATGGCCTCAATCACGCGAATTTTATCGCGCTGAGCTAGTTGTTGGCGCTCTGTGAGTGAGATAACGCCACTGCCGTGAGGGTTAGGTAGTGTAATCTCTGTGAGTAATGTGGCATTTTTCTCGAAAAAGCTGGGGTGATTACGCAGATAGTCTTTTACATCCTCTGCAGAAATCGTCTCATGTTGATGGCTTGTCATTGTCGGACTTTCTTTAAGTATTATTAATTTAGATCGCGTCTAAGTCTATTTCGCCAGTAAATACGGTGACGGCGGGCCCTGTCATCATCACTGGCGTGTTGGCACCTTGCCATGCGATGCTTAACTCACCGCCACGCGCGGATACTTTGACCGGAGAGCTCAAGCGGCCAGACTGGATGCCCGATACTGCAGCAGCACAAGCGCCTGTGCCGCAGGCGAGCGTTTCACCTGAGCCGCGCTCAAAAACGCGGAGTTTGATGTGGTGTTCATTTAAAATTTGCATAAAGCCAACGTTTACGCGCTCAGGGAAGCGCGGATGATGTTCAATCACACTGCCCAATGATTCTACCGGTGCGGTTTCTACATCATCAACAACTAACACCGCATGTGGGTTGCCCATAGAAACAGCGGCAATATTATGTGACTGATCATTCACCTCCAGCACATAGCTATTGGCTGCAGTCTCTGCAACAAACGGAATTGACTCAGGTGTAAACCTCGGTGCACCCATGTTTACGGTGACTAAACCTTGTGCTTCTAGCTTAGGGGTGATAATGCCACTGGCGGTTTCAACGCTGATTTCATTTTGTTGGGTTAAGCCTTGATCAACCACAAAGCGCACAAAACAACGCGCACCGTTGCCACACTGTGAAACTTCGCTGCCATCGGCATTAAAAATGCGATATTTAAAATCTGCAACAGTTGATGACTCAACCAGCAGCAGTTGGTCAAAACCAATACCGAACTGACGGCTGGCGAGTTTTTTAATTGTGTCTGCTGAGAGCGAGATGGATTGCGTAACGCCATCAATGACCATGAAATCATTGCCAGCGCCTTGCATTTTTGTAAATTTAATCATTTTAGCCATGTGTTTATTGTAATGAGAATGTATATCCAGAGGTGAAAAAATCGCAGTTTATCTGTCACTGTCATCAGTTGTTAGGCTTATGTGTCAGGCCTTTATTAATTTATCAGATTTTTTAATGCATGTTGCGCACTTGCATTTACTATCAGTTTTGTTCGCACTGAGTTGCTTGTATTGATGAACCAATGTCGTTTCTAGCTATCTTATGTGGCTGGTAATGTATTGATAATTAGTAATTTTTTTGATGTAATGGCTAATTCAGGTACAATTCACCTCCCCCAATACTTGCTTCAGCCTTTAGTAAGTATCTTATAAACTTTTTTCTTTTCAAGGCAGATGAATGAACGAATACCTTTTTACTTCAGAATCAGTATCTGAAGGCCACCCAGACAAATTAGCAGACCAAGTATCAGATAGTATTCTGGATGCTATCTTGGCTCAAGACCCAACCGCGCGCGTAGCTGCCGAAACTTTGGCCAATACCGGTTTGGTTGTGTTGGCGGGTGAAATCACTACAACAGCAAATGTTGATTATATTAAAGTGGCACGTGATGCGATTAAGCGCATTGGTTACGACAATACCGAGTATGGCATTGACTATAAAGGTTGTGCCGTGTTGGTGGCTTATGACAAGCAATCGCCAGACATCGCACAAGGTGTGGACGGTGCGCATGATGACCCATTGGACCAAGGCGCTGGAGACCAGGGTCTAATGTTCGGTTATGCAGTTGATGAAACACCACAATTGATGCCGCTCCCGATCTGGTTGAGCCATCGTTTGATGGAGCGTCAAGCGCATCTGCGTAAAGATGGTCGTTTACCATGGCTGCGCCCGGACGCTAAGTCGCAAGTGACAGTACAATATGTGGATGGCAAGCCATACAAAATTGATACCGTATTAGTATCAACACAGCACGCACCTGACATGAGTTTGGAAGCTGTGCGCGAAGCCACGATTGAAGAAATCATCAAACCTATGTTGCCTCAAGAGTTAATCAAAGGCGACATCAAGTTCTTGGTAAACCCTACCGGACGTTTTGTGGTTGGTGGCCCGCAGGGCGACTGCGGTTTAACTGGCCGTAAGATTATCGTTGATACCTACGGTGGCGCAGCACCTCACGGTGGTGGTGCCTTCTCAGGTAAAGATCCATCTAAAGTTGACCGTAGCGCTGCTTATGCAGGCCGTTATGTAGCCAAGAATATTGTAGCTGCCGGTTTGGCATCACGTTGCCTGGTGCAGGTAAGCTATGCGATTGGCGTGGCAAAACCAACCAGCGTAATGGTGGAAACCTACGGTACAGGTAAGGTATCCAACGAAGTGCTGACGCAGTTGGTGTTAGAGCATTTTGACTTGCGTCCCAAAGGCATCGTACAAATGCTTGATTTGCTGCGTCCTATCTATACCAAAACCGCGGCTTACGGGCATTTTGGCCGTGACGAGCCAGAGTTTACCTGGGAGCACACTAATAAAGCGGCAGCGTTGCGTGCAGCTGCCGGTTTGTAGTTAGTTCCGATTATGTAGATATGTAGTAGAATCCAAAGCCCCGCCATGTGTAACGCACGGTGGGGCTTTTTTTGTGCATTACATGCAGTATTTTTAAGTGGTTGCCGGGTAATCGCGCTAATATAGTGTCAACTAAATGATCGTTATCACATGTTAAAAGTCGTCTCTACAAAGCAAGTCCGTTTGGGTATGTTTGTTCATGAGCTAAAAGGCGCTTGGATAGATCATCCTTTTTGGAAAAATGCGTTTAAATTGACCGAAGCAGCAGACTTGAAAAAGCTGCAGGCGAGTAGTATCAAAGAGGTAGTGATTGATACGTCTAAAGGTTTAGATGTTGCGGCAGAAGCGAGTGCACAGAGTGAAGTGACTTCGTCTGAAGCGTTGCCAGCACAGCAGGCTACGGCTAGTTCTGAGCCTCAAATCAAGCGCATTGCGGCGGGTGAGGAACGTGCTCGCGCTAAGCAGGTGATTGCAGCCTCTAAAAAAGCGGTTGCCTCTATGTTTAATGATGTGCGCATGGGTAATGTGATTAAAGTTGAGGCTGCGATGCAGTTTGTCGACGATATTGCAGCCTCGGTGGCACGTAATGAAGGCGCACTGATTAGCCTAGTAAGGCTCAAAACTAAAGATGACTACACTTATATGCACTCTGTTGCCGTATGTGCATTGATGGTTGCTTTGGCTAAAGAGTTGGGCATGACTCATGAGGAAAGAATGCAGGCTGGTCTTGCCGGCTTGTTGCACGATATCGGTAAAGCTGCCGTCCCTTTAGATGTGCTGAATAAGCCTGGTGCCTTAACTGAGGATGAGTTCTCGCTGGTTAAGCTGCACCCGGAACGCGGCCATGAGTTACTGATTCAAGCCAATATTACAGACCCACTCACCCTGGATGTTTGTTTGCATCATCATGAAAAAGTGAATGGCACTGGCTATCCGCACGGTTTGCAAGGTGATGCGATCAGTTTGTTTGCAAGAATGGGCGCCATCTGTGATGTATATGATGCTGTGACATCAAACCGCCCTTATAAAGAAGGTTGGGAGCCCGGTGTATCTTTACAGCGCATGGTGCAGTGGGCAGGGCATTTTGATGATGTCGTGTTCAAGGCCTTCGTTAAAAGCGTAGGTATATATCCTATAGGCTCTATGGTGAAGTTGAAGTCAGGACGTTTGGCCGTGGTGATTGACCAAAGTCCTAAATCCTTATTAACGCCTATCGTTAAAGTATTCTTTTCAACTAAATCTAAAACAAGATTGCCAGTCGAGATATTAGATCTATCCAAAGGTGGCGCAAACGATGCGATCGTTGGGCATGAAGACCCTGTGCTTTGGGGTGTACTCGATGTTGATAAATTATGGGCTGAGTAGCCAGCAGAATCTTGATATAAAACAGCTGCTTGATGCAAAGTGAGCCGCAGTCTGGCTAGATTTGCGCTAAAAATAATATCAAGTATAATAGCCTATCTTCTGAGGGGCGTTGCGAGGCATGTTAACCATACAGGCTCCCAGGCTCAGAAAGCTGCAGTAAACGACGCTCACCAATATTAACCGTGCCGGGCACGGGATATGGGTGAGATAGATTATCTTCCAATAAACACCCCTTCCCCCCGGTCACACATTCAAGGAAAACACATGAATACTGTGACTGATTTTAAAGATTACGTAATTGCGGACATCAATTTAGCGGCTTTTGGCCGTAAAGAAATTGCGATTGCCGAAACAGAAATGCCAGGCTTGATGGCGATTCGTGAAGAGTTCGCGAAAGCTCAGCCACTTAAAGGCGCGCGTATTACCGGTAGTTTGCACATGACGATTCAAACTGCAGTGCTGATTGAAACCTTAAAAGACCTAGGCGCGGATGTGCGCTGGGCATCTTGCAATATTTACTCTACACAAGACCATGCTGCTGCTGCAATCGCTGCAGGTGGCACACCTGTGTTTGCGGTTAAAGGTGAAACACTGATTGAGTACTGGGATTACACACACCGTATTTTTGAGTGGACTGACGGCGGCTACAGCAACATGATTCTTGATGACGGCGGAGATGCTACATTGTTGTTACATCTTGGTACGCGTGCAGAAAAAGATTTATCTGTGATTGCTAACCCAACTTCAGAAGAAGAAACTTGTCTGTTTGCTGCGATTAAAGCTAAATTAGCGATTGACCCGACATGGTACTCAACACGTTTGGCACAAATCAAAGGTGTGACAGAAGAAACCACTACAGGCGTACACCGTTTGTATCAAATGCATAAAGAAGGCAAGTTGGCTTTCCCTGCGATTAATGTGAACGACTCTGTCACTAAATCTAAGTTTGATAACTTGTACGGTTGTCGCGAATCTTTGGTAGATGCAATCAAGCGCGCAACGGATGTAATGATTGCCGGTAAGATTGCTATCGTGGCAGGTTATGGCGATGTGGGTAAAGGTTCTGCACAAGCATTGCGTGCGTTATCTGCTCAAGTTTGGGTAACAGAAATTGACCCAATCTGTGCATTGCAGGCAGCGATGGAAGGCTACCGCGTGGTAACCATGGATTATGCGGCAGAGCATGGCGATATTTTCGTGACAGCGACTGGTAACTACCATGTGATTACACATGACCATATGGCAAAAATGAAAGACCAAGCGATTGTTTGTAACATTGGCCACTTTGATAATGAAATTGATGTTGCTTCACTTGAAAAATACACTTGGGATGAAATCAAGCCGCAAGTTGACCATGTCATTTTCCCAGATGGTAAGAAAATCATTCTGTTGGCAAAAGGCCGTTTGGTTAACTTAGGTTGCGGTACTGGTCACCCAAGCTATGTGATGAGCTCATCATTTGCGAACCAAACCATTGCACAAATTGAGTTGTTTACCCAAACAAGTAAATACCCAGTAGGCGTATATACTTTACCTAAACATCTGGATGAAAAAGTGGCTGTATTGCAATTGAAGAAACTGAATGCGCAATTGTCTGTACTCACCGACGAGCAAGCTGCTTATATCGGTGTGCAGAAACAAGGTCCATTCAAACCTGATACATATCGTTATTAAGTAAGTTAGGCCTTAACGGCTGAAACATTCAAGGAGCTGCCTCATGAAGTTACTATTGGGTTGGATATTAAATGCACTGGCATTATTGGCGGTTGCTTACCTATTGCCCAATATTCATGTGGCAAGTTTCTTGAGTGCTTTGCTTGCGTCTTTCATCATCGGTTTGGTCAATATACTGATTCGGCCATTACTTATATTGTTGACGCTGCCGATTACGGTGCTCACATTGGGGCTATTTATATTGGTTATTAATGGCGTCTTATTCTACTTTGTCGGGCAGTCGTTACAGGGTTTCCATGTAGATACTTTAACAGCAGGTATTCTGGGCGCAGTTCTCTATAGCGTATTTTCATGGCTGCTGGCCGCGTTACTGGTTGATGATAAATAATCACTAAAGAAATATATATAAAGACATACAAATGAAAACGACTACTAAGAAGTTTGATGTTAGTTTCGAGTTTTTTCCGCCTAAAACTTCAGAAGGTATGGATAAGTTACGTGAAGCACGTAACCAGCTTGCAAAGTTCAACCCTGAGTTTTTTTCAGTGACCTTTGGTGCAGGTGGCTCTACGCGTGATCGAACTATGGATACGGTGTTGGAAATTCAGCGTGAAGGTTTTCAGGCTGCACCGCATATCTCCTGTATCTCATCTAGCAAGTCAGAGATTCGCGATCTGCTACATGCGTATCAAGCGCAAGGAATTAAGCGCCTAGTAGCGTTAAGAGGCGATATTCCATCAGGTGAGGTAAGCGCTGGCGATTTTAGATATGCATCTGAGTTGGTCGCGTTTATTCGAGAGGAAACCAGTAGCCATTTTAGTGTTGAAGTGGCGGCTTATCCTGAGTTTCACCCTGAGGCTCGTACGCCAGCGGCAGATTTGTTGAACTTGAAACGTAAAGTTGACGCAGGTGCAAACTCAGCCATCACGCAGTATTTTTATAATGCAGATGCTTATTTCCGCTTTGTTGATCAGTGTGATGCATTAGGCATTACAGTGCCGATCGTACCAGGCATTATGCCTATCTACAATATTACCCAATTGGCGCGCTTTTCAAGCGTGTGCGGTGCCGAAATTCCACGTTGGTTGAAAATGCGTTTAGAAGAGTACGGCGACGACATGGCATCGCTAAGGGCGTTTGGTGTAGATGTGGTGAGTGAGTTATGCGAAACCTTGTTGGCTTGGGGTGTGCCTAGCTTGCATTTCTATACGTTGAATCAGTCTAATATTATCAGCAATATTATCGAGAACGTTCAGGACTAATGAGCTGATTTAAAGCTAGCCAGTTAGTTTCAGGCTCTTACTTAGTTTGCGGCTGTCGCCAATGTAAATGACTTACTCGCCATACTGTACTGTCGGTGTGGTACGGCGAGTTAAGTTATCATCATAGTGTGAATATAGCTTGTGAAGGCTAGCCATTTAATGCAGTGTAGGCTTTTTATCATTTAGCAGCACATCTTCAATAAACAAATATTCTTTTGTCTTGTCTGGGCCCGATTTACTTGCGCCCCATGTTGTCATCAGTACTATCCAGCGCATTTCCTCAATGCCTATCATTGCTTGCGGTACGTTCATGGCTAGTTCCAGCACCAGTTCGCGCTGTGAGGTGTTGAGTATGTTGGCTTGTACTAAGAATAAAATAAAGCCTATACTTTCGGCCGATATTTTCTTCAGTTCTATTTCTGTAAATATCCTGCTGTTGGCAGCGTCTGCCATTTGAAATAGCTCAGGCTTGCCGGTCATTGATTCAAGCTGATTGAACCAATCGCAAGCGCCGTTAATATCTTCTTCATCAAACCCTGCGGCAAATAACTCTCTGGTGAGGGTGTTATTATCGGGTCTGTATTGTGTATCAATGTAGTTTTCGAACATATAAACCAGGGCTTCAAACATAATTTTTATCCTTATTAAATGATTAACTTAAGTGAGATGGTTTAATTAAATTTTTGAATTAAAAACTACATAATTTTTTGATATTGTCCTCCTGTTAAGCTGGCTACTTTTCCATCAAGCTCCAGTAACATTAGCATGGATGAAACTTCGGCTACCGTCAAGCCTGTTAACGTAACGAGACGCTCCAAAGGTGCAGGCTCAAAGCCCATGGTATCAAGCAGCAATTGCTCTGACAAATTTGCTGAGGTGCTGTCTTGCTCTATTTGTGTATTGGACGATGTGGTGTTAAGCCTTGGTTGCAGCTTTAGCTCTTCGGTAATATCTTGTATGCAATCCACCAACTTGGCGCCTTGCTTAATTAACTGGTGGCAACCTTTAGACATTGGTGAGTGAATTGAGCCTGGAATCGCAAATATCTCACGACCTTGCTCTGCTGCCATGCGGGCAGTGATTTGTGAGCCGCTCTGTACATTGGCTTCTACCACTAAGCAGCCCAGACTGAGACCGCTGATAATCCGATTTCTTTTGGGAAAGTTTTGCGGCTTGGACGGTGTCCCTAGCGGGAACTCAGACAAAATCAGACCGCGTTCCGCGATTTGGTGGGCAAGTTCGCGATGCTTTGCCGGGTACACAATATCCAAGCCGGTGCCGACTACGGCAATGGTTGCGCCGTCGGCCCTCAGTGCCCCGCGATGGGCTGCGCCATCGATGCCTAGTGCCAATCCGCTGACTATACAAAGCCCATGCTGACACAGGTCATAAGCAAATGCCTCTGCGTTCTTTTCGCCTTGTACCGATGCATTGCGGCTACCTACAATTGCGATGCTGGGCTGATTTAATAATGCTAAATTACCTTTTGCATACAGATAAGGCGGAGGGTCACTAATTTCTAATAGTGCTTTTGGGTATTCTGCGTCTGCAAGTGTGACCAGATGATTATTGGGTGCTCCTAGCCATTGCGCGAGTTCCGCTGATGGCTCTTGATTTGCCTGATTGCTAATGGCATTAGCAATGTTTGCTGAAACCACTTCTTTTAATTGTGAGAGAGTGGCAGCATATATGTTATATGGGCTGCCAAACGCTTTCAGCAAGTGGCAAAAGGTCTGTGACCCGATGCCGGAAATGCTGCCCAAGCTCACCCATAGCGATTTTTCCGCAATTTCTTCGCGATTAACCGTCATGCGTATTGTTATGGGTTGTGTACGGAATCTAATGTGTTAATCGGGTCGTTGGCTTGCATTACTAAGCCATAAGCAATGCGGTCAAATACGCGGAACACCATGATTAAACCTACGCGCTCATCTGGTAGCTTAATATAACCTGGCTCCAGTACTGGCTCAGAACTTCCTGTTTTACTTTCAGCTTTGTCTTTGCCAAAGTTGACAATAGCTTTGCCATCCTCACCAGTGGAAATGTCAAAATTTAACTCTTTTAATTTTGGCTTAGCATCAGCTTTCATCGCCTCTGCTTTGTCTTCTTTAGTTGGTTCAGGGTCTTTAATAATGCGGCCATAACGACTAACTGCGAGTACCTGACCTACTTCTACGCCATCTTTAGTGCCGCGGCTGATAGAAATAATGCTCCCAGGTCCGGTTTCAGCTAGGCCACCATAAATTTTGAGCACTCGGCCTTTGATCGGCGTGTCCGGGGCATGCGGGGTAAAGTTTGCAGAAATTTCATCACCGCTTGGTACCAAGCGGTCTTTAACAAAAATCTCTTCTTTCGCTTTAACTACTTCAGCGGTTGCCGGTTTTCCGTATTTTTTAACTCTTAAATCACCTAGGTAGGTCGCTTCTACGCCCAGCACTTCTTTGGAGTCTGGGTCGATAAACGAATCACCCGGGCGGTAAATAAACCAGTTCAGGTCTTTATTTTCTTCAATTTTATTAATGTAAACACGAGTGCCAGTACTTAGCACTACGCGGTTATCTGGGCCGGCAATAATTCTTGGTGATTCTGCCAGCTGGTCTTTTTCTATGACCAGTGGCTGGCTTAAAAATGGTGCAATCGCATTAATCGGGATGGTTGAAATCGCAGCTTGGTCGAGTGGCTCAACGACAACACCAGGTTCTAGCGTAATGGTTTGGCGTAACAGTTTTAACTGCGGTTTGCCGCTACTTTGATCCAGCACAATGACATCACCAGGGTAAATTAAGTGCGGATTTTTAATTTGGTCACGGTTTAACTGCCAAACTTGTGGCCACAGCCATGGGTCTTTAAGAAAGCGAGCGGATATCCACCATAAGGTGTCACCTTTAACAACAACATGACGATCGGGATGATCTTCTTTTAGTGCAATTACTTGTGCATTCAGATTGAAGCTTAAGCAACAAAACATGAGCAGCGTTATAATATTGCGAAACATATGTTGATGACCCCGGTCAAAGATGCATTTAGACGACATACAATGGCGTGCAATTTGAGCCACACACACCGTGAATTTACGTTAAATTTATCACGTAATTCATTAAAGAATCAAGCTTTTATACAAAAAGCTATGGTTTTGAGTTTTTTTAGAATTTTTGAATGTGAATATTAAAGAGTTTTTATGGCGATATTAGATATCCTTAATTATCCTGATCCGCGTTTGCACACGGTGGCTAAGCCAGTAAAAGAGGTGAATGCCACTATTCGCCGCTTGATTGATGATATGGCAGAAACCATGTATGCGGCGCCAGGTATAGGCTTGGCGGCAACGCAGGTTAATCACCATATACAACTGCTGCTGGTTGATACTAGTGAGACCAAAGATCAGTTGCAGGTGTTTATTAACCCCCAAATACTAGAGCGAGATGGCGAGCAAGTGTATGAAGAGGGCTGCCTCTCGGTGCCTGGCATCTACGAGAGCGTGAAGCGTGCAGAAAAGATTTTGGTTGAAGCCTTAGATCAAGACGGTAAAAAATTTACATTAGAAGCGCATGGTTTGTTGAGTGTATGTATTCAGCATGAAATGGATCATTTGCTAGGTAAGGTGTTTGTAGAGTACTTATCACCACTTAAGCGTAATAGAATTAAAAACAAAATGCTCAAGCAACATCGTGGCAAATAGTCTGATTAAAGGTTAATTCGTTGAAAATTATATTTGCGGGGACCCCCGATTTTGCAGTGCCGGCCTTGGCTGCCCTAATTAATGCTGGTCATGAAATTGTCATGGTGCTGACGCAGCCAGACCGTCCTGCTGGGCGCGGCATGAAGCTCAAAGCCAGCCCGGTAAAAGTGCTGTCGGAGCAGCATGGCTTATTTGTATTTCAGCCAGAAACTTTAAAGAATGAGGCTGTACAGGCGAAAATTGCGCAAACTCATGCCGATGTCATGATCGTTGCCGCCTACGGTTTAATTATCCCCACGGTTGTTTTGCAGATGCCTAAATACGGCTGTTATAACATCCATGCTTCATTATTACCGCGCTGGCGTGGTGCCGCGCCGATTCACCGTTCCCTCTTGGCTGGTGATGCAGAGACCGGCGTCACTATTATGGAAGTGGTGCCGGCATTGGATGCGGGTGCGATGGTGAGTAAAGGTGAGGTGCCGATTACGGAAACTGACACTACGCAAGGCTTGCATGATGCCTTGGCCGCGATTGGCGCTGGTTTGATGGTAGAGGCGATGCAGACGTTAGCCCAAACGGGTTATCTGGCAAGTACGCCACAAGATGAGTCACAGGTCACCTACGCACATAAGTTAGAAAAAGCCGAAGCCATGATTGATTGGCACAAAAGTGCAGTTGAAATATCAAGGCAGGTGCGTGCATTTAACCCTTTTCCGGTAGCGCAAAGCCTTTTGCATGGTGAAGTGTGCCGCATTTGGATGGCAACCAGTGTTGACGACATGCCAAGTGTGGCGTCTCCCGGTACTGTGCTGGATGTGCATGATGGAATTTTGGTCGCTTGTGGCGGCGGCGTGTTGCGTATCAGCGAGTTACAAGCCCCGGGTGGTAAGCGCTTGAGTGCGCAGGTGTTTACGCAAGGGCATGCTTTAAAAGCTGGAGATCAGTTTGGCGGCGCGTTATAAGCTTGAATTTTAAGATTAGCGTCACCACTTTATGCAATGTCTAGGCATGAGATAAAGGGTAAATAATGTTAGGAAACTGGCTTAAAACTACGATTTTAATGGCGGCAATTGTGGCCTTGTTTGGCATGGTTGGTGCGGCATTAGGTGGTGCGGGCGGGATGATGATTGCCTTGGTGCTAGCAGGCGCGATGAATGTCCACGCGTACTGGTTCTCAGATAAAGCCGTACTTAAAATGTATGGTGCGCAAGAGGTGACGTCAGATAATCTTCAGTTTCGCAGTTATTATCAAATGGTGCGGCAGTTGGCAGAAAATGCACAATTGCCCATGCCTAAAGTATATGTGATTGATGAGTCGCAGCCCAATGCTTTTGCAACCGGACGTAACCCTGAGCACGCAGCAGTCGCAGCTACAGTGGGCATTATGCAGATTTTAGATGAGAGAGAGTTGCGTGGAGTCATGGCGCATGAACTCGCCCATGTTAAAAATAGAGATACTTTAACCTCAACGATTTCCGCGACCGTTGCTGGTGCTATTGCTTCTATTGCTCAATTCGGCATGATGTTTGGCGGCGGTCGTAACGAGCAGGGTGAACGTCATATGAACCCTATTGTTGGCTTGCTAGTGATGTTGCTTGCACCGCTGGCAGCGTCATTAATCCAGATGGCGATTTCACGGGCGCGTGAATTTGAGGCGGATAAGGCTGGTGCTGAAATTAGCGGTGACCCACGCGCTTTGGCTAGTGCATTACAGAAAATTCACCACTATGCACATCAGGTGACTAATCACACTGCAGAAGCACACCCGGAAACCGCGCAAATGATGATTATTAATCCTCTGTCTGGTGTTTCATTGGACCGCTTATTTAGTACGCACCCGAGTACTGAAGAGCGGGTGTCGCGTTTAATGGCAATGGCAGACCGCTACTAACAGTTCGCCTTAGCTTAATCGAGCTGATCTAGATAGTTTTTTCGCAGCACTCAGCTTATATTAAGCTGAGTGCTGCATCAGCAATATGTGGCGAGCTCTGAACGAGGGCAACGATATCAGTTAACGGGGAGAAGGTTTCCCGCTCCCCGTCTATCCAACCTTAGTCCCTGCCTCTACCATGGCCGTTACCATGTTTGCCTTTATCACCACCGTGTCCACGATCATGATCTCCCCGGCCGCCGCGATCATCTCTGCCACGGTCATCCCAGCCGCCTCTGCCACGATTGTCATCATAGTCGTTATGATCGTAGTAGCCACCACGATGGCGTGCGCGGTATTGCGGCGCAAAGTCGTCGTGATACCAGCGGTCTTGCACGAAGTACACTGGGCGACCGCACGCACCATATCGACCACAATAGCGACGCCAGTTTTTATAATGGCCTGGCGGTACGCGTAAGTACATAGGCTCATATACGTCTACATGACGATGCACAATGATAGGCTCCCTGTAAATTACCCGAGGCTGTGGGTATGGGTAGTCGCCAATATCAATCTGGCCGTAAAATCCAGGTTGGCCCACGCTGATTGATACGCCAACATCCGCGGCAAATGCAGTATTTGCAGATGCAAGTAAAAAGCCAGTAATCAGTAATCGCTTTAATATATTTATTTTGTTCATGGATATCTCCTTGTGAATCGAAATCATATAACGCATGAGTGTTGTTGTGCGATGACAACATAATTAATAGCTTAACCCTAATCTGGCGGATATCAAGTAAAATCAGTGTTTTAGCAATTTATGAATTGAAACTAATTTTGTATATTTCTCAACAAGTCGCTGCAGATGCGGTGCATCAAGTGTTTTCAGGCCGCAACCTGACCACGGCATTGCCTGCTGCCCTGTCTATTTTCCCTAATGCAACGCCGCAACAAAAAGGCGCCGCGGCTGATTTAAGTTATGGCACCTTGCGCTTTTATGGCGAAATAGATGCTTATTTGAGAGCTTTGCTTGAAAAGCCGTTAGTCGATGAGCGGATTCATGCTCTATTGCTGGTAGCAATTTATCAGTTAAGGCATGATAAAGCGGATGCTTTTACCGTGGTGAATCAGGCCGTACATGCGGTTAGTCAATTAAGACGACCAGCAGTCAAAGCTTGGGCTAAGGGGTTGGTAAATGCCATCTTGCGTAACTTCTTACGTCAACAAGAGCAATTAGCGCTGAAGTTAAAGTCAAATGAGGTTGCCACTTACTCCTACCCGCAATGGTGGGTGAATAAATTGAGGTTACAATATCCTGAGGCCTGGCAGGGTATTGTAACCGTGGGTAATCAGCATCCGCCCATGAGCTTGCGCGTGAATACGCAAAAAATCAGCACGGTAGACTATGTGCAGTTGTTAGCTCGTAGCGAAATCGAGGCGACGCAGGTTGGTGCGCAAGCGGTAATCCTGAGCAAGCCTATGGCCGTAGATAAGATCCCCGGCTTTACTGACGGTGTAGTGTCGGTACAGGACTACGGCGCACAGTTAGCCGCACATTTGATTGATGCTCAAGCAGGTATGCGCGTGCTGGACGCATGTTGTGCGCCAGGCGGTAAAACTGGGCATATTTTAGAATTAGCTAATGTAGAGATGACTGCATTAGACAGCGACGCTACACGCCTAGAGCGCGTGCAGGGTAATTTGGCGCGCCTGAATTTAAAAGCACATTTAATTGCGGGTGATGCCGCAGCATCTGATTGGTATGACGCTAAACCATTTGATAGAATTCTTGCAGATGTGCCTTGCACGGCCTCTGGCATTGTGAGACGGCATGTAGATATTAAATGGTTGCGACGAGAGGCTGATGTTGCCTCGTTCGTAGCGCAGCAAGCGAAAATTTTACCAAGCTTATGGCAGATGCTGGCAAAGGGTGGTAAATTGCTTTACGTCACTTGCTCAGTTTTTAAAGAAGAAAATCAAGCGCAAATTGATCAGTTTTTACAGAAAAATGCTGATGCACAGCAACTGCCAATTGAGCAGGCGCTTGCGCAATACAATGTCACTCATACGCATGGTCAGCTTATTCCCTCTAACTCACATGATGGTTTCTTTTATGCACTGTTGCAAAAAATTTAAGCACATTTTTTGCATCATTGCATTGGTGTTGTTTTCAAGCGCTGTATTGGCGGAGGGCAGTAGTTTGCGCCTGCGCAGTGCAAACTTAACAGCTTATGAAGATGACTATCTGCTGAACGCCGATGCGGAAATTAACTTTGGTGCAGAAGTTGAAAAGGCCATTTTAAAAGGCTTTACGTTTAGCTTCCTGATTGAATTTCAACTGCTTTCACCAAAAAAATACTGGTTCGATGATGAAGTGGTCACTACGGTGCAGCAAGTTAATTTAAGTTATCACGCACTGACGCGCCAATACATTGTGACGCGCAATGATCAGCAGCGCGCCTATGCCAGCTTAGATGAGGCAGTTGAGGATTTATCCATTATCCAGGACATGAAAGTGTTTCAAGAGACAGATATTGATAAAAATGAACGGTATCGTGCAGTTTTGCTGATGCGCTTAGACCAGAAAAAATTGCCAAAAGCCTTACGCATAGAGGGCATGACCTCTAACGAATGGAAAATCAGCTCACAACGCTTTGAATGGACCCCTAACTTATTCAAATGAAATACATAGTCTTTACCAGTGCGTTACTAGGCGGCCTGCTACTGTACTTGCTCTCTAATGCAAGTGCCAATACCGCTGCGTCTGGAGAGCACTATACCTTGCTGGTAGGGCTAAACATTGCGCTGGCCGTCTTGCTGGTGGTGTTGATAGGCGTACAGTTGTTTAGCCTTTACCGTAATATCCGCCAGCGTGTGATGGGTAGCCGCTTTACGTTGCGTCTGCTAGGCTCATTTGCGCTGATGGCGATTATCCCTGGCTTGATCGTGTATCTGGTGTCGGTGAATTTTCTCACACGCTCAATCGAATCCTGGTTTAACGTTAAGGTGGAGTCAGCACTGGAAGGCGGCTTGAATCTTGGGCAAACCGCGCTCGAAATCATGCTGGCTGATGTGAAGGAAAAAGGCGAAAGCATGGCGACTAGCCTTGCGTTTCAGCCTGCTAATACGCATTTTTCTACCTTAAATGATTTACGTGAGAAGAGCGGGATTCAGGATGCTACGCTGTTTACGCCGCAAGGTGGTATTTTGGCGGTTTCCAGCGGTGATGCGAGTAGCTTTTTACCGGACTTGCCCAGTGTGGCACAACTGCGGCAAGCGCGGCAACGTATCTATGGCAACATAGAGCCGATAGGCGACAAAGGCTTGTATCTGCGTGTGCTAGTGCCTGTGAGTGTGCAGGATATTTCGGGTGAAACACGTATATTGCAATTGCTGCAGCCGGTGCCTAAATCGCTTGCTACAACGGCAGAGGCAGTGCAGGATGTGTATCAAGACTATCAGCAGCTCTCATACAGCCGTACTGCGCTCAGAGAGGTGTTTGCGCTCACGTTGACGTTGGTGATGATGTTGGCCATGTTTACTGCGGTGGCGATTGCCTTTGTGTTGAGCCGGCGCTTATCTGCACCGCTTACCGTGCTGGCGGAGGGTACCAAGGCGATTGCGAGTGGCGATTACAGCACCATGTTGCCGGCACATGGTAAAGACGAGCTGGGTGTGCTGGTGCAGTCATTTAATAGTATGACGCAGCAGTTGGGGGACGCAACTAAAGCAGCCGATAGAAACCGTGCGCGGGTTGAGGCGGCGCGCGGCTACCTGGAGACGATACTGGCGCATTTGTCATCTGGGGTGCTGGCGCTCAATGAGCGTAGTGAGCTGCGCACTTTTAATGAGGCCACGGTGAATATTCTTGGGATTTCCCTTGAATCTTATGTTGGCTTTACGCCAGAAAAAATCATAGAAAAGCAGCCAAATCTGGCGAGTTTTTTCCAGACTATTGCGCTGAGTGTGCAGCAAGATGTCGTGCAAAAAGAAGAGGTGCAGGCGCAGGTCGAGCTGGCGACGGCGCAAGGTAAGAAGATTATCACCTTGCGAGGCACGCGCCTGCCGGATGGCGGCTATGTGGCAGTGTTTGATGATGCGACCGCCATGGTGCAGGCACAGCGTGACGCAGCATGGGGTGAAGTGGCAAGGCGTTTGGCACATGAGATTAAAAACCCGCTGACGCCGATTCAATTGTCAGCCGAGCGCATGGCGCATAAGCTACATAGTAAATTGGCCGCGACTGATGCTGAGATTTTGCAGCGCTCCACCGAAACCATTGTGAACCAAGTAGATGCACTGAAAAAAATGGTGAATGAGTTCAGTGAGTACGCGCGCTCACCGACGCCGCACTTGGAAAGCCTTGACCTTAACGCGTTGATCCGCGAAATTGTTTCTTTTTACGATGCACCTAAAGTGCGCATCCAGTTGGCGCTCACCGAGCAGGCTTGTTTAATTAAAGGGGATAGCACCATGCTGCGGCAGGTGTTGCATAACCTGTTGCAAAATGCGCAGGATGCTTTAGCATCGGCGGCCTCACCCCTGATTCAGATTGCAACCGCTGTGCACGACAACATGCTGGTGTTAACCGTGCAGGATAATGGCGGCGGCTTCCCTGCAGAGATGATGCTGCATGTATTTGAGCCCTATATGACCACCAAGCCGCATGGCACAGGTTTGGGCTTGGCCATCGTTAAAAAGATTATTGAGGAACACAAAGGCAATATTAAAATTGAAAATGTATTCAGCAATGAAGCGAATGGCTCAGGTGCTATTATTACGATTAGCATTCCGCTATTCATCAGCTAATTAACAACTAACTTAATTGACCAAGTAAAACCGTATGGCATCAAAACATATATTAGTGATTGACGATGAAATAGGCATACGCGAACTATTGCGCGATATTTTGCAAGATGAGGGCTACCAAGTGCAACTGGCAGAAAATGCAGCCACCGCACGTGCCATGCGTTTGCATGAGCGTCCGGATGTCGTCTTGCTGGATATCTGGATGCCAGATTGTGATGGCATCAGCTTGCTTAAAGAGTGGGCTAACGGTGGTTTGCTGACCATGCCTGTTGTCATGATGTCAGGTCATGGCACCATTGATACTGCGGTAGAGGCGACGCGTATTGGCGCATTTGACTTTTTGGAAAAGCCTATTGCACTGCAAAAACTGCTTAAAACGGTTGCTACTGCATTAAAGCATAGTGAGCAGTTGCCTAAGTCTGAAATGAATTTAATTAGCTTAGGCAAGAGTCCGATAGTCGCAGCGCTAAAAGAGCGTTTGGATAAAATCGCCATGAGCTCTAGTGTGGCACCTAGCCCAGTATTATTGATTGGGCCATTGGGTTGTGGTGCAGAGCTGTGTGCGCGTTTTCTGCACAGCGCGGGCACGCCTTGGCTAGCATTAACTGAGTTTAGTCAGTTGGTGAATGCGCCATTAGAAATCTTAGAGCAGGCAAATGATGGTGTAGTGTATGTGCCGGAAATTGCTGAGCTCAGTAAGACCGAACAAAAGGGTCTGCTACTGTTAATTACCAAAGCCGAAAAATACAATGTGCGCGTGATTTGCGGTACCAGCCATAATTTACAAAAACTGCAGGCTGAAGGGCTGTTTGACCACAACCTATTGCAAATTCTGTCTGCGGTTTCACTAAGAGTACCTGCACTAGAAGAGCATAAAGAAGATATTCCGGATTTGGTGCTGACGATTGCAAATCTGCAATTTGAAATTGCCAATTTGCCTTATCGTGAGATTGACATTGCAGCACTCAACGCCTTGCGCAATGCTAGTTGGCCCGGTGATATTGCACAGCTGGATGCCGTAGTACGTAACCTGATTCAAACTAGTTTAGGTGACAAAATCACCCTGGATGACGTGAATCGGGTAATGCATCAGTTTGACGGTCAGATGCACCCTGAGTTGAAAGTGATTGTAGACGCTGCGGTGATTGGTGTGAAGCCTACAGGGCTGGAAGCAGAGTTAAACCTTAACCAACCTTTGCGCGAGGCACGAGATGAGTTTGAGCGGCAGTATTTCAATTACCACATTAAGTTGGTGGCGGGAAATATGAATAAACTGGCTGAGATTTCTGGCCTTGAGCGCACGCATTTATATCGCAAGCTTAAACAGTTAGACGTCAAAATTAAAGGTTAGCCTACTTTACCTTAAGCATAATAATGCTGAGTTGGCGCGCTCAGTCTTGGTCGTGATGAGATTAGCGCATGGTGCTCAGCCCATGCTCCCAATAGAGATTTAAAGAATGTCAAAAGAGAACTTACTGCATATCCGCCAGCTGGTTGCACAGCAAGCCGCACGCATGATGGCTGAGGATGGTATTTCCGATTATGCCTACGCTAAAAAGAAGGCGGGGCGGCAACTGGGGGCGCTGGAGAATAGCAGTTTGCCATCCAACGCTGAAATTGAAGAAGAACTCAAACGCTATAACGCATTATTTTTAAGTGAAGCTCAGCCCGAAAATCTACGCGAGTTACGTAAAAATGCCCTGTACACCATGCAGTTGCTAGCCAAGTTTAATCCACACTTGACTGGTGCAGTGCTGGATGGCACGGCTGGCTTGCTGTCAGAAACGCATATACATTTGTTTGCGGATAGCATTAAAGAGGTGGAGATGTTTTTGCTCAACGCACAGATTCCGTTTGATGTGAATGAAAAGTCATATCGCATCATGAATGACGGCAAGCGCGATAAAAAGGGCGATGGGCGCAAAACGGTGCCAGTGTTTACCTTAGAAACAGATATAGGCTTAATTAAACTAAGCGTGTTTGAAGTGGATGATATCCGCGTGCCTACCAAGCGTGCGGCGGATGGTAGCAACGCAGATCGGGTCAACATTGAGGGCTTAAGGTCGTTGCTGACCTTAAGCTAACCAGTTTTATAAACTTGCGTCGTGTTGACTCAAACGCTTACGCCTTAGGCTCTTGCAGCCAGCGTGCTACGTCCATGGCGAAGTAAGTCAAAATGCCATCAGCACCAGCACGCTTAAATGCGAGCAGGCTTTCTAATACACATGATTTTTCATCTAGCCAGCCGTTTTGGGCTGCTGCCTTGAGCATGGCATATTCGCCACTTACTTGGTAGGCAAATGTCGGCACGCCAAACTCATCTTTAACGCGGCGGACTATGTCTAAATAAGGCATGCCTGGTTTCACCATCACCATATCTGCACCTTCGGAAATATCCAGTGCGACCTCTTGCATGGCTTCATCGCTATTGGCAGGGTCCATTTGGTATGTATATTTGTTGCCTTTGCCTAAGTTGGCAGCAGAGCCTACGGCATCGCGGAATGGGCCATAAAAGGCAGAGGCATACTTAGCCGAGTAAGCTAAAATCTTGGTGTGTATGTTTCGCGTGCTTTCCAGTGCCTCACGAATCTGGCCCACTCGGCCGTCCATCATGTCACTCGGGGCTACTACATCGGCACCGGCATTAGCATGGGAGATCGCCTGCTTGACTAAAACCTCGATAGTTTCGTCGTTGAGTACATAACCGGAGTCATCAATCAAGCCATCTTGGCCATGCGTCGTATATGGGTCTAACGCCACATCCGTAATTACGCCCAGCTCCGGAAAGTTGGCCTTGAGCGCTGCAACCGTACGTTGCACTAGGCCTTCTGGGTTGTAGGCTTCAGCAGCGTCTAAGCTTTTGAACTCGCTATCCACCACTGGAAATAGCGCAATGGCCGGAATGCCCAGAGCTACACACTCAGCGGCAGTTTTCAGCAGATTGTCTATGCTTTGGCGTTGTACGCCTGGCATGGAGGCTACTTCTTCAATGCGGTTTTCGCCATCCAGCACGAATACTGGGTAAATTAGGTCATTGCTAGTGAGCACATTTTCACGCATTAGGCTGCGGGAGAATGCGTCTTTGCGCATGCGGCGCGGACGAGAATATGGATAGCTCATGTTAAACCTCAATAAAAATAGGGACGCCACAGCATTCGCTCATATAGTTGAGCGAATGCTAGCGTTAAGCGAATACCTTAGCCAACTCAACGCCAGGCTCAGGCTGGCGCATAAACGCTTCTCCAACCAGAAACGTATGTACATGGTTTTGACGCATCAGTGCAACGTCGGCTTGGGTGAAAATGCCAGACTCTGTAACCACGATTTTATGTTCTGGGATGCGAGATAGCAAGTCTAGCGTGGTGTCCAGCGTGACATCAAAGGTGCGTAAGTTACGGTTGTTAATGCCGAGTAGTGGAGTCTCCAGTTGTAGGGCGAGGTCTAACTCTTCGCCGTTATGCACTTCCACCAACACCGCCATTCCTAAGCTATGGGCAATGGCTTCCAGTTCACGCATTTTTGCTAAATCAATCGCTGCTGCAATCAGCAGAATGCAATCCGCGCCCATAGCGCGTGCTTCGTAAACCTGATAAGCGTCTATCATAAAGTCTTTGCGTAGCACCGGTAAGCTACATGCTGCACGGGCCTGCTTTAGATACTCTGGGGACCCTTGGAAGTATTCAACATCAGTCAGAACTGACAAACAAGCAGCACCACCCTGCTCGTAACTGGCGGCGATGGCGGCAGGCTGAAAGTCGGCACGAATCACCCCTTTAGATGGGCTAGCCTTCTTGATTTCAGCTATAACTGCAGCTTGCATATTGGCGATTTTTGCACGGATGCTGCCTACAAAATCACGCGTTGCCAGTGCCGCTGCAGCCTCTTGCTGTACGGCTGCTAGTGGCTTTGCGGCTTTAGCCGCAGCCACTTCTTGCGTTTTTGTGGCGATAATTTTATTCAGAATATCAGACATATTGCTTTCGCTATTACATTAATCAGTCAATGGGCACCGTCGTGATGCTACATGGTATTACTGGTATTTCTCGTTATTGTGCATTACCCAACCGCCAGGGTGGTTGCCATTAGGGCTGTGATGCGTCCAATGGATGACCCCGCCTTTTGGATTATATACATACTCACCGCTAAACGAAATTGTATCGCCCGTTTGCACAGGCACTCTAGGGGCAAGGTCTATATTATGCGCAAATAACAGTGTTTGCTGCGGGTTGATTTTTACCAGAAATTTTTGGTGCTTCGCACCTTTGTTGTCATCAGACAGCAATTTGACGACAACGCCAGAACCTGAGACCTGCACATTGCTTTGCTTGGCAGCAAATGCTTGCTCAACACTGTGGTTGTTAGTGGCAGTTTGCTTTGCAGCCTGCGCTGCTTGGTGGTTCCCGGCACTGGGCTGGTTACATGCACATAAACCAAACGCTAGGATCAGTGCATAACACAGGTGTTTGGCAGCATGATTCATGCGTTGGTGGCTGTGATAAGTGCTTGCAGTTTTTGCATGGCTTTCCCGTTGTCTAGCATGTCAGCTGCAGTGCTGATGCCATCTGCCAGCGTGTGTGCGATGCCGGAAACATAGATTGCCGCGCCGGCATTCAGCAACACAATATCGCGTGCCGGGCCGGTTTTTCCAGCTAGTAAATCGAGAATGATGTCTTTAGATTCTTGTGCGTTACTGACTTTAATGCTGTTCAAATCGTGCAGTTTTAAGCCAAACTGGGCGGGGTTTACCGTGTACTCATGTACTTCGCCGTGCTTAAGTTCCGCAATGTAGCTGTCGCCAGTAAATGAAATTTCATCCATGCCATCGGCGCCACACACCACCATCACATGTTCGCTGCCTAGCTGTTTTAATACCCGCGCTAATTTACCAGTAAGGTCCGGTGAAAATACGCCCATGACCTGACGCTTAGCGTTAGCTGGGTTAGTCAGCGGACCGAGTAGGTTAAATAGCGTGCGAATGCCAAGCTCGCGCCGTACTGGTGCCGCATGCTTCATTGCGCTATGGTGGTTGGGAGCAAACATAAAGCCCAGGCCAACTTGGTTTACCGAGTTGGCGACTTGCTCAGGGCTTAAGTTAACGTTAACGCCCAATGCTTCCAAGACGTCTGCACTGCCGCAAGTAGATGATACGGAGCGGCCGCCATGCTTGGCAACTTTTGCCCCAGCTGCCGCCGCAATAAAGGCGCTGACCGTAGAGATGTTGAAAGTCTGTATGCCATCACCGCCGGTGCCGCAGGTATCTACTAAATGGTTCGCATCCTGAATCTCTACTTTGGTTGACAGTGAGCGCATCACGCTGGCTGCTGCTGCAATCTCGTCTACAGTTTCACCTTTGATGCGCAGTGCGACCAATACGCCTGCAATCTGTGCAGCGGTGAGTTCGCCCGCCATGACTTGTTGCATTAAACCTTGCATGACCTCAAAGCTTAAGCTTTCACCGTTAATTAAACGGGTCAGCGTTTGTGCATAACTCATGGGCTTAGGCTTTCAAAAAGTTATTCAAAAGCGCGTGTCCATGTTCGGTCAGGATAGATTCAGGGTGGAACTGTACACCCTCAACTGCCAGTGTTTTATGGCGCACGCCCATGATTTCACCGTCGTCGGTCCATGCGGTAATTTCTAGGCAGTCCGGCAAAGTTTCTTTTTCAATCACCAATGAGTGGTAGCGCGTAGCCGTGTAGGGGTTAGGTAAATCTTTAAATACACCGATATTTTTATGGTGTATCAGCGAGGTTTTGCCGTGCATTAATTGCTTGGCATGAATGATGTTGCCGCCAAAAGCCTGACCGATACTTTGATGCCCCAGACAAACCCCTAATAAAGGAATTTTGCCTGCAAACTCTTTAATCAACGGCACGCTGATGCCCGCTTCATTCGGGGTGCAAGGGCCTGGCGAAACCACAATGTGGTCAGGCTTGAGTTCTGCAACTTTGGCTAAATCAATTTCATCATTGCGGTATACCAACACCTCTTGGCCGAGTTCGCCAAGGTATTGCACCAGGTTGTAGGTGAATGAGTCATAGTTGTCGATCATTAGCAGCATGTTCTGTCCTAGTTTACTAGCTGGCTTCTCGTTAGTGAAAAGCTATGTGTAATTGAGTGTTATTTTACCAATGCTTAAAATCTACGTATAGGTAAATTCGGCCTAAATAGCGAAAAGAGTCAGATGTGTTTGTACAGCATAGGCGGTTAAGGCTGCGGAGGAGTGCGGCGTCAGCTGGCACAGGCGTAAGGTGTTGCGTCTAGTGCCGGGGTTTCTCCAGCCATAATCGCTGCGATTAGTTTGGCACTGGCTGGAGCCATGGTAAGTCCGTATCTAAAATGCCCTGTATTTAAGTACAGGTTTTTAATGGTAGGGTGCGCACCTATGGTAGGCAAGTTTTCCGGGGTGCCTGGGCGCAATCCGCTCCAGTGTTTAATGATGGCTTGACCTTTTAGCTCAGGCATAATGGCCTCGGCTTTGAGGCGCAGCTCTTCACGTACCGCCTCCGTTACGCCGTTATCAAAGCCTACGTCTTCCAGCGTGCTGCCAGCTAGCAGGTAGCCATCCATGCGTGGAATCATATAAAAGCCTTCTTTGTACACCATTTGCTCTAGATTGTTTTGTGGCTGGTAGAGCAGAATCTGCCCGCGCATCGGTTTGATATTCAGTTTGGCGCTGGTGGCTTTGAGTAGGTCAAAGCTCCATGCGCCAGAGGTGACCACAAACTGGTCGGCGCTAAGTTTTTCTCCGGTGGTAGTTTGCCATTCGCTAAGCTGTTGGCTTTCCTCCAGCGGTACTAGTTGTGTGTGCTCCAGCATGGTGACTTGGTGCTGCTCCAGCCATTTGCGCATTGCCTGCATTAAATAAGGTGGGCGTATCTGGCATACGGTGGGTAGCCATAGCGCATTTTCACCTTCAAGTGATTGCACGCCAAATGCACTGGCCCTTACCGGTTGAAAGCTGACTTCATTCTGCGTACACCATGTTTGAGCGGCATTGAGATCAAATTTTGGCAGCAGTAAAAAGCCTGACTGTGCAAAGTCGGTCGGTAATCCGGTTTCTTGTTGTAGCTGCTGTGATAATGCGTGGTAAAAGTTTGCGCTGTGCTTGGTGAGCGCGTTCACTGGCTCAGAATATTGCCATGGCAGTAGCGGAAAGATAATGCCGCCGCCAGCCCAAGATGACTCACCTGAGGTTTGGCTGGCGATTTGATTGCGCTCAACGATAGTGACACGATGGCCTTTGTTAATTAACTCCATTGCAGTCATGCATCCTACAATGCCGCCGCCAATAATCATGGTGTGTGGTTTAGCCATTCGTTACTCTAATCATATAAACGTTTTACTTGTTCGCTACGCGCCCCATTAATAGGGCGTTTTCTGCATTTGCCAAGCCTGCTGGTTGGCCGAGCAATACGACCACGTCACCTTCAGCAAGCAGGCTTTCGTTAGTCATGTGCGCACTGTTGGCATGTGGGCGGCGAATATTTTTAATTATGACGTCAAAGCTGCTAAGTTGCATATCGTTGAGGCAGCGACCAATAGCATAAGCGCCAGTAGTGATAATCACTGAGTGCAGGCGTACTTCCTGTTTGGCGATTTCTTCATTCTCTGCATCTGAAATGCCGCGGAAATAGCCTTTAAACATGCTGTAGCGTTCTTCACGAAAGATTCTGATGCGCTTCACTACGCGGTTGAGCGGTACGCCAAGCAGCATTAACGCATGGGATGCCAGCATCAGGCTGCCTTCTAAAATCTCAGGTACTACCTCGGTGGCACCAGCTTCACGCAATGCCTCCATATTAGAATCATCTACGGTACGCACGATGACTGGTAATTGCGGGTAGCTTTCTTGTGCGATGTGTAAAATTTTCATGGCGGCGCGATTGTCGGCATAGCTGATAATCAAGGCTTTGGCTCTGCCCGCACCGGCGGCTTCCAGCACTACGCGTCTGGCTGCGTCGCCAAACATAACGTTCTCGCCCGCTGCCGAGGCTTCCAATACTCTGGACGGGTCAATATCCAAGGCAACGTAGGGGATATTTTCCTCTTTCAGAAAGCGACCAAGATACTGCCCGCTACGGCCATAGCCGCAAATTACTACGTGGTTGTGCAAGTGCTTGCTGCCCTCATCTATTTCTTCGATTATTTGGCTACTGTTGCGGGTGTAACTACGCGCTAAGCGTCTAGCGATGCGGCCATTATATTGAATCAGGAACGGTGCAATCACCATAGACAGTAGCGCTGCGGCCAATACCACTTGCAGGGTTGGACCTGCAATCAACTTTTGTTCCGCACCTAGGGCTAAAATCACAAAGCCAAACTCGCCTGCCTGCGCCAGAATAATACCGGTGCGTATGGCAACGCCAATTTCATATTTCACAAAGCGTACTACCGCTGTCACGATAATGGCTTTTAATATGATGAATCCAAATAGCGTTAGCATAATAATGCCGATGTTATTTATGATTTCTGCGATATTGAGCAGCATGCCGACACTGATAAAAAACAGCCCCAGCAAAATGTCGCGGAACGGCGCGATGTCAGACTCAACCTGATAGCGATATTTGGTTTCGGATATCAGCATGCCGGCAACAAAAGCACCCAATGCGTAAGATAAGCCCGCGGTCTTGGTGGCAAAGGCTACAAGCAGCGTCACCATCAATACATTCATGACGAATAATTCACGTGAGCGCTGGCTGGCAACTAGGTTAAACAAAGGATTTACCAGCCACTTGCCTACTGTAAATAAAAACAGCAGCATGCCTATCGCTTTTAGTGTGGCTAGCCCCAGTACATCAAAGATATTGGCGTTAGCTGCGCCCAGTGCGGGAATTAACACTAAAACAGGTACTACGATAATATCTTGAAATAGCAATACGCCAATGCTTAGACGCCCATGTCTTGAGTTTAAGTCTATGCGCTCTGCTAGAATTTTTGAAACAATCGCCGTGGACGACATAGTAAGCGCCGCGCCAATCACAAACGCTGCTGCCCAGTTGACACCTGCCAGTTTTGCCAGGCACATAGTGAGTGCCAGCGTGATAAAAACCTGCGCGCCGCCTAGGCCAAGCACTTTTCTACGCATAGCGTAGAGTTGCGGTAGGCTAAACTCCAGGCCGATACTAAACATTAGAAATACGATACCAAACTCTGCAAACTCGCGGCTGGCTTCATCGTCCGGCAGGACGCCGAAGGTGTGCGGCCCGAGAGCCAGACCAACTAAAAAGTAGGCTAACATGGCAGGTAGTTGTAGTTTGCGGAAAAGCGCGACAGCCAGAACTGAGCTGATGAGCAGGATGAGAATTAATGGAAGTGTACCTGACATAATTGTCTTTTTTTAGCGGCTATTTTTTATTATTAAATTTTTACGATTATCTATTGTTTCACAAAGCACATCCAAAACTTGGAATATCTTAGTCGATTTTTCGTGTTTTTTGTAAAAAGCGCAGCGCAATAGCAAAAACTATGCCGATGATGCATTATTTTTAGAAATATTCTGATATTCATCATTCATTATGCTTTATCCTCAAAGCATTCCCTTTTATACTAGTTACCTAAAACTTTAATTAGATTTTGATTGGGTTTTAATTGTTACTAAAGTGATTAATCAATTGCTTTAAGCATAGATAAATTTAAGTGTAGATAAAGTTATGGTGTCGTCGACGCAGATTACAAAATCAAGTGAATTAAGCAAATCGCAATTAGGCGATCAGGCGCAGACGCTCGCCTTGGCAAAAGAGATTTTGCAGCTAGAATCCAGTGAGATAGAGGCGTTGGCGCAACGTTTGGATCGTCGTTTCAGTGAAGCGGTTTCCTTGATTTTGCAGTGTAAAGGGCGTGTGGTCGTCACTGGCATGGGTAAATCCGGCCATATCGGCGGAAAAATCGCATCTACACTGGCAAGTACGGGGACGCCCGCCTTTTTTATGCATCCTGCGGAGGCTAGTCATGGGGATTTAGGCATGATCACCGCGGGTGACGTGGTGATTGCGCTATCCAACTCTGGTGAGAGTGATGAGGTGCTGGCAATTGTTCCACCCTTAAAGCGCTTGGGTGCCAGCATTATTGCGATTACCGGTAATGACAGTTCTAGCTTGGCAACTGCTGCAGATATCCATTTGAGCGCGCATGTGAGCAGGGAGGCTTGCCCCTTGGGTTTAGCCCCTACTTCCAGTACTACGGTAGCACTGGCGCTGGGTGATGCATTGGCGTTGTGTGTACTGGATTTACGAGATTTTACCGCTGAGGATTTTGCAAGGTCGCACCCGGGGGGTAGTTTAGGGCGCCGTTTGCTAGTACATGTCTGTGATGTGATGCGTACCGGTGATGGTGTGCCGCATGTGCCTGAGTTTGCTAGTCTGGCAGAGGCTTTGCTTGAGATGTCGCGCAAGGGGCTGGGGCTGACGGCAGTAGTGAATGCTGAGCATCAGCCAGTCGGTATTTTTACCGATGGTGATTTGCGCCGTGCTTTTGCGCAAAATGTGAACGTGATGACGGCCAAGATTCTGGATGTGATGCATGTTAACCCTAGTACCATTCATCAAGATCAGTTGGCGATTGCCGCGGTTGAAATTATGGAGCAGCGTAAAATTAACGGCCTGCTGGTTGTGGATGCTGCTGGACATTTGGTGGGCGCATTAAATATGCATGACCTTTTATTGGCAAAGGTGGTTTAGGTGAGCGGTGCAGAAAAGAATCTAGAGCTAACGCAGCGCCTGAAGCAAATTCGCTTGCTGGTGCTGGATGTAGATGGTGTGATGACCGATGGCGGTTTGACTATAGGTGATGATGGCCAGGAGTATAAGACGTTTCATGCGCACGACGGTTTGGGTATGAAGTTGTTGAAAGCTACGGGTGTTAATGTGGCTATTATTACGGGTCGCACCTCCGAAGTGGTAAAGAAGCGTGCAGAAAATACTGGCGTTGAACATTTTTACCAAGGCGCAGAAGATAAACTGGCTGCCTTGCAGGATTTAATGAAACGAACTGGCTTGGCTCCTGAGCAATGTGCTTTTATGGGAGATGATGTGGTTGATTTGCCACCAATGTTGCGCTGTGGCTTGGCAATTGTTGTGCCAGACTCACCAGATTTGCTGCTTAAGTACGCGCACTATGTCACCCAGAAAAAAGGTGGGCGCGGCGCTGTGCGTGAAGTCTGTGAGTTGATTATGCAGGCGCAAGATACATTTGACGGGCAAATGGCACAGTTTTTAACACAAGCTAGCATTGCGAACTAAGTGGAAAACGTTACCGGCATGGATAAACGGTTAATACTGTCTGGCTTGAAAAGCGTGAGTGTTTAGGTATGCAGCTAGGTACAAAATCTGCAATTGTTTTTCCATTGGTCTTGCTGCTGCTGTTAGCTTTGCTGACGTTTTGGATTAATAAGGCAGTGCAGCCGTTGGCGCCTAAGCTAGATGGCAGCAGCCGTCATGATCCTGATTACATCATGCATAACTTTGTGACCACGCAAACCGATGTTAATGGTGCACTACGCTATAAACTTGCTGCGGAGGAAATGAAGCATTTTCCAGATCAAGACTCCACAGACCTAGTTAAGCCGCGTTTTACTCGGTTTGCGAAAGATAAGCCTTACACCAAGCTGGAGGGTGATACCGGCAAAGTTTCCAGTGATGGTGAGCAGGTTGATGTTTTGGGTAATGTGCTGGTGCTACGGGAAGCCTTTGGTGAAAAGGGTGTCATGACGATAGAAACCGAAGCCCTAAAAATCTTGCCTAATGAAGAGTACGCAACCACAGATAGACCTGTAGTAATTAAGCAGGCGCCTGGCACGGTCGTGTACGCAACCGGGATGATTTACGAACAAAAGCAGCAAACAGTGACTTTGCTACACAAAGTGCGCGCACATTATGAGCGACCCACGACAAAGGCAAAAAAAGCACTGACACCAGACACCAAAAATGACGCCCCAGCTAAGGCTAAAAAGCCAGTTTTGGGCGCTCAGCAAGATAAACCAATTAACCATGCGCGCATTCGGAGACGCTATGAATAGGCAGCCTTTTATTATTAATATCAGTACATTATCGACGCTTCTGTTGTGTGGATGCTTGTTGTTGGGTGTGGCCGGACGCGCTTGGGCAGAAGCGGCTGACCGTGATAAGCCTATTGATTTAGAGGCGGATACGATGAAGGTCGACGATGCCAAACAAATCAGCACTTACAGCGGCAACGTGATTCTTACTCAAGGCACATTAGAGATACACGCTGATAAGTTAGTGGTGCGTGAGGATAAAGAGGGTTTTCAGCACAGTACTTCTTTAGGCAACCCTACCACTTTTAGACAAAAGCTTGAGGGTAAGAGCGAATACATTCAGGGTAGTGCTCAGCGCATTGAGTATGACGGGCGTATGGATAAAGTACAGCTCTATACTAAAGCGTGGGTGAAGCGTGGTGAGGATGTGGTGCATGGTGATTACATTATGTACGATGCTAATGCTGAGTATGCCGAGGTAATTGGTGGTAATTCGCAGTCTGCGACACCGGGCTCGGGCCGCGTGCGCGCTGTAATTCAACCTAAAAACAAAAAAGCACCAGTGGAAATTAAACCGGTGGAACCTGCTCCTAAGGCTAAACCTGAAAGCTCCAGTGGTAATGGCTCGATTCCTACAGTAAAAGACGCAAGGTTCAGCCGCACCTTGGAAGTCAGTAAAAGTGCTGCCAGCGCTCAATAATTTTTGAAACGATAACTGCATGATAAGTGAACAACGATGAGCGAATTAACTGTAGAAAGTTTGCGTAAATCCTACGGTGCCCGCACGGTAGTGCAGGACATCTCTTTAACGATTAAAAGTGGTGAGGTCGTAGGCTTGTTGGGTCCTAATGGCGCAGGTAAAACCACCAGTTTTTACATGATTGTGGGTTTAGTAGCGTTGGACGCAGGAAAAATTGCGCTGGATGGTGCAGATTTAAGCCATATGCCGATTCATATGCGGGCCAGAATGGGCTTGTCCTACTTGCCGCAGGAAGCTTCTATCTTTCGTAAATTAACAGTATCTGAAAATATTTTAGCCATATTGCAACTGCAGGATATCTCTGAAGAGGAAATGTCCGCGCGTTTGGAGTCATTGCTTGAAGAGTTGCACATTACGCATATCCGCGACAGTGCTGCCGTGAGTTTGTCTGGCGGTGAGCGTCGCCGCGTGGAAATTGCACGTTGCTTGGCATCAGACCCAAGTTTTATCTTATTGGATGAGCCCTTTGCCGGCATTGACCCGATTGCTGTGATTGATATTCAGCAAATTATCCGTTTTTTAAGTGCGCGCAATATTGGCGTGTTGATTACTGACCATAATGTACGTGAAACCTTAGGTATCTGTGATCGCGCTTATATTGTGAACCAAGGGCATGTGTTTGCTTCGGGCGTGCCAAGTGAAATTGTGGCAAACGAAAGTGTACGTGAAGTGTATTTAGGTAAAGATTTCCGCCTATGAAGCAAGGTTTACAGCTAAAGTTCTCACAGAATCTATCCCTGACTCCGCAGTTGCAGCAGGCGATTCGCCTATTGCAGCTTTCCACGCTGGAGTTGAATCAAGAGATAGATGTGCTGATGCAGACCAATCCCTTGCTCGAGCGCGGTGATGACACCGAAGATGAATACGGCAATGCCGTCGAGCCAATAACTGATGGTGCTGACTTGTCACCCCCCAGCCTTGATGCTGGTGAGGCCAAATCGGATGCTGAAAGTTTTGATGCTGAGTATGTAGAGTCTGCCGGTGAGTTCAGTGGCTCAGAATCCAGCATGTCTGGAGTTGCTGATGCGTCTGAGTCTGCAGAGCTTGATGCGCCTAATGCAGAGTACGCGGATACATTCTCCGCTGAGTTTAATGATGAGTTTGATGAGTTTTCAAACGGTAGTCGCTGGGATGAAAACACCATGCCAGCCGATGATGACAGTGACTTCAAGCCCCAAGAAACCCTGCAAACTAGCTTGCGTGAGCACTTACTCTCTCAGCTTAAATTGATGCCATTATCGGAACGTGATCAGTCGCTTGCGCTAATGCTAGTAGACAGTATTAACGATGATGGCTATCTGGAGCAGTCGCTAGAAGAAATCGCGGAGCTCATGCCTGAAGAGCTTGAAATCGATGCGATTGAATTACAAACAGCGCTGCGTCATGTTCAGCATTTAGATCCGCCCGGGGTAGGTGCGCGTAGCTTAAGCGAGAGTTTGCTGCTGCAACTGGATGTATTGCCCAAATATACCCCGCATTTGGCATTGGCCTGTTTAGTTGCAAAGCATTACCTGCCGGTATTGGCCTCGCGTGATTTTGTAAAGCTGCGTAAAGAGCTGGGCTGTGATGAAACAACCTTAAAACAGGTGCAGCAGTTGATTACCAGCTTAAACCCACGCCCTGGCAGTGCGTTTAGCCATATAGGCTCAGAGCATTACATACAGCATGAAGTAATTGTCAAAAAAGTAAAAGGTATCTGGATTGCAAGCTTGAATGACAGCGTGATTCCTAAACTGAAAATCAATCAGCTGTATGCCGGTATCTTGAAGCGTAACCGCGATAGTTCCAGCCAATATCTGCAAAGCCAGATGCAGGAAGCCAAGTGGATGATTAAGAATATCCAGCAGCGCTTTTCTACCATTTTGCGTGTATCGCAGGCGATTGTAGACAGGCAGCGTAATTTCCTGGAGTACGGTGAGGTTGCCATGCGACCGCTGGTATTAAGAGAGATTGCTGATGAACTTGATTTACACGAGTCAACCATTTCACGCGTGACCACTAATAAATACATGCTGACGCCACGCGGCATTTTTGAGCTTAAATACTTTTTTGGTAGCTCGGTGGCAACTGATGCGGGTGGTACCTGTTCAGCAACTGCGATTCGTGCCTTGATCAAGCAACTGGTGGACCAAGAAAACCCAAGAAAGCCGTACTCTGATAATCAGATCACCGATTTACTGGCAAAACAAGGAATTGTGGTCGCTCGGCGCACAATTGCAAAGTATCGTGAGTCTATGAACATTGCGCCGGCAAGCTTGAGAAAATCCTTATAAGTTGATTGTTGAAGTCTCTGCAAAAAATTGTTCAATTCCTTGCCACAGACCCAATGAAAAGTTGTAAACTGAAATTGTTCTGTAAGTCTTAATCACGAATCTCTGACAATTAATATTTGCGGAATATTTTCAAAAGGAGCAAGTCATGAATTTACAATTAACAGGTCATCATTTAGAAATTACGCCCGCTTTACGTGACTATGTCACCAGTAAATTAACTAAAATCAGCAATCACTTTGATCATGTGATCGATGTCAAGGTGACCATGAGTGTCGAAAAGCTGGCTCAAAAGGTTGAAGCTACACTGCATGTGCCTGGTAATGATTTACACGCAGAATGCCAAGATGAAAATATGTATAGTGCAATCGATATGTTGACCGACAAGCTGGACCGTCAAGTGGTGAAACATAAAGAGAAAAATACGAATCATCACAAAGCGAATGGTGCAGTTAAGCATCAAAACATTGACTGAGTTTTTTAGTATTTAATTCTTTTTGTTACCTTAACTATGGCTCAATTTAACGTCGCTGAGCTATTCAAACAAACCCGCCGTAAACTCAAGTTAAGTTGGGTTGCAGGACTCAACGGCGGGTCAAATACTCTCACTAGCGAAACAGTTACTAAACCATCTCTGGCTCTGATAGGCCATCTTAACTTTGTACATCCTAACCGAGTGCAGGTGTTGGGTTGCGCTGAGATGGACTATATTACCAATTTGCCCACTGCTGACGCAGGGCGTGCAATTAATAATTTATTTTCTACCGACCTAGCCGCTGTCATTGTTGCTAACGGGGAAAAAGTACTTGATATATTATTGGCAGCAGCCAATCTTCACAACGTTCCATTATTTACTTCTACTTTACGCAGCCCTGAGCTCATGGATATTTTGAGCCACTTCTTGGCGCAGGCGATGGCTGAAACTATCAGTGTGCATGGCGTGTTTATGGAGGTGCAGGGTTTTGGCGTGCTGCTTAAAGGCGAAGCGGCTATCGGTAAAAGTGAGCTTGCATTAGAGCTGATTTCACGCGGACACCGCTTGATTGCCGATGATATTGTGGACTTCTTCAGGATATCGCCTGAACGTATTGAAGGCCGTTGTCCGCCCTTGTTAGAGGACTTTCTGGAAGTGCGCGGCCTGGGTATCTTAAATATACGTGCATTGTTTGGTGATAACGCGGTTAAGCCTACCAAGCCTTTAGATTTAATTATTCAGCTAGAAAAAGCAGATCTGCAAACTTTGCAGATGCTGGATCGACTAAGTATTAAAACCCAGCATGAAGAGGTGCTGGGCTTAAAAGTGACCAAGGTTCATATACCAATCGCTGCGGGGCGCAATATTGCTGTGTTGGTTGAAGTGGCCGTGCGTAACCATATGCTGCTGCTGCGTGGGGTAAACGCCACTAAGCAGCTAATGCAGCGCCAGCAGCGCGCGATGAAGCAGCACAAGTAATTTCTGTACCGACTCATCAACAACAATGACTCATTAATACCAATGAAACAACTGATTATTGTCACCGGGCTTTCTGGTTCAGGTAAAAGTATTGCATTGCGCGCACTGGAAGATAGCGGCTATTACTGTATCGATAACTTGCCTGCTACCATGCTGGATACGATAGCTGAGCATTTAGATGCGAACCGTCAACGCATTGCGATTAGTATTGATAGCCGCAGTGCTGCGATTGAAACCCTGCCGGTGCACATTGACCAGCTCAAGGCGCAAAATATTGATGTGCAGGTGTTGTTTTTAGAGTCAAATGTGGAAACTCTGGTCAAACGCTTTAGTGAGACTAGGCGTAAGCACCCGTTGAGTGAGGCCTCCATCACGCTGGCCGAAAGCATAGCGCTGGAGCGTGATTTGCTAGGTGGCCTAGGTAGTCTTGGACATGTGATTGACACTAGCTATTTGAGCGCCAATACCCTGCGCGGCTGGGTGAAAGAGGTGGTTTCTATTGAGCATACAGGCCTGACCTTGTTATTTACCTCGTTTGGCTTTAAGCATGGCATTCCGTTGGATGCGGACTTTGTGTTTGATGTGCGCTGCTTGCCCAACCCACATTACGACCCTGCATTACGTGATCTGACTGGGCGTGATGAAAAGGTGCAGGACTTTTTAAAAGATCATGCAACCGTGAACGATATGATGCATGATATTAGAAGTTATGTTGAGAAATGGTTGCCATGTTTTGTACTGGATAACCGCAGTTACCTGACTGTGGCGATTGGCTGTACAGGTGGTCAGCATCGTTCTGTGTATTTGGTGGAAATGTTGAGTCTGTACTTTAAAGATAAACAAAAGGTCTTAACGCGACACCGAGAATTGAAGTAAGGCTGAGAGTTAAAATAAATAGGATTGGTATTAAACAATGATAGGTATTTTGATTGTGACGCATGGTGCACTGGGCGAAAGCCTGATTGCATGTGCCAACCACGTGCTAGGCGGTGCGCCGGCGCAAACTGCCGCATTGGCGGTAAATAGTCAGGATGACCCCAATATTATGCTGCCCAAGGCTCAGGCTTTGGTTGCAGAGCTAAATAGCGGGGATGGCGTACTGGTGCTGTCGGATATGTATGGGGCAACGCCATGCAACATTGTCACCAAATTGATACAGCCCGGCATTGTGGCCGGTGTAGCTGGCATTAGCTTGCCTATGTTGGTGCGCGCCATGACGTATCGGCAACAGCCGCTTGCTGTCGTTGTAGAAAAAGCTATCAGTGGCGGTCGCGAGGGTGTGGTGCAGTTCACTGGCCAGCAGTGCGAGCGTTATGAGCCAGAACCCTCCAATCAATAGATTTTACAAATAACTAGGTCCAAAGCATGATTAGTAAAGAGCTGGAAATTATTAACAAACTAGGGTTACACGCACGTGCATCCACCAAGCTCACGCAAGCCGCTGGTAAGTTTGCAAGCGAGGTGTGGATTACGCGTAATGGCCGCCGTGTTAACGCCAAAAGCATTATGGGTGTAATGATGCTGGCGGCAGCAAAAGGCTCTATGGTGACCTTGGAGGCCAGTGGCGCTGACGAGGTTTCAGCCATCGACACATTGGTTGACTTGATTAATAACCGTTTCGGTGAGGATGAATGAGTAATTTAACCAATCCAAGCTTTAGTATTCATGGCGTAGCTGTTTCCAGCGGCATTGCCATCGGGCAGGCACATCTTGTGTCGAATGCTTTGCTGGAGGTTGTGCATTATCAATTACCTAAGCATCTGATTGAAACTGAAATTGATCGCTTTAGTGAGGCGATTGCCAGTGTTAAATTTGAACTGGAACAAATTAACCATAGTTTGCGTAAAAATGCGCCGGCAGAGCTAAGTGCATTTGTGGGTACGCATCTGATGATGCTGGAGGACAAGTCTTTAACTGAAGTGCCTCAAGATATTATCAGGCGTGAGCAATGCAATGCCGAATGGGCCATCAAGCTCCAAATGGATGATATCGTTGAGCAGTTTGAGCAGATTGAAGATGTCTATTTCCGTGAGCGGAAGCAAGATGTAGTTCAAGTTGTTGAGCGTATCATCAAAGCCTTGTTAGGGCACCCGAGTCAATTGAGCAGTGAGCAGCAAATTAGCGCCATGCATCAGGAGCGTAAGCTGATTTTGGTGGCTCATGATATTTCACCGGCCGATGCGATTCAATTTAAGCAGCATCAGTTTGCCGCATTTATTACCGATGTAGGCGGCGTGACTTCGCATACCGCCATTTTGGCACGTAGCCTTAATATTCCATCCATCGTTGCTTTGCAGCGTGCACGTGACTTAATCAACGACGGTGAATTGATTATTGTCGATGGCAATTTGGGTATCGTCATTGTTAGCCCATCCAAAGAGATTCTGGCCGAGTACAAACTGCGCCAGGATCAGTGGGAGCTAGAGCAGCAGAAGCTGAAACGAATCAAAAGCACCAAGGCGGTGACCATTGATGGTGTTAGCATCGACTTGCTGGCCAATATTGAGGTGCCGGAAGACGTGGCCGCGGTAAAGCTTGCTGGAGCTACCGGCATAGGTTTGTATCGTACCGAGTTTCTCTTTATGAATCGTCACGATACGCCTGACGAAGAAGAGCAGTTCTTGGCGTATAAAGCCGTAGCTGAGGCAATGAAGGGCGCCCCGGTCACTATTCGTACCTTGGATATAGGTGCCGATAAGCAGGTCAACTCTGATACGGTTGTAAGCTGCGCTAACCCGGCATTGGGTTTGCGTGCAATTCGTTTATGTTTGGCTGAGCCGCAACTCTTTCATACTCAGTTGCGTGCTTTATTGCGTGCGTCGCATTATGGGCACATCAAAATTTTAATTCCTATGCTGTGTACGCTTTCCGAGTTAAGGCAAACCAAGTTGTTGTTAGAGCGTGCCAAGCAAAGTTTACGCAAAGACAATATCCCGTTTGATGAAAACATTACCTTGGGCGGCATGATAGAGATTCCTGCTGCGGCGATTAATGCTGAGGCGTTTGCCAACGAGCTAGATTTTCTGTCAATCGGCACTAATGATTTAATTCAATACACGCTGGCGATTGATCGTACCGATGACGCGGTTGCGCATTTGTATAACCCGCTGCATCCTTCCATCCTCAAATTGATTTCGATCACAATTAAAGCCGGTATCAAGCTGGGCAAGTCTGTATCGGTCTGTGGCGAGATGGCAGGTGATGCAAGATTCACCAAATTGTTGTTGGGCATGGGGCTACAGCAGCTGTCTATGCATCCTTCACACATTTTGAGCGTCAAGCAGCAAGTATTGCATAGCCAATTGGCTGAGCTCAAGGTGCAGGCACGTAAAGTTTTAAACTTAACTGATATAGAAAAAATTGAACTCAATCTTGCTAAGTTTAATCAGATTCAATAAGGAGAGGGCTGGTCATGAGTAACGCACTATTCGTTCCAAGTAATGATGATAAAAACATCGCAACCATTACCCATTTAAGTGGAGTGTTGTTTTCGTTTATTCCCTCTCTAATTGTATGGTTGTTAAAGAAAGACGATAACGAGTATTTATCAGCACAGGCCAAAGAGGCATTGAATTTTCAAATCACTATCCTTATCGCGCAATTTGCCGCAGGTGTGTTGATAGCTATTTTGGTGGGTTTTTTGCTGTTGGGAATTATTTGGCTGTTCAATGTTGTTTTATGCATTGTTGCCGCCATCTCTACTAGTAATGGCGAGACTTATCGTTACCCACTGTGCCTACGTCTGATCAATTAGCGCGTCTTATCAATTAATGCAGTTTTAAGGATTACCTGTGTCAAACCCATTATTACATTTTGCTGGCTTACCAAAATTTAACGAAATCAAACCCGAGCATGTGAGCCCGGCGGTGGATAGTTTAATTGCGGAAGGGCGCGCTCTGGTTGAAGAGTTAGCGACCAGTACTGAAGCACCAACCTGGCAAAATTTTGCAGTTAGGCTGGAAGATCATAGCGAAAAACTAGGTCGTAGCTGGAGCCAGGTTGGCCATATGAATGCCGTGGTGAATAGCCCTGAGCTACGTGAGGCGTATAACGATAACTTAGCTAAGTTGACAGACTTTTACAGTGATGTATCGCAAGATGAGCGCTTATATGCAAAATTTAAAGCGATTCAATCAAGTGCTGCCTTTACTACGCTGAGCGCTACACAGCAAACTATTATCAATAAAGAAGTGCGCGACTTTAAATTAGGTGGTGCAGAGTTACCGGCTGAGCAAAAGGTTAGGTTCAAAGCCGTGAGTGAGGCACTATCTAAGCTGGGCGCTAAGTTTGAAGAAAACATACTCGATAACACTAATGATTTTAAGCATGCGGTCGAGAGTCTGGCAGATTTGGCCGGCTTGCCGGAAGATGCAATTGAAGCAGCACAAGAGGCAGCTAAGGCAGATGGTAGGCAAGGTTACCAGTTTAGCCTGCACTTCCCGTCTTATATGCCGGTACTGCAATATGCAGATAATAGAGCGTTGCGTGAGGTTTTATACCGAGCCTACGCCACACGAGCTTCTGAGCTGAGTAAGCCTGAGTGGGACAACACAGAATTGATTCGCGATATTCTTAAACTGAAGCAAGAAGAAGCGCAATTGCTGGGCTTTAATAACTTTGCAGAGCTGTCACTCGCAACCAAAATGGCAGATACCCCTAAGCAGGTAACGGATTTCCTTGATACTCTAGCTAAGCGTGCCAAGCCTTATGCACAACAAGACATGCAAGCACTTACGGCTTATGCTAATAAACTCGGTATTACGGATATGCAAGCTTGGGATGTTGCCTATGTCAGTGAAAAACTGCGCCAAGATAAATATGCATTCTCTGACCAAGAGGTAAAACAATATTTCCCTGAGCACAAAGTGCTGGCTGGTTTGTTTAAGGTAACAGAAACCATTTTTGGTGTGCACGTGCGTAAAGTAGATGCGCCGGTATGGCATCCTGATGCCAGCTTTTATGAGATAAGTAACGCTGAAAATCAACCGATTGCTTACTTCTACCTAGATCTTTATGCGCGTAACCATAAACGTGGTGGTGCATGGATGGATGAGTGCATTAGCCGCCGCCAGCGTGCCAACGGCGTAGAGTTACCCGTGGCCTATTTAACCTGCAATTTCTCAGCACCGGTGGGCGGTAAGCCTGCGCTGTTTACCCACGATGAAGTCATCACGATGTTCCACGAGTTTGGGCATGGTTTGCATCATATGCTTACGCAAGTGGATGAGTACGGCGTATCCGGCATTAAAGGTGTGGAGTGGGATGCTGTAGAGTTGCCTAGCCAGTTTATGGAGAACTTCTGCTGGGAATGGGAAGTACTGCGCCAGATGACAGAGCATGTGGATACGGGCGCGCAATTGCCGCGTGAACTATTTGACAAAATGGTGGCTGCGAAAAACTTCCAGGCAGGTATGCAAATGGTGCGCCAAATCGAATTTTCACTATTCGATATGCGCCTACATGGTGACTTTGACCCTAATGGCAAACTCACCGCCTTAGACTTGATCGAACTGGTGCGTGATGAAGTGGCTGTGATGCGCCCTCCACAATGGAACCGCTTCCCTAACAGCTTCACGCATATTTTTGCCGGTGGTTACGCGGCGGGTTACTACAGCTATAAATGGGCTGAGGTGCTATCTGCCGATGCCTATAGCCTGTTTGAGGAAATGGGTGTGTTGTCTGGCGAAGCGGGTACCCGTTTTAAAAATGAAGTACTTGCTAAAGGTGGCAGTCGCCCCGCAATGGAGTCCTTTGTTGCATTTAGAGGACGAGAGCCGAGTTTGGATGCGCTATTGCGCCATAGCGGCATGGCCTCCTAAGCTTCACTCTGCTTTGGTAGGAGTTACGTAAGCTGGCAACTTTAATTTATGCAGTGGCGTAACTCCATTACTAAATGTGTTCAGGCTTAAGCCATTAAATGCAGTTTAACCAGTCCCGCAGGCTGTTGACTACTTGATGGCAGTGCTCTCTTACAAATTCACTGGGCTGCTTAAGGTCTGGCACCACTACAACTTTTAACCCAGCGGCAATCGCTGCTCGTGCGCCCATTTCACTATCTTCAAAGGCAATACATGCATCAGCAGGTACGCCTAGTTTTTTAACCGCAAGTAAATAAATATCTGGATTAGGTTTTCCTCGTTCCACCTCTTGTCCACTGGTGATTTGATGAAAGTAATCACTTACACCTGCTTGGCTTAAGCGCTGGGTAATGTGGTGTGTGGCGGAAGAGGATGCAACGCTACAAATAATATCGTGGGCTTGGTAGTGTTTTAGTAGCGCGTGTACACCAGGCTTTAGCGGGAATGTATTGTTCAAGCTTGCTAATTGGGCGTCTAAGCCCTGCATTACAAGATTAAATCGTTCCGTGCCGCCTAATTGCGCCGTCATAATGCGTGTGGAATCTGGTCCCGCACGACCAATCAGCTCCACATATTGCTCCTGACTGTAGGTCAAGCCTACTTGTTGTGCTGCGCTGATGCAGGCTTGCATGATGATGCGCTCTGAGTCAATCAGCAGACCATCCATGTCAAATATTGCGGCTTTTATCACTGGTTAGCTTTTCTAAACTGGTTTTCTAAAAATGTGGACTTTATCATATGGCGTTGACCGCTAGCCAAGGTATTTTCTTAGAGATTATTGACTGCGCTGCGAAGTATTTAATATATGGAATCAGATTTTTGACTCACGTATAGGCGCATGCTAGAGTTGCGCACCTAAGTCCCTTCACTTATTTCTATCTTAAGCCTATGAAACTCGCCACTTGGAACGTCAACTCGCTTAATGTGAGATTACCGCATGTAGTTGATTGGTTAACTGCAAATCAGCCGGATGTGCTATGTTTGCAAGAAACCAAGCAGGAGGATAGCAAGTTTCCTTATGCTGCGTTTTCTGAACTTGGCTATCATGCCGTACATATCGGCCAGAAGACCTACAATGGCGTCGCTATTTTAAGCCGTCATCCTATCCTCAATGTACAGCACAATATCCCTAATTTCGATGATGACCAGCAGCGAGTGATTGCCGCTAATATTAATGGTGTAAGGATAGTGTGCGCTTACATTCCAAATGGGCAGGCTGTAGGCTCTGACAAGTATCAGTACAAGTTGCGCTGGCTATCTGCTTTAAATGAATGGCTGAAGGGTGAGTTGGCGCAACACGCTAAATTGGCGCTGTTGGGTGATTATAATATTGCACCTGAAGACCGTGACTGCCATGACCCTGTGGCTTGGGAAGGGCAGATATTGGTCTCGCCATTGGAGCGGGAAGCTTTTAGTCGCTTGGTGAGTTTAGGGCTGAGTGATAGTTTCCGCCTTTTTGAGCAGCCGGAAAAAAGCTTTAGTTGGTGGGATTATCGCATGATGGGTTTTAGGCGTAATTTTGGTATGCGCATCGACCATATACTAGTTAGCGATGCGCTGAAAACACTCTGTGCCGCTGCGTATATAGACAAGGCGCCCCGTAAGCTAGAGCGCCCATCCGACCATACCCCGGTTGTGTTGGAGCTTAATGCGGGTTAAGTAGCTGCTGCACTTGGTCTACAGTTTTATGAGTGCTCTGCTCTTTGCCGTTTGCAGTGTCAGCTGGTTTCGCCGCTCTGTTCGCACCGGATTCTTTTCTAGGTAGCAAAGTAATATCAGGTTGCAGCATCTGCTGCGGCTGACTTGGTGGCAGGGCTTCACCGCCTTCTAGCATGCCCGGTAAATCGGTCTCAACTTCGGGAGGCGGGTTCTCGTGATAGAAATACTCGTAAATACCATTCTCATCATTGTCAGCCCTGATACCGGTGGTTGGGTCTATACGTAGCGCCATCACCCCATCGGGTACTGGCATATCGGTTTGAGGTACGTTTCTTAGGGCGCTTGCCATATATTTGATCCAGATTGGCAGGGCTGTTGAGCCGCCGGTTTCATTACGGCCTAAGCGTCTTGGTTTGTCGAACCCCACCCAGGTTACCGCTACTAGTTTAGGGCTGTAGCCTGTAAACCATGCGTCATAGTGATCGTTGGTGGTGCCGGTTTTACCGGCCAGATCGCTGCGTCCAAGCTGTGATGCTTTGGCTGCAGTACCGTATCTCACCACGTCTTGCATCATCGAATTCATGATAAATGCGTTGCGTGCATCAATTACGCGTGGCGCGTCGTTTTTAGCGGTCACGAATTTGCTTTGGCTGATTACCTTGCCATTTTGGTCAACAATTTTGGAGATTAAGTAAGGGTTAACACGGTAGCCGCCATTAGCAAAAATGGCATAAGCGCTGGCCATTTGCATTGGGGTTGCCGAGCCCGCGCCCAAAGCCATGGTCATGTAGGCTGGGTGGTTTTTTGCAGCAAAGCCAAAGCGCGTAATGTAGTCCTGCGCATAGCCCGGGCCGATGCTGTCTAGTACGCGTATCGCAACCATGTTTTTTGATTTTGCTAGTGCCTGTCTTAATCGAATAGGGCCGTCAAAAGTGGCGTCATAGTTCTGTGGCGTCCATTCTTTATTGCCAGTTTCTTCGGATGAGAAGCTAAGTGGCGCGTCTTCAACAATCGTTGCTGGCGTGTAGCCCTTTTCTAAAGCGGCAGAGTAAATAAACGGCTTGAAGCTAGAGCCGGGTTGGCGCCATGCTTGGGTGACATGGTTAAATTTGTTACGGTTAAAATCAAAACCGCCAACCAGCGCGCGAATTGCACCGGTTTCAGGGTCGATGGAAATCAGTGCCGATTCAACTTGCGGCAATTGCGTTACGCGCCATTGACCCGATTGAGTAGATGGCGAGGAGTTAACAATGCGAATGACCGCGCCAATTTTTAATAAGCGCTTCTCAGGCTTCTTCTCATTCAGTGTGTTCTGAATCAATGCTAGGCCTTTGCCATTGATTTCAACATCATCTCCGTATTTGGTATGCACGGTGATAGATTTTTCTGAAATTTTGGTAATGGCAGCTGGAACTAGCCCGTTTGAGACATCAATGTCACTAAGTGCTTCTGCAATTTGCTCTTTGTCGGCATCACTCACAGCCGTGTTGAGGTTCAGTACCTTTTCGGGTCCGCGGTAGCCTTGTCGTGCATCGTAATCCAAAATACCATCTCTAAGCGCGCTGTTTGCCGCTTCCTGATTGGTTTTACGTACGGTGGTGTAGACTTTTAATCCGCTACTGTAAATTTCATCTTGGTAAGTTGCATATAAGCTTTCTCTTACCATTTCGGCAACGTAGTCAGCAGATAAGTCACGAGACTGTCTGGATGCCTTAAATCTAAGTGGTTGATTAAGCGCTTTTTTGTAAACAGACTCTTCAATAAAGCCGTAGCGCTGCATATCGCGCAATACTTCCATTTGGCGGGCAATCGCGCGTTTGGGATGAATGTATGGGTTGTAGCCAGATGGTGCTTTAGGTAAGCCTGCAAGCATAGCGGTTTCCGCTAGGTTTAGCTTCTCTAGAGGCTTGCCAAAGTACACCTGTGCCGCTGCTGCAAAGCCGTAAGAGCGTTGGCCTAGGTAGATTTGGTTGATATATAGCTCAAGAATCTTATCTTTACTTAAGTTATTCTCGATTTTAATGGCAAGTAAAGCTTCGTTGATTTTGGTGCCCAGTGTGCGTTTGCCATTAGGTTTGGTGAAAAAATTCTTGGCAACCTGCATGGTAATGGTGCTGGCGCCCTCATGGCTAACGCCGGTGAGGTTGTTCTTAATCGCGCGCAAGATGCCTTTAGTGTCAATGCCACCGTGCTGATAGAAGCGACGGTCTTCAATGGCAAGTACCGCATCTTTCATGTTTTTCGGTACATCTGCGATTTTGACGTATGCGCGCCGCTCCTCACCAAACTCCTCAATTAAGTAACCATCTTCTGAGTACACTCTTAATGGCAGTTTGGGGCGATAGTCTGTGAGCGTTTCAAGTGATGGCAGGCTGGGGTAAATGATTGCAACGGCAATCCCTACAAAAGCAATGGCAGATAGGCCGCTAACAATGATTGTTAACAAGAGATAGTGCCACCATTTGTTTGGAGTCATGGGCGATTTGATTTCTATAAACTAAAAATATAGGGTTATTATAAATTGCTATGGATGCTGACGCGAATAAACTGAGTGATAAAGCTTAAAAAAATGAATAAATTAAAAATTGCTTTACAGGGTTTAAAGTTGTTGCTAGGATTTAATGTAAATTATTAGAAATGTTCGTAACTAACGAAATCAGAAAAGGAATTTCAATTTGAAATTCAGCTTTTTTACAGAATCGGTACCCCCGCTAGTCGGCATAGATATAAGCTCAACCTCAGTAAAAATGGTTGAGCTTATTAGTGATGGGCGCGGAGGTTACAAACTTGAGAATTATTCAATCTCCCCCCTTGCCAAAGATGCCATTGCAGATGGTAACGTTGGTGACCTTGAAAAGGTTGCTGATGCTATCAAGTTGGGATGGAAGCTACTCGGCTCTCGTGAGAAGCGTGCCGCATTGGCCTTACCTTCATCCGCAGTAATCGCCAAAAAAGTCATCATGTCTGCCGATCTGCGCGAAGAAGACATGGAAGTTCAAGTAGAAGCTGAAGCTAATCAATATATTCCCTTTTCACTCGATGAGGTGAATATTGATTTTCAAGTGCTTGGTCCCGCCCCCAATAATCCAGATGAAGTTGAAGTTCTAATCGCTGCTGCGCGTAAAGAGAAGATTGAGGATCGCGTTGCCGCGGCCGAAGGCGCTGGGTTGAAAGTGATTGTGATGGATGTGGAGTCTTACGCAACAGAGGCTGCGTATACCTTAGTTTCTAGTCAGCTACCTAATTCTGGGCGTGAACAGACTGTGATGATTGTGGACGTTGGGGCAACGATGATGCACATTAATGTGCTACATAATAACGCACCCATTTATGCACGCGAACAGAGTTTTGGCGGTGCACAACTAACACAAGAAATACAGCGTCGCTTCGGTTTGTCACAAGAAGAGGCTGAGATCGCTAAACGTAAAGGCGGCTTGCCTGAGAGTTACGAAAGTGAAGTGTTACAGCCCTTTGTGCAGTTGCTGGCGATGGAAGTTGCCAGGGCCTTGCAGTTTTTTACAAGCTCTACGCAATATAATCGTGTTGACCATATTGTGCTGGCAGGCGGCTGTGCTTCCATTACAGAAATTGCTTTAACGGTGCAAGATCGCACCCAAGTCAATACCATTGTTGCTAATCCATTTCATAGCATGGCGATGAGTGCCAAAGTGCGGGCACAGCAAGCCGCAACAGATGCCCCTGCATTATTAATTGCCTGTGGGCTTGCCATGCGGGGGTTCGCAATATGATACGCGTCAATTTATTACCACATCGCCAAATAAGACGTGAAGCCAAACAACGTGAATTTGGATTGATGGCCTTATTTACTGCCGTTGCAGCCTGTGCGATTTTGTTTGTGGCTTACACTATTATCAATAGTAAAGTGGAGTCTCAGTTAGAACGTAATCAACGTCTTAATAACGCTATTACAAAGTTAGATAAAGAAATCGCTGACATTAAAGATTTGCGAGAGCAAATCAGCGCAATGCTCGAACGTAAGCAAGTGGTTGAGAATTTGCAGACAAACCGTAGCCAGGCCGTGATAGTTTTTGATGAACTCAGTCGCCAGCTACCAGAAGGCATGTATCTCAAAAGTATTAAACAAGAAGGTAAAGTCATTACTATCGAAGGTGTCGCGGACACCAACGCTAGGGTGGCGACATTGGTGCGTAACTTTAACCAGTCGAATTGGATGGAGTCGCCTATCTTGATAGAAATTAAGGCAATTACTGTTGGTGCCCAAAAACAGAATCTATTTACACTTAAAGTGAGTTTGAAAACGCCAACAACCGAAACAGATGATGCAGGTGCTAAAGCGAAAGCTGGAAGTGCGAGAAAATCATGAAGTTAGAAGATTTTAATAATATAGATATCAATAACGCTGGCAGTTTGCCAGCGCCAATGAAAGCAGTGCTTCTCGGGGTTGTTTTTCTTGTATTGCTCGCATTAGGATACTATTTGTTGTTAAGCCCGGCAATGGAGACGTTAGATACAGAAAAAGCAAAAGAAGAGGAGCTAAGGAAGGTCTACTTTGATAAAAAAAGTCAGGCGATTAATTTAGCTGCATATCAGGCGCAGATGGTTGAAATTGAAAAGACCTTTGGCGCGCTATTGAAACAATTGCCTGATCGCTCTCAAATTGACGGTTTATTAACCGATATTAACCAAGCCGGGTTAAGTCGTGGTTTGGAGTTTGAGTTATTTAAACCGGGGCAAGAAACGCAGGCAGAGTTTTATGCGGAAATGCCTATATCTATTAAAGTTACCGGTACCTATCACGATTTAGGTGCTTTTGCGACTGACATCTCAAAATTGTCACGCATCGTTACGCTGGGTGACGTTTCTGTCGCGGGTAAAAATAAAGACGCTAAACCTGATGCTAAGGTTGGCCCTAATGATAGCGGCTTGGTAATGGAAGCAGTTGCAAAGACTTATCGATATTTGGATGCTAGTGAAATCGCAGAAAAACGTAAAGCTGAGAGCGAAAAAGCTAAAGCAGATAAGAAAGGTAAATAGTAACCGTGGCTGACATTATCAAACGAATATTTGCCTTGCCAATTATCATGCCACTTTTGGTTTGTGGAGTGTTTAGTGCAGGGCTTGCTGGTTGTAGCTTTGAAGAAGGTGATGATCTTGATCAGTATATGCGTGATGCGACTAAAGACGTTAAACCCAGAGTGAAGCCGTTACCAGAAGTGCAGCCATATATGGCTTTGCAATATAACGCTGATGGCACGCTGGTTGATCCGTTTCGTGCCCGTAAGGCGGTGAATAAATCGAGCGTACTGCAGCCTAATTTGAATCGCCCCAAAGAACCGATGGAGGCTTACCCGCTAGAAAGTCTGAAATATGTAGGTTTGCTGTCTAAAAGTAAGCTTACCTATGCCTTGCTTAAAACACCTGATGAATCGGTACAGCAAGTTAAATTGGGTAATTATGTCGGGCAGAATTTCGGTAGAGTCATACAAATTAAAGATAGTGAATTAGTATTAGTGGAACTTGTGCAAGACGACCTTACTGGTGATTGGGTTGAGCGTACTACAAGCTTGGTATTGCAAGAGCAGTAATTAGTCGCATGGGATACTGTCGGCTTTAGGTTAAAGCATTTTGGCTTTATTGATAGTTGTTGAATATGTAGTGCAGTAATGGTTCGTTTTAAGGTGGTCAATTTATAGTGACAGCGTATTAGGCCCTAGAAATTTTTATATTTTTAGGAAGTAGGATTTAAGGTGAAATAATGAAAACGAATATTTGGATATCAAAACTTTTGCAAGCAACTATGTTGCTTGGCTTAGCCTTAGGTTCGGCTTTGGTTCTTGCTGAAGATCAGACTGGACTAACTAATAAAATTGAGAGCGTCGATTATTCAACGCTGCCTGGTGGTCGCGTCAATATTCGTGTAAGAACTACAGAGCCATTAGCAAATCCACCTGCTGGGTTTACACTAAACAATCCTTCTCGTATCGCACTGGATTTTCCTAAGGTTGGTAATGGCTTAGCAAAAAACAATATTCCAGCAGAAGCTGGTGCATTAAAAAGTGTAACGTTGGCGCAGGGTAAAGATCGTACCCGTATGGTACTTAACCTATCAAAAAACGTAGGTTATAGCACAACAGCAAAAGGTAATGAAGTGACTATTCTGTTGCAGGCGAATGAGGCGTCAGCAGGTACGGCGGTGGAGACAAAATTCTCAGAGCCTGTTTTGGGAAGTAAAGCAGTAGCTATCAATAACATAGACTTCATGCGCGGAAAAAATGGTGAAGGGCGTATTATTGTTGATTTGTCAGATCCGTCCGCAGGTATCAACATCAAACAAAAAGGTAAAACTATCGAAATTGATTTTATTAATACGGATGTGCCCGCCAGTTTGCAACGCCGTTTAAATGTAATTAACTTCAATACACCTGTGCTTTATGTCGATACGATAAAGCAAGGCAAAAATGGACGGATGACTATTGAGCCTAAAGGTAATTGGGAGCAGTCAGCATATCAGGCAGATAAAAAGTTCATCATTGATGTGCGTCAGGTGTTGGAAGACCCAAATAAATTAGTGCGAGGCTCTAAACCTGGTTATGCAGGTGAGAAACTGTCTTTAAATTTCCAAAATATTGAAGTGCGTGCAGTGCTACAGGTAATTGCTGACTTTACCGGTCTGAATATTATTACCAGCGACACAGTTACCGGCAACCTTACACTGCGTCTTAAAGATGTTCCTTGGGATCAGGCGCTTGAGATTATTATGCAAAGTAAGGGCTTGGATAAGCGTAAAAATGGTAATGTGATTTTAGTGGCACCTGCGGATGAAATTGCGGCAAAAGAGAAGCAAGCTTTTGAAAGCCAGCAGCAGATTGATGATGTTGAACCACTACGCACGGAAGTGTTTACTTTGAAGTATATGAAAGCTGAGGCTTTAAAAAATATTTTAAGTGACCCTAAACAAAAGATATTGTCCAAACGCGGTAATGCGGTACTGGATCCGCGTACTAATACTGTATTTGTGCAAGATACGCCTAAATATTTAGAGCAGGTACAAGCTATCATTAATAAGACAGACATACCAGTCAAGCAGGTGATGATTGAGTCACGTCTGGTGATTGCTGATGATAAGTACAGTAAGGCGCTAGGTGCTAGGCTGGGCGTTACTCAAACAGGTACGCCTGGTAGTAGTGTCGGTACGTTAAGTGGTACTTTAGGTAATCGCCCAACTGCAGTGTCAACCACAGGTGTAGTCACTCAAGGTACTCACAATGGTGCAGTGCAAACTACATTAACTAATGGCGGCGTGTTTACCAGCTCTGACGGGCAACCTGATTTAATGTCGAACCTAGCGGTTGCAAACGCGACAGGGTCAATTGCTTACAGTATTTATAATGTTGCAGCGGGCTTGTTGCTCAATTTAGAGTTAACCGCTATGGAGACTGATCAACGGGGTAAGATTGTATCTAGTCCGCGTGTTATTACCGCGAATCAACATAAAGCAAAAATCGCAGCAGGTACTGAGATTCCTTATCTACAAGCTTCAAGTAGTGGCGCTACCAACGTTGCGTTTAAGCCTGCTGTATTAAGCTTGGAAGTGACTCCGCAAATTACGCCAGATGAGAAAATCATCATGGAGCTTGATATTAAAAAGGACAAAGTCGGTCAAATCTTCAACGGAGTACCATCAATTGACACTCAAAATATTAATACCCAAGTACTGGTAGGCAATGGTGAGACTGCTGTGCTAGGAGGGATTTTTGAACAGATTGAACGTGACGATGTAAGTAAGGTGCCTTTCTTTGGAGATCTGCCACTTTTTGGTAACTTATTTAAGAAGAAAACTCGTCAAAATGATAAAACAGAGTTGTTGATATTTATCACTCCAAAAATAGTGGATGAGCGCCTGACCCTGCAATAATAGATGATGTTGGTTATGTAGCGACAATGCAGTTCATTGTTTTGATAAAATGCCCATCTGGAATATGATGGGCATTTTGTTTTAATGGCTGTTGTGACTAAATCACGCTGGGCATTGTAATGCGCTAGCGCTATGAGAGTATGTAGGTAATAAGGATGGTTTTAATTTGAACAATATCTATTTTATAGGTCTGATGGGTGCAGGTAAAACCACCATAGGGCGAATGCTCTCTAAACAGCTAGACAAGGAATTTTATGATTCAGATGTTGAAATTGAGCGTAGAACTGGCGTAAAAATCCCGCTTATTTTTGAGTTGGAAGGTGAGGATGGATTCCGTAAACGCGAGACTCTTGCGCTTGAGGAGTTGTGTCAGCTTAACGATATTGTTATGGCAACGGGTGGTGGCGCGGTGCTCATGCCTGAGAATCGTGTTTTATTGAAAAAAAGTGGAAAAATCATCTACCTACGCGGCAAAGTTAATGATTTATACCAGCGTACTCGACATGATAAAACCAGACCATTACTGCAAGGAGGGAATATGAAGCAAAAGCTGGAGCGTTTGTATTTAGAGCGTGATCCTATTTACACCAGTTTGGCCGATTATATTGTAGATACCGGCGCTCAATCTGCACTTGAGATTACCGCTTATATTGAAGATTTATTGAAAAAGTAAACATGGTTATGCAAACACTAAAAGTAGAATTAGCGAATAGAAGTTATCCAATCTATATAGGGCGGTCTTTGATCACTAATGCCGATCTGATACTGCCGCATCTAAAGCGCAAACATGTGGCAATTGTGACAAATACAACGGTAGCACCTCTATATCTTGAGGCTATAAGCAATACGCTACAAGCTGCGGGCGTGACTGTAATCCCAATTATATTGCCAGATGGTGAGGCATATAAAAATAGTGAAACGCTTAATCTAATTTATGATGCATTGCTACAAAATCGCTGTGAGCGTAGCACCACACTCATCGCACTTGGTGGTGGGGTAATCGGTGACTTAACCGGTTATGCTGCTGCGACTTATTTGCGTGGAGTTCCATTTATACAGATACCAACTACGCTGTTATCGCAGGTAGACTCATCTGTTGGCGGTAAAACGGGCATCAATCATCCGCTTGGTAAAAATATGATAGGTGCTTTTTACCAGCCACAGCTTGTACTGGCAGATATTGATACTTTGCAAACCTTACCCGCACGTGAGTTTTCTGCAGGCATGGCTGAAGTGATTAAGTATGGCCTAATTAGGGATGCCGAGTTTTTTGATTGGTTAGAAGAGCACATAGAGCAATTAATGGCATTAGATGAACAAGCAATAACCGAGGCTATTTATCGCTCATGCCAAAATAAAGCAGACGTGGTTGCGCGTGATGAGCATGAAACAGGCGAAAGGGCCTTGTTGAATTTAGGTCATACATTTGGGCATGCTATAGAAAATGCGATGGGCTATGGTGTTTGGCTACACGGTGAGGCCGTAGGTGCTGGCACAATGATGGCTGCAGACTTATCGCAACGCATGGGCTGGCTAACAGTAGATGAGGTGAAGCGGATTCGTCAGTTATTAACCGCTGCCAAACTACCGTTAGATGCGCCAAAGTTGGGTGTGGAAAAGTATCTTGATTTAATGCAGCTAGATAAAAAAGTGGCTGATGGAAAAATCAGGCTTGTGTTACAGCAAGCGATTGGTCAGTCAGTCATTACTAGTGACTATGACGCTGAAAAGCTAAAAGAAACCCTGTCTTTATCAGTTATATAATCAATATTTGCTAATCCTCGCCTAGCAGCATACTAGGCGAGACATTGCTTACGTACGCAACATTTTGTTTAATTGTCATCGGAGTCGTGCTGGGAGCTAGTGGCTTGCGAGAAGTAGCTTACCTATATAAGATGCAAGCATGAATACTCTTGCTCCCTACGCTGCCAATCCAGATCAATCTATTGGACGGCATCATGCCGAACCCGCTTCGTCAACACGCAATGCATTTCAGCGTGACCGAGACCGCATCATTCACTCAACAGCCTTTCGGCGCCTAGAGTATAAAACTCAGGTGTTTGTAAATCATGAAGGTGACCTATTCCGCACGCGGTTGACGCATAGCCTAGAGGTTGCCCAAATGGCGCGCGGCATTGCAAGAACCTTAAATCTGCATGAAGACCTCACTGAGGCGATTGCGCTGGCGCATGATCTTGGTCATACGCCGTTTGGCCATGCTGGGCAAGATGCACTTAATGATTGTATGCGCGATTACGGTGGGTTCGAACACAATTTACAGTCGTTACGTGTGGTTGACCAGTTAGAGCAACGCTATGCGGAGTTTGATGGCTTAAACCTCACGTTTGAAGTGCGAGAAGGCATACTTAAGCATTGCTCAATTAGAAATGCCAGGCAGCTTGGTGATGTGGGCGTGCGTTTTATCAAAAAAACCAGTCCTAGCCTAGAGGCGCAACTGACAAATTATGCAGATGAAATTGCCTATAACAACCATGATATTGATGATGGTCTGCGCTCAGGGTTAATTAGTATTGAACAGCTATCGACTGTGGGATTGTTTGCGCAGAATCTGGCTGAGGTTAAGGCGAAATACCCTGTACTAGAGCAGAAACGACTAGTGCATGAAACAATACGCCGCATGATTAACACCTTGGTTGTGGATTTATGCACACAGAGTGCAAAAAATATTGCACAGCATCAACCTGCTAGTATTAATGATATTAGGCAGCTACCGCAATTAATCGGATTTAGTGAAGATATAGCTAAACAAAACTTAAAGCTAAAGCAGTTTTTACGCAAAAATCTATATCAGCACTATAAAGTGAATCGCATGAGTGCAAAGGCGGTCAGAATAGTGCGTGAGTTATTCGCGTGTTTTTATGAAAACACAGGATTATTGCCAAATGAGTTTCAAATCTATGCCGAAGTAGATAAGGCACGTGCAGTAGCGGACTATATTGCAGGGATGACAGACCGATTTGCGATAAGAGAACATCGCAAGCTATTTACGGTAGAAGAGTATCTGTAGGTTGAGCTAATCAACCTGTGCTGTTGGTGCAACTTACGAAAATTGTAGTGGTGGCTCTGTCGTTGCGTGCGAGCTTAGCAGTAGCAGGAAAGTTAGCGTCTAACTCACATTGATAATAAGGAGAGGCAATAAGCCTAATTAACAAGCTCCGAGGTTATAAATTCATCTGCCAAACGTGCAATGTTGCAAAATTACAACAAATGTAAGTAATTGTGACAAAAAGCCCAACTTTTAGTTGTAAGCCTAAAAATCTTTGTGCATACTACGCTCTACCTTCTTAGTGAATGCTACTTAAGTAGTAAACGTTGAGAGAGTTTGCAAACTTTCTCTTTGGTTTGGTTGCCGTACGGTAACAAACTGATGAGGTAATCGAGTAATAAAAATAGTAATATTTTTTAGGAGATTTATATGAAAACAACAATTAAATTAGCAGTTGCTTCAGCTTTAGTAGCTGCAGCTTCAAGCGCACAAGCTGGTATCACAATTCCAGCTGGCGATTGGACATTAGACATTGGTGGTGTTGTAAACGCTTACTACACAACTACTAAATACAGTGGTGACAACGGTGGTACAGCTGCTTTAGGTTTAGGTAACGGTGATGCAGCATCATCAAACAACATCACTACTGGTTTGTTGCCAAACTACTTATCAGTTTCTGGTAAAACACGTCAAAACGACTTAGACGTTGGTTTCACAATCAGCTTAAACCCAGGTGCTTCAACATCTAACTCAGGCGTTCAAACTGCTCAGCAAGAAAACCGTCAAGCATTCTTGACATTCGGTGACAAATCATGGGGTTCTATCAAGTTAGGTAAAGATCTAGGTATCTACGCATCTGACGCTATCTTGAACGACATGACATTGTTAGGCGTTGGTGGCGGTGCTGGTGCACTTTCAGGCAACACAACAACATTAGGCCGTATCGGTTCAGGTTTCATGTATGCTGACTGGAAATCACAAGTTGCTTACTCATCACCAAACTGGAATGGCTTTAGCTTCACAGTTGGTTTGACACAAGGTTGGAATTCAGTTGCTGCTGCTGAAGGTGCTGGCATTTCTAGCTTAGCAAGCAGTGGCCGTAGCGGTGCAGGTTCTGCTTACGAAGGTAAAGCTTCATACGAGTGGGCTGGCGACGTAGCTGGTAAAGTTTGGGCTTCAGGTATCTATCAAAAAGTATCTGGCTTCTCAGGTACTCCAGGTGCTGACAATGCTCAAGCATTCGATATCGGTACTACAGTTAACGTGGCTGGTTTCGGTTTAACTGGTTACTACGGTAAAGGTGACGGTATTGGTCAAACATTCCAATTACGTAACGGTTTTGATGCAAACGGTAAGTCACGTGATTCAGACCAATGGTACGTACAAGGTACATACACACTTCCAGGTGTAGGTACTAAATTGGGCGTTTCATACGGTGAGTCTACATTAGATGGCAACCGTGCTACTGATTCATGGAAAGATCTTCAAGATTCAATGTGGACAGTTGGTGCTTACCACCCACTTACAAAACACTTGAACTTGGTTGCTGAGTACTCAGAGTCTGAGCGTGATTTAGACAACCGCGCAACAGCTGACGTTAAAGCTAAAGCAAAAACTGTTTCTTTAGGCGCGATCTTATTCTTCTAGGATAAGACAGGGGTTTCCCTGTAGTGTTTAAGTAATAGATTAAAAAACGGCAACTTAGGTTGCCGTTTTTTTTATGTAGCACTGGCATTTATGACTGCTATGTGATGCAACTCTTAGCTACAGAAATGTCGCTGAATCGGCCTGAGTTTTTTATAGAGACTTTCTGGTTGACGCCTGATTAGTAAAGCTATAGGTGGTTATGCGGTAGGCTAGATGTTGTAATATGCCAAGAGTCAATAAGCTGAGAAAAGTAGTATCTTTGAGTTATGTGCTGCGTGTAGTAAAAAGGCTCCGCCAAATAAACCATAGCTATTGATGATGTAAAGAGCAGCAAGCGTCATTGCTCGCTAACCTAATAACCCTAGTCCATGCAAAGCAAAGCCTATGTTGTGTGTCTACCAGCTTACTTTTTACTCTAGCTCTACTCTTCGATACCAAGTTCCTGAATCTTCCTTGTGAGCGTGTTGCGTCCCATGCCTAGTTGGTTAGCGGCTTCAATCCTGCGACCGTGGGTATGCTCTAGCGCTTTTTCAATCAGAATGCGCTCAAAAATTTGAGTGCGCGATTCCAACACATTTTGCTCGCCACGGTTGAGTGCGTCGGTCACTTCTGCTGCAAGGGCTTCTTGCCATGAGCCGTTAGAGTCTACTTTATTCCCGTCCTGTTTTAATTCTGGCGGCAGGTCTGCAATGTCAATGTTTTGACCTGGGGCCATCACAGTAAGCCAGTGGCATACATTTTCTAGTTGGCGTACGTTACCGCTCCAGTTTACCGCGCTTAAGAATTTTAGTGCGGCAACAGAGGGTTGTTTTGCCTCTACGCCTAGCTCGGTCGCGCTGTGCTGTAGGAAATGCTTAATCAGCAGCGGGATATCCTCACGGCGTTCACGTAAAGCTGGTAGGCGTAGGCGAATTACGTTCAAGCGATGAAATAGGTCTTCGCGGAATAAGCCGTTTTTAACGCGCTCTTCCAAGTCTTGGTGGGTGGCTGCAATAATGCGCACGTTGACTTTAATCGGCTGATGGCCGCCCACACGATAGAATTGGCCGTCACTCAGTACCCGTAATAAACGCGTTTGGAGATCAGCTGGCATGTCACCGATTTCATCTAAAAACAGGGTGCCAGTGTCAGCTTGCTCGAAGCGCCCACGGCGCCCTGCAGCCGCGCCGGTAAACGCGCCGCGCTCATGACCAAATAGTTCTGACTCTAACAAGTCTTTGGGGATGGCGGCAGTATTGATGGCGATAAACGGTTTATCTGCGCGTGGGCTGTGGCGATGTAATGCACGCGCTACAAGCTCTTTACCGCTGCCAGACTCGCCGTTGATTAGCACGGTGGCATGCGAGCGGCTTAAGCGGCCAATGGCTCTAAAAACCTCCTGCATGGATGGCGCTTGGCCGATGATTTCGGGCGTGTCTTCAGCCACTGAGCTGAAGCCGTTTTCAGAGGTTTGTCTGGTACTTTCTTCTACAGCACGTTTAATAATATCGATTGCTTGATCAACATCGAAAGGTTTGGCAAGGTATTCAAATGCACCGCCTTGAAATGCTGCAACAGCACTTTCAAGGTCGGAGTAAGCTGTCATAATAATGACCGGAATGTCTGGGTGCCTGCGTTTGATTTCACTCAGAAGGTCTAAACCTGAACCGTTTGGCATGCGGATGTCGCTGACGACAACTTGCGGTTGCTCGTGCTCCAGCGCATTGAGCGCTTCTACCACTGATGAGAACGTTTTGAACTCAAGATCAGTACGGGCAAGCGCCTTTTCAAAGACCCAGCGTATAGATTTGTCGTCGTCAATAATCCAAATTGGTTTCATAGGTTTCTCATTTATCAGTAATGCTATATAAGTTGCACAAAATTTTGCTTATTATTTTCTTTGTATCTACTTCATTTAACATCGTGTTCTGCAGAGTGCAGTGCACGACTATTGCATCTTTGTTGCCGGTTTAATTGCGGTAGTTTCAATAGGTAACAGTATGGTGAAGCGGGTGTTACCTGGTGTACTATCGCAATCAATCATGCCGTGATGCTGTGTGACAAAAGTTTGAGCCAGAGTCAAGCCTAGCCCTGTGCCACCTTCGCTGCCTGATACCAGTGGGTAAAAAATACGGTCACGTATGTCAGCAGGAATACCTGGGCCGTTATCAATAATCTCGAGTTTAATGGCAACGCGATAACGCTTTCTGGCAAGGGTTACTTGTCTTTCTGCTCGTGTTTTAAAGGTAATTTGGCTGTTAGGTGTTTTGCTGGATTGCATGGCTTGTACGGCGTTGCGTGCAATATTTAATACTGCTTGTATCAGCTTCTCACGGTCGCCAATAATTTCTGGCAGACTTAAATCATAATCACGTTTAATTAAGATGCTGCGTGGCGATTCTGCGAGTAACAAGCTACGTACGCGCTCTAACACTTCGTGAATGTTGGTTGGCTGATACTTGGGCACGCGATGCGGAATTAAAAGCCTATCCATTAGCGCCTGTAGTCTATCAGCCTCTTTGATAATCACTTGCGTGTATTCGCGTAGGCTAGGTGATGGCAGTTCGTGCTCTAGCAACTGCGCTGCGCCACGTAAGCCACCAAGCGGGTTGCGGATTTCATGCGCTAAGTTACGTAATAGCTCGGCATTTGCCTGTTGTTGGATCAACATGCGCTCTTCACGAGCGATCCTTAATTGCGCATCCATCGGTTGGAACTCTAAAATCAAGCTCGCAACCACCGATTCTATTGGCGTTACTGTACAGGTGACTGCAAACGAGTTGTGTCGGTGGGTGCTGATGGTGAACTCATGCTCACGGAATGGGCTTTGTTCTTTAATGGCGTTGTTTACTGCGAGCATTAAGATTTCACAGTCTGGAAACACCTCATTGATATGCTGACCAACGATTTGAGTTGCACTAAAGGCGAATATAATTTCGGCACCAGGGTTAACGTAAGCGACGCGGCAGCAATCATCCAGTAGGATGATTGCTGTTGCTAAATGTTCTAGGCCAGCAAAGTGGTCTGGCGTTGGTTGAACCATAATAGTGCTTCACTCGTTATTTCATTGATTGACTTAGCATAAGCAAAAGGCAGACCAGTTTTAACATATAGTATGAATAAGTTTTTAAAATATGCCACAGCCATACATGGTGGTTATTAACCCATTGAATATCAATGTTAAAAAACCTTTGAGGTGCTAAATATTCGGATTTAGTTAATCAGTAAAATCTATTAAATCCGAATATCGATGGGTTTAAGTATAGCAGGAATAGAAAACAAAAAAGCCACCACTGCACCTAAATGGTGCGATGATGGCTTTGCTTGTTATTAAAGCAGGGTAATTAGCGTAGTGAGTCGAGTTCTTTTTGCAAAAGCTCGATATTTTTTTTGTGGTTGTCTACGTTGGCCTGCAGGTTTTTCATTTTTTCTTCGAATTTTGGAACGTTTCTAAAGGTCTGCCCGGTAGCGGTTCTGTAGACTTCAGGGTTGGATTCGCCCTCTGCATAAGCTTTTTTCGCTTCTTCTAGCGCTTGTTTCTCAGCCTCAAGCTCGTTTTGCAAGATTTCTCTACGTTTGCCATCGCGCTGATTTTGCGTGTTGGAATCTACGCGTGGAAAGCTATCGGGTGTTGCTGTCCGCTTTGACGGGGTGGTGCTGGCTTTGGGTCTGTTTTCGTTGGTAATATTGTTGGCATCAGGGTCCAGCTCTAGGCGTGTGGCACCTTTGCTTTTAATATTAGAGTAAGTCACTCGACCATCGGCATCTACACGCTTATAAATTTCAGCAAATGCATGGCTTGAGAGCGTAATAGCAATCAGTGATAAAAATAAGTGTTTTTTCATGAGGTGAGTTTATTAGAGTTAATCAAATAAGGCAACATGGATTAAGTTGAGGGGCATTTCACCGCTTAACGATTGCTTGCTGTATTGCGTTGACGTTGTTGTTTGCATGGATATTAGGCGCTAAAAATCAAAAAGGGCGATAAATCGCCCTTTTTGATTGAATCAAACTAACAACACATTAGCAAGAGTAGTACAAACCAAACTCAGCTGGGTGTGGAGTCATGCGTACTTTGTTTACTTCTTCCATTTTCAATGCAATGTAAGCATCGATCCAGTCATTAGTAAATACGCCACCTTTAGTTAAGAACTCACGGTCAGCATCAAGTGCTTCCAGCGCTTGCTCTAATGATGCGCAAACTGTTGGGATCTTAGCGTCTTCTTCTGGTGGAAGATGGTACAAGTCTTTAGTTGCAGCTTCACCTGGGTGAATCTTGTTTTGTACGCCATCTAAACCAGCCATTAGCAATGCAGAGAATGCCAAGTATGGGTTAGCGATTGGATCTGGGAAGCGCGCTTCAACACGGCGGCCTTTGTCAGAATGCACAAATGGAATACGGATAGAAGCTGAACGGTTTTTAGCTGAGTAAGCTAATTTAACTGGTGCTTCAAAGTGTGGCACTAAACGTTTGTATGAGTTAGTACCTGGATTTGTGATCGCGTTCAATGCACGGGCGTGTTTGATGATGCCGCCGATGTAGTAAAGTGCGAACTCGCTCAAACCAGCGTAACCGTTACCTGCGAACAGGTTTTTGCCATCTTTCCAAACTGATTGGTGAACGTGCATACCTGAGCCGTTATCGCCAGCGAATGGTTTTGGCATGAATGTAGCAGTTTTGCCGTAAGCGTGAGCAGTGTTCAGGATTACGTATTTTTGGATTTGAGTCCAGTCAGCACGTTGTGTCAATGTGCTGAATTTTGTACCAATTTCACATTGGCCAGCAGTTGCAACTTCGTGGTGGTGTACTTCAACTGGCACGCCTAGTTGTTCCAATGTTGTACACATTGCTGAACGGATGTCGTGTAGTGAATCGACTGGTGGCACTGGGAAGTAGCCGCCTTTAACGCCTGGACGGTGACCTGTGTTGCCGCCTTCAAATTTCTCGTTTGATGACCATGCGCCTTCTTCAGAGTTGATGCGTACTGAGCTGCCGTTCATTGAAACATCCCATTGGATGCTGTCAAAAATGAAGAACTCTGGTTCTGGACCAAAGTAAGCTGTATCGCCTAAGCCGCTTGATTTTAAGTATGCTTCAGCACGTTTTGCCAAGCTACGTGGGTCGCGGTCATAACCTTTACCATCAGTAGGGTCTACAACGTCACAAGTCAATACTAGTGTTGGCTCGTCGAAGAATGGATCGATAAATGCAGTGCTTGCGTCTGGCATCAATTGCATGTCAGATGCTTGGATACCTTTCCAGCCAGCGATGGAAGAGCCGTCAAAAGCGTGGCCTTCTGTAAATTTGTCTTCATTGAAGTGTGACACTGGCACTGTTACGTGTTGCTCTTTGCCGCGTGTATCAGTAAAACGAAAATCAACAAATTTAATGTCGTTATCGATTACCAATTTCATTACGTTTTCCACTGACATTAGAATCTCCTATAGTGGTGTGGGTTAAAATAAAACAAGTAAAAATTCAACTCATAAGATTAGCAGGAAACGTGCCAATCTGAAAGGCGCTAAGCGCTTGAATTTTAGGGGGTAAATAAAACCAACTTCAGATTGATGCACCAATTCAATGCATTTTGCGATTTTATGCACAAAATAGGTGCAAAAGAGCATCGGTGACATGGTTTGTCACAACAGGTTTAAGCATAATCTTAAAGATGGTTTATTATAATTCGAACGGCAGTAATGGTGTTAACAAAAAGGCGTTAACAGGTTGTTTTTGGATAGGTAATTTAAGGACAAATGTATCATGAGTGATATACAGGAAATTTTAGCGCAGGCAGAAAAGCGTGCGATTGAAAAACGTTTGACTTACGCTGGTGCGCTTACGCCGCAAGAGGCTGATGCGATTTTGCGTGCTGATGCGAGTGCGCAGTTGGTAGATGTGCGCACCAAAGCGGAGCTGGAGTTGGTAGGGCGTGTGCCATCTGCGCTGCATGTGGAGTGGGCTTTTTACCCAGGCATGGTGGCTAACCCGGATTTTGCTGCGCACTTACAGGCGCAACTTAAGCAAAAAGGTGCGGATAAAGATACAGTGATTATGTTTTTATGCAGAACTGGCGGGCGTTCACATAATGCGGCGTTGGTTGCGGAGTCTTTAGGCTATTTGCATGTGTATAACGTGCTGGAAGGCTTTGAAGGTGATGCCAACGAGTATAAGCAGCGCACCCTGATTAACGGTTGGAAGCACGCAGGCTTGCCTTGGACGAATTAATGATGGTGGATAAGTATGCGGTGATTGGTAATCCAATCGTACATAGTAAGTCGCCCTTGATTCATGCAGCTTTTGCACAGCAAACTGGGCAGGCTATGAGTTATGAGGCTATTCTGTCGCCGTTAGATGGGTTTGAGGCTGCGGTTGAAGCGCTGATGGCTAGCGGCTACAAAGGGCTGAATGTTACGGTGCCGTTTAAGTTTGAGGCATTGAAGTTTGCGTCTACGCGCGGCAAGGTTAACTCCTGTGCGGAGAGAGCTGGTGCATCAAATACCCTGATATTCGATGCGAACATAGGCGTGATTGCAGACAATACCGATGGTGTGGGGCTGGTGAACGATATCACTCATAATATTAAGTTTGAGATCCGTCATAAAAGGGTGCTGGTCTTAGGTGGTGGCGGTGCTGCTTTTGGGATTCTTCAGCCTTTGGTTGAGGCAGCGCCTGGCTCTATTGTGATTGCTAATCGTACCTTTGCTAAAGCAGATGAGGCGGCCAATCGGCTTGCCGAGATTGTTAAAGCAAGTAACAGTAGGGTCTCAGGCCTGCCTAAGCGTTTTGAGGAGCTAGATGGTTTGCAGTTTGATTTAATCATCAATAGTACATCCGCCGGTTTGACCGATAGTACTTTGCCTATTTCCGATTCAATTTTTGCTGAAGGCTGCCTAGCTTACGACATGATGTATGGTCGTGAAACGCCTTTTATGGCACAGGCACGCCGTAATGGTGCGCAAGTAGCAGATGGTTTGGGTATGTTGGTAGAACAGGCGGCTGAGGCATTTTATTTGTGGCGTGGTGTTCGCCCTGACACTAAACCGGTGATGGATAAGATAAGGGCGCTGGCAATATGATTACCTGGTTGATGAATAGTAAACCTAATGCATCGCCGCTAAGTGTTGGCGCTTATTTAGAGCGGGCTGCGGTGCTTTTTATTGCTTTTGTGCTGTTGTATCAGGTTTGGATATTTTTGCATATTTGCTGGTGGGTTAAATTTAATCCTTCTTCTAGCGCATTCATGGAAGACCGCTTAGAAGTTATTCAAGAAAATCGCCCGGATGCAGAACTGAAGTACAAATGGGTGGATTATGGAAAAATATCCAACAACTTGAAGCGTGCGGTGATTGCGTCGGAGGATGCGAAGTTTCTTGATCATGAAGGCTTTGATTGGGATGGCATACAGAAGGCGTATGAAAAAAACCTGAAAAAAGGCAAGATTGTGGCTGGCGGCTCTACCATTAGCCAGCAGCTGGCAAAGAATCTGTTTTTATCAACCAAAAGAACACCTTGGCGTAAAGGGCAGGAGGCCATCATTACCATCATGCTGGAAAACGTCATGTCTAAACGGCGCATTCTAGAAATTTATCTCAATGTGATTGAGTGGGGTAATGGCGTGTTTGGTGCGGAGGCGGCCGCACGGCATTACTATAAAACGAGCGCGGCGGGTTTAAGCAAAGGGCAGGCAGCAAGGCTGGCGGCAATGATACCTAACCCACGTTTTTACGATAAGCATCAGTACACGCGTTATCTCAATCGGCGTACCGGTAAGATACAGGCAAGAATGCATATGGTGCCAGTGCCTTAACTTAGGCGCGGCATGTTGATGCCTAATTTGGATGAGCGTCTGATGTGTTGTCTATCACTCGCGGTAAAAGGAGGGGCGTATGCAGTCTGTAGAGGATTTTTTTAATTCGATTGCGCGCTTACCTAGCTTGCCTAAAGTGGTGCAAGAGGTGATGCTGATGCTCAGCAATGACAGCGTGGATATTAATCAGCTGGCGAGCCTAATCAAGCAAGATGCAGTAATTGCCGCCAAGGTGCTGAAAATGGCCAACTCATCATTTTATGGTGTGACGCGTGCCGTTAAAAATATCGACGATGCGGTTGCTATTTTAGGCTTGGCTAAGCTGCGCTCTTTGGTGATTGCCAGTGGAGTTACCGGGGCGGTTGCTAATGTGCCGGGTTTGGATTTAAAAAGATTCTGGATTCATAGTTTGCTTGCCGCTAGTATCAGTCGTGACATTGCCAAGCAAATGGAACTGGATGCTGAAATGGCTTATCTGGCCGGGCTATTGCACAATATTGGTGATTTATTGCTGCACTTGGTCTCTCCTGCAATGTGTGCTGAGGTAGATGCTTTGTGTGCGGATACTTGTTCAGAGCAGCGGTGTTTGGTGGAGCGTGATGTCATTGGCTTGGATCACTGTCAGATTGGTGAAGAGTTGGCGCTACGTTGGGATTTCCCGTCCGAAATTTCACGCGTGCTACATTACTATGCGACGCCGCTGGATAAAAATGCTTGTGCAATTGCGCCTGTGGTTTATATAGCGGTGCAGATTGCACAAGGACTAGTGCGCGGCGATGATGCCAGTAATATCAGTTTGTCTTTAAATACAGAAGTGGCTCAGCACTTGACGTTGGATGCTGATGCCTGGCAAACATCAATTGAGCACTATCGTGGCTTGCTGCAAGAAGCCAATGCGATGATGTAGCCTTGTGATTGCGGCGTGTACTGCCTGCTAGACTTATTGCTTTTAGAGCGCTGATTAAAATTCGTAGCCTGTATTTAATCAGCGTTTTTAGTTGTTGGCTAAAGCATCAGTTTTAAGTATTTGGCGGTGTAGCTAATATCGCTTGTTGCAACCTGCTCAGGCGTACCTTCGGCAATCACCATGCCGCCGCCATCGCCACCTTCTGGCCCCATGTCTACAATCCAGTCCGCGGTTTTAATCACGTCCAGATTATGCTCAATAATCACAATGGTATTGCCCGCGTCGCGTAGGCGATGAATCACATCTAGCAATAATTGTATGTCGGCAAAGTGCAGGCCAGTAGTTGGCTCATCCAAAATGTAAAGCGTACGGCCGGTGTCACGCTTACTTAGTTCCAGTGCCAGTTTCACGCGCTGCGCCTCACCACCGGATAGCGTGGTCGCACTTTGTCCTAGCGTAATGTAACCCAAGCCTACATCCAGCAAGGTTTGCAGTTTTCTTGCAATCACAGGCTGTGCACTGAAAAAGGCGTGGGCCTGTTCTACAGTCATGCCTAGAATTTCATGGATGTTTTTGCCTTTGAACTGAATCTCTAGCGTTTCGCGGTTATAGCGCTGACCTTTACATACATCACATGGGACATACACATCGGGTAAGAAGTGCATTTCTACACGTAGTACGCCATCACCTTGGCATGCCTCGCAACGGCCGCCCTTTACGTTAAATGAGTAGCGGCCTGGGCCGTAACCGCGCGCACGGCTTTCTGGTACGCCAGCGAACAAATCGCGGATAGGCGTAAACAGGCCAGTGTAGGTGGCTGGGTTAGAGCGTGGGGTGCGTCCAATCGGGCTTTGGTCTACATCGACTACTTTATCAAAAAATGCTAAGCCGTCGATTTCTCCGTAAGGTGCGGGTTCGGTGCTACTGCCGTAAAGGTGCTGTGCCACGATGCGATACAGCGTGTCGTTAATCAAGGTAGACTTGCCGCTGCCAGACACGCCGGTGATGCAGCTGAGTAAGCCAACCGGTAGTTTTAAAGTCACGTCTTTCAAGTTGTTGCCAGTGGCATGGCTCATGGTGAGCCAGCGTTCTGGGTCTGGTGCTGTGCGTTTTTTGTTATAGGTGATTTGGCGTTTGCCACTTAAATATTCACCGGTAACAGAGTTTATATTCTCTTTAATTTCGGCAGGGGTACCTTCTGCCACAATGCGGCCGCCGTGCTCGCCTGCGCCCGGGCCAATGTCGACCACGTAGTCTGCCGCCATAATTGCATCTTGGTCATGCTCCACCACAATGACGCTGTTGCCAATGTCACGTAAACGTTTGAGTGTATCCAGTAGGCGGTCGTTATCACGCTGGTGTAAGCCGATTGACGGCTCATCTAGTACATACATCACGCCGGTTAAGCCGCTGCCTATTTGTGATGCTAAGCGAATACGCTGCGCTTCACCGCCCGAAAGGGTTTCTGCCGAGCGTGACAGTGACAGATACTCTAGCCCAACGTTAGTGAGAAATTTTAGGCGGTTGCTAATCTCTTTAACAATTTTGTCTGCAATCGCTAGTTTGGCACCAGTTAACTCCAGCGAATCAAAGAAAGTGAGTGCTAACTTTAGCGGCACTTGGCACACTTCGTGGATGTTTTTGTTGCCCACTTTTACGTGGCGCGCCTCTTTGCGTAAGCGTGTGCCTGCGCAGTCCGGGCAGCTTTGTGAGTTGAGGTATTTTGCCAACTCTTCACGTACGGTTTGTGAATCGGTTTCGTGATAGCGGCGTTGCAGGTTGTTTAAAATACCTTCAAACGTGTGGATTTTTTGGTAAAACACGCCGCGTTCGTTCAGGTATTTGAACGGGATTTCTTCTTTACCGCTGCCGTTAAGCAGTATCTTTTGAATAGGCTCAGGCAGTTGTTCAAATGTAGTGTCTAAATCGAACTGGTAATGCGCAGCCAAGCTAGCCAGCATCTGGAAGTAAAACTGGTTGCGCTTATCCCAGCCTTTGATCGCGCCAGAAGCTAATGATAAGTGCGGAAATGCAACCACGCGTTTTGGGTCAAAAAAGTTGATGTTGCCTAAACCATCGCAAGTAGGGCATGCGCCCATTGGGTTATTGAAAGAGAATAGACGCGGCTCTAGTTCCGCAAGTGAGTAGTCACACACTGGGCAGGAGAACTTGGCTGAGAATAGCAACTCTTTGTCGGTATCCATTTCCACTGCAATTGCTTTGCCATCAGCTAAACGCAATGCGGTTTCAAATGATTCTGCGATGCGCTGTTTCATGTCTGGCTTGACCTTGATACGGTCAATCACTACGTCGACATTATGCTTGGTGGTTTTTGCTAGCTGAGGCAACGCATCTACTTCGTAGATTTTACCGTCCACGCGCAACCTGACAAAGCCTTGTGCTTTCAGCTCTTCAAACAGGTCAATTTGCTCACCCTTGCGGTTGGAAACCACAGGCGCCAATATCATGAGTTTTGTATCTTCAGGTAATGCCAATACGCTATCCACCATTTGGCTGACCGTTTGCGCCTCAAGTTTAATACCGTGCTCAGGGCACTCTGGGTCACCGGCACGTGCATATAGTAGACGCAGGTAATCGTGGATCTCTGTCACCGTACCCACGGTGGAGCGCGGATTGTGCGAGGTGGATTTTTGCTCAATGGAAATCGCTGGCGACAAGCCTTCAATTAAATCGACATCAGGTTTATCCATACGTGCCAAAAATTGGCGTGCATAGGCTGATAGCGATTCTACATAGCGGCGCTGACCCTCGGCATACAAGGTGTCAAAAGCAAGTGAAGATTTGCCGGAGCCGGATAATCCAGTAATCACAACTAGTTGATTACGTGGAATATCCAGAGAAATATTCTTTAAATTATGCGTGCGTGCACCGCGAATACGAATTAAATCCATATAGCTAAATCCATTGTACTTTTACTCACCTGTGTGTCTGATAAGATAGTCGCGCATTACGCAATATTTTATGATGTAGGTAAAGTTTGTGAAAGAGGTGGTGTTTTGGCCCATGAGCCAAGCCAGCAAACGCTGCATGCTATAAAATAGGCAATTGACCATATGCAATTTTATGAAACATTCAGGTTAACATTAAGGCAACCTGCTAATATACCTACTTTTACGCAATTAGCTTAATTATTTTTCATGTCATCACCGCAACATCTCTCATCAGAAAAAATGACCCCGGCAGAAACCCGTGCGACTTTGAGTTTAGCCTCTATCTATGGCTTGCGAATGTTTGGTATGTTTTTGATTTTACCGATTTTTGCAATTTACGCATCTACCTTGCCTGGCAAGCCTAGCAGCTTTATAGTGGGCTTGGCGTTAGGTGCTTATGGGCTGACCCAAGCCTTGCTGCAATTGCCATTTGGCATGGCCTCCGATAAATACGGCCGCAAGCCGATGATTTATCTGGGCTTGGCTATTTTTGCCGTCGGTAGTTTAGTTGCGGCACTAGCCGGCAGTATTGAAGGTATCATTATTGGCCGCGCCTTACAGGGTGCAGGCGCTGTTTCTGCGGTAGTTACGGCTTTGGTTGCTGATTTAACCCGTGATGAGCACCGCACCAAGGCCATGGCTACCATCGGTGTAACGATAGGCGTTGCGTTCTCAGTGTCATTGGTTGGCGGCCCAATTTTGAATCAATGGATTGGGGTGCCTGGTATTTTTGCCTTGACCGGTGTATTGACCTTGGCGGCGATTGCCGTAGTGCGTTTTGTGGTGCCAGACCCAGTGCATAGTCATTACCATTCTGATGCCAGTGCTACGCCTGCCAGATTAAAAGATGTGCTTAAAAATAAGCAGTTATTGCGTTTGAATTATGGCATTTTTGCCCTGCATGCGGCACAAATGGCGATGTTTGTAGTGGTACCGTTTGCGATTGTGAGCGCCAGCGGCATGCATGAAAACCAGCATTGGCAGGTCTATTTACCTATCGTGTTGGCATCCTTTGTACTGATGGTGCCGGCGATTATTTATGCTGAAAAGCAATCCCAAATGAAACGCGTGTTTGTGATAGCGATTGCCATGATGTTGGTGGCGCAATTGATGTTTTCGGTATCGATAAATTATTTCTGGGGGATTGTTGCCTCACTCACTGTTTATTTTGTTGCTTTCAACGTGCTAGAGGCTTCACTGCCATCGTTAATCAGCAAAATTGCGCCAGCTGCAGCCAAAGGCACCGCGATGGGTGTTTACAACACGGCGCAGTCTTTAGGGATTTTTGTGGGCGGTGCATTAGGTGGTTATCTATCTCATGTTTACGGCTTTGCAAGTGTGTTTGTATTTTGTGGCATGATGATGCTTTTATGGCTATTATTAGCGCTTTCAATGCAAGCGCCGTTAGCGGTTAGAACCAAAATGTACACCATGGAAGCGTCTGCTGATCAAATGACAGCAGAGGTGGCAGCGAGTGTGCGAAATAGCCTTGCAAAACTGGCTGGCGTAATAGAAGCCGCAGTGTTGCCGCAAGAGCGCACTGTTATATTGAAGATAGATAAATCGTATGATTGGGATGACGCCCAAGTGTATCAATTGTTGAGAGGATAAACATGGCATCAGTAAATAAAGTGATATTGGTTGGTAATCTTGGTCGCGACCCAGAAGTGCGCTATATGCCAAATGGTGAGGCCGTATGTAACTTCAGTATTGCAACAACCGATAGCTGGAAAGATAAATCAGGCGCCAAGCAAGAACGTACTGAGTGGCACAATATTGTGATGTATCGCAAACTGGCTGAAATTGCAGGCGAATACCTGAAAAAAGGCCGTCCGGTGTATGTAGAAGGTCGTTTGCAAACGCGCAAATGGCAAACTAAAGAAGGCCAAGACCGCTACACGACTGAAATTATTGCAGACCAAATGCAAATGCTGGGTGGTCGCGATGGTGGCGGCTCAAACGCTAGCTATGATGGTGGCATGGATCAAAGTGGTGACAATGATTACAACCAAGCCCCTAGCCAAGGTCAGGCAAGACAAGCGCAAGCAGCAAAACCTGCCACCAGTGGCTCTGGTTTTGATGACTTTGAGGATGATATTCCGTTTTGAGATGTGCCAAGTAACACAGTGTAAACAATAACCCCATGAGTCTATGATTCATGGGGTTTTTCTTTGTTTACGTATTATATTTACGTTTGGTGGTGATAAGTTGCTATTTGGATGGTAGTTGCGATAACTTAGTCCACTATTTTCCCTGCGTTGATATACACCACGTTATTGGTAATTTGCATGATTTCATCCTTGGAGTGGCTGATGTAAATCATGGGGATGTTAATTTCGTCTGCCACTTTCTTTAAAAACGGCAGGATCTGGCTTTTTAAAGACTCATCCAAAGACGCCATCGGTTCATCTAGCATAAGTAATCTAGGTGAGCTGAGAAGGGTGCGGCCAAGCGCCACGCGCTGTTTTTCGCCGCCAGATAGTTGGTGCGTAGTGCGTTTGAGCAGCGGTTCAATTTCTAGTAAATTGACGATGTCTTTTAAATGAAACTGCTGTTCATGTGCAGGAATAAACTTCAATGGGTAGCGCAAGTTATGCTCTACGTTTAAATGTGGAAATAAACGCGCATCCTGAAATACTAGGCCTATTCTGCGTTGGTGAATGGGTTTGTTGATTCTTTTTTCATGGTCAAATACAGTTTCTCCGTTCACCACCACTCTGCCTTGATCTGGCTTGCTAATACCAGCAATCACATTGAGCAAAGTACTCTTGCCTGAGCCTGATGGGCCAAAAATAGCTGTTAGGTGTTGGTCTAGCTGTAACGATACGTCCAGCTCAAAGTCTTGGCGTTTAAGTTGTGCGACGACCTCAATCATGGCTATGCCCAATCTGCTGGCTCGCTTTGCGCTCCAGCCTATCGCTAATCATGAGTGCACCTAATGCCAGTACCATGCTGATAATCACTAAACGCAGCGCGGCTAAATCGCCATCTGGGGTTTGGGTGAGTGAGTAGATGGCGAGCGGCAGGGTGCGGGTTTCATTTTCGATATTACCCACAAATGTAATGGTTGCGCCGAACTCACCCATGCTGCGGCTAAATGCCAAAATGAGGCCGGTAATAATGCCAGGCATGGATAAAGGCAGTGTGACAGTAAAAAATACACTGAGCGGGCGCGCACCCAGTGATTGGGCTGCCAGCTCTAAGCGGCGATCCACATGCGAAATTGCTAGCCTGATTGAACGTACCATGAGTGGAAAAGCCATCACTGCCGAGGCCACGACTGCGCCTAGCCAAGTGAATGCGATGCTAAATCCAAAGTGTTCATTCAGGAATTTACCAATCAGGCCATTATTGCCGAACAGCAGTAACAGTAAATAGCCTGGTACTACCGGCGGCAGTACCAGCGGGAGGTGAATCAGGCTGTCTAACAATGATTTGCCCGGGAAGGATTTTCTGGCAAGTAACCATGCCACCGCTATCGCAGGTGCGATGATTAAGAGCACGCAACATACTGCTACCTTGACAGATAGCAGTAATATGGCGATTTCGGCAGGCGTGAAACTGAAAAACTCCAGCATTTGATTAGTTTGTTATTTTTTTCCTAAGAACGTAAAACCGTACTTAGTAAAAATAGCTTTTGCCTTATCTGATTTTAAATATTCATAAAAGTCTGCAGACTTTGCGCTTGCGTCTTTAGTGAGTGACAGCGGGTACAAAATTGGCTCATGCACATTATCTGGAAAGGTCGCGATAACTTCAACCTTGTTGGATATTTTTGCATCAGTTTCATACACTATACCTACTGCGCACTCTGCTCTTTCCACCAAGGTAAGTGCTGCACGTACATCTTGCGTGCCCACTATCTTAGATTGGCCTGCATCCAGCCATGCGAGAGAAGTTAGCGCTTGCTTCGCGTAAATGCCTACGGGTACTGATGCCATTTCACCGGTACAAAGTTTGCCGTTAAATGCACCAAAAAAGTCGAAAGATTTATTCATAGTAACATCAAAGCGCTTGCCCACAGGTGCAATCAGCACCAAGTGGTTAGTCAGCAAGTTAGACACAGTATTGTCTTTTAACGCATGTTTGTCTTTTAAATAATTCATCCATTTGGTGTCTGCAGAGATGAAAATATCTGCGGGTGCACCATTCTCGATTTGCTTGGCAAGAGCAGATGACGCTGCAAACGATGTTTTAATTTGCGCCCCTTTCTCTTGCTCGTAATTGGCCGAGATTTCATTGATGGCGTTGGTAAGGCTGGCCGCCGCAAACACCACCACCGCCTCTTTGTTTTCCGCAGCATTTAGGCTGGTAGCTAACGCTAAGCAGATGCTGGCGATTGCTACTTTTAAATATTGATTGAATTGCATCATAAACTCCAAATTCCTATGTGAATAATTTAGAACGCACTGATTTCAAATTGCACGTATAGATAGTCGGAATCATCTCTGCGTGTAGGGTCGTCTTTGTTGCTTGAAATTTGCGTAGCGTTTTTCGTAAAGTTACCTGCCATAAAGTGGGCATAGCCAATCGAGGTGTAGATTTGGCTGTTAATCGGGAAGCGCGCCGTGATATCGAACTCTTCGCCAATGTCGCTGCCGCTTAGGCCTTTGGTGTCGCGCAGTGTGGCTGGGCCCCAGCTGTCGGTGTCGCTTTCTAGGCGGTACCAGTTGTAGCCAGCGTCAATCTTCAAGTTTTTGATAAAGCTGACTTTAGGGTCAAACTCTACTCTCAGCTTGGTTGCTCGGATGTTAGACATTTCCATGGTATCGCTGTTAGACCATGGGCGTGCAAATCCAAACAGGCGTTCAAAGCGCTGGTTTTTCTTGTCAGTTGAGCTTTTATCGCCTGTTGCCACGCCATAGAAGCCGCTTAATCTAGGTTTCCAAGATTGGTCGAACGTATAGCCCACCTCTGCGTTGTAGGCGTAAGCATCATGGTCGATTTTAGTTTTATTGGTGAGGCTGGTATCTTGCTCGCCCCATTGTTTAACGTAATTGGTGTCGTAATCCCAGCCAGTTTTGCCTAACACACCGTATGCGCGTAAGCCTGCGGTATGGATGGTGCGGTCGATTCTGCGCGTTGCACTTGTTTCATCACGGCCATTGAGGTCATATTTAACTTTGTCGCCATCTTGTTTGAGCAGGTAGTAGTAAGGTTGTAAGTTAATGACTTCAGACCATCTTCTCCAATTGCCCAGCGCACCATAAAAATGTTGCGCATCGTTATCTTCGTCTGCTTGCACCGTAAAACGTTGCACCGGTTTGAATGCAAAGGTTTCTAATTGCCAGTCGTTGCTTTGCTGGCCGATAATGGCACGCACTCCCTCGAAGTTATTGGTAGTGTTGCGATAACCATTACGTGCTACCAGCCTCTTATCGCCTTGCTCCAGCGCTTGGCGGCCAACTTTAATACTAATTGGGCGATTGTTGCCTAAGTCATCTTTGCCTAGTGGAGTCTCTTTGAAAAACAGTTCCAAATAAGCCTGTACTACCTCACCTTGGTTAACGTCGCGCGTGTCGAACTCACGGCTGAATTGGCTATGGTTGCGTCTGGCGTCGCCTATCTCTACTGCAAAGCGCAGTGGGTCCAAAATGTCCTTAATGCCAACATAAGCGCGTGTTCTGAGCAAGATTGGATCATCAATCACGTCTTTGGCGCGCCTAAAGTCATTGTCGCGGTGCTCGTATCTAATTCTGTGGTCTAAACCTATATATAGCCAGCTTACATCCTCCAGCCCGCTCACATCTTTTAACCATGTTTTATTAAGCTGTTTTACGTATTTTGGCGGTTCGGTTTCCAGTGAGGTGCCATAGCTTTTACGCTCTACGTAGTATGTGCCGCTAGTGCCTTCCGCAGCAGATGCGTACTGCATGCTTGCAGCTAATAAAATCGGCGCACATAACGCACTTGTATATGGCTTGGTGCGGGTTGGTTGGCAAGGTGCGCTCAGGTTGGACGAGTTCTTCATAGGACAATGATTATTGTAATTTTTTAAGAAGACGCAATTTAAGCACAAACCTCGCTATGTTTCAATGAATATAGCGATGATGTTAGTATAATTTTCCCTGACTAAATATAGTTGCAAGGCCATATTAAGCTTGCTGGCTAGGTGCTTTTAATTTTTTAGGTACTATAATTGGCGACATGCTAAATAATCAGATCAAAATTAGAATATCTAATGGGCCGGCAACAGCGATGGGGCCAGGAAAAGCTGAACTCTTAGCTTTAATCCATGAGTGCGGCTCGATTTCCGCTGCAGCTAAGCAAATGAAAATGTCTTACCGCCGCGCTTGGCAGCTGGTTGATGAAGTCAATAAGTGCTTTGATCAGCCGCTGGTTGCGAGCAGTGTAGGCGGTAGCCACGGTGGCGGTGCTAAGCTAACAGAGTTTGGCGTTAAAGTGTTGGAAAACTATCATGCGCTGATTGCTAAATCCCAAGAGGCTTCTGTGCAGGAACTCGCGTTTATAAGGGCGCATCTCAAGTCGTCTGTTTAAGTGCATGAGTTCTAAAATGATAAAAACTTAACTAGCATCAGTTATGCCAGAGTTGTGCTTGTTTTGCTATCAAATCTTGCCGGAATACTAGTTGTATCAGTTGATCGCTCGCCTACTGTTGCTACCTCGGGCAGGCACCAATGATTGAAGTCTTTGTTTTATATCAAATAGTAGGCAATCTGTGATTGATTAAGCTAATTAAGTTTGTTAAATTGCCTGAACCATTAAAAATGGTGTTCAAAACTAATCTAAAGTTGGTATGTAAAGTGAGTGGGGTCTAGAAGCCGCCTCCAAGGGTTTTGTTATTGGATTAATCCGTAATAAAACAAGCATTCCTTAAAGGGGCTAAGGTTTATGTGTGGTGTACTTCACGATGTAGTTAATCTGCATATTCAAAATCTGAATTATATTTGCAGCCAAATCACTGTTGGCGTGTGTTTAGTTGGTCATCACATTTAGTGCTTTAAGGTGGTGCTCAACATGAATGCAATTGCGTACTTTTTCCGCCAGAAGACTGGATTTGCCGTATTAATACTGGCACTCTTAGCTTCTGCGTTTAGCTACTATGTGTATACCGAGAAGCAACTGGATGCAGCCAGTGAGTCTCGCTATCTTTCTCATCAGTTAGCAAGTCAACTCAGGCAGACATCAGATGACTTGACGCGAATGGTGAGATCTTACGTGTTAACGGGGGATGCCCGATACAAGCGTTATTTCCAAAATATTCTAGATGTTCGTAACGGCAAAATCCCGCTTCCTGAGGGTTACTTTCATTCTTACTGGGATATGGTGCTGGTGGGTAAATTGCCGCCACCATCCACACATGGCAAAGGCATTGCGCTATTAGAGATGATGCGTGATGCCGGATTTACACAGGATGAGTTGAATAAGCTCGCCTCTGCAAAACAGTATTCAGATGATTTAACCGCCTTGGAGTTTGAAGCGATGCGGTTTGCTGAGTTGAAAACACCAGATGTTGATGCGAACCGCTTAAAAGCCGCGCAGATGCTGTTGGATAACAATTACCATCAAGCTAAGTCCAAAATCATGGGGCCAATTAACGAGACCTTTTTGATGATGGATCGCCGTACATTGCGTGCAGTGGCGCACGCCAAGCGCGTGGCAACTGTGTTTAGGATACTGTTCATACTGGTTGCATTCTGGACAATATTATATATATGGCGAACCTATCGAGCACTGCATTCAACATTGGGGGCAAGTGCAAATGAGGTATATCAGCATATTTTTAGGATAGGAGCCGGTGACTTTTCTGTACCTATTACTGTCACGCCTGCGCAAGACAATAGCGTGCTGGCTGAGCTGGCAAAAATGCAAAGTTTATTGCATGCGCACGATGTGGAACGCACGCAAGCAGAGCAAAGTCTGCTTAGAAGTAAAACGCTTTTGGTAGAGGCGCAGCGGATTGCGCAAGTAGGGAGTTGGTCGCTAGATTGGCAGACAGGGGAGTTGCTTTGGAGTGAGGAGATTTTTCATATATTTGAAATTGATGAACACCAGTTCCATGCAAATTATGAAGCGTTTTTAAATGCAGTGCATCCTTGCGATCGTGAAGCAGTAGATTGTGCATTCAAGGCATCGGTTGCTAACCATGCTACATATGATATCACTCACCGCTTATTGCTGGCAGACGGCTCTGTGAAGTGGGTGCATGAGCGTGGCACGTCTGATTATGATGCCGCAGGTAATCCGACTTGCTCGCGGGGTACGGTACAGGATGTCACCGAGCGTCAAAATAGTGAAGCACTAATCCGTAAAACCGAAAGTTACCTCACCAATATTCTAAACTCGGTTGAAGAAGTGATTTGGACCGCGAGTGCGCCAGATTTCAGGGTTAATCACGTCAATGCAGCGATAGAAAAGCTTTGCGGGTTGGCGCAGCAAGCGCTGATAGACGATATCGATACCTGGATAAAACTCATTCACCCAGCTGATCGCGCACAAGCGCAATTGGCAATGGGCGCTGTATTTGAGCAATCCAGTGTGGCGCTGGAGTATCGCATTGTATTGGCTGATGGCACGGTGCGCTGGGTGTCAGACAGCCGCCATGTAGTTTATGGTGAACACGGCCAATCAGCTGAGCTGGTTTGCGTCATTCATGATGTGACAGCCAAGCGGCTGGCGGCTGATGCCGACCGTGAGAGTAAAGAGCGTGTGATTCAGATGTTGGAAACCAGCCCTATCGCTGTGCGCATTGCTACCTCATCCGGCGACAAGGTTTTGTTCGCGAATAAACGTTATACCGAGCTGATTAATTGCCCGGCAGAGAAGGTGATGGGGCGTAATCCTAAATTGTATTATGCACAAGCCGATGAGTACGAGGCGCTACTAGCGCATGTTAATAGTGGACACGCAATCAATGATAAATTAATCCAGCTGATAGTGGAGGGTAAGGGGCCAGTCTGGGTGATGGCATCTTATCGCCCAGTGCATTATGAAGGGGCTGCCGCAATATTGGGCTGGTTCTATGATGTGACTGACTTACGTCAGGCGCAGGATGCGCTGCTGCTGAGTGAAGCCCTTGCAAAAAAATCGTTGGAGGAGCTGAAGTGCCAAAAATATGCCCTGGATAAACATGCGATTGTTGCCGTCACCGATGTTAAAGGCAGTATTACTTACGCTAATGATAAGTTCAGTGAAATCAGTGGATATTCGGTTGAAGAACTGATCGGGCAAGACCATGCCATTCTGAATTCTGGCTATCATCCCAAGGGTTACTTTAAAGAAATGTATCGTACCGTTGCTAACGGCCAGGTTTGGCATGATGAAATATGCAATCGTGCCAAAGATGGCCGCTTATATTGGGTAGATACTACGATTGCGCCTTTTCTCGGTGAAGATGGCAAGCCGCAGAGCTACATTTCTATCCGCACCGATATTACACAGCGTAAAGCGGCGGAAGATAAAAGTAATTACTTAGCACTTTATGATCCATTAACCAACCTGCCCAATAGGCGCTTGTTGTTGGATAGGCTCGGTCATGCGCTCTCCTCTGCTATGCGTACTGGGCGTAGCGGTGCTCTATTGTTCTTAGATCTAGACCACTTTAAAACATTGAACGATACGTTGGGGCATGATGTAGGTGATTTGTTGTTGCAGCAAGTTGCCGAGCGCCTGACCGCTTGCGTGAGAGAGGGTGATACGGTTGCCCGCTTGGGCGGTGATGAGTTTGTAGTAATTTTGGAGGGCTTGAGTGACCAGGAGGTAGAGGCTGCAACTCAGGCAGAGGCGGTAGGCGAGAAAATCCTGACCAAGTTTATTCAGCCTTATCAGTTTAAAGGTTATGAATACCATATTACCTCCAGTATCGGCATTGCTTTATTTGGTAAAAACAACCTGAAATCTGACGAGCTGTTAAAGCAGGCTGATATTGCCATGTATCAGGCGAAGAAATTAGGACGCAATGCACTTAGCTTTTTTGATCCAAAAATGCAAGAGGGTATTCAAGCGCGTGTGGATATGGAGCACGAGTTGCGTAAGGCGCTTGATAAAAATGAATTCCAACTGTTTTATCAAATGCAGGTTGGTCTGGATGACCGAGCTGTGGGTGCAGAGGCGCTAATTCGCTGGATGCATCCAGAGCGCGGTTTAATTGCGCCTAATGAGTTTATAGCGATTGCTGAAGACTGCGGCATGATTCTATCGATAGGCGCATGGGTGCTGGATTCTGCCTGTGCACAATTAAAGCGGTGGGAGCATAGTGAGACTACGAGCGGCCTAACGCTTTCGGTGAATGTGAGTGCTAAGCAGTTCCGCCAAGCAGACTTTGTGGAACAAGTCACTAACGCTGTTGTACGACACGCTATTAACCCAGCGCTATTGAAGCTGGAATTAACAGAAAGTGCGCTATTGGATCATATTGAAGATGCGATTCAAATCATGGATGCGTTGAAGGAGGTTGGTGTCAGGTTCTCGTTGGATGACTTTGGTACAGGCTATTCTTCCTTGCAGTATCTAAGGTTGTTGCCGCTGTACCAGCTGAAGATAGATCGCTCATTTGTGCAGGATATCGCAATTAAAGGTAGCGATCAGGCCATTGTGCGCACAATTATCGCCATGGCCCATACTTTAAACCTGAACGTGATTGCAGAAGGGGTTGAAACGCAAGTGCAACAAGGCATACTGTTAGATAGTGGCTGTATGTATTATCAAGGCTATTTGTTTAGTCGGCCTGTGCCTGTTGATGTGTTTGAAGGCTTGCTTTTCAGTGCTGGTTTGTAGCGTTGGTAGCTTGTGACTGCAGGCTTAACTTAAGCGTGATGGTGGAAATGCCACTAAATTGTATCAAGTGTGCTGTAAAGTGTTAAAATCGTACGAGACGATTGGTTTAAAGGCAAAAAAGCAGAAAAGTGTGAGAGTTCAGCTTTTTTGCTTAAAACTCACGGTATAAAGCCGTGGCATACTGTTATGTCATCGTATTACTGTTTACAAGCCCGCGCTATACGGGCTTTGTTGTTTGTGTGTTTTGCTGTTGCGCACGTGTTTAGTTGTTGCAACCAATGAGTTATCTAAATGAGCCCAGTCCAAAAAATTATTACTGATGATGTGCGCATCATCGAAATCAAAGAGCTGACGTTGCCGTCTGTGCTGTTGAATAGACTTGAGCCTAGTGCAGCCACTACGGATATGATCGTTAAAACCCGTGCCGATATACATCGTATTCTGCATAGCGCCAACGACCGCCTATTGGTGGTGATTGGGCCATGTTCTATTCATGATTATGCGGCAGGTATCGAGTATGCAAAGCGCTTGCTAGAGCAATACCACAAGTATAGTAACGAGTTATTGATCGTAATGCGGGTTTACTTTGAAAAGCCACGCACTACTGTGGGCTGGAAGGGCTTGATTAACGACCCACATTTGGATGGTAGCTTTAATATCAATGCCGGTCTGGAGCTGGCAAGGCGCTTCTTGTTAGAAGTGAACGAGTTAGGCTTGCCTGCCGCCACCGAGTTTTTAGATACCATCACGCCACAATATACAGCTGACTTAGTGAGCTGGGGTGCGATTGGTGCGCGTACGACAGAATCCCAAATTCATCGTGAGTTAGCTTCTGGCTTGTCTTGCCCGGTGGGTTTCAAAAATGGTACCGATGGCAATATCCGTATTGCAGTCGATGCGATTAAAGCAGCAGCTAGCCCGCACCATTTCTTGTCTGTGACTAAAGAAGGCCGTTCAGCCATTATTTCTACTACCGGTAATGAAGACTGTCACGCGATTTTACGCGGTGGTAAAACTCCTAATTACGATGCCGCAAGTGTAGAAGCGGCGGCGGTTGAGCTGGCGCAATCTGGCTTAAATGCCAAAGTGATGATTGATTGCTCTCACGCTAATAGTCAGCGCCAATATCAGTTGCAGGCACAAGTGGCTGCAAATGTAGCCGAGCAGTTACGTGCGGGTGATGATCGTATTATGGGCTTGATGATTGAGTCGCATCTGAAAGCCGGGCGTCAGGACCATGCTCCAGGCTGCGAATTGGCCTATGGTCAGTCGATTACCGATGCATGTTTAGGCTGGGAAGAAACTTTACCCTTGTTAGATATGCTGGCGGAAAGCGTGAAGGCGCGTCGCCTTAAAAATCAACAAGATGATGATAGTGACGAGTAAAACTCGATAGTCTTTGCTGGTTAAATCGCTACGGTGTTAGCTGCAATAAAATTGCAATGGATTCAGGTATAATCGCTGGTTATTTAACGTATTAAGAACGGTGATTTTCTATGCCTATTTACGATTATCAATGTAGTAGCTGCGGACACAAAGCAGAAGTCATGCGCAAAGTGAGTGCTGCAAGCGTAGAAGCTTGCCCGCAATGTGCTAAGGAGACTTTCTCCAAGCAACTCTCAGCGCCCAGCTTTCAGTTAACGGGCAGTGGCTGGTACGCGACTGACTTTAAAGGCGGCGGTGCAAGTAAGCCTGCTAAATCTGATGATTCAGCAGCATCTGCGTCTGCAAGTGAGCCCAGTGCTGCAGCGCCAGCTGCTTGCGCCACAGGTTGCGCTTGTCACTAGTAGCGGCTGAATAAATCACGCGAATGAAAAAATACTTTATTACAGGCTTGTTAGTCTTAGTGCCGTTGGTGATTACCATCTGGGTGCTAAAGTCTTTCATCGCGGTGATGGATCAAAGCTTGTTGTTGTTGCCTGAAGCTTGGCATCCGCATACCTTGTTGGGGCGTGATATCCCAGGTATCGGCGCGATTTTAACCGTGTTAATCGTTTTAACGACAGGTTTGATTGCGACCAATTTCTTTGGCATGCAGCTCATTATATTGTGGGAAAAACTGCTTAATCATCTGCCAGTAGTGAAGTCGATTTACTCTAGCGTAAAGCAGGTATCTGATACTTTGTTTTCAGATTCAGGCAATGCTTTTCGTAAAGCCGTGCTGGTGCAGTTCCCGCGGGAGGGTGCGTGGACTATCGCGTTCTTAACCGGTACGCCCGGCGGCGATGTGGCAAATCATTTGCAAGGTGATTATGTCAGCGTTTTTGTGCCAACTACACCAAACCCGACCAGCGGCTTTTTCTTGATGATGCCGAAAGCGGATGTGGTAGAGCTTGAAATGACGGTAGACGAAGCACTTAAATATATTATTTCTATGGGCGTAGTTGCGCCTGTACCTAAGATTCCAAAACTTTTAACTCAATATTCAAACAATTAAATTATGATGCGTACACATTACTGCGGCCACTTAAACCGCGAACACATTGGTCAAACTGTCACATTATGTGGTTGGGCACATCGTCGCCGTGACCACGGTGGTGTTATTTTTATCGATTTGCGTGACCGTGAAGGTTTAGCGCAGATTGTGATCGACCCAGATACTAAAGACGCATTTAGCGTTGCAGAAACTGTGCGCAGTGAGTTTGTGCTAAAAGTGGTATGTAAAGTACGTGCGCGCCCAGAAGGCACAGTTAACCCTAACTTGCCTACGGGTGAGGTAGAAATGCTGGCGACCGAGATTGAGGTGTTAAACCCATCACTCACGCCGCCGTTTATGTTAGATGATGAAAACCTAACTGAAACCGTGCGTTTAGAACACCGCTATATTGATTTGCGCCGCCCGACGATGCAAAAAAACATGATGTTGCGTTACCGCGTGGCTAAAACCTTGCGTGATTACCTAGATGTTAACGGCTTTATCGAAGTTGAAACACCAATGCTTACACGTAGCACACCTGAAGGCGCGCGTGATTACCTAGTACCAAGCCGTGTGCATCATGGCCAGTTCTTTGCATTGCCACAATCACCACAATTGTTTAAACAATTGTTGATGGTGTCTGGCTTTGACCGCTACTTCCAAATCACTAAATGTTTCCGTGACGAAGACTTGCGTGCTGACCGTCAGCCAGAATTCACGCAAGTGGATATTGAAACATCGTTTATGGAAGAAAACGACATTATGGATTTGGTGGAAGAAATGATCCGCCAAATGCTTAAAGCAGTTCAAAACGTAGACCTGCCAGCTAAATTCCCACGTATGCCATTTGCTGAAGCCATGAGCCGCTACGGTTCAGATAAGCCAGATATGCGCGTGACCTTAGAAATCACTGAGCTTTCAGATGTAATGAAAGACGTGGACTTTAAAGTGTTTGCTGGCGCTGCCAATATGGTGGGTGGCCGTGTAGCTGCATTGCGCGTGCCAAATGGCGCGGCAATCAGCCGTTCTGAAATTGATGCCTACACCGAGTTTGTAAAAATCTACGGTGCTAAAGGCTTGGCTTACATCAAGATTAACGACATCACTAAGTTGAATGAAGAAGGCTTGCAAAGCCCGATTGTTAAAAACATTCACGTGACAGCATTGCAGGCGATTATTGAGCGCACTGGCGCACAAAATGGCGACATCGTGTTCTTCGGTGCAGATAAAACTAAAGTAGTGAACGAAGCTTTAGGTGCGTTGCGCCTTAAAGTTGGTCACGATAAAGGCCATGTAGATGGTCGCGCATGGGCGCCATTGTGGGTGGTAGACTTCCCGATGTTTGAACATGATGAAGATGCTGACCGTTGGGTAGCATTACACCATCCGTTCACTGCACCAAAAGATGGTCACGAAGATTTGCTAGCGGCTAACCCCGGTGCCTGTTTATCAAAAGCTTACGATATGGTCCTAAACGGCTGGGAAGTAGGCGGCGGTTCTGTGCGTATCCATCAGCAAGAAGTGCAGTCTAAAGTGTTCGACGCACTGAAAATCAGCCGTGAAGAAGCGCAAGAGAAGTTTGGCTTCTTGCTAGACGCATTGCAATACGGTGCACCTCCGCACGGTGGTTTGGCATTCGGTTTAGACCGTTTGGTAACATTGATGGCGGGTGCAGAATCTATCCGTGATGTAATTGCCTTCCCTAAAACACAACGTGCACAGTGCTTGATGACCAATGCACCAAACGAAGTGGATGAGAAACAATTGCGTGAACTGCACATCCGCGTTCGTTCACAAAACCCAGCGGCGTAAAATGCATTTCACTTCACGATAACGTTGTTACATCCGCTTGCCGTACTATTCGTACTGTCTACGTGGATGTGCCTAGTTCTCGTATCGTGAATTGTATTCTGGAAGATTAAGTATTGCTTCTAAATTCCCACATGAGTTGGCTGGTCCTAATGTTTTTAGGGCTGGCTACTCAATGTGCTTCAACATGGTGTAAGCGTTTATGCCTTTAAAATCCCTTATCCGCACTATCCCCCATTACCCCAAGCAGGGTATTCAGTTCCGCGATATCACCACATTACTTAAAGACCCGATAGGTTTTCGTATGGTGATTGATGCGTTTGCACAGCATTATGCTACCCAATCTATAGATAAAATCGCAGGTATAGAAGCGCGCGGCTTTATTGTCGGCGCAGCACTGGCGTATAAGCTGGGTGTAGGCTTTGTGCCGATTCGTAAATCTGGCAAGTTGCCTGCGGAGACCATAGGCCATGATTACGCTTTGGAGTACGGTGCTGACCGTGTGGAGATTCATACTGATGCCATTACGCAAGGTGAACGCGTGCTATTAGTCGATGACCTGATTGCAACAGGCGGTACCGCCGAAGCATCAGTGGCCTTGCTACAAAAACTGGGTGGCGTGGTGGTGGGCTGTGCCTTCGTTATCAACTTGCCTGATTTAGGCGGGGCTCAGCGCTTAAGTGATGCTGGGCTGGTGCCTTATTCACTATGCGAGTTTGAAGGCGATTAATCCTGTATTTCATCTCTTTGTGCTAGTTACGCAATGCAGCAAAGATGTTAAAGTGTTTCAATTAATATTGCCGAAAGCTTATCGGCTTACCACCTCAACTTACTGAAGTCATACTATGCCAGTCACCCAGCTTAATCATTACAATTTACGCACGCCTTACGAGACGATGTTAAAGCTCAAGGATTTTTACTGCGATGTACTTGGCTTAAAGGTTGGGCCGCGTGAGGGTTTTACCAGTAGAGGTTTTTGGCTTTATATTGGTGATACGCATGTGCTGCACTTAGCAGAGTATCGTGGTGAAGGGGAGCCATTAACCAATGTGCTCACCACCATAGATCATATCTCATTTACCTGTACCGACCTGCCTGCAATGGAGGCACATTTAAAAAGCCATGGTATTCACTACACTACCCGAGACTTGCCGGTGTTGAACGTGAAGCAAATCAATTTTAAAGATCCGGTGGGTAATGGTATAGAGTTGTTTTTCTACATGGAAAATGAGCGTAGTTAATGGGGTGGTGTTGCTTTCTCTGTTAGTCGTTAGCCTGTAGAACTATTTTGCAAAATTGTTTGTCTTAAGTCTTGTTAAAATAAATATTATTTGGAGCGTATCGTATGGTTATGCAGTTTCAAAGATGGGTAGGTAAACTTGCTGTTGCGGTGGGGTTGTCTCTAGCTTTTATTGCTAATACTAATGCAGAGGCCGACCCTAAATTATGGGCAGTAATGAAAGAAGCTTTTTTCGCAAAGCGTGAAATGAAAGAGGTGGACTTCATCAAGATTGAAGCACCGAAGCGTGCAGAAAGCGGCGCGCAGGTGCCTGTCACCTATAGCATTGATCGTGCGGCAGCCAATGGTGTGGTCATCAAGAAGTTATATGCGTTTGTAGATGCAAACCCGATTCCATTAACCGCTACTTATCATTTGACGGATGCACTGGGGGATTTTCAATTATCAACACGTATTCGCTTTGAAACTGACGCATACGTACGTTTAGTTGGTGAAACTGAAGATGGTAAGCTCTACTTGGGGTCGCGTGTGATTCGTGCCGCTGGTGGCTGTGGCGGTATGGTAGAGAACAATGAGGCAGAGATTCGCGCTGCTGCCGGCCGTATTAAAATGAATGTGGAAGCGCCGGCCAAGTTCGGCACACCAACCGTGGCAACTTTTAATATCAAGCATATTATGCGCACTGGTTTACAGCGTGACTTGGTGTCTCAAGGTTATGTACCAGCGTTTTATATTAATAAGGTTGATTTTGCTTATGATGGTAAGCCACTGATGACTGTAGATGTCGGCGTGGGTACAGCGGAAGACCCTTATTTCAAATTTAGTTTTATTCCAGCTTCAGCAGGCAAATTAGAGGCAGTAGCGACAGATAATGAAGGTAAGACATTTAGCCAACAATATGATGTGAAAATATAAAGTTAATATTTAATAATGAAATGGCCTCCAATGTGAGGCCATTTTTTTTGACCATGATTAAAATGTGGAAATTATTTGTCTGAAACAGATAATGCAATGTTAAAATTAGGCTATTGAAAATTAAGGACTATTTGATGAAAAGCTATCGTAAGGAACTTTGGTTTAACCCACCTACACGCGTGGCGTTTATTCGTATTACCGAGCAAATTCGTGAATGCTTGCGTGAAAGTGGTGTGCGTGAAGGCTTGGTGTTAGTTAATGCTATGCATATTACAGCCAGTGTGTTTATTAATGATGATGAGCGCGGCTTGCATCATGACTACACGCAATGGTTAGAAAAGCTTGCGCCACACGAGCCTGTGAGCAGCTATCGTCACAATGATACTGGCGAGGATAATGCAGACGCGCACATGAAGCGTCAAATCATGGGGCGTGAAGTAGTAGTGGCGGTTACTAATGGCGATCTGGATTTTGGCCCTTGGGAGCAAATATTCTATGGCGAGTTTGATGGTAGACGTAAGAAGCGTGTGTTGGTGAAAATTATCGGCGAGTAAAACCAGTACAAGCTTGCCTAGGGTGCTGCATGTTAATAAATTTCACCTTAGTTATTAATGATATGCCACGGCGCTTGTGCTTTATTGGCGCTTGTCTGGCATCGTACTTTTGATTTTATAGAAATTTAAGTGAAGTAATTGTGATGAAAATACCTGAGCTTTTGGCCCCAGCGGGCGATTTAGACCGTATGCGTACAGCATTTGATTATGGCGCAGATGCCGTTTACGCCGGGCAGCCACGTTATAGCTTACGTGCGCGTAATAATGATTTTACGATGGCCAACCTTGAGATTGGCATCAAAGAGGCGCATGCGCGCGGTAAGAAGTTCTTTGTTGCGAGCAATATCGCGCCACATAACGCCAAGATTAAAACCTATATGGCAGATATGGCGCCTGTAATTGCTATGCGTCCAGATGCCCTGATTATGTCTGACCCAGGTTTGATTATGATGGTGCGCGAGAAGTGGCCTGAAGTGCCGGTGCATTTATCTGTGCAAGCCAATACTGTCAATTATGCGACGGTGAAATTCTGGCAGGCGCTAGGCCTCACACGTGTAATTTTATCGCGTGAGTTATCTTTAGATGAAATTGAAGATATACGCCAACGCTGCCCGGATATGGAACTGGAAGTGTTTGTGCATGGTGCTTTATGTATAGCCTACTCTGGTCGTTGCTTACTTTCGGGCTATTTTAATCAGCGCGACCCCAATCAAGGTACTTGTACTAATAGCTGCCGCTGGGATTATAAAGTGCATGACGCAGCAGAAGATGCCGCTGGTGTGATTCGTTTGGATCAGTTTGATTTTAAGGCTGAGATGGAAAAGTCCAGCTTGTCTGGTTGTGGCAGTTTGCCCCGTCATCCATTGGCGGATAAGGTTTACTTGATTGAAGAAAAAGGCCGTCCTGGTGAATTATTGCCGATTGAAGAAGATGAGCACGGTACTTATATCATGAACAGTAAAGACCTGCGTGCCATTGAGCATGTGGAGCGCTTGATTAAAATGGGCGTGGACTCCCTCAAGATTGAAGGACGTACTAAATCGCGCTATTACGTGGCGCGCACTAGCCAAAACTACCGCAAGGCCATTGATGATGCGCTGGCTGGCCGTCCATTTGATTGGAATCTGCTAGGTGATTTAGAGAATTTGGCAAATCGTGGCTATACCGATGGTTTTTATCAACGCCACCACACAGCAGAGCACCAAAATTACAAACAAGGTTACTCTAGCTCTAGCCGCAGTTTATATGTAGGTGACGTAGTGGCTTATGATGCAGAAAAAGGCTTGGCTGATGTAGAGGCGCGCAATAAGTTTGCCGTGGGTGATCGCTTGCAGGTGATTCACCCAACAGGTAATCAGGATATTGTTGTGGAAAACCTATTTAATAAAAAAGGTGAGCCAATACAAGAGGCATCGGGTAGTGGCTACTACGTAAAGCTGCCAATCGTTGCTGGCGACTTAAGTAATGCGATGGTCGTGAAGTACCTATAAACCAATGGTGTGATATAAAAAAGGGAGCAATTGCTCCCTTTTTTATTGCTGAAATCAAATTACTTATTCATTACGTACATTGTTACTTCAAAGCCAAAACGCATTTCAGTTGCTGATGGTGATGTCCACATAATCGTTCTCCACAATAATTAGTTTTAATTTAGAACCAGCGTTTGGGCTGTCCCACAAGGCTAGTTCTTGAAAAGGATTATGCGCGCACCCATCAATTGGCGAGCTATTGGTATTCATGATTGGTACTTAATATTAATCATGAGAAGGCCGTCAGTCACTTTACTTACATAGCTAATGGTATTCACTTTGTAGGCCGTGCTGGGTTGAATAATCGCCATCAATAATACCTTAGTAATTTAGTCAAAATTAACAGTTGACTTAATAAATGAGAATCATTATCATTTAATTAACTTCTGGATTGGAGTAAATCATGAGTAAGCAATTAATTATTAGCCAAGCAAAGCTAACCGGTAATGAGGATTGCAAAGTGTTGTACAACAAAGCTAAAGACATTGTTGAACTGGAGATCGGTGATACTTCTTTACGGCTTGAAGTGCGCAATTTTTTTATGATGAATGAAATGATGCGTAAGGCTGTGGCGAGATTAGTGATGCAAACAGAGTTGCATCAGGCGTAAGTGTTAAAGCAATAAGAAGCGAGTGAAAATATGCAAAAACAAGTTACATCATTAAAAGCACCAAGTGAATTGTTTGACCCAGAGTTGCCAACCGCTAAAGAGTTAATGGCGGCAATTTGCTGTGTTGCTACGCAATATGCATTGAAGCCAACGCAAGAGTTGGCGATATTGGCGAGTGAGTTAGCCAATAAGCTGACGGCACCAGAATATGCAGATACCAAGTTGATCGAAGATATTGCCGAGCGTCTAGTGCAACAATGGGCGCGTATCGTGAGTGAGTACGGAGCCGAAGATAGCTGGTTGCTGGCAAGCCATAACACATTGCAATAAGTTAATTAATATCAAATAAATAAGGAAACAAGATGTCACGATTTATTGGCCCAAGATTAAAGGTGATGCGCGCACTGGGGATTGATTTGCCAGGGTTGTCACGTAAAACGATAGAGGCGCGCCCAACGCCGCCTGGCCAGCATGGCAATAAAGCTTCACGCAAGCGTCGTTCTGACTTTGGGGTGAAGTTGCTTGAAAAGCAAAAAATCCGCTTTAACTATGGGCTAACAGAAACACAAATGCGCAGATTGATTTTAGACGCGCGTAAAGGCAAAGAGCCAACTGGCGAGCGATTATTACAGTTGTTAGAGCGCCGTATGGATAACGTGGTGTTTAGAGCTGGATTTGCGCCTACGGTGATTGCTGCGCGCCAGTTGGTAAGTCACGGACATCTTATGTTGAATGGCAAGCCTGCCAATATCCCTTCGATTCGCTTGAACGTAGGGGATGAAATCACGATTAAAGCCAAAAGTAAAAATATGCCTATGGTGGTTGAAACAATTAAACAGCCATCATTAGAGCGTCCAGAATGGCTGGCATGGGAGGCGGATAAGCAGTTGGTCAAAGTGTCGCACTTGCCAGCGATTGCTGATGTGCCTTTCCCGGTGGATGTGCAACTGGTGGTTGAATATTACGCTAACCGTGTGTAACGGCTGGCAACAGAATTTGAGTTGCTCCTAACAGCAGCTTAAATGTAGTACTGCATGGCAACATGCGTCTCCTTGATCTTAATCGGTCATTTATGGTTGCGTTAAGTTAATTGCTTATGTAAGTCGACCATCTTTTTTAATTGAGCGTATCAATTGGGCAGCCATCATGAAAATCATTACTAATTTAACCTCTAAAGAGCACATGAGTTTTGATATAGCGATCGTGACAGACACTGAACGTACGCATGAAGACATTAAGATTACAAGGATTAAGAGATTGCACAGTGATAAGTTATTTACCAATGTAAAAGAGGTAATGATAGATCACGAGAACGAGACGTACATTTTACGTGTGACCAAGCAAAATAAATTGATACTCACTAAATAGGTGCGAGATGGAAAAAAATAATAAGCAGGAGCAAGCAATGAACAATGAAGAGTCATGCTCGCGTGTTTTGTTATCAAAAAATGAAATAGGCCGAATTGTGTTTTGTGAGGGCTGTAGTGTGGCTGAATTGGAAATTGGCGCCATTAGTTTGCGCATAGAGGGCAGCGCACTTAATTCGTTAAAAATGCTGTTGGCAGATGCTACAACTCGATTAACACTATATCAGCAAGAACAGGCTGTTTATAGTAAGCCAACAGCAATCAATTACAACGTGCACTGATGTGCTCAACTAAATAGAATCAATAACATAGCGCATGATTTGGCAATAAATAGATTGACAAATCTAAATGATAACAATTATCATTGTGCTTCGAGTTTGTTGATGTGTAAGCATCCCAAAACTTAACCGAATACTAAAGTTAGATGAATGATGCTTAATGACAAGAAAAATGCACCTAAACTTGCGCAGACTGCCCCCGTGAAAGAAACCACGAGTGAGGCTTTGTTCGCAGGTGCGCGTGAGTTGGTGATTAAGCATTTCGGTGAGGATTACCGTTTAAGACTCACTAGCCAAGGTAAGTTGATTTTAACTAAGTAGTACTGACTGTAACCGATGGAAATTGGTTTTTTGCAATAGGATGGGAGGAAGATATGGTATCAAGTTCAGAGTTAGCGGTGAATCCTCATTTCTTCTTGGATCCTGTTGTTAGTAGCGTAGAGGGCGCCGGTAAATTAAATGTAAAAGCTACGCCGCTTAACGCATATGCAAGTACTGCATCTGCAGCAGAGGATAAAGTTTCTTACAAGTTGCTCATCACCGTGCTGCTGCTTCATATGGCCGGGTTGGTTGGCATTCTTTATGCTAAACCGGAAACTGTTGAGCTAGAGAAGCCACAGACGCCGATGATGGTGAGTCTGGTGAGCCATGTTGAAAATATGCCGGAAGAAAAACCTTTGCCGGTGGTGGAGCAAAAGCCGGTAGTTAAAAAAGCCGTTGTTAAACCGCAAAAGGTGGTAGAGCAGCCACGCGTGGTAAACGATGATGCGGCGAGAAAAATCGAACAAAAAGAGCCAGTGACAACAGAGAAAGTGGAAACACCGGTTGTTGCTGAAAATACACCTACCGATTTACAGCCGGCGGCAAAAGCGAGCGAAGCTGTGGCTGAGGTGGCAAAGGCAAAAGCAGCGCCTGAGCCAGCGATTGAGCCACCAAGTTTTGGCGCTGCTTACTTAAATAACCCTGCACCGGCGTACCCTATGTCAGCAAGACGTATGGGCGAGCAAGGTAAAGTATTACTCAAGGTGTTGGTGTCAGAAGAGGGTAAAGCTACGACTGTGCAAGTGGATAGAAGCAGTGGTCATAGCAAGTTAGATGAAGCAGCGGTTGAAGCGGTGAAGAAATGGAGTTTTGTACCGGCCAAACGCAGCAATAAGCCAATGAGCGCATACGTATTAGTGCCAATCAACTTTTCACTGAATAGTTAGACCATAAGATTAAGCCGCAAGATTTAGACTATAAGATTAATGTACAGATTACAAATGAAGCGAGGTAAATGATGCAAAACGGGTATGAATTTAATAGTTGGGAATTTATCACGGCTGGTGGGCCAGTTTCTATGCTGGTGGCTTTGGTGCTGTTGGTAATGTCTGTTGCAAGCTGGTATTTTATTGTGACAAAAAGCATCGCTGTATGGCGTACACGTAGTGCTTATAAAGCTTATCTAGCTGCATTTTGGCAAGCACCAAGCTTAGCGGCTGCTGTAAAACAAGGTCAGCAAGCCTCAGCAACAGGCATGGCTAGATTGGCAGAAAAGGCAGTGCTAGCCGCAGAACATCACAAACTACACGCAGCTAAAGCTGTAGAAATTGTCGCGCAAGACGAATTTGTTGCACGCGCTATGAATCGCAGTATTGCTGAAGAAAGTGCGAATATGGAGAGCGGCCTTACTGTGTTGGCATCTGTAGGCAGTGTGTCTCCGTTTGTGGGCTTATTTGGTACGGTTTGGGGTATTTACCACGCGTTGGCAAGCATTAGCTTAAGCGGTCAGGCAACTTTGGATAAAGTGGCAGGCCCGGTAGGTGAGGCTTTGATTATGACGGCGTTTGGTTTGGCTGTAGCGATTCCTGCTGTGTTGGCGTACAACGCAATTGTTCGTAGTAACCGTGCGTTATCTGCTGAGTTAGAAAAGTTTGGTTATGAACTGCATACCTTGATTATCACTGGCGCAGTTATGAGCACTAAACGTGATGCGCATAAGCACAATGATGCTGTGCAACAAACTATGCATGTAGTGGGTGCGTCAGCATGATAGGGTCAGGTCATAATGCAGGTGTTTCATCTCATTCAGCACCTATGTCTGAGATTAATACAACGCCATTAGTCGATGTGATGTTGGTGTTGTTGGTGATATTTATTATTACTGCTCCCTTGCTTACGCATGCGGTAAAGATTGATTTACCACAAACCAGCAGTCAGCCGATTCCTGAAAAACCTGAAGTGATTTCAATCGCGATTGATGCGGCAGGCAAAATGTACTGGAATGATGCACCGTTGGTTGATGGTGAGTTGAAATCAAAACTGCAACAAGTGGCGCAGCAAAAGCCACAACCAGAACTGAATATCCGTGCGGATAAAGAAACACGTTATCAGATTTTGGCTGAAGTGATGGCCGATGCACAAAATGCAGGGGTCTCTAAATTAGGCTTTGTGAGCGAGAGTAAGTAGTCGCTTACTGAGTGAGTGAGTTGAAAAATGGCGCAGTGAATACTGCGCCATTTTTTTGTATGTTGCTTAGATTTTACGTCACAATAAATTTCACAACTATGATTAATGTGAGTAGCGGGTGGTAGGTGTGTCGTTGCTTAACATTTTAGCAACCTTCATTTTTTGGATTGCTCTGGCTTGCTGTGAGCAATAAATAAAAGGGAAAATATGCCAAAGAAGAAGCCAATCGCAGCCCATTGAACACGATTGCAAGCCCAAGTCTTTGCGATGTAATGGCATGCAATAGCGGAAGGAATGATGGTGATGATATAGAAGGTTAATAATGTTTCCATTATTCCATGTTGCCTAACGTTTGAATTAAGGGGCCGCTCTCATTTGAATGATTGGTAAGAGCTCCCCCGTTTTTGTTGAGCTCTCCATTGTTTCAATGTCATCGGATCTCCGCCAGTAATGTCATCAACAAGAACATGTTTGTCTTTATCTCGAATGTAAAATTCATTCCAGCGCGTATATTTTTCGGGCGTATCTTCAAATAAAGTAACTGACCAATAACATTGCCCTTCAATCAATGACTGATGGTCGGAACTTGGTATTGTTGTTACTTTTCTACCAGGTGTTGCGTACACCAGTTTTCTCCAAGCTTTTACTTCAGGCAAGGTGTATATAAAAGTTTCAGCTTTTAAGTATGAGGTTGACCCTTCAGCGTTTGCATCACAAGTCGCAAAAGTTATGGACGGGTATTAAGAGTCCGAAAACTAAAGTGGGGTATAACAATTTACGCATGGTTTTGATCCCCCTTTATGGCTCTAATTGCATATCAGTCTCTACATCACATTATTGATAACGTAAGGCCTCAATCGGGTTTAGCCTTGCGGCTTTACGTGCCGGATAAAACCCAAAAAATACGCCGATGCTGGCAGCCACACCAAATGCAATGGCTACAGAGTTTACTGAAATAATAATCTCAGCTTTGGTGATAGTACTCACCATGATGGCTCCGCTTACGCCTATCGCAATTCCGATTAAGCAGCCGACAATCGAGATGACAATTGCCTCCAACAGGAACTGTAATAAGATGTCGCGCTGGCGTGCGCCAATTGCCATGCGTATGCCTATTTCACGGGTGCGCTCTGTCACCGATACCAGCATGATGTTCATGATGCCGATGCCGCCTACCAGTAAAGAAACTGAAGCAATTGCCCCTAACAGCAGTGACATGGTGCGTGTGGTTTCCGCTGCGGAGTTGGCAATAGCCGTTAGGTTGCGTACCGAAAAGTCACTTTCAGCACCTTCGCGGATGTTGTGACGCTGGTTCAGCAAGCTGTTCAAGCCTTCTTCCACCATGGTCATGGTGTTGTCAGACTCCGCCTGCACCATGATTTGCCTGACGCTGCCCGGCAGTTGGTTGCCAAAAAGTTTACGCTGCGCGGTGGTGAGCGGCACAATGATGGTATCGTCCTGGTCGCGACCGTCCAAGGTTTGGCCTTTGCTATCCAGCACACCTAAAACCACAAATGGGCTTTGTTTGATGCGGATAGTTTTGCCAATAGGGTCAATATTGTCGCCAAAGATATTTTGGGCTATGGTTTGGCCTATCAGTGCTACACGGGTGGCCGAGCGTAGGTCGGACTCAGAGAAAGCATAGCCGTCACTTAAGCTCCAGCCACGGATGTCTAAATAACTAGGGGTGGTGCCGATGATGTCGGTATTCCAGTTATTACTGCCAAACACGATTTGTGCCTTACCCATGGTCACCGGTGCAACCCCAATTACACCGTCAAGTTCAGCGGCCGCATTTGCATCTTTCACATTCAGCGATGGTGCGTTACCCGTGGCTGATCTGGCGCCACCAGCCGTTGGCGGGCCTGAGAGTACTACAAACAGGTTGCTACCCATTGCACTAATAGAGCGTTTAACTGCGGCCTCAGCACCTTGGCCAATCGCCATCATCAAGACCACTGCACTTACGCCTATCACCATGCCTAACATGGTTAAAAACGTGCGTAAGCGGTTAGCGCCCATGGCATGCCATGCTTCACCTAGCATTGCAGTAAACATTAAATAGTCTCACTAATGGTTTGCGTGGATGTCATGCCAATTTCCTTGGTGCGAGTGTCTTGCACAATTCTGCCGTCTAAGAATCGCACTTGGCGGCTGGCATGTTCTGCAATATCAGCTTCATGGGTTACTAATACAATAGTGATGCCATCTTGGTTGAGTTCAGAAAATAGTGCCATGATTTCTTCGCTAGTCGTGCTGTCCAGATTACCAGTGGGTTCATCCGCCAGAATGAGCCTAGGCTTGTTTACCAGAGCGCGTGCAATGGCTACTCGCTGCTGTTGACCGCCAGAGATTTGATTGGGGCGTGAGTTCAGATATTTAGCCAGACCTACTTTTTCTAACAGTATCTTGGCGCGGGCGTGGCGCTCTGCTTTATCAACCCCGGCATATACCAGCGGCAACGCCACGTTATCCAGCAGGCTGGAGCGCGCCAATAAATTAAAGCCCTGAAACACAAAGCCTATGGTTTTGTTGCGCACTTGCGCCACCGCATTTTGCTCCATATTGGCAACTGGGTGACCATCTAATATGTACTCACCTTTGCTCGGTTTATCCAGGCAACCCAGGATGTTCATAAACGTGGATTTACCTGAACCTGAGTGCCCCATAATGGCCACGTAGTCACCATTTTCTATGCTTAGGTTAACATCCTTAAGCACCGGAAATGGCCCTGCTGCTGTTTGGTAGTCTTTGTATAGATGATGGACTTCAATAACGCTGTTTTGCATGGCTGATATCCAATCTAGAACATTCTAGGCCCGCGCATATTGCCGCCAGACTGTGCTTGTCCATTGCTTTGCAACTCAGCCACAATCACTTGCGTACCTATATTGATGCCATGTGTTTTTAAATCTTGGCCGGTAATTTCGGTATTGCGTCCATCGGTAATGCCGGTGTGCACTTTAATTGCTAAAGGCTTGCCATCTTTTAAGATATAAATGCTACCGGTGTTAAGGTCTGAGCCTTTATTCCCCTTTTTACGACCACTCGCATTTTTGCGTGGTTCGTTTTTCGCACTGTCTGTAGTGTTGTTGTCTAGCTTTGGTTTGTAGCGTAATGCCGCGTTGGGTACCAACCATGCCTGCTCGCGCTTGGCAACGCCAATGTTCACGTAAGCGGTCATGCCTGGCAGTAGCAGTTGTTCGTTGTTATCCACTGAGATTACTACGTCGTAGGTGACTACATTTGAGGTGTTGGTTGGGTTAAGGCGTACTTGTTTAACTACCCCTTCAAAATTGCGGTTGGGATATGCATCCACATTAAACTTGGTAACTTGTCCCACTTTGATATTGCCAATATCGGCCTCTGCAAAGCTGGAGTTAATCTGCATTTTTGATAAATCCTGTGCAATTTTAATCAACGTTGGTGTTTGAAAGCTGGCGGCAACAGTTTGCCCAACGTCTACCACGCGATCTACCACCACGCCTGAAACAGGTGAGCGGATGATCGTGAAATTAAGGTTGGTCTGGTCACGTGCTAGCAGGCCGCGTGCGCTGTCTAACTGTGCTTTTGCAGACTTCAATACTTGTACTGCGGTATCTAGCTCCTGTTTTGATACATACTCCTGTGCATATAGCTGGCGTATGCGTTTTTCATTAGCCTGTGCTAATTCAACAGCGGCCTGATTGTTGCGTACACTGGCTTGCGATTGGCTGATTTGCGCCATAAATAGCGAGTTATCCAGCTCTAATAGCACCTGATCCTTTTTCACCGCATCATTAAAGTCTACGTACAGCTTTTTAACGATACCGGAAATCTGTGTACCTACACTTACCAGCGTTACTGGATTGAGTGTACCGTTTGCCGATACGGTCTGTTCAATATCGCCTTGTGTGATTTCCGATAAGCGGTAGGTGTCAGCTGGGTTGGCCTGGTGCGTGCGCTGGTAATAGAAATAAGCAGCAGCGCTTAATGCGATGAACGCAATAATCAGGATGATGTTTTTAAATAGTTTCATAGCGAGCTAATCGATTGAAGGAGTGTTCGTGGTAGGCGAGGCATTAACGGTTGCGCTCGGTAGCGATTGAATCATGGCATGATCCAGTGAACCCATGGCCTGAGCTAATGTAGCGCGTGTAATGTTGGCGTTAAGCGCTGCCTGAATTTGTTGTTGCTGTGCGCTGGCTAAGGCACTTTGTGCGTTGAGCGTATCAATAATATTACCTACACCTGCTTTGTAGCGCCCAAGCGCTACGCGGTAAGACTGATCTGCACTTGCTACCAGCACTTCGGTCGCGCTTACTGATTCTAGTGCGGTGCGTAAGTTCTGGTAAGCCGTCCATACATCTAATGAAATTTGCAGCCGTAAGCGGTCACGCTGTGCCGCGCGTAAATCTGCAGTCGCTTCGGCGGCACGTATTCTGTAAGTTGGGGCGTATCCGTTAAATAGCGGGATTGCCACAGTCAATCCCAAGGTAGAGTTGTTGCTGGTGGCCAGGCTAGACCCATCTTGCAGGTTGTTGGACATGGAAACCGAAACGGTAGGCTTAGCTGCAGCCTTGCTGGCATCAATGCTTGCTTGTGCGGCTTTAAGCTGAGCCTCGCTGGCAATCAGGTCGGGGCGTCGTGTGCTGGCTTGTTCTATCAGTGAATTGACATCACTTAATATGTTGGCGGATGGCATGGCGGTATTGCTCACTACGCGTATTTTCTGGTTGGCAGGTAAGCCCATCACATTTGCCAAGTTGCCATAAGCGGTTTGCAAACTGCCCTCGTTAGTAATGCGGGTTAGCGTGAGTTGTGCGTAAGCGGTTTGCGCCTGCAACTTATCTGCTGGGGTAGATACGCCAGCGTTGTATCTGGCCTCAGCAGCTTTAAAGCTTTCGTTACCCGCACGCTCTGCCTGTAATGCAGCCTCTACCGCAGCAGTCTTGGCTTGTACTTGATAGAACGCAACGGTGGCTGCGAGCAGCACGCTTTGTACCGTGCTGCTTTGGCTAGCACTAGCTGAAAGTAACAACTGGCGTGCGCTTTCTAAGTTTGCATTACGGTTACCAAAGTCATATAAAAGATAGCTTGCCACTAGGCTATTGCTTAGATTCAAGTTGGGGTTGCTACGTGTTGCTGATTCTGGATGGAGTACGCTCAGATTGGTGCCAATATTGTCGGTTAACGTTGGCAGGTAAGCTGATTTAGCAACACCTAACTGCGCTGCCTGCACGCGTGCGCTGGCCCAAACCTCACTGGTTTGTGGGTTATTGCACAAACTGGCATTGGCAACTTCAGCTAATGTGAGAGGCTTGGCAAAAGTGGATGCAGATAGTTGCTCTGCACACGGTGAATCTGGCGATTGATAGCCATCCGTGAGTTTTGGCAATGCAAATAGTTTAGTTTGCAGTGGGTCGTTTTGCTGAGCATGTTGATCTTGGTACCAGATGCTATCTTCAGCAAAAGCGTGTTGAGTGATTAGCAGCAAGCTAGCCACACATAAGCGTATGTTTATATTGGTCTTTAGCACAATGTTATATTGAATCATTTTTGATATTGAGGTGCATGATGCAAATTTTATCCCTAAGCAGTCAGTGCCTTCATCGCTGAAAGTGACCGATTAATGATTATGAAGCTAATCATACATAATAGTTGCAATTCTAAATGAGAACAGTTATCATTAGCGCTTAATTTACTTAGTTTTACATTTGTATATCTTATGTAAAGCTTAATTCCAATTTTTTAGCCAGCCAGTAAGTGTTGCTCATGCAATAGACTTAGTTAGCCAGCGATTGACATTTATCATTAGGATACTAAAGCATGATGTTGACACAACATAAATCACTGACACAAAAATCACTGTATTTAGCGGTGATGCTGGCTTTACCAGCCGCAAACGCAATTGCAGAAGAAAAAGCGCCAGAAGTAGCGCCACAACAAACACTGGAAGAGGTAAATGTAAAAGCAGCTTCAGTCAGTGAGATTGGTGGCTACCAAGCAACAAAAACCCGCGTAGGCAAAGTGTTGCAAGATCCACAAGATATTCCGCAGGCAATTACTTCAGTGACGCATGATTTAATGCATGACCAGCAAATTAGCTCACTACGCGATGCATTGCGCAACGTTTCAGGCTTAACTTTTAACGCGGCTGAAGGCGGTCGTGGTGGCGATAACTTCAATCTGCGCGGTTTCTACACATTTGGTGATATTTACTTAGATAATATGCGCGATACAGCGCAATACTACCGTGAAACATACAATTTGGACCAAGTAGATGTACTGCGTGGTTCTGCAGCAATGCTGTTTGGTCGTGGTCAAGCGGGTGGCGTGATTAACCAAGTGACTAAAATGGCTAAGCTTGAAGATAAAAACACGGTTACCGGTAGCTTAGGTAGTTATTCCTATCATCAAATGACTGGTGACTTTAATAAGAAACTAGGCGACACCACAGCAATTCGTGTCAATGTGATGGATAGACATGAGGAAAACTATCGTCAGAATCCAGCGACTGGTGATAGGCCTGAGATTGATCGTCAAGGTATTGCGGTTAGCTTTGGCACTGGTATCGGTACGGATAACGAGTTTTATTTGAATCACGTGTACACACAAACACGTGATGTGCCAGATTTTGGTATTTCATTCTTCAATAAGCGCCCAGCTAATCGAACTGTTGCAACGGGTAAAATTGATGACAAGACTTTCTATGGTGGCAATCAAAACTTTGATAATAGTGATACGCGTGTTACTACCGGTATTTTTACTCATAAGTTTTCGGAAGATACGCAGCTACGCACTCAGTTGAGGAGTGCAAGTTATGACCGTGCGTATTGGGCAAAGACGCCACATCAAACCGCTGCAAATGCAGTGCCTACTAATGCTTCATTAGTCCTGGGTCAGAATCAGGCAAGAAAATCAAGCTACGATACATTGAATTTGCAATCAGACTTCAGCACCAAATTAAATTTGGCGGGGATGAAACATCAAGTATTGGCAGGTGTTGAGTATTTGAAAGAAGACTCTTATCGTCAAAGTCTGAGAAATATAGGGACTGCCTCTGTACCTGGCTACACTGAAAGCCAAGTTACAGGGACGCCAACTAAATTTGATGCAGATAACTACGCAGTTTATGCACAAGATACGATTGAGTTTGTAAAAAACTGGGATTTGTTAGTGGGTTTGCGTCGAGATGAACTTCGCGCAGACTATTCAAGTGCTACATCGCCAAAACTTAGCTACGGTGAAAATAGCTATCGTACCGGTTTGTCTTGGCACCAAACACCAGATAGCCATTACTATGTTAGTTTTAGCGACTCTTTCAGCCCAACAGCAGATTTGTATCAGCTAACAGTGGCACCATTGCCGCCTGAAAGAAGTAAGACTGTTGAGTTGGGTGCTAAATGGTTGTTCCTAGATGGTGATTTATCATTCCGGACAGCGTTATACCGTACAACTAAAGACTGGGAACGTAGTACCGATTTAGAGGCTACCGCAAGTATCCTTACTAAGAAACGTCGTACCGATGGTTTGGAGTTTGAATTGGCGGGGCATTTGACGGATAACTGGGAAGTGTTTGGTGGCGTGGCATTTATGGATGCAAAAATTCTGGAAGTCGCAGAGAACGTGAATGCAAGCACCGGTCTGATTACGCATGCTTACGCAGGATACAAAGGCCAGCGCGCACGTAATACACCCGCTATGACAGCTAATATGTGGACAACCTATACCATTGCAGGTAACTGGAAAATTGGTGGTGGTTTTGAGGCTAAAGGCGAACGTACTGGTTATAACCCAAGTGGTGGTGCAGGTACTAACTTTGTAAATGGTGCATTTAAGCCTAATGTGGTGCCAGGCTATACTCGCTGGGATGTGATGGCTGCGTATGAGGCAAAAAAATGGGCGGTACGTTTAAACGTGAAAAACTTGTTTGATAAAGTCTATTATGGCGATGTTTATGATAACGGCGCCTTCCTGACTCCAGGAAACAGCAGAACCGCAATCTTAACCACTGAGATCAAGTTCTAACTTGTTATGCTAAAAAAAGCCATGAGTAGTCCTCATGGCTTTTTCTGTTTATTATCTGGTTTATAAAAGCGGGTTCGAGGTGCATTGTTTTAAGTTGTGTGCACCTAAATTGAATTAATTTTGCCTACAAATAGTCGATAGCATAGCAGTGATTAAAGCACCGCCATCATTACAACATGGCTCACACGTGGGCTAGAACTTAAATTAATAAAGGATTTAATATGCGCATATTGTTCGCTCTATTGGCTTTACTCCCTATTTACGCACACGCGGCGGCAGATTGCCCTGTGCATCCAAAAGAAGAGTGGGCATCAGAAGATACGCTTAAAAAAGCATTGGCGGATGAAGGCTATACCATCAAGAAATTTAAAGTAGATGGTAATTGCTACGAGATTTATGGCCGTAATAAAGATGGCAAAAAAGTGGAAATCTACTTTGATACAAAAACCTTGGCAATTATCAAGGCCGAAGGTATTAAAGACTAACTCAACGTTAGTTCAATCTAACAATTAGCGCAATTTAAGGGAATCGTATGTTGCAGCATGTGCCTGATGTACTAACGGCTGAAGAGCTGGCAGAAGCCAGGCGTTTACTTGCTAATGCGAGTTGGGTTGATGGCCGAGTCACTGCGGGAACCCAAGCTGCAATTGTGAAAAATAACCAACAGCTGCCGGAAAATGCACCCGAAATACGTGCGCTTAGGCAGTTGGTGCATATGGCGCTTGGTCGTAATCCACTGTTTTTCTCTACGGCACTACCTTCTAGAATTTTGCCGCCATTTTTTAACCGCTATATTGGTCAAACTAATCACTATGGTTTTCATGTCGATAACGCGATGCGCATGATGCCAGACGGCAGTGGTTATGTGCGTGCCGATGTCTCTGCGACTTTATTTCTATCAGAGCCGGATGAGTATGAAGGCGGTGAGTTGATGATAGAGGACACCTTTGGTCGCCACGCATTCAAATTGAAAGCAGGCAGCATGGTGGTGTACCCATCGTCTTCTGTGCATCAAGTGACACCTGTCACTAAAGGTGCGCGGGTGGCCTGTTTTATGTTTATTCAGAGCATGGTGCGTGACGCAGAAAAACGTCGCCTGCTGTACGACATGGATATCTCGCTGGCGCAGTTGCGTCAAACGGTGGGTGAGTCTGAAGCCGTTGTGCATTTAACCGGTGTGTACCACAATCTTTTACGTCTATGGGCTGAGTAATGGCTTTGCTCAGCAAGTTAACAGCGATCCCGCCTGGCATTCAAACCGCAGAAGATTATCTTGCTCATGCCCAGCCAAGATTAAGTCCAGAGGTTTTGCATTACCTTGAAGGCGGCTCGGGTAAAGGCATCAGTTTAAAGGCCAATTTGGATGCATTTGACCGAGTGCAATTGATGTCTAGGCCGTTGGTGGATGTAAAAGGCGGCCACACACGCCTCAATTTATTTGGGCAAAATTTTGAGCATCCCTTATTGCTCGCTCCAATCGCATACCAGCGCTTGTTTCATGATCATGGTGAAAAAGTGAGTGCCATGGCAGCCAATGCACAAGCTGGGCAAATGGTCGTCAGTAGCCTTGCCAGCCAATCACTAGAGGAAATTATCGAAGCGGCAGGCCAACCCCTATGGTTTCAGTTGTATTGGCAGGGCGACCGCCCACGTACTTTGCGCTTGCTCAATCGTGCATTGTCAGCAGGTTACAACGCGGTAATGTTTACTGTGGATGCCCCAGTGAAGCAGGCTGTCATGGCCTTGCCTGACGGTATGCGTGCGGTGAATCTGGAGTCTCCATTATCGCAACCACCCGTACAGGCACATCAAAGCCTGGTGTTTGATGGCTGGATGTCGCAGGCGCCAAGCTGGGATGATGTTGCTTGGTTGCGAGAACAAATCAAAGTGCCACTGCTGGTGAAGGGCGTATTGCATACTGATGATGTTGCCAGCATCTTGCGTCTGGGTTGCGATGGTCTGGTGGTTTCAAATCATGGTGGGCGTGTGTTGGATGGTGTGCCTAGCAGCCTTGTCGTGTTACCTGAAATTGCCAATATGGTTGCCGGCAAAGCTTGCCTGTTGTTTGATAGTGGCATCCGCCGCGGGCAAGACGCATTTAAAGCACTGGCGCTGGGTGCCGATGCAGTGATGATTGGCCGACCTTATATTTGGGGGCTGTCTGTGGCAGGTGCACTTGGTGTTGCCCATGTGATACGTTTAATGCGTGATGAGTTGGAGATGACCATGGCGCTTTCTGGTGCCGCTACCTTGGCTGATATTAAGTTAAGTCACCTATCTTGAGTTAAGTTACTTTGGCGCTAATGCGATAGAAAAATAATGATAAAGTGGACATTGTTCGTACGTTTAACCCATTGGCTAGTCGCTGTAGGGGTGATTGTTAATTTCTTTAATGAATCTGGTTATACGCACCGCTTGATAGGCTACATCTGCGCTGGGTTAGTGCTGTTACGCTTAATTAATGGTTTTTTCTTTGCACGTGTTGAGGCTTCAAAGCTGCATTTGCCCGGAGCTAACGAGATTAAGTCACATGTTCAATCGCTGCTGAAACGTGAGAAACATGATTACGTTGGGCACAACCCCTTGGGTCAATATGCGGTTTACGTGATGTGGGTGTTGATTTTCTTGCTAGCGCTTACAGGCTGGCTGAGCCGCACAGATGAGTTGTGGGGAGAAGATTGGCCTGTTGATCTGCACGAAGCTTTATCTTACTCATTACAGGGCGTGGTTGTTCTGCATTTGCTGGCAGTGACGGTGCTATCCAAGTGGCTGGGTAAAAACCTGATTGGTGCCATGATACGTGGTAAATAATCATGGTGCTGCCCAGCTTATTTTAGGCTCATCTATTAATAAACTAGCTCTTAATGTAGCTTTGTAGCTGCTTAATCAGCTCTTGCTGGTATGCAATGGTTTCTTTTACTAAGTCGCCTATCGAGAGCACGCCTACCACTTTCTCGTCCACCACTACAGGTAAGTGTCTGATACGGTGCTCTGTCATTAGTGATAGAGCATGTTCAACAGAGTCGTTGGGGCTGGCAGTTAACACTTTGCTGGTCATCACTTCGTTGATTGAGGTGGTTTTAGATGAGCGGCCTTTAAGAATTACTTCACGCGCGTAATCGCGTTCTGAAAAAATACCGACTAAGTTTTGCCCGTCCAGCACAATTAAAGCGCCAATTTTGTATTCAGCCAAGATGACTAGCGCATCAAATACAGGGCGGGACGGTGCGATTGAAATAACCTCTTTATACTTTTTACCATCTAGTAATTGTTGTAGTGTTTTCATGCTGCTCTCCCTTGTGATGCGTAAAAATACGTTCAAAAAAGTGTTGTGCAAAAAATACTGTATAAATAGTAAATATACACCAATAATTACTTTTACCAATTGTATTAGAGGCTAAAGTCGATTGGTACCTTTATGGTTAGATAGTGAGTTCTTATGATTAGTGTGTATTGGCTTAAATGTTTTAGTTTTTAGCTAACCTCTAGTAGATTTTGCGCTATCCCCTAAGTTTTAGGGGATAGCGCATTAACCTTTGTTGTGCGGCATCATGCAAGCAACTGCCAAGCCATGCCTAAAATGCCACCAGCGATAATTACTAAGATGACATTGGCTTTGTACTTGAATATTGCAAGTGTCGCTAAAGCGGTCAGTGCAACCGAGAGCCAATCAATCTGACCGGTAAGCCCTTGTGGTGAAAATACATGGTACGCAAAGAACAGCGCTAAGTTAACGATAACGCCAACCACTGCTGCGGTAATGGCGCTTAATGGTGCAGTGAATTTAAGGTTGCCATGCGTAGTTTCGATGAACGGACCACCTAACAAAATAAACACAAAGCTCGGCAAGAATGTGAAAAATGTAACAACTGTTGCTGCAATAAACGCTGAAGCAAATAGAGCGTCAGCGCCAAATGTTTGCGTCACCCAGCCACCAACAAACCCTACAAATGTCACCACCATAATCAGCGGGCCAGGCGTGGTTTCCCCTAGTGCTAGTGCATCTATCATTTGCGTAGGGGTTAGCCAGTGGTAGTGTTCAACTGCCCCTTGGTAAACATAAGGTAATACCGCGTAAGCACCACCAAAAGTCAGTAAAGCCGCTTTGGTAAAAAACCAGCCCATCTGCGTAAATGCCCCTTGCCAGCCATAATTTGCCATTAACACTGCCATGGCAATTAGCCATAGCGCCAAGCCGCTGATGGCCACTTGCCATAGCCTACGCCAGCTAAAGAGTGCGTGTGCCGGGGTCGGTGTGCCGTCATCAATCAGTGCTGCGCCGTAGCTCTTTTGTGCAGCACCGTGACCCCCACCCAATTTAAAGTAGTTAGGGTAATGTTTGCCGCCAACGTAGCCTATCAGGCCGGCTGTTAACACAATGAGCGGGAAAGGTAATTTAAGTATAAAGATGGCTAAAAAAGCTGCTGCGGCAATGCCCCACATAAGCTTGTTTTTAAGCGTGCGTAAGCCGATTCTATATGCGGCGAACATGACAATCGCAACCACTGCAGGTTTAATGCCATATAACGCGCCGGCAACTGCAGGTACTGAGCCATAGGCCATGTAGATATACGCTAGCCCCACCAAAATAAAGAACGAAGGTAGAAAGAATAAGGTGCCAGCAACAATGCCGCCCCAAGTGCGGTGCATGAGCCAGCCAATATAGGTCGCCAATTGCTGTGCCTCAGGGCCTGGCAGTAACATGCAGTAATTTAGTGCATGCAAAAAACGCTTTTCTGAAATCCAGCGTTTATTTTCAACTAAATCATGATGCATGATGGCGATTTGCCCGGCGGGACCGCCAAAACTGATAAAACCAAGTTTGAGCCAGTATAAAATGGCTTCTACAAATGGTACTGAGTTAGGGGCTGAGTTTAGATTTTTGTTGTTCTGTGCGTCCATAGCTTCTCCTCTAGGGCATTATGCCATAAGATTTGAGCAGGCCTTGGACGTGAATGTCTTGAAACGGGGAGGCTGCTAACTCCCCATAATTTGGATGGTAATATCTTTTAAACGCAATCGCAAGGCGATTAAGCTAGCTGGTAGCAAACAGTGGCTAAGTAAAAGTCGGTTACATAGCCACTACCTACGGATTCTTCAATTGGCGATTATGCTAGCCTTATGTTTAACTAAGCTGCTGAATCCCTGCCAGCAACCATTTTTCTTGGATATTGCTCGTGTCTTTTTGTATGTGCCACACTTCATCTATGTTTTCCAGTGCGCCATTGTTTTCACGCAGTTGACCTGTAAAGCGGACGCTGGCAATTACGTATGCATCTTCATTAGTCACTTCTAATAACTCTGCGTTAATTGCAACGATTTCAGTGTTCTGCACCTCATTGCCTCGCTCTTGCATTTGCAAGGAGATTTCTGCAAACACTTCAGGCGTTGTATATTCACGCACATCATTAATGTCTTTTCTATCGTTGGCTGCTTGTAAGCGGATAAAAGAAGCTTTAGCGCTTCTTAAGAAGCTATCTACAGGAAAATCATGCGGGATTTGATTGCTATTTCTGGTTTGGCTGCTACTACTAAGGGCTGGCTCTGTAATCGGAGCTGGCGCTTGGTATGCACCGCCAGTGCCTGCATATTGCATATTTGGCTGCTGCGATTTTTTGAATCTAGAGATTAAAAACATGATGGCAGCAGCAGCGGCTAGCGCCATTAATATTGAACCCATTGCATCGCCGATACCTGAGCCAGCAAACATGCTGGCAAGTGCGGCACCCACTGCTAAACCTGCTAATGGTCCTAACCATTTGCTTGCGCCGGACTGCGCTGGTTTATTCGGTGTGGCTTCTGGTGCTTTTTGTTGTGACTGTTTTGCTGGAGCTGGTCTGCTCTTGCCAAAACTGCTACCACCACCAAAACGTTTGGCTTCTGCCAGTGACGACATAAAACTTACACAAGTGATAGCAACCATTAATAACATCAAAAAGCGTTTCATTATGTTCCTTATTAAATCGGTAAAGATAGAAAAACCACTGCTAAAAATAACATACTCGCATTACATTTACTGTGTAATTGCTAATTTTTAATTTACGCTAGTTTAAATGAAAAACTTATGAACTCGTGTAATTGTCTGTTACTAATTCATTCGGTGTGTGTTTGTTATCCCTTGCCTTTTGGCGCTGCTGTGAGATTTGATGTGCTTGTCTTAGCTAATATTGCTAGGTTTTGGGCATCATTTATTTACTTGATTTATAGTCTGTATATAGGTCTAAATCTTATACAAATTTAATTTTTTCTTGACATAGTTAGTCAGCTAACTATAATGAACCTAATTATGCTAGAACTAAAAGACTTACCTACAACCGGGGTGCTCCATAAGTTTGCTGAACGATATCCTGATGCGGATATCACGGCAGTATCGAGCTTTTTGCATTTAATGCGGGTTGCAACCGATTTGTCTATCGCGCTGGATGCTTGCTTGAGTAAGCATGGTTTGCTGCAAGGGCGCTGGTGGGTGCTGATTTTGTTGATGCGTGAGGAGTCACAAGCTTCAACGCCTTCAGTGTTGGCAGATAAAGCCGGCGTTACACGTGCCACCATGACTGGCTTGATTGATGGCTTAGAGCAAAGCGGTTTAGTCGAGCGTGTTTTTACCAAAAGCGATAGACGCAGTGTATTGATTCATCTCACTGAGGCGGGGCAGGCGAAATTGGATGCAGTGATGCCTGATTACTACCAAAGGTTAAGGTTGTGTATGCAGGGAATTAATGAAGCGCAACGCGAACAGTTGCACCAGATGTTGGAGTTAATCAATTTAGGTATTCCGGAACTAACCAAGCAGAAGTAAATTCTTTCAAGAAATTAGGAGATCATATGAGCAGTATTCAACAACAAATTAGCGCAATCAACCAAAGCTTTGACCATGCGTTCAACACTAAAAATGCCGCTGCGATTGGCGCGCTCTATGCTGACAGCGCGGTTGTGATGCCAGCACCAGCGGGGGAGCCGGTGGTAGGGGCTGCCGCGATTCAAACATTTTTTGCTGGCTTAATTGATGCGGGCGTAATTGAGCACAAACTCACTTTGATAGATGCAGTAGAAGACGGTAATTTAGCTTTTCAGCGCGGCAACTGGGCGGGTGCAATGTTCAATGCGCAAGGCGAAAAACAAACTTTTGGCGGTAACGTACATTTGGTATATCGCAAACAACCGGATGGCAACTGGAAAGCGGTTACGCATATTTGGAACTAAGCAGTTTGTGCTAACAAATTGATTAAGGCATAGAAAATAGATGGAAAATAGTACAAAAAAAATCATTAGCGCATTTGTTGCGCTGATCGTACTCACCATTATTTGGGGCTACAACTGGGTGGTGATGAAGAGCGCGCTGCAATATGCAGGCCCGTTTCAGTTTGCTGCCTTGCGTGTGTTCTTTGGTGCGGTAGTGCTATTTGTCGTTATCTATGCAACCAAACGTCCTTTGGGTCTTAAAGAGTTCCCTACCATGCTGGTATTGGGTTTGTTGCAAACGGTAGGTTTTACTGGCCTATTGATTTGGGCATTGGTAGAAGGCGGCGCAGGTAAAACTGCTGTGCTCACTTACACCATGCCATTCTGGGTGATGTTGTTTGCCTGGCCGATTCTGGGTGAAAAGGTGCAGGGCTGGCAATGGTTGGCAGTGATCTCAGCGGTGTTCGGCATGCTGCTGATTTTTGATCCGCTGCATATTAAAGCCGATGGATTTAGTATGTTCCTGGCAATTATTTCAGGGGTGTCTTGGGCGCTGTCTGCCATAATTTCTAAAAAATTACATAAACGCAGCCCGCATCTGGATTTATTAAACCTGACAGCTTGGCCAATGTTGCTAGGCTCTGTGCCTATGCTGGCAATTGCGTTTATCGTACCGGCGCCGCCGATACAATGGACTGGCTATTTTATTGGCTCTGTATTGTTTAATGTGTTTCTAAGCGGCGCGCTGGCTTGGCTGTTATGGCTATATGCCCTGCAGATTTTACCTGCGGGCGTAGCTAGTATGGCATCTATGCTAGCGCCGGTAATAGGCGTGCTGGCAGCTTGGATACAGTTAAATGAAGTGCCAAATCGCATGGAATTGATAGGCATGGTATTAATCGCATTGTCGTTAGTGATTATTTCTTTCGTCAGTATTAAAAAGCACGCCCCTGTTGACCCTGCAATTGGGCAAGAGTAAACATGAATGAATAGCGTCTAGGCATTTAGTGCTTAGATGCTATTGCCCTAAGTCTTACCCCCTAGTATTAATCCCCTGTACCCTCTCATTTAAAAGCCTGTAATTTGGGTAAACGCATGTGATAAAATTCGCCTTATTTAGTTTGAAATTAGGATCTAAACATGGCAGGTCATAGTAAGTGGGCAAATATTCAACACCGCAAAGGTCGCCAAGACGCTAAGCGCGGTAAGATTTTTACTAAAATCATCAAAGAAATCACGGTGTCAGCCCGCTTGGGCGGTGGTGATCCTAATATGAACCCACGTTTACGTGCGGCCGTTGCCTTGGCAAAAGAAGAAAACATGCCATCGGATAACATTACACGTGCGATTAAAAAAGGTACGGGTGAGTTAGAAGGCGTGAGTTACGAAGAAATCCGCTACGAAGGCTATGGCATCAACGGTGCCGCGATTATTATTGATTGTTTAACAGACAATAAACAACGCGCGGTAATGGATGTGCGTCATGCATTGAGTAAGCACGGTGGCAATTTGGGTACTGATGGTTCTGTTGCTTTTATGTTTAAGCACTGTGGTAGCTTGGTGTATGAGCCTGGCACCTCAGAAGATAAAGTGATGGAAGTAGCCCTTGAAGCCGGCGCTGAAGATGTAATCACCAATGATGATGGCAGTATTGAAGTAATTACCCCGCCAGCTGATTTTGTGGCAGTTAAAGAAGCCTTAGAAGCGGCAGGCCTGAAGGCAGTAATGGGTGAAGTCACTATGAAGCCTGATGCTGAAGTTATCTTTACCGGTGATGATGCCGTAAAAATGCAAAAAATTCTGGACGCGCTAGAAGACTTAGATGACGTGCAAGATGTTTATACATCTGCAGTGATTGAAGAATAAGTCTGCATGTTTAAACCCACTAAGGGCTTGCTGTGAGTGTTACGCGAATTCTCGGCATAGACCCCGGCCTGCGATTAACAGGCTTTGGCGTAATTGAAAAAGTAGGTGAGAAAATCACCTACGTTGCCAGTGGTACCATCAAAACTGCCAGCGGCAAAAAAAGCAAAGTAGAGGGCGACCCTGAACGTGAAGAGTTGCCGGCCCGCCTCAAAATTATCTTAGATGGTTTGTTTGAGGTGATCGATACTTATCAGCCTAATCAAGTGGCGATTGAAAAAGTGTTTGTGAACGTTAACCCCCAATCCACTTTGCTGCTTGGGCAGGCGCGTGGCGCTGCAATCAGTGCTGCCGTTATCCGCAATTTAAGTGTTGCCGAATATACCGCGCTGCAAGTGAAGCAGGCGGTTGTTGGGAGTGGGCATGCGCAAAAAGAGCAGGTGCAGGAAATGGTCAAGCGATTACTCAAGCTACCTGCTGCACCAAAGCCAGATTCTGCAGATGCGCTTGCCTGTGCCATTTGTCATGCGCATGGCGGACAGGGTTTAGGTTTAATGGCGACCGCCGGTTTCCGTGTGCGAGGCGGGCGCCTAGTTGGCTGATTACTTAATTGGGTAGTCCTGTCCTTTGGTGCCAGTCGCCTTGCTGCTAAGCTAATTCGCTTTTCCGTTCCACTTTCTCCTGTTTTTCGTTTTGTAGCCAGTAGATGCACACTCGATTTTAAGGTGCGGCATTGCATGCATAAATCTACGCTTGCTGGGATACGTAGCCATGCGTTATTGTTCGTAATTATTTTGTAATTGGAATGCCCGATGATTGGTCGATTAAGCGGTACCTTGTTAGAAAAGACACCTCCCTTGGTGTTAATTGATTGTAATGGGGTGGGTTACGAGTGCGAAGTGCCAATGAGCACATTTTATAACTTGCCCGCTATCGGCGATAAGGTTGTGATGCTCACGCACTTTGTGGTGCGCGAGGATGCACAACTGCTATATGGCTTTGGTACTAGTCAAGAGCGTGCAACCTTCCGACAACTACTAAAAGTGAATGGCATTGGCGCTAAATCTGCGTTATCTATTTTAAGTGGCCTGTCTATTGATGATTTGGTGCAAGCTGTGGCGTTGCAGGAGCCCAGCATGCTAACGCGCGTGCCAGGAGTTGGCAAAAAAACGGCAGAACGTTTGCTGTTGGAGCTAAAGGATAAATTTACGATTGATGGTGTCGCCGCCATGAATGAACATCAGCCTAAGTCCGCCACTAGTGATGTGCTTAATGCCTTGCTGGCGCTGGGCTACAACGAGCGCGAGGCAGTGGCTGCAGTTAAGCTATTAGATAAAGAAATTAGTGTGACAGACGGCATTAAGCAAGCATTAAAATTACTTTCAAAGTAGGATGCAGTATGATGTAGTGGCAATTGGCTGCAATAGATAGGTCATCCACAATTTAAGGGCTCCGCATGATTAACACCAACCAAATTGCCCGTATCACCACGATATCGCTACTGATAGTAGGCTGTGTTTTTGTGTTGTATCCATTTATGGCGGCAATGCTGTTTGCTGCCATTATTTGTGTGTTTACTTGGCCGCTATATCAGCGCATATGGGAGCTACTAGGTCGACGCGATATGCTTGCTGCCACGACCATGACCTTGCTTTTGCTGTTTGCGATGATTATGCCCATGGCCTATTTAGCGATGAACCTTGCAGATTCAGCTACGCTATTGCTTGATGAGGCGCAGGCGGTGTTGCAAAGCTTGCAGCCTGTTGCGCCAGCATGGCTTAAGAATCTACCTATTATTGGTGCTCCCTTGGCTGAATCTTGGCAGCGTGTCGTTGTGAGTCATGAGGAGTTAATGCACTTGTTGAACCAGTATGCAGAGCCTATTCGTACTTTTCTGTTAAAGGTGGTGCAGGTGGTCATGGGCGGCTTTGTGCAATTGGTGCTGGTGGTATTTGTTGCATTTTTCTTTTACAGGGATGGCACAAAGCTGGCTGCTGCGGTAACGACCATCGTGCGCCGCCTGGGTGGTGAGTTGGGGCAGGAGATGCTTGCTTTGTCATGCAACACGGTAAAAGGTGTGATGCTAGGCGTATTTGGTACCGCGTTGGCACAGGCAAGCGTCGGGCTGTTTGGTTTTTGGCTGGCAGGGGCTCCGGCGCCGCTGCTATTAGCGCTGGCTACATTTTTCTTATCAGTGATTCCAGTGGGGCCGCCATTGGTATGGGGTGGTGCATCACTGTGGCTGTTTAATCATGGCGATCAAGGCTGGGCAATTTTTCTGCTGATTTATGGCTTGCTGGTGATTAGCATGGTGGATAATGTTGTTAAGCCGATCTTGATTAGTCATTCATCGCATTTACCGTTGTTGCTGGTGGCGTTAGGGGTGTTAGGCGGCATATTGATGTTTGGCTTTATTGGCATATTTTTGGGGCCAACCCTGCTAGCGGTTGGGTTAACACTGGTTTCACATTGGGTAGTTTTGCAAAATAAGAGAGCAGATGAAGTTGTATGATAGAAACTGATCGTTTAATCGCTCCGGATGTCGTGAGCCCACAAGAGGATGCGCTAGAACGTGCACTGCGCCCTAAGGTGCTGGATGAGTATATCGGCCAAGAAAAAGCCCGTGCTCAACTGGAAATATTTATCAATGCCGCGAGGGGTCGTGGTGAGGCGCTAGATCATGTATTGCTGTTTGGCCCGCCGGGCTTGGGTAAAACTACTCTGGCGCACATTATTGCTAAAGAAATGGGCGTCAATATGCGCCAAACCTCCGGCCCAGTGCTGGAACGAGCGGGTGATCTGGCAGCGCTGCTTACCAACCTAGAGCCCAATGATGTGCTGTTTATAGATGAAATACACAGGCTGTCCCCAGTGGTAGAAGAGATTTTATACCCAGCGATGGAGGATTACCGCCTGGATATCATGATTGGTGAAGGCCCTGCTGCCCGTAGTGTTCGTCTGGATTTACCGCCATTTACTTTGGTAGGAGCTACCACGCGTGCCGGTATGCTGACTAATCCTTTGCGTGATCGCTTCGGCATAGTTTCTCGACTGGAATTTTATACCTCAGATGAGCTGGGCCGCATTGTCCAGCGCTCTGCTGGTTTGCTGGATGTAGAAATGGTAGATACCGGTGCACTAGAAATTGCCAAGCGCTCCCGCGGCACCCCGCGTATTGCTAACCGCTTATTACGCCGTGTGCGTGACTATGCTCAAGTTAAAGCAGATGGCAAGGTGAGTGCCAATATTGCCGATGCCGCATTGAAAATGCTGGATGTAGACAAACTAGGTTTTGATGTGATGGATAGAAAGCTGCTGCTCGCGGTGCTGGAGAAGTTCGGCGGTGGGCCTGTGGGCTTGGATAACTTGGCTGCGGCGATTGGCGAAGAGCGCGATACGATTGAAGACGTGCTAGAGCCGTATTTGATTCAGCAAGGCTTTCTAATGCGTACGCCGCGCGGCAGGGTTGCTACCAGCCAGTCATATCAGCATTTCGGTTTACCAGTACCGGGCGCGATTGCCAGTGGCGAATCGTGGCAGGAGCCATGATGCCCCTAGCAAAATTTACTTGGCCTGTGCGCGTTTATTATGAAGATACCGACGCCGGCGGCGTGGTTTATCATTCCAATTATTTGAACTTTATGGAGCGTGCGCGTACTGAGTGGTTGCGCGCTTTAGGTTTTGAGCAAACCGAAGTGAAAGACAGTCATGGGGTGATTATTGTGGTTCATAGCTTGTCTATTAGCTTTAAAAAGCCCGCAAATTTTAATGACATGCTTGAAATTCATTGTGATATCGTTAAAATTGGTCACGGTAGTATCGAATTGGCGCAAACAATTACGCGTAATGGCGAGTTGTTAATTAACGCGCATGTGAAAGCGGCTTTTGTAAATGCCGTAACCTTCAAGCCGGTAGGGATTCCAACACAAATTAAACAAGCTATGCTTAATTAGCGTTGTTAGTTACGTGCGTTTGGGCGTGATTAATAGATTAAAATCATGGCAATTACGGCTAAGCAGTGCTTATACCAGCACATTGCTAACAGCGTATTAGATCAAAAAAGCGGTAGATAAAAAGTGGAGAAGTTATGAACGCTAGTAGTGATATGTCTTTTTTCAGCCTGGTAGCAGGCGCAAGTTTGCCAGTACAGCTGGTGATGCTGATTTTGATCATCACTTCTTTATTTTCCTGGTGGTATATTTTTATCAAAGTGGCGACTGTTAAGCGCGCCGAGCGTGACGCGGAAGATTTTGAAGATACGTTCTGGAGCGGTGGTGACCTCAATAAGCTGTACGATAGCATTACGGCCCATCGCCGCAAACCACAAGGCATGGCCAGTATTTTTGAAGCAGGTTTCAAAGAGTATGCACGCCACAAGCAGCAGACGCGTATGGATGTATCTGACGTGATGGAAGGCGCACGCCGTGCCATGCGCGCCGCTTACAACCGTGAGATGGATGAGTTGGATGCACACTTACCTTTCCTTGCATCTGTGGGTTCTGTTAGTCCGTATATCGGTTTGTTTGGTACCGTCTGGGGCATTATGAATGCGTTTAGAGGCTTATCCAGTGTTGGGCAAGCAACCCTAACCCAAGTGGCGCCAGGTATTGCTGAGGCATTAGTAGCAACGGCGATTGGCCTGTTTGCGGCGATTCCAGCGGTGATTGCCTATAACCGCTTTGCCAGTTCTGTGGATAGGCTCTCCGTGCGCTACGAAAGCTTTATGGAAGAGTTTACTAATATTTTGCAGCGCAAATCTTAAGTGGCGGTGCGCTTTATGCTTACTTTTAAACTGATTTCAACAGGAGTTGCGTGATGAGCAGAACACGTAAACGCCGGATGATGAATCAAATCAACGTCGTGCCGTATATCGACGTGACCTTGGTTTTGCTGGTTATTTTTATGGTCACCGCACCTATGACCAACCCCGGCATTGTTGAGTTGCCGGGTGCTGGGCAAGCCCTCAGTCAACCTAAGTTGCCGCCAGTGGTGGTAACGGTGAAAAAGAATGGCAGCATAGAGCTTGATAGCAAAGCCATGCAGCGTGATGAGCTATTGGTAGCGGTGCAGGCCACACTTACAAAATCACCTGAGCGCTCTGTTGTGATTGCCGCGGATAAAAACGTTAAATACGAAGATGTGATTGGCATTATGGATCTACTTAAAACCAACCATGTCAATAAAGTTGGTTTGCTGCTAAAACCTGCCTAAGGTGTGCGGTTAGCACTTAATTACATTATGTTACGTCAGCGCGAAAATCCAGACTCATTTAAAGCCGGTGTGCTTTCTATCACTGTGCATGCCATATTGCTGGCTGCCTTGTTGGTTTCATTTAACTGGAAAACCACTCACCCTGTCAGTATTGCCGAGGTTGAGTTGTGGGATAGCCTGCCTGCCGCGAATGTGCTTAAGCCTGAAGTGACGCCGCCAGTGCCTGTGGTGAAAGAAACGCCCAAGCCTGAACCGAAGCCAGAGCCAAAACCTGAACCGGTGATTGAACCCAAGCCAGAACCTAAACCTGAGCCAGAAATCGTGATTAAACATGAGGCGCCTAAAAAGCCGGTTAAGAAAGAGCCGATTAAAGAGCCGCCAAAAGAGCCAGTTAAACCGGTCAAAAAAACTGATCAGCTAGCCGAGTTGCAGAAGCAGTTATTGCAAGAGCCTGTAGAAAAGCCTAAAAAACCGCCGGTCAATGATGCATTGAAAAAGCTACAGCAAGAAAGCCTGAGTGACTCCGGCACCTCTGCAGAACCTAAAGTCAATGCTGCTAAAACAGGCGTAGTGGATGAGTTTAAAGCCAAGATTCAGGCGGCAATCCGTAACAAAATGAATAAATCCCTATGCGGTGATGGCAACCCAGAAGTGAAGTTTGAAATCGCCTTGTTACCTACAGGTGATTTGGGGCCGGCGCCTAAGCTAACTAAGTCTAGCGGTATATCTGGTTGTGATGACGCAGTGGAACGGGCGATTCGTGCCGCAGAACCTTTGCCGCTGCCTGATGATAAAGCTTTATTCCCACAATTTAGAACACTAAAGCTGACTTTCCACCCGAACAAAGACTAAATGCGGTAAGGGTGAAATGTAAGCAAGTGTAAATGCGCTGGCATCTATTGCAGATTACAGTAAAATTTCATGAACTTTTTAACACCTTACTGACCATACGCTATATGAAAAAAATGCCTAGTTTATTTCAGACTGTATTGTTTGTTTGCACAGTCGCCGTATCTGCAATGATGACTTCAGTAAGTCATGCCGCCTTAGAAATTGAAATCAGCGGCGGTAATGCGCAGCAATTACCTATCGCCATTGTGCCTTTTAACCAAGATGCAGTTAAAAACCAAGAAAATATCGCCAATATCATCAGTGCCGACTTGCGCCGTAGCGGCATGTTTCGCGTGTTGGAGACTGCTGGCGTGGCGAGTAAGCCTAGCGCTATATCGCAAGTAAAATACAGTGATTGGACTAGCCTGCAGGCGCAAGCGATTGCCGTCGGTAAAATTGAAGCACTGCCTGGCAATCGCCTTAAAGTAAGTTTCCAGTTGGGCGATGTTCTCAAGCAAACGCAGTTGGCCGATATGGATTACAACATTACGCCTAGCCAATTGCGCATGACAGCGCATAAGATTGCAGACGTGATTTACCAGAAGCTAACCGGCGAGTCAGCGATATTTGCCAGCCGCATTGCTTACATTAATAAATCTAAAGGGCGTTATGCCTTACAAGTGGCAGATGCTGACGGCGTTAATCCGCAAACCGTGGTATCGTCTAATGAGCCGATAATTTCTCCGGCATGGTCGCCAGATGGCAGCAAAATCGCTTACGTTTCATTTGAGAAGAAAAAGCCTATTATATTCGTGCAGTCACTAATGACTGGGCAGCGCATTACTTTGGCTAGCTTCAAAGGTAATAATAGTGCACCGGCATGGTCGCCAGATGGCAGCAAACTTGCTATCGTGTTAACACATGCTGCAAACTCACAGTTATATTTAATTAACGCTGATGGCAGCGGCTTAAGGCAGTTGACCAAAAGCAATGCCATTGATACTGAGCCTGTTTGGTCGCCGGATGCTAAATGGGTTTATTTCAGTTCAGATCGCGGCGGTAGTCCGCAAATTTACAAAGTGTCGTCTATCGGTGGTGACGCACAGCGCGTTACGTTTGACGGCCCTTACAATTTAAGCCCGCGTTTTTCACCGGATGGTAAGTCGTTGGCGATGATTCGCAATGACGGTGGAAGGTATCGCGTTGCATTGCAAAATTTAGCAACTGGGCAAGTGCAGATTCTAAGCGAAGGTAATCAGGATGAGTCACCTAGCTTTGCGCCTAATGGTCGTGTGGTGCTTTATGCCACTAGGTCAGCTGGTCGTGGTGCGCTTGCTGCCGTGTCTGCGGATGGTCGCGTGAAGCAGCGCCTGAGTGAGTCTGGCGGAGATATCCGCGAGCCTGCCTGGGGCCCGTTACTGAATTAGTAGTATGTAATAGATAGATTTGTTTTTACTAAAGGAGAGTGTAATGAATAAGGGAATGTTTAATAAAAAAGTATTGGGTGCATTAGTATTAGCAGCATTGTTGTCTGCTTGTAAAAGCACACCAATGACAGACAAACCAGCTGGCGTGCAAGATAAAAGCCCAGCAGGTGCGTCAACACAATCATCTGCAAACGGTTCAGCAGACACTTCTGGCGTTAAAGAAGTAGTGATTGATAGCAATGCTAACAATGGCAACAACCCATTGAAAGATCCAAACAACATCTTGTCAAAAAGAAACATCTACTTTGACTTTGATAGCGACGCAGTAAAAGCGGAGTTCCGTCCACTAGTGGAAGCGCACGCTAAATACTTGCTAGCTAACAGCAACGCTAAAGTAGTATTGCAAGGTAATACGGATGAGCGCGGTACACGTGAGTACAACGTTTCATTGGGTCAACGCCGTGCAGTAGCAGTTAAAAAATCATTAAACTTGTTAGGTGTGCAAGATAAACAAATCGAAACAGTAAGCTTGGGTGAAGAAAAAGCAACAGCAAATTGTGCAGATGAAGCTTGCAACCAACAAAACCGTCGCGTAGATGTAGTTTACGAAAACGATTAATTTTTTAGGTATTACGTTTAAAAAATGATGAAAAACCTGATTCTGTCTAGCGTGTTTTTAGCAACCCAATTATTTTCTATTAGCGGCCACTCGGCATTGTTCGATGACGATGAGGCACGAAAGAAAATACTGGAAGTTGAGAAGAACTTGCAAACTCAGAATCAGGCTACGCAATCTGCAATCCGTGATTTAAAGCAATCAAATGAGCAGCGAGATGCTGTCACAAGAAATGGTTTGGCTGATATGCAGTCGCAAATCGATGCATTGAAGCAAGAGAATGCAAGATTGAAAGGCGAGCTAGAAGTCGCTAATCATAAAGTTGAAACCGCACTTCAACGCCAAAAAGATTTATATACAGATATCGATGAGCGTTTGCGTAAGTTAGAGTCTGCTCCAGTTGCTGAAGCTGCGGCCGCTGTGCCAGCGGTGGCTGAGAAAAATACACAAGAATACCAGCTGTTGGAGTTAGCCAACGGCCTGTCAAAAGAGTCTAAACATAAAGACGCTTTTAACACTTACGATAAATTCCTTAAAGACTATCCTAGCAGTAGCTTAGCACCTGAAGCCATGTACGGCTTGGGCTACTCACAATTTGCATTAAAGAACTATAAATCGTCAATTGCTACACAGCAAAAGCTGATTGATACTTATGCGGATAGTCCTAAAGTGCCTGATGCAATGTTTAATATGGCCAATAGCCAGATTCAACTGGGCTTGGTGCCGGGCGCTAAAAAAACATTGCGTGATTTAATCGCCAAATTTCCAAACAGTGAGCTGACGCCAGCTGCGCAGAAACGCCTAAAAGCACTAGAGGCGATTAGATAAGTAATTCAGAAAGTTGTTTATTTGCCTATATTTAGGTAAATAAAGCTTTTAAGTTAAAATAGCGCCCATTAATTATTGGCGCTATTTTTTTGCGTTTTTCATTGTTGGTGTGCAAAGTATTCAGATGAAACTTAAAATCCATGAAATTTTTTATTCGCTGCAAGGTGAGTCATCACGTGTAGGGCTGCCTACGGTATTTGTGCGCCTGACAGGTTGCCCAATGCGCTGCGTATATTGCGATACTGCTTATGCATTTAGCGGCGGTAGTAATATGGAGATTGATGACATCCTCACTAAAGTTGCGGAGTTCGGTACACCATACGTAACTGTGACTGGCGGCGAGCCACTTGCGCAAAAGGATTGCCATGTGTTGCTCAAAGCTTTGTGTGATCTGGGTTATAGCGTTTCTCTAGAGACTGGTGGTGCAATTGATATTAGCCCGGTTGATGCCCGTGTATCTGTCATTTTGGATATTAAAACACCGGATTCCGGTGAGTTAAAGAACAATGTATGGGGTAACTTAGCCCATCTTAAAAAGGCCGATGAAGTAAAGTTTGTGCTGTGTAGCCGCGCAGACTATGAGTGGGCAAGAGAGTTGTTGGTCAAAGAGCAGCTCACGGCAAAATGTGCTGTACTGTTCTCACCTGTCTATAGCCAGCTAGCCCCGTCAGATTTGGCGGATTGGGTGTTAGCGGATAAATTGCCTGTGCGCATGCAGTTGCAGCTACATAAGATTTTATGGGGCGAGGTGCCTGGGAAATGACGAAGAATGCAGTTGTATTGCTCTCCGGCGGGTTAGACTCCGCCACGGTACTTGCCTACGCACGTAGTCAGGGCTTTGAATGTTATTGTCTGAGTTTGGATTACCATCAGCGCCATATTGCTGAGTTGCACGCTGCTAAAAACGTAGCGAAAGTGATGGGTGCTGCAGCACATAAAACTGCACAGCTGGATCTATCTCTGTTCGGTGGATCTGCTCTCACTGATGATGCTATCGCTGTGCCGGAAAGTGCAACCGAGGGTATCCCCATTACTTATGTGCCGGCCCGTAATACGATTATGTTGTCGCTAGCGCTAGCCTGGGCAGAAGTGTTGCAGGCGCAAGATATATTTATTGGTGTTAATGCCTTGGACTACTCTGGCTACCCTGATTGCCGTGGCGAGTATGTAAAAGCTTTTCAGGATATGGCCAACCTAGCCACTAAAAGTGCAGTAGAGGGTAAAACCATTACGATTCATGCGCCATTGATCGATATGACCAAAGCGCAAATCGTCACGCTAGGCACTGAGTTAGGTGTAGATTATGCCATGACGGTTTCATGCTATCAGGCTGATAGTGAAGGTGAAGCCTGTGGTTTGTGTGATTCGTGCCGCTTGCGGCGCGATGGCTTCTTAGCCGCAGGGTTAGCGGACCCTACCCGTTATAAAATGCATTTATAAATCTGGCAGCTAAGCGATTTTTATATAATTTTTTATATAAATGATTGGTCGATAAGAAATATCGATAAATAGCTTGCCAAGTGGTGCATAAATAACGTAAAATCCGCGCCTTTCTGCTTTAAATTTTTCAAAAGAGAACAAAGATTATGGTTATTATTCGTTTAGCTCGTGGTGGCGCGAAAAAAACTCCTTTCTACAACGTGGTTGTAGCTGATTCACGCAATCGTCGTGATGGTCGCTTTATTGAGCGTGTTGGTTTTTACAACCCATCAGCTAGCGCAAATGCTGAAGGTTTACGTATTGATTTAGCTCGTGTTACTCACTGGCAAAATAACGGCGCGCAATTGTCAGAGACAGTTGCACGTTTAGTTAAATTCCACGCAAAAGGCCCAGAAGCTGCTATCGCTGCTAAAGCAAAAGATGCTGCTAAAGTTGAAGCTGCTAAAGCTAAAGCTGCTGCTGAAGAAGCTGCAAAATTAAAAGCAGCTGCTGACGCTGCTAAGGCAGAAGCTGACGCTCAAGCCGCAGAGGCTGCTGCTAAAGCTGCCGAGGCTGCCGCTGCTGAAACACCAGCTGCTGACGCTTAATTTAAAAAGCTTAGGTAATTTACCTAAGCAATTAAAATGGCTGTGAATAACATGGTGGTAATGGGGCGCATTGTTGCGCCCTACGGCGTTTATGGTTGGCTCAAAGTGCTGCCTGATACCGAAGTGATTGATGGTCTGTTTGATTACGACACTTGGTGGCTAGGTAAAGGCGACGACTGGCGCGAAATGGTGGTAGAAACCGCTAAAATTCATAACGATGTGATTGTTGTGAAATTAGAGGGGATCGATGACCGTGATGCGGCATTTGCTTGTAAAGGTAAACAAATTGCTGTGCCTAGAAGCGAGTTGCCAGAGCCTGACGAGAATGAATATTACTGGTCAGACTTAGTCGGTTTGCGAGTTACCAATAGTCAGGGTGTTGATTTCGGCTTAATTACGGAAGTGTTTGAAACGGGCGCAAATGATGTGCTAGTGGTTAAACCGGATAATCTAGTTAAGTCTGATGTAGCGCCGGCAGATGCAGGGAAAGACAAACCGCAAGAGCGCCTGTTGCCTTTTGTTGCAGACGTAGTATTAGCGGTAGATTTAGAAGCTAAGACAATGCTGGTTGATTGGGACGAAGATTTTTAGTTTTGGTCAAAATCAAACCATATAAATTGAATCATGGCGTTTAAATTTGACATAGTGACCCTGTTTCCTGAAATGTTTGATGCCATCACTAAGCATGGTATTACAAGCAGGGCAATGCAGCAGGGTATTTATGAAGTTGGCTTTTGGAATCCGCGTGATTTCACCAGTGATAATCATAAAACCGTAGATGATAGGCCGTATGGTGGTGGTCCTGGCATGGTGATGCTGGTACAGCCGCTTGAGCAAGCGATTGGCGCAGCTAAGGCAGCGCAAACCATAGAGCAAGCTGATAGCTGGGTGGTGCATTTATCTCCAGCCGGTAAGCCGCTGACCCATCAAAAGGTCATGGAGTTAAGCAAGAAGCAAGGCTTGGTATTGCTTGCCAGTCGATATGAAGGTGTCGATCAGCGTTTAATCGACGCTGAAGTCGATGAAGAAATATCAATTGGTGATTATGTGTTAAGTGGTGGTGAGTTGCCTGCGATGGCGTTGATGGATGCGATTATCCGCCAGCTGCCAGGTGCGTTAGGTGATAGTGATTCTGCGATTGAAGACTCATTCGTAGATGGCCTGTTAGATTGCCCGCACTACACAAGACCAGAAGAATATAAGGGTGTGAAAGTACCGGCAGTGTTAATGTCTGGTAATCATGCCAAGATTAAGCAATGGCGTTTGAAAATGTCATTGCACAGAACCCGGGATCAACGTCCCGATTTATTGGCCGCAAGGCCGTTGACGAAAGAGGAAACACGGCTGCTACAAGAAGATTAGTAGCAGGAACAAGTTTCTTCACAATTAAAAGGAACTCCGACGGGCAACCGGAAGAGATAAAGAAGATGGCAGATATTATTAAAATGTTAGAGCAGGAAGAAATTGCCCGCCTAAACAAAACAATCCCTGACTTTGCACCAGGCGACACAGTAGTAGTTGGCGTGAACGTAGTTGAAGGTACACGTAAACGTGTGCAGTCATACGAAGGCGTTGTTATCGCTAAACGTAACCGTGGTTTGAACTCATCATTCATCGTACGTAAAATCTCTTCAGGTGAAGGCGTTGAGCGTACATTCCAAACTTACTCACCATTGATCGCTTCAATCGAATTGAAACGCCGCGGTGATGTACGTCGTGCGAAACTGTATTACCTCCGTGAGCGTTCAGGTAAATCTGCACGTATTAAAGAGAAATTAGTAGCACGTGACAGAGACGTTTTAGCGCCAGTAGAAAAAGCGTAAGACTCAGTCTTAGTGTTGTAAAACACAGCAAAGCCCCAATAGATGAAAATCATTGGGGTTTTTTGTTATGTACGGTCACCAGGCAGTTTTCTTGCCTAGCTAGTAGGCTTTGGTGTGGCTTACGCTAGCTTGCTTTAGTTTAATCTTGCTTTGGTTTACTATGACAAGATGAATATTAACCTCCCAATCGTACATGATGATGCCTACATCAAGGCGCCTTTTGGTGCTGTGCGCATTACTATTCATGATGAACAGTTAATGATAGAACTGTTGGCGTTGCCAGCAGATGTGCAAGCGTTACCGTCGCGTGGGGAAGTGGCGCTAGAAACTCCGTCCACCCACTCATTAGTGCGCCTTGCATCTCAGCAGGTTATGCAATATTTGCAGCAAGCCAGCTCAGCGTTTGAGTTGCCTATGCAGCAAAATGGCACAGCCTTCCAGCAAAAGGTGTGGCAGGCAATCGCCGCCATCCCGCGTGGGCAAACCCGCACCTATAGTGAGCTTGCACAGCATATTGGCTCAGGCCCGCGTGCGGTTGCCAATGCCTGTGGTGCCAATCGTTTGCCATTGCTGATTCCATGCCATCGAGTGGTGGCTAAAAGTGGCTTAGGCGGCTTTATGCAGGGCACGCACAATGGTTTGCTCATTAAGCAATGGCTGTTGCAGCATGAATCAGCTAACCCAGAAGGACGCTTGCATGAGTGAGCGTGCACTTGCGCCCGAAGATGTGGCAAGTATTGATGCGTTTATCGATGCCATTTGGTTGGAGGATGGCTTATCTAAAAATACATTGGATAGTTATCGATTAGATTTAACCGCATTCGCCATTTGGGCGTCGACGCAGAATAAAAGTCTACTCACCATTGATAAAGCCGATGTGCAGCAATATTTGGCTGTTAAGTTTCCACTTAGTAAACCACGTAGTATTGGTCGCCTAATCGCCACCCTTAGGCGATTCTATCGCTATAGTTTGCGTGAGAACCAAGTCGCAATAGATCCTACATTGCAGATTGAATCCCCCAAGTTACCACGTAGCTTGCCTAAGAGTTTGAATGAGGAGGAGGTAGAGGCATTGCTTAACGCGCCGGATGTTGATGACGCATTGGGCTTGCGTGATAAAGCGATGCTTGAGTTGTTATATGCCAGCGGTTTGCGTGTCTCGGAATTGGTGTCAATTAAAATTAGCGAAATTAGCATGAGTGACAGCGTAGTTCGTGTCACGGGTAAGGGCAGTAAAACACGTTTAGTGCCGATGGGTGAAAATGCCGTAGAGTGGATTTCGCGCTATTTAAAAACTGCACGGCCGCATATTTTGCAAAATCGCCTGTGTGATGCTGTGTTTGTGACAAACCGTGGTGATGCTATGACACGCCAAACATTTTGGTACATGATTAAGCGTTATGCATTGCTGGCTGGCATCACTAAACATATCTCCCCACATGTGTTGCGTCATGCCTTTGCCACACATTTGCTCAACCATGGGGCGGATTTAAGGGTGGTGCAGATGTTGCTCGGGCATTCAGATATTTCAACGACGCAAATCTATACCTATGTAGCACGTGAGCGCTTGAAGAAGTTGCATGCGGCTCATCATCCGCGAGGTTAGTGGTCACTCCGACGAAAGTCGCAATCTAGTGGCTTTGTGGCTAAGGTGATTGTTGAACTGTGTCGGGGGTAGCCCGATAGCTAGTTACTTTCATTAACTGCCTGAAAAGCATCAGTAATTGGGTGTGTCCGCCAAGTGCCCGCTGTTACACAGCGATCTTGGCGCCAAAAGTAACCAAAGAAAACAGCGTCCCGTGCCGCTGATTTACTACGTTGCTCATCCCTATGACTGTCAATCAAAACTCGCCCTAACAAGCCACATAAAGCATGGTTTGTCGCGGAGCTCCAACAGCTGATTAACAGAATTTCTCACGGGTATAGCGTTACTCGGCGCGTCAGAAGGGGGTAATTATTTTCGCCTCTCGATTATCACACCCAAAGCCTTCAATCCTGGCAATATCGTAGGCTTAGCTACTTTAATCTTCACGCTCAATGCGTTAAATTCTTTCAGTATCAATTGGCATAGATGTTCTGCTAGTTTTTCTACTAGCTGAAAGCTGTTTTCTTGTAGGGTTTCACGTACACGGCTAACCACTGCGCCGTAGTCGATAGTGTCGTTTACATCGTCGCTTTGGCAAGCTTGACTGAGGTCGTAGCCGATTTCTATGTCTAGGATAATCGTCTGCGCGGTCATACGCTCCCAATCGGGCACGCCGAGTTTAGTTTGTACTTTAACTTCGCTTAAAAAAATGGTGTCCATAATGCCTTATTTGTATGTCGTCGTTCCCGCCAAGGCGGTAATCCAGTAATATCTTGAATATTAAACCACAATTTATTGTGGTGTTGCGCTAATAAGAAATGGATTCCCGTCTATATGGGATGACAATTAGAGAGAGTGTTTAAATGAATGAGTTAGGTTTTATTCCGGTTACCTTGGTTCCTGCTGTATGGATAGTTGCGGCTTACCTGCTGGGGTCTATTGCTTTTGGTATTTTGGTGAGTAAGTTGTTTGGCTTGCCTGACCCGCGCACCGTGGGCAGTGGCAATATTGGTGCAACCAATGTGGCGCGTAGTGGTAAAAAGTCCGCTGCGATTCTTACCTTGCTGGGCGATGTGTTTAAGGGCTGGTTCCCGGTATGGCTGGCTTTACAGTCTGGCATGACCATGTGGGTAGTGAGCGCGGTAGGTTTGGCGGTGTTTTTTGGTCATTTATACCCAATCTACTACGGTTTTAAAGGTGGTAAAGGAGTGGCAACTGCCTTAGGTGTAATGCTGGCGATTGATCCTATGCTGGCTTTGGCAGCTGTGTTAACTTGGATTGCGGTGTTTGCCGTGTCGCGTTATTCATCACTTGCAGCATTGGTAGCTGCTACGTTGGCGCCGGTGTATGCATGGTTCTTGCTGGCTAATGCAGATAATGCAATTGGTGTTTCAGATTATGTGCAGATGGTATTGGTAATGTCCGTCTTCCTGATATGGCGCCATAGAAGCAATATCAAAAAGCTATTGGCTGGCACGGAGTCAGGCTTCGGTAAAAAGAAATAAGCGCGCCGCATCATGCCTTGTAGATAAGGTATGATGGTTATGGTGCTTGTAGTTCGCTTAAGTTCCAGCGCGGTTTTACGCTAAAGCTGTAATTCGGATTTCTTTGCATAGCTTTCAGGCGCATCGCGCCTGCAAACGCAATCATGGCACCATTGTCTGTACAAAATTCTAAACGTGGGTAGCTAACTTTGCATAGCTTCCGTTTGGTGGCGGCGTTGAGTTTTTCGCGCAGTTTTGCATTTGCGCCCACTCCGCCAGATACAATCAGATTGTCTAGCCCCGTCTCACGTAGTGCACTCATGCACTTGATGGTGAGCACCTCAGTCACGGCCTCTTGAAACTCATAAGCGATATCGGCTTTAGTTTCATTATCTAGTGGCTGATGCTGATTCACCAATGTTAATACCGAGGTTTTTAGTCCGCTGAAGCTAAAGTTCAGATCGCTACTATTGAGTAGTGGGCGTGGTAATTTAAAGCGTGGCTTGCCTGTTTTAGCTAAGTTGGATAGTGCAGGGCCGCCCGGATAACCTAACCCTAGTAATTTAGCGGTTTTATCAAATGCCTCGCCAGCGGCATCGTCTAGCGTGTCGCCTAATAATTCATATTGGCCTATGCCATCAACGCGCATAAGCTGACTATGACCACCAGAAACTAATAGGGCAACAAATGGAAACGCAGGTGGGTTGTCTTCTAATAAAGGCGCTAATAAGTGACCTTCAAGGTGATGGACGTTGATAGTGGGGATTTGCAGGCTAAATGCTAATGACTCGGCAAAGCTGGTGCCTACAAGTAGTGCGCCAGAGAGGCCTGGGCCTTGCGTGTAGGCAATGGCGTCGATGTCTTGTAATGTTTTGTTAGCATCTTTCAATGCAAGCTCAGTCAGTGGCAGTACGCGGCGGATATGGTCGCGTGATGCAAGTTCCGGCACTACGCCGCCATATTCTGCATGCATCTCTACTTGTGAGTGCAGCGTATGGGATAATAGGCCATGGTCCGTGTCGTATAAGGCGATACCGGTTTCGTCACACGATGATTCAACGCCTAAAACTAACATTTATTTGGGTCCATTTTTGTCATAAAGTGCATTTTTATAATACAAAGCTATAAAAGTAATTGAATAAAAGTAATTATACGATTAAAATGGTGGACTTTTCTCAAGTTTATGAGCCTTTGTTTGGCGGACTTGAGCATCACCTAATTAAATTGTTGCAGATAAGAGAGAATAAATGTCTAGTGTACGCGTAAAAGAAAATGAGCCGTTTGACGTTGCTCTACGTCGCTTTAAGCGCCTAATTGAAAAAACTGGTTTGTTGAATGATCTTCGCGCTCGCGAATTTTACGAGAAGCCAACATGGGAACGTAAACGTAAAGCTGCTGCTGCTGTTAAGCGTCAATATCGTCGCTTGATGAAGCAAACATTACCAGCAAAATTGTACTAATAGCCTCTAAGTAGAGTTATTAGCATGTCGTTAAAAGCTCAGATATCTGAGGACATGAAAACCGCGATGCGCGCTAAAGATAGCGTGCGTTTGGGTGCAATACGTTTGTTACAAGCGGCTATTAAACAGCGTGAAGTAGATGAGCGTATTGAGTTGGATGATAGCAATGTGATTGCTGTCATCGAAAAAATGCTCAAACAGCGTCGCGATTCTATTGCTGCGTATGAGTCAGCGAATCGTCATGATTTAGCTGATGTAGAAAAGTTTGAAGTTACCGTGCTACAAACCTATTTACCACAACAACTGACTGAAGATGAGATTAAAGCCATCTTGGAAAAAGTTGTTGTTGATACAGGCGCCGCTGGTATTAAAGACATGGGCAAGGTAATGGCAGAAATTAAGCCATTAGTCGCTGGTCGTGCTGATATGGGTAAAATCTCCGGATTGATTAAAACTCGTCTAGGTTAACCTGTAGCGATAAGTGCAAGTAGACATTCAAGGAGCGATATGCTCCTTTTTTGTTTTAAATTCGCTAGAATTGCTAGCAAATTCTATTCACGTAGTTATTTTTAGCTAAAGCAGACACTTTGATACCTGAGAGTTTTATTCAAGAGTTGCTCAATCGCGTTGATATTGTCGACGTGATAGATAAAAGCGTACCGCTTAAAAAAGCCGGTGCTAATTATTCTGCCTGCTGCCCATTTCATAATGAAAAATCCCCCAGCTTTACTGTAAGTCCTACCAAGCAGTTTTATCATTGCTTTGGCTGTGGCGCGCATGGTACCTCTATCGGTTTTATTATGGAGTATCAAGGCCTTAGCTTTGTTGATGCAATACATGATCTAGCCAAGATGGCCGGTATGACGGTGCCGCAAGAGGTACGTGATAACGATAAACCCGCGCCTAAGGTGGTTGTCGGCTTGCAGGAGGCGCTGCAGCAAGCCGCCAATTTTTATAAAGCTGAGCTGAAAAAATCCCCGCGCGCTATTGAATATTTGAAGGCGCGTGGCTTGAGCGGTCAAGTCGCCGCTAAGTTTCAGGTAGGCTATGCGCCGGCTGGCTGGCAAAATTTACAGACTGTTTTTCCGCATTATGAGAACGAGGCGCTAAATGTAGCTGGCTTGGTGGTGGAAAATGATCAGGGTAAGCGCTATGACCGCTTTCGCGATCGCATCATGTTTCCAATTCATGACCAAAAAGGTCAGGTGATTGGTTTTGGTGGTCGAGTAATCAATCCGGAAGATACGCCTAAATATTACAACTCACCAGAAACGCCGTTGTTTCAAAAAGGGCATGAGTTGTATGGCCTGTTTTTGGCACGCAGGGCAATCCGTGATGCAGGGCGGGCCTTGGTAGTGGAAGGTTATATGGATGTGGTGGCGCTAGCACAATACGGCATTGAGTATGCAGTGGCTGCGCTTGGTACCGCAACAACGCCTTACCATATTACGAAACTGATGCGCCAAGCGGATGAAATTGTATTTTGTTTTGATGGTGATAACGCTGGGCGCACCGCGGCTTGGCGTGCTGCAATGAACGCATTGCCTGCATTGACGGACGGTTTGAAGTTGTCATTTCTGTTTTTGCCTAAAGAGCACGACCCAGATTCTTATGTACGTGAGTTTGGTAAAGAAAAATTTGAAGCTGAAATTAAATCGGCAATGCCGTTGTCTCAATACATATTGCAGCATTTGAGCGAGGATAATTCTCTGCAAAGTCAGGAAGATAGGGTGCGCTTTCTGAATGAAGCTGAGCCTATTATGCAGCAGATTAGTGCGCCTCGTAGTGCGATGTATTTGCGTAAAAAAGTAGCTGAGCTTGCGCAGTTGTCAGAAGATGAGATGCACGCGTTGTTAAAGCTGCCTAATTTGAATAAGGTGCCGGTGAAAGCTAAGCCAAAGTTGACGCGAACCACGATGTCGCTGCAAAAACGCTTTGGTTTGATGCTATTGATGCACCCAACGCTGGCGCAACAAGATGATTTAAGCTTATTGGATGAACGAGATGATGCCGATGCATTATTGCGTCAGGTGATTGAAATCTGCCTGACGCATCCCCATTCTAAACCTGCGGTACTGTTACGCGAGTTGGAGAAAAAAATTGATGCTAGTGTCCTGCAAGAGTTGCAGCGTGAGTTAACGCTGCTGGATGATACGCTAGACCAAGCGCAAGAGGTTGCAGGTGCGCGACAGCAGTTGCAGGCAGTGCATACACAGCGACAAGGTGCGTCATTATTGGCGCGAATTAGCGAAAAACCTTTGAGCGCATTAACTGCTGATGAAATCGCATTATTGAAATCTGTAGGCAATAAACCCCAGCCAAAATAAGGCTATATTCTGTTATAATGCACGGTTACGGTAATCTTATTCACCATATGTGATGTAGGCATCATGGCTGAGCTAAAATTTTAGAGGTAAGACATGGCAAGACCAAAGAAAAGTGATCAACAAGCTGAAAAAAATGCAGAAGACTACGTTCGTCCAGAACAGTTGCAAGAAGTCAGCGCTGAAGAGCGCCGCATTCGTCTAAAAAGCTTAATCATATTAGGTAAGGAGCGCGGCTACCTGACCTATGCAGAGATTAACGATCACTTGCCAGATGATGTTCAAGGCTCTGAGCAGATTGATGGCATCATCGGCATGATTAACGACATGGGTATTCAGGTGTACGAAGAAACGCCTGATGCTGAAGCGTTGTTAATGTCTGATGCACCTCCAGCGGTGACTGATGATGATGCTGTGGAGGAGGCTGAACAAGCACTTGCCACAGTAGACTCTGAGTTTGGCCGTACTACCGACCCTGTGCGTATGTATATGCGTGAAATGGGTACGGTTGACTTGCTCACACGCGAAAGCGAAATTGAGATTGCACGCCGTATTGAAGATGGCCTGAAACACATGGTGCAGGCGATTGCCGCTTGCCCAACCACGATTGCTGCTTTGTTGGAAATGGTAGACAAAGTTGAACGTGATGAACTGAGTGTAGATGACTTGGTAGACGGCTTGATTGATTCTGATATTGGTCTAGATGACGCAATGACAGAAGATACGCAAGACGATGAAGAGCCGGAAGTTGACGAAGATGAAGACGAAGGCGACGAAGACGGTGCAAAAGCTGCAGCTATCTCTGCTGAAGCGTTAGCTAAGCTTAAAGAAGAGCTGCTTAAACGCTTCCAAGTAGTGCGTGCAGCACACCAGAAAATGACAGTAATCTTGCCGGTTAAAGGCTCGCAAGACCCTGAGTACCTAGCTTTGCTGTCAGAAATTCTTGTTGAGTTAACGGCATTCCGTTTCTCACCAAAACAAGTAGAAACACTATGTGACCAAGTGCGCGGCTTAGTTGAAACTGTACGTGGCCATGAGCGTAAAGTGCTGGACTTCTGCGTAGAAAAAGCAGGCATGCCACGCCCGTACTTCATTAAATCATTTCCAGGCAATGAAAGTAATTTAGCTTGGTTGGAAGAAGAGCTTAAATCAGACAAGCCATACAATGAAAAATTGGCGCGTTTCAATCACTCAATTTTAGACCAGCAACAACGCATTATTGATTTAGAAACCAAAGTAGGTATTTCAGCGAAAGAGCTGAAAGAAATCAACAAGCAAATGACAACAGGCGAGGCGCGTGCGCGTCGTGCTAAGCGTGAAATGATTGAAGCTAACTTGCGTTTGGTGATTTCTATTGCTAAAAAATACACCAACCGAGGCTTGCAGTTCTTGGACTTGATTCAAGAAGGTAATATCGGTTTGATGAAAGCGGTAGATAAGTTTGAATACCGCCGCGGTTTCAAATTCTCAACCTATGCAACATGGTGGATTCGTCAGGCGATTACACGTTCTATCGCTGACCAAGCGCGTACGATTCGTATTCCGGTGCATATGATTGAAACGATTAATAAAATGAATCGTATCAGCCGCCAAATTCTGCAAGAAACTGGTATTGAGCCAGACCCAGCATTGCTAGCTGAGAAAATGGAAATGCCTGAAGACAAGATTCGTAAAATCTTGAAAATCAGCAAAGAGCCAATTTCGATGGAAACACCAATCGGTGATGATGAAGATTCGCACTTGGGTGACTTTATTGAAGACAGCACGACCTTAGCACCTGTGGATGCGGCGGTATACGCAAGCTTGCGCGATGCGACAAGTGAAGTGTTGGAGTCACTAACACCACGTGAAGCTAAAGTATTACGTATGCGTTTTGGTATTGAAATGAACACAGACCATACCTTGGAAGAAGTAGGTAAGCAATTTGATGTAACGCGTGAGCGTATTAGACAAATTGAAGCGAAGGCGCTACGTAAATTGCGCCATCCAACTCGTTCAGAAAGATTAAGAAGCTTCTTAGAAACTGGACAAGATTAGTTTAAAATAACGACTTCAAAAGTTTAGGCCCCCTAGCTCATGCTTGGTTAGAGCAGCGGACTCATAATCCAACGCTCCAACAAAGCTCCTAGGGACTTAGTTGATAATTTTCATGTGCTTAAGTACATATAGCAGTAAAAGAATTTAGTAATACCGAGACCACTTTAATTCGGTAGTTTCGGAGTGTGTTGATGTTAAAATCGTTCACGATAAAAAGTTACGGCCCCTTAGCTCATGCTTGGTTAGAGCAGCGGACTCATATGTAAATGTGCCATATACGTGGAAACTGTATATGGGATGGTGTCAAATTCGGTGAAACCTGACGGCAGTAAAATGCACAAGGCAATGCCGAGCTAAGCTTCAAATAGAAATGTTTGTTGAAAGTGTAGAGACTAGACGGCACCCACCTAATGCAATCGTAATGGTTGTTATGGTGAAGGCATAGTCCAGGGAGGCGGGAAACCGTCACAAACCAGAATCCGTTGGTGCTGTGTTCGACTCACAGAGGGGCCACCATTTAAGAACGACTTAGGGAGAAATCTCTAGGTCGTTTTTGTTTGTTGACAAAAATTATTGATGTGTCTATAGCACTCTCTATTGGTAGTTCGCCACAGTCAGCTTTGAGAATCTTAGGCACTTTGCCGTTATAGGTGTTGCTAGTAGCATTATTCACTCTGAATTTTCAAAAGTACGATCGGAGTTTCCTACAAAATTTCAGTTTCCTCAAAATTATTTATAAAACTGGCCCCCTGATTTATATTGATCTTAGAACTGTCTGAAAGTAACTAGGGTAGTTATCAAGAATCACCTCTAAATCAAAGTAATATAAATCAGCCGAATCTCCCCAATATGAATCGCCATAACCTCTTCCAACTAATTCGTCACGAACTCGAATTGCAACGCACCGATCACTAAACCCTTTTTCATAAATTGAGATTGATAGGGAATCTGGGAGACCATACTTTAAAGCTTTTTGGAATATCTTAAATGCTGAATCCATTCCAACAATAAGCTCATCAAAAAACAAAAACTCTGCAATAGCACCCAAAAGAAGAGAACATTGAAAGGCTAGCGTATTGTCACAAAACTCAATAACATCCTCAAAAGTAATCTGCCTTCTTCTATTCTCACCATATGGTTTACTCCCGCCCACTGAGCATACATGCTCATAAATCTCTCCGTAACTTAGGCCACTTAACCATTTGAATGCTATGTCATGGGCGAGTGTTGATGGTTCTATTGCATGAAAAAACTTATCAACAAGTAATGTAGGAAAGAGATGCCATACCAAATCTAAAAATTCTTGATTTGAGCTGGCGATTAACAGTCGTTCTCGATTCTCATTGACCCAGTGCTCTACTTTTTTTGCCTCACTAATACCTAGTAAAGTTTTCGCATACTTAGTCTGTTTTACTATATCCGGCTCTGTCTCATTCAAATAATCTGCTAAACGTGTGAAAAGTATAACGATGTCTTTACGAACATCTACAGAAGCCAAATGAAATGCTAATGTTTGAGTAGCCAACCTTTCTGCAGCATATCTAAACTCATCAAAATCAACAGTCCCGCGGTTAGCCATTAAATGGCTTTCTATTGCATGTAAGTATTTTCTTCGTCTAGCTAGATCGGCAATTATCTGTTTTTTATCAAACCTAACTTGCTGATTTATCCTAATAACCTCATCTGCAAAATTGGACCATGAATTTTCCCCGCCCATAAGAATACTCATCAGATAATCTGCACCTAAATCTAATGAAGACTTTTCATCCATGCTTAGAATTGGTTGAAAAATATCTAAAATAGAGCTGGTTGTTAATTCAGAGCGATCTGGAAACAACAATTGCACAGATGAGTCAAACTTCCAACGATCAGTACGTCTTGTGTCATAAACATCTGAGTCGGCAAAAATAATCAGCCCCTCTGTGTGCATTCCTGAACGACCGGCACGGCCTACTAAGTTCTGAAAATCTCTAACTTTGATTTTTTCTTGCCCTTGGTAAATACTTGTAACAATTAAATATCTAATAGGAAGATTTACACCTTGAGCGAGGGTAGATGTACAGGCAACAAACCTTATCAATCCTTTTTGCATCGCATATTCGATACTTAATCTTATACCCTGTGGTGTTGCGCCATGATGAACAAAAACACCTAGTAAGGCTGAGCGAGTAAATACAGAATTTTGTCCGTAATTCTCAGTAAACAAAACATTCAGTCTGCGGAGTTCTTCTTGGTTAGATACAGCCGCAGGTGGTGCGATTCCCAGATCTAAACCATAAATTTCAACAACACGTTTGGCGAAACTTGTTGCGGTATCTTTACGACCACAAAATATTGCTACAGCCCCCTCAGGGACTAACTTTAGACCCAAATATAACGCGATGTCATTAGGATCATTTTTTTCCGGGAAATACCTATCTTTTTTCTGACGAGGTTGCCTTTCAAACTTAGTCTGTTCAATTACTCTTGGAACAAAATAATCCGCTTGGGTATATTCATTCGACTCAAAGAAAATAAGCTGACCTAATCGCTCTATCCAGCTTGCAAAAGCTACAGATCTTGAAGTTGGCAAAAGACCCACTCCATTTATGACTTTTGCATCCTCACCGATCAACCACTCTCCAACTTCAGCAGCATTCTGAATTACTGCCGAAACAAGGACTGTTTGAGCAGTATTTGGTAGCAGAGATTTAATTTCTGTTAATAGCAACTCATAAGTAATTCCTCTGCTTCCTGAGTCAAATTGATGACCTTCATCATAAACTACTAAGCCAATACTATTTAACAAAGAGGGTGTTTGCCTTAGAACATACAGTAGCTTCTCAGGGGTAACGACCAGTAGGTATTTCGATACAGGTTCAAATCCACCTAATAATTCAGCAATGTCGTTCAGGAAGTCCAACTGAATTGCATCCGTCAACTCATTTACTTTGATGTTATCGTCTTTGAAGTCGCGTCTTAAGGTGGTACCAATTTCGTGACATAGTGCTCTAAATGGTGCAACGATAACCGCAAGATTCGTTCGGTTGGATAAAAAGGCGCTACGAATTACTATTTCTATAGATCGAGTTTTTCCAGCGCTTGTAGGCATTTGCACCACCCCGGAATTACCAGAAAAAATCCCAGCTTCCCCTAAAAGCATTTGAGATGGCCATAACTCTTTTGGAAAACCATTTCTATTAATTGATGCGCCCCATTGAGAGGCATCAATCCCTGTGAATCTTGGAAGCGTTTCCCATGCTGAAGCATTAAATCTGATACGCATTACAGCGGTGATGATGTCGATAAAGAGTAATTCCTTGGGTGTACCAGACTTATATACTTCAGTCCTTAAAGACTTTAAAAGTGAAATTGACTCTTGAGGATTGGTGCCAGAGGCAAAGTGATTGCCAATTGAATTAATAATATACTGAAGAGCTTGATCCCAAAGCGGGTGTTGGATTTGAAGGTTTTCTGTCCAATTGGACTTCAATATCCAAGCAAGTAATTTATCGAAAGAATCTTCAAGAACTGATTCATCTAACTTTCTTGCCATAACAAGGCTACTGCCAGGGCGGCCTGCAAGATAGTATGCTGATGCAGCTAGTAATATTGTGTCGTTATTAAGTTCTTGTTCAAATTTTGACTCTAGAAAAGCATCAAAGAAGCTAGCAGAAAAGCTTAGCTCCTCAATTTCTTTGCTTGAAACATCAATTAAATCATCTGCTTGAGCAAGTTTTGCAGCAACATCACCTAATGTTCCTATCGTCAGTAAAAAAAGCTCCTCTGGATTGCTGCCTTGAGGAACTTCAATATGTAAATTCTCAGGCAAACCAAACTCAAACATCTTACCTATAGATCTGGTAATCCCTAATAAACGCTTACTGTTGAACTCATGCCTCATTTGCAGCACTCTCGTAAATTGAATTTACCAAAGTCATGAGCTCAGTGCCTTTAAATATTATTAACTCTAAGTTGGTGGCGTTTTTATGTTCAGACACTGTAGTATTTTCTTGAATCGATTCCCCATCGAAAACATCATCTGTTAATACTGCCGCAGCACCTGACTTATACGTATAAGGTCTATCAGTAGAATTTTGAAAGCGTTCGACTAGTTTTGCTTTCTCTTGATTGTCCGATCTGATTAATCTTTGCTTTGCTGCGTTTAATGTTTGAGCAATCCTAACAATATCCTTTGATGAGTCATTGATTGCGGTCTGGAGGCGATTATCATAGGTGTCTCCCGTTGACTGTGCTTTTACTTCAAAAGTTAAAAGAATGTCTGTTGGTCTGGGTGTAGCAATATTTGCACATTTGAATCCAACAATATCTACCCCTTTAACTGACTCATTTCTACTCGCCTTTTCAGCATACTTCGTTCTGGGCACCCAGTAATTTTGAACAAACTCAACATAATCAGTGATCAGCAATTCTGCAAAATCACCAGATCGAATTGAAGGGCCAGGAGCAGAACTTTTGTCTGGAAATATTAATTGCTCAAGATAGTCTTTCCTAGAAAGTCCAGTTCCCTCTCTAAATAAGTCTATCTCATGGTCTGGACAGTAGTTTTGACGGAAGGATTTTGCCCACGCTTTTTTTATTTCCTCTGTGGGAGGTACAAGCTCCCAAATCTTAATTTCAGCACCATCTGAGGTTGTAAGTGATTTGCCTGAATCGGTAAAACAGCTTATGTGATCTGGTTTGTCTAACGTCCCCGTGCCTGTCATATTGATATTATTTTCTTGTGTTATTTTAAGGCTAACTCTAGTAATACTCTTTGATATAAGCATAAGCCCGATCAAATAAATCTTGATCTTTATGCAGCGAATATTTCAGCAACGCTTTGCGCAACGACTTTTGCACTTCACGTTCACCTGACACAGTGCTTTGCCAACCTGGGAATCGCACCACCCTCACAATGGCGTCAATATCAGTAACGATACGCTCTACCACAGCGGGTGTTTGGTCGGTTTTAAGCTCTAAAAATAGCTCGGTAAGCGCCGCTTGTGGCGTTTTTTCCTGTACCGCATCGGCCAGTTCTTTTTCTGCCTGAATAGTATCTTTGGCTAATTTGCAGAGCTCTTTCACAAACTCGATAGATGAGATCAAGCCTCTTTCTGCTTTATCGCGCAGGGCTTCTAGCCGTTCGCTGAGTGCTTTAAATTGTGGAATGCCGTCACGTTTTTTAAAGCGTTCAACCAGTAGTTTTTCGAGTTGTTTGGTTTTCTTGGGGTCTGGGTTGTTGAAAATATCTTCAATCACATCTGCATCCAAGACAAACTCATCGAGTTGATGTACGTCACCCACATGTATATTTTCATGTATCAATTGCGTGGTTTGCGCGCCCAAGGTAAGCCAGAGTAATTTGCCAATATTGTCTGAGGCAGGTTTGACTGATTCGAACACTTGTGCCAGCCAGCGGTAGTCTTTGGTGTATAAATCTAAAACTCTATCCGGGGATAGCGATTCCCAAAGCTTGCTGAGGTGTTTAAAGTCTTTAGCAAAGGCATCTTTTTTCGCATCGGTGTTGATGGCATTTTGAGCTGCCTCCAATCCTTCAAAGCCTTCTAGCTCTCTATCCACCCCTTCAAAATGCGCAAGGGCTGCGCGCATGGCGGCTGGTAATTGGTCGCGCAACTCTGAAAGATTGCTAATCACTTGTTTGACGCTTTCTTCATCAAACGAGAGCGCTTTGGCGGCATCGTCAAACACGCCAAAATAATCCACGATGCGGCCAAATGTTTTATGTGGGAACAAGCGATTCGTGCGGCATATTGCCTGCAATAAAGTATGGTCTTTGAGCGATTTATCCAAGTACATGGTTTGCAGAATCGGCGCATCAAACCCTGTTAGCAATTTAGCCGTCACTATCAAAAATTTCAGCTCAGAGTTCGCCTCATTAAACTCATCCGTAATTTTCTCTTGCTGGCTTTTATCTACTGCCCACTTTTGCTTAAACTCATATTCATCATTGGCGGATGTTGAAATCACCACGCGGCTGGCTTCGGTTGAAAAATGCTTATCCAACTCTTCTTTATATTGCACACAGGCAAATCGGTCTGGCGTCACTATCATCGCCTTAAAGCCATGTGGCGCGACTTTCTCTTTAAAATGCTGGGCAATGTCTTCTACAATTTTGGCAACGCGCTCAGGGGCTTTTAAAAACGCCGCCATTTTGGCTGATTTTTGGTTAAGTGCATCGGCTTCTTCATCTGTCAGGGCAGACTCTTCTTTAAACTGCGTAAACGCATCATCCAAGGCTTTTTTATCCACATGCACATCAACCAAACGTGGTTCAAAGTGCAAGGGCAAAGTTGCTTCGTCACGAATAGAATCATGGAAGGTATAGCGCGATAAATACCCAGCTTCATCTTCCTCAGCACCAAAAGCCCAAAAGGTGTTTTTATCTGCTTTGTTCACTGGCGTACCCGTTAAGCCAAACAAAAAGGCATTCGGCAAAGCTGCGCGCATTTGGCGGCCCAAGTCACCTTCTTGTGTGCGGTGCGCTTCATCTACCAACACAATAATATTCTCACGCGTATTCATATTAGGTTTGGCATCCCTAAACTTATGAATCATCGAGATTATGATTTTGCGCGTATCACGCTCTAGCAGGCTTTGTAGCTCTTTAATATTGTCCGTGGTTTCCACGTTAGGAATATCCGCCGCATTAAAAGTGCCACTAATTTGCGTATCTAAATCCGTTCTATCTACAAGTACCACCACCGTGGGGCTTTTGAGCTCTGGTGCTCTGCGCAGTTTTTGCGCGGCAAACACCATGAGCAACGATTTACCGGACCCTTGAAAGTGCCAAATCAAACCTTTTTTAATCCGGCCATCAATCACACGTTCAACAATTTTATTAGCACCTTCATATTGCTGAAAGCGCGGAATTATCTTCATGCGTTGCTTTTTCTTGTTGGTGGTGAACAAAGAAAAGTTTTGCATAATATCCAGCAACCGTGCTGGTTTTAATAAATCGGAGAGCTCTTCGCCAATTCCAGCCAGGCCTAATTTTTTTGCTAATACACTCTCACCCTCTGTAAGGCGCCAAGGCGCCCAAAACTCTAAAGGGCAACGTATCGCGCCATAAAACAACTCTTTACCCTCAGTGGCAAAACTTAGCACGTTCGGTACAAACAATTGCGGCACAGCGTTTTCATAAATATTGTGAATTTCATTGGCACCATCCAACCAACTTATGGATGGACGTATCGGCGTTTTGGCTTCACCGACAACAACAGAGATGCCATTAATCAAAAATACAATATCGGGGATTTTTGTTTCGCGGTGATGAATGCGAAATTGGTTGGTGACGATGTAACTATTTTGGCTTAAATCATCAAAATCAATCAGCTTCACAGGCACATGGCGATTGTTCTCACCAAATGGCATGGTTTTATCGCCCACCATCCATTTAAAAAACTCTTCATTGGCTTTTACCAAACCCACTTGGTTTACCGAGATTAAAATCGCCCGAAGCTTATATATCACCTCATCGGCCAACTCAGGCTTGGCGGTAATTTCGGGGTTAAGTTTAATCAGTGATGCTTTGAGTTCAGACTCTAGCATTACCTCATTCACACCACGGTTTAATTGTTCGGGGGATTGATACACCCACTCAGCGCCATAGGCTTTTTTGGGCTGCTCAACATGCGCAGATTGATTCAAATTCACACCACTCATTTGGTGAATGATGTAATGTTCTACGCTGTTGAGTTCGGTGAAAGCCATTTTTTAGAATATATGATTAATTAAGCTATCTTGTAGCGCTTTAGATTTACATATTTTTAATTTAATTGTTTTGATTGTGTTTTCATATTCAACAATTTTTTTAGCTATTTTTTTTTGTAAAAACTCCTCTGGTATAACAACCTTAAATGATTTTACTGAAGATTTGGGTATTTCGAGAAATGTACTTCCTCCAGCCAATCTAGTTAATTCCGGAGTAATGTGTTGTAGTAAGAAATATAGAAAATAATTATTGATTGAAGACTTGCAAATAAAGTTTGTGAATCCTTGATTTGTTGCCATCGCTACATCATTTATTATTGCATAGCCTATTGTTGCCCTCGAACAATATAATATTGAACCAGGAGGATAGATACGATTTGAAATGCTCTTTAGACCGTCTTTTGTTATCCTCTCTTTAGTCGTTGACAAGTGTATGTCTTCATTTTTTGTTACATCTGTAGGTGTCAACCATGGTATATCCCCACCCCAAAATTCAGGATTAGTCCTTGATGGAGTTGAACCCCCTGAAATCTCTGCAACGTCCTCTAATTTTTTAACTGAGAAGCCATTTGGCAGAGCAGACTCAATACCAGTTTCGTATTTATAGAGAACAGAATTGATATAAGTTTTCCTGGATATATAAATGCTTCTTAATAACTCTTCTTCTTGCTCAATTACTTTATCCAGAGCCCATAAAATCTTAAAAATAGACTTTTGTTGTTCCTTGTTTGGTATTAAAAATTGTTGAGACTTTAATGTGCCCCAATTAATCGTAGGTGATAGAGAGCCCACAGAAATATCCACTGCTCTATGCATAAAAGCATCTGAGTGCATAAAAAATGGAAACAGTTGTGAGTCAATTATTTCAGGGTTGGCTCGCAAAACCAAGGCATGCGCTGAGCAAAATCCATGTGTGGTTGCTACAGCTGCTTTACGTTGATAAGCACGACGGCGACCAAAAATCACATCGCCAGGATAAAATCTGAGCTTTTGTCCATCTACATCATCTGGCGTGCCAGAGCGCTTAAGGTGAATGGATTCTGAGTCAATATGCTCTAAACCGACATACACTTCTAAGTCGGTATTGTTAGGGTCCACGCGCTCAGAAATGTTTTTGACGATTTGATCAAAGCGGTAGCTTTTCCACTCAGATTTATCGAGATTTTTTAAATTGAGTGCTGGTAGGTTTTCCATAAGCATTTATCCAAGCACCTTAAACAATTCAGTCATGCTATTTTTAACTTGATCTGATGATTGAACCCAATTTTTTACCGCCTCATCCAAAGTAATTTCTGCTCCTTTAGATTCCACATTGCTTACATACAGTGCCATATTGAGGCTGGCGTTGTGTTTGAGCACATCATCAATACTTACCAATTTACAAAAACCTTCTTGGTCTTTAAATGCTTGATAGGCTTGGTAGATCCGCGTTATATGATTTGCTTCTAGAAAGGCTATATTCTTGTCTTGGCGTACTTCTTTTACCGCATTGATAATCAGCACTTTGCCTTTTTTATCTTCGCTTTTATTAGTGTTAGTCACTAACAAACAGGCTTCCATCGGTGAGTTGTAAAACAAGTTTGGTCCAAGTCCAATCACGCATTCCACTTGGTCTTGTTCAATCATTTTCCGACGCATGTCTTGTTCGGCATCTCTAAACAAAATGCCGTGTGGCCACAATGTGACTGAGCGACCGTTTTTAGGGTCTAAACTTTTTTGGATGTGTTGTTGAAAGGCATAATCAGCACAGCCTTGTGGCGGTGTACCCCAGAGATTTCTGCCATACGGGTCATTTTCAAAGCTTTTTCTATCCCACGATTTAATCGAGTAAGGCGGGTTAGCCAAAATCACATTAAAGGTTTTAAGCGCATCGTGCTCAATAAAGGCAGGTTGGGCTAAGGTGTCACCACGCACCACACTAAACTCTTCTATGCCATGCAAGAACATGTTCATGCGTGCAATGGCCGATGTGAGCAAATTAATCTCTTGCCCATAGAGTTTGAGCGTGCGGTATTCTTTGCCTTCTTCTTTTAAATGCAGGGCGCAGTTAAGTAGCAAACCACCAGAGCCGCATGTGGGGTCATATACCGATTCACCTGGTTGTGGGTTGGCAATCATGGTCATGAGTTTGACCACTGTGCGATTGGTGTAGAACTCTGCTGCAGTGTGTCCACTGTCGTCAGCAAACTCTTTAATCAGGTATTCATACGCGTTGCCCAATTTATCATCGGGCACATTGCTTAAATTGAGTTTGCGCTGAGAAAAATGCTCCACCAAGTTGTTAAGTGTTTCATCTGAAAGGCGGTCTTTATTGGTCCAACTGGCATCACCAAAAATGCCTTGCAGAGTATCTGGGTTCGCTTGCTCAATCGCACGCATGGCATTTTGAATCGCCAATCCCACATTGGTTGTCACTGCCCGCACATCACGCCAATGCGCACCTTCAGGCACCTCAAAGTGGTGATTTTCTGCAAAAGCCGCGTACTCTAAATCACCATCACTCTCAGCCAGCGCTTTTTCAAACTCTTCGTCATACACATCTGAAATACGCTTGAAGAACAGCAGTGGGAAGATATACTGCTTGTAATCCCCCGCATCAATCGTACCTCTGAGCGCAGTTGCAGCACCCCATAAAAATTTTTCTAGTTCTTGTTGGGTCATCATCTTAGGCAATAAATTTCTGTAATATCGCTTTAAATTTTTCTTCAGCTTCTAGGCTGGCTTGCCAGGCTTGTTTTAAATCAGCCAGTGCTTCTTCAACCGTGGGTAGATTATCTTCAATAACTTTTTCAACATACAGCGGAATGTTGAGATTGAAATCGTTCTCTTGCAGCATGTCTAGATTCACCACTTTGACGTGATCTTGAACATCGGCAAAAGCTAGATACCATTGATAAATTTGGTTGATATGTTCTGGCTCTAGATAGTTTTGCGCACGGCCAACGCGGATTTGGTCGGCGGCATCAATAAACAACACTTTGCCTTTTTTAGCAGCATCTTTGTTTTGCCTAAACACCATGACACAGGCGGCAATCGATGCGCCGTAAAAGATATTCGGCCCAAGGCCTATGACAGCCTCTAATAAATCTTGCCTGATCAGCGCTTCACGAATGGTGGCTTCAGCGCCTTTGCGGAATAATGCGCCATGCGGCAATACCACGGCCATGCGGCCAGTGCTGTTCATAGACTTAACCATGTGCTGCACCCAAGCCATGTCACCATTGCTTTGTGGCGGAACGGCAGCAATATTTCTGCCATATGGGTCATTTGCCCAATTGTCTGCGCCCCATTCTTTAAGTGAGAAAGGTGGGTTTGCAATCACACAATCAAATGTTTTTAGACCATCTGCCTCAAAAAAAGCGGGGCTGCGTAAGGTATCGCCACGAGCAATTTCAAAATCTTCAATGCCATGCAAAAACATGTTCATGCGGGCGATGGAGCTTGAAGTGAGGTTTTTCTCTTGGCCGTAGAGTTTGAGTGTGCGGTAGTCTTTGCTGGTTTCTCTCAAATGCTCAGCGCATTCGAGCAACATGCCGCCAGTACCGCAGGCAGGGTCGTAAATGGATTCTCCCTCTTTGGGGTCTAAAATTAAACCGAGCAGATGAACGACTGAACGTGGGGTATAGAACTCCCCAGCTTTTTTGTTGGTTAAATCAGCAAAGTGTTTGATCAAATATTCATAAGCCTGGCCAAGAATGTCTGGGTTGACGTTCTCGTTGCCAAGGTTGTATTGTGAGTAGTGTTCAATCAAGTCAATCAACAAGCGGTCTGAAAGCTTGTTTTTGTTGCTCCATTGCGCATCACCAAAAATGCCATACAAAAACTCTTGGTTGGCTTGCTCAATGCCGCGCAGTGCTGTTTCAATCGCTACGCCAACATTTGTTGTTTTCTGGCGTACGTCTTTCCAATGACAGTTTTCTGGAATCTCAAAACGATGCATTTCAGGCAGAGAAGCATAATCTTTATCGCCATCAGACTCTTCAAGCGCAATTCGATACTCTTCATCATAAACATCTGAGATACGCTTGAAGAAAAGCAGCGGAAAAATATACACCTTGAAGTCGGAAGCATCGACGGGCCCTTTAAGAATCCAGGCAGCTTTTGAAAGGTATTGTTCTAACTGAGTTAATGTAATTTTTTTAATTTCCACAATTTCTTCTTATTGAATTATTTTTGCATTTAAAATAACTAAAGTCTTCTCGTAAGCTCAATTTGCGCCTTTTTGAGCGCTTCAATCTCATCTTAAACCCAGCGAACCTCCCAATTATATTAGAAATTGCTTTGAGTGGTATTAATAGCTATGCCTACACATAGATTTCTGCCGATAAAGGATTTTTTGCATAACTATCTAGCTGAATTACTTACCCAAATTATGCAAAGCTCAATACACCAAGTATTTGATTGCAATGGTTTTAAGGACTGCTTTCCCAAGCTTGCACCCATCACAAAGAGCTCATTACATACTTACAACTAATAGACCTAGTACCGCCCATCGATTAATTACTTTAGGCTTTATTTTGCCCATAACTCAGAAAGAGGATATTTCTATAGCTAACTTCAAACCTAAAAAACTTATCACATACCGAACACCTAAACTTGGCCACACAGCAAAACAAGTCTCAAAATCCCTTCTAGAAACCTCAACCAGTTTGTCGCACAAAACCTTTCGCAGCTTCACAAAACACCAATCTGAAACCAATGAAACAACTAACCGCTACATCAACATCATGGAAGCACAACAAAGTATTAACTTCATATTTGCAGATATCAAGTTAAGAAATCGGCGTATGCATAGGGAAAACCTAGGCCACGAACGATTAGTAGAAACTGGCAAACCCGATGGTTACATCAGAATTGCATGGGGTTGGCTTGTTGACTACCTGCTTTTTGTGTTGGATTTGATATGGGGCGTGATTCAGCCCATAGTGCTGATATTTGTGATGCTGATAGTCCGTATTGTATTAATTATCTTTTATACAACTCTTGGCTTTTACCTAATTTATAAACTCATTACTTCGTGACTTCATCTAGCTTTAAAAACTTCATCAGTTCTAGTTTTTCAGCGGCATCAAGTTGACCGTACCTTAAAATCAGTTTGGCCATGTCGTCATCCCTTGTATAGAAGTACGGTGTTGGCACATTCAGCACCAATGCCAAACGCTCCACTGTCGAGTAGTCAGGAACATGCACACCACGTTCATACTGGTTTATACGTGGACTCGCTGAGAACTCATCAATACCCGCCGCAATGCCAAGCCTCTTCTGTGACAAGCCAGCTGCCAGTCTTGCTTCAAGCAATCGTTTCGTAATAACTGATGTGTGGTCCATCAAATCTCTAGGTACGGTTAGATATCTAAGAGATTCTTAGTTTTTGGCTTGACTGGATACTAAGGAATACTTAGTATCAGTTGCGATTGTGCTGAAGCGGTTAATTAGTTGTAAAAATTTTAATCATCAATTTAAGGAAAAATATGCACAAAAAAACACTTAGTAATACATTCCCTCCGCAATACAAATTCCGCACATTCATCATTTCATTTATCAGTTTGATAACCGTTATGTTTTCAGGGGTAGCGTATAGCGAAACAAAGAATGCGAGCAAAAAGCCTGTTGCAGCCGCTGCGAAGGAAATGCCAGCACTCACCGAAAATTACAGAACTGAATTGCTGGTAAGTTTTTATGATTCAGTCAAATCTTCACTCAAAGATAATGAAGCAATAGGAAACCTGAGTGACGAATCAAAAGAGTTGTTATATAACTGCTTTGCCAAAAGGCTGAATGACACCTTATGGGATTCACCTAAGTTTAAGGAGTCAAGGTCATTTGAGGCGGTCAATTCTCAAGAGGTGATGAAATCTAACTACGAATATTGTCATTTACTGGCTACCGCCAAAGATACATTGGCTCAACCTACACCACAAAGCACTAAAGTTGCCAGCTTGGCATTCAATGATCTGTACGTGGACTACAACAACATGGTCGGTAAGAAAGTGCAAGTTAGTGGTCAGTTTTTACCATATGGCGATCTAGGTATGTTGTCACAAAGTGAAATATCAACAACCGTTATCTATGTCGATAACAAGCAGCTATCCCGTGAAGGTCGTAAATTACTTTTGGATCGATGCTCGTCCGGGTGCAAGGTAGTCTTCGAAGGGATTGTAGGGGATGTGCAGTTTCAAAAAGGCATTACAGCTACAGATCTCATTTCATTAGAAACAAAATATGGTACATCCACTTTAAGAAGATAAATAGTTAGTTACTAAATTTTAAGCAGCCCATTGCACCGTAAGGTCAGTGGGCTTTTTTACGTCCATACAAAGGAGAATTGATGATAGAAATTCATAATTTCAACGAAGCACTTCAGCAATGCCAATCCGGCGTTACCCCCTATCGCCTGTTACAAGACCAAGCAGCAGTCATGCTAGGTATCTGTAGCAATCCACATCCAACCGTTGCAAATGCTTTAGACATTACCAATCACGATATTAATTGGCTGCTTGTGCAAGAAGAAGCAGCCTTTAGCTACTCGGACTACTTGGGTGGCAATGTATATGTCTGTGAAACTGAAGCAGATCTTAAGCAAATTCAAGGTTGTGATTTTGAATGGGCAGAAACGCATGGTTGCTGGCCGAATGTCACCGATATGCCTATGTCATGGGATAGCTGCGATTACTTGCAAGAGTCAGCAGGTGAACCGCAATGGGTCATCTTTCTACTGTGCTGGAACAATGCAGGTGGCCCGGTCTATTACGTGCCAAAGCATCTATGGCAAATGGCTAGAGTTATCGAGCATATCGCGGCAACACATAACGCATGGAATTCGTAGTGCGGGTTTTTAGCCATCTTATATGAAGACCATCTTCAATTCTCAATCAAAGGAGCAATTCTATGAGCAGTCCAGAATTAGTAACGCGTATCGTCAAAGTTGGCACCACAACCAATGTATCCGGTAAACATAAACTCACTTACCACATAGGTTGCAATGCAAATTCAGACATCTACTTTCGAGTTAATGAAAACAGCGGCGGTGGCTACTTCAGCACTGAATGGGTTTCACTTAAAGCTATTCAACAGGCAATAGAGCAGGGCAGAAAACCTACTACATCATTCGCTTTATACACTCTCTTTAATGGTAAGTCAGTGAATACACCAGCTTTCTTACTCGCTGCATTATTAAAAGAAGGTTTAGTACACATGCATGAAGAGAATCAACGCTGTTATGCGGCCACCAATCCTGGCCCATTCATCACAGAAATCAATCAACTGATTGCATCTAACATCAACATCCAAGTAGAACCTAACCCAAAAAAGAAACACAAGCGACTGGAGTTATTTGAAGCTGGCCCAGCAATCAAAAAAGTCTCAGCAAGAGTTGCTAAACGGTTAGCTATGCAAGAAGCCAATAAGTCCAAAACTTGATTGTGTTGTATTTGTAGTCCGCAGCTCTAAAAAAATCTATCTCTGTAACATCTTGTTCTACCTCGTCTTTTTCTAGACACAAATTATCAAAAAGTTAATACCGGTTCAATACCGAGTAACACCTCTCTTTTTTGTCTGTTTTATCCCCTTTTTACTACTTAACACTTAATTTCATAGGAGCAATTTTATGTACAACGCACATTACTTTTTTGATGCACTGGATACAGTTTTATCTTGGGATTTGCCAGAAGACTTATTACCAATTGCAGTCAGCGATCAAATGAAACTACTCGCAGGTTTTGATGCTGAAGAAATTTGGGCGGGTCAGTACGATTGACTGGCTAAAAGCTAAACATCCGTTACCTATCCACTCCATCCACTAAAAAAGCAAATTACTCAGCGTATCAATAGCTGGAAATTTTAGTTTTTTTTCTGTGGGTGGAGGTGGGTGCAAGTTCTAAGAATTTTAATTTTAACTATGAAAATTAGCCCTAATTTTGGTACTCACATTGAGTAATTATTACGTCAAATTAAGGCAAATTTTCGCCTCCACCTTATCAAAATTTTGTTAATAAAACACAAATTCCCTGTTTAGGGATTATCTATATTAATCAGTATGTTATGAACCCGTTACCTTAGAGCTTATAACTCTTAACTTTCTGGGGGTAAAAAAGCAATAAAACTATGAGGAAAATAAATGAAAAATTACGAAGAAAAGACAGGTAGAACGTATGACCTGAAAAATATAAAAACTCCCAAGTCTGGTGGTAGTCCCCTCCCAATTAATCAAGCTACTGGACTGCCACCTGATCCGGCGAGTACAAAAGTAACCAAGCCACCAGAAAGAGGCAAGTCATGCTTAGATGTGGCACAGGCAATTGATCCCTACAAGTTCATCCATATACCGAGAAAGAAAGACAATCCACCTCCGACTACAGTGCCAAATGTGGACTATATGCTGAATGTATACGGCATTAAGCCGCAATACAACGTCATCAAGAAAAGGCTGTTGATCCACCTTCCTGACTTTTACGGGTCACCGGACAATTCTGACAATGTGGCTATGACACAAATCATATCCTTGGCGAATCTAAATGGTATGCAAACAGGATTGATTCCCAGCTTTGTTGAGATGTTAGCCGATAGGAACCAGATCAATCCGGTGGCCGACTGGATTAAGCAACGGTCGTGGGACGGTGAAGACAGGCTGCAAGCATTCTTCGACACGCTGACAGAGGCTGAGGGCTATCCTAAGACTCTGAAAGAGACCCTGATGCGCCGATGGCTGATCAGTGCAGTGGCAGCAGCACTCAAGCCAAGTGGATTCAGGTCACGCGGTGTGCTTACTTTGCAGGGGCCGCAATCCATAGGAAAAACAGCTTGGGTCAACGCACTTGTACCCGATGTGGTGCTAAGAGAGTCGGTTGTGAAACTCGACCACCATCTTGATGCAGGCAATAAAGACTCTTTACTGATAGCTGTTAGTCACTGGATTGTTGAGATAGGTGAACTGGATAGTAGCTTCAGAAAAGATAATGCCCGCTTGAAAGGCTTCATCACTGCTGACCAAGATATTGTGCGGCGACCTTATGCAAGAACCGAGTCTGAATACCAAAGGCGAACAGTGTTTTGCGCGACCGTGAACGATCATGACTTTCTGGTCGATACCACGGGCAATACACGTTGGTGGTCCATTGCCGTGAGTAAGATTAACTTTGCACACAATATTGATATGCAGCAGTTGTTCGCTCAGATGGCCATTGCGTTCGAACAGGGTGAGCAATGGTGGCTGACACAAGCTGAGGAGCAATGCTTAGAAGAGCACAACAAAAGTCATGCTTATGTCAGTGTCATTCGTGAGCGGATACTAAGTGCGATAGACCCAGAGTTGACTTATCAGAATGACGACTATGAGTCGACCATGACACCTACTGAGGTCCTGAAAAGACTCAATATTGATAAGCCCACAAACCAGCAATGCAAAGAGTGTGCAGCAGTACTTAGGGATTGTTACGGTGAGTCAAAAAGAATCCAGGGTCAGAATAAATGGCGCGTTCGTTTCTTACCTCAGTTAGATGTGTTCGATGAGATATTCGGTGTTCCTAAAAAGTCAACTAAGCCAAAAAGACCTAAAAACCCAACTAATAAGGATGACTTATATTGATGAGCAAGTAAATGATAAAGGGGAGGGAGGGGCTGCAAGTTTGGTAAGTTGTAGGTGGTGAGATGTAAGTTGTTAAGCCTCATTCCCAAGTTCAAATTTCTGCTTCCCCCTCCTACCCATCAGATTATTAAGTCTACATTCGGAGCCAAAAGTTAGTGATGATGGCGAAGATTGCCAATTGAAGTAAAGAAAGTAACAAGCAAATGAGTGTCCACGGCGCTACTTTGCTGTGGTCATTCCATTTCTATGGATTAACACAATGAAAGGAATTAGATCATGCCAGTCATAAAGTTTAATGAAAACACAATTACACAGTTGTCGACACCAGAAGGCAAAAAACGTATTGAGTATGTGGATGCGGATTTTCCAGGACTTTACCTAGAGATACGTACAGGCTATCCAGGGAAAGGAACTTGGTATTACAGATATGCCTCTGGGCAAAACAAGACCATGAGTCATCATCGACTCGGGCACAGCAACAAATTATCACTCACTGAAATTCGCCAGATGGCGGGAAAGGTAAAAGCAGAAATTGACTACTTAGGTGCCGATCCTGTGGCACAAGAAAAGGCACGCTTGGCAGTTATTGATTTTGATACATTCTTCAAAGAGCACTATCTGCCTTATGTGAAGCCGAGGAAACGAAGCTGGGAGTCAGATGTAACATTATACGAGTTGCGCATATCATCAAAGTTCGGTAAAAAACGCCTGAATGAAGTGACTCGTCAGCAGATACAAACATTCCACAGTGAGGTATTAGCTGAAGGTTTGGCTCCTGCAACAGCTAATCATTATATTAAGCTGATCAGACGTTTTTATAGTCTTGCTGTTGAGTGGAATATGGTGACTACTAACCCTGCAGCACGAATTCCAATGTTTCTCGAAGATAACAAAGTCGAGCGTTATATGGATGATGTAGAGTTGGCTAGGTTGTTAAAGGTATTAAAAACTGATTCTCGACGTGGTGTGTGCAACATAGCTCTAATGCTGCTAGCTACGGGGGCACGTCTAAACGAAGTGCTTTCTGCGACGTGGGATCAATTTGATTTAGATAGTCGTGTGTGGCGCATTCCTGCTAGTAATAGTAAGTCGAGAAGAATGAGGCCAGTCCCGATTAATGACAGTGCAATGGCTGTTATTAACCAGCTAGATACTAAAGGCGCCTATGCACACCTCTTCATCAACAAGAAAACTAAACTGCCTTACGCCAGCATTCATAAGATTTGGGAGGAGTTGAGGGTGGAAGCAGAACTTCCGAGGTTGAGGATTCATGATTTACGTCACCAAGCTGCATCCATGTTGATAAATTCTGGTTCAAGTCTTTATCTCGTGGGTCAGGTGTTGGGTCATGCTGATCCAATCACAACTCAACGCTATGCTCACTTATCAATCAAGTCATTACATGAAGCTTCAGCAGGTGCTTCTGCTATCATCGCTGGTGCAATGCCAACAGAAAAAGATATGGCTCGGGTTACTTAGCCAATCAAGAAGGTGAGAGGTGGGGTGGCGAAAGTTGCCTCGCCTTGCGCTGCTATGGGGGCAAGGGACAAAAGTTTTTGAGGGTGAATGGTTTGGTGTATCCCCAACTTAAATCGTTTGTCATTATCTCGCACTATCATTGATTCAATTTTTAATAACAATTGGAACACCTCGGATTAAGACTTTTTGGATAAATTTTTCAAAAAATCATGTTCAGAATTTTTTCGGTGAAATTGTAAGTAAGTGATTGATTTAAATGAAGTCACTACTTGCAGTCTGGAAATTTCCAATTTATTGATTCGGTATTCATTTCGGTAGCTTGCTTTTGAGAGTTTTATGAAAGCAAAAATTTATTACAAATCTTCAACTTTACACAACGGGTGCTCATTAGCTGCCTTCTACTCATAATCCGTTGGTGCTGTGTTCGACTCACAGGGGGGCCACCAATTAAAGACGACTTAGAGAGAAATCTCTAGGTCGTTTTTGTTTTAGCTGCGGTGTAAAAGGGTGTAAGAAACTTTTTGTGAATAGCTAGATTGCACAGTCAACAGCACCCAGTTTTGCATTTAGGTTTCTGCTTCCATGTTATTAAAAACTCTTTTTAGTCACTGATTCTACATTCAAATCTTTTTGTAACTCTTTATTCACCATATTATCGCTTGAGATCAATCAATAAGCTTTTTTTGATCATCATTGCAGCAACCTTGCTGCTGTGATCAATGTGGCTACCACTACTGGTATTGTCATCAATGCGACCAACTTTGCTAACGTTACGCACCTTCAATTTTTAAAAAGCAAAAGCTAGCGATTTATTGGCTTAAACAGTATTGATATTTTTTAGCAAATATTGCGCTTGCGCTTTTAGTGACGCAGTATCTTGCTCACTAAATCGATCGACATTTTTAGCCATTAATGCAGTACGCGGGTTGCGGCTAAAAGAGTCGTAATGTTTAATTAAAAAATTCCAATAGAGTGTAGTGGTAGGACAGGCATCCGCGCCTAATTTAACTTCTGGTTTGTATTTGCAGTGGTTGCAATAGTTGCTCATACGTTTAATGTAGGCACCGCTCGCCACATAGGGTTTGCTTGTAAAGCGGCCACCATTGGCGTATAGGGCCATGCCTGTAACGTTGGGTAGCTCTACCCACTCGACCGCGTCTACATACACAGCTAAATACCAAGCTTCTACTTCACGCGGATTAAGCTCTGCCAAGATGCCAAACATGCCAGTGACCATTAGGCGTTGAATATGGTGTCCATAGCCAAGCTTCATGGTGTCATTAATGGTTTGTCGCATACAGTTCATGTGCGTTTCGCCTGTCCAATACCAGTTTGGTAATGCGCGTGTATGTTGGTAATAATTAGCCTCGCCCATGTGTGGCATATCTAGCCAATACACGCCGCGTATAAATTCTCGCCAGCCTAAAATTTGCCGAATAAAACCTTCTACACTGGCGAGCGGTAATTGATGTTTTTGGTAGGCAGTTATTGCAGCCGCAATCACTTCACGCGGGTTAAGCAGTTTTAAATTGAGCGACGTAGATAGCAGAGAGTGCCATAAATAGGGGCTTTGGCTATTGTCGGCTGATTGCCACATGGCGTCTTGATGGTCACCAAACTTTGCAAGTTGATTATTAACAAAGGTATTTAAAAATTGCAGTGACTGATTACGTGTGACAGGCCAGATAAAATTCTCTAAACTACCAGGATGATGAGGAAAATGTTGCTCAACTACATGAATAACCGTTTGTGTCAGCTCATCAATATTAACTTTAGGTGTTACAGGTAAATTTTTAGGGCCCGCCTTGGCAAAGGCTTTGCGGTTTTCAGCATCGTAGTTCCATGCACCACCTACAGGTTTGTGCCCATCCATTAACACATCATATTTTTGGCGCATTTTTCGATAAAAGAACTCCATACGTAGTTCTTTGCTTTGCCCGTTTTTACCATCAGTAGCCCAATGCTTAAAATCAGCTTTGCTACACATAAAATGGCTGTCATCTCGAATAATGAGCTGCGTATTCATTTCTTCACAAAGTGTAATTAGGTCTTGCTGAATGCGATATTCACCCGGTTCACAAATGATCACTTTTTTTGGTTTTAGCATGGCAATTTGTTCTGCCCAAGCCTCTTTCAGCGTTGCAAATTGGTGCTCACCTAGCTTTAAATAAGCGCCTTGTAAGCCACATGGGTATTGGCTTGCAATGGAATCATAATAATGACGCATAGCAGATAAAAATAAGACAATTCTGGCTTTATGGCTCCAGACTTGTGTTGCTTCATGGCTTGCTTCAACCATTAATAGCGCATCTTGAGAAGCATCAAAGCCTTCTAGCGCGGGGTTATCAAAATTTAATTGATCACCCAAGATCAAAATAAGGTTGCGAGTCATTGGTGAGCTTTAGATAATTTTCGACATTTGTCAGAACAATACTTAATGGAATCCCAGTTTTTGGCCCAAGACTTACGCCATGCCATGGTCAAACCACAACATGTGCATAGTTTAGTTGGTAAGTGGCTTTTATTACCTTTAAAAATAGATTGATTATTCACTTGGTCATGAGTGTTTTAATGGAGATTAGTGATGAAATTGCATTTGATATGTAAGGGCTGAGAAATAAGCAAATTTATACTAGTTAACTTCTTTGCCATCAAATTAGGAGGTTTGGTATTTAATGCTACCGTCTTTGTTATATACGGTTTATTGACTAAGAATGATAAAAGTTAAGCTAGATAATATTAAGTTAAGTGTTTTCATAGCCATCTTGATAAGTTAAATACTTAACGTAGGATGCAAAAATGGTTTATTTGTTCCGATGATTACTTTCTAATTAATTTGAATGAGAGTTTTAGGGTGGCGTATTGATAGCTTCTGCGATTACAGTTGGTAATGCAGTAGTTACTACAAGTCTATATAACATGTTACGATTCTTTACTCATAAGCCGTAGGGCTATGTTCGACACAGAGACCTTCTGTTGGAGGCCCAAGGTTAGCGCCTTGGGCCTTGTCTTTTGATTTTATTGCAAAGCTTGCCGTTGGCGAGTTGCAGCAAGTCGCGTCCTTAATCAGTTAACTTGCTTTTAAATGTCTAGATTTGGAAAGCGAGTTAAACGTTTAAGGCGCTTAATAACTATTGCGCTATTTCTTTTTCGTATTGATCTGGTTGCCTATTACGCCGCCAACTGCTGCGCCGCCGACTGTGCCCAAAGCGCTACCGCCTGTAAGCACTGCGCCGCTAACTGCGCCTATGCCGGCACCTATTGCGGTATTTTTATCACGTGTAGACATGTTGCTGCAGGCACTCATGCCCAGAAGTGCAATGGACAGTAATGAGTACATAACGGTTTTGCTCATGCTTTTCATTTTGATACCCCACTTTCTGTTGATTTTACTTAACTGCAGGAGTGTTGAGTTATGGTTCAACTTAAGTTGGAGGTTGATATATAAGTTTAGTTTCCACAGGGGCGGTAGTGTGTGCAGTAGCTGTTCTAGTCTAAATTGTGATTTCAACACCTATTCGGATTTTTTTCGATAAAAGGCAGTAGTAACTGATTGTTTTTAATTATTCTTACGTGTTAATTAAATTCAAGTTTGTACAAAGAGGTTAGGCCTAGGTTCTGATTGTAGATTGCATCAATATCTGCACCTAAATTTACTTATAACTATTTAGCTTTGTAATGTGTTCGCCATTGAGGCCACCAAAAATAAACGACTTAGATAAATCTCTGTCAATTTCACATTTTAATATTTTCCGTTATTTCAGCTACTTGTTATTAGTGGGTTGGTTGCAGTTTTTTGCATCGATTTTAGACGCCAGCCAATCATGCCTAAGCCTACAAGTAACAATGCACAACTCTCCGGTTCAGGTATGGCAATCAGTGTGCCTACTGCCACAGCGCATTGGGGGCAGTCGTCCTGCGAAAAGATGCTCGGATCCATCGGGTTGTCCAGCCTTAAGTAGCCTCTTTCCCTGTACGAAAGTCCAACGTATGTTCCTGGTGAACTTAAATCGAATGGCGAGATAACGTCGTCAATATTGCTCGCGCTAATTGAAAAGTAGCCCTCTCGATCCAGCACATTGTTCGTATAAAATGTTTTGCTGAATTCCACAATAGGCTGGATGCCGGGGTAATAAGTGACTGTGGCGTCATCGTATAACATGCATTGAATGCAACCATAGCCGTTGGTAAATACTTCAGCCGTGATGTTGTTAATTTGATTGTTGGCTGTATTGAAATCAAATCCACCCTTTACGTAGCCATCGGTATACGCGCCAGAGGAGCTATCCAACTCCCAATGAATAACAGCAGCATTTACCGTAGGTGAGAGTGACAGCGCAAACAATGCGCAACAGATAAGTCTGAAATATTGAATACACATGGCAACTCCCAGTCAATGGTTAGCAAGTCAGGGTTAATACGCCACACTCATTTTATCTAGCATAGTCCTGAGTTACGAAAATTTTACTCATATAAGTTAGCCTGTCGGTACGCTAGCGTGCATTTGTGTAGATGAGGGAGTCAGTCTCTGACGAAATCTCTTTTGTTAGAGCGCTGATGGCTAAGCAGTACAGGGTCTTTTTAAGTATCTAAGACTTCCGGGTTCATGTGGGTAAATCAGGATGAAGTGGAAAATCGTATGGTCAATTGTTAGAGCAAGTTTGGATATTTAAGAAGAAAAATAAGATGCTGACTGATACAACTAAATGGCAGGATATTAAGAGTGTGAGTTAATATATTTGAGGTGGTAGTTTATATTTTAGCCCTTACTAGAGAGGTTGTTATGGCAATTGGCTGGCTGACGTTGTTGAAAGCAGTTCCTTGGGCAGAAGTGGCCAAAAAAGCGCCTGAAGTGGCTGAAAGTGCAAAAAAGTTATGGAATACGATTGCAAAAAACCCTTCAAATCCAGACATTAAAGTTGAAACTGAAAACCATTTATTCAGCTCTCAAGATCAGGAAGTTAAATGGTTAAAAGAGAGGCTAGCAGCAAATGAAGCTGCCTATGCGGATCTGCACAATCAAATACTTGCGTCGGCTGAGCTGATCAGGGTGCTTGCAGATCAAAATACTCAGCTTATCAATGCGGTTGAGTTAAATCGTAAGCGGCTAGTTAGGTTGGCTGTGCTCACGATAATTGTTGGTATTGTTGTAGTCTATTTCCTTATTACTAGATTCTGATAATAATGAGTAATTGAAAAAACTGATCAAATATGTATTAGCCATTAAACGTGAAAATTAGTGAGCGATTCTCAAAGTTTCCGGTCAGTTCAACGCCGAGTGGCTGTTGAACGTGCATCTTTCGGTTAATATTTTCAAGTAAATGATTGGAAAGGATTCGTATGCAAAACAAGGCAATTATTGTTCAGACTGGTGGCGGTTACGATAAAGTGACGGTTGGTACGCGCGATGCTAAAGACCCCAAAGCGGGTGAAATTACTGTGCGTTTGCATGCTAACTCACTCAACTACCACGACTTTGCTGTAGTGAGTGGCATGTGGGGCCCAGTCGAACCTAGAATCCCTATGGCAGATGGCGCAGGTGTGGTGACTGCAGTCGGCGACGGTGTGACAGAGTTTGCGGTGGGTGACCATGTGGTAAGTACCTTTTTCCCCACTTGGTTAGCAGGAGCGCCGCTGGTAGAAGGGTTTGCGACAGTGCCAGGTGATGGCGTTGATGGCTATGCACGTGAAATGGTTACTGCTGCCACCAATGCTTTTACTAAAACGCCTAAAGGCTGGAGCCATGTGGAGGCTTCCACGCTTACAACGGCTGGGCTTACCGCATGGCGTGCATTAATGTCAGACGATTCTTTAAAGCCAGGTGATACTGTACTGGTGCAGGGTACAGGGGGGGTGTCAATTTTCGCCTTGCAATTTGCAAAGATGGCAGGCGCTACCGTGATTGCAACATCATCCAGTGATGAAAAGTTAGAAAAACTTAAGCTGCTTGGCGCAGACCATTTAATCAATTATCGAAAGACCGCTAATTGGGGTGAGCTGGCACGTGAAATTAGTGGTGGACGAGGCGTCGATCATATTGTTGAGGTAGGTGGTCCGGCAACACTAGATCAGTCTATGGCGGCGGCACGTGTTGGTGCGCACATTTCAGTGATTGGTATCCTGACGGGGTTAGGGGGTGAAGTTTCTATAGTGACAGCGCTCATTAAGCAGCTACGTTTACAGGGGCTTATCGTTGGCAATCGCACACAACAACAAGACATGATTAAAGCGATTGATGCAAACAAAATGCACCCGGTTGTTGATCGGGTATTTCCTCTGGAGAGCATAGTCGAGGCTTTTCAATATCAGGAGACTAATAAGCATTTTGGTAAAATCTGTTTGGAAGTGTAAATCGTCATTTAATTAAGCAAATCTATTTAAGAAGAACTTGGTAGTGCGCTGTTTGCAACTTTAACTAATTGATTGTTAATTATATTATGTAGAATTTATTGCATGAAACAGATCCTCGTATATTCTGATTCGCTATCGTGGGGCATTATTCCCATGACTAGGGAGCGTTTTGACTTTAATCAGCGCTGGCCTGGTGTTATGGAAAACCAGCTACTAAGTTTAGGCAAAAATGTGCGCGTCATTGAAGATTGCCTTAATGGCAGGCGCACTGTTTATGAGGATGCAGTCAAACCTGGTCGTAATGGTTTGGTTGGTTTGGCACAGCGAATAGAGCTTAACTCACCTTTAGCACTGATGATTGTAATGCTGGGGACAAACGATTTCCAATTCAATCATGATCATAACGCATCTGATGCTGCCTTTGGCATGCGAGCGTTGATTAAGGCGATTCGCACTGCTCCTATAGAACCGGGTATGCCAGTTCCAGAAATACTGGTGGTAGCTGCGCCCCCGATTAGGGAAGCTAAGGGAGATATTGCCGCTAAGTTTAAAGGTGCCGAAATAAAATGCATAGGGTTAGCTGATGCATACCGGCAATTGTGCGCAGAAATGCAATGCCGTTTTTTTGATGCAGGATTATTAACTGCATCCAGTAATGTTGACGGCGTGCATCTTGATTTAGAGCAGCATGAGTTACTTGGTAAAGCATTGTCCAGTTATGTTGTTGGTTTTGTTTAAGCATTAGCTGCTTGTTGTTGCAACATTAAGCTGTAAAGAATTATTTTTACAGACTGTCATCAACTAGGTCATTAATTGGGATTGCTCCAATGCAAGAAACCTTAAAGCCTGGCATCAAATATGAGCATAAGTTTTTGGTTCCTTTATCCAAAACAGTACCAGCTCTTTATCCAGAATCCACAGAGTTTGCTGTTATGCCCGAGGTGTTTGCAACTGGCTTTCTCGTAGGTTTGCTGGAGTGGGCATGCATTAAAGCCATTAACCCTCATATAGATTGGCCAAGCGAGCAGACGGTAGGTACGCATATTGATGTTAGCCACCAAGCTGCAACCCCTCCCGGCTGTGAAATAACCGTGAAAGTTGAATTGCTTGCTATCGATGGTAGAAAGTTGCTGTTTAATGTGGAGGCGCATGATGGAGTGGATTTAATTTCCAAAGGGCGTCATGAACGCTTCATTATCAACAAACAAAAATTTGATATAAAAGTAAGTGCAAAAGCCAAGCAGATTTAGTTAGCCCTAACTTATTGATAGGCTCGGAAAGCAATTTAAGTGCGTGATGTAGGATTCGCCCCATATGGTAGCTAGGAGGTAACGGTAATCTTTTGTATAGTTACTTAAATGGTTATAGAATCATTAAGTAGCAGTGGAATATAAACCCAATAATGCCTATGGTAGACTAATTTTATGATTGCAGCGCCCATACCTCATGATGAAGACAAACGATTGCAAGCGTTGAGGGCGCTACTTATCCTAGATACCCCGCCAGAAGAACGGTTTAACCGAATAACAGCATTCGCAGCCTTTGAGTTTGATGTGCCTATCGTGTTACTTTCATTGATAGATGATGAAAGGCAGTGGTGTAAATCTACGTTTGGCACTGATTTTTGTAGTTCATCTAGAGATATTTCTTTTTGTGGGCACGCCATTTTGCAAGATCAGATTATGGTGATTGAGGATGCAACCCAAGATGTGCGCTTTCATGACAACCCATTTGTGACTGGAGAGCCGCATATTCGTTTCTATGCTGGGGCGCAGTTGGTGCTGCCCACAGGCGAAGCTGTAGGTTCTTTCTGTCTGATAGACAGAAAACCCAGAACGCTGGATGAAAACGATCTGAGCATTTTGTCTACGTTAAGGCAGATGGTGGTTACTGAGCTAGTAGCAAATAGCGATAAGTCCGTAGATCATTAATTGGTAAAGCCTATGTCACTACATGCCTACAAAAACTCTAAACTACCGTTAGTGTTGTTGTACGACTCTGAATATATGATCAGAAGTGTCTTTGCCTTGCTGGCGAATCAAACTGCAAAGGCAAGCGTGATGGAAACCGCACATTTGCCTACAGCAAATAACTTGTGTCAGACCAATGCGTTTGAATTAGTTATTATCGGAATGGGGCAAGAGCATGAAGAAAAGCATTTTATTGAGTTGATAAGAGGCGGCATGACACTGACAGATAAAAGTGTGCCGATTGTTGTGATGACAAGCGCAATTACTGAAGGACTGCTGTACGAGCTTAAGTCTCTCAATGTGACGGATATCCTATTAAAGCCCACCCGTGTTAAAGCCATTCACGATGTATTCCTGCGCAATATCAATTAATAAATTTGTGCCAAGCTTGCTAACTTAACCAGAACTCTCTTACTGAACACAAGTCTTAACTATTGAGGAGATAGCTTGAGGTAAGTGATTGAATTTGGTCGATAGCTACCTAAATGCTCCTTACCGTAATACCGATTGTAGCTAACGATAATAAACGATAAATCTTTCAATGTGCTTACCAATAGCAGATTAAGTGAGAGGTTTATCATGAACACAATGAAAATCAACAAGGTGTTTGTCGGCGAAGCCTTGTATGGTGAGGGCAATGAGGTTGCCCATGTCGACTTAATCATCGGTCCACGCGGTAGCCCGGCTGAAACAGCATTTTGTAATACACTTACTAACCAAAAACGTGGTGTGAACGGTTTATTGGCAGTGCTTGCGCCTAATATGATGGCTAAACCGGCCACTGTGATGTTTAATAAGGTTGATATCAAAAATGCTAAGCAAGCGGTTCAGATGTTTGGTCCAGCCCAGTGTGGGGTTGCGCAGGCCGTAGCTGATAGTGTGAAAGAGGGTTTGATTCCTATTGGTGAAGCAAATGACTTGTTCATTTGTGTTGGTGTATTTATTCATTGGGATGCAGCCGATGATAATAAAATCCAAGACTGGAATTACGAGGCAACTAAGCTTGCATTGAAACGAGCAATCAACGAGTTACCTTTGCCTGAAGAGGTGGTAATGCAAGATGGTGTAGTGCACCATCCATTAGCAGCGCATGATTATCAAAAAACCGCTTTTGATCTCAGACGGCGTGCTTAGGTTGGCTAGTTGTTCTGTATGCGGTGATGTGGGTTGACTGTAGCTATCGCGAGTGAGTTTCTCACTTGCGCGATGTGGATTGATAGCAGTCTTAATTGCTGAAGGCCATGGTTGATGTGTTTTATTAGACGCAATATCATGACTGATGATATGCGCCGTGTTTTGGCTACCGAGAGGTGGCTATTTTTTTGTAAATGAAACCTATGGTTAATGATTCAAATCATCTGGATACTAAGTTATGCTCACGTTGTGTTCATTATTTCATTACATATAAGCCAAACTTTCCTTATGGCTGCCGGGCGTTAAATTTTCAAAGCAAGCGCACGCCATGTAGTGAAGTATTTGAGGCATCTGGTACAAATTGCTTAATGTTTACGAAAAAGCCTGTTCCCAAATAGTTGTTCTGTTGGTTAATAATACTAAGAAAATATGATAAATCCCCAATTACTTGATGTAACAAAGCATGGCGACACGTTAAATGAGCGTTTAAGCCATTTGCATGATCGGATGCTTGAGTCTGTGCCGGCCGTGGACCGGATTGGATGTGCGATTTATGATGCAAAAGAAGATAGACTAAAAACCTTCGTAAATAGCACTAGGCAAGGCATGCCGATTTCAGGCTATGAAATTAAGCTTGGTGACAGTATTTCCTTGTCAGATATTGCGTTAAGTGGAAGCCCTCGGGTGATTGACTCAATTCAAGAGTCAATTCAACCAAGCAATCAGCATTCTGCTTGGCTGCTAGAGCAGGGCTATCAGTCATCATTTACGATTCCAATGTATGACCAAGGGATGCTTTTAGGCTTCTTGTTCTTTGATTCGGTAGAGCATGCGGCATTTACCCCTCAAACTCAGCGTGATCTGCTGCTTTTTTCAAGTTTGATTAATATGACACTATCAACTGAGATGACCGCATTACGTACGGTGATTGCTTCGGTTGAAATGGCTAAAGAGCTGACAAACCTTAGAGACTTTGAGACTGGGGCACATATTGAAAGAATGGCACGTTACTCTAGAGTGATTGCAAAAGGCGTGGCGAGTAAGCTGGGTTTGGCAGATGAGTTTGTTGAGCATGTGTACTTGTTTGCCCCCTTGCATGATATTGGCAAGATTGGTATTCCAGACAAAATATTATTAAAAGAAGGCAGATTAGACCCTGACGAGAAAAAAATCATGCAAACGCATGTTGAAAAAGGTATTGAGATTATTGAGAAGATACTCGGGGATTTTAATTTACAGCAATTCGCCGAATCCAAGGTGATGCGTAATATTGTGGCATTTCACCATGAGCTGATGGATGGGTCTGGGTATCCTAAAGGAATTAAAGGGGATGCTATTCCTATTGAGGGGCGCATAGTTACGACTGCCGATGTGTTAGATGCGCTGGTAAGCACTAGGCCATATAAAGTAGGCTGGTCACTAGATGATGCATTTACTGAGCTCAAGCACATGGTGGAAGTTGGTAAACTGGATGCAAATTGTGTTGATGTGCTATTAGAACAACGCGCTGAAATACAGGCGATTGTTAATAATTATCAGGATATACACTACTAAAGAGCATTAGTTCGGGCGGGTGCATTTGTCCTTAGACTTGTTGCATTCATTTGCACAAATGAGGTTGTGCATGCTTTAGGGTGATTGCTAAACTGTATTGCCGCGCGGATACTTGTTTGCAGGAGTTGTTGGGAGGATGTAGTATTCGGTGTGCAACTTTTGTTTTTTAAAGCTGTGTGTCCGCTGTATTGATTGTTTGTCACCAAGTGGCTGCGATAGGTGAGTGACAAATGAGTTAGTATTGCCTTAATCTTGATTGGCTGGCGGGATATGATGAACGCTAAGTTAAATGATATTAAACCAATTTCAACCCTAGCTATCTTTATAGCGTTAGTGGTTTGGGTGTCACTTTGCTCAGTGGCACTGTGGGCCGTGGTTAACCTCAATCTCCGCGATGCTGAAAGAAGCTTCACCGAGCATGGTGAGGACTACGTAGATAAACTCAACAGAAGTATGGTGAGTAGCGAAACAGTTCTGAAGGGATTTTCTGCGCTGTTTGCTGCCATTGGCAATACTAGCCCTGAAAAGGTGTCTGTGTATGTGCGTAGTGTCATTGATACCAACGATCAAATTTTTGCATTAGAAATTATACAAAAAGTAGCAAAGAAGCAGCTGCAAGATTTTATTGTCAGCCGGCGGCTCAGTGGCACTCCTGATTTTACGCTGAAGGCTTTTGCTTTTGGTGGGCATCGGGGGTGGGAGCATCCTCAAGACAAGCCATATTATTATCCTGTCATTTATATGGAGTCGCTGTCATCTAGCTCAAATGAAATTATTGGCTTGGATGTATCAAGTGTCCCGTTCCTTGAAAGTGCAGTGACTCAGGCAATTACACTGCAGCGCCCCGTTGCGAGCCATCCATTCCGGTTGATACAAGGCAACCTTGCTTATGTAGTGTTCTGCCCCATAAAGTCAGAACAAAACATGATTGTTGATATGATTATCGATGCAGATAAGTTGCTGCGGCCCGGCGATAATCTGATGCGAGATGGTTTTAGCGCAACGGTTTATCATAAAGACTTTACTGTGCACGACCCTAAAGGTCAGCTCTTTTCTGTGGCCGGGCGCACCCGCAGTGCAATTGAGGTGGCGATATTCCCGGTTTTTAAACATCAAAAGTCTTTGGCCACCATGGGTGAGCCATTTTTAATTTTAATGACTAGGCAAGCGGGCTGGACTGACTTGAGTTTGGGCTTGATTGGATTAATGGCTGTATTATCATTTGCCTCTTCGGCGATTTTGTATCGATATTTGCGCGCTATTCAGCGCGGAAGACTCAGGCATATTAATCACCAGAATATGTTGTGGAAGCTTGCCAATCAGGATGGGCTCACGGGAATCCCTAACCGGATGCTGATGTTGGATCGGCTGGAGCAAGCCTTGGCTGTGAGTGAACGTAGTGGCCAGTATGGCGCCGTTATTTTTCTGGATATTGATAACTTTAAAGGCCTTAACGATACGAAGGGGCACGATGCTGGAGATTTGCTTTTGATTGAAGTGGCTAAAAGAATCAAGAGTTGTGTTCGGGATGTAGATACTGCCGCTCGTCTAGGTGGGGATGAGTTTGTTGTTATTTTAAGTGAGTTAGGCACTGAGTCTACTGAAGCCAATGCAGCTGCAGTGCAGGTTGCTGATAAGATTCGTGCCGTAGTAGAGCAGCCTTTTAAGTTGCAGTTATTTGAGCATCAAGTGACTGTTAGTCTGGGTATTACGCTGTTCAAAGGTAATGAGCAAACAATCAATCAATTGCTTAAGGCGGCGGATACTGCCATGTATAAACAAAAGGCAACGCACCATTAGTTGTGCTGTAATCTACTCCAGTGAGGTTACGTTGTTCCGATATCCACTCCCTTGTTTGCATCGTACGTATTAATAGGCTGATTCTGCTAAAGCAAGTCGTGTCAGCTTGTTATTTATTAGGCATAATAGAGTCTATTAAATAATTAAATCTGAAGTTAAGAAAAACATGAAAGCAATGATACTTGGGGCTGGTAAAGGTACTAGAGTACAGCCTATCACCCATGAAATTCCTAAGCCAATGATCCCATTGGTGCGCAAGCCAGTGATGGAGTATCTGATTGAACTGCTGAAAAAGCATGGCGTTGATCAGATTATGGTCAATACCAGCCATTTGGCACCAATTATTGAGAACTATTTTAGAGATGGTGAGCAGTTTGGTGTGAGCATGGCTTATTCATACGAGGGTTATGTAGAGTCTGGTATCGCGATTAGCTCACCGGTTGGTTCGGCTGGTGGGATGAAAAAGATCCAGGATTTTTCAGGGTTCTTTGACGAAACGTTTATTGTGCTGTGTGGCGATGCCTGGATTGATTTAGATATCAGTAAAGCACTAGAGATTCATCGCCAGAAAAAGGCGATTGCCAGCATTATTATTCGAGAAGTGCCAAACGATGAGGTATTTAAATACGGCATCGTTGCGCTGGATGAAGATGATCGTATTTTGCAGTTCCAAGAAAAGCCAGATCCAAAAGACGCAATTTCAAATCTAGCTAATACCGGTATTTATATCTTTGAACCGGAAATCTTTGACTATATTCCTTCAGGTGTTGCCTATGATATTGGAGGCGAATTGTTCCCTAAACTTGCACAAGCGCACCTGCCTTTTATCGGCATTAACTTGCCGTTCCAATGGCTAGATATTGGCAATGTGCAGGATGTGTGGACAGTGACCAGCCAGATATTAAACGGTGAAGTTGCCGGGTTCAAAATGCCGGGTCGCGAGGTGAAGCCGGGCGTGCATGTAGGCATTAATCTAAATGTTGATTTTGACCAGGTCAATATTACGCCGCCGGTTTATATAGGTGGTAGTACCAAGATTGAGGCTGGCGCCACGATTGTAGGCCCTGCAGTATTAGGGGCAAGTTGTGTGGTTGAGAGCGGCGCAGTAATTAAGAACTGTATCGTGGAAGACTACACACGTCTCACTAGCCAAGCCAATTTGGAAGGCAAAATTATCTTCGGCAGTAAGTGTATCGACCCTATTATGGATACACAGGTAGATATTGCCGAAGCGCGTTTGGAATTTATGATTGAAGATGCACGCAAGCTTATAGAGCCTGATGCAGATTAGCTCTGCGGGTAAGTAAGTGCAAACTTTTTCCAACTAGGTGTAGGGCAAGTGGGTGCTGCTAGTTGTTAGTAGCCTAAGATATCTTGGCCGCCTTAGCGCACAAGATAATGGCTCAATAATGTTGCGGATTGAACTAGCGGTGCAACTGTGAGTAAAACAACAGCGACTCTTGCAAGGTAGCATAAAGCCTTGTGAGTTGTGTTAGCGGAGCAGCGCCATGTGACGATTGCGCCCCCCCCAGAAAATCACCAACACTGCCGAGTAGGATAATGGTGTAAGGATTAGGTCAGCCACCTTGGTTGGCTCAATAATGTGAATGCCTTTGAGGAATGCAAGCACTTCATAAACAGCGAACGATGCAGCCATCGGAAGCGCGACATACAGGCCCCAAAACGCTTGCCAAAGTTTCAGCTTGCCAGTAAGTGCCAAATCCAGCATTGTTTCTTTCGGGTGAGAATCTTCAGTCGCCTTAGTAGTAATCAACTGGCGATACAAAAACATAGTGGCAATACCGAAGATGGTGGACCATGTGGCAACGAACCAAAGTCCCCACGACACCAATAACCATCCAGCATCTTTTTCAGCCGTAATCGAGTCTGCCAATAGCACAGAAATCTTTTTAAGTGTTGTCAGATCTTGAATGCGGTTGATCTCGCTTGTGATGTTAGTTAACGACGTCGGTAATGTCGCCGTATAAACAATTTTGACAATCAGCAACGAAAGCACTGCCGAAATGAAGGCCCAAGCAGCCAATGCTACTAGTATTTGGGATGCGCGTTTTGTAGATAGCATGATCAGAAAGGGCTAACTGTTTAATAGTTAGATCGTCTGAAAATTTCACCTTGTGGCTTTAAATCAAAGGCAATACAAATCCGCTCTTCATTTGAGTTAAATGGAATAGTGCGATGAAACAGCGAGGATGGGAACAGCACAATGTCGCCAACATTAGGTGAGGCGACGCCTACAGGGAAGTCATCGTGCTTTTGTGGGTAGTTGTCACCATGTAACCCATATTCAAAGCAGCCCTCTAGAGGGTCTTTGCGATCTTTAGGTAACACCAGATACACCGCGCCACTAATCCAGCCCACTTCGTGGATATGGCGATCTACGTAGCCCGCACGGCGTAATCGTACATACCATGAGCTGGTGAATTCCAGTTCCTTCGGAAATGATTTAATCAGTTCACAGTCGGCGCCGGCAAAGCGATTTTTGTAGTTAATAAACTCTTGTTTAACTAATTCCCCCAGCTTTCTGAAGGATGCCTCCGGGCGTTTAAATAAATTGCCGGCAGATTGTTTGCCGTTGATAATCATGCCCTGTGCGCGTACTTCAATCGCGGTGTTGTCTATGTCGTTAAGCAGGTCTTTAAGAAACTGGCTATTAGGTTCAGCAAGTTCTGCAATGCTGTTTTGGTAAACAAAATCAAAGCCGTTTTTACAGAAGTTATAGTGGTCTTCTACCCCAAAATTGCGAGCATAGTGTGAAGATAATGTAGCCAGAAACGGTGCGTCATGCTTTTTGTGGGTACGCACAATTTCATCTAGCTTTGTTTTAAACACATCAAAGTGCTCTGCTTTATAGGTGCAATACAGCGCACGCTCTTGCCAATCATCTAGGCGCGAGCGTTCAAAGTGCTCAACCGCCTCGTCAAAGCGATTAGCCAAGTATAAAAACTCACCCATATTGTAATTGGCGCCGGCATGGTCGGGATTGAGTTTTAATGTATCAAGATAGCTCTTAACAGCATCTTCCATATTGCCTTGGTCACGCAAACATTCACCTAGGTAGTTGTGGGCATCCGCATAATTTGGAAACATACGAATCGCATGTTTAAAATGCTGGATAGCGTCATCCAGTTTGCCTTGGTCCCGTAGTGCCGTGCCCATGTTGAAATGGCCGCGTGCATCTTCATGAATATTTAATGCAATCTGGTAGTTCTTAATCGCATCCTCTAATAAGCCTTGCTTTTGCAATAGCGCGCCTAAATTGCCATAGGCCTCAAAGAAGTTGGGCTGCAATGCAATCGCCTGCTGATAATGCCTGCTGGCGGCTTCTATGTCTCCAGTGTTGGTAAGGGCGATTCCTAGGTTGAAATGCAAGTCTGGTGTGTTGGGCTGAATCGATAATGCCTTTTTGTAGCTTTCAATCGCCGCTTGAGGCTTGGATAAACTATCTTGGGCAATGCCTAGAATTTGATACAGGATAAATGTATTTGGATAACGGTTAGTCAGTTTCTTTGCTGCAAGTTCAGCTTCAGCCATTTTTCCTGAGTTGAATAAATGCAGGACAGGTTGCATTTCCGCATGGCTAGGTTGAGGGGAGAGGGGTGCTTGCTTTGCCATCATTTATCCTAAACTATATCAAATTCTATATTGCATTAGAGTGAAGTCTATTCGTCTTGTTGCTGTAAACGGATTGCCAGTTTGCGTAAAAATTTCATGGCGACTTTAGGCTCGTCCAGCAGTAATGTCTCAATATTATCCGTGCTCATTGTAATGATTTCTGCATGCGTTGAGGCGGCTTTTGCTTCTGCAACTGTTGGTGTGTTGGATAGCATGGCTATCTCACCAAAATATTCGCCAGCATGCACGGTGCGTAACACATTGCCATGTTTAATGATGTGCACCTCGCCTGAAACTAAATAGTACAAGCGATCAGTTGCTTCTCCATGTTGGAAGATAATGTCATTTTGCGCATATACCTTGCCGTAGCGCTGCATCAGCTTCTTTACATAGTGAGACTGTGTAGCAATATGGTGTTCTAATGATTCATCAAATAGTCCTTTTAGTAGCAAGACGTCTTTTTTTCTTAAAGTGGCAATCAGCTCTGTGCCTAGTAAAAACACTGCAAAGTTTACATAAAGCCAGGTGATGGAAATGAATAGGTTCTTCATGCTGCCAAAAATTGACCCGTATGATTCGTTCATCGATAAAAATAAAGTAAATGCAGGACGCATCAGCAGCCAGAGTATGGCGGTGAATAATGAGCCAATTAAGATATGTTTAATATATAAACGTGCAGGAAAGAACACAAAATAGAAGGCACTGATTAGCAGCGTGGTTAAGGCTAAGGAGGTTAAAGTTGTGAATGTTTCGTAGTGTATAAAGCGGCTGCTAGCGCCTAAAAATATAATGACCTTTTCGAGCATAAGCCCAGCAAATGTAAATAAAAAGAAGAGTAGCAACATGCCGATAATGGCAAAAATGTCTTTTATCTTTCTTTTAACAAATGATGGTGCCTCGACCAAACTTGCAATGCTGTAAAAAGCTGCACGCATCGCTCCTGCCAGCGGGGTTACGGTCCAGAGCAGAACAAATAGACCCAAAGCCCCCCATGCTACTTGATGTTTCGCCGTGCTATAAACCTCGGTCATGATGGCATTGCTAAATTGCGGAACCAGATTGCTGGTAATGATAGCGAGTTTAACAATCGCATAATCTGAGCTGAAAATAAGTTGGCTCAATAGAAAAAACATGAGCAGCACTAAAGGAATCAATGCAAACATCGCATAGAAAGATAGGGATGCAGATAAGCCCAAGGCGTTGTGCCGTTGAAACGCCTTGAACATCTCATGAAATACAAATAGCGGCGTGTTATAGCGCTGGTTAGCGTAAACCTCGCTAGGTATATTAATCGCTTTACGTAAGTTGTCACGTATCGCTAAATTTTGTTTTGGAGTGAAAGTGATCTTCTTCATGCTGCGATGTGTATAGTCAAATCTTGATGGATAGGCATGACGCTTAAATTTCCATGGGTAGATATTGCGGTGAAGTCATCTTGGTGTGCGATTAGTGAGAAAGTATAGGCTAAATATCCATAAAGAATCTTAGCACCATACTCTCTCAATATTAATGCATGTTTAATCTAAATTCTTAAATTTCTCAGTCGCGGCGATAAGTGCGGATGTTGTGCCAGCCTCCATGGCGGAATGCCCTGCGTCATCCACAAAGTGCAACTCAGCATGTGGCATCGCGCGCTTGAGTTCCCACGCTGTGATCGGTGGGCAAACCATGTCGTAACGACCTTGCACAATAATGGTGGGCACTTGCGATAGCTTTTCCTTGGCTTCGGCTAGTAAGTCGCGTTTTCCAACAAAACATTGCTGCTGTATATAGTGTATTTGCACCCTGGCGCGAGCTAGCTCTACCGGGCCATCTACCTCCTGTTCACTGGCAGGCCTTGGCAGCAAGGTCATGATGCTGCTCTCAAACTGGTTCCATTGAATTGCTGCTGGAATATTAATCGCGGCATCATCTGAGAAAATAAGCTTCTCGTAAGCGTTAATCGGGTTAGCTTTTGACTCGCCAGGTAAGAAATCACATAAAACCTCCCAAGGTTCAGGGTAAAAGGCTTTTACATCGTTCAAAAACCAGTTGAGCTCGCTGTTACGGCTTAAAAATATGCCGCGCAGAATCAGTCCGGTTACATGTTGTGTGTGCTTTAATGCGTAAGCAATGCCAAGTGTGCTGCCCCATGAGCCACCGAACACCAACCATCTATCAATGCCTAAGTGGGTGCGAATCAAATCAATATCATGCACTAAGTCATCAATGGTATTGTTGGTTGTTTCGCCTAAAGGCTTGCTACGCCCGCATCCGCGCTGGTCAAGCAAGATAATGCGGTAATGCTTTGGGTCAAAAAAGCGTCTTTGTGCAGGGTTGCAACCACTGCCAGGGCCGCCATGCAGGAACACTACTGGCACCCCATCAGGGTTGCCACAAACCTCATAGTAAATCTCATGCAAATCGTCCACTTTGATCGTAGATTCTTTAAATGTATCAATCTCAGGATACAACTTGTAAATATCGGCTTGCATGCGGGGGTAATCTCTTTCTATTTGATTTTAAATGACTTTTTGTGGTGTGCTAATTCTTTAAATTGACGCTATATAGTAGTTTGGTGTGCTGGGAATCAATATGTTAAGTTAAATGTAAATAAATTGTAAACAATGTATTGCAATTCATGATTCACTGGTTTATAGTTCTGTTCAAGCACATTAAGTGTGCTACAAATAGATTCATAAAAGCTAGTAAAAATTTTGAGGAACATCAAAAATTTATTGGTTTTAGATATGAATCTATTTATTTAAACCTTAGTAGTTTAACTTTGGAGATTAATATGCAAATCAACAAAATCAAGTTAGCACTTGGCTTGGTAGCAGGTATGGCGATGCCTTTAGTAGCATCGGCCGCTGCAGATCAAGAAGCAGCAATGAAAGACGCGAACAACTGGGCTCACCCACGTGGTCAGCACAACAACAACGGTTACAGCGCTTTGTCACAAGTGAACAAAGGCAACGTTAAAAATCTTAAAGCAGCTTGGACATTCGCTACTGGTGTAAACCGTGGTCACGAAGGTTCACCAATCGTTGTTGGTAACATGATGTATGTACATACAGCATTCCCAAACAACGTATACGCTTTAGACTTAGACAACAACCAAAAAATCGTATGGTCATACTTCCCTAAACAAGATCCATCAGTACAAGCTGTATTGTGCTGTGACAACGTTTCACGTGGTCTTGGCTTCGGCGACGGTAAAATCTACCTACAACAAAACGATGGTAACTTAGTAGCTTTAGACGCTAAAACTGGTGCTAAAGTATGGTCAACATTGATCAACGATCCAAAAGTTGGCGCTACTAACACTAACGCTCCACACGTAATCAAAGACAAAGTATTGACAGGTTGTTCAGGTGCTGAGTTCGGTGTACGTTGCTTTATCGCAGCATACAACGCTAAAGATGGTTCTTTAGCATGGAAAGCATACTCAACAGGTCCAGATTCTGAAGTGTTGATCGGTGCAGATTTCAACAAAGAAACTCCTGAATACAGTGCATTGTCAGTTTACCAAGACGTAAACGGCGGCAACAAAGAAGGCGGTTCTTTCAAAAAATTACCTAACGACCAAATCAAATTTGGCGAAAAAGATCTAGGTACACGTACATGGTTGAAGCCACAAGCAGTTAAAGATGGTTGGCAACATGGTGGTGGCTCTGTATGGGGCTGGTGGCCATATGATGCACGTACAAACTTAGTTTACTACGGTACAGGTAACCCATCAGTTTGGAACCCAGACGTACGTCCAGGCGACAACAAATGGTCAATGACTGTATTCGCACGTGACTTAGACACTGGCGTTGCAAAATGGGGTATGCAAATGACTCCACATGACGAGTGGGACTACGACGGTATCAACGAAGTAATCTTGTTCGACAAAGGTGGCAAAACATACGCTTGGCACCATGACCGTAACGGCTTCGCTTACACATGGAATGCACACAACGGTAAATTACAAGCTGCTCAAAAAGTTCACCCATTCGTAAACTGGGCAACTGATGTTGACATGAAAACTGGTGTACCAAACAAATTGGCATCAGCTTCTACTCACCAAGACTACAACGCTAAAGGCGTTTGTCCAGCTGCTTTAGGTACAAAAGACCAACAACCAGCTGCATACTCACCAAAAACTGGTTTAGTATATTCTCCATTGAACCACGTATGTATGACATACGAGCCAGTTGAGTCTAAATACGTTGCTGGTCAACCATGGGTTGGTGCAACATTAACAATGTTCCCAGGTCCTGACGGTGTTATGGGTGGCTTCGGCGCTTATGATCCAATGACAAACAAAAAAGTATGGTACAACAAAGAGAAATTCTCAGCTTGGGGTGGTGCTTTAACTACTGCTACTGACTTAGTGTTCTACGGTACTTTAGATCGTTGGTTCAAAGCTGTTGATGCTAAATCAGGTAAAGAACTTTGGAAATTCCAAGTTGGTTCTGGTGTGATTGGTAACGCATTCACATACGGTAACAAAGGTAAACAATACGTTGGCGTGCTATCAGGTATCGGTGGCTGGGCTGGTGTTGCGATGAACCTTGGTATGACTACTCCTACAGACGCTTTAGGCGCTGCTGGTGGTTATGCTGAACTAGTTAAATACAACGCTGCTCCTGGCGGCGGTGCATTGAACGTATTCAGCCTATAATTGATTGTTGTAATACAATAAAATTATTAGCTAATATCGTAAGCTAGTACCAAAGTAGTAACTAAAAACACCCCGATTCGTCGGGGTGTTTTTTTATTGAGTAGCGTCATGTGAATAGTCCATTTGTGCCGCTCGGCACAGTAGTTCGTACTCGTGTTTGTTCAGCAAATAGCTATTAATAAATAGCTAATATTTAAGCCAGATTCATGAAAATCTGCTGTTTCATACATAGGCTATCCTGTATAGTCGTATGTCGGTTTTGAAGGTTTTAATAGGTAGAACTTTTGATTAAGTTACTACTCTATTACATAGCGCGGTGGAGTAAGAGCCGCATTTTTATGATAAGGAATAAAAATGTTTAAAAGAATGCAATTGCTTGGTCTGATTATGGGTTTTCTTGCAATAGGCAGCGTGCAGGCTGAAGATGTTTACTCTTCAGGTCGTGCTGGCGAAGTGCAGCGTGTGGATGATGGTACAGAGTTCAGAGTCTGTGCAGACCAAGATAACCTACCCTATTCAAATAAGAATTTAGAAGGGTTTGAAAATAAAATTGCTGAAGTGTTGGCAAATGATTTAAATAAGAAGCTTGCGTTCACGTTCTGGTACGACAGAATGGGTTTCATTAGAAACACACTGAGTGCAAAAAAATGTGATGTGATTATGGGAACTACATCAGATTACGATGCATTAAGAACATCTAAACCTTACTACCGTGCAGGCCACGTGTTTGTATACAAAAAAAGCAGCGGTATGAAAATCACAAACTGGGATAGCCCAGACCTTAAAAAAGCAACTATTGGTATTGTGGGTCAGAGCCCAGCAACCATTGCTTTGAATGATTATGGCCTTATGCCAAATGCAAGACCGTACCGCATGCAACGCGACCTTAATTTACCGCCAAGCTATTTAATTGATGACTTGCTTGCTGGTGATATTGATGTAGCGATTATGTGGGGCCCAATCGGTGGTTATTTCGCTAAACAATCAAAAGAGCCGTTAGAGGTTGTGATGGTGCCTGATTATGAAATGGTGAATGCCAAAGGTAAAACTAACTGGAATATTTCAATCGGTGTACGTAAAGCTGATAAAGAACGCATGGCAATGATTGATGCTGCGCTAGATAGAAATAAAGACAAAATTAACAAAATTCTAGATGATTATGGCATTCCGCATATGCCTGTAGTTGAAGGCGATAGCATTATGAAAGTTTATCGTAAGGGAAAAGAAGTTAATAAAGAAACTCGCGGTGACGCGATCCCAAAAACAGAGTAAAATGTGCGCTTATTTTGCGTTGTTAAGTCAACCGATATATAAATACCTACGTTGAATGACCATACGTTGAAGAATGCGCTTAGCATGATTAGGACGTAACTCATTTTATGTGAATTAAAATTAGGAGATAACATGTTAGGCAATAAAACTTTAGCGTCAACATTATTAGTTTCTATGTTGGCATTAACAGGCTTAGTTTCTGTAAATGTGCAGGCAGCAGACATTAACCTAGTAGCAACGCAAGATGGTGCACCTTTAAATATTAAAAAAGAGTTGTTCGATACGCCAGCTGCAAAAGAGTTCTTAGCAACAGGTAAAAACCCATACATCGGTAATGAGGATGCAATTAAAGCAGGTAAAAAGAAATTTAACCTGTACTCATGTAACGCCTGTCATGGTGGTCACGGTGAAGGTGCTATTGCACCAGGCTTGACTGGTAACATCATGAAATATGCAAAAAATCTAACAAACAAAGGTATGTTTGAAACGATTTGGCATGGTACCAACGGTGGTATGGGTGCTAAAGGTTTAGGTTTGATGGTGCCGGAAGATCCTTCAGAAGGCTTGAAACCTGATGATTTGTTGAAAGTAATTGCTTGGATTCGTAGCAACAGCAAAATTACTGGTAACGAATAATTAATTGCTTTGTCTCGTAAAAAACGGTCGCCATTGCGACCGTTTTTTATTATGACTAAATGCGTTATTATTAAACTTTTCATAATTAATCGAGTGAATGATGAATAAACATTTATTTTTAGTGGCGCTCATTTCAATGCTCGCTGCATGTGGTCAAGGTTCTGGCTCTAAAAGTGCAGATGCTAGCGCAGGTTCTGATTCAGAAATAAAGATGATTGATTTGGTAACAACTCAAGATGGTTCAGCGTTAAAAATTGACGCAAAACTTTTTGATACGCCAGCTGCAAAAGAGTTTATTGCAACAGGCAAAAACCCATATATTGGTGTTGAAGCTGAGATTTTGGCTGGTAAAAAGAAATTTAGCTTATATTCATGTGTAGCCTGTCATGGCGGCCGTGCAGAAGGTGCAGTAGGGCCAAGTTTGCAAGGTCCCAACTTTAAGTATGCAAAAAATGCGACAAACAAAGGTATGTTTGAAACGATTTGGCACGGCACCAACGGCGGTATGGGTGCTAAAGGCTTTGGTTTAATGCAAGCTGATCCACCTGATGGTTTGAAACCAGATGAAGTATTGAAAGTTATTGCATGGATTCGTAGCAATTCAGCAATCACTGGAAACGAGTAAGTGATTTAAGAATAGAAAGCGCTTACTGAGGTTCAGTAAGCGTTTTTTTTATTTTAAAAGTTTAATAATAGTGTATGCAGGGAGTGCAAAATGGGTAAGGCGGAAGCAGAGCAACTGCATCAAATCGTCATCGTAGGTGGTGGGGCTGGCGGTTTAGAGTTAGCAACTAAGCTAGGCGATAGTCTAGGGCGTAAAGGTAAGGCCGTGATTACTTTGATTGATAAGTCAAAGACACACGTCTGGAAGCCATTGCTGCATGAAATTGCTGCCGGCAGTATGAACCCAGAGAAGCATGAGCTAGTCTATTTAGCGCAAGCACATTGGCATCACTTTAAGTTCCGTCTGGGTAGTATGGATAGCCTGGACCGAGCTAAAAAAGAAATCTCAATTGCGCCAAACTATGATGAAGACGGTGTAGAGGTTATTCCACGTCGTACCATTAAATATGACACACTGGTGATTGCAGTAGGTAGTACTACTAACGATTTTGGTATTAAAGGCGCGCGTGAGCATTCTATCGCACTAGATACGCAAGATCAGGCTGAGAAATTCCACAGGCGTTTACATAATGCGCTATTACGCGCACAAACCCAAGCTGAGCCTGTCCAAGCTGGCCAGTTAGAAGTGGTGATTGTGGGTGCTGGTGCAACCGGGGTTGAACTCTCTGCTGAACTGCATAATACAACACGTGAATTAGCAGCTTACGGGCTGGATAAAATTGATCCTGACCGTGATGTACACATTTCATTAATCGAGGCGAGTGAGCGTGTATTGCCTGCGCTCCCAGAAAAACTTTCTAACTCTGTAGATTTGGAACTGAGAAAACTGCGCGTGCACTTATATATGGGTGAGCGTGTGACTGAGGTGACAAGTAAAGGTGTGCAAACACACAGTGGCCGTTTTATTCCGTCAGCACTTGTGGTTTGGGCTGCAGGCATTAAGGCTCCTGATTTCCTTCGTGAGATTGACGGACTGGAAACTAACCGCATTAACCAATTGGTAGTTAAACCTACGTTACAAACTACACTAGATGATAATATTTTTGCATTTGGTGATTGTGCAGCATGCCAGTGGGCAGGGCACAGCCAAGGCGTGACAGTGCCACCACGCGCGCAGTCAGCACATCAGCAAGCTAGTATGTTGGTTAAAACATTGAAATACCGTGTGGCAGGTAAGGCAGATCTACCTGAGTTTAAATACAGAGATTATGGTTCTCTGGTAAATCTAGGTAGCTACACAACGGTAGGTAATTTGATGGGCGCGTTATCAGGTGGCAGTTTATTTATTGAAGGTTTGATTGCACGTACGATGTACCAATCACTCTATAAACTGCATTTGATGGCACTGCATGGGTTTTGGAGCATGGCACTACAAACATTAGCTAGAATGATTGCAAAACGTACTGAAGCACACGTGAAACTGCACTAATCAATTTTTGATCCAATACAACGGGCGCATCAATAAAACGTTAACATGGTTTTATTGATGCGCCCGTTTTTATTTGTAGTCTGTTCGTATAAGTGCGTAGCGTTTGCATCACAAGGGGTGTGTGAATTAATGCACTAGTGTGAGGTAGTCCAGATACGAACCGGCGGACTTAGTGTCGCATCTTGCATGCTCAGAGTAGTCTGCAAGATGCGCAATAAAGTGTTACTTTGCGTTAGGCGATATTTTTGTAGCGCTTATTAATAACGGTCATACACAGGCTTACAAATACGCCAAATACAATCACAATGATATTGATAGGAAGTTCAGCTTTTACCATTAATAAGTAGGCACCCAACATAAGCAGGATGCCGATATGCTCGTTGAAATTCTGTACGGCAATAGAGTGACCTGCGCCAATTAATTCGTGCCCACGGTGCTGTAATAGCGCGTTCAACGGAACCACAAAGAAGCCAGCAAGTGCGCCGATAATAAATAGCAATGCTACCGCAACCTGCCAATGCTGTACAAACGCCATCACTACCACCAGTACTCCCATGACAATGCCTGCCGGCAGTACTTTTGTTGACTCTTCTAACTTGATATAGGTTGCTGCAACTACGGAACCCGCAGCAATGCCTACGGCAAGTATTGCCATTAGCTGCGTGGCTTGTTCTAAACCAAAGTTAAGTGTGCTGGCTGCCCATGCAATTACCACTAGGCGTAGCGTTGCGCCAGCACCCCAGAATAGGGTGGTGACCGCAAGTGAAACTTGTCCGCGTGTATCTACCCATAATGCCTTGAACGACTGCCAAAAGTCGTAAAGCATAAATGCAGGATTCTTCTTCGGTAGCTTATGGTCAATCGGTAGTTTTGGAATATAAATATTAAATACCGCTGCGACTAAATACAGCAATGTGATGAAAATCATGGCAAAGTAAGGGTCATGGCTGGCAAGGCTGCCACCAAGTAGTGCGCCCAATATGATGGCGATCACAGTTGAGCCTTCCATCCATCCATTGGCGCTCACCAGTTTTTCTGGAGGTAGTAGCTCGGTCAAAATACCGTATTTTGCAGGGGAGTATGCCGCAGCGCCGATACCGACAATGCCATAGGCATAGAGCGGCGGCATGCCAAGCAGCATAGCAAGGCTGCCGATGAACTTAATTGCATTGGCAAGAAACATCACACGCCCCTTGGGTAAGGCGTCAGCAAATGAGCCTACAAATGGCGCAAGTACAATGTAGGAAATCACAAAAAACTGCTGTAATAGGGGCGTGTGCCAATCTGGTGAGTTGATTTTGGCAAGTAGTGCAATCGCCGCAAACAACAGTGCGTTGTCAGCTAGGGCAGATAAAAACTGCGCTGTGAGTAAGGTATAAAAGCCTTTACACATCCGCATTAGAAATCACCTTTGATAACACAGCACTGATTGTTAAGCTTGAAGTTGCACATAATTAACCTATAAAATTTCCGCCGCAAAGTCAGCCAGGCGCGAGCGTTCGCCACGTTGTAGTGTGATATGCCCGTTGTGGCTCCAGCCTTTAAAGCGATCTACCACGTAAGTAAGCCCTGAACTGCCTTCTGTTAAGTAAGGGGTGTCGATTTGTGCGATATTACCCAAACAAACAACTTTAGTACCAGGCCCCGCACGGGTGATTAGGGTTTTCATTTGTTTAGGCGTTAAGTTTTGCGCTTCATCAATAATTAAGAATTTATTTAAGAAAGTGCGACCACGCATAAAGTTTAATGATTTAATTTTAATGCGAGTACGGATTAAGTCTTGAGTCGCAGCACGCCCCCAATCCCCAGCTTCTTCATCGCTTTTATTTAATACATCCAAGTTGTCTTCCAGCGCACCCATCCATGGCGTCATTTTTTCTTCTTCAGTGCCCGGTAAAAAGCCGATGTCTTCGCCAACTGGCACCGTCACACGGGTCATGATGATCTCTGAGTAAATCTTCTTATCCAGTACCTGAGTAAGTGCGGCTGCCAATGTTAACAGTGTTTTGCCAGTACCGGCTTGCCCAAGTAAAGAAACAAAGTCTATTTCTGGGTCCATCAGTAGGTTTAATGCAAAATTCTGCTCACGATTGCGCGCGGTAATACCCCAAACATTATGTTTGGGTATTAAATGATCTTTAACTACCTCAAGTACTGCAGTGTCTTTCTCTAGGCTGCGCACAATAGCATGGAATGGCTTCTCAAACTCGTAATACACAAATTCGTTGACCAAAAAAGTTTTGCATAACGGGCCTGTGAGTCGGTAGAACATGCGGCCAGACTCTTGCCATGATTCCATCGCCTTACTGTGATTGTCCCAGAAGTCCGCTGGCAGCTCTTTCATGCCACTGTAGAGAACGTCGGTATCTTCTAATACTTTGTCATTAAAGTAGTCTTCAGCTAATACCCCCATCGCCCGCGCTTTAATGCGGATGTTGATGTCTTTGCTGACAAGGATAACTTGTCTGCTAACGTGTTGTTTCTGCAGGCATAGCACCACGCTGATAATTTGGTTGTCGGCTTTACTACCGGCAAGCCCAGGTAAATCTAGGTGTAGTTGTGTGGTTTGTAAGAATAAGCGACCGGTAGCTTGTTTGTTACCGTTACGTGATAAGGCACAGCCTAGCTCTAGGTTAGTTAAATCTGAACTGACGATTTCTTCTAAATTGCGGCTGACTTGGCGCGCATTGCGTGCAACTTCGGTAAGGCCTTTTTTATTGTTGTCTAACTCTTCCAGCGTGACCATCGGTAGATAGATGTCGTGCTCTTCAAATCTGAATAGTGAAGAAGGATCATGCATGAGTACATTCGTATCAAGAACAAATAGTTTGGATATACCAGTATCTTTTTTGGACATAAAAGACTTTCTAATAAGTGATGAATGTAATGGAGTTAAATTAAGTTTAAAAAATTACTAACTGCATACTGCGTTGAGATGTTGCTATTCCACGTAATACTTCTATTAATACAATTGTCCAATCTAAATGAGTGGCTGCTAAAACTATAACGAACTGATAAAGCTTAACACCTCTGCGGCATGGCCATCTACCTTTACGCCACGCCATTCCTTAATCAGTGTGCCGTCAGTGTCGATGATAAAAGTGCTACGCTCTATCCCTCTTACTTGCTTACCATACATGTTCTTCATTTTGATGACATTAAATAGTGCACATGCCACTTCTTCTGTATCGGCTAACAGCTCAAAAGGGAAGCTGAATTTTGCCTTAAAGTTTTCGTGCGATTTTAAGCTATCGCGTGAAATGCCGAAAATCTCAGTGTTTTTAGCTTGAAAATCCGCATAAGCATCCCGGAACTGCATACCTTGTGTGGTACAGCCTGGCGTAGAGTCCTTTGGGTAAAAGTAAATCACAAGTCGCTTGCCTAAATAATCTGAGCGTTGAAATGTTTTTCCGCTGGTTGCAGGTAATTGGAAGTCAGGTACAGGTTGATTAAGCATAAGAAAATTGGTCGCTGATATAGAACGTAGTTACATTGTTGATAAAAAGCCCTATTAAGGCAAGTCTATATCGCAAGTAAATGCTAATAATTTTGAAAAATATTGGTTTCGTCTTGGTGGTGACCGTCAGTGGTGAGGTGTTTAAATAGAATCGTGATGAGTATTAAGCATTTTCGGTAATGAGATGGTAATTATCGTGCCGCCACCCTGCCTTGCACTGAACTGAAGCGTACCTCCTAATGCGTCACATACTTTGAACGCAAATGGTATGCCGATGCCGGTGCCAAATCGCTTGGTAGTGGGGGCACTCATGGCGCTGGGGTCTGGTTTAAACGGCATACCGCTACCACGATCCATCAAGAATAAATCGAACGTATCTTGAGTTATCTTGCATACTATTTCTAGAGGGGCGTTCTTGCCTGATGCGTCAATCGCGTTCAATAGCAGGTTGTAAATCACTTGCTCTAGCAGGTGATGATCGGTAAATATTTTATCGTTATAGCTGGCATTAGGCTTAGGCCAGTCAGGTAATTTGAGTTGAATAGATTTTTCCGCGATTTTTTGCTGCAATGGGCTGAGCGCACCATTTACAATTTCGCGCATATTGGTATAAGTTGGCTGTGGCTGTAGTGGGTGTAAGTATGCCAGTAATGCACCAGTCCAGCGTTCCAGCCTGTCTACTGTATTGATAATGCCGTAAATCGACTCTTGCGTTTCTGCATTGTTGCTGGGATCGTCCATTACCTGTGCGGTAGCGCGAATGCTGGCAAGTGGGTTGCGAATATTGTGCGCTAACATGGGCACCAGCAAGCCTTGTGCGGCTTGTTTTTCGGTACGGATGAGGTTTTCCTGGCTAGTTAATAACTTATCCGCCATTTCGTTCACGGCTTTGGAGAGTGAAGCCAGCTCTTCAATATTTTCATCGGGTGCTTTGTGTGTGAGATTGCCGGCACTGATTTCAGTGGTGGCGTGTAGCACGCCTTCAATCGGCCGCACAATAGAGCGTTTTAAGAACACGCGTGAGAACATTAAAAGCAGAATGGCTAGTGCGAGCGGGGTGAACAGTAAGTAGTTGGATTTATGTTTACTGTTTTTAAGTTGCGTATCTAGCTCTGCTTGTTTCTGGTTAAGGAGTTGTTCCGTGCTGGCTAGTATAGATTCGTAGCGGTTAAATATGCCCGCTTCCAGATCTGTATTCAGAATCTTTTTTAGGTCATTGCGGTTAAGGTGTGAGTCTTGATCAAAAAGCGTGGATGTTTCAGACACAAACGCCTGATAGCCAGCATGCAGATCATGAATCGCGGCTTTTTCTGCCTCGCCTACGGCAAGGCGCTGCAGTTGTTGGAAGTGATTCTCTACGGAAACGGTAAATTGGTTGTATTCGGTGCGAGCTTCTGGGTCGTCTAAAAAGTAAGCATCAAACAGCTCTTTTAGCTGGCGGTATAAATCACCGCGTGTTTGCTGTACCTCTTGAATCAGAGAATTGATTCGGTTGGATTCTTGGCTGGATTGATCTTGGAGTTGGATCCCAATCGCACCAATCGAGGCCACTAAGAAAATAAGTAATATAAAGGCTAGCTCATGAATGAGTAAAAGGTCTTTAAGAGAGGTCTTTTTTTTAGCCACAGCAGATAGATTTATTGATTTTCGAGCTTAAACGGTACAGGGATCACAATCGTGAACGTGCTGTTCCGTAATGCTTCTGGTGGGGTAGGGAATGGGATGGCTTTTTCCACCATTTCCAGTGCTTGCTTATCTAGTACTTCATAACCACTAGATTGCGTAATTTTCTTTGACTTTAATTTCCCGCTGCCATCAAGCTCGAGTTCAACGATGGCTTCACCCTGCCAGCCGCGCATTTGGGCAATTTTCGGGTACTTTTTATGTTTGCTGATTGCGTTCCACAGCGCATTACCGTAACGTCCGGTAGCGTTGTCTATTTCCGCTTGGCTAGGTATAGGTGGTGCTTCTTTGACAGGCTCAGCTACCGGCTGGGGGTGGGTTGGTACAGGGCGCTCCGGTGCGGGTTTTACCGCAATCACCTCTGGTGCAGCTGTAATGACTGGTGTTTCTGTGATGGGTTTAGCCTCTTGAACGATATGGCTGGGCGTCTGCTTTACAATCGGCTTAGGTGTTGGTTTTGGAGTGACTTGGGTTTGCGGCTCGACAACTTCTGCAGGCGGCTGTACTGGTTGTGCTGGCATCGGTGGAGGCGGAGCTGGCTGTTTAACCAGCTGAATTTCTAACACCTCAGGCATTTTTGCCGGGTCAAAATGAATGTTGGGGATAATCAGTATAAGCAAACCATGCAGCAGCATTGAGCAAATAATCGCCCATACGATGGTGTATCCCTTTAAAGAGGGCTGAGTCGCCGCGGAGTTCAAAGAAAAAAAGACCTGATTGAGTAGGGTTTGGTTAAAAATGACACGAAATTATACAACAAGCAGTCTTGATTGCTAGGTTGCTGTTTTGGTGGCTTGTGCTTTGCTTGTGGTTCATATCATGCATAATTTGTTTAACGCTCACTAAACTCAATAAAATATGATGTTAGATAATACCATCTAACACTTGAACTTGAACGGTTGCCCCAGCGTCTAGGTTGCCAACCGTGTCGTCTAGCACAATAAAGCAATTGGCTAACGACATGGAGCTTAATAGTGCCGAGCCTTGTGCACCAGTTGGTTTTACACGCCATACACCATCGGTGTCGGTAAATAATATGCCGCGCTGGAACTCGGTGCGCCCTGTCAGTTTTTTAATTGCCTGCGTGCACTGTACTTGGAACATAGGTAAAGGTACCGGGCTGGATTGACCCATTAGTCTCAGTAATGCGTCGCGTACAAATTGGTAAAATGTTACCATCACAGCCACTGGGTTACCCGGTAGCCCAAAGTAATGCGCATTGCTCACTTTGCCATAAGCGAGTGGTCGACCTGGCTTCATAGACACTTTCCAGAACATGACTTGACCGTGCTTGGCGAGCAGCAGTTTCATGTAGTCTGCCTCACCTACAGAGACACCGCCGCTGGTGATGACAACATCCGCTTGTTGTGCGGCGCTAAGCAGGGTTGCTTCAAGTTGTACCGGGTCATCTGCAATTGCCCCTAGGTCGATGACTTCTACACCAAGCCTAGTCAACATGCCAAAGAGTGTGTAGCGGTTACTGTCGTAAACTTGCCCGGTTTGAAGCGGTTGCCCTAGGCCGACCAGTTCATCCCCAGTAGAAAAGAATGCAACTTTTAGTTTGCGGTAGGCTTGTAGCTCTGCAATGCCTAGTGAGGCGATTAAGCCTAAGTCCGCGGGGCGCATGAGATGGCCTTTGGTGAGCACAGATTGCCCTAGTTTTAGATCCTCTCCTGCATAGCGTACATTCGCCTGCGGTTTAGGCGCTTCACTAATATTAATAAACTCGCCGTCAGTGGCAGTTTTCTCCTGCACTACAACGGTGTCAGTGCCCGCTGGCATGAAGGCACCGGTCATGATTCTGACACACTGCCCATCACTTACCGTGCCTTCAAATGCTTTTCCTGCAAACGCAGTTCCCACTACCTTGAGGCGTGGTGTCGTAATGTCGCTGGCTTTAAGTGCGTAGCCATCCATTGCTGAGTTGTCATAATTAGGTACGTTGGCCGGCGACATGATGTCTGCTGCCAGCACGCGCCCCAAGCTATCACGTAACGCCAGTGTTTCCGCTTCGGATACCGGGTTTAAGAATTGCTGAATATACTCACGAGCTTTGGCTACGTGCATAGCGTTAGGGTCATAATCATCCATGCAACTAGGGTTATTGGCTAAGGTTTGGAGTGAAGTGTCGCTAGTCATTTGGTGTGCTTGAGTGTGTATTGAATGTTAATTGTCTAGTTTAATGGGTTAAAAGTGGTGGCTTAGGCCTTGCACGCAAATGGGCAGCGATCCTATCGCGCTTGTCCTAATGGGCACTGCTTTGTGCCAGCTTTGATTCTAGTTTGATAATATCATCTGGGCTATTTAAATTTTCAAATGCGTCATTGTCATCCCCAAAGTCCACCTCTATATAGTGCTGACTTTTTTGCCATGCATGTACTTTTCTATTGCCTTGGGCAAGAAAGTGATTGAGGCTAGGGAGTAGTGTTTTTTTGCATAGACAAAATACCGGGTGATTATTGCCGCCGCAAGTGGCCACGGCAACATCTGCATTAGCTTGTAATAAGCCTGCTTTGAGTTTATTTACCAAATTGGCTGGCAGTAATGGCGAGTCGCAAGGCACAAATAGCACTAAATCATGTGTTGCATGTTTGAGCCCAAGTTGCATCCCAGCCAAAGGGCCTGCGAAATCTGCGATTTCATCTTGCAATACGCGGTAGCCTAGCGTGTTGTAATAGGCTAGCTCTCGGTTTGCATTAATCATAATTTCATTGACTTGTGGTGTCAGTCTAGCAATCACGTGCTTGATGAGTGGTTGGGATTGAAGCTCTACTAAACCCTTGTCAATCCCGCCCATACGTATAGCCCGTCCACCGGCAAGAATGAGCGCTGAAACCGACATTTAGCCGCCTGTATGGGACATGAACCTTACCACCGCAGGCTTGGCCCGTCGTAAATCAAAATCATGCCCTTTTGGTTTAATTGACATACTATCAAGGATTGCCTGAATCAATGGTTGATCGTCATTCGGGTGGTTACGTAACAGTGGCATCAGGTCCACTTTGTCTTCTTGGCCTAGGCACAGAAATAGCTCGCCTTTGCAGGTGATGCGTACGCGATTGCATGCCTCGCAGAAATTGTGTGAGTGTGGTGAAATGAACCCAATTTTCGTGTTGCTATCATTTACCCGCCAGTAGCGCGCAGGGCCGCCTGTGGTGACTGTGCTAGCGGTCAGTGCGTAATTGCTTTGCAGCGTTTTGAGGGTTTCTGCATTGCTGACGAAAGTAGAATCCCGTGTATGGTCAACTTCACCTAATGGCATTTCCTCAATAAAGGAAATATCAATGGCTTGTTGTATGGCAAAGTCAACGAGCGCCTGTACTTCATCGTCGTTGGTGCCGCGCATGAGTACTGTGTTGAGTTTGATGTTGTCAAAACCGGCTTGCTTGGCAGCTTGTATGCCGCGCAGTACTTTATCGAGTTCGCCAGTGCGCGTGATTTTTTTAAAGCGCTCGCTGTTTAAGCTGTCCAGGCTGATGTTAATACGCTTAACGCCCGCTTGTTTTAGGCTGGCAGCTTGTTTCTCTAATTGGCTGCCGTTGGTGGTAAGTACTAACTCTTTGAGCTTTTCAAGTTTGCCGACTTCTTCAAATAGCCAGAGTGCATTTTTACGTACTAGCGGCTCGCCGCCTGTGATGCGTACCTTGGTTACGCCTAGCTGCACAAATGCTTTTACCAGGCGCAGGCATTCTTCTAAACTGAGCACTTCGTCGCGCGGCAGAAAGGTCATTTCTTCAGCCATGCAATACGTGCATCTAAAGTCGCAGCGGTCTGTGATAGAAAGCCGAATATAGTCAACCTGACGGCCAAATTGGTCGATTAGCTTGTCTGGATAATTGGATGTTGAGTCAGGCACTTTTTCAGTCACGAGTTGTCGTATCTAGTAGCAATTTACATTTCATTAACATTTTACATTAATATTATAGTAGGATTGTAGTATCGTCATAATAGTTGCTTTGGAGATATTAGCTTGCTAGATTCAAATACACCACTAGTAGATGCTGATGCGTTAATTAGTCGCTTAATTACCGAACACCAACATCGTCCCGGCGCATTGATGCCTTTGTTGCATGCGATTCAAGACAATCTAGGTTATGTGCCTGAGTCTGCCTATCCGCAGATATCCAAAACATTGGCTTTATCCGTAGCGGAAGTGCACGGCGTGGTTACATTCTACCACCACTTTAGAACACATAAGCCTGGTCGTAATGTAATGCAGATTTGTCGTGCTGAATCATGTCAGTCTATGGGTAGTGAAGCATTAGAAGCGCATGCGAAGAAGTGCCTGAATATTGATTACCACCAAACCACTGCTGATAACGCAATTACGCTAGAAGCTGTGTACTGTTTAGGAAACTGTGCATTGTCGCCATCGGTGATGATGAACGATGAGATTTATGGACGAGTGTCTCCATCTGATTTAGATGCACTGATTGCGGAGGCAAGAGCATGACAGCAAAAATTTATATTCCGCGCGATTCCAGTGCTTTGGCAGTGGGTGCTGAGAAAGTGGCAGTTGCTATTGCCGCTGAGGCTAAAGTGCGCGGTTTGGATGTGGAAATTATTCGCAATGGTTCGCGTGGCCTGTACTGGCTGGAAACTTTGGTGGAAGTATCAACACCGAATGGTCGTGTAGCTTATGGTCCGGTAAAAGTAAAAGACGTACCTTCACTATTTGATGCTGATTTCATCAATGCAAAACCTCACGCTTTAAGTTTGGGCTTAACCGAAGAAATCGATTGGCTCAAAAAACAGCAGCGCTTAACGTTTGCGCGTGTCGGGGTGACTGACCCAATATCACTAGATGATTACATCGCACATGATGGCTATAAAGGCCTGAAAAATGCACTAAAACTTAGTGGTGCAGAAATCGTTAAAGCTGTGACTGACTCTGGCTTGCGTGGCCGTGGTGGTGCAGCGTTCCCTACCGGGATTAAATGGAACACGGTGCTGGGCTGTGCGTCAGAACAGAAATACGTAGTGTGTAATGCCGATGAGGGTGACTCAGGCACATACTCAGACCGTATGATTATGGAAGGCGATCCTTTCGTGCTGATCGAGGGGATGACCATTGCCGGTGTCGCAGTAGGTGCTACACAAGGCTATATTTACCTGCGTTCAGAGTATCCTCACGCATTGGTAGCCTTGAATCAGGCGATTGAGGTAGCAAATAAAGCGGGTTATTTAGGTGACAATGTATTGGGCAGCGGTAAAACTTTCCACTTGGAAGTGCGCCGTGCTGCGGGTGCTTATGTCTGTGGTGAAGAAACTTCGCTACTAGAGAGCTTGGAAGGTAAGCGTGGGTTGGTGCGCTTTAAACCGCCACTACCCGCGATTGAAGGCTTGTTCGGCAAGCCAACGGTTGTCAATAATGTAATTTCACTGGCTTCAGTGCCGATTATTTTAGATAAAGGCGCGCAATATTATGCTGATTACGGCATGGGCCGTTCACGTGGCACGCTGCCAATTCAGCTGGCTGGTAATCTGAAACAGAATGGCTTGGTAGAGTTAGCGTTTGGCGCAACCTTGCGTGAGTTGCTGTATGACTTTGGTGGAGGCTCTGCGACTGGTAAGCCTATCCGTGCCGTACAGGTAGGCGGGCCTTTGGGCGCATTCTTGCCGGAGAGTCAGTTTGACACACCTTTAGACTACGAAGAGTTTACTAAAATTTGGGCGGTGCTTGGTCACGGCGGTATTGTTGCATTTGATGATACGGTTGATATGTCAAAAATGGCACGTTATGCCTTTGAGTTCTGTGCGGTTGAGTCTTGTGGCAAATGTACCCCATGCCGTATTGGTTCTACACGCGGCGTTGAGGTGATTGATAAGATACGATCTGGTAAAGACCACGCTAAAAATATTCAATTGGTACGCGATCTAAGTGACACCATGCTAAATGGCTCTTTATGCGCACTTGGCGGCATGACCCCTTATCCTGTACTTAGCGCACTAAATCACTTCCCGCAAGACTTTGGACTACCTGCTGAAACTCAAGTGGGTTAGGAGAGAACTATGGACGAAATTAAATACAATTCGAGCATCGACTACGGCACCCCTAAAAGTCAATCGGCCAAGCAAGTTACGCTGACGATAGATGACAGAGAAATTACAGTGCCGGATGGCGTGTCTATCATGCACGCAGCGGCAGTGGCTGGCGTAATGGTGCCTAAGCTGTGTGCAACCGATAGCTTGGAGCCTTTCGGTTCCTGCCGCTTGTGTTTGGTGGAAATCGAAGGCCGCCGTGGCTATCCAGCATCATGTACTACTCCAGTTGCCGATGGCCTTAAAGTGCATACACAAACGCCAAAGCTTGCTGACATTCGTCGCGGCACCATGGAGCTATACATTTCAGATCACCCATTAGATTGCCTAACTTGTGCAACTAACGGTGACTGTGAACTGCAAGACATGGCGGGTGCGGTAGGCTTGCGTGAAGTGCGTTATGGTTATGATGGTGAGAACCATTTAGCTTCAGCCAAAGATGAAAGCAACCCATATTTCACGTTCGACCCTAGCAAATGTATCGTCTGTTCACGCTGTGTGCGTGCCTGTGAGGAGACTCAAGGTACATTCGCGTTAACCATCTCAGGCCGCGGTTTTGAATCTAAAGTTTCTGCCGGTAATAAAGACTTCTTGGATTCAGAGTGCGTTTCTTGCGGTGCTTGTGTACAGGCCTGCCCAACTGCAACCTTGATAGAAAAAACTGTGATTGAAGCTGGTACGCCAGAACACAGTGTAACAACTACCTGCGCATATTGCGGTGTGGGTTGTAGCTTTGATGCGGAAATGAAAGGCGAAGAAGTTGTCCGCATGACGCCAACCAAAGATGGCGGCGCTAACCATGGTCACTCTTGTGTAAAAGGCCGTTTCGCATGGGGTTATGCTACCCATAAAGACCGCATCACCACCCCGATGATTCGTAAGAGCATCAAAGACCCTTGGCAACAAGTGGGCTGGGACGAGGCGATTAACTACGCAGCGAGCGAGCTAACACGTATTCAGAAGCAGTATGGCAGCGATGCGATTGGCGGCATTACGTCATCACGTTGTACCAATGAAGAAGTTTACGTGACGCAAAAATTGATTCGCGCAGTATTTGGCGTGAATAACGTGGATACTTGTGCACGTGTTTGCCACAGCCCAACCGGCTATGGTTTAAAACAAACCCTAGGTGAATCTGCCGGTACACAGACTTTTGATTCCGTGATGTATTCAGATGTGATTTTCATTATCGGCGCTAACCCAACAGATGGTCACCCTGTATTTGCATCACAAATGAAGCGTCGTTTACGTGAAGGCGCAAAACTCATTATTGCTGACCCGCGTGAAATTGATTTGGTTGCAAACTCTCCACACATTCGTGCGGATTATCACCTCAAATTGCGTCCAGGTACTAACGTTGCCTTGATTTCAGCATTGGCACATGTGATTGTGACTGAGGGCTTGGTGCAAGAAGCATTTGTGAAAGAGCGCTGCGAGTGGGATTCATTCGTAGAATGGCGTGATTTTGTGGCTAAACCTGAAAATTCACCTGAAGCGCTAGCAGAAGAATTAGGCGTGGATGCTGAAACTGTTCGTGCTGCAGCACGTATGTATGCTACAGGCGGCGATGCTGCAATTTACTATGGTCTTGGCGTTACCGAGCATAGCCAAGGTTCTACTACAGTAATGGGCATTGCTAACTTGGCTATGGCAACTGCTAATATCGGTCGTGAAGGTGTGGGTGTTAACCCATTGCGCGGTCAAAACAACGTACAAGGCTCATGTGATATGGGCTCTATGCCGCATGAGTTCCCAGGTTACCGTCACGTGGCAGATGATGCGACACGTGCCTTGTTTGAATCAGCTTGGGGCAGGCCTTTGAGCAAAGAGCCTGGTTTACGTATTCCAAACATGCTGGACGAAGCTAGCGAAGGTAACTTCAAAGGGCTATATTGTGTTGGTGAAGATATTGTTCAGTCAGACCCTAATACACAGCACGTCACCCACGCTTTAGAGAATATGGAGTGCGTGATTGTTCAAGATTTGTTCCTGAACGAAACTGCCATGTTCGCACACGTGTTCTTCCCAGGGGCTTCATTCCTAGAGAAGAGTGGTACGTTTACCAATGCTGAGCGCCGTATTTCACCTGTGCGTAGAGTGATGCGTCCAAAAAATGGTTATGAAGATTGGGAAGTTACCACTAAGTTATCTGAAGCATTAGGTTACCCAATGCAATACAACCATGCTTCAGAAATTATGGATGAGATTGCTGCGTTAACGCCTACATTCCGAGGTGTAAGCTTCAAGAAACTGGATGAAGTGGGTAGTGTGCAGTGGCCATGTGATGATGAACATCCTGATGGCACACCGATTATGCATATTGACGAATTTGTGCGCGGCAAAGGTAAGTTCTTTGTGACCCAATACGTGCCAACGACAGAGAAAGTGAATGCTAAATTCCCATTGATCCTGACAACAGGTCGTATTCTGTCTCAATACAATGTAGGGGCGCAAACACGTAGAACCAAAAATACTGCTTGGCATGCTGAGGATATCTTGGAGATACACCCACATGACGCAGAGGAGCGCGGAATTAAAGAGGGTGACTGGGTGGGTATTGTGAGCCGTGCGGGTGAAACCGTGTTGCGCGCTAAAATTACAGAGCGTGTGCAGGCGGGTGTGGTTTATACGACTTTCCATCATCCTGAATCTGGTGCTAACGTAATTACCACTGACAACTCAGACTGGGCAACCAACTGCCCTGAGTTTAAGGTAACCGCAGTGCAAGTGTCGCGTGTCAGCCAGTTGTCTGATTGGCAAAAACACTACAAAACATTCAGTGAAGCGCAAATTGCTTTTGCCGGTAAAAAAGCAGAAGCCGCAAAAATTAACTAGGAGTTTAGGCTGTCTTTAATATTAGATGTATCTACCAGTCAGTTCGAAGTTGCGCAGTGGCAAAATGGAAAGCTACAGCTCACTTCGGACTGCCTAGCAGAAGAAACCCCGGTTGCCTTAGTTTATAACGGTGTGTCACATGCCGTCATGTTGGCAACAGCGCAAGATCTAGAAGATTTTGCATTAGGCTTCTCGCTGTCTGAAGGCATTATAGAGCAAGCGAGTGAGCTCTACGATGTAGATGTGCAGGTGCGTAACAATGGCATTGAACTGCATTGCGAGATAGCAACCGAACGCTTTGTGCAACTGAAAGAGCGCCGCCGCACCTTGGCGGGCAAGACTGGTTGCGGTTTGTGTGGTGCAGAAAGTTTGGGACAAGCGGTACGATATCCTGAGCCGTTGAAGTCTCAATCTGTATTTACCGCATCCAGTATCAAACGTGCGCTACATACGATGCAGTCCATGCAGGTTTTACAGCAGCAGACTGGTGCCACGCACGCTAGTGCGTTTGTGCTGGCTGATGGCACAATCAGTGTCGTACGCGAGGATGTGGGTAGACATAATGCGTTGGATAAGTTGGTCGGAGCGCTAGAAAGAGGTCGATTGAAGTCAGGTGTGGCTAATGATGGTTTTATTATCACCACAAGCCGTGCCAGTTTTGAAATGGTGCAGAAAACTGCCAGAGCGGGTGTGAGCTTGCTGGTAGCTGTGTCAGCACCTACCGGCTTGGCAGTGCGCGTGGCGCAAGCCTGTGGTTTAACTTTGCTAGGTTTTGCGCGTGAGAGTCGATATGTGGCATATAGCCACGGCGAAAGAATTTTGAACCAATAGATATAGAGAAGCTAGAGTATATGGATATTAAACGATTAATTTCAATGGCGAATCAGATTGGTGACTTTTATGAGTCTTACCCAAACCAGAGTCAAGCACAAGAAAATATCGCCAAGCACTTGAATAGCTTTTGGGCTCTGCCTATGCGTAAACAAATTGCTGAGTATGTAAGTGTGCAGGGTGGTAATGGTTTGCATCAAGCGGTGCAAACAGCCATTAAAGCGCATATCCAACTTTAAGTCACACTACGTCTGTACTCTACCTAACTACAGACTCCGCTGACGCCAATCACATAGTCGTGTCTGGTATGTGGTGCATTCCCCTAGATATTTATCTCTGAAGATAGCTTTAGTGCTGGCGTTGATAAAGCCTAAAGCTTTCCTTCCTGTCGGCGGCCCGCTTGCCTCGCCAAATTAAGGTCCACTCATCACTAGGCTGCATTCTGGTCGTTCCTCGTTCATCCTGTATAAGATAAAACTCGCATTGTGCAGCATGTGCTGTATCCATAGGCTCTAGATGCAGATTGGTGTGGTAATTTAATAATACGCGTTGTGATTGACCAACATTTAAGCTCTTGATGCAGGAGTTACTTTTGCCGATCGATTGCTGTAGCTGCGTAAAAGCAGGCATGTAACTCTTCGCACTATCAATCAGCGGCAACCATAGTGTCATGAGTAATCCCCATCCGAAAGTCATGCCTACTGCCCAGTTGGTAACGGTGGCACGGTTACTTTGCCTAACTCTAACGCAAGTGAATAGCCAGATGCTGGTGATAATGACAGCTAATACTAGGCTGATGATGCTAAGGCTAGTGCTATCACTGCCAGATAGAAACTGCATACGCTCTTTGATTCTGGCAGGGTGGCCTGTCATCATGGCAAACCAGCCAAGCCAGATCAGAAATCCGGCTAAACCAAATAAACTGATGCCAAACCAGTTTAATGCAGATGCGGCACCGCGCTTAAGATGATCCACGCTACCTGCGCCCAGTGCTACTAAAGGTAGTAATAATGTCAGCGCATTGATATCTTTATTATCAGCACCTGCACCTAGTGTAACTAGGCTAATGATAAAAAATACAATAATGAGCTGGAACCTAGGTTTACTCAATAATTGAGTGCGGTGGCGCCATAGGCTCCATAGCGCCAAAGGCAATGCGGGCCAGGCATACCAGATTAATATCTTAAAGAAATATGAAAGGTAGCTATTGTTGAAGCTGTTAACTTCTGTGTGCCACCATGCCTTAAATAGGTCTGGAAAATAAAGTGCGAAAGGTACCAGCCACAAGGCCACCAGCGGTAGTGCGACCAAAACTGCAACGCTGACAAATATTGCAAAACTCTTGGTGCGCCAATGGTTGAATATTAAGGCTAAAGATAATGCAGTGCCGATTAAAATCAACACCGGTAACAGCCCTTTGGCTAGAAAGCCAACAGCAATAGCTGAGCCCATTAGTAAACTGGCCCGCCATGGCCTGCGCTTGGATAGTGCGAGTGCATAAAATCCAGTTGCAGTGCTGGCAAGTGTAGCGACTTCGGCATTCAGGCTGTGTGCATTTAAAATCAGGCCAATGGTGCCAATCATAATAAATGTTGCGTAACGCCCCACGCCATGCGTCCATAGCTCACGCCCTGTCATGCCTACCATCAGTAGCGTGATTGACATCCACAGCACGTTAATGAGGCGTGCGCCATCATGTATATCGAACAGGTAGCTAAATAGCTTAGCGCTACCTGCAGCGGATAAGTGATATAAGGGCGGTAAATCTAAAAGTGATTGGTTTACGGCTAACGGGGCGATGATGTGGCCGTTGTCCAGGATGTCTTTAACGATGCTGATGCTGGTTGTTTCTAGCGGCTTCCACGGCGCATGGCCAATCAGGCCAAGAAAAATCCAGATAATAGATAACAGGACAAGGAGTTGTGTTTTTGTGTTCTCACCGATGCGCGCGCGCGGTGTGGACATATTGCCTTGCCAGTCATGATCAAGTTGGAAGCGCATGTGGATTAGCTCGGAGTCTGCATCATTGAAGTATGCCCATTTTATATGAGCACGTGAGTTGTATAAACAACATACTAAAACAAAAGGCAGCCTAAGCTGCCTTTTGATAAACGATAATCTGCAAGCAGGATCGTATTTATTGAATTACATGCCGTATTTTTTACGGAATTTATCAACACGACCAGCAGTGTCAAGAATCATTTGTTTACCAGTGTAGAACGGGTGTGATTTTGATGAAACTTCAATCTTAACTAACGGGTACTCTTTACCGTCAGTCCACTTGATAGTGTCACGAGCAGCGATAGTTGAGCGTGTGATAAAGCTAAAGTCAGCACCAATGTCTTGGAATACGACTTCGCGGTATTCTGGATGAATTCCATCTTTCATAATAATAGCCTCTAATTGATTGCCGAATGATACGGCATATGTTGCAAATTTTTGCGATAACTCAGCATTATATTTATATTGCTGAAGCTATGCAAGGTAAATTGTTTAAAGTAAAGGGGTTAGCCTCTACGCATGCTGTCAAAGAAATCCGCATTGTTTTTCGTTGACTTGATTTTGTCCAGCAAGAACTCCATCGCCTCCAGGTCATCCATAGGGTAGAGCAATTTGCGTAGTACCCAGATTTTTTGCAGTACATCTTTTTCAATCAGTAACTCTTCACGACGTGTGCCGGACTTGTTCACATTGATTGCTGGGTATTGGCGTTTCTCTGCCATGCGGCGATCCAGATGGATCTCCATATTGCCGGTACCTTTGAACTCCTCGTAAATCACATCATCCATACGCGAGCCAGTATCCACTAGCGCAGTAGCAATAATGGTGAGTGAGCCACCTTCTTCAACATTTCTGGCGGCACCAAAGAAGCGTTTAGGGCGTTGCAATGCGTTGGCGTCTACACCGCCGGTCAGTACTTTGCCTGATGATGGAATCACGGTGTTATATGCGCGTGCTAAGCGAGTTATAGAGTCTAGTAAGATGACTACATCTTTTTTATGCTCAACCAGGCGTTTAGCTTTTTCCAACACCATTTCAGCAACCTGTACGTGACGCGTGGCAGGTTCATCGAACGTAGAAGCAACTACTTCACCCTTAACTGAGCGTGTCATCTCCGTCACTTCTTCAGGACGCTCGTCGATTAATAGTACGATTAAAATTACATCAGGATGGTTGGCGGTAATGGCATGTGCAATGTTCTGCATCATCACCGTTTTACCGCTTTTCGGGCTGGCAACCAACAGGCCACGCTGACCTTTACCAATAGGCGCGATCATATCGATAACGCGGCTGGTGATGTTTTCAGCGCCTTTGATATCACGCTCTAGCGTAAGTGGAATGGTTGGGAATAAAGGTGTTAAGTTTTCAAACAGAATTTTATGTTTGGTGTTTTCTGGCGCTTCCCCGTTCACCATGTCTACTTTAACTAAAGCAAAGTAACGCTCACCATCTTTAGGAATGCGAATCTCGCCTTGAATGCTGTCGCCGGTGTGTAGATTGAAGCGGCGAATTTGAGAGGGTGAAACGTAAATATCGTCAGGACCTGCTAAATAAGAGGTGTCTGGTGATCTTAAAAAGCCGAATCCATCCTGTAAGACCTCTAAAGTACCATCGCCAAAGATGCTTTCGCCTTTTTTTGCCTTATTTTTTAAAATGGCAAAAATTAAATCTTGTTTGCGCATGCGGCTGGCATTGTCGATTTCGTTGGCAATGGCCATTTCTACTAATTCAGTAACAGGTAGATGTTTGAGGTCTGATAGATGCATGAAGTCTCGCTAAAACAAGATGTGTAGAGGTAATTTAAGGCTTAAGATATTAAGTGCCAGAGGCTAATTTATTTGCCTGAAGGGTGTGGTGCTTGGTTTTAAAGCATTAATTGTTTAAAACCAAGCGCTTGATTTATGCTTAGGGTAATGGGTTTAGATGTTGCTGTCAATAAAAGCGGTTAATTGTGATTTAGATAGCGCACCAACTTTTGTTGCTTCTACATTGCCATTTTTAAATAGCATGAGTGTAGGAATGCCACGAATGCCGTATTTAGGTGGTGTTTGTTGGTTATCATCAATATTTAGTTTAGCAACCTTGATGCGGCCAGCATATTCTTTTGAAATCTCATCCAGAATTGGTGCAATCATTTTGCATGGGCCACACCACTCTGCCCAGTAGTCTACAAGAACTGGGATTTGCGATTGTAGAACATCTTGCTCAAAACTTGCATCGCTAAGGTGTGTGATGTGTTCGCTCATAGAAAAAACCTTTAAATTGAATATGACTAAATAATACTTGAAAATGTGTATCGTAACGAAAAAAAATGTTTTAGTGAAGCCTAATTATACTGAATAAGATTTAATTCATGATGTTGAACTGAATGCGTTCTACTTCATGCGTTCTTTCTATTAGGCGATTAAGTGATACCTGTACGGTTTTTTGGTTGCATGTATATGTGAGCTGGCGACCATGGATGTATGTGCCTCTTGGGGCAATAATAGTCGCTGCCTGATTGACCGCGGTGATTTCGGGCAGTATAAGTATTTTGCTATGACTGCTGTGCTGAAAGGTTTGTGCAGTCGCGCTGTCTGCATTAGGTGCAATCAGTTGCACGCCGATGTCTAAACGGTCTCTTGTACCGCAATTCGCCCATTTCACTAGCCCAATCGACCACTGCTGTTCATTCTTTGCTTTTAATGCAATTAAACCACCGACTTTGATATTTTTTTGTGCGGTGTGGTAGCGCCTGATGGATATGCCGGTTGCACTGATGTTTAGTATCTTCCAGTGTGACGGGGTAACCTGATAGGCCTGCGCTACAGGGTTGCTGTTATTGGTAGGCGTGTTGGCTGTTGCCGTGGCAGTGATTGTGCTGTGTATATCTTCAATCCCTGCAACGATGTCAATATCCCCATTTTTAGCTGAGCGGCTAAATATTCGTTTAGGGGAGATGCCCCAATTAGTAATTAGGTAGGACAGTAACTCAATGTAGTCATTATGATTTGCATCGGCATTGATGCTGCCATTAGTTGGTGTGCTGCGATTTTGCAGATTGCTCAGGTCTTCGTGAATGCCGCGAATCAGGTCTATGGTATGTAGCAGCAATTCGGAATCTGGGTTAGGTTCTGACTTGAGTTTGCTGTAAGGAATAGGTGGCGCGTCTGATGTTAGGTTAATGATAAATGCGCCGGAGCTGTTTTCTAATGGCTCTATTGCAGTTACTCTTGCGCTCTGGATATGATGCGCTAAGTAGTCAGCTGTTGCGCTGATATCTTGCTGTGTCAGATGGTATGGCTGTGCTTGGCTGACAAGCAGCGTATGTTTGTAAGTGTCTTCGATTGATGTTAGTAAACGAGCATAAGTTTTAGCTTGGGCCGGAACTGGATCGACTGGAATATTCGTATACAGAATGCCAAGTTTGGCTGCGCAGAAATAAAGCTGATGCAAGTCGCTCCAGACATGGCTGGGTGGCGTTAAATAGGTTTGGTAATGTACCAGAGTGTATTCGGCAATAGCGTGCATCGCGCGCTGAATCGCTAGCGCTGAGCTTTTGTCTGTGCGTAGTTTAATCAGTTGGTTCTGTAAGTCGATTAGCACCAGTTTATAGCCGTAACCTAGTTCTAACCACAATGATTCGCAAGCGGTTGCTGCAGACTTTGCTTTATCTTCAAGTGGCAACGTGGAGTTGATATAGTCTGCAGAAAGTGCGGCAGTCACATTGATAATAAGGTTGCGATAGCAGTCCAGTGCTTGCGTTCTTTGGCTGGACGAAACTTTCTGACGGTTCAGAGTTTCCAATTCGTTGTGTAAATGTGTGGCAATGTCTGCCGGGTCTTGCGAGTTAATCTCCTGTAATAGTTGGTGTATTCTTTGCGGGCGAGTTTCCGCAATAAATACGGGGTGTTCTTGTAATACCGGAATATTCAGGTTTAATGCCATATTATTTTTTTTGCAATCAATTTATGTGTGTGGATGATTGTATGATATTGCTTATGTGAAAGTTACTATAAACAATATGTTACGGCTAGCATACATCTAAATATTTGTTTTTGCTAGCATCTCGATTTTTAGGCAGTCAGTTGTAGATTGCTGTTTCTGTGGCGGATTTATGTATAAGTTTTTATTGGGTTTGTTGATATTGTTATCCAGTCAGTTTGCTGGTGCTGAGGTTGCTGTTAAGTCTGACTTCTTGCTTAAAGATATGACAGGTGTGCAGCATCAGCTTTCTCATTATAAAGGTAAGTGGGTTTTGGTGAACTATTGGGCAACCTGGTGCCCGCCATGTCTGGAAGAAGTGCCGGATTTAGTGAATCTGTATGATCAACATCGTCAAAAAGACTTAATGGTGCTGGGTGTGGTGTTTGATTATAAAGACGTCAGTGAAGTAAAGGCATATGTGGATGATATGCTGATGTCATATCCTATAGTGCTAGGCGATGATAGTGTAGTGGAGCAGATTGGAACAGCGGAGGTGATGCCAACCACTTTTATCTACAACCCTAAAGGTAAGCTGGTGAAAGTAAAGCGCGGTATTGTGACTAAGCAGTATGTGGATAATCTGATGAAGGCTGGTGCTAAATAGCTGTTTATGCCTTGATCTTTGTTGCGACAGAAAGCTTATGTGTGTTGAGTAAATACACATAAGCTTTTGATTGCGGTAACTTACTTATCGTTAGTGTGGTACCGGAATGCTGTTGCCACTACTATCAAGCACGTTCAGCTGGTTCTCATCAGCAAAGTGCATCAATTGTGCGTAGCCTTCAGGGTTTACCACTTTTAATTTCAAATCAACTGCTAAGCAGCGTACACCATTCACCACTCTTGGTTTTAAGTAAGGTGAGTATTTTAGTTTGCGGTCATCGCCGAAAGTTGCGTATGTGCTGCACATACGGTCAACCCAGTCGCTAGGGCGAAATGGTTTGCCTGCACGGGTGTTGCCTTCGATAATAATCTCTTGTAGCTCTGGGGCGCTTTTCTGGTCTGTAGTCATTTATATTTACCAATGATTGTGCTGCTAAACAGCTTAAGAATTCCCTGCATTATAACATTGCCAGTCCCCGTGAAAATGTGCCTGATTTCAAAAGCAGCATAATAATTTAGACATGTTTGGGCTTGCTATGCAGGGTGTATGCGTTTGTGGGTAAGTTAGCCAGAGAGACTCGGTCTCTTTATCAGGCTTGCTTACCCGTTATTGCACGCTCATTCAGTTTAAGGCATGTATTCAAATACTTTTACTACAGTGGTGACACCGCTTACGTTGCGTGCGATTTCTGTTGCGGCATCTGCCTCTTTTTGTGTGACATAGCCCATGAGGTAAACGATGCTGTTCTCTGTCACTACTTTAACGTAATTGGCACTAAAGCGATTCTCAGTCACAAACTGAGTTTTAATTTTCGAGGTTAGGAATGAGTCGTTAGCGCGTGAGCTTAGTGTGGTTTTAGGGCCAATTGCTAACTCATTGGTGAGGCTACGTACGCTCTCTGTACCTAAGATGATGTTGCCTGCCTGAGACTTGGCACTTTCATTAGGTACTTCACCAGTTAACAGCACGTTGCCTTTGAAGCTTGTGACATTGACGTGAGCTTCTTCACCTAATGCGTCATGAATTTTTTTAATTGTTTTTAGTTCGATGTTTTGATCTTCAACATAGACGCCGGAAGTACGTCTATCTGCTGCCATTACGCCAGTGGCTGCTGCGCCGCCCACTACCACGGGTACGCAAGCGCTGATTTGAGTGGCTAATGCTACGGCGGCAAATAGTTTAATCGGTAGTTTCATATGAAGGTCCTCTGATGATTGGGATGGGTTAGTCGGACGATAAAAGTAGTTTAGAACGCGTCTTTTATCCATTCTACTGCGGTTATATCAAGAGCATGCATTAAAATTGCATCAAAGCGACAGGCGCTATCACCATGTGTCTGTAGATAGTGTTCCGCGGTTCGTGTGAGTTTTTGCTGCTTGCTTGGATTGATGCTCATGCCAGCGCCGCCAAATTTTGTATTGCTACGTAAGCGCACCTCTACAAAAACCAGTGTTTTACCGTCACGCATGATGAGGTCAATTTCACCATATGTAGCGCGAAAGTTCTTTTCTACGACAGTGAGTCCATTGTTTTGCAGAAAAGTTGCAGCAATTTGCTCTGCGGCCTGACCTTCGGTGATATTTTTGGCTAGTGGTTTCGTAGTCATGTGCCTAATTATATTACTGTTCTTGGCTAATGCCTTCGTAACTGAATCTTGCCATAGATGGCTGGCGTGTAATGCTACCGTGCTTGATGCTAAATTTGCCGGAAAGTCCGTTCAGCAGCACTTCTTTCTCGCTTGTTTGTTGTGTGGCCACCAAAATAGGTAATGCATCTACACCTAACGCATACCAGCGTAATAAGTCGTTAGAAGAAAGTGTGGCCGCGGCGCTTTGGTATGCGCTGAATTGTGTACTTGCTGGCAGTAAGAATGGAATTTCTACGAAGCGTACGTTACTCAATGCTGGGTCAGGTGTGGTCTCATGTATATTAGAGAATGCCAAAGTAGGGGTGCCCACACTCAGGTAGGGTTTGATGATGCGGGCGTCAGTTGTAGGTAACGCCAGTATGACCATGTCATGTGCTTTGGCATTGATTTTTGTTTGGATGTCGAGCAAGCCCAGGTCGTTAGCTGAGATGTTTTGTGGCAGGGTAATGATGTTAAAGCTATTGTGCTCTGCGTTTAGGTTAAATGCTTGCTGCCATGCAGTGCTGAAGCATTTTAACATTTCAGCAGAAGCGAAACTCTCGTTCGTAATGATCGCCACATGGTTAATGGCGTTTTTAACCGCAAACTTTACAATTTGTTGGGCTTCTTCATTGAGGTGTAAGCCTAGTGTGAGCGTTTGGTGATTGCTTTTTTGCGGCGTGGCGGCATTGGCTGTGTCATTCGCAAAGTCTAAATGAATAGCATAAGCAGTATTTGGCTGCGGTGGGGTTGTGTTGCCGTCAGGTAAGCTTGGTTCTTGATTGTCTGCACTGTGATTATCTGTACCCTGACTGTCGTTATCTTGATTATCAGGCGTATAAATCTGAATCGCATTGTTCAGGCCGTGAACTGCCAGTGCTGCAATTAAGCCGGCTTTAAACGCATCTACTCTTGCATTGTTTGCATCAGAAGTCGGCAGGTAACTAATTGTAATAGCATCGCCTGATGCTAACTTGAGTAATTGTGGTGCATTCTGATTGCTGCTTGGTCGTTGCAAACTGCTCGCCAGTGCTGTTGCTGAATGATCTGGATAGTTGATTTGCCAGCTTTTTAAACTGCTGCTTAAGTCTTGATTTTTTGCTGCCAAGGCTAAATCAACCCAGCCTTGCAAATTGTCGTCAGTGTTGTTGCCACGCATTGCTAAAAGTTCGTTTTGATCTAGCTTGCTCAGTAAATCCCATATTTGTGCTTGGTTGGCACTGATTGCATCTTTTTGATTATTGCCTGCGGTGTTTGATAGCGCTAGATCAACCTGTAATAAATGTACCAGCGCTTGTTCTGCATCTTGTAATTTGGCGAAAGCCTTTGCCAGATATTGATGCAAGCTGATTTTTGCGGCGGTGCTGAACTGCGTTTCTGCTTGTAGCGGCAGCAACAATTGTAATGCCTGGTCTAATGCTTGATTGGTATAGGCAATTTCGCCCTGCAGCAGTTTGGCATAAGGTGAGCTACTTGGTATTTTTGCCAAAGCGGCCATGGCGCATGCGATATTAGCCTGCTTGAGACAAGTTTCACCGGCCAAAAACTGCACTTCAGCTTTGCTATTGGACGGGCTGATTTGCTCTGCTGCTAAATTTAAACTGCTAAAAAGCAGGCATGTTGCTAAAATGATGTTTATTAAATTATTGGTCATTAAATTTTGTATCCTATGGGCATATTATATGTTGTCGCAACGCCAATTGGAAATTTGCAAGATATTACCTTGCGCGCGTTGGATACACTAAAGGCAGTTGATGCGATTGCGGCAGAAGACACACGCCATACTTCTGGCTTACTTAGCCATTTTGGCATTAGCAAAAAGCTGATTGCAGTGCATGAACATAATGAACATCAGTCTGCGGAGAAGTTGCTACAGCAACTGAATGCAGGTGAAAGTATTGCGCTGGTGACCGATGCGGGCACCCCTGGAATTAGTGATCCGGGTGCTGTGGTGGTCGATTTGGTGCGCAAAGCCGGGGTGAAGGTCGTGCCAGTGCCGGGAGTAAGTGCGGTGATTGCTGCGCTGTCGGCCAGCGGCATTGTGCAAAATGGCTTTTTATTCCATGGCTTTTTACCTGCAAGTGGTGCTGCGCGGCGTAAAGTGCTGGAAGCACTGAAAACACAAACGGTGACATTGGTCATATATGAAGCGCCACATCGGATTGTGGATAGCATTGCAGATATGTGTGCGGTGCTGGGTGGCGAGCGCCGCATTACTTTTGCGCGTGAACTGACTAAAACCTTTGAAACGATTTATAGCTGCGCGCTTTCAGATGCAGTCGCTTGGCTGGAGGCTGATACTAATCAGCAGCGCGGAGAGTTTGTGCTGCTGGTAGAGGCTGCTGCCATTAAAGACGCAGAGGAAATGCCTGAAGAAACTGTGCGCGTATTGAAATTATTACTGGCAGAGTTGCCCCTTAAGCAAGCAGTGAAGCTGGCCACAGAAATTACCCATGAAAAAAAGAATGTTTTATACGATTTTGCACTACAGCTAAAACAGCAGTCTGAATAATCCATCCGTACTATTGAATCAGAGTTATTGAATATGAATAAGCCTATGCACTCACTTACCATTACACGCCCAGATGACTGGCATTTACATTTAAGAGACGGCGGCGCACTTAAAGCGGTACTGCCGGACACGGCAAGGCAATTTGCACGTGCGATTGTGATGCCGAACTTGCGTCCGCCAGTGACTACGACAGCCTTGGCGATTGAGTACCGTGAACGGATCCTGAACGCGCTGCCGGTAGGTGCGAACTTTGAGCCGTTGATGACTTTGTATCTGACCGACAACACGACGGCTGAAGAAATTGAACGTGCTAAAGCCAGCGGTATTGTGCATGGAGTGAAGCTTTACCCCGCGGGCGCTACAACTAATAGTGACTCTGGTGTGACTAATCTGGGGCACTGTGTGAAAGCGTTGGAGGCCATGGAAAAAGTGGGTATGCCATTGCTGGCACATGCAGAAGTGACCGATAGTGATGTTGATGTGTTTGATCGTGAGCGCGTGTTCATTGAGCGCAATATGATTCCATTGCTTAAGAAGTTTCCAGGCTTAAAAGTGGTGTTTGAGCATATTACTACGAGAGATGCTGCAGATTTCGTAACACAGGCGTCCAGCAATGTGGCAGCGACTGTTACGGCACATCATTTGCTGATGAACCGTAATGATATGTTTAAAGGTGGCATTCAGCCGCATCATTACTGTTTACCTATTCTAAAGCGTGAAGAGCACCGTGTGGCCTTGGTAAAAGCGGCAACCTCAGGCAACTCTAAATTTTTCTTAGGTACGGATAGTGCGCCTCATGCGAAGCATACAAAGGAGGCTGCGTGCGGCTGTGCGGGTATGTACACCGCGCATACTGCAATGGAGCTCTATGCAGAAGCGTTTGAACTGGCAGGTGCTTTGGATAAGTTGGAAGGCTTTGCGAGTTTTTACGGCGCTGATTTTTATGGCTTGCCACGCAATACAGAGCAAATTACTTTAGTGAAAGAAAGCTGGAAAGTGCCAGGTAGCTTGCCATATGAGGGTGATGTGCTAGTGCCGCTACGTGCAGAGCAAATGCTTAATTGGAAAATGCTGTAAATATACGTTTTTGAAATAACTCTTTACTTCAACTGCGCCATTTTTCGGGCTGGCGCAGTGTGAAATCTGTACTATGAGGCTGTCTGGCGCCCCAATACGCTAGAGCTATTCTTTATCCCAATAGGGCTCTGGGCCAAAGCGCTCACTTAAAAAATCAATCAAAGCCCGTGTTTTTAGCGGTAAGTTGCGTTTTGGTAGGTAAAGCGCGTATACATTTTGGTCAATCGGAATGCACTCCGGCAAAACAGACTGTAAGCGCTTGGCTTGTATATCTTTGCCAATAATAAAGGTTGGCAGTAACGCTAGTCCAAATCCTCCTAAAACTACTTGTGATAGTGCTTCATCGTCATTAATGCGTAAGCGCCCTGAAACCGGAACCAAGGTCTCTCTGCCTGCAACATCAAAGCGCCATAACCCGCTGTCTCCAGAGTGTATATAGTCTAGGCAGTTGTGCTGTGCCAATGCCTGTGGTGACTGCGGGATGCCAAATTGCTTAAAGTAATCTGGTGTGGCACACAGTCTGCGCCTGATTGGTGCGAGTTTTTTTGCAACCAGAGCCTCGGGTGGGTTTCTGGTGACGCATATCACTAGGTCGTAGCCTTCTTCAGCCAAATCAACCACCCGATCTGTGATGGTCATATCAATATCAAGTTCTGGGTAGCGATGCAGGAAGTCACCTACTGCTGGCGCAATATGCAAGGTGCCAAATGCCACGGAGGCTGCCACCTTCAGCACGCCGCGCGGCTGTGCATTCAGGCTTTCAATCATCTTATGTGCTTGGTCTGCCTCATCGTTGATGCGCGTGCAGTAATCAAAAAAAGACGCGCCAACCTCGGTTAGGCTCAAGTGGCGTGTGCTGCGGTTGAGTAAACTGGCGCCAAGGCTGTGTTCCAGTTTCGCAACAGCTTTGCTGACGGATGATCTCGACACGCCGAGCTTTCTTGCCGCGGCTGAAAAGCCCTGCTCATTCACCACATGGGCAAAAATTATCATTAAATTTAAATCGTACATGAGCTCATTGTATCCATATTGGAAACAGTTATGTGCGATTTGATGGTCTTATTTAATCTGTTTGTACCCATTAATATGTTGGTGTGCCGAGCATTGTGCTCGGCATTTTTACGATGTGTTGGGGAATGTGATGGAAATTGATAAATTAATACTTTCAGATCAAGATTATGCGCGACTTTCTATGCTTGCTAATGATGAGTTGTTAGGCGACGAGCTAAGCAGAGCGATTGTTGTGCCAGCAGACCAAGTGCCTGCAGATGTAGTTAGGATAAATTCACGCGTTATTTACCTAGATGAAAGTAGTGGTCTAAGCCGTGAAGTCGAGCTAGTGTTTCCAGAGGGGGCAGACCTGAAATACGGCAAGATTTCAGTGCTTTCGCCCGTGGGCTCCGCCTTGCTGGGTTTGAAGGAAGGTCAGGTGATTGATTGGCCATTCCCGCATGGGCAATCCAGACGCCTCAAAGTGGTCAGTGTAGCTAATTATTCGGGGGTGGAGCAAAGTTAGTGTGCTTGTGCTAATTGTGTTTCTGGATGGTGACTAAGTAGAGGCTTTCTACTTTGTCACGTGCCCATTGCGTTTTGCGTAAAAATTTTAAGCTCGATTTAATGCTGGGATCGCTGCTAAAACAATTGACAGGAATCTTATCGGCGAGCGTTTCCCAGCCGTAATAATCTACCAAATAAGTCACAATGGTTTCTAAAGTAAGCCCGTGTAATGGGTTGTTGTGTTGAGTGTTTGTCATAAGTGTATTTATATCATTAATCCGCCCGGATATATGCAAAAACTATATAGGTTGACACTGTTAATGCTACTTGGTAATGTGATCTTAATCTATTGAATTAAATTAAAATTATGAATGTAAGCACTTCTTTATCTGGCATGAATGCTGCGCAAACTCGATTAGACGTGGCTGCAAATAATATTGCCAATCTTAGTACCGATAACTTTACAAGAAAAGAAGTTGTGCAGGCTGATTTGCCAAATGGCGGTACCAAGGTGGCGGATATTAAAAGCGCCGCACAATCTGGCAGTAACTTAGAGGCTGATATGGTTGAGCAACTCAAAGCCAGAAATACTTATATGACTAATTTGTCGGTGTTTAAGTCTAATAATGATATGTTGATGGGTACTATCATCGACATTAATGCATAGGTTGCCATTGTGGTGAGGAGTTTGGTATGGACGTTTCAGGAATAGCAGCAGCGGCATCTAATCTAGCGCAGTACAAAACGGCTAGTGATGTGCAGCTGGCGGTATTTAAAAAAGCGATCGATATCAGCACTCAAAACTCGTTGCAACTTATTCAAGCCGCTACGCCGTCTTTACCTAATAATCCACCGAATCTCGGTAATAAAATTGATACATTTGCTTAGCTGAACGGTTTGGCTTATTTGTAACTCAATTGTGTATATGTTGCGCCCTGCATTGCATAAGCGGCACTGTTCTAAACTATCTCAAGATTGCGCACATGTTTTGTGTTCTAAACCCTCCAGTCTGATTTGCGCTAAATTAATACTTAATGTTGATCAGGTTTATTGCTGGCTGCGCTGTTGGTTAATAAACTCGGTTAGCTTGGTCTCACGCATGTTAAAATACGCTTGAAGCTGGCTAGACAGTCGCCGTTCACATTTAATTTGCCAGTTTACTGGTTAAGTTAAGCGGAGAGCTCCTTGTGGGTTCTCTTGGTGGAGGGAGGAAAGTCCGGGCTGCAAAGAGCGGGATGACGGTTAACGGCCGTCCGCTGAAAGCCGCAAGGTATAAGGCGAGGAATAGGGCCACAGAGACGAGCGTATTAAGTTACGGTGAAACGCGGTAACCTCCATTCGCAGCAAGACCAAATAGGCTGGTATTGGCGTGGCTCGCGCTGCCAGCGGGTAGGTTGCTTGAGCGTGCAAGTAATTGTACGCCTAGATGAATGACTGTCATGCGTTGTAAAACGCAAACAGAACCCGGCTTATCGGCCAGCTTCAATTTATCCAAATCTTTAGTTAATTTATCCCTCAGCGCGTTTTTCGCCTGTCTTGCATGATGAATTTTTATCCAATTTTTTATATTTCAATCTTAAAAAAACGCTCATTTAGCGATTGAGTGTGGTGCGCCATGGCGTCGATTTTTAGCGTCATTAATTTGCTCAACCCAGTATGGGCTTGGCTCATCGTCATGATGGTTAAAAATCTGGCTAATTGACAGCCAAAAAATCTCCTTTGTGACGGCTTAATTACAATTCAAACGCTTTCGCACTTATCCTAACAATCTACATTCACACAATTTTGTATGTGCTTAATTTATAACGATTTTATTTTTATGATAAAAATGCGCTAAGTCCTTGACCTGTAAAGAAAAAATAGCAAAAAAGCGCTTGCATTAGATAATTTTTTTATCTATAGTGCATCTTAGTGGGGAAAAGTGGGTTTTTGTGGGGAATTGCTCATTCGCGTGTAAGTGAAGTGCAGGTGTGGTGGTGTAAAGGTTGGCTCGTTAGATAACTACTAAGGGTTATTTGATTGGTGGCTTGTGATGATGTTTGGCAGTTCCCCATTTTTTATATTGAAATTGTTTGTTTAGGCTTAATCGGATTTTAAGGAAAATAACAGACGTATGTTTCGCGGTGCTACATCATTAAGTTTGGATGCCAAGAACAGACTCGCTGTGCCTACAAAGCACAGAGAGGCGTTGCAGCTTGAGTGCGCCGGTAACTTGGTGTTGACTGCGCATCCACACCGTTGTCTGTTGTTATACCCGCAACCGGCTTGGGAGCCTATTCAGGAAAAAATGATGGCTTTGTCATCATTTGATAAGCAATCTAGCGCTTTGCAAAGGTTGTTAGTCGGTTTTGCTGAAGATGTTAGCTTGGATAGTGCAGGTCGCTTGCTTGTGTCGCCAGTGTTGCGTGACTTTGCCGGCTTGGATAAAGAGGTAATGTTAGTTGGTCAGGGTAGCCATTTTGAATTGTGGAGCATGGCCGCATGGCGTGCCCAATTGGAGCAAGTAATGCAAGATGACGGTTTTGCAATGCCAGCAGAATTAGAGGGATTTTCGCTGTGATTAAGGGCGTGAACAGCGCGCCCACCAAAGCATCATTGTCTTCAAAAAAAGCGTCTCTAAAAAACGCTGATAAGTTAGAAAAGTACCCACAAGAAGTGTCAGTCTCAAATTCAAATCAAGATCAAAGCATGGCAGGTGAAAACGCTGCCGTTCATGCGCACATTACCGTGCTACTGAATGAGGCTGTGCATGCTTTAGACATTAAGCCAAATGGCATCTACGTAGATGGCACGTTTGGTCGCGGTGGACATTCCAGAAAAATTTTAGCGCAGTTAGGTGATAAGGGGCGATTGATTGCTTTTGATCGTGATTTAACTGCAATCGAGGCTGGTAAGGCGATTGATGATCCACGCTTTACGCTGGTGCATAGCCATTTTGCGGCAATGCGGGCGCGTTTGGCTGAGTTGGATGTGCAGCATGTGGATGGCATTTTATTGGATTTGGGTATCTCATCACCGCAAATTGATGAAGCCGGCCGTGGTTTTAGTTTTAGGTACGATGCGCCGCTGGATATGCGCATGGATCAAAGTAGTGGGGAAACAGCGGCAGACTTTCTTGGCCGTACAACAGAGCAGCAATTAGCGGAGGTTATAAAAAATTATGGTGAAGAACGGTTTGCTAAGTCGATTGCAAGGGCGATTGTTGCGGAGCGCAATGACGGGCGTGCCATCACCACTACTGGGCAGCTTGCCCAGATCGTGGCAGGTGCAGTCACGCGCTTCGAGCCAGGGCAGAACCCTGCAACGCGCACATTTCAAGCTTTACGGATTTTCGTCAATCAGGAGCTTGAGGA
>NZ_DASWWA010000002.1:0-14217 GCF_036401095.1 Methylotenera sp.
CAATGACGGGCGTGCCATCACCACTACTGGGCAGCTTGCCCAGATCGTGGCAGGTGCAGTCACGCGCTTCGAGCCAGGGCAGAACCCTGCAACGCGCACATTTCAAGCTTTACGGATTTTCGTCAATCAGGAGCTTGAGGAATTATCGGTAACCATGCCGCAATGCCTGGAGCTGCTTGCGCCACATGGCAGGCTTGCCGTCATCAGTTTTCATTCGCTTGAAGATCGTATGGTGAAGCAGTTTATACGCGGTCAGGAAGACCGCGATGACTTGCCGGCAAACTTCCCTGTGCGCGCAGCTGATTTGCCTCAGCCTAGGTTGAAAAGCGTGGGCAAGGCGATTAAGCCTAGCGATGAAGAGGTGCGGTTGAATCCACGCTCACGCAGTGCGGTATTGCGCGTAGCGGAAAGGACGTCAGTGGTATGACGCGCCTAAATGTGATTTTATTTTTTGCATTAATTTTTTCGTCATTGGGCCTGGTCAATGCGCAGCATCAAGCGCGTAAATTGTACATAGAGTTGGAACACTTGAATCAAACTGAAAAACAGTACAACCAAGAGTATGGTCAGCTGCAGCTGGAGCAGAGCACTTGGGCGATGCATTCGCGTATTGAGCAAATTGCTACGCAGCAGCTGCAAATGCAAGTGCCTGATGCAAAAAGGATTCAGGTGGTGAGTTTAGTGGCGCAGCCAGCATTAAACAAACCTGCAACTTTGCAAGGTGAGGGTAAACCTTAATGGCTATGCACACGCCCTTAGTGATTGTGAAATTACCAGCATGGCGTCGCCGTCTATTGTTGGTATTGGTGCTGCTAGGGTTTGCCGCATTGCTAGGCAGGGGCGTTTATCTGCAAAGCTTCCACAAGCGCTTTTTGCAGGAAAAAGGTGATGCACGTTATAGCCGTACTTTGGTATTGCCGGCACAGCGCGGGAAGATTACGGATCGTTACGGTGAGTTACTGGCGATTAGCTCACCAGTTGAATCTGTTTGGGCAAATCCATCTGATGTGAAAATCACTGCAAGCCAAACCAAAAAGCTTGCTGAGTTGCTGGGCTTTAAAAAAGAGGCCATTGATAAAAAATTAGCCAACAATACACGTGAGTTTGTGTATTTAAAGCGTCGAGTTTCTCCAGAATTAGCGGCTGAAATTATGCAGTTGGGCATAGCAGGAGTGTATTTACAACGTGAATATAAACGTTATTACCCTGCGGGTGATGTGACTGCGCATTTGGTGGGTTTTACTGATATTGACGATAAAGGCCAAGAAGGCTTTGAGCTGGCGATGAACAGTGCATTGTCTGGTAAAAATGGCAGCCGTAAGGTGATTAAGGACCGTGCTGGCCGCATTATTGAGGACTTGGAAGCGGTTAAAGTACCTCAAGATGGCGCTGACATTACTTTATCGATTGACCGCCGAATTCAGTATTTAGCACATCGTGAACTGACAAAAGCGGTAGAGAAGTTTCAGGCAAATGCCGGTGCGGCAATTGTACTGGATGCAAAAACCGGAGAAGTGTTAGCGATGGTGAATGTGCCAACCTACAACCCGAATAACCCGGTCAATATTCAAGGTAAAACACGTAACCGTGCGATTACGGATATTTTTGAGCCAGGCTCAACAATGAAAACGGTAACGGCAGCTGCGGCATTAGAGGCTGGCAAGTACACGCCTGATACCTTGATTCAAACTGCGCCCGGCTATATGAGCATAGGCCCTGCCACGATTCATGATGCGCATCCGCATGGCTTGATGACTGTGTCGGAAGTGATTCAAAAGTCCTCTAACGTAGGGGCTGCGAAAATGGCGCTGTCGCTTGAGCCTCAATACTTATGGGGTGTGTTTAATTTAATTGGTTTTGGTTCAAAAACTCGTATTGGCTTCCCAGGTGAGGTTTCTGGCAGGCTGCGTGATTACAAAACATGGCGCCCTATTGAGCAGGCGACCATGTCTTATGGGCATGGTATTAGTGTGACTTTGCTGCAAATGGCTAGGGCGTATACCGTATTTGCTAATGACGGTGAATTAAAGCCAGTGTCATTATTGAAATTAAAAGACGCGCCTGTAGGTACGCAAGTGTTTAGTGCAAAAACTGCCAATGAAGTGAAGTCGATGTTGGAGTTGGTGGTGTTGCCTGGCGGTACAGCATTAAAAGCACAAGTGCTGGGCTATCGCGTTGCGGGCAAAACCGGTACTACGCACAAGCTTGGTGATCATGGCTATGAAAAGAATAAATATGTAGGTTCGTTTGTGGGTATGGCACCAGCTTCTAACCCGCGTTTGATTATGGCGGTGATGATTGATGACCCAAGCAGTGGCGAGTATTACGGCGGCACAGTAGCGGCACCGGTGTTTAGTGCGGTGATGGCGGATGCGCTACGTATGTTATCCGTGCCACAAGATGCACCAAATAATAACGTGGTGATTCCTAATGATGTTGAAGATGTGAAGGAAAGCATATGACCTTGCTCACATCATTTAATCAATCATTTACTACAGTAACAGCAGATAGCCGGCAAGTGGTGCCGGGTGCTTTGTTTTTAGCATATCCAGGTGTGCATAGCGATGGCCGCAAGTATATTGTGCAGGCAGTTGCTGCGGGTGCAAGTGCTGTGCTTTGGGAAAGCCATGGTTTTGTGTGGGATGCAGCAATCAAAGTGGCTAACCTTGGTGTGAGTCAGCTGAAAAACCAAGTGGCACAGATTGCTGCTGAGTTTTACCAATACCCATCACGCAAGTTGGATGTGATAGGTGTTACCGGTACCAATGGTAAAACTTCAGTGAGCCAATGGATTGCGCAGGCAATGCAGGCTTTGGGTAAGAAAACAGCGGTTATTGGCACCATAGGCAGTGGTTTTGCAGATGCTAGCGGTAGCGGTTTGGTAGAAACCAGTAATACCACACCAGATGCGATCTTGCTGCAGAAAATGTTAGCAGATTATGCCAGCCAAGGTGCTGAAGCGGTAGCGATGGAAGTTTCGTCGCATGGCTTGGATCAAGGTCGTGTGAATGCAATAGAGTTTGATTTTGCTGTATTTACCAACCTGACACGTGATCATTTGGATTATCACGTGACCATGGATGCTTATGCCAGTGCGAAGCGGAAGTTGTTTGATTGGCCAAATTTACATACTGCAGTTGTGAATGCGGATGATGATTTTGGCAAAGAGATGGTGGAATCGTTGTGTGTAAATAATAAGTCATTGCTGACTTACGGTTTGCTGCACGGTGATATACGTGCGGATACGTTGACGTTGGGCGCTAACGGAATAAGTATGCAGGTGACTACACCACAAGGCGCCGCAGTGTTGAGCGCGCCAGTGTTGGGGCGCTTTAACGCCTATAACTTGCTGGCGGTGCTAGCCACCTTATTAGCGCGCCAAGTGCCATTAAGTGAAGCGGTAGCTGCCATTGCGCAGATTAAGCCTGTGGCTGGTCGTATGCAGCAATTTGGTGGCGAAGATAAGCCGTTAGTGGTGGTGGATTATGCACATACGCCAGATGCTTTGGAGAATGTGTTGGTAAGCCTGCGAGAGCAAACGCAAGGCAAGTTAATTTGCGTATTTGGCTGCGGCGGTGATCGTGATGTAGGCAAGCGCCCATTGATGGGTGCGATTGCCGAAAAGTATGCACACCATGTGGTGGTGACTAGTGATAACCCGCGCAATGAAAACCCTGCTTCGATTATTGAGCAAGTGGTTAACGGTATGACTGTGTTGCCAAGCATTGCGCCTGACCGTGCGATTGCGATTCAGCAGGCAATTAAGTTTGCGAATAAGAATGACGTGGTGTTGTTAGCAGGTAAAGGGCATGAGGATTATCAGGAAGTTAATGGTGTAAAAACGCCGTTTAGTGATATCGCCGTTGCGCAATCTGCCTTATTGAATTGGTTGCCTAATCAGGCAGTGGCAGTGGGTAAATGATGATGCTATCAGAAGCAGCAGCGGCATTAGGTGCGCAGGGCGTGGGTGCTGATGTGCAATTTAGCTCTGTGGGCAGCGACAGCCGAAATATTGTGGCGGGACAGTTATTTGTAGCGCTTAAAGGTGCAAATTTTGATGGAAACACCTTCGCGCAAGAGGCTTTAAAACTGGGCGCGGCGGCAGTGCTGGTGTCTGATGTTGCCGTGCAGGCAGAGCCGCGTATCGTAGTGGCAGATACCAGACTTGCCTTAGGTGAGTTGGCTAAATACTGGCGCCAAAAGTTTGAGATGCCTGTGGTGGCAGTGACCGGCAGTAATGGTAAGACCACCACTAAAGAAATGCTAAGCGCAATTTTAAGCGTGGTAGCGCAAGGTAAAGCCTCTGTACATGCCACCTACGGTAACTTGAATAACGATATTGGCGTGCCGCTCACCTTATTGAAAATGCAGCCAAGTCATCAGTATGCCGTGGTGGAAATGGGCATGAATCACCTAGGTGAGATTGATTATTTAACGCATATTGCCCAACCGGATGTGGCGCTGATTAATAACGCTGGTATTGCGCATATTGGTGAGCTGGGCTCACGTGACAATATTGCCAAAGCTAAGGGCGAGATTTTTGCAGGGCTTAAGCCGGATGGCGTAGCAGTGATTAATGCTGACAGTGATTATGTTGATTACTGGAAATCGCTGAATGCAAACAGAAAAATAGTGACATTTGGGCTGAAAAATCCTGCGGATGTAAGTGCTCGCTATCAAGAGCTTGATGGTTACGCCAGTGTGGTACTGGCTACTGCGGATGACGAAGTGAGCGTGCAGTTGAATGTGCAAGGTGAGCACAATATTAGCAATGCATTAGCTGCGGCTGCCGCGGCTTATGCGCTAGGTGTTTCATTAAGTGATATAGGCCGTGGTTTGGCAAGTTTTACAGGTGTATACGGGCGTTTAGAGCGTAAAGCTGGTATCAATGGTGCCGTGGTGATTGATGATACTTATAACGCTAATCCAGATTCAATGAAGGCTGCCATCAATGTGCTGGCGAAGCTTGCAGGTAAAAAAATACTGGTATTGGGTGATATGGGTGAGCTTGGTGCTGATGCGGAAAATATGCATGCAGAAGTTGGTGCTTATGCCAAAGCGGCTGGCTTAACAACGTTGTATTGCTTGGGTAATTTAAGTGTAGAGACAGCACGTAGTTTTGGGCAAGGTGCCGAGCACTTTAGCTCAGCAGAGGCTATTGCACAGGCGGTGTTGCCAGCGCTAGAGCAAGGCGTCACCGTGCTGGTTAAAGGTTCGCGTTTTATGCAAATGGAGCGCGTAGTGAATTTGTTGGTAGAAGTACAAAAGTAAGCGAATTGGGAGAAAGAAAATGTTACTCGAACTAGCACAATGGTTAGCACATGATATCCGTGGGTTTAATGTATTTAATTACATTACCTTGCGTGCTGTTTTGGCCACGCTTACTGCATTGGTGATTTCATTGATGGTAGGGCCAACTTTAATTCGTAAGTTAACCCAATACAAAGTGGGTCAAGCTGTGCGCGATGATGGCCCGCAAACCCATTTGATTAAGGCTGGCACCCCAACCATGGGTGGCGCTTTGATTTTAGTATCGATTGCGATTTCAACCCTGCTTTGGGCTGACTTGAGCAATCGGTTTGTATGGGTAGTGCTATTTACCACGCTAGGTTTTGGCGTGATTGGCTGGGTGGATGACTGGCGTAAGGTGGTGCATCGCAATCCTAAAGGCCTGTCAGCAAAAGAAAAGTATTTCTGGCAGTCCGTGGTTGGTTTAAGTGTTGCCGTGTTTTTACAACAAACGGCTGCCACGCCAGCAGAAACCACCTTACTGATTCCCTTCTTTAAAAACCTGGTAGTGCCACTGAGTGGCTTGGGATTTATTGTGCTGACTTATCTGGTGGTGGTTGGCAGCAGCAACGCCGTTAACCTCACAGATGGCTTAGATGGCCTAGCAATTATGCCAACGGTGATGGTGGCAGGTGCCTTGGCGATTTTTGCGTATGTGACTGGGCACTTGTACTTCTCAAGATACTTAAGTATCGCCTATGTGCCGGGTGCGGGTGAGCTTACCGTGTTCTGTGCCGCAATGGTGGGCGCAGGCTTGGGCTTCCTTTGGTTTAATGCTTACCCGGCTGAGGTGTTCATGGGTGACGTAGGTGCCCTAGCATTAGGTGCGGCCTTAGGTATTGTTGCTGTGGTGGTGCGTCAGGAAGTGATCTTGTTCATTATGGGTGGCGTGTTTGTAATGGAAACCTTATCGGTAGCGGCACAGGTGACTTACTTTAAATACACCAAACATAAAACAGGTACCGGTAAACGCATCTTTTTGATGGCACCGTTGCATCACCATTATGAGCAAAAAGGTTGGAAAGAAACACAGGTAGTGGTGCGTTTCTGGATCATCAGCATGATGCTGGTATTGATTGGCTTAGCTAGTCTAAAAATTAGGTAACAAGTCTGGAAATTAGGTAATTAGTCTGAATTTAGATAATTAGTAAAGTTGAACATGCAAATCACGTTAAAAGACAAAAAAGTATTAGTGCTGGGCCTGGGAGATACCGGGCTATCAGCATTGCGCTGGCTGCATAGCCAAGGCGCACGTTTGTCTGTGGCTGACACGCGCGACGTACCGCCGGGGCTGGATGCATTAAAAGCTGAGTTGCCTAATGCAGTAGTGTTTACAGGAGCTTTGAAGCCAGCCGTGTTTGACGGTGTGGACTTAGCCGTGATTAGCCCAGGGGTGCCGTTGAGTGAGCCTGAAATTCAGGCTGCGATACAGCGTGGAATGCAGGTGGTTGGCGATGTTGAATTATTTGCGCAATATCGCCCAGCCAGTGCCAAGCTGATTGCGATTACCGGCGCTAACGGCAAAACCACAGTAACCACCTTGGTTGGTGAAATGTGCAAGGCTGCCGGACTAAAAACTATCGTAGCTGGCAATATCGGTTTACCAGTACTTGATACTTTGAGCATGGAAACACCGGATGTTTACGTGCTGGAGCTTTCGAGTTTTCAGTTAGAAACAACCAATAGCTTGCTAGTCGATGCCGCCACTATGCTGAATCTATCAGAAGATCATATGGATAGATACGACGGCATGCAAGGCTATGCGGTAGCTAAAGCGCATATTTTTTACCATGCAAAATTGCAGGTGCTAAATCGCGATGATGCCTGGAGCATGATGATGGCACGCGCTAAATTGGCACAAGTGACATTTGGCTTGGATGATGCTGTGAGTGAGCAAGACTATGGCATTAAACAAGTGGATGGTGAGGCGTGGTTGAGCTGCGGTACGCATGACTTAATGAATATCCGTGACTTGAAAATTGCCGGTTTGCACAATGCCAGCAACGCATTGGCCGCCATTGCTCTGTGCCGCGGCATAGGGTTGGACTTTGCGCCAATTATTCAGACTTTGTACAACTTTAAAGGCTTGCCACACCGCGTGGAGTGGGTCGCCAATATTGATGATGTTGATTACTACGATGACTCCAAAGGCACCAACGTAGGGGCAACTTGCGCGGCGTTATCTGGCTTATCGCAAAAAGTAGTGTTGATTGCTGGCGGTGATGGTAAAGGTCAAGATTTCTCGCCACTTAAAGAGGCAGTGAGTGCTAACGCACGTGCGGTAGTGTTGATCGGCCGCGATGCCGCTTTAATTGAAGCCGAGCTGTTATCTACTAATGTGCCTATGTACCATGCGGTAGATTTGCCAGAGGCTGTAACGATTGCAAGAAAATTGGCACAAATTGGCGATGCGGTATTGCTGTCACCAGCCTGCGCCAGTTTTGACATGTTTAAAAACTATGTACACCGTGCCGAAGTGTTTGTGGCAGCAGTGAAGCGTTTGGAGCATGCCGCATGATTACTGCCATGTTGAATCGTGATCGCATCAACTCACCAAGCTATGATCAGAGCTTGCTGTGGGTCACCCTCATTTTGCTAGGGATTGGTTTGGTCATGGTGTATTCAGCATCAATTGCGATTGCAGAATCAGATAAAGCGCTAGGTTATAACAGTAGCTATTACCTAGTACGTCAGGCCATATTCTTGATTGTGAGCTTAACCGCCGGCTTTATTGCCTTTAATGTGCCGATGGCTTGGTGGCAAAAAATGGCGCCATACCTATTTTTACTAGGTTTGGCATTGTTAGTGCTGGTACTTATCCCGGGTATCGGCAAGGTAGTAGGCGGTAGCCGTCGCTGGTTATCTTTGTTTGTGATTAACTTGCAGCCATCCGAATTTATGAAATTATTTGCTGCCATGTACGTGGCAGATTACACAGTGCGTAAAGCTGCAGTGATGGATAGCTTCACTAAAGGCTTTATGCCGATGTTGTTTGTAATGCTGCTAGTGGGTGGGCTGTTATTGAATGAGCCTGACTTTGGCGCGTTTGCAGTAATTGCGGCGATATCCATTTCCATCCTATGGCTGGGTGGTATTAATGCGCGAATCTTTGGTGGCTTGATTGTGCTACTGGTGGTTGGTTTTGTGTTCTTAATCTGGAGTTCTCCATACCGTTTAGAGCGCGTAATTGGCTTTATGGACCCTTGGGCAGACCCATATGGTAAAGGTTATCAGCTATCACATGCGTTGATTGCCTTTGGCCGTGGCGAATGGTTTGGCGTGGGCTTAGGTGCCAGTGTAGAGAAGTTACTGTACTTACCAGAGGCGCATACCGACTTTTTATTGGCGGTGGTGGCAGAAGAGCTAGGCTTTGTTGGTGTGCTCACCGTGATTGGCTTGTTTATGTGGATATTAATCCGCGCTTTTGGCATAGCAAAAGAGGCGATAGAGAATGAGCGTTACTTCTCAGCGTTGCTAGCGCAGGGCTTAGGTGTGTGGATTGGCGTACAAAGTATTATCAATATGGGCGTGAACATGGGCTTGCTGCCAACAAAAGGCTTAACCCTGCCTTTGATGTCATTTGGCGGTAGCGGCATTTTAGCTAACTGCATTGCACTTGCCATATTGCTGCGTATTGATTTTGAAAATCGCCGATTACAAAAAGGGTTGCCAGCATGAGTAAAGCAGCCACTAAAACTTTAATGGTGATGGCGGGCGGCACAGGTGGGCATGTTTACCCAGCTATGGCTGTGGCTGATGCTTTGAAAAGCCAAGGTTGGAACATCGTCTGGCTATGCACAGAAGGCGGCATGGAAAACAAGCTAATTGCAGGCAAACCATACGATAAAGCAATGATTACGATGCAAGGCGTGCGTGGTAAGGGTTTATTGGGTTGGCTGTTATTGCCGGTGAAGTTAATTACAGCGTTTACGCAGAGTTTAAAAGCGCTCAATCAGTTTAAGCCAGATGTGGTGTTGGGCATGGGTGGTTTTGCTGCATTTCCTGGTGGTTTAATGGCGCGTTTGCAAGGGCGCCCATTGGTGATACATGAGCAAAACTCGGTTGCTGGTTTAACCAATAAGGTGCTGGCCAAAGTGGCTACACGAGTTTTGGCTGCATTTCCTGCGGCGTTTGGCGCTATGGCAGATTTATTGGGTAACCCAGTGCGTGCAGATATTGCAAATATTGCACAGCCTGAGCAGCGCTTTGCCGATAGAAGTGGCGCGTTGCGCTTATTAATTGTTGGTGGCAGCTTGGGTGCGCAGGCGCTGAACGAAGTGATTCCGCAAGCTTTGGCTAAATTGCCAGAGGCGCAGCGTCCACAAGTGGTGCATCAGGCAGGTGTGAAGCATATTGAAGATTTAAAACGTAATTATGCGCAAGCAGGGGTAACTGCAGATGCGCGTGCTTATATTGAAAACATGGCAGAGATGTACGCATGGGCAGATTTTGTGATTTGTCGCTCAGGTGCACTTACTGTGGCTGAGGTTTCCACTGCGGGGTTGGGTTCTATCATGGTGCCGTTCCCATTTGCGGTGGACGATCATCAGACCGGTAACGCTCAGTATTTGGCAGATGCAGGCGCCACAGTTTTGGTGCAACAAAAAGAATTGAGTGTAGATAAATTGGCAAAAATTTTAATTGAGTTAAGTCGTGAGCAGTGTCTGGACATGGCAAAAAAAGCACGCGCATTAGGCAAGCCAGAGGCCACCGCTAATGTTGCAAAAGTTTGCGTACAAATGGCAGAGCAAGGAGTCGCGAAATGAAACATAAAGTAAAAAATGTGCATTTTGTTGGCATAGGCGGCTCAGGCATGAGCGGCATTGCTGAAGTGCTGATTAACCTTGACTTTAACGTCAGTGGTTCAGATCTGGCTGCAAACGCAACTACCAAGCGCCTAGCTGCGTTTGGTGCAACCGTGTATCAAGGCCACGAAGCTGAAAATGTGAAAGATGCGGATGTGGTGGTGGTGTCTTCCGCAGTCAACGAGGCCAACCCGGAAGTGAAAGCCGCACGCGCGAAAAAAATTCCAGTGGTGCCACGTGCGCTGATGCTGGCTGAACTAATGCGCTTTAAACAGGGCATTGCTGTCGCCGGCACGCATGGTAAAACCACCACTACCAGCTTAATCGCCAGCATTTTGGCTGAAGCCGGTATGGACCCAACCTTTGTAATTGGCGGTAAGTTAGAGGCGGCCAATGCCAATGCTAAATTGGGGACTGGTGACTATATCGTGGCCGAGGCAGACGAGTCCGATGCTTCATTCTTACACCTAACACCAGTGATGGCGGTGGTGACGAATATTGACCAAGACCACATGGATACCTACGAACACAGCTTTGAAAAGCTCAAAAGTGCGTTTGTAGAGTTTTTACAGCAATTGCCGTTTTGGGGTATGGCCGTGGTGTGTGTGGACGATGCCAATATTCGTGAAATATTGCCACGCGTGACCAAACCGGTGATGACTTATGGTCTGAGTGAAGATGCACGTATCCGCGCTAAAAACGTACGGGCCGATGATGGCAAGATGCACTTTACGGTGCAACGTATTAACGGCGTGACTACAGAGTTTGATGTGACCTTGAACTTACCAGGCAACCACTATGTGCTAAATGCGCTAGCAGCGATTGCCATCGCCAGTGAGTTAAATGTACCGGATGCCGCCATTATTAAGGCGCTTAAAGAGTTTAAAGGTGTGGGTAGACGCTTTGAGCGTTATGGCGAAGTGCCAGCTATGCCACGTAATGAAACCAGCAGCGGTACTTTTACGCTGATTGATGACTATGGACATCATCCGGTAGAGATGCAAGCGGTAATCGCGGCAGCGCGCGGCGCTTTCCCGAATCGTCGTTTGGTAATGGCGTTCCAGCCACATCGTTATACGCGCACTAGGGATTGCTTTGAAGACTTCGTGCGTGTGTTATCAAGTGCCGATGTGGTATTGCTGACCGAAGTTTACTCGGCAGGTGAGGCGCCGATTGTAGCCGCTGATACACGTTCGCTGATTCGCGCGATTCGTGTTGCAGGCAAAGTGGAACCATTGTTTGTAGAAACAACAGATGAATTGCCGCAAGCGATTTTAGATATCGCGCGTGCTGATGACGTGGTGATTGTGATGGGCGCAGGTTCTATCGGCCAAGTCGCCTTAAAAACTAAAGAATTGCAATTAACTAAAGCACAGTCTCAAGGGGTTGCTGCAGCATGAATCAACTTAAAGGAAAATTGCTCTTAAACGAGCCCATGGCACGCTATACCAGCTGGCGTGTGGGTGGTCGTGCAGATCAATTTTACATTCCAGAAAGTTTGGAAGACCTGAGTATGTTTTTGCGAAGTCTGGATGCAGCTGAGCCTATTTATTTTATTGGGCTGGGCTCAAACCTGCTGGTACGTGATGGCGGTATACGTGGCACGGTAGTGTTGATGCATAACGTATTAACCACGCTGCAAATGGATGGTGATGCGGTTTATGCAGAAGCAGGTGTTACTTGCGCTAAGTTGGCAAGATTCTGCGCTAAAGAAGCTAAACAGGGTGCCGAGTTTTTTGCGGGGATACCAGGTACTTTGGGCGGTGCACTAGCCATGAACGCAGGCTGCTATGGCAGTGAAACCTGGAATGTAGTGCAGCGAGTAACAACGATTAATAAGCGCGGGGAGCTGAATACGCGTGATGCAGCGGTGTTTATCCCAAGTTATCGGCATATTGATATGCCAGTAGCTAATGAATGGTTTATCGCAGCATGGCTGAATTTAGCGCAGGGTGATGCGCAGGAGTCAGCGCAGAAAATTAAGGCATTGCTGGCAAAACGTTTAGCCGCTCAGCCATTGAATCAGCCGAGTGCGGGCTCTACCTTTAGAAATCCGTCGGGTGATTTTGCGGCCAGGTTGATAGAAGCGAGCGGTTTAAAAGGTTACATCATAGGCGGGGCGCAAGTATCAGAAAAACATGCCAATTTTATTGTGAATATTGGCGGCGCAAATGCACTGGACATTGAGCTGCTGATTCAGCATATGCGTGAAACAGTATTGGAAAAACAAGGCGTAGCACTGCAACAGGAAGTGAAAGTGCTGGGCGAATTAGAGGTAAGAGAATAATGCAGGACTTTGGAAAAGTAGCAGTGTTGTTAGGTGGTAAGTCTGGCGAACGTGAAGTTTCACTTAAAAGTGGCACAGCTGTGCTTGCCGCGTTGCAAAGACAGGGCGTGGACGCACATGCATTTGACCCTGCAACACGGCCATTACATGACTTAGAGACTTTTGATTTAGCCATGATTTCATTGCATGGGCGCTTTGGCGAAGATGGCGCAATGCAAGGTGCTTTAGAGTTATTAGGCATTCCATATACCGGTAGTGGCGTAATGGCCTCCGCAATCGGCATGGATAAATGGCGCACCAAAATGATGTGGTCTGCAGCCGGGGTGAGTACTCCAGCATTTGAGGTGGTGACCGCAGATTCAGATTTTGATGCGATTGAGAAAAGGCTAGGCCTGCCTTTGTTTGTAAAACCAGCTAACGAAGGCTCCAGCATCGGTATCAGTAAGGTAAAACAAGCTGGAGGCTTGAAAGCGGCATATGAGCTTGCCGCAAAGTCTGATCCGCTAGTGATTGCTGAGCAGTTTGTAGGCGGTGGCGAATATACCGTGGGTATCTTGGGTGACCAGGCTTTGCCGATTGTGCGCATCGTACCTAAGAACGAGTTTTACGACTTTGAAGCCAAGTATTTGCGTGATGACACAGAGTACAAGTGCCCATGCGGTTTAAGCGCAGAAAAAGAAGCACAGATCCAGCAAGAAGCTTTACTGGCATTTAATACCATTGGTTGCCAAGGCTGGGGACGTGTCGATTTCTTAATGGACGAGGCAGGTAATCACTACTTTTTAGAGGTGAACACTAGCCCAGGCATGACAGACCACAGTTTGGTCCCGATGGCGGCAAAAGCGGCAGGTATCAGTTTTGATGAATTGGTCGTAAGAATTTTGAGATTAGCGCATGTGGGATAAGCCTGCATTACTTAACTGGGTAGCAAATCTACTATACGCGATCAGTATGGTAGTGATGTTGTACGCGGTGGTATATGTGGTGGTGCATCTGCCGATTTTCCCATTACGCGAAGTTAAAGTGGATGGTGAGTTGCACCATGTGAGCCGTGAGCAGGTAAAGCTGATTGTGGCAAAGCATTTGAAAGGTAACTTTTTCACGCTGGATTTAATTAATGCACGTGATGCGTTTGAAAAGCTACCTTGGGCACGCAGCGTGAGTGTGCGCCGCCGCTGGCCGGATAAATTGGAAGTGGTGATTGAAGAACATCAGGCGCTGGCACGCTGGGGTAGTACCGCATTGGTGAATAAGCAGGGTGAGTTGTTTCATGCGGCTTCTGGCAGTGATTTACCTGTGTTTTACGGGCCAGATAATGGCGTGATTGAAGTGGCATCACAATATGACTCTTTAAACAAAGTGCTGCGAGGCGCTAATTTAGAAGTGGCAACCTTGGCGTTAACCCCTAGGCGTGCTTGGCAAGTGACAACGACCAACGGCATCGTACTCGAGCTGGGTAGAGTGGAAATGCAGGCAAGGCTAGAGAAGTTTGCCAATATTTATAGCAGTACTTTGGTTGGGTTGAATAAAAAAATTACTTATGTGGATTTGCGCTACCCAAGTGGTTTTGCGGTGCGCAGGCCGACAGCGGTGGTAAATACAGAAAAAGAAAAAGTCGCTAGCGTGGACAGTGGTCGTAAAACGGTGGATGTAGCCAATACCAAGCAAGACGATACTAAGACGATTAAAAACGAGGCAGTGAAAAAACGTACGGGAACCGTGACCTAATTCACGGAAGGGATGAAGAATGAGCAGAATTAAAGAAGATAAGAATTTGATTGTAGGCTTGGATATCGGCACATCTAAAATTGTGGCGATTGTTGCCGAGTTGCAGCC
>NZ_DASWWA010000003.1:0-602942 GCF_036401095.1 Methylotenera sp.
GTTTAACCTTCAGCATCCCAGTGGCTGGCAGCGACTTAGTGGCTGACCCAGACCACGTGATCGATGCTTCTGTGAGCACCACTGATGCAGCTGGCAACACCGCGACCGCAAGTGACACCGAAGGCTACAGCGTAGATAGCACATTACCTACTATCGCCAACCAAACCTTCTCTTATGCAGAAAACCGCGCCGCTGGCACCACCGTTGCCACGGTCGTCGCATCAGACAACGTCGGCGTGACTGGCTACAGCTTTACCGCCACTGGCACCAACACCAGCGCTGATGGTTACTACCAAATCAGCAACACTGGCGTGATCACCATCACGGCGGCTGGTGCAGCCTCTGGCGTCAACGACTTTGAACAAGGCACGAATACTGGCAACTACGGCATCACGGTACGTGACGCGGCTGGCAACAACAGCAGCGCGACGATTACGCTGAACGAGACCGATTTGGACGACACCAACCCAGTGATCGCCAACCAAACCTTCTCTTATGCAGAAAACCGCGCCGCTGGCACCACCGTTGCCACGGTCGTCGCATCAGACAACGTCGGCGTCACTGGCTACAGCTTTACCGCCACTGGCACCAACACCAGCGCTGATGGTTACTACCAAATCAGCAACACCGGCGTGATCACCATCACGGCGGCTGGTGCAGCCTCTGGCGTCAACGACTTTGAACAAGGCACGAATACTGGCAACTACGGCATCACGGTACGTGACGCGGCTGGCAACAACAGCAGCGCGACCATTACCCTGAACGAGACAAACGTGAATGACAACGCGCCAGTCCTTGACCTAGATGCAAATAATTCCACAACAAGCGGTGCGAATTTTGTTACTAGCTATACTGAAAATGGTGTAGGCATTTCTGTTGCAGATACTGACATTGCAATCACTGATGTTGACTCTACTAATTTAGTGAGTGCAGTGATTACATTAACCAATATGCAAGCTGGCGATGTACTTGCTGCAGGTGTTTTACCAGCTGGAATTACTAGTAGCATCGTAGGTAATCTAGTGACATTAAGCGGTAACGCAACTTTGGCTAATTACCAAACAGCAATTCGTGCGATTACTTTTGCAAACACCAGTGACGCGCCAAATACAACCCCGAGAAATATTACTGTGGTTGTTAATGATGGATTTGCGAACTCTAATACGGCTACAACCACTATTAATGTGATTGCTGTGAATGACGCACCTGTGGGTATCGCTGATGTGTTTAACGGCGCTAACAGTGTGGTAGAAGGGACGACGGTTGTTCGTGGTAATGTGTTGGCGAATGATACGGATGTTGATTCGCCACTTGCTAATTTGACAGTAGCTCAATTTGCAACAAATAGCGGTTCTACTGCCACTACAGCAAATGGTTCTAATGCAATTACAACGGCGCTTGGTGGCACTGTGGTTATGAATGCTAATGGTACATTTACCTACACAGCACCAGTGCGTAACCATGGGGATGCAACACTTGATGTGGATAGTTTTGTCTACCGTGCAACAGATGGCAGTTTAAACTCTGCATGGACCACGGTCACTATTAACGTAACCGACAGCCAACTACTTGCTAATAGCGATACCGATAGTGTTGGTATTGGAGGTAGCACTACCGGTAATGTTTTAACAGGAGCAGGCGGCGCTACAGCAGATAGCCTTGGGGCTGATGCGCCTGTGGTGATTACCAATGTTACCATCGTCGGTGCATTGTCTAATACACTTGGTGCGGGTAATGTCCGTACTATTGTCACCAATAACGGTACTTTGGTGATTGATCAAGATGATGGTAACTACACCTATACTTCTTCATTGTCTAATCGCCAAGTGGTAGCAGGTACAGGTAATAATACTCAGGCTGTTTGGACATCTGCAGGAATTAGTACCTATGGTTTTGATGGATCAAGTCCACAAACTGGATCTAATTTAAATCTGTCTAGCCTAACTGCTTCTGCGGCAGGGTTTGTAAGGCATCGTGATAATAGCGGAACAAATAATGACGGTTTGGGTGTCGAGTCTTCTGCAGGTAGTTCAAACAATAACCGAATTGAGAGTGGTGAGCATCTGGTGTTAGACTTAGGTGCTGGTTTTGGTACTACTTCCGCCAGTGTGACACTTACAGATTTAAGTAATGGCGAGACTGCAACATGGCGTGCTTATGATGTGAACGGTAACTTTGTTGCAACTGGCACCATTGGTGGGACCAGTGGGAACAACAATATTCAAACAGGTGTAATTTCTGCAGGTGCCGCGTTCAGATATATACAATTTACATCATCGGGTGCTACCTATCGTATTGATGGGCTAACTGCCACTCAAGATTTAAGTAGCATAACGCCAGATGCCTTTACTTATACGATAGCCGATGCAGACGGTAGTGTATCTTCTGCAACGCTGACTGTAACCACCGACTCGACAGTGACAGCTGTTGCAGACAATGCCACCGTATACGAGGCGGCATTAGCCACTGGTACACAGCCAACGCTGACGTCAGAAGCAGTCACTGGCAACTTACTTGCAAACGATACAGGTGTCAGTGGTACAACCCAAATTACTAGCGTTAACGGCACTTCACCAGTCAGTGGAGTCATTACTATCAGCAATTCAATCGGTACTTTAACGGTATATACTCAGGCCACTGGTGGATTTGCTAAAGGGGACTATGTTTACACCTTAAACTCTGCAACCACACAAGGGGTGAACGACGCGCCAAGCTTTAACTATGTATTGACTAATACCTTTAACGGTCAAACCACTAACTCAACGTTAAATATCAATATTGTGGACGATGCACCGGTACGTATAGGTGATATCTCACAAACGCTGACTTCGCCTTCACTCACTACCTATAACTTGGTATTGGTGATCGATCGCTCAGGCAGTATGGCGTTTGACGCAGCAGGGCGTGCATCAACTGACCCGCTATTTGATGCAGCCAGTGCACGTATGCTGATTGCTAAAAATGCGTTAGCAGAGTTGGTGAATAAATTTGATGGCTTGGGTAACGTTAACGTCAAGATTGTAGATTTCTCTTCGGATGCTACCGAGACTAATTGGTATATCGATGATACGACCGGAGCAATTAACTACATTAATAATATTCAACCCACAGGTGGTACACAGTACACCACGGCATTGAATGAGCTGATGACTGGTTACACTCAGCCACCAGCTGATAAGACCTTGATCTACTTTGTGACCGATGGTGACCCAAACTCTGGCTTCGGACTGACTACGACTTCGACACCAACTATCGCGCAGTGGGAGAACTTTGTACAAAACACTTCAGCAACTGGTAACACCTCACCTTCTATTGCCTTCGGTGTGGGTATCGGTCCGTCAGTGAGCCTGACTAACTTGTTGCCAATTGCTTATCCAAATAACGATACTGATCCGGTCGATGGTCAGGAGGATTACGCAATTCGCGTCGTGAATCCATCCGACTTAGCAGCCTCATTGCTGGCTACCGTAGATGGTGGTTTGGTGGCAGGTACGCTTTCTGTGGTGTCCGGTGCTGGCAGTACCACTGGCTTCCTGCTGGGTGCGGATGGCGGCAGCGTCCAAAGCATCTTGGTGGACGGTGTCACTTATAATTATGTCTCCGGTGGCCCAACCAATATCACCATTAACACCAATAAAGGTGGCCAATTAGAGGTGGATTGGATTACAAGCACTTACACATACAGCTTGGTGGTGAATGCAACTATCCAAAACCAACAAGAGGTATTTGTCGTAACGGCCGTAGACGGTGATGGCGATTTAGCTAATCTTAATCTGGTGATTAACTTGGATTACATTGCCAACTTAGATGCCAACCGTGACACTATTCTGACTAATGTGACTGCTGGTACGCCAATTAACATAAGCTCAGCCTTGTTGCTTCACAATGATACATTAGTTAACGGCATAGGTACGATTACCGGTACTAGCAACGCAGTGAATGGTACTGTTGGTGGTACTAGCAATATCGTGTTTAACCCAAGTGCAACTACGGCTAAAACCATACAGGTGGAAACCGAGACATTGTTGAGTGGTAGCGTGTATGACAATACTTCGTATGCGATGAATAACGTGCGTGAGAATGCGGTGGACTTAACTGATAGAACGCGCTACGGCACAGTGTTGCCAGGTGGTCAAGCATGGGCGGTAGATGTAGCAGGCAAAACCCAAGTCTTCAGCGGTCGTATTGCTAATACCTCTACGGTGAAAGATATTGATTACGTGAAGGTGAGATTGTTTGCGGGCGAGCGTATCTTTATTGATGTCGATAACCAGTCACAAAATATGATAGGTGCTGTAGAGTATATTAATAGCGCAGGCACATTGGTTAGTACAACTTTAGCAACAGTGAGTGGTGCTCCTAATGCTTACTTTATAGCGCCTGTCGATGGTGAATATTATATTCGCGTTGAATCTTCAGCCGCTGGCACAGCTGCTAGCACTGATTACAACTTGTTGATTACTTTGGATCAGATCAGCGGTGCAACCGATGAGCATGGCCAGTTTGACTACACGCTGAGTTCAGGTAGCGGTACAGCCGGTGCTACGGCAGATATCTACTCAGTAGCTGGTACTACTATCCGTGGTGGTGATGTTGATGAGGTCATTATTGGCGGCAATACAAACGACACTCTGTATGGTAATGGTGGTAACGATGCAATCTCTGGTGGAGGTGGTAATGACACCATTTATGGTGGCAATGGCGCTGATCGTCTAGATGGTGGTCAGGGCAATGATGTGTTAGATGGCGGCGCTGGTAACGATATCTTAATCGGCGGTGCAGGTAATGATATCCTGACCGGTGGTGCTGGTAGCGACACCTTTGTTTGGCATTTGGCTGATAGCGGCACAGTGGGTGTACCAGCTAGCGATACAATTACTGACTTCAATACCGCCGCTAATGTAGATAAGTTGGACTTGCGTGATTTGTTGCAGGGTGAGACTGCAGTAGGTGTGGGTGCTAATCTAGAAGACTATCTGCATTTTGAAAAAGTGGGTACTGATACAGTGGTGCATATTAGTAGCAACGGTAGTTTCAATAATGGCTATAACCCAGCAGCTGAAGTACAAACGATTACATTACAGAATGTTGATTTGATTGGAACCAATACAACTGACCAGCAAATCATTCAAAATCTGATTAATAATCAAAAATTAATTACGGATTAATCATTCGATCATACCAATATTAATTTAACTGTTTCAAGTTAAGACCTTTGGTGGCATCTCGTCACTAAAGGTCTTTTTATTTAATTGATGCTTGTCGAAATATCATCACATTAATTTCATCCCTATTAAATCCGGCATGATTAAAAATCATTTAAAGTGTCAATAAGTAGACACTTTTTTATCAAGACTCTCGTTGTTGCTGTATTATTTTCAGCGACTTATCGTCATTAAATACTGCTTGCTCAAGAAAAATATCACATGGATGTGCATTGTAAATTTTTGTAATGTGTTTAAGTAACATCATGTAAATGATTGATAATCATCATTCTATTATGTAACATCTGCGCTTTAATCAGTGCTTTATAAGCTCATTGAAATGAACCGGTTTAAACTTCTGATTACTAATCTGGTATATTTTTTGCTGATGCACCTGTTGATATCGTTTTATTAAGTGCATGTTGCAGACGCTAATTAAAAATTAGAAAGCGTTTTAGGATTCGGAGAGTGATTTGAGTAAACAGTTTAAATATAAATTAAGTTATTTGTTCTTGCTCGGCTTGAGCACATTAGTAACTAATGTTGTGCATGCCGCAGAACCTTTAATTAGCTTAAAAGATATGGTTGAAAAAACAATCACTTCAAATCCTGAGGTTCAAGCTAGATATCACAAGTTTTTAGAAGCAGGCTACGAGCAAGAGACCGTTCGTGGCGGCTTTTTGCCTAAGGCAGACCTTGTTTCTACCTACCGTAACCAAGAGGAGCTGGTCAAAAATACAAGCAATACGCAAATTCCACGTATGAATAATGAGTTGGTGCTAAGGCAAATGATTTTTGACGGCTTTGCAACCAGCAATGAAGTTAAACGTTTGGGTCATGCTAGTAGAGTTCGCTATTTTGAGCTGCAAAGCGCCATGCAAAGCACCACACTAGAATTTGTGCGTGCGTACTTGGATACACTGCGTTACCAAGAGTTAATTCAATACGCAAAAGACAACTATGTAATACATAAACAATTATTTGATCGTATTCAAGAGCGTGTGAATGCTGGTGTTGCCCGTAAAGTTGACTTGGAGCAGGCAAGTGGCCGTTTGGCATTGGCCGAGGCTAACTTACTCACTGAAACGACTAATTTGCACGACGTGACAGCTAGGTTGCAGAGGCTATATGGTGAGCTGCCGCCAGCCACATTAGAAGCGCCGACATTATTTAATGCCAATTTGGAGCCAAGCCCAGAAGCTGCACTTAAAGTGGCATACAGACAAAACCCGGACTTGTTATCAACCATTGAGGATATCCAAGCCAAAAAGAACGAGATTAAAACCAACGAGTCTCGCTACTATCCTCAGTTGAATTTACAAGCGCGTAAAAATTTAGGCACAAGCTCTGATGGGCGCTACAGTAATAGTGCTGCTGACCTGCTTGAATTAACCATGAATTTTAACTTGTTTAATGGTTTCTCTGATAAAAATTCAGTGAACACCGCAGCGCAAAAGCTTAATGGCGCGCATGATCAGCGTGATAAAGCGTGTATTGATACACGTCAGATAGTCACCGTTGCTTACAATGATGTGAAGCAGCTAACTGAGCAGCAAATTTACCGAAGCAAACACAAAACATCAATTGAGAATGCGCGTGAGGCTTACCGTAAACAGTACGATATTGGTCAGCGCACGCTATTGGATTTATTGGACTCTGAGAACGAATATTTTCAGGCTAAGCGCAGTTTGACTAATACCGAGTATGACTTGCAGTTAGCACATGCAAGAACCTATGCAGGCCAAGGCGAGTTGCTCAATAAAATAGGGGCGCAACGAGGTAATTTGCCTGAATATGCACGTGAAGACTACTTGGATAACGAAAATGTTTGCCAAGCTTTAGCGCCCGTACAAATTCAAATCGATAAAGCCGCATTGGTGGCAGATGCTAAACCATTGGCTAATATTTACCCATCAATGGCTAAACCGGTAACGCCTGTTGCAACACCAGTAGTGGCACCTGCGGCCGCACCAACTTGTAATGTGCAGACAATTACAGACCGTGTGAATGACTGGGCTAGTTCTTGGCGTCAAAAAGATGCAGATCGCTATTTCAGATTCTATGCGGATAAATTCGCACCAGAAGCGCCGTTAGATAGAGCTGCATGGGAAAAGCAACGCCGTCAGCGTTTAAGCACTAATGGCAAAATTGGCTTAAAGATTGAAGATTTACAAGTGAGTTGTGATGGTGATACCGGTAAAGCTATATTCAAACAGGCATACACCTTAACCACCTTTAAAATTAAAAAAGTGGCAGATACCTCTTGTGAAGTTTGCAATATGCAGCGTACGCCAACCATTGCTTATCAAGACAGTGCGAACAAAGAATTACAGTTCCAAAATGAAAGTAGTGATTGGAAAATTATCCGCGAGCTAGTGAAATAACATATCCAATAACTTTAACTTGCTTAAATCACTTGGTTTGAAGTTATTTATTTGCAGTAATTTGGAAGTAAAGCAGCAACACAATAAAAGCGCATCCTAATGCTATTAGCGGTGCGCTTTAATTTTTTGAGTATATTGGGCGTGGCTGAGCGGGGTTTTTTGGTGTTGCGAGTGCAAAAAACCGATTGAAAATGCAAATGTAGAAAAATAATTAAAAAATGATGAAATAGTTTTGCAATATTTTCAGTAATTGTTATAGAATACGCACCGTTGTTTGATCTACACCTTCCATCCGCCCGGGTGGTGAAATTGGTAGACACAAGAGACTTAAAATCTCTCGCGCGTAAGCGTGTGCCGGTTCGACTCCGGCCCCGGGCACCAAAGTTTTTTTCCGATTTAAATCACTTATCTAGCAAATATTTTTGCAAAGCTTTTTGTTAGATTTGTATTCTTGAAGTTACTCCCTGATTGATATTGCTTAGTCGTACAGCTAAGTCTAGAATGAAGTTGACTTAGCGTGGTTATCTGCGCGTATTCGTGTTTTACACTATTTGTGCGGTAAGCTTGATTAAGTCACCGTTTCTTACGTTTAACAGCAAGAGGGTCAATGCGGCGCATTCTGATATCGATTGGATTTATCCTGTTGGTTGGGGCTGGCGCTTGGTATTTTACAAAGCCGAAGCCGCTACCCGTCACTCTTTTTGTTGTACAGCCTGGGCTAGTTGAGTCCAGCGTTTCCAATACACGAGCCGGCTCAGTTGAGGCTTGCTTGCGTACCCGCTTATCTCCAATCATCGGTGGTCGTATCGCGTACCTAGGCGTTAAAAAGGGCGACCATGTTAAAAAAGGGCAAGTGCTTATTCAATTGTGGAATGAGGATCAGCAAGCCCAAAGTGCGTTGGCACTCAAGCAAGTAGATAGCGCACGCAAGCGTGTTGGTGAGGTGTGTATCTTGGCTGACAATGCCGAGAGAGAGGCTGCGCGCAGCACACAACTCCGGCAACGCGGTTTTATTTCCGAGTCTGCAGAAGAAAAATCACGTTCAGAGGCAAGGTCACGCCGTGCAGCATGTTTATCCATTAAGACTGAGATTGCTCAGGCGCAGGCGAGATTAAAGTTGGCTCAGGTGGAGCAGAACAGAACTGTACTGGCTGCGCCATTTGATGGTGTGGTTGCTGATATCGTTGGAGAATTAGGTGAGTACACGACACCTTCACCTCCAGGTGTTGCTACGCCACCGGCAATAGATTTAATTGATAGTTCATGCCTTTACGTACAAGTGCCGATGGATGAAGTGGATGCCCCTAAAATTAAGCTGGGACAACCTGCACGCATAGTGCTGGATGCTTTACCAGGCAAAACCTTGTTGGGCCATGTTAAGCGTGTGGCGCCTTATGTAGTTGCGGTGGAAAAACAGGCCCGTACGATTGATGTTGATGTTGCATTGGATAACGCCGCGGATATCAAGCAGTTATTAGTGGGTTACAGCGCTGATGTTGAGGTGGTTTTAGACCATCGTGACCAAGTACTCAGGGTTCCAACTTCAGCATTGCTGGAGGGCGGAAGGGTGCTACTTTATCAAGATAAAACCAGAAAACTGGAAGCGCGTGCGGTAAAAACAGGTATTGCTAATTGGCAATATACTGAGATATTAGGCGGGCTTAACAAAGGTGATCGGATTGTGACCTCTGTAGATCGTGAGGGGGTGCAAGCCGGTGCTTTAGTCAGCGTGGAGTTGTCGGAGGAGTAAGTTATGGCTGAGGCCGACACTCTTATCAGTCTAACGCATATTGGCCGCACTTTTTATTTAGGTGATGCTCAGGTACACGCTTTGCGTGATATTAATCTTAACGTCATGCAGGGTGAGTATATTGCGGTGATGGGGCCGTCAGGCTCTGGTAAATCTACGTTGCTGAACGTGTTGGGCTTGTTAGATCGTGCAGATACTGGCGTGTATCATTTAGCTGGGCGCGACGTCACTACACTTGCTGCCGATGAGCAGGCGCGTGTGCGCAGTGAGCATGTTGGTTTTATTTTCCAGAGTTTTCATTTAGTACCAAGGTTAACTGCCTCAGCCAATATTGAGCTGCCACTGATGCTTGCCGGCATCAACCCCGATGAACGTGCTAGGCGAGTAAAGCAAGTGCTGCATGATTATGGTTTAGATGCACGCGCTGAACATAGGCCCAATGAGCTATCTGGCGGCCAGCGGCAACGTGTGGCGATTGCGCGCGCTACCATTATGCAGCCAACCTTACTGCTGGCAGACGAGCCTACCGGTAACTTGGATAAAGTGACGGGCGAGGAGGTGGTGGCTCTGCTTGAAGCATTAAATGCACAGGGCATGACCTTGATTGTGGTAACGCATGATCAGGCACTAGGTGCGCGCGCGCGCAGGCAAGTCAAAATGGATGATGGTGCGATTGTGAGCGATACGGCAGCTAGTCTTACTCTTGGGGCAACATACGATGAGATTCCTTGATGCATTACGTTTTGCCGGTTATGCCGCCATAGGTTCGCCAGTACGTACTGTGTTGCTGGCCTTGGCAATGGCGATAGGGGTTGCCTCCGTGGTGGTGTTAACGGCGTTGGGCGATGGGGCAAGGCGTTATGTGGTGGATGAGTTCTCTTCTATCGGTACCAATTTAGCGATTGTTTTGCCAGGGCGCTCGGAAACTCGTGGATTTAACCCTGCAAACTTGGTAACGAGTACACCGCGGGATTTAACGGTTAACGATGCCGAAGCTTTGCTGAGGCTGGCAGGCGTTAAACGGGTGTCTCCTCTGGTAGTGGCAACAACCGAAGTTAAGGCATTCGGAAAGCTGCGTGAATCTATCTTAATCGGCACTAATGCCGATTATATCCAGCTACGTAATCTTAAGTTGTCACTGGGGCGCTTTCTTACAAACACCGAGTTTGGTGGCGGCTCACCAGAGGTAGTGTTAGGTGCGGTGGTACGCACCGAACTATTTGGCACTGATAACCCGATTGGTAAAAGTGTGCGTATTAGCGACAGAAAATATCGGGTGGTAGGTGTATTGGCTGAAGGCGGCCGCGGTATGGGAATTACTAGTAATGATGTAGTGATTGTGCCTATCAATACTGCACAGGCGATGTTAAATACCAATACCTTGTTCCGCATTTTAATTGAAGCGCATAGCCGCGAACAGATTAACCCTGTGAAGTCGCGCGTGTTAAAGACTATTATTGCCCGGCATGAAGGTGAAGAGGATATTACCGTCATTGCACAAGATGCCGTGTTGCAAACTTTCGATAAGATTTTAAACGTGCTAACTCTGGGCATTGCCGGTATCGCTGCAATCAGCTTAGCGGTTGCCGGCATATTGGTGATGAATGTCATGCTGGTTTCGGTGACGCAGCGCACGGCTGAAATTGGCTTATTAAAAGCGCTGGGGGCAACTACCTCAGCAGTGCAGCAGTTGTTTCTGTTTGAGGCATTATTGCTTTCTGTGGCTGGTGCAGTTGTCGGGGTGGGGTTTGGTTATCTGGGGGCTGCGGTTTTACGTTATTTATATCCTGTGTTTCCTGCCTATCCACCGCTATGGTCAGTGTTAGCAGGTTTAGGCACTGCCTTAGTTTCTGGCTTGGTATTTGGAGTAATGCCAGCTAGAAATGCCGCCAAACTGGATGCGATTCAGGCGCTATCCAGAAAATAATGGTGATTTAGCCGCGCGTGTTCACCAATGCGATTGCGAAAGCGTTTACTACTAGAGCATATATGTTAATTAGAGATTCTATACGGTTTGCTATGCATGCCATTAGTGCGCATCGGTTACGTAGCTTTTTAACCATGCTAGGCATTGCTGTGGGTATATGGTCTGTGATTTTATTGACCTCTATTGGCGAAGGCATGCACTGCTATGTGTTGGCGGAGTTTACCCAGTTTGGCACCAATGTGATTGCGATTGCACCCGGAAAAATCAAAACTGGCGGGCAGGCCCCGGCAGGCATTCCATCCACGGCACGCTTGCTTACCATGGAAGATGCGTTAGCGCTTAAACAGTTGCCCAATGTGACTGGCGCAACACCTACGGTATGGGGTAACTCTGAGCTAGCCGCCAATGGCCGCTTACGGCGCTCCACGGTGTATGGGGTTGATGCGGACTTTACTCGGGTTTTTAGTTCTTCAATACGTATCGGTAGCTTTTTACCTGCAGCCAACATGGGAGATTCACGCGCTGTGATTGTGCTTGGCAGTAAGTTGCGAGAGGAGCTGTTTGGCCACCAGAACCCATTAGGTGCTCGCGTTAAAATCGGCGGTCTGCATTTTCGCGTAATTGGTGTAATGGCGCCTAAAGGCCAGTTTCTCGGTATTGATCTTGATGACACGGCATTTATCCCCACCGAGCGTGCATTGGAGTTATACAACCGTGAGGGCTTGATGGAAATTCATGTGATTTACCAAGAAGGCGTAGCCTCCACGAGCGTTGCTAACGCAGTGAAGTCTTTGCTGAAGCTACGTCATGGGGCTGAGGATTTCACCGTAACCACACAGGAGGATATGCTGAACACACTGTCCAATATACTCAATATATTAACGATGGCGGTGGGTGCACTGGGCGGCATCTCATTACTGGTAGGGGGCGTAGGCATTGTCACGATTATGACTATCGCCGTGAGTGAGCGTACCAATGAAATCGGTTTGATGATGGCACTGGGCGCACAGCGTGCTACGGTGCTGTTTTTGTTCTTAGGTGAGTCTGTTGCACTGGCTGCATTAGGCGGTGTGTGTGGCCTGTTGTTTGGTGTTGTGACCGCGCAGCTGTTGCAATTTTTATTGCCAGCTTTGCCGGTGCATACGCCGTGGAGTTTCGCCATTATTTCACTTTTAATCTCTGTAGCAATAGGCCTGTTGGCCGGCGTAATGCCGGCCAGAAGCGCATCAATGTTAGATCCAATTAACGCCTTAAGGGCGGAGTAGATAGGTGAAAATATCTCGCGTATAAATGGTGGCTATCAGCTTATAATAATACGCTGGGTCCACAAGTTAACTGATTGATATTGCGGCAGTAGTGTTTGCAACATAATGAATAGACAATAAACGATGGAACAAAAAAACTCTCCTATTGAAGCTGCTCGCCAGACCTTGATACAACTGATGCAACGCAAGTTGCCACCAACCCCTGATCACTTTCGCAGTGTTTACGACGAAATCATGGGGGTTAAGTCGATAGACCAATCCGCAGAGTTAGGCAAAACACTAGAAAAAGTGCTCCAGCAAGCCGGTAAGCAAAAACCAAAATATATTGCGGTTGCACAAGCGCTTAACCCGCTCATCGAAAAAGGGGATTGGCCTAAAGTAGAAGAGCAGCTAACCAAGCTTTTTCCATCTAGCGCCACCAGTGCTAATGTGGAAGAGGCTAACTGGTCCAACGTTATTCGTAACTTACTGAAGCAGCTAGAAGTTAGCCATAAAGGCGTGACCTTAAGCCGCAAAAAAGAGGGTTTGAGTAAGGTGCTGGTTAACTTTGCCAGTGACTCGGACGTACTCGCGCAAAAGATTCAGGCGTTAGTGAACTCATGGGGCTTAAGCGGCACTGCTGATGCAGTGATGTCATCAGATGCCGCTGTTGATGTTGGTACTGCGGCTAGCGTGACAACACAGGTTACGTCTGCAAACTCTGTGGCTGGATCTAGCCAATGGCGTGACATGTTGTTACGAGCATTTGAGCTGTCGATTATTCCCAATTTAGCCGCCACACCAGACTTACACCAAAAAGCAGTCAGCTTGCTTGACCGCATGCAAAAAGCAAGCAATGAGCAAAGCTTAATGATCTGTGCTGCAGATTTAAAATCTATTTTATTATCGCTAGAGATGCAACGCGATCAGCAAAGCCGCATCCATGAGTCATTATTGCAGTTGCTACGCTTGGTGCTTTCGAGCATGGGTGAGATGGTGCAGGCAGAAGATCAATGGCTTTACGCACAAACTACGGTCATTAGTGACATTGTGTCTAAGCCTGTTAATCTAAACACGCTATACGATGCTGAAAGCAGCTTGAAAGAGCTGGTATATAAGCAAGCCCAGCTGAAGCCGGCGCTTACCGAAGCAAAAGACACCCTGAAGAAAATGGTGACCACTTTTGTTGATAGGCTGGTGGAAATGACAGAAAGCACGAGCGATTATCACGACAAGATTGAAGCTTATCAGCAAAAGATTGCCACCACCGATAACATTGGTGAACTGAACGTGTTGCTTAATAGCATTCTGGATGACACACGCTCGATTGGTTTAACGGTACAGCGTACGCGTGATGAGTTTATGAATAGCCAGAAACAGGCGCTCGCCGCAGAAAAACGTATCCAGGAACTGACTGCTGAGCTGGATTATATTGGGCAGGTAGCGCATCAGGACTATTTAACCGGTGCATTAAATCGGCGCGGAATGGATGAGGCGCTGGAGCGCGAGTTTAGCCGTGCGGATCGTCACAACACGACCTTATGTGTTGCAATGCTGGATATTGACCACTTTAAAAAACTTAATGATACGCTCGGTCATGCAACAGGTGACGAGGCCTTGACGCATTTGGTTAAAGTGCTGAAAGATGTCTTGCGTACAACGGATGTACTGGCACGTTACGGCGGTGAAGAATTTATTATTATCTTGCCTGCAACGCCGCAAGATGAAGCAGTGAAAGTGATTACACGCGTACAGCGCGAGCTCACTAAAAGCTTTTTTATGCATAACAATGAGCGTGTGCTGATTACCTTTAGTGCTGGCGTTGCTGAGCGCGTAGGTAATGAAACGCCTGAGGTGCTAATACCGCGGGCTGACGCCTCACTGTATAAAGCAAAGCATAGCGGACGTAATCGGGTAATTGGTTCTGAGAATTTGCCTGAGAGCTTGGTTTAAGCTTTCATACAACAGCTAGGCCATTAGTAGCCGTAACGTACGACGGGTGGCAGTTGCTTTAGCTCCTCATCGTTGTATAAACGACCGCGTGTAATAAAGGCCTGACCTGATCCGCAATCCAAAGAAAATGAGCCGCTAGACCCTGGCACCGCATCTAGTATCGTGTGCGTGTTTTCTGCGAACGAGAAATGGCTATCACCCATATAGAAAATAGCACCTGCTAATTCGCCAAGCACCACATCAGAGGGGCTGGGTCTAAATTCATTGGCGGGCATACATAGTGGGCCGCTACCTTCGCAGCAACCACCGGATTGGAAAAAAATAATAGGGCCATGTGCAAGTGTGAGCTGCTCAATCAGCGCAAGTGCTGATGGTGTGGCGGAGATGCGGTCTGTCATCATAAACCCCTGAAAAAAAGAGGCGGGTTAGCCGCCTCTTTGTTTTAATCAATTAACGTGCCTATTATTGTAGATAACAGGCATGTTAAAGACTAGCGATAAGCGCAATATTAGAAGAAGCCTAATTTTTTAGCGTTATAGCTTACTAAAAGATTCTTAGTTTGTTGGTAGTGATCTAACATCATTTTGTGAGTTTCACGACCAATACCAGACTCTTTATAGCCACCAAACGCAGCATGCGCAGGGTAGGCATGGTAACAGTTAGTCCAAACGCGGCCAGCTTTGATGCCACGGCCCATGCGGTAAGCGCGGCTACCATCACGTGACCATACACCAGAACCTAAGCCAAACACGGTGTCATTAGCAATCGCCAATGCTTCGGCCTCATCTTTAAAGGTAGTAACAGCGAGCACTGGGCCAAAAATTTCTTCTTGGAAAATACGCATTTTGTTATTGCCTTTGAACAAGGTTGGTTTTACGTAGTAACCATCAGCCAAAGCGCCTGTTAGGTGATTACGCTCGCCGCCGATAAGCAGTTGCGCGCCTTCTTGTTTACCAATATCCATGTAAGACATGATTTTATTGATTTGATCTTCAGAAGCTTGTGCGCCGATCATTGTGTTAGGGTCAAGTGGATTGCCTTGTTTGATTGCAGCGACTCGAGGTAATACGCGCTCCATAAACTTGTCATACACAGACTCTTGAATCAGTGCGCGTGACGGACAGGTACAGACTTCACCTTGGTTAAAGGCAAATAACACTAAGCCTTCAACTGCTTTATCAAAGAAGTCATCGTCAGCTAATGCGATATCTTCAAAGAAGATGTTAGGTGATTTACCACCTAGTTCCAATGTTGCTGGAATCAAGTTGCCCGCAGCAGCTTGTGCAATCACGCGGCCAGTTGCGGTTGAGCCTGTAAATGCAATTTTCGCAATACGGCGGCTGTTGGCTAAAGGTGCACCTACTTCACGACCGTAACCATTCACAATGTTAATCACACCTGGAGGCAAGATATCAGCAATCACTTCCATTAAAATCAACAGGCTGATAGGTGTGAATTCAGCGGGCTTCATCACTACACAGTTACCTGCAGCAACTGCTGGTGCTAGTTTCCAAGCAGCCATTAAAATTGGGAAGTTCCAAGGGATAATCTGACCAACAACACCTAATGGCTCATGGAAATGGTAGGCCACTGTGGTTTCATCAATTTCACTCAAGCTACCTTCTTGCGCACGTAGGCAGCCGGCGAAGTAGCGGAAATGGTCAATTGCTAATGGAATATCTGCATTTACGGTTTCGCGAATTGGTTTACCGTTATCAACCGTTTCAGCGGTAGCAATCATTTCTAAGTTTGCTTCTAAGCGATCAGCAATTTTTAATAGTAAGTTGGCACGTTGTGCTGGAGGTGTGCGAGCCCAGCCATCTGCAGCTGCGTGTGCCGCATCTAGTGCGAGTTCAACATCTTCAGCGCCAGAGCGGGCTGCTTTTGTGTAAGGTTTGCCAGTAATCGGCGTAATCACATCAAAATACTCGCCTTTGACAGGAGCTACCCATTTGCCACCGATAAAATTATCGTATTTGGTTTTGTAAGGTATTGTGACACCAAGACCTTTTAATAAATCTAAACTCATACCAACTCCTATAGTTTTTCTCTCGTTAATATAGTAATTCTTATTGTCTACCCGCTATTCTTCGTCAAGAAACTTTAAAAAGGGTTAATCCCGCTAAAGTGCTTGTAAATAAACGAGTTTTGTAACACCGCCACTCCAAAACAATAACGCTAAGGCGCAAGCAAATCAAGCATTAGTCGATTGCATTTATAAAATTAATGAATTTATGGAGAGATAAATCCATAATTTTTATCTTCAATAATTTTGGTGATTAATTTAGCTTTTGTATGACGCACTAATCGAATTTTGGTTGCAATATGATTTAACAGCTTGATTGATTTAAAAATAGAAAAAGACAGTTGCTTAAGTTATAGTGTGGTTGTCGTAATTAAAAAAAACTGCATATTCATTGTTCAAACATGGCGACTGACTTAGCAAACTCATCAATATTTGCGCGTAGCTTTTGGGACGGTTTATTGAATCCAACTTCCTTAAGCCTGGGCAGAGCCATTTTATCCATACTAGTCGTTGCTGAAACTTTAGTGAGCTTTTTCTGGATATACACACTCTCTAGCCTAGGTGAGGGCTATGCCTTGATTGCGGCTGTTCCTTACTTTTATCTGATTATTTCCTACTTTAGCTTATTCATTTTTTACCAGTTTAAGCGTTTTGAGTACTTTACGTTTACGCAACTAGTCATGCTGTTGGTGATGCCATTCTTTATGCAATGGATTATTGGCGGGTTTGAAGCCTCTAGCGGCGTTGCCATCTGGGCTATTTTGTCGCCGGTAGGTGCCTTAATGATTTTAGGTACACGTCAGTCCACCCCGTGGTTTTTGCTGTTTGTCGGCTTGGCGTTTCTTTCCTGGAAGCTCAATAATTACTTCGCGATTAACGCGATGCCGATTCCTAATGGGGTTAAAGACGCATTCTTCCTGATGAATATCACCGGTACTGCTGCTATCTTGTATGGCGTTTTGCGCTTTTTTCAGGTGCAGAAAGAGCGCATCATGCACTCGCTTGAGATTGAGCAGGCAAGGTCTGAGCAGCTGTTGCTGAACATTTTGCCAGCACCAATTGCACAAAGGCTAAAAGACTACGACATGCGTATCGCTGATCACTACGAAAGCGTAACGGTCATGTTTGCCGATTTGATTAACTTTACGCACATGTCAGACAAAATGTCGCCTACACAGTTAATTGATTTGCTCTCGCAGATATTTTTACGCTTTGATCAGTTGGCAGATAAGTATCAGGTAGAAAAAATCAAAACGATTGGTGATGCATATATGGTGGTTTCTGGCGCGCCTATCGTTTGTGATAACCATGCGCATCGCATGATAGAGATGGCTTTGGATATGCAGGTCGCACTAAAGGAGTTGTCTGAATCAACCGGGATAAACCTCAGCATGCGCATCGGCATTAATACTGGCCCCGTTGTTGCTGGCGTGATTGGCAGTAGCAAATTTAGCTATGATTTGTGGGGTGATACCGTCAATATGGCTAGCCGTATGGAAGAAACCAGTCTGCCTAATTCAATACAAGTTACGCAGGAGACGCAGCAGCTGCTAGCGCACGACTATGTATTCTCTTCACGTAAGGCAGTTGAAGTTAAAGGTAAAGGCATGCTTGACACGTTTATTTTGTTGGGCAGGGCAGCGTAATTAACAAATAAAAAAACATCGGGGTATAAGTTTTTTACAGCGAATTGCACTATAATTCGCCCCCTAACGGAAGAGTGGATGAGCGGTTTAAGTCACCACCCTGGAAAGGTGGCATAGGGGCAACCCTATCGAGAGTTCGAATCTCTCCTCTTCCGCCAGCGCTTTCTCTCATGAAAATCCACTACTAATCAACCGGTTGATTTCTAGTCTCCATCTTGGTGGCTTTCGGTAATGTCATGTGGTTTCTTATCCCATCACAACCTCCTGCATCGGTTTTAGCCGCCGCACAGCCTATCGTTTTACTGCATATAGGCACGATAATAACCATTAGGTATGCATAGATTTTCTGATGCTATTTAAGTTTATATAAGTGCCAGTTTCATATTGCTGCAATAAAACATAGTTACCTTAACGTTTAAAGATTTACCTGTAACGCAACAGGGTTTAATCATTAAACTGAATAGGAGCTATGACATGGCAATCCATCAATACATTGAACAGCTAACTAAGCGTGAAGCCCTTTATAGTAAAAGAGTTCAGCATTGCCTGCTGGTAATAGTGCTTGCAGTGCTCCCACTCACAACATTCTCAAGCGGTGCGGGAGGGTTTCATGTGAAAAGTTTTAGTGTCCTTGTTAGGCAGTTTGGTGAAGTTGGTCTTTCTATGCTTTTTACGTTGATTATTATCACTGCATTAGTAGGGCTGCGTAGCTTATGGAAACTACACAAAACCGCTAGGCTACGTGCTAAGCATGAGTGGAATGCATATTCTTTAAGGTAATTTATATTATAGAAAGCAATCCAGCCTAACTTAACTGGGCATATAGGTTGGTAATGATAGAGTGGCTATTCATGATTTTACGTAGTCGTCATTCATGAACAATCACAGTATTATTTTTCTACACAGGTTTATAGTGGAATCATTAGAACACGACACTACGTCAGTTCAAACCAAATACTAGGAGAATGATTATGTGGACAACACCAGCAGCTACTGAAATGCGTTTTGGCTTTGAAGTTACTATGTACGTCATGAACAAATAATACTTGTTTCAAGTATGATAAAAACCCAGATGATTCTGGGTTTTTTTATGCCTTTCACTTTCATCTATACACATCTCAAATTTAGCTAAGTTGTTCTCGCTATCAACGCTATACTTCTGTCTGTCCCAGTTGCTGTCCTACTAAAGTAGCTAGCGCACAGCCGGTGATGCACTACAATAACTTTATCGCAGATGGACGATTGTGACGTCTGCTAATCAAGAAAAGTTTTATGGTAATGAGTGATACTGAAATATTAAGAGCAAGCGCTATTAATGGGCTCCATAAAGTGCTTTCATTTAAGCAGCCTTTTGCATGGTTGATTACAAATGGCTATCTGATGGTGGATGACCGTACTTGGGGTACCACGTATCGTGGTTCAATACTTATTCATGCGAGCAAGGGTTTGTATGATGTGTATTATGATTATCTTAAAGCCAATACAGACATTCCGTTGCCGGCTAAAGAAGAACTAGCGTACGGTGGGGTAGTAGGGGTAGCAGATTTGGTGCTTTGTAGCCGGCCCGATGCATTGCCCGAGCGTATAAGTCGTCAGCATCGAGCACAGTTTCAAGGGGTTAGTAGTCGACATTATGGGTTCTTATTTGAACAAGCCAGGCCTGTATCTTTTATGCCATGTGCGGGCAAGCTTGGGATTTTTGAGGTGGAAATTGAGGCACTGTTAAGTGCACCACCCGCCGCACAGGCTGAACTGTTTTAACGCATCTGTCATTGAATAGCATAAGCTTGCCAAGTGCTACAAGGTTGCGAAAGCACTAGTTTCTATCATCGTCTTTATGCTTTTTACTTGTAACTAAATAGCTAAAAGTTATTGTAAGTTGGTTATTTAAATTGCTAGACTTCCACTTATAATCGCTTGATTAAAGCTTATAGTTAACACAGAAAAAATAGGAATATTCATGGCAAATTGGTATGAAGACAACGCGCAATCTATCGGTAAAACACCGTTGGTTAAGTTAAATCGGGTGACAGATGGTGCGCCAGCGCTAGTGCTTGCCAAAATTGAGGGCCGTAATCCAGCTTATTCGGTTAAATGTCGCATCGGTGCTGCCATGATATGGGATGCAGAGCAGCGCGGACTTTTGGGGCCAGGTAAGGAGATTGTTGAGCCTACCAGTGGTAACACGGGTATTGCATTGGCATTTGTTGCGGCAGCCAGAGGCATTCCACTAACCCTTACTATGCCAGAAACTATGAGTATAGAGCGCCGCAAGCTGTTAGTGGCTTATGGTGCTAAATTAGTGCTAACCGAAGGTGCCAAGGGCATGAGTGGCGCGATTGCAAAAGCAGAAGAGATTGCTGCTTCTGACCCTAACCGTTATGTACTACTACAACAGTTTAAAAACCCAGCTAATCCTGAGATTCATGAAAAAACCACAGGCCCAGAAATCTGGGATGCGACTGATGGAAAAATTGATATTTTAGTCTCTGGTGTAGGTACTGGCGGCACGATTACCGGGGTGAGCAGATACATCAAGAACACACAAAAGAAAGCCATCATTTCAGTTGCAGTAGAGCCTGCTGCTAGCCCTGTATTAAGCCAAAAACTTGCAGGTGAGGAAATTAAACCAGCCCCGCATAAAATACAAGGGATAGGCGCTGGTTTTGTGCCTGAAGTGCTAGATTTGTCACTGGTTGATGATATCGCACAAGTAACGAATGAAGAGGCTGTGCTTTACGCACAGCGCTTAGCTAAGGAAGAGGGTATCCTGTCTGGTATTTCTTGTGGCGCGGCTGTGGCTGTCGCTGTGCGCTATGCAAAGCGCCCTGAAAACGCTGGTAAAACAATTGTTGTGGTATTGCCAGACTCTGGTGAACGCTATTTAAGCTCTATTCTCTTTGAAGGCTTATTTGACGATAAAGGCATTGTGGTATCAGTCTAGTCATTAGCAAAAAAGGCTGTGCTATTAAAAAGCCCTCCCATGCTGGAAATGCGTGGGAGGGCTAATTTATTATTTAGGCAATAGTGATTTTTTAGAAAATTTGGTGTTAACTAATTGAATTTAGTTACCATATTTTAGCTGAGGTGTGTTGTAACTTAGATGGCGCGCCCAGTTGTCAGGTGCGCCATATGAAGAACTGGAATTAGTGCATATCCGTAGTGTTGAATATGCAGTAGCAGGCTTTATTTTTGGTAGATTTGGTCAAACAGTGCGCCATCTGCAAAGTGTACTTTTTGTGCTTTAGTCCAGCTGCCGAAAACATCGCCAACACTAAATAGCTCTATGTTTCTAAAACGAGCTTTGTATTTGTTAGCAACAGAAGCTACGCTTGGTCTTAGGTAGTGTTGAGCAGCAATCTCTTGGCCAGCTTCAGAGAAGTGGTACTCTACGTAGGCTTGGGCTAGCGCTTGATTCTTATGTTTGATTGCAAACTTATCTACAACTGCGATTGGGTTTTCAGCCAAAATGCTAGTGGATGGATATACCACGTCAAATTTGTCGCCTAGCTCTTTTTTAATGAGGTTTACTTCATTTTCAAATGTAAGTAATGCATCACCAATTTCGCGCTGTGCAAATGTGGTGGTTGCGCCGCGACCGCCTGTATCTAATACCGGCACATTTTTAAATAGTTTGGTTACAAAGTCTTTGGCTTGCGCGTCATCACCGCCTTTTTTGATGACATAACCCCAGGCTGCCAAATAGCTGTACTTGCCGTTACCTGAAGTTTTAGGGTTAGGAATCACCACGCTAACATCTGGTTTAATTAAATCATCCCAATCTTTGATATTTTTAGGGTTGCCTTTGCGTACTAAAAACACAGTGGTAGAGTTGGTTGGCGAACTTGCATTAGGTAGGCGTTTTTGCCAATCTTTAGGAATCAACTTTGCACGGTCATACAGGATGTCGATATCCGGTGCTTGGTTCATGGAGATAATGTCAGCTTCTAACCCATCTGACACCGATCTGGCCTGTTTGCTGGAGCCGCCGTGTGATTGATTAATGGTGACAGTTTCGCCGGTTTTTTGTTTCCAGTAGTTAACGAAAGATGGATTGAAATCTTTATAAAACTCGCGTGTCACGTCGTATGAAACGTTTAGTAGTGCACTGTTGGCAAAGGCACTGCCCGTGAAAATTAAGCTGCTGATGGTCAGCAGTCCTGCTAAGAGAGATTTTTTATTCATATGATTTACTCTAGTTCAATAATTTAGGAGTGTCTAAGTTAATCATCAAGGTTTAATAATGTAAAAGAATAAAAAAATATATGTATATAATTTATAAATATTATTGAAGCATTTTTGACTACTTCTTTAAATAGTGAGAGTGGTGTATATTGATTGCACAAAACAAGGCGACGATTAAAGCCTTGTCATTATTTATAGAATATTTCAGTTAGCGAGTGCTGACCGGACAACCGGAAGCCAGTGAGTCGAGAGACCACTGGCTTTTTTTATTTTCTGCGACAGGTATTGATATGTCTAACATAACTACGATATTGCCAAATGAAAGTTTTGATATCCAAGGCATTGTGCAGGCTTTGCGTGATGTAAGGGTGACTTCTTTAGAGCACAGGCATCGACGTAACAAGCCGCCAAAGTTACCTTCAAGAAAAGCATTGCAAACGGTGATTGATGGCTTAAGTGCTGCGCTTTTCCCAAACCGCTTGGGTGCGCCAGGCCTTCAAGAGGAAGGCATAGACTATTTTGTGGGGTTCACACTGGATACCGCCTTGCGTGAACTCAATACGCAAATCCAGCTGGAGTTACGTTACTCCGCCGACACCGATCATGACAAAACACCTAGCGTAGAGGCCGCGATGAATAAGGCGCGTGCGTTTGCTAAGTCTTTACCAAAAATACGAAAACTTTTGGATACAGACTTAGACGCTGCATTTCAAGGTGACCCAGCCGCACGTAGTTTGGATGAGGTGCTGGTTTGCTACCCAGGTATATCAGCCATTATTCACTACCGTTTAGCGCATGAGTTGCACAAATTAGGCTTGCCTCTCATCGCTAGAATCATTTCTGAACTTGCTCATTCTGCTACTGGCATAGACATTCACCCAGGGGCGACGATTGATGAAGGCTTTTTTATTGATCATGGAACAGGTGTCGTGATTGGTGAAACTGCACTGATAGGACGGCATGTTCGGCTTTACCAAGCCGTGACACTTGGAGCTAAACGCTTCCCGACCGATGAACAAGGCCATCTAATTAAGGGCAGCGCAAGGCACCCGATCCTTGAAGATGATGTGGTGATCTACGCAGGTGCCACCATTCTTGGACGCATCACGATTGGTGCCGGTTCAGTGATCGGTGGCAATGTGTGGCTGACACGCAGCGTGCCACCTAATAGCCAAATTACCCAAGCTAAAACGCAGGTAAGCGCAACAGATGATGTTGCGCAGTAAACAAATTTTTAACAGGAGAAACAAATGACAGATATTCATCAAGCACATACCGCATTAGGGGATGTAGCTGCACGTACGCTATCGAACGCGACCAAAACCGTCCCAATGATGGGTACCATCACGCCACGCTGGTTGGTGCATTTAATGCAGTGGGTGCCTGTAGAAGCTGGTATCTACCGTGTGAATAAAGTAAAAGACCCAAGTGCGATTGAGGTTGATTGTTCTGCTAAAGATGAACGTGATATTCCGGCAACTTTTGTAGATTACGAAGAATGGGGCCGTGAGTACGTGTTAAACGCAGTGAATACTGCTGTAGATGTGCATACACGTGTTTCTGATTTATACAGCAGCCCGCATAATCAAATTAAAGAGCAATTACGCTTGACCATTGAAACGGTGAAAGAGCGTCAAGAGAGCGAGCTGATTAACAATAAAGAATACGGTTTGTTGAACAATATTGTTGACTCACAAAAGGTTAAGTCACGTACTGGCTTCCCTACGCCTGATGATTTTGATGAATTGCTCTCAAAAGTTTGGAAAGAGCCAGCGTTTTTCTTGGCACATCCGCAAGCAATTGCCGCCTTTGGCCGTGAGTGCACACGTCGCGGCGTGCCACCACCAACCGTAGCGTTATTTGGCTCACAATTTATTACATGGCGCGGTGTGCCGATTATCCCTTGCGATAAATTAAAAGTGACCAACGGTAAAACTAATATTCTATTGTTACGTACAGGTGAAAGCCGTCAGGGTGTGGTGGGGTTGTATCAGCCTAACTTGCCAGGTCAGCAAAGCATGGGTCTATCTGTGCGCTTTATGGGCATTAACCATAAGGCGATTGCATCATACTTGGTATCACTCTATTGCTCATTAGCGGTGTTAACTGATGACGCGATTGCGGTATTGGAAAACGTTGATGTAGGCAACTACTATGACTACAAGTAATGGATATTCACCTGCATTAGGTGACTTATCATCTTTTGAGCCGGAGGCGATTTTAGCCTCCTTGCCGGGTGAGCATCCACGTATGGCTGCTGGCTTGGCAGTTGGCAGGCAGGCGAGTGAAACGGGGCACTTTGATGTGGCCGAGTTGAGTCGTATTGCCAATGAGCTATATGCAGAGGGCTTCCCTGCGGGGGCGCCTTTTGTGCAGAAAGAAGAGTTTCCTTCTAATGCTTCTTTAAACCCAGTGGCGGCAAACTCAATACTGCCAACTGCTAATCTGATATCAGACCCTGTACAGACTTCTTCACCATCAGCGTTATCTGCATTGCCAAGCGCCTTGTCTGGAGCATCAAGCTTTAACCAGGCAGACTACGCTAAGGCTGTAGATATACAGCATGTGCCTGGTATTGAGTTTTCAGCGCTGAACCAGGCGATAGGCGGCATATATGACCCTTACCATCTGGAGCTTAATCAGCTATTAGGTGACTTAGGCGTTAATTCGGATAATTTCAGTGCTAGTCCTAGCAGTGGTCAAGGTGAATCGTCTTATTACTTCTTGCCTAGCGTAGCGCATCAGCATGATGCGTCGGTGGCCAGCCAAGCGGTGAGTGCGCATCCTCCATTTGATGTGCATTCGGTGCGTAAGGACTTTCCTATATTGCGTGAATTGGTGAATGGTCGTCCGCTGGTTTGGTTTGATAATGCGGCGACTACACAAAAACCGCAGGCGGTGATAGATAGAATCTCATACTTTTATCAGCATGAGAACTCGAACATCCACCGTGCCGCACATGAGTTAGCAGCGCGTGCAACAGACGCTTACGAAGGTGCACGCGAAGCGGTTAGGCGTTTTATTAACGCACCGTCGGTAGATAATATTGTTTTTGTGCGCGGTACCACAGAGGCGATTAATCTAGTGGCTAAAACCTGGGGCAAGAAGCATATTGGCGAGGGTGATGAAATTGTTATTTCACATCTGGAGCATCACGCGAATATCGTGCCGTGGCAGCAGCTATGCCAAGAAACTGGTGCTAAGTTAAAAGTTGCACCGGTAGATGATAGTGGGCAGGTGTTGTTAGCCGAATATCAGAAATTACTAACTTCACGTGTGAAATTGGTGTCATTTACACAAGTGTCTAACGCGCTCGGTACAGTAACGCCAGCAGCTGAAATGATACAAATGGCACACCGTGCAGGGGCTAAAGTGCTGCTTGATGGCGCGCAGTCTGTATCCCATATGCGTACGGATGTGCAAGCGTTAAATCCTGACTTCCTTGTGTTCTCTGGGCATAAAGTATTTGGCCCTACCGGCATTGGTGCGATGTATGGCAAACCTGAAGTGTTGGATGATATGCCGGCATGGCAAGGCGGCGGCAATATGATTCAAGACGTGACGTTTGATAAAACGGTTTATCATGAAGCGCCAGCTAAGTTTGAGGCGGGCACAGGTAACATTGCCGATGCCGTAGGTTTAGGCGCTGCGCTTGAGTACGTAGAGCGTATTGGTATAGATAACATTGCACGCTATGAGCATGACTTGTTAGTGTATGCAACGGCAGCAATGCAAAAAGTACCGGGCTTGCACTTTATTGGTACAGCTAAAGACAAAGCGAGTGTGTTGTCATTTAAGTTAGATGGCTTTAAAAGTGAAGAGATTGGTGCAGCTTTAAACCAAGAGGGCATTGCTGTGCGTTCAGGTCACCATTGCGCGCAGCCAATTTTACGCCGCTTTGGGGTAGAAACTACAGTGCGTCCATCACTTGCGTTTTATAACACTACCGCTGAAGTAGATCTGATGGTGAGTGTGTTATTACGCTTGGCTTCACAACGTACACCAGGTAGTTTATAAAAGTAGTGCTTGTAAAAGACTTAACCCTGAATATAGGCAACTATATTCAGGGTTAATGTTTTGCAGAAACGCTGTTTATGATGGTTATGCGTTTAGCGGCCACCATTTCTTTTGATTAAACGCAGATTCAATGGTTGGTTTCAGCTCGTCTTTTTTAATGATATCAAACATTCTTTCTTTGGAGCCACTAGGAATGTAGAGGATTTTAATGCCGCGTTTAGATGCATAGTTTTTTACTTTATGGGTGATCGAGTGATTTACCCACTTGGTTACTAATACAATCAATTTGGTATTTTGCGGAATCACTTTATTGCTGTCGCCGCCATTGCGCCCAGACCAGTGATGAATATTATCTATGCCGTAATTACCAAACACTTCCTTGATGCCATCTACTTGGTCGCCACCTACAATTAATACTGAACTCATGATAAGAGCCTCCTGTTTGTTCGCTGCACTAAATTTTGTCTAGTGCTGCTGGTATGATTGATATCGTTAAACTGAATTAAATAAGCTGAATCTGCATTACGTGCTAATAAAAGTTAATCGTGCGGCAGTCTGATTTTTTCGCGTTTTTCAATTTGGGTTACACGGCCTTCGTGTAAGATGATTTCAACCGAGCCGTATCCTGAGCCAAGTTTTAGCTCTTCAACCGCGCGTAAAATGTTTTCTGATAAATCACGATTTTTATATGCACTGATTGTTGTCGGTTTATTTTGTACTTGGTTAAGTGACATGGTCTCTCCTTAAGAATATAAGTAATTGCAATGACCACACTCTATATGGCTTATTTAACAATTAAAAATAATTTAAATTTATATTTTTATAACTAAAAAGAATATAGGGAGTGTGGATAGCCTTGTGCTGTGCATGTGGTGGCAAGCACACAGGGTTAGGTTGGCGCATATTTAAGTGAATGCTTAAATATGCTTCTATTCCTAGTTTTATAAACGCGCCAGTCACTTAGAGCGTCTATCCCCATGCCTCCCACAATGTTATCCACAGAAATTGTGGAGTGTTGTTGCTGTGTGTTGGCGGTATAGCAAAAGTAAGCACACATGCTATTTATCGCCGTGTTGCTTAAATCAAAGCATTGTGCGGCTGGATATAAACATATAATAAATACGTTATCTATTTAATACGCACCAATATCATGACGAACCCACTTTTAGCTCCAGAACAGATTGAGCGCCTGCTAGATTCATTAGACCGAATTGCCTCGGCGCTGGAGGCTTCTCCATCTGCCCAGCAAGAGCAATCAATTGATTTTTCGCAGGCATTTGCTTACCGATGGCAACGCAGCAATGGCATTAATCATGTGCCGCATTTAATACCAGTCACTGCACCGCAACTTATCGGTTTTGATCAGCTATGCAATATTGAGCAGCAGATAGAACGTCTGCATCAGAACACTTTGCAGTTTGTGCGTGGTTACCCCGCGAATAATGCTTTGATGACGGGAGCGAGGGGGACAGGGAAATCATCTTTAGTACGCGCCTGTTTAGATGCGTTTCATCAGCAGGGGCTGCGTTTAATTGAGGTTGAAAAACAGCATCTGGATGATTTACCGCTCATCATTGAGCTGGTTTGCCAGCGGCCTGAGCGTTTTATTGTGTTTTGCGATGATTTGTCTTTTGAAGATGGCGAGCATCACTATAAAGCCTTAAAAACTGTACTAGATGGCTCTGTTGCGGGTGCGGCTGCCAATGTGTTGATTTATGCCACCTCAAACCGCAGGCATCTGGTGACTGAAAAAATGGCAGATAATCTGGAGCATCGTAAAGATAACCAAGGTGAGATACACCCGAGTGATAGTTTAGAAGAAAAAATTTCTCTGTCTGACCGTTTTGGCTTGCGCTTACATTTTTACAGCTTTAGTCAGGACGAATATTTAACAGCGGTGACGCAATGGGTAAAAAGCTTTGATTTTACAATGAATGACAGCGTGCAGGAGGAAGCGCTACGTTGGGCAACCGAGCATGGGTCCAGGTCTGGCCGTATTGCTTTGCAGTTTGCTCGCGATTATGCAGGGCGCGCTTTGCTAAAAAATGCAGGACCACTTTAGTTAAGTTAGCGGCTGTGGATGCGTAGTCTCATTCAGAAGCCAAATTTAATATAAGTATAAATACTGCTACTTTGTTTAAAAATACTTCTTTTTAGCGTTTTCTATTCACACCAGTTACTTAGCATGCATATCCCCATGCACCCCACAATGTTATCCACAGAAATTGTGGAGTGAAACTAAATAGTGGTGCGCCATTTAGGCGTAAACATGCGTAAAAATAATCATGATTGATTTGGGCATGCATATATAGTGACTGGCATCGTTAATTTTTAATAGAATCCAGCGCAAAAAAGTTAATTAGTTTTATAAAATATCGCCAGATAAATTACACTTGAAGTATCAACGTTAAAGGCTAGATCAATGGCAGAAAAAGAATATGATGCAGATTCGGTAAAGGTATTAAGAGGGCTAGAGCCAGTACGTGCCAGACCCGGCATGTACACCCGAACTGACTCTCCTACGCATATTGTTCAAGAGGTGATTGATAACGCGGCAGATGAAGCGCTAGGCGGGCATGCTACCAATATTCAAGTCACTGTGTTTAAAGATGGCGCGGTTGAGGTAACGGATAATGGTCGCGGTATTCCAGTTGAGATTCCCAAAGGTGAAACGCAGCCTGCAGTCGAGCTGGTGTTTGTACAGCTGCATGCAGGGGGTAAGTTTGATAAAGAGGATGAAAATAGCTCGTATCGTTTTTCAGGCGGCTTACATGGCGTAGGTGTTTCTGTCACCAACGCATTATCCACACGCTTAGAGGTGAAAGTGAAGCGTGGCGGCAAGGTGCACGGTCTCATTTTTGAAAACGGTCACTGTATTGAGCCTTTAACAGAAGTAGGCAAGTGCCTAAAGCGCGAGACTGGTACCACGGTGAAGTGCTGGCCAGACCCTAAATATTTTGATTCACCAAAAGTATCGATTCAGCAGTTAGAGCATCTGATTAAATCTAAAGCGGTATTGCTACGTGGTGTGAGTGTCTCACTCTCGATAGAAGGTGTAGATGGCTTTGAGGAGCGCTCATGGACTTATGCCGATGGCTTGCCGCAATATCTGGATGAGCTCATCGGTGAGCGCGAAGTTGCGGATGATGAGGTGCCGGTACCTATCATTGACGGCGAATTTTATCATCAGGAAAACACAGACGGCATCTCTAAAGGTGAGGGCGCCATCTGGGCATTATCTTTTGGTACAGGCGGTGGCCGCGGCGAGTCTTACGTTAACCTCATTCCTACCCTCTCAGGCGGCACGCACGAGGCTGGCATGCGTAACGGGGTGTTTGAGGCGGTAAAATCGTTTATGGAGCATCACAGCATGATGCAACGTGGCGTTAAAGTGTCGTCAGAGGATGTTTGGAATAACGTTTACTATGTGCTGGCGGCAAAGGTATTAGACCCGCAGTTTCAAGGCCAAACCAAAGAGAAGCTTACCAATCGTGATGCGATGAAAATGGTGGCATCAGCAGTGAAGCCGATGATGGAAACCTGGCTCACGCAAAACGTAGACCATGCGAAACGTATCTCGGATTTAGTGAATCGAAGTGCGGCTGCCCGTAATAAATCCACACAAAAAATTGAAAAGCGTAAAACCACAGGCATTAACCTGATGCCAGCCAAGCTAACCGACTGTGAAGCAGCGGGTACCATGGAAGCCGAGCTGTTTTTGGTGGAGGGTGACTCTGCCGGCGGTAGTGCAAAAATGGGGCGCAATAATGAGTTCCAATCTTTATTGCCATTGCGCGGTAAGGTATTAAATACTTGGGAAGTAGACGCTGGGCGCATCTTTGCTAACTCAGAAGTGCATGACATATTTGTGGCCTTAGGTATCGAGCCGCACACGCTAAAAGATAACCCGGATTTTTCTGGCTTGCGCTACGGTAAGTTGTGCATATTGTCTGATGCAGACGTGGATGGCTCGCATATCCAAGTGTTGCTGCTCACCATGCTGTTAAGACACGCGCCTAAGCTAATTGAGCGCGGGCATGTGTATATCTCCCAACCGCCGCTGTATCGTATTGATGTGCCGGCACAAGGCAAGAACAAGCCTTTGCGTAAAATCTATGTGTCAGATGATGTTGAAAAAATGTCGATGATAGAAAAGCTAAAGCGCGAAGGCATTGCTGAAGAAAGACTCAGTATCCAGCGCTTTAAAGGGCTGGGGGAAATGAACCCTGAACAGTTGTGGGAGACCACGCTTTGCCCTGATACACGACGTTTGATACAGGTGCGCTTGCCTGAGGGTGAAGTGAGCGGAGCGCTTAAGATGTTCGATATGCTGATGGCGAAGAATGAATCAGCATCTAGAAAAGAGTGGATGGAACGCCGCGGTAATGATGTGGAGGCTGATGTTTAATGGATACCAGTATGTTAGAAAATAATAACGAAGAAAATGCAGTGCCGATTGGCGAATATGCAGAAGAAGCCTATCTAGCCTATGCTGTATCCGTAGTAAAAGGGCGCGCCTTACCGTCAGTAGAAGATGGCCAAAAACCAGTACAGCGCCGCATTTTATATGCAATGAAAGAAATGGGCTTAGTCGCTGGCGTTAAGCCGGTGAAATCTGCGCGTGTGGTGGGCAACGTGTTAGGTATGTATCATCCGCATGGAGATAGCTCGGCTTATGAGGCGGCGGTGCGTTTAGCGCAAGACTTTACGCTGCGTTACCCCTTGATTGATGGGCAGGGCAACTTTGGCTCACGCGATGGTGATGGGGCTGCTGCAATGCGCTACACCGAAATGCGCTTGTCGCCGATTGCCGATTTATTATTGTCCGAAATTGACCGTGGTACTGTCGATTTTCAGAGTAACTATGACGGGGCGTTTCAAGAGCCAGTGCTGCTGCCGGCTCGTTTGCCGATGATGCTGTTGAATGGTGCATCCGGTATTGCCGTTGGTATGGCGACAGAAATAGTGCCACATAATATGCGCGAGATCGCTAACGCAGTGCTGCATATTATGGATAACCCGAATTGCACCACTGCAGATTTTATGCAGCATGTGCCTGGCCCGGATTTCCCGGGAGGTGGCCAGCTGATTACGCAAACGGCAGATATTCTTTCTACATACGAAACAGGACGCGGCTCATTAAGGCTACGTGCGCGCTGGGTGGTAGAGCCGATGGCACGCGGTCAATGGCGCATTATCATCAATGAACTGCCGCATGGAGTTTCTGTAGAAACCATACAGGATGAGATTTTAGCGATATCCAACCCTAAGCCGAAAAAAGACAAAAAGACCATAGATCAAGACCAGTTGCTGATTAAGCAATCAGCTTTGAGCATGATAGATACGGTAAAAAGTGAGGGTAAGAAAGACGTACGCCTGATTATCGAACCTAAGACCAGCAAGGTCTCCAGTGACGAGTTGATGGCATTTTTGTTACTGCATACCAGCATGGAGGTTTCGTGCCCAGTCAATATGGTGATGATAGGCACCGATGGGCGCCCAGCGCAAAAAGGCATGATTGCTATCCTGAAAGAGTGGATTGCATTCCGGCTGAATGTGGTGCGCAGACGTTGCCAGTTTGATTTAGATAAAATCAATAAACGCATCCATATTCTGGAAGGGCGAATGATTGCCTTCCTGCATATTGATGAGGTGATTAAGGTTATCCGTAATTCGGATGAGCCGAAGACTGATTTGATTGCAGCTTTCCAGCTAAGTGAGATACAGGCGGAAGATATCTTGGAGATTCGCCTGCGTCAGTTGGCACGGTTAGAAGGCTTTAAGATTGAGAAAGAGTTGAAAGACCTGCGCGAAGAAGCTGATGGCTTGCAAACTATTTTGGGCAGCGATACCAAGTTACGCAAGTTGACCGCAAAAGAAATCAAGCAGGATGCTGAAAAATATGGTGATGAGCGCCGTACGTTGATTGAGCCAGTAGAACGTGCTCAGGGCGGCCAGAAAGCATTTGTGGTGGATGAGCCGGTAACTATCCTTTTATCTAAAAATGGATGGATCCGGGCGAGACAAGGTCACGGTGTAGAACGCGATGCTATCAACTGGAAAGCGGGTGACAGCGAGTTTGCCGTGATTGAAACGCGCACGATACTGCCGATTGTATTGTTAGATAGCAATGGGCGCTGCTATGCGTTTGATGCTTCAACCGTGCCAGGCGGTAAAGGCGATGGTATCCCGCTGAGCTCTATCATTGAGGTGCAAAATGGCGCGAAGTTAGTCCATGCACTTTCAGGCAAGGATGATGACCGCTACCTATTTGCTACCTCAAATAGCTATGGATTCATTGCTCCATTGAAGGGGTTAGTAGCTAGACCTAAAGCTGGTAAAGCTTTTATGAAACCAGAGGGTAAGGCTACAATTCTGCCACCAGTGGCACTGGATGATAGAACGCATTTAGTAGTGACTTCATCAGAGAATAAATTGCTAGTGTTCCCTGTGGGCGAGATGAATGAATACCCCAATGGAGGTAAAGGCGTGCGCATCATGGATATCCCAGATAACGCTTCGCTGTCCCGATTGGAGCTAAGCAATGGGCTGACTGCCAATATTCTGGTGAAGGGTAAAGCCAAAGTGATTGAAGGCGATGTGTTGGCTAAATTCATACAAAAGCGCGCTAGAAAAGGCTACTCTGTATTAGACACCAAGCCTGTGATTAAAAGGCAGGCAGGCTTGTTTTAAGTTGAGGCTAAATCTGGCGCTGTACAGCTAGGCATAGCGCATAAAGCACTATGCCTAGTTGAGTATCACATGATTTAGTAGCGCGTAGCTATGCTGTATGGCTGCACCCTTGGTGCAGAGTTACAGCTCATTTCTTATATAGGTACTCATGTGCTGCCATTCCCAGCAGCATGGCGATCACAAAAATAAATGCCTTTTGATAGCCTGCACCTAAGGCAACAATGGCTGGCCCCGGGCAAAACCCTGCTAATGCCCAACCCGCACCAAACAGCATGCTGCCAATCACTAGCTCTTTGCTAAGGTGTGTTTTTGCAGGTAAATGAATTGGTTCATCAAACACGGTCAATGTCTTAGCCTCTACGCGCCTAAACGCGAAGAACGCTACCGCGATAGCGCCTAGCATCACGAAAGCTAGGCTAGGGTCCCATTTGCCAGCAAGATCTAAAAAGCCGATCACTTTAGATGGGTTAGTCATGCCGGAAATAATCAGGCCTAACCCAAAAATAAGCCCGGCACCGAATGTAATAATATTTTTCATGATTTAAACCACATGTAACATAAGATAACAAACTACAAAACCTGTGAACATAAAGCACAAGGTGGCAGTTAACGAACGGAACGATAATCGGCTTAGCCCGCACACGCCGTGGCCACTTGTACAGCCTGAACCCATTTGGGTACCGAATCCTACTAGCAGACCAGCGATGATTAGTGTGCTGGTGGAAGCTGCTATCTCAGAGGCTGGCAATGGTGCAAACATTTCGTATACCTGGCTAGAAATAAGCAAGCCTGCAATAAACAGTAGCCGCCACGTGTGATGCCCTTTGGGCGTATTTTTAAACTGCAGCAACGATGCAATAATTCCGCTGATACCCGCAATTCTTCCTATGAACAATATCAGTATCGATGCTGATAGGCCTATAAGTAAGCCACCGGTAAGCGATGATATAGGGGTGAAGTTTTCCATTACTTTATCCTTGTTGTGGTTCTGGCGTGCCGCATCTACGGTTTGCGGGAACAGCGATATCTATCATCTTAGGCTTAGGTAGATTTAGATTTTCCATGATGTGAATAAACTCATCCCTAGATTTATTGGCTAAACGCGGATTAATGAGTTTTTCTTGAGCAATGGAGCTTACCCTCCTGCCACTGTAGTCATGCCCCGGGTAAACTAAAGTTTCATCGGCTAAAGCGAACAGCTTGGTAGTGATGCAGTCATAAAGCTTGCCTGCATCCCCGCTTTGAAAGTCTGTTCTGCCACAACCATTAATCAATAAACTATCCCCGGTGAAGAGTCTATCTTGCCACATAAAGCTCACGCTACCTGCAGTGTGGCCGGGCGTAGCAATTACTTTTATTTGCTCGCTGCCAAAAGTAATGAGGTCATTATCTTTTAACTGCATATCAGCCGCACTTGCGCCGCAGCCTATGCTGACGCCTGTTTTGGCAGATGTCATTGATTTAAGTATGCCGCCACCTGTAATGTGGTCTGCATGTACATGCGTTTCTAGCGAGTAGAGTAGCGTTAAATGATGCGAATTAATGACATGCAGGTAGTCATCAATGTTTTCCGTTACAGGGTCAATTAACACAGCCTGTTTAGCGCTCATGTCAGCGATTAGGTAAGTAAGCGTAGAGGAGGCCTCGTCATAAAACTGCTTAAACATGATCGTCCTTTCAGAATGAGTTTTGATATTATAGCTTAATATTATATAATTAAATATAATGTATATTAATAGAGTTTATTTAAATGCAAACACAAGCAGTTAATTTCGAAAAATTGCGGGCTTCAGCAGAAATAGCAACGAGCTTATTAAAAGTAATGGCGAATAGTGACCGTTTAATGCTTTTATGTCAGCTATCGCAAGGTGAGAAGTCAGTTGGAGAACTAGAGGAAGTTCTCGGCATCAAGCAACCAACCTTATCACAGCAATTAACCGTGCTCAGAAAAGCTGAGCTAGTGAGTACGCGGCGGGAGGGTAAATGTATTTATTACACGATATCCAGCCCATCAGCATTGGCGATTATGAATGTGCTATATCAAGAGATTTGTATGCATTCTGGAGATTAATAGGTGACGTTAGTTATACATGTGGAGACCTGCACTAAAAAATCATGATAGACCCTAATTTAATCGCAATCTTGTTAGGTATCGTCATTGGCTTCTTGATGGCTATTACAGGTGCAGGCGGCGCTATATTATCGCTACCATTGTTAATGTATTTTTTTAATATGGAGATTAAAGACGCTGCCCCAATTGCGTTGTTAGCCATTTTTATCGCAGCAGGCTCAGCTGCGCTAATAGGCTTAAGGCAAGGTGTAGTCAGGTATAAAGCCGCCACACTTTTAGCCGTGATGGGTGTTTTGATGGCTCCCCTAGGTGTATATGTCGCGCATAGCGTAGCAGCACTTTGGTTGCATCTGCTATTCATGCTATTACTTTTTTATGTGGGGGCTCAAGCGCTTGTTGCTACCCAGAGCAGCAACCTTATGCAAGACAGTTTGTATCATCACAGCGCAACTCCTTGTGAAATAAACCCGCTAAGCACACAACTATTCTGGACGGCATCTTGCACGAAGAGGTTGTTATTGACTGGAGCGGTTGCTGGTTTCTTATCTGGCCTGTTAGGGGTGGGTGGAGGCTTTATCGTTATGCCTGTCCTCCAGAAAATTAGCAATCTTAAGCACCGCATGGTTGTTGCAACCTCGTTAGCGATGACAGCCTTGGTAGCATTAGTCAGTGTTATATCTTATGCAAGTTATTCGGCTATTCAATGGCAAGTTGCCATACCGTTTGCACTTGCCACGTTAGCAGGCAGTTTAGTGGGTAAGCTCATGTCAGCAACGATCTCTATTTCTCAATCCAGATTTACATTCGGAATAGTCAGCTTATTCATTGCGCTAGCCATGTTGTTAAATATGGTTTTTGAGTAGCCAGCTTACCTATAAATTGAGCTGAAGGAGCTAACGGGTTAGGTTGTTAAGTATAAGTTACAGTTTGTATACAAGTATGTTGATACGTGAGTTGTGACTCAAATGCAGTACTCCACAAAATCTGTGGATAACTCTGTGATTACTTGTGGCTATTATCTGTAACTTCCCAATCTATAAGGCTTTTTTGGAAAAGGTTAAACTTTACACTTTTTAATTAACTTATATAAATCAATAAGTTGCATTTTTTGTGTTGATTTGTATAGGTTTTTTATCTGTTTGAGGTTGGCGTACGATTTAGTGTGTATAAGTCAATCATTATTTTGATGAAAATTAACGATTTTTAATGATTTTTTTACTTGCAATTTGTAAATAAATTGTTATGTATCGCGTGCTCAAGGCAAGCCATAGGCTTGGTTCTAGCTGCTTGATTGTAGATAAATAGTTATACAAGTTTAGGTTGCGTGCTATAAAAACATAAAGCCCGACTAATCGGGCTTTATGTTTCAAACTACATGATTATTTGGTTTTACAGAATTATTTATTCTGTGTTTCTACCATCACTAGAGGCTCACTGTTTGCCTCTTCTTTACTATCTTTTTGCCAAGAAGCTGGCTTACGCGGACTACGTTTTTCAACCTCAACTGGAGCTACTGCTGTTGCAGCATCAGCTTTGGTTTCAACTAGTTGTAAGCCTGAGTCAGCTAGGTCGATTTTTTTCGGCTCAGCTTTTGCCTTGCGTGAACGTGCAGGGCGTTTTTTCTCAGCCTTTTCAGCCACCTCTACCGTTGCTTCATCCGCAGCTTGGGTTTCGCTAGGCGCTGATTCTTTGCCGCTAGCTGCAGCTTTGTTCGCGGCATTCTTTTGTGGTTTAGATTTTTTAGCCTCTTTCTCAACCGGTGCTATGCTTGCTTCAATCACTTCTACTGCCGGAGGGGTTGCAGCAGCTTGCGGCGCAGACTCTTGAACTTTAGTTTCTGCGATTTCAACTACTGGTTTGGCTACCGGTGCAGCTTCAGGTTTCGCCGCTATATTGTTGTTTACCGCTGCAGCTGGTTCTGTGTTCGTCACTACATTTGCAACTTCTACATTGTTTGCTGCTGCGTTAGCTTCATCGTTCGGCACAAACGCGCGGGTGTTGTCACGCGGCGCTGCGTTTTCATCACGGTCACGACGGTTGCGACGGTTGTTGCGGTTGCGACGGCTGCTACGTTCACTACGTTGTTCTGTAGAGTCATTTGCAGAAGCTTCACCAGCGTTTACTTGATTAGCATTGCGTGCAGCATCTTGGTTTCTTTGATCTTGGCGTTGATTATCTTGACGCTGATTTTCATTGCGCTGATGCTGTGGTTTTTGCTGACGTTGCTCTTGTGGTCTACTTTCAGCTTGACGAGGCTCCTGCGTTTTTTGCTCTGCATTTTTCGGCGCACGTTCTTGGTTTACGTTTTTATCGCCACGCTCATTGCGGTTGCGCTCGTTACGGTTGCGGTTGCGCTCGTTACGGTTGCGGTTGTTGCGAGGATGGTCACGACGTGCATCGCTAGATTTTTCAGCAGCTTTTTCAGCTTCAGACTTTTCACCTAGACCCAAGAATTTCTTGATTTTAGCGAATAGCGATAGTTTAGGTTCAACCTTCTCCACTGACATCGGTGCCGGCGCAGCTGGTGTGATGCCTTTAACTGCAGCAACAGGTTTTACCGCTTTCGCTTCTTCAGCCGCTTTGCTTACATAAGTTGTCTCTGAAGGCAGTTCTACCATTTGGTAGCTAGCTTTGCTGGTGTCTTCGTTCACATCGTCATGCTTGATGCGAATAATGTTGTAGTTCGGTGTTTCAAGATGGATGTTAGGAATCAACACCACTTCTACACCCATGCGCTCTTCAATCTTATGGATGTCAGCACGTTTCTCATTGAGCAAGAATGTAGCAACTTCCACTGGTAACTGCACTTGAATAATCGCGCTGTTTTCCTTCATCGCATCTTCTTGTGTGATGCGTAGAATATGTAGCGCAGTTGATTCAATACCGCGAATATGACCAGTGCCGTGGCAGCGTGGGCAAGGGATATGGTTCGTTTCACCTAAACTCGGGCGTAGACGCTGGCGTGAAAGCTCTAGTAAACCAAAGCGTGAGATCTTGCCAGTTTGTACACGTGCACGGTCTGCATGTAGGGCATCGCGTAAAGCATTTTCTACTTCACGTTGATTGCGTTGGCTTTCCATGTCAATAAAGTCAATCACTACCAAGCCGCCTAAGTCACGTAAACGTAATTGGCGCGCAACTTCTTCAGCCGCTTCTAGATTAGTGTTGAAAGCAGTGTTTTCAATATCACTACCACGTGTTGCACGGCCAGAGTTAACGTCTACAGAAACCAAAGCTTCTGTATGGTCAATCACAATCGCGCCGCCAGATGGCAAACGCACTTCACGTGCAAATGCTGATTCAATTTGGTGCTCGATTTGGAAGCGTGTGAACAGCGGGATTTCATCTTGGTACAACTTAACGCGTGCCACATTGCTCGGCATTACGTGGTTCATAAACTGTACCGCTTGTTCATGAATATCAGGAGTGTCGATTAAAATCTCACCAATGTCTGAGCTAAAGTAATCGCGGATTGCACGAATCACCAAGCTACCTTCTTGGTAGATTAAATAAGCGCCTGCCTGCATTGCTGAGGCACCATCAATGGCTGACCAAAGCTGTGTCAGGTAGTTTAAGTCCCATTGCAACTCTTCTGCATTACGACCAATACCGGCAGTGCGTGCAATGATGCTCATGCCTTTTGGTACTTCAAGCTGTGCTAATACGTCACGTAGTTCGTCGCGGTCTTCACCTTCAATACGACGTGATACACCACCTCCGCGTGGATTGTTTGGCATCAACACCAAATAACGACCAGCTAGAGAGATAAATGTGGTTAGTGCAGCGCCTTTGTTGCCGCGCTCATCTTTATCTACTTGAACGATTAGTTCTTGACCTTCTTTTAACGCATCCTGAATGCGTGCGCGGCCATCAGCGCCTTCTTTGTAGTAGCTGCGCGCTACTTCTTTAAATGGTAAGAAACCATGACGGTCTTGGCCGTAATCCACAAAAGCGGCTTCTAAAGAAGGCTCGATACGTGTAATCACGCCTTTGTAAATATTGCTTTTACGTTGTTCTTTACCTGCGTGTTCAATATCCAAATCGATGAGTTTTTGCCCATCTACAATCGCAACGCGTAACTCTTCAGATTGCGTTGCATTAAATAACATGCGTTTCATTGTTTGCTCCTAAGCGTAGCAAGGCGGGCAGACACAATGCATAAAGTGATGCAATGCTTTGAAAGCTGTATTTAAAGTGAAGTCGCTGAATTAATACCAAAAGAGACACAGTGTGTCAGATGAATTAAGCCTTTGAATCAAGCTCATAGTGTAATGATGAGCTTGAGGCATTAACGATTTGCAATGTAACAATGGTGCAAGTTAACGAAGTCTTATTGAAAAGACATGGGTGGATAACCGTGCTTTTAGTGACTATACACACTAGGTATTACGCACACCCTATACATAGAGATTCATCACTTCGGTCAATAGGACTGCGTCAGATTGAATCGTCTAGTTTTATTGTTTAAGCAGATGCAACACGTGCAAAAACATGTTTATTTGTTCGTTAAAGCAAACTTATTGTTAAATTTATGCTTAAATGTGGCGAAGTATTCTGCCAGTTGCAGCTTAAATTCGTTAAAATTCTATCTTTAGTAAATTCTAATTTGTTTAAATTATTTAATGGCTTATGAGCTGATTAAATAATAGGCCAAATTTAACTTTTCACTTTAAGTCGCGCTTTATGTTTATTTGTCTGCGGCGGCTTGAGCGCTAATTTTTACTTACCGCTACTTTATAATGTGGCGAGCGGTGTTAACCAAGTATTTAGTTGTCACTATTATTAACAAACACATCAAGTGCAAGTAATTGTCTTGATTAGATGTATTTATATTCAATAATTCTATTCTTATCAAGAATTTAACTGTGATTTAAATTGTTAAATTCATAAGAACTCGCAAAGTATAAGCTACATCAACCATTTAAGCAAAGCATGAACAATTTAATTACACATGAGCAAGGCAATCCAGTATCAACAGTGAGTGAATCTGCTGCTGCATTTTTAACCGTAGACGAAGCAAGCGAGGGTCAGCGCATTGATAACTTTCTGACCAAGACCTTAAAGGGCGTGCCTAAGAGCCATGTTTACCGCATTTTGCGTAGTGGTGAAGTGCGCGTGAATAAAAAACGCATTAATGCAGATTTCCGCTTAAGTTTGGGTGATGTGGTGAGGGTGCCGCCTACACGCTCAACCGCAGTTGAAAAAACAGAGTCTGCGGTACCAGCTACCTCAAAATTTGAGCAGGCGATTATTTATGAAGATGATGCCATGCTGGTGATTGATAAAGCAGCCGGTTTTGCCGTACATGGTGGCAGTGGCATTAGTCGTGGCGTCATTGAGCAATTGCGTTTGGAGCGCCCGCGCGCTAAGTTTTTAGAGTTGGTGCATCGTTTGGACCGTGAAACATCTGGTGTGCTGATGTTGGCTAAGAAAAGAAGTGCATTGGTGGCGCTGCATGAGGCGATTCGTAATAACCAAACCGACAAACGCTATTTGATGCTGGTGCAAGGCGAATGGCTGGAACCGAAAAAGCGTGTGGTGCTGGATTTACAGAAATACGTGCTGCCTAACGGTGAGCGCCGCGTCAATGTAGTGACTGATGTTTCTAAAGATAAGTTTGGTGAGCGCCAAACTTCAGAAACTATGTTCCGATTGCTTAAGAACTTTAACAGCTCAGCAGTGGGTAAATTCAGCTTATTAGAAGCGCAGCTGGTGACCGGTAGAACGCATCAGTTACGTGTGCAATTGGCGCATTTGGGCTTCCCGATTGTTGGTGATGATAAGTATGGCGACTTTGACTTAAATAAGTTTTTAACTAAGCATGGTCTCAAACGTATGTTTTTACATTCGTCAGTGACTAAAATTCGTCATCCTTTAACTGCCGAGAGGCTTGAGCTAATCGCACCAATGCCGCCAGAGTTAAATAAATTTTTATTAAAGTTAGAGAAAGAGTAAGTGGTAATGCCAAAGAAGTTTGATTTAATTGTATGGGATTGGGATGGCACGCTAGCGGATTCTACCGGCATGATTGTCAATGCCATTTTAAAGGCCGCAGAGCAGGTAGGGTTGCCTGCAATCTCACGTGAAGCAGCGAGCGGAATTATTGGTCTAGGTCTGCGTGAGTCGATTCAAGCGCTATATGGGGATATCCCCGCTACGCAGGCGCAGGCACTTGCGGCTCAATACAATGCTAATTATTATGCAGAAGAGAGCGAGATACTCTTGTTTTCTGGTGCTGCTGACACCATTGTTGAGCTAAATAAGCGAGGCTTTAAATTGGCGGTGGCAACTGGTAAAGGACGTAGAGGCCTGAATTTGGCTTTGGAACATGCAGGCTTGAGCCGGCAGTTTCATGCCACACGCACAGTTGATGAGTGCTTTTCCAAGCCTCATCCACAGATGTTAGATGAGTTGATGGATAATTTAGTGGTGCTACCTGAGCGTACTTTAATGATTGGTGACACTAGCTATGATTTGCAGATGGCTAAAAATGCCGGTGTTAGTGCCGTTGGGGTTACTTATGGGGCGCAGCCCGCAGAGCACTGGCAGCATTTAGACCCAATTGCGCAATTTGATGCATTTGCAGATTTACGTCAGTGGTTGTTAGAAGAAGCTTAGAGAGTTAGCAGTATGCACATAGAGCAGGATATGATAGTGATTGACAGTACTGCATTGCAGGATGGCGGCAAAGGCATCAGGTTTCCATTGCCAGCGCTGGGTGAGTTTGCAACAGGGTTTGTGGTGAGGTTTAATCAATTACCTTATGCGTATGTGAACCAGTGTGCGCATGTTTCTGTAGAGCTGGATTGGAACGAAGGCGATTTCTTTACCGCACAGGGAGATTATTTAATCTGTGCCACACATGGTGCACATTACCGCCCTGATAATGGCTTTTGTGTGCTGGGGCCATGCAAAGGTAAAAGTTTAAAACCGATTGAGGTCATTGAACAGAATCAAAAAATAATGATCAATATAGCGTCTATTTCTAAATAAAATCAATGACAAGTGAGTAAATAAATGACTGAGCAAAATCAATATACAGCAGGCACCAATACCGAAAGTATTGACTCGGGCAGTAAGCCTAATCCATCTGCAGCAGATGATGGTGCTTGGCAGCGTAATGTTATTGAGAAATTGGCGACAGCTGCACTTAGTGAGCAAAAAACAGCGCGACGTTGGAGTACTTTCTTTAAGTCACTGACGTTTGGCTATGTTCTTATTCTGCTGCTGATTTTATTGGGTGTGTTTGGCGGCGATAAAAAATCGTTTGAAGCACATACCGCATTAATTGAGATTAATGGCGTTATTCAGGCTGGTGGTGACGTTACTGCGGATGCGGTGATCTCAAGTTTGAAAGATGCTTACGATAACAAAGGCACTAAGGGTATTATTTTAAGAGTGAATAGCCCAGGTGGTAGCCCGGTTCAGGCTGGCATTATCAATGATGAAATTAGACGGCTAAAGAAACTGCATCCTAGCATTCCAGTATATGCTGTGGTGGAAGATATTTGTGCGTCCGGTGGATATTATATTGCGGCTGCAGCAGATAAAATCTACGTGGATAAGGCCAGTATTGTTGGGTCTATCGGTGTACTGATGGATGGCTATGGTTTCACTGAGGCAATGAAAAAAGTGGGGGTAGAGCGCCGCTTGATGACAGCAGGTGAAAATAAAGCCATGCTTGACCCATTCTCACCAGTGAACCCACATCATCAAGAGTTAGCACAAGCGATGCTCAATGAAATTCATGAGCAATTTAAGACAGTGGTACGCCAAGGACGAGGCACACGTTTAAAAGAAACGCCTGAAACCTTCAGTGGCCTGTTTTGGAGTGGTGAACAAAGTATTAAACTTGGTCTAGCTGATGGTATGGGCAGTGCCGAGTATGTTGCGCGTGAAGTCATCAAGCAAGAAGATATTGTAGATTTTACCTACCAAGATGATTTTGCTAGCCGTATTGCTAAGCGTATCGGCGCCAGTGCCAGTGCTGCAATCGGTGAAGTGCTTTCAAAACAATTGGTTGATTCTGGTCAAATCAGATTACGTTAATCATTAATAACAATAGATTTGAACTCATCCGGCACTGGTGGATAGTTCAAATCTAGTTTTTTCAGTGTGCTTAACAATAGTTTAGAAATTAAAAGATTCCGGTTGGTTTTTGAATCAGCCGGTACGATATACCAAGGTGCATGCTCTGTAGATGTCGCTTTAAGAGCTTGTTCATAGGCGTCGATGTAATCTGGCCACAACTCACGCTCTTTGAGGTCACCCTGGTTAAATTTCCAAGTTTTAGTTGGATTGTCCAAGCGCTCTTGCAGGCGCTTTTTTTGCTCCTGCTTTGAAATATGTAAATAGCACTTGATGATAGTAGTGCCTGTTTCCGCTAAAAGACGCTCAAAGTCGTTTATCTGCTTATACCTGCGCTCACATTCCGACTCATCAATCCATTTGTGCACCTTAACAATCAGTACGTCTTCATAATGGCTGCGGTTGAAAATTACCAGTTCACCAGTACGAGGTACTTGTTGGTGGACGCGCCATAAATAGTCGTGTGCCAGCTCTTCGCCACTTGGTGCCTTAAAGCTGGCGACGCGAATACCTAGGGGGTCAGTTTCTCTGAATACATGGCGCACTGTGCCATCTTTACCGCTAGTGTCCATGCCTTGCAGAATCAGCAGTACTTTATGCTTGCCTTCCGCATGTAGGATATCCTGATAGGCATTGATTTCGCTTGCTAACTCGTAAAGTGCTTCTTCATTTTCTTCTTTGCTGCCACTACGTTCAGCTTTATCTTTAGTATCAAAGTCTTTAAGCGAGAATTTTTTAGGGTTCACACGATATTTATCAAGGTTTGCCATTATCTGCTCGCTATGTTTTATGGTTAAGAGTGCTCAATGTTGACAACAAAAAAGCCCAATAACATGAGTCATTGGGCTTTTATCATAGCAAATAAAACTAAACTTAAGTTGCGGCTAATCTATTTTAATTTAAATGGATTAGCCGTGCTTTTAGTCAGGTTTAAGCGCTTTGGTATAGTTAATTAAACCATTGGTTGAACTGTCGTAGTTGCCTACCACTTCATCGTTGGTCAGTTGTGGCAGAATCTGCTGTGCAATTTGTTTGCCGTATTCAACACCCCATTGATCGTAGCTGTTGATATCCCAAATAATGCCTTGGACGAAAATTTTATGCTCATAAAGTGCAATCAGTTTACCCAAGGTGTTTGGTGTTAGCTTATCAAACAAGATGGAGCTAGTAGGGCGGTTACCTTCAAAGGTTTTGTGTGGTAACAACTCTTCTAACGCTTTGCCTGATAAACCTTGCTTCTCTAGCTCGGCACGCGCCTGTTCTGTAGTTTTACCCAGCATCAGTGATTGTGTCTGTGCCAAGAAGTTTGCCAGCAGAATTTTGTGGTGCGCGTAACCATTACTGCTTACTTTGTAGTGACTGTGTACTGGAATCAAGAAGTCAGCCGGCACAATTTGTGTACCTTGGTGTATCAGTTGGTAGAATGCGTGCTGACCATTAGTGCCAGCCTCACCCCAAATCACAGGGCCTGTTTTGTAAGTGACACGGCTACCATCGCGGCAAATAAACTTACCGTTACTTTCCATATCCGCTTGCTGTAGGTAAGCAGGGAAGCGTGATAAACCTTGGTCGTAAGGTAAGATCGCTTGTGAATCCACATGGAAGAAGTTGTTGTACCAAACGCCCACCAACGCCATAATCACTGGCATATTTTGTTCTAATGGTGCATTTTTAAAATGCTCATCCATTTCAAAAGCGCCGGTAAGTAAGTCTTCAAAGTTATCCATGCCTACGTATAGCGCGATTGATAAGCCAATAGCAGACCATAATGAATAGCGACCGCCCACCCAATCCCAGAATGCAAACATATTTGCGGTATCGATACCGAAATCTTGTACCGCTTTAGCGTTAGTAGAGAGTGCTACGAAGTGCTTAGGCACATGAGCTTCATCTTTTGCTGCGTTTAAGAACCATGCGCGTGCAGAGTGCGCATTAGTCATGGTTTCTTGGGTGGTGAATGTTTTTGATGCAACAATGAAAAGTGTGGTTTCTGGGTTGCAAACATTTAACGCACGCATTAAATGAGCACCATCAATGTTAGACACAAAGTGTACTTTTAGATCCGGACTGGCATATGGTTTTAATGCATCACATACCATTACTGGGCCAAGGTCTGAGCCGCCAATACCAATATTAACGATGTCAGTAATACGTTTTCCTGTGTAGCCTAACCAGGTGCCGTTACGTACCTTGTCTGAAAACTCGCGCATTTGAGCTAATACTGCGTTAACTTCAGGCATCACATCATGGCCATCTACCATGATAGGTGTGTTGGCACGATTGCGTAGCGCAGTGTGCAATACCGCTCTATTTTCTGTAATGTTGATTTTTTCACCGCTAAACATTTTGTCGCGCCATTGCTCTACATTGGCTTCACGCGCCATTTGAAACAGCAGTGGCAGTGTTTCATCTGTAATACGATGTTTAGAGTAATCAAGCAGTATGTCGGAGAATTTAAGGCTATATTTGCTAAAGCGATCTGCATCATTGGCGAACATGTCGCGCATATGGAGTGATGCTATTTTTTCTTGATGTTGGCAAAGTGATTGCCATACTGGGTGTTTGTTAAGACTAGCCATTTATTTTAGTAATTTATTTTCAATAGGTTATTGTATTTTTAAAACTATACCTGCCAATGGTGGCAACGTGATGACCACTGATTGACCATAATGCATCCATGGTATGTTTTCTGTGTGTAGACCCGCGCCATTACCCTTGTTACTGCCACCGTAGCAATCTGCATCACTGTTAAATATTTCTAAATAGCTGCCGGCTTGTGGAACACCAATTCGGTATTCATTACGCAACACGGGTGTAAAATTTAGCACTATTATAACAAAACTATTGTCTAATCCGCGTCTTACGTAACTGATAATTGATTGTTCTGTATCGTGGCAGTCTATCCATTCAAAACCGTGCGATTCAAAATCTAAGGTATGTAGTGCATTCACCTCTTTGTAAATACGATTGAGGTCGGTATGCAGTTGTTGAATACCTTTGTGCCATTTGCTGCCCGGATTGTTGTCGTTAAGCAAATGCCAATCTAGACTACTGTTCACATTCCATTCACGGCCTTGCCCAAACTCATTTCCCATGAAGTTTAGTTTTTTGCCTGGAGAGGTCATTTGGTAAGTGGTTAGTAAGCGCAAGTTAGCAAACTTTTGCCATGCATCGCCCGGCATTTTGTCCAGTAAAGATTTTTTGCCGTGCACGACTTCATCATGTGAGAACGGTAAAACAAAGTTTTCTGAATATGCGTAGAGTTGACCGAAAGTCAGCTTGTCGTGGTAGTAACGTCTATGGACAGGATCGTTCTCAATGTAAGACAGGGTGTCATTCATCCAGCCCATATTCCATTTCATACTGAAACCAAGCCCACCCAGATATACCGGGCGCGATACCATCGGCCATGCTGTGGATTCTTCTGCAATGGTGAGTACGCCAGTAAAGTCTTCACCCACCATGATGTTGAGTTGTTTTAGGAAGTCAATCACATCTAGATTTTCTCTGCCGCCAAATTTGTTTGGTAGCCATTCACCTGGGTTGCGAGAGTAATCAAGATAAAGCATAGAGGCTACTGCATCTACACGTAGACCGTCGATGTGGAATTCCTGTAACCAGAAGTACGCATTGCTAATCAAAAAGTTACGGACTTCGTTGCGGCCGTAGTTAAATATATAAGTACCCCAGTCCTGATGTTCGCCTAGACGTGGGTCTTCGTGTTCATACAACGCAGTGCCGTCAAAGCGAGCAAGTGCCCAATCGTCTTTAGGAAAGTGTCCTGGCACCCAGTCTAATATCACACCGATATTGGCTTGATGGAACGCATCGATTAAAAAGCGCAAATCATCTGGTGAGCCAAATCGGTTGGTGACGCCAAAGTAGCCCGTGGTTTGATAGCCCCATGACTCGTTGAGCGGGTGTTCTGAAATAGGTAACAACTCTACGTGCGTGTAGCCCATTGCAACTACATGCGGTACCAATGTTTTTGCTAGCTCACGATAAGTGAGAAAGTGACCTTTATCGTTGCGTTGCCAAGAGCCCAGATGTACTTCGTAGCAGTTGAATGGTGCGTGTAGCCAATCACGTTTTTTACGTGCTTCTAGCCATTTCTTGTCTTCCCATTGGTGATTGCTGGAGCTGATCTTTGTTGCTGTGCCTGGCCTTGGTTCAAACTCAAAACCATAAGGGTCTGTTTTAACGAGAATATTGCCTGTATGTCGATTGCGTATTTCAAATTTATAAGTGTCGCTGGTAGTTAGGTTTGGAATAAATATATCCCAAACGCCGCTAGAACCGTGTGTGCGCATGCTGTGGATGCGGCCATCCCATTGGTTGAAACTGCCGATGACGCTGACGCGCTCTGCATTCGGCGCCCAAACTGCAAAGCGAACACCTGCAATATTGTTTTGAGTGATGCATTGTGCACCCAGTGTTTTGTACGCAAGTTTCAAGCGACCCTCGCCAAACAGATACAGTTCATCTTGGGTAATGCTTGAGTTAAATGTGTAAGGGTCGTGCGTTTCGTAAGCTTGTGTACCAGCTGTAATTTGCAGCTGGCATGGTGTGGTCAGTTCAACTTCACTAATGTATTCAAACAGGCCATCTTGATGTGTCTTTTCTAAATCCACCCAAGTTTTACCAACTTTCAGTTTTGCGCTGGTGGCGTACGGCAAGAATGCGCGGTAGGCATAAAGCTGACGTTCATCAACTTTAATTGCATGAAGTCCTAAAAAGCTGAAAGGGTCGTGATGGCGTGCTTCTAGAATGCGGTGCAGCGCGTTGGTATAAGCTCTAGATGTTGTCTGAATTGATTTAGATTTTAACAAAATATGACATCCCTAATAATTTTAAGGTCTTTAGCTTTTATTTGTGTTTTTTGCACTACATTTAGCTAGATTATAGTGCTTTAAGCTGATTATAATGTAAACGACAGTAGTCGTACGTAAAATAAGCTAGTGTGCCCGGCTAGCGTAACTTAAGTAACTATACAAACTTCAGGAGGGCATCATGTCGCAAGCACGACAAGCAGACCAAAGTTCAGATCGTTTTATTAGTACCTTAACCAAAAATACCGTCGCGATGATTTTAGCGGGTGGTCGAGGCAGCCGTTTAAAAAGCTTAACGGACTGGCGTGCAAAACCTGCTGTTCAGTTTGGTGGTAAGTTTAGAATTATTGACTTTCCACTCTCTAATTGCGTTAACTCAGGCATTCGCCGTATTAACGTAGCAACTCAATATAAAGCCCAAAGCTTAATTCAACACATCCAGCGTGGCTGGGGTTTCCTGCGCGGTGAGTTTAATGAGTACGTTAACATTATCCCTGCGCAACAGCGGATATCTGAAGAATGGTACAAAGGTACTGCGGATGCGGTTTATCAGAATATCGATATTTTGCGTGAAGGTGGAGCTGAATATGTGCTGATTCTCGCTGGTGACCATATCTATAAAATGGACTATGGCAAGATGTTAGCGACCCATGTACGTAACAATGCTGATATGACGGTAGCGTGCATTAATGTACCGTTAGAAGATGCAAAAGGCTTTGGGGTATTAGCCGTAGACGATACTGATAGAGTGGTGGAGTTTGCTGAGAAGCCTGCTAATCCTAAACATATGCCTGGTGACCCAACAAAAGCTTTTGCGAGCATGGGTATTTACGTTTTCAATGCAAAATTCTTGTACGAGCAGCTGATTCGCGATGCTGGTGAATCTAAATCTAGCCACGATTTTGGTGGCGATATTATTCCATACATCATTAAAAAATATAAAGTTCAGGCACACCGATTTACTGATAGTTGTGTTGGTGCGCAAAACGGCAATTACTATTGGCGTGATGTTGGTACGATTGATGCTTATTGGGAAGCGAACATGGAATTAACGAAAGTGATTCCTGAGCTTAACTTATATGATAGAGAATGGCCAATCTGGACTTATCAAGAGCAATTGCCGCCGGCTAAGTTTGTGTTTAGGGATGAAGGTCGCACTGGTAAAGCAACTGACTCACTTGTTTCTGGCGGTTGCTTGATTAGTGGCTCATGCATTAGTAATACAGTGTTGTTTTCAGATGTGCGGGTGCATAGTTACGCCACCATTGAAGGCTCAGTAATATTGCCTAAGGCAGTGATTAACCGTCATGTTGTTTTAAATAATGTGGTGGTAGACCGAGGTTGCGTGATTCCTGAAGGTATGCAAATTGGTGTCGATCTGGCATTGGATGCTGAGCGCTTCTATGTGTCAGAAAAAGGTGTAGTGTTGGTGACGCCAGATATGCTGGGTCAAGATTTATATCGTGTAGTTTAGTGTAAGTAGTGTAGCCATGCATGCATGCTTGCGGTGTGCGGTTGCTTTGTTGTTTTAATTACTAATGTTTAAGGTTTTTGTTGAAGTGAATACTGCTCGTCCAAAGTTATATCTTAATCTGTACTGGCATATGCATCAGCCGGATTATCGCGACCTGGTAACCAACGAATATGTGTTGCCATGGACATATTTACACGCCATAAAAGATTACAGCGATATGGCGTATCACCTTGAGGTGAACCCTAAAGCCCGCGTGACTTTTAACTTTGTGCCTATTTTATTAGAGCAGTTAGAGGATTACGCTCAGCAAATTAAAGAGAACAAGATTCGCGACCCATTGCTCGCTTTGCTCACTAAAGAAAACCTAACTGACATTAGCAATAGTGAATGTCATTTGATTGTGCAAAGCTGCTTTAAGAGTCACCACGAAAAAATGTTGAGTCCGTTCCCGCACTACCAGCGCTTGTTGCAAATGTATCAGCTGGTAGAGCCGATGATGACTAACGATCAGTTCCACTATTTATCTGGGCAATATAAAGCAGACCTGCTGGTTTGGTATCACCTAGCGTGGTGCGGTGAAAGCTTACGCCGCACTAACCCTATTGTACAAACCCTGATGGCTAAAGGTGTATTGTTTACCCATGAAGAGCGTGTGCAACTGTATGGTGTGATTGCAGAAACCATTTCTGATTTAATTCCGCGTTATAAAGCATTGATGCAACGTGACCAAATTGAAATTTCCACTACACCTTATTATCACCCGATACTACCTTTATTGTTAGATTTTAAATCTACTTTGGATGCAATGCCTGATGCACCTTTACCTGAAAGTAAGGGATATGCTGGTGGTCAAAGTCGCTCTGTTGCGCATATTTTGTCTGCCAAAAAGGCGCATGAGCACTATTTTTGTGCTACTCCTCGCGGTATGTGGCCGGCTGAAGGGGCTGTTTCGCACGCGGCACTTTCTTTAATGGCTGAGCATAGCGTGGATTGGGCAGCGACTGGTCAGAGTGTATTGGCAAATAGCTTGTTGAAGTCAGAGTTGAATGCAGATAACAAACAAGATTACTTGTATCAGCCGTATCGGGTGACGAACGGGCAGAGTGATATTTTGTGCTTTTTCAGAGATGATCAGCTCTCAGACAAAATTGGCTTTGAATACGCAAAAATGCATACGCATGATGCCGTGACTGATTTTGTTCAGACCTTGGAGCATATCCATGCCAGCAATCATGGCAGCACATCTAAAATAGTCAGTGTGATTTTAGATGGAGAAAATGCTTGGGAGTACTTCCCCTACAATGGATTCTACTTTTTGAGTGAGTTATATGAAGTGTTAGCAAATCACCCTGACATTGTCATGACCACTTTTAGTGATATTGTTGATATGTATCAATCTGCTAATGCGGTGAATGAGGGATTATCTGCCCCTATATTGCCGCAGATTGCTGCGGGTAGCTGGGTGTACGGCACCTTTAGTACCTGGATTGGCAGTAAAGATAAGAATTTAGCTTGGGATTTGCTTTGTGCCGCCAAAAAAACCTACGACACGGTACTCGATAAAAATAACCTAAGTAAGCAGCAACGTGAGGCCGCCGAGCGGCAGTTGGCGATTTGTGAAGGGTCAGATTGGTTTTGGTGGTTTGGCGATTACAACTCATCCGATAGTGTTGCTAGCTTCGACCAGCTGTACCGCCGCAATTTGATTAATTTATACAAACTGCTGGGTCAGCCCATACCAGACGCGCTACATCATCGAATCAGTGCCGGTGGCGGTAATGCAGATAACGCTGGCACAATGCGCCGTGGACAGGAATGATTTAGTACAGTTTTAAGTTTCAATGCCTTTAATTTTAAGTAGGTATTTATGACGTTACAGACTCAAGCATCGCTTTTAAATCATCGTCAAGCCGGTGTGTTATTACATATCAGTTCGTTACCGAGTGCTTTTTATACGGGTGATTTAGGCATTGAGTCTTATCGATTTGTTGATTTCTTGCATGAAATAGGGGCTAAAGTCTGGCAGACCTTGCCTATCAATATGCCGCATGCTGATAACTCTCCTTATCAATGCTTGTCCGCGCACGCAGGTAACCCTGATTTCATTAGTTTAGAGTCGCTACAGGCGCAGGGGCTGCTGACAAATAAAGATTGCGCTGGTTTAATTACCAGTAAATTAGATTTGCTCAATCTGGCTTATCTTAACTTCAGCCAACAATCTGAAAGTGTGCCTGAACATAAAAAACTGCACCAAGCGTTCGCCCGTTTTTGTAAAAAGCAGGCAAGCTGGTTAGATGACTTTTCTTTGTTTCTTGCTTTACGACATTACTTTAATCAAGCTGGCTGGAACTATTGGCCAGAGCCTTATAAAAATCGCGATAAGAAAACATTGAAGCAGGTGCAAGTGCAGCTTGCACATGAAATTGCCGTGGTTAAATTTACACAGTTTGTATTTTTTAGCCAATGGCTTGCGCTAAAAGCGTACGCTACCGAAAAAAATATCGCTTTATTTGGCGATATTCCAATCTTTGTTGCCTATGACAGTGCCGATGTCTGGGCGCATTCTGATTTATTCAAACTTAACGCCGATAAAACAGTGAGCGTAGTGGCTGGTGTGCCGCCTGACTATTTTTCTGAGACCGGGCAGCGTTGGGGTAACCCACATTACAATTGGGATGCCATGCAGCAAGATGATTTTGCTTGGTGGATATCACGCATGGCGACACAAAGTGAGTTGTTCGATATTGTACGTATCGACCACTTTAGAGGGTTGGAGGCGGCATGGGAGATCCCGGCAACAGAAGATACTGCAATTAACGGCGAATGGGTATTAGCGCCAGGTGACGCCTTGCTAGGTGCGATTAAGCAAGCTTTGCCAGAAATCAATCTGGTTGCGGAAGATTTAGGCATCATTACGATAGAAGTGGATGCCTTGCGCAAGAAATACAATTTGCCGGGCATGAAGATTCTGCAATTTGCATTTAGCGGTGCGAGTGACAACCCTTATTTACCTGAAAATATTTCAGAAAATAGCGTGGTTTATACTGGCACGCATGATAACGATACGACTTTAAGCTGGTATAGCAATCTAGACGATTATCAGCGTGGGAATCTGCATGGTTACATAGTTGCAACCCATGCTGAGGGCTATGTGCCGAATATGGCAAATGACTTGATCGATATGGCGCTGGAGACTAAAGCGTTATTAGCAATTGTGCCCATGCAAGATATCTTGCAATTGAATGGTCACCACCGTATGAATACGCCCGGCACTATCAGCGGTAACTGGCATTGGCGTTTTAGTTGGCCGCAGTTAACGTCGCAACAAAAGAATTCGATTCGAGCCGCCATTGCGCGTACTGGGCGGTAACCGTAATGCCTATTTTAATCGGGATTGATGTTGGTGGTACTAATCTACGTTTAGGGGTGGTAGAGGTTGATACTGCCGGCTTAGTTAAACCGCGCTTGTTGGAGGAGGTGCGGTTTCAGGCGGATTTTTCCAGCTTATGTCAGTTGCATCAGCAGGCGCCTGAGCTTGCATGGCAGCAAATACTCTCCACCATTGCAAACGCGATTCATACCGTTGCTGCCAAGTATCCAGAAGTGTCTGCCATAGGAATCGGATTCCCCGGCTTTATTGCACCTGATACGCAGCTGATTTTACAGTCTCCTAATTTCCCCGGCTTACGTAATGTCGATTTAAGTGCAGATTTAAGTGCGCTTATCGGTTTGCCTGTCATCACTGAAAATGATGCACTCGCCGCAGCTTATGGCGAGTATGTAATGCATCCTCAGCGCGTCAGCAATTTAATTTACCTGGGGCTAGGTACAGGTGTGGGTGGGGGCTTGATTTTAAATGGCCAACCATTTCAGGGGCAACACGGAGTGGCGATGGAAGTAGGTCATATCATCGTGCAAGAAAATGGCAGGCGCTGCGGCTGCGGTAACTCAGGTTGCATGGAGCAATACGCCTCAGCCAGTGGTGTTGCAATCAGCTACTTTGAGGCGACCCAGCAGCAATCTAGTGCTGCCGAGATTGCGCGCCTTGCAGAATCCGGCAATCAGGCAGCCCTTGCGGCTTATGCCTTGGCTGGCAAATCACTGGCGCAAGCGTTGGCACATATGCTGAAGGTGATTGATGTGAGTGAGGTTATCATCGGCGGTGGCATGAGTGGTGCATGGGCTTTGCTGGCGCCGTCTTTTCAGCAGCAGTTGGAGCAAGATTTGATTCCGGCTTTACGTGGCAAGGTTAATGTGAATGTTTCTACTATGGAGGATCATGCTGGTATGGTCGGCGCAGCAATGCTGGTGTCGTACCTGACCCATGTTGGCTCTGTAATACGCGCTGATAACTATATGCAGCAGCGATTGGCTTAATGGTTATTCTGCAATATTTGTTTTAATCAAGGTTAATCATCTAGCATTGTAAGTGTTAAGGTAAATGCCGGCTCAGTGCCCAGCGCACATGCTCTTGAACGATTTCATTTTCGTGATGCAAATGTTGTTTGAGTGTATTGATAATCTCAGGCGTGGTTGCAGCATTGCCAAGACCTACCGCAATATTTCTAAGCCACTGTAGGTAGCCGATTCTGTAAATAGCACTGCCCGCCATTTTTGATTTGAACTCATCTTCAGTCCAATTAAAGCAGTCGATAAGGCTAACGTCATCTAAACCGTGTTTGACTGCAAAATCTGTTTCTTTGGTGATTTCTGCAAATTTATTCCATGGGCAATATAACTGGCAGTCATCACAGCCGTAAACGCGGTTACCAATTAAAGGGCGGAATTCCACGGGAATGCTGGTTTTGAGCTCGATGGTGAGGTAGGAAATGCAGCGCCTTGCATCAACCTCATACGGTGCTGTAATTGCCTGCGTAGGGCATACCTCAATACATTTACTGCAACTGCCACAGTGGTTGCTGGCCGGAGTATCAACCGCTAATGGCAGGTTGGTGTAGATTTCACCTAAAAAGAACCATGAGCCATGATTTTTGTTAATCAATAGCGTATGTTTTCCGCGCCAGCCTAAGCCGGCTTTTTCTGCCAATGCAACCTCAAGTACCGGCGCACTGTCGGTAAATGCACGGTATTCAAATTGATCAACCTGGTAGTGCTGTAATTCACTTTGAATTTTTTCACACAGTTTTTGCAATTTATTGCGCATGACTTTGTGGTAATCACGGCCCAATGCGTAACGTGATATAAAAGCTTTGCTACTGTCTTGCAAAATGGAATCGCTGTTTTCGGCCTGCGGTGGCAGGTAATCTAGGCGTGCGGAAATGATACGTTGCGTATTCGGGACTAATTCATGGGGGCGCGTACGTTTAGTACCGTGTTTTGCCATATAATCCATATCACCATGAAAACCTTTTTCAATCCAAGCTTGATGTTCAGATTCAGCAGTTTGCAGATTGGTGTCTGTAATGCCAATTTGACTAAAGCCCAGCGCCAGCCCCCAATTTTTAATTGCAAGGCTCAGATCACTAAAGTTTTTAGTAGAATTACTCATGGATAACAATTTTACACTTGAATTGGACGATGAGGCGGCAACGCTTGCTTTTGGTGCGGCCTTAGGCAAAGTAATTATCCCTAATCTCACTATTTATCTGCATGGAGATTTAGGTGCCGGTAAAACAACCTTGGTAAGAGGTTTGTTGCATGGCCTAGGTTTTACAGGTAAGGTGAAAAGTCCGACCTATACTTTAGTTGAGCCTTACGAAAATATTGAGGCAGTTCAAGGTGTGTTAAATCTTTATCATTTTGATTTGTATCGTTTTAATGATGAAGAAGAGTGGGAGTCCGCAGGCTTTAGGGACTACTTTAATGCGGCAAGTGTGTGCTTGATCGAGTGGCCGGAAAAGGCCGAGCATATATTGCCGACACCAGACATTGATGTTTACTTTGAGATTAAGCCAGATGGGCGCAATGTGCGTTTGGTAGGCCACTCTCTGCCAGCCCATATCTGTGTAAAAAATATTAAAGAATTATGTAACTAATTTATGATTAAACATTATTTTTCTACATTGCTATCCTTAACATTCTGCTTGGCTTTAGTGTTTGCAAACACGATAGCAGAGGCTAATACCGTTAATGCAGTGCGTATCTGGCCTGCAGATGTTTATACCAGAATCACTATCGAGGCCGAAAAACCAATTCTGTATAAAATGACAGTGCTGAAAGACCCCGAGCGTGTGGTTGTGGATGTGGAAGACATTGATTTAAATACCGTAATTAAGGCGCTGGGTGAGAAAGTTTCAGAAACTGACCCCTATATTGCTAAGATTCGTGTCGCCAACTTTAAACCTAAAGTGGTGCGGCTGGTGGTGGATTTAAAATCTGAGGTTAAGCCTGCAATATTTACCTTAGCACCAGCGGGTGATTACAAGCACCGCTTGGTGTTAGATATTTACCCTACAAAAGACCCATTAATGGCGATGTTGGATCAGCGTGATACTGCAGAGCCTGTTGCCGATGCTAGTGCGAATAAAAACACAGCGCAAGCGGTAACAACAGCACCACTCACAGAGGTGGCGCCAGTAACTACAACGGTTGCCCCTGAGGTTAAAGCTGAGCAAGGTGCTAATAAGCCTGCAGCCAATGCTGGTAATGTGGTTGAGACTACGCCGCAAGTTACCATTCCACCTGTTGCTACGCCACCAATTAATGCAGCGAAGGATGTTATTGAGAACAAGCCAACTACTAAAGGTTTGCGTCAGATCACGATTGCGATTGACGCAGGTCATGGTGGTGAGGACCCAGGTGCCATGGGTGCAACAGGCAGTCATGAAAAAGAGATTACTTTAGCGATAGCAAAAAAGCTTAAGGCGAAAATAGATGAAGACCCAAATATGCGCGGTGTTTTAACGCGTGATGGGGATTATTTTATCCCACTGCATATGCGTGTGATTAAAGCGCGTAAATTGCAAGCAGACTTGTTTATCTCAATTCACGCAGATGCGTTTACAAACCCGGCTGCGCGTGGTTCATCGGTGTTTGCATTGTCTGAAAAAGGCGCAACTAGTGCCAGTGCACGCTATTTGGCGAAGAAGGAAAATGAGTCGGATTTGATAGGTGGCGTGAGTTTGAATGTAAAAGATCCGTTGCTTGCAAAGACTTTATTGGATTTATCACAAACAGCCACGATTAACGATAGCTTGAAACTGGGGAAAGCGGTATTGGGCAATATTGGCGAGATTAATAAATTACATAAAAACCATGTTGAGCAAGCCGGCTTTGCAGTGCTGAAATCGCCGGATATTCCCTCTATTCTTGTAGAAACTGCATTTATCAGTAACCCGGATGAAGAGCGTAGACTTAACGATGAAGCCTATCAGGACAAACTAGTAGCCTCTATTCTGGCTGGGATAAAAAAGTATTTCTCTACCAATCCGGCACTTGCTAAAACGAAACTTGCCTTAGATTAAACTTACTAACTAATGCAGTACCCAGTGTTCATTTAAAAGGGAGCTTCTATGGAACTCACATTTTTAGGTGCAACTGGAACCGTGACTGGTTCTAAGTATTTGTTGAAAAGTGGTAATCGGCAAATATTGATAGACTGTGGTTTGTTTCAAGGGCTTAAACAGTTGCGGCTGAGAAACTGGGCAAAACTGCCAGTTAATCCAGCCAAAATTGATACTGTGATTTTGACGCATGCGCATATTGATCACAGCGGCTATTTACCTGTGTTAGTAAAAAATGGATTTTTAGGTAGAGTTTATTGCAGCGAGGGGACGGCAGATTTGTGCAAGATTATGCTGCCAGATGCAGCTCATTTGCAGGAAGAGGAAGCTGAATATGCAAATCGCCGAGGCTTCTCTAAACACCATCCAGCATTACCTCTCTATACCAAAGAAGACGCTGAAAATGCACTGAGCTTACTCACTCCTGTTCATTTTGAGCAAGATATCGATCTGGGCGATGGATTAACCTTCAGGCTCTCACCCAATGGCCATATTTTAGGATCCGCATTTGTGAGGATTCACAACCAAAAAACTTCAGTGCTGTTTTCTGGCGATATCGGGCGTTCCAATGATATTTTGATGCGTCCACCGGTACGGATTAAGCAAGCGGATTATTTGTTAATTGAATCTACTTACGGTAATCGGTTACACCAGAATGACGACCCCAAGGTTAAATTAACCGCCATTATTAATAAAACGGTAAAGCGCAAGGGCGTTGTTGTGATTCCGGTATTTGCAGTTGGTAGGGCGCAAGAGTTACTGTATTACATTTATTTGCTAAAAGAGTCCGGTGCAATTGCGGCAGATATTCCAGTTTATTTAAATAGCCCGATGGCGGTAGATGCCACCGAGATTTTTAATCTTTATCATGGTGAGCATCGTTTAAGTGCCGAGCAATGCAGTGCCCTATTTAGTACGGCACATGTGGTGAATAGCATAGAGCAGTCTAAAGCCCTGAATGAAGCCAAAGGCCCTATGATTATCTTATCCGCTAGCGGTATGGCCTCTGGTGGGCGAGTGGTGCATCATTTAAAAGCCTTTGCTACTAACCCCAAAAACACTATCTTATTCGTCGGGTTTCAGGCGGCGGGCACACGTGGTGCTTCGATGTTAGATGGCGCTGAGAGTATTAAGATTCATGGGGAATATATACCGGTGCGTGCGCATATTGAATTAATTTCCAACCTTTCAGCGCATGCTGATTATTCTGAGATTTTGAATTGGCTAGCAGGCTTTGAATCCGCACCGAAAAAAACCTTTATCGTGCATGGAGAGCCAGTTGCGGCCGATGCGATGCGACGCCATATAGAAGAGAAGTTGCATTGGCAGGTAGTAGTGCCTGAGTATATGCAGACGGTAGCGCTGGCGTAATAAAGCGCTTAGTATCTTCTTCTGGTATTTAGGTAATCCAACTCTCTGCTGGTGTCGCCGTAGCCAGCCTGCGTGAGCAATGCGCGCTCTATGTGACGGCTGACCTGTGAGCGCAAGGTACTTACGTGCGCACCATCCACAAAATACTGTGGAAACTTAAAGCTCAGCCATGCGTAGAGGCTGAGGTTGTGGCTGAGCAGTTCTGCATCTTCTAAATGTTTTGGGTTTTGTGCATCCAGCCAGCTTGGTGCCGGTGGTAAATGCCGAACTGTAGACTCCGCAACACTCTTTAAACAAAGCAGGTAGTAGTCTTTTTCAAATGCGACATTGAGTGAAATGGGCGCACATACGAAGATGTATTTATCTTTTAGCGACATTTTAGGTGCATATTCGTCCACGATAAGTGCTTGTATGATTTGTGTGGATAAAGATGCCTGTTCAAACAGCGGATGTGTAAAACGTGTTCTTTCCTGATGATAGCTGAGCACTTCGGCAATTCTGTTGGTGTGCATTTCGTACGCAATATTATTCACTTGCTGTAAGTTGATATTGACTGGCAGTTTATTTAAATCAGCGGTGTCGTCCGTTGAGAGCATGTGCTCTATATGTATCAGCTCATCATTTTCCAGTACGCTGACATAACCGGTGGCATAAATGCCAAATCTACCGGCACGACCTGCAATCTGCCTCACTTCTGTCATATTAAGCAGTCTGGATGCCACGCCATCAAATTTATGAATATTTGCAAATATGATGCGGCGAATTGGCAAGTTTAACCCCATGCCAATGGCATCGGTTGCCACTAAAATATCTGCCTGCCCCGAGTTAAAGCGTTCGGATTCTGTTCTGCGTACTTCAGGTGAAAGCGCGCCATAAATACTAGCTACGCTAAAGCCCCACTGGCGGAATCTGGCAGCAAACGTGAGTACGTCCTTGCGGCTAAAGGCAATGATTGCATCGCCCTTTTGTAATTTTGGCTTTAGCTTTTGGCGACTGTAATGCTTTCCACACAAGCTTTCCTGCTCTAAAACCAGCGGTGTTTTACGTGCGAGCTGCGTGATGTCATGGCTTTCATTGAGTGCTTCAATGGTTGCAACGCAAGGTGCGGTAACTGCGTTTGAGCCGCAGATGTAAACGGTTGAAGCGGGAACGCCCACCAATGCTGCGGTCCAAGCTGAGCCTCGATCTGGATCTTGCAGCATTTGAATTTCATCAATCACCGCAACCTCCACCTCTTTATGCACGTTCATCATTTCGATGGTAGACGCCGTGTGCTGGGCATTTTCCATGATAACGCGCTCCTCACCCGTTATCAGGTTGCATGGTACGCCTGATGCGACCAAACGGTCTCGGATTTCCATAGCAAGCAACCTAAGTGGTGCTAGATATACACCTGACTTTGCTTGCTCCAATGCCAGTAGCGCTTGGTAAGTTTTGCCCGAGTTGGTTGGGCCTAGGTAGAAGTGATGGTGCCGATTAAGCTTGCGTGCGAGATGAAAGCTATCTGTATAACTGTTAGGCGTTGAATCTTGATTGGTAAGTGTCATGCTGATGAGAATTTATATCAAAACCAGCAAAACACCAATATACAAATATTTATGTTAGATAGTTACTAAAGCATTTATTACGATATCAATACTGATTAATCTGTCTAAGATTGGTTGGAATAGAAATTGCTTATATGAAACTGAAATGTGTATGGCTTTAGGTACTGCGTATCTATGCTGATGACGTTGATTGTGAATAATATAAAAAAGGGAGAATATCTTGTTAGCAGATTTAAAGCCTCATCAAACCGTGAAACATCATTCGGTTGCACAAGGTCACCATTTTAAGATTACTAGTTCAGAGGTCAGCGCAGAAACGTTTGGTGCATTAATTAATCTAGCTGGGCGCCAACGTATGCTATCGCAGCGTATTGTGCTCAATGCTGTGCTTTCAACGATGGGTCACGAAACCGCATTAGAAACTGCGCGTGAAGCCTTGGCTTTGTTTAAGGTAAGCCATGCGGCGCTAGTGCAAGGTAACAGTGAGTTACCAGGTGTGTTTTTTGAAGAGCTGCGATTGGTTTATTTTGGCGAAATTGAAGCCGACAGAAAAATTACTGAGTTTACCAATTTGGTAGAGAAGGCAATCAGCGCTTGTGAGTCAGGCTTCCGCACAGCTCCTGACCTGCTTAATGAGCTGGGTAAGCAAGCCACGCCTATCGTTGCGCTGCTTAATCGGATTACTGTAGTTTATGAAGATGAATCTAAAAAGCATGCCAAGGTACAGCGCAAGCAGCATCATGAGTTAATGAGCAGTATTCAGAATATTGCCAAGCAGGCACGCATTGTGTCGGTGAATGCGCAAATTGTAGCCGCACGTGCCGGTGAGGTTGGGCGTGAGTTTGCCGTAGTGGCGGGTGAACTAACAAATATTACTGCCAAAATCGATGAGTTGGTGCGCGTGGCTGTAGGTAACGTAGCGGTTTGATACTGCCACATACTACTTATCTCCCTTGCTAGTTGCGTGTTCCACACTCAATGTTAAGAGTGGGGCACGTGACTACGTCTTATTTCACAGCTTTTGACAATATTGCAAAGTTAATTAGCTGTTCACTACCACTAATCAAATAGTTTCAGATAAGTGCTACGGCACTATTTTAGTGCGTTAAGTCTGTGTTTGTTGAGGCGTAACTACTGTTTGTAAGCCTTGCGTTATGAGGCTAAGTTGCTTTACTGCCAACTAATATTTTCCTCTAAAGTCTCCCTTAATAAGCTCTCAAGTCTAGCCATATTTACACATACTAAGATTTATTTCATTCCAGTTTGCGCATTATTCACTCAGCTTACTAGTTAAATGTTCATAGTTAATTCGCTAGCCGCAAAGCAAGGTAAAATAACATCATTCAAAAATACTAAAACTTTATGGCAACTATACGTTTACTACCTGACCAGCTTATTAGCCAAATCGCCGCAGGCGAAGTGGTGGAACGTCCGGCATCGGCCTTGAAAGAGTTATTGGAAAATAGCTTGGATGCAGGTAGTACTGATATTCAGGTATCTTTGCTGCAAGGCGGTATTAAGCAAATGCGCGTTACCGACAATGGTGGTGGTGTCGCAAAAGAGGATTTGATGTTGGCGTTGACGCGCCATGCTACTAGCAAAATTGCAAGCCTAGAAGATTTGGAGTCTGTAGCAAGCTTGGGCTTTAGGGGCGAGGCGTTAGCAAGTATTGCCTCTATCTCTCGTACGCAGCTGTTAAGCCGCCAAAGTGGTAGCAAGCATGCGTGGCGTATCGCTTCTGAGGGCAGTGATATTTCTGCCATAGAGCCTGCTGCTTTAGATGCAGGCACCGTGATAGAAGTGTCTGATTTATATTTCAACACGCCGGCGCGCCGTAAATTTTTAAAAACAGAGGCGACAGAGTTTGGGCATTGTGAGGAAATATTTACGCGTATTGCATTATCACGCCCAGATGTTAGTTTGATGTTGCAACACAATGGACGTGCGCTAAGCCGTTTTGCTATTGGTCAGCCCGAGCGCAGATTCTCCGAGGTGTTAGGCAGCGAGTTCGTTGCTGAGTCTATCGCTGTTGATGAGTCTGCTGCTGGCTTGCGCTTATGGGGGATGGCGGCGAAGCCTACCTTTAATCGCAATAGCCGAGATACACAGTATGTCTATGTGAATGGCCGCTTTGTGCGGGATAAAGTGATTTCGCATGCCATTAGGCAAGCGTATCAGGACGTGTTGCACCACGAGAGGCATCCGGCCTTTGTGTTGTTTTTAGAGCTAGATCCAAACTTAGTGGATGTGAATGTGCATCCAGCTAAAACGGAGGTAAGGTTTAGAGATAGTCAGGCGATTCATCGCTTTATCTTTCATTCACTGCATAAAGCATTGGCGATTCCTACCGGTGTTTCCAATGCAGTCACTGCTAATCAGGCGCAATATAATCCGTTTAGCCCGCAGATTTCCAATACGCCTGCTGCGAATAGCGGCATGCTGTACCCAACGCAGCAATCTCAAATCAACTTGAGTGCGCATGAGCCACAAGGTTTTTATCAGTCATTGTTTGGTGGCAGTGTTAGCCAGCAGGCTAGCGCTACTGCATTGCCGGCAGATGTATTTGCGGCTCATGCTATCAGCACCGAAAGCATCAATGAATACCCGCTTGGGTTTGCCGTGGGGCAGGTGCATGGTGTGTACGTGCTAGCCCAAAATAAAGAGGGTTTGGTGGTTGTGGATATGCATGCGGCACATGAGCGCATTATGTATGAGAAGTTAAAAAATGCGCTGGATAGCAAAACTGTGCAAATGCAGCCTCTGTTGCTGCCTGTCAGTTTTAATGCAGATAAGCTAGAAGTGGCAACAGTACAGGAGGCCTTGGCTGGTAATCAGGCAACGCTGCAGCAACTGGGGTTTGATATCGCAATCCTGTCACCCACCACGTTGGCAGTACGTGCAGTGCCAACCATGTTGCAAGATGCGGATGCCGTGACTTTGGCGCGAGATGTATTGCGTGATTTACGAGAGTATGGCGCGAGCCGTGTGCTGACTGAGCGTAGAAATGAGCTGCTTGGTACGATGGCCTGCCATGCCGCCGTGCGTGCAAATCGTAGTCTGAGTATCCCTGAGATGAACGCTCTGTTGCGTGATATGGAAGCAACTGAACGTTCAGGGCAGTGTAATCATGGTCGCCCGACTTGGTTTCAAGTCAGCATGACGGATTTAGACAAGATGTTTATGCGCGGTAAATAAGCTGTTCGCCTTAATGTGTACCTGAATGCTTGTTCACAATTTAGCGTGATTAACTTTTGCTTTTAAATTTACTTTCAAGCCAACGCCATACTAAGCTGTTTGGTACTTCTATCCCATCAATAATATAGGTAAGTGTTTTAGTATTATTGAGGATAGACGGTAGGGTGGATTTAGTCGCTGGGCTGCCGCAGAATAAGATTCTATCTCCAGCTTTTAGGCGGGTGTTAGGGTCGGGTACTAGGCTAGGTATGTTGTTGCGCAGTAGCAGAATAGGTACCAGCTCCAGTTGCACCTCTCTATTGGCAGGATCTTGCATTAGATGTTGCACGCTGACATTTAACCCAGCCTCCATTAGCTCAATGACTGCCGGCGTATCCTCATTGTCAATTCTAATTGCCCAGGTTTCCGGTACCGTTTCGCCCATCGTCATCACTAGTTGACTAATTAATTTATTGGCCCAGTCATTGGTTTGGCCGCGCGCTAAACTTAAAAACTGTGCCAGTAAAGGAGATATCATGTGTGCCAAACACTCGTGGGCAATAATCTCAGTTGGCTGCATGGTAATGTCTGCGTTAAACTGCTTAAATAACCGCCCATTGTGGCGCCTGTTTTTACGAATCACTACAAATAACTTGGGATTGAGCTCGAAGGCTGTCATCACAATGGATAAGTTGTTTGTGTCATTATCCGTGCCGGCAACGATACCTACGGCATTAGTGATATCTGCTTCGAGTAGGGTTTTTGCCTCGGTGCCACTACCTACAATACAGTGATCACAGCCTGTCATTTCCGGCATGGCTTCAATAATGGTGGTGGTGATCTGCTCACGCTCGAGGTTTTCTACTACAGATTTACCAAAACGACCATAGCCACAGACCACCCATCTGCCTTTAGGCGGATTTTCTGGTGGTGGTAGCGTATCTCCAGGTACGCCTGTCAGCCATTCATGCAGCAGATAGGTGCCTAGTGCATGTACGCGCATTGCTAGTTGATCGCCGAATAGGGTGTAAGGGTTGATGATATGGTCGGTGCCGAAAGACGCCATATTTGCCGCAATGTCATCACGCTCTGCACGTGCAATTACCAGTAAATCTGGGTTCATAAGCTTGACTGCAACCGCTACTGCTAAGTTAACATTGTCGTCATCTGTCAGTGCAATTACACCGCTGCATAGCGGGTGGAGTACGCCGGCTCTTTCCAGGTTTTCTGGCAAGATTGCATCTGCACATAGGTAGGGGATGATGTTTCGGGTGTCTATCAGCTCCAGCTCGTTGAGTCGTTCTTGCTGCGGCTCAATCACGACTACGCGCATGCCTTTTTCATCTAAAGCTTTGGCTAGTAGGTTAGATGACTGCCCATAGCTGCAAAGTATATAAAACGGCTCTTGCAGCTGACGTACCTTATTGGCAAAGCGCTCTGTGGTCACGGCCTGACGTAACCCAGTGTCTTGTAGCAAAGTAATAATTTTACCGACAGCGTAAAACCAAGGGATCACCGTCAGGTAAATTGAAAAGGTTAACCATAAGCGCTGTGCTTTACTGTAAGCGTAAGGTATTTCGCCAAAGCCGATGGTAGTTGCCGTATAGCTGATGACATATAGCGCATCAAAAATACTCATTTTCCAAGGGTGACCTTGGTCATCATGCCCTGGCATCAGGGTTAAGCCTATAATGGCGATAGCAAAACTAACAATGATCAGTATCAGCGGGCGCCTTAAGCGACGCAGTATCAGAAACAGTATGCTATCCATGCTGATCAACTTGGGATATCAAGTGCCTAGCGTTTTTGGCTGATGGTTTCAGAAATTAACAGTACAACCGAGATAATGTTAGCCATGAGTGCGCCGCCAGACAGAGAAACGATGTACACCGTTAAGCTGGCTTCGTCATAGGTGCCATTGAGCGCTGCCCATAAAATGGCCGCTGCAATCAGTTGTAAGTCAGCTGCTAAACTCGTAGAAAGTAAAATTGCCCCTACGTGTGTACGGTCACCAAATTTAAGTACAGTTGCAATCAGGCTGACGATAATCGCCGCGTACAGCTCATAAGCATGATGATGGCTGGCATTATCAATGTCGCCAATAAAGAATCCAAAATTCAGTGTCATTGCCAGAACGATGAAAAAACCAAAAACAACTTTTTCTAAATTCATGGATAATCCTAATCAACAAAAATGAACTGCAAATGTTATGGTGTAATCTGTAGCGAATATCGTATGTTTACAGCAAACCAACGCTAAACAATATTATACAGCTTTCATTTGCTGTTGATTGTAAGAAGTAGGGCCCCAAAAGGGTCATTGTGATGTTATCGGCAATTATCCAACCTTAGGATAGTGTCTTAAGTTAAGAATGTATTGAATGAATCTAACCACACTACCACCAGCTATTTTTGTTATGGGTCCAACCGCGAGCGGTAAAACTGACTTGGCCGTGAGTTTGTACAAAAAACTACCGATTGAACTGATTAGTGTGGACTCTGCATTGGTTTTCCAAGACATGGATATTGGTACGGCCAAACCTAGTGCAGAGGTGCTGGGGCAGGCGCCACATGCCTTGATTGATATTATTCCGCCTACTGAGGCTTATTCAGCGGCACATTTTAGAAGTGACACACTTAAATTAATGGCTGACATCACAGCGCGCGGCAAGGTGCCATTGCTGGTAGGTGGCACTATGCTTTATTTTAAAGCGCTAGAAGAGGGGTTAAGCCAGTTGCCGGAAGCTGATCCTGTAATTAGGCAGCAAATTGAACATGAAGCATCAGAGCTGGGTTGGCCTGCCATGCATGCCAAGTTGGCGTTAGTAGACCCGGAAAGTGCCGCGCGCCTGCAGCCTAATGACGTGCAAAGAATTGAACGTGCTTTAGAGGTTTACCGCATTACCGGTAAATCAATGACTGCGCTACATCAGGCAACCAGTAGTGATGTTTTGCCATACCGTTTGCTTAAAATCGCTTTAGTGCCGAGTGACCGTAAAGTGTTGCATGCACGAATCGCTTTAAGGTTTGATCAAATGTTAACTAATGGCTTTGTAAATGAAGTTAAAACCTTGGTGCATAAATATCCTGCGTTAACATCAGACAGTACCTCTATGCGCTGCGTGGGTTACCGGCAGGCGCTGGAGTATTTGGCAGGAGAGTATGATGAGGCTGAACTACGTGATAGAGGCATTTTTGCGACTAGACAGCTGGCAAAGCGTCAGTTGACTTGGTTACGTAGTATGCAAGGCTTGCAGCAAGTGGATTGTCTAGATCCGCAGATGCAGGAAAACGTGTTCAGTACCGTAGCTGCGTTTATTAAATAATCAGTAATTTAAAGACCTAATAATTTCAAGAAACAATAAGTAAGGGACAATCATGAAAAACTTTATTAAAGAAAACTTGGTTTTAGTTGTCGGCCTCACCTTTCCCTTATTGCTGATTCTCATTTTCTTTGCATCGACGGTGATTCCCAAGTTGATGAGTAAGCCGCCGCAATATGAAGTGTTATTTACAACGAGATCGTATGATTACCAAAATACAGTAGACTATATGCTGGATTTCGCAGTTAAAAAACAGAAATTGACGGCTAAAGTAAAGAAACATGAAGGTAAAGATCTTAATTACGATTTAAAGCGGCTAATGGCTTACGATGCCAAGACGGATACTGTGCGAGAAATTGCTATAGATATACCACAGGTGCTTGCTACAGCAACAGATGGTGTTGCTGTGTTGCGTGAAACTGAAAATATGCTGATTGATACGGCAATTGTTTCACCAGATGGTTATACCTTGGATGGCCCTAGTTATGGTGGTGGCGGTTTGATGGGTGGGTTGTTTGGCGGTGGCAATAGAGATAGTGGTTTTAGGCTGAAAAAAGGCAATATTGGATACAAAATTCCGCATACTCAGCAGCATTATTATTACAACCAAGTGCAGTTTGTCGGATGGGTCATCAAAAAATAAGGGGTTGCTATGTCGCTCAAAGATGATGCTTTGCAGGATATTGTTGCATTATCGCAGCATAATCAGATCACGTTAGCAGAAATTGCGCAGGCGCTTGATGCTTCTTCAGGGCAGCCTAATGCTGCACCCGCCAGTGTGCTTTCCAAGTTGTTTGGTTATGTAGGCGGGATATTTGTGTTTGCAGGCATAGGTGTTTTCATCTCAATGTATTGGGATGATTTTGGTTCTGCATCACGTGTGATTATCACGCTGGGGCCTGGTCTAGCGGCCTTTGTAATGGGCTTGGTATGCTTGAGCGATCAAAAGTACGAGCGTGTGGCAACGCCATTATTTTTAATGGCCTCGGTATTGCAGCCCACCGGCATCATGGTGATGTTGCAGGAGTACTCTTCAGGTGGCGATGTGCGTCACGGTTTGCTGTTTATGGCTGCCTATATGCTGGTGCAGCAAGGAGCTACCTTTTGGGCAAAGCAGCGCACGGTATTAGCGTTTAGTGCTGTGCTGTTTGGTTGCATCTTTTTTGCCAATCTCTTTGATATTTGGGATGTAGATGAAAAGCTGATTGGCATCGTTATTGGCAGTTCATTGCTGTGCATCGCCTATGCAATGCAACAATCCAAACATGTGGCGATTGCTCCGTTCTGGTACTTTGTAGGTGCAGTATCGTTACTGTGGTCAATATTTGAATCGGTAGAAAACAGCTTGTTCGAGCCTGTGTACCTTGGGGCTAGCGCTTTTATCATATTTTTAAGCACCTATGTGCGCAGTAGAACACTATTGCTGGTAGGTACGCTGGCGATGCTGATTTATATTGGCTATTACACGGCAGAACACTTTGCCAACACTGTGGGCTGGCCAATTGCTTTGGTGATTATTGGTATTGCCTTGATAGGCTTAAGTGGACTTGCTGTACGTTTAAATAATCAATACATCAAGTAGCTTGTGGGTATAAAACTGATAGCAGCAAGGCTAGTGTGTTTTAGTACAGACTAGCCTTGCTGTGAGCTGGTTAGAAATGAGCGCTGATTCGCTGCGCTGCTTCGATACACTCTTCATAAGAGGCAACTAAGGCCATACGGATAAAGTTCTTGCCCGGATTTACACCGTGAGCTTCACGCGCTAACAGGCTGCCTGGAAGCACAGTAATATTGAGGTCTCGGTATAGTTTTACTGCAAATTCTGTATCAGAAATGCTGGCGTCTTTAATTTTTGCCCATAGGTAAAATGCTGCATCTGGCAAGGCCACCTCCAATACATTGCTCAGTAATGGGGTAACGTCTTTAAATTTTGCTGCATAGAGCCTGCGGTTTTCAATCACATGTGCTTCATCATTCCACGCTGCTATAGAGGCAGCCTGTACAGCTGGGTTCATGGCACAACCGTGGTATGTGCGGTAGAGCGTAAATGATTCAATGATTTTTTCATCGCCAGCCACAAAGCCTGAGCGCATGCCAGGTACGTTGGAGCGCTTGGAGAGTGAACTGAACACAACCAGATTTTTATAGTCTCTACCCAGTAGATGCGCGGCTTGTAATGCACCTAGTGGCGGTGATGCCTCATCAAAGTAGATTTCTGAGTAGCATTCGTCTGCGGCAATTACAAAGCCGTATTGGTCTGATAAGCTAAAAACAGTGCGCCATTGCTCCAGGCTCATGACCTTGCCGGATGGATTACCTGGGCTGCAAATATAAACCAGTTGTGTACGTGCTAATACATCAGCAGGTACGCTTGAAAAGTCCATCACGTGGTTATAGTTTGGGTCTTGATGCGGCAGTGTATTTATAAAGTAGGGCGTGGCACCAGCTAAAAATGCAGCACCTTCGTAAATCTGATAGAACGGATTTGGTGAAATCACGATAGGATCAGGTTTAGTTTGATCAATAATTACCTGTGCAAAAGCAAATAAGGCTTCGCGGCTGCCGGTTACCGGCAAAATGGCTTTTTCAGGATTAAGCACTGGCACTTGATAGCGACGTGAAATCCAATCGGAAATCGTGCTTCTTAGCTCAATAGAGCCTATAGTCGTGGGATAATTAGCTAAACCACTTAAATTATTGACTAAGGCATCTTTAATTAATGGGGGTGTTTCATGTTTCGGCTCGCCAATTGATAGGTTAATTGGCTTAAAAGCTGCATTAGGCGTAATGCCTTTGAATAGATCGCGCAGACGTTGAAACGGATAGGGCTGTAATAAATTTAGATTTGGATTCATAAGGTAACATTATAGTGAGCAACGCCAATAATAAAAACTTTTTTGCAGTATTTGGCCTACTTTTTGGTGCATTCTGCTGGGGCATTATTTGGTATCCATATCGCTTAATGTCTGAGGCGGGTGTGTCTGGTGTGGCGTCCAGCTTTTATACCTACGCGCTTGCGATTGTCTTTGCCAGTGTCTTATTAGGGAAGCATTGGCGTGGCGCGGCCAAGTTGCCATTAAGCATTGTGTGGCTGGGAGTGGTTGCAGGGTGGACAAATCTGAGCTACGTACTGGCCATCATTGATGGTGAGGTGATGCGGGTTATGTTGCTGTTTTATTTGTCACCTATCTGGACCTTAATTCTCGCTCATTTTTGGTTAAAAGAAAAAACTCGATTCACCGGTTATATTGCGATAGTGGCTTCCTTGGTTGGCGCATTTATCATGCTGTATGACGTTAAGTTTGGTGGATTGCCACTACCGAGAAATATGCCGGAGTGGCTGGCATTGTCTTCAGGCATAGGCTTTTCTTTAACCAATGTGATTACGAGAAAGTCTAGCCATTTAACTTTAGTGGCCAAGTCCTATGCGATTTGGATTGGTGTGATGATGGTTGCGCTGTTGTTTGTGCCGATTATGCAAACAAACATACCAAGCCCGACTGTATTTACGTTAACGGAATGGGCCGTGATGTCATTAATCGCCTTACTGTTAATTGCGGCAACTTTTTTTGTGCAATATGGTGTGGCAAAAATTGAGGCAACACGAGCATCTGTGCTGTTTCTGTTTGAACTAGTGGTGGCTGCTGTCGCCTCGTATTATTTAGCACATGAAACCATGGAGCTAAATGAGTGGCTGGGCGGAAGCCTGATTGTGATTGCGGCAATATTTGCGGCGATTCAACATCAGGATGCTGTTTAACCGGCGTGAATCAGTGATGACCGAGCTGCGGTGTGCCGGGGGTGGTCTGGCGTGATTGAAAATGGCGGTGCTTGTGGTCGTTTGGAATGTTTAGTTCTCTACCTGATTTAGCAAAAACTGTTCAAACTGCTGCTCGGGTAGTGGTTTGCTGTAATAGTAGCCCTGTAGTTGGTCGCAACCTATAGACTTGAGATAGTCATATTGATACTGTGTCTCTACGCCTTCGGCAATCACTTCTATGCCCAAGCTTTGACCAAGTACGACAATCGCTTTTAAGATGGCTTTGTTTTTAGGGTCTTCCTCTATGCTACTAACAAAGACTTTATCGATTTTCAATCGGTCAATTGGAAAGTCTTTTAAATACGCCAAACTTGAATAACCAGTACCAAAATCATCAATTGCTAGTTTTACCCCAATTTTCTTGAGTGAATGTAAGGTTTCTATGAACTTTGATGAATCATCGATCAGTGTGTTTTCGGTAATTTCAAGTTCTAGGTAGCTGGGGTCTAGCTGGGTAACTGCTAAGATTTTTTTGATGGTGTTGGCTAAGTTGGATTGCCTGAATTGCCTGGGTGATACATTGACTGCGATAGGGACATATTGGCCAGTTTTCTGCTGCAAGGCTTTGGCTTTATAGCAGGCTGTAGCGATTACCCATTCGCCTATGGTTTCAATTAAGCCAGTTTCTTCTGCAATGGTGATAAATTTTAAGGGAGATATCAGGTCTTGCCCCTCGGGTTGCCATCTAATCAGTGCTTCAGCGCCACATACTTTACCAGTTGTAAAATCTATTTTAGGCTGGTAATGCAATATAAACTCTTCTAGTTCAATGGCTTGGCGTAGGTTGTATTCTAGCGTTACACGCTCGGTGAGTGCTGCATTCAGTGCGTGAGTGTAAATCTGGAAATTATTTCTGCCTGCCTTTTTTGCCTTGTACATTGCGGTGTCAGCATTACGCAGTAATACATTGGCATCCAATCCATCATCTGGATAGATGCTGACGCCAATGCTGCAGGTGACTAAGTAATCCAGATTGTTAATGGTTAAGGGAACTGCAACCGCTTCAAGTAACCGATTCATGCTCAGGAAAATATCATTGGTGTCATCAATATTGGTGAGCAGGATAACAAACTCATCACCACCTAGCCTTACTACGGTATCTATTTCACGTATTGCACTGGTTAACCTTTTTGCCATGATAACAAGCAGTTGGTCGCCCACCTCATGCCCCATGCTGTCGTTAATCAGTTTGAACTGGTCTAAATCTAAAAATGCCACCGCCATTTTGTTTTTATAGCGATTAGCAAAGTTAATGCACAACTGTAGTCTGTCGTTGAGCATGTTACGGTTTGGTAAGCCGGTTAAGCTGTCATGCATGGCTTGATATTCGAGCTTTTCTTCGTAACTCTTGCGAGCGGTGATGTCTTCAACCGTGCCTTCATAATAGAGGATGTTGCCTGACTCATCATTGACGACGCGTGCGTTTTCAGAGATCCAGATTGTACTTTTATCTTTTCGGTAAACTAATGACTCAAACTTTTCTACGCTGTCGTTTTCTTTCAATAACTGTACAAACTCTTCACGACGCCCCGGTTTTACATAGAGCTGCTCTTGTATATTGTTGAATGCGTGGATAAGCTCTTGGGGTGAGCTGTAACCATACATACGGGCAAGTGATTGATTAACAATTAAATAATGACCATCCGCAGTAGTCTGAAAAATGCCTTCCAGCGTGTTCTCAAAGATGGAGCGGTATTTAAGTTCTGCGGCTAGTAGTGACTGTTCAATATCTTTGCGTTTTGCAATGTTCTGGATATAGCCCTCTAGAGCGATGACTGCACCAGCATCGTTATAAATCGGGTTGCCGCGTTCCAATACCCAGATCACACGCCCATCTGCATGGTTGATGCGGTATTCAACTTCGTAGCGGTTACCTTCAGCGAGCGCGTTTTTGATGGTTTCTCGTACCACCTCTCTATCTTCCTCAAACGTCATGACTTCATAGGAAATGTATTTGTTATGAAGTAGATCGTCAGGAGCATAGCCAGTCAGTTCTTTGCAGCCATTACTTACAAACACCATGGTCCAGTCTTTGTCATACAAACAGCAATACAGCATCCCTTCAAGATTATGCATCAGTGCATCATGCATGTGCTTATCATTCTTAAATGCGACCATGGGTGCCCCAGATTGATGTGGTGAAGACGCTAGTTTCATTGAGTGTTTGCCGTGCCAAAGTTAGTGCCTTGTCTGAATAAGCATTAACTGTGCCACCTTGTGCTAGTTGATAGACCCATTGCGAAGTCATGCAAACGCCGCTTTTTGACAGGAGACTTTTGAGAGTGATAACTGATGCTTAATTTCATGCACCAATTTGTTGCACCGATAAAGTGCGTGACATCACGTTTTGCACCATCTTGAGTTTAGTCGTCAATGTAGTAAGTAGTTAGTATTTCTATACATATTCAACCCAGATGGATGGATATTGCCGGTTGGCTTGTATTTTGCTTCATTGGTAAACATGCAACGGTGCATAAAATAAATATCATAATGATGTGAGTAAATAATGAATCAGATTTCTTCGTTTCAAATCGATAATTACCTGCCATTTATGCGCGACGTGGTGCGTTGTGAGCAGTCGTTACATGAGTTAAATTTAATGTGGAGAATTATTGAGTCATCCGCAAAAATGAACTGCCCAGTCGAGGCAAAGAGCATACTGCCAACGATGGCAGCTACTCGTGCCGGGTTTAACCGTCTGGAGAAAGAACTTGTCCTAAGCTTAGTCCAGGAAAAGGTAGCCACTGTGTTTAACGAGATAGGCACTAAGGCTAAGTATGTGATTGATATCTTGGTGCGTAACCTTTATGAACGTACAGCAGATGTTGGGTTTTTAGCCACAGATCGTGAGTTATGTAGTTTTGTGGCAGGGCTTAGCGGTAGCGTGGATGATATACGTTTACGTTTGCGCGCTTATAGAAGCAAATATACGGTGTATGACGAAATTATCTTGCTTGATGTTTCTGGTAACGTTTTGGTGCAGATTAACCAGGAAACACCGATTGAGGGCAGTTTAGATCCGTTGATCTATGAAACACTGCATTCAGAAGATTATGTAGAAACTTATCGTCATACTGATTTGCGCCCTAATAAGGATAAAGCGCTGATTTACTCTAAGCGCATGCTGCATCCTGAAACGGGTGCGGTGATTGGTATTTTATGTTTGTGTTTTAATTTTGTGGAAGAAATGGCCGGGATTTTCCACTCTCATCGCGACCCCAGCATGCGTTCAGTAATGTTGCTGCTAGATCAAAATCAGCATGTGATAGAAACCAGCGATGCCCGCTGGGTGCCAGTGGGCGCAGTGGTGCCAGTGAATCATGATGCTAAATCAAGCTTAATGATTTATGGTGGGCGTGAGTATCTGGTTGCTACCTTTAAAGCTAATGGTTATCAAGGTTATATGGGGCCGAAGGGATGGCAAGGGCAGGTGATGACGCCTGTGGATATTGCATTTACTGGCCAGGAGACTAGCGCATTAAAATCTCTGGATGCCAAAGTTGCCAGAGGTTTGCTCTCGCATGCGCAGTCTTTCTGCCCACCGCTTTACGAGGTGATGACGGCTGCCTCCACCATACGCAGGGTGGTATGGAATGGGCAAGTCATGACGGTAGGTCAGACTGGTGAACTGTTTAAACTGAAAACCATCTTGGACCAGATTAGTGAGACCGGGACGCGCAGTAATGAGCTATTTGCACAATCTATCAATGATCTCTACGAGACGGTGCTTGCTTCTAGATTGCAGGATTCTGAGTTTTTATCACATTTGCTGGTGGATTTATTAGACCGTAACTTATATGAGCGTTCTGACGATTGCCGCTGGTGGGCAGTGACGCCGGAGCTGAGGGTGGCGCTGGCTTCCGGGCGTGTGGATGCAGCAAGTGTGTCGCGTATTACAGAGATACTGAACTATATTAATCAACTCTATACCGTATACACACGTATTTTTGTTTACGATAAACAAGGCGTTATTATCGCCAGTACCAACCCCATCGATGAAAAAGGCTCTATCATCGGCACCACTGTGGACGATGCTACCTTAGATGGTGTGCTGTCTTTATATAATGAGCAGCAATACTATGTTTCACCTTTTGAGGCGAGTTCACTTTACAGTGATAAGCCTACCTATATCTATCATGCTGCAATTATGGCGCCTGATGGCACGGACGTAGTGGGCGGGATTGGTATTGTGTTTGATGCCACGCCTGAATTTAATGCCATGTTGCTAGGTGGTATTGCCGAGAGCGAGTCTATTAAGGCTTTTTATATTGATAGGCAAGCTAAGATTATTTCTAGCACCGACCCTAGTCGACCAGTGGGTTCCACCTTAGATATTGACCCAGATTTACTGAGTATGTCTAATGGGAAAAGCGCGTCCCGTATTGTGATCCGTGATGGGCATTATTGTATTCTTGGCTGCAGTGTCTCTAACGGTTACCGTGAGTTTAAAGTTTCAGATGGCTATAAAGAGGACGTGATTGCGGTAGTTTATGATGCATTTGGTGAGGTGCGTAACCACTTCAGTTCTGGTAATGACTCCGCCTCGATTATTCATAGCTCCCCTACCCAGTCATCTGACCCTGAGTTTGCTACCTTCTTTGTGGACGAAACACTGTTTGCGTTGGAAGCTGAAATTGTTTTAGAGGCATTGCCGGCATCCGAGATTTCTTCGGTATCTATCGGTAGCCGCTCCGAGCGAGTAGGGGTGGTTTCGGTGCAGCATGAAACCAAGGGCTCGCATTATGTTTGGGTGTACGATTTTAGTTATCTGCTAAGCGGTGTACCTTCAGTAGTGGATAGTAATAGTCAGGTAATTGTCATTATGTGCGGCGAGCATAAAGTTGGTTTGCTAGTGGGCGCTCTACATTCAGTTGCGCAGTTCAGTGAAAACCAAATTAGCACGACACCGTTAGCGAATGACAAAAGAGGAAACCTGATTAAATGGATTATTAAAGCCAATGACGGTAATCTGTTTATTCAATGCGTGGATGTGGATTTCTTGTTAAGAATGCTGACCAATCCGTTTGACCCAGTAAAGCAACAGTAAATGTAGCTAGTATCTAATCAGGACATAACGCTTACTCAACATGTAGTAGGCGTTATGTCCTGTTTGTTCACTAATGATTGCGTGTTAGCTAAATAGCATCTGGATGCGATATGTAGTTTTGTGCTCAATAATCTATCTGTCAGATGCCTAGGCCACTGCCGCCATTACGTGATCCCTCAGCAGAGAAGCGTATTTTTAACGACAAGTCATTGCGCGAGTCAGCATAAGCCAAGGCGTTTTCTTCGTCTATTTTGTCGTTTGAATATAGCTTGAATAGAGATTGATCAAAGGTATGCATGCCAATATCGGTATTCTCGGCCATGATTTCTTTAATTTCTCCCATTTTTTGTTTCTGGATTAGCTCGCTCATGTAAGGCGTGTTAATCATCACTTCTGTAGCGGCCACACGCTTACTTTGCTTACCAGGGATTAAACGCTGCGATATGATGCTTACCAGATTCATAGAGATGCCTAGCAACAAACCATTTCTGCCATCTTCTGGGAAGAATGAAATAATACGTTCTAGCGCTTGGTTAGCGTTGTTTGCATGCAGTGTAGCTAAACATAAATGCCCGGTTTCAGCATAGGCTAGAGCGTTTTTCATGCCGTCCATGTCGCGTACCTCACCAATTAGAATCACATCAGGTGCTTGGCGCATGGCATTTTTAAGTCCATTCTCAAATGACAATGTGTCGATACCAATTTCACGTTGGTCCACGACAGACTTTTTATGCGGGTGAATAAACTCAATAGGGTCTTCCAGTGTAAGAATATGGCCATTGCTGGTTTCATTGCGATAATCAATCATAGATGCCAGCGTGGTTGATTTGCCAGAACCTGTCGCACCAACTACCAAAATCAGCCCGCGTTTGCGAGAGATTAAATCTTTAAGTACTGGCGGCAGGCCTAAGCTCTCTAATGATGGGATGTCAGTCTTGATATGCCGAATCACCATACCCACTTCACCGCGCTGTCTGAACACATTAACGCGGAAGCGACCAATATCTTTTTTACCCAATGCAAAGTTACATTCCAGTGTTGATTCAAATTCTTTGATTTGGTCTGCACTCATGAGTGAGTAAGCAATTTCTTTAATCATGCCAGGCTGCATCACCTGTGCGTTAATGGGAGTGGTTTCCCCTTCAACTTCTATGTGGATACTGGTACCTGAGCTAAAAAATAAATCTGAACCACCTTTGTCCAGCATAAATTTTAATACAGGGGTGATGTCAATTGCTGCCATGATTGTGTCCTGAACATTCTTAAATGTGTTTTGTTTTTTATAATTCAGTGCATTTGCACATGAATGACTTTAGCATAATTTTAATTGAACTCGTCAGTTCTGCTTGGCGTGATGATGTGTGCCACTATCTAAGGTTTGCCATCATTTCTACATAGATTTTCTCCAGTGATTGGGTGAATTGCACTGTATCAAATAAGGCAGATGTCATGTTTTCATCCTGTAGTTTTTGTTTTATAGCCGCCAGTGCACTTTGGTTTTGAGCAAGATTAATTGCAATTTCCTCATACTCGGCTAATGAGCTGCTAATCAGTTGTGTGAGGCCTGCAGCTTGCAACAAGCTGCCTGCAACGCGCGATGCAAATGTATCACCTACGCAGGTGAGTACCGGCAAGCCCATCCACAGTGCATCGCTACAAGTGGTGTGGGCGTTATATGGCTTCGTGTCTAAAAATAAATCGGCATGCGCATGGCGTGCAAGGTGGTCAGCAATGTTGACGCGTGGTGCAAAAATAATACGTTCAGCGGTAATGCCTCTGAGTTCTGCTTCACGCCATAAATTTTGCTTGGCCCAAGTATTGCAGTCGAGCAACCAAAGCACACTATTGGGAAGCTTGGCTAATAGGCGCATCCAAACGCTAAACACATCCGGTGTGATTTTGAATGACTGATTGAAACTACAAAATACGAAAGCGTCATCAGGTAGTTTGTATGCCTCACGGCTAAACGCTTGCCCAATCGGGCGTTTGCGATCATTAGGCTGGTAGCTGTGTGGTAATAGCGCTAGCTTTTCTGCGTAGTGCTTTGCTGTGTCAACTGGCGTAATAAAGGCGTCTGTTAACAGATAGTCGAACAGGGGAGTGCTGGGCGCATCGTGATGGCGAATTTCACCCATAGTGCCGGGAAAGCCGAGCCAGCTAACATTGATTTTGGCTGGGCGTAGGGCGGCTATGCCAGTGCGGCTGGTTTGGGTAAAGCCGGTTAAATCCACCAATATATCGATATTGCAGCTATGTATTTTTTTTGCGGCGTCTATTTCAGAGAGCGTACGTATATCGTGAAACTGGTCAAACGCTTTTTCTAACCTGGCTCTGGCACTGGTTTTGTCATTAACCCCATAAGAAAACGCATAAGTCTCAAATCGGTTTTTATCATGCAGCTCAATCAACTCACTGATGAGAAAAGCGAGCGGGTGCAACCTGAAGTCTGCAGATAGATAAGCGACTTTTATTTTTTTGTTAGGGGTGGCTGCTTGTGCAAATTGCAATTGTTTACCATGTTGAATCAATTGTGCGTAGCGATTGTTGGCCCAATTAGTGGCGCAAATTTTTTGCTCTTCAGCTGTAGTAAAAGGCATTGCTAAAAAAGCAAAAGGCGATATTTGAGCGCTGGGCTCCTGTGTGACCCAGTGGCGAATTTGCTCAATGTCATGTTCTAGGCCATCCCAATTACACATATGCTGCTTTTGGTGCACCAAATGTACTTTGGCGTGATATAGCTTTGGGTTGAGGTTGAGCGCGGTTTGATAACTTGCTACCGCCAAATCTAACTGGCCTAATTCGCGTTGTACATTGCCTAAGTTGTTATGCGTATCTGCATCGCTAGGGTTGAGCTGAATCGCCTTTTTGTACTGTTTTACCGCTTCATGCGGTTTACCTAGTTCGCGCTGGGCGTTGCCTAGGTTGTACAGCAACGTTGCGTCATGTGGGTTAAATTGCAAGGCTTCCTGAAAGCAGCCTTCAGCCTGAATAAAATTGCCAAGCAGATGTGCTTGATTGCCCATTGATGATAAACAGTGGCACAGTGCTTCACGTATGTCGTCAGCTTTTGGCCTTACTCTAAGCACGCGCCTATAGTAACCTGCTGCCTCTTCAAATCTGTTAGCGGCTAGTAGCGTGTTGCCAAGGTTAACTTGTACGTCTAAGTCTTTAGGCTGCAATAAAATCGCCTGTTGAAAGCTCTTGATGCTAGCCTCTATGTTGCCAGCAGCGCGTAGTGCTAATCCGTAATGATTTAAGTAATCGACTTCTTTGGGATTAATGGCTAAGGCTTGCTCAAGTTGCATCACTGCAAGCGCATTGCGATTGGTTTGATAATACACAAGACCAAGCATGTGATGTGCGTCGGCTAGCTTAGGTTGTGCGGCGAGCACCTGTTGGTAGAGCGCTTCTGCCTCTGTGTACTGACCTGCACGATGATATTGAACTGCTGTTAAATACTGAGATTGCGCCATAAGCTCATTTTAACCTGAAATTTTATGGGTAGAGGCTATCGTTTTTGCTAATTGTTTTAAACCCATTTCACGTAATAAGAAGCGATTAGGGTTAAGCAGGCATGCTAGTTCAGGGCTCAAGGGCAGCTGTTCATGATGAATCATGGTTGCCAATATCTCTGCACATAGTGGTGCACTGGTGAAGCCTTTGCTGCCATGTGCGGCATTGATATATAAGCCGGATATCCACGGCAGTGTGGTTGACGCTGCACTGGGCCTTACCGGTTTTGCTTTTAGTGCAGCGCTATTAACAAGCTCACCCACCAATGGCCAGTAATCACTGGTGGTGCAGCGGTAAGATACACGTCCGCCTATGATATTGGATTGTAAGTCTTGGTGTAGCGCTGTGGAGATATTGTTTAGTTTACTGAGGTTGTCCGCATGGTCTTGCTGCGTAGGGGTTAAATCGATTGCGGCTATAGATGGCGTATCTATGTTGGCAAATGAAGCCCCTAAACAATGTGCTTGTTGTGAAACAGCATGCGGACTCAGGTAGCCATCGCTACAAAGTATGGTTTTAACGTTACGGCTGATCGCTGTTGAGTCCACTACGCTGACTTGACCACGCACGGCCTTGGTTTGCAGTGGCAGGTGAGGTAATAGCTGCTGCGCATCGTTAGCGTTAGCAATAATCAGTACCTGTGCCGTTGCAAGTAATTGTTCATGATTGTAAACCTCGAAGCCATGAGTTTCTTTGCTGAATCTGGTCACTTGCTGCGTTTTTAGCACGCTAATATTGGGGTGCTGTGTTAAATGCTTACATAGGTGTTGCGGGTGCACCCAGCCTGCTGTTGGGAAGTACAAGGCATCATGGTCAATTGTGATGCCGGCAATCGTGCTTGCTTCATGCTGCGCTACATAGCTTACTATGCCGGCAGGGTGATTCTGCGCCGCAACCTTTTGAATGCGGGCGAGCTCTCTAGCATTAAAGCCCAGTTGCAGCATGCCACAAGCAGAGTAATCAGCCGGGGCGAGTTGTAGCGATTGATAAAACTCTAAACTAAATACATAACTAGCTAGTGCAAATTGGCTGCTTAAATCATCGCCGCTCAAGCGTGGGTACAACATCGCGAGCGGATTGCCCGATGCCTCATTGGCAATTTCTGCGTTGCGCTCTATCAGTGTGACTTTAACCCCGCGTTTTGCCAATGCGTAAGCGCTAGTGCAGCCAGCAATACCTGCTCCGATGACAATTGCCGTGTTAACCATTGTCAAAGCCTATAAATTCTCCACACAGCATTTCACGTTTTTTACCAAAACCGGGACGCTTGTTGACTTTGAAGCCTGCTGCGATTAAACCCCGTCTCACATCACCTGCGCTCGTAAATGTGGCAAAGGTGGTTGATGCTTGGGCATGTTTTGCCATCTCGCAAAATAATCCGGCATGCCACATTTCTGGATTTTTGGCGGGGGAAAATCCATCTAAGAACCATGCGTCTGCCATGCTGGTGATACGTGCTAATTGTTCTGTTGCATCCCCAATATGTACAGATAATTGAACTCTATCGTCATAAAGATTAATCGTTTGCTCATTAATTAAAGCTTGGTATTGATGCAATAGCGGAGTGCTTAATGCATTGAGTTGAGGCCACAATGCTAATGCAGCTGTGGTGTCATTTAATGTCAGCGGATATTTTTCTACACTAACAAAATGCAATACCGCATGTTCTGGTGCATGTTCTAGCCATAGTTTAGCCGCGCATAAGAAATTTAGCCCTGTGCCAAACCCAGTTTCAATAATGGTGAAGTTTGATAAGCCAGGGTGTTGCCAACGCGCTGGTAAATCATTGCCTTGCAAAAATACATATTCGGTTTCTAGTAAACCATTGTCAGTGGAGAAGTAAACATCTTGAAACTCTACGCAGTAGGGTAAGCCATCTCGCCATGCCAACTTTCTGGCGTTGGCGTTTGTTTCATCTGGCAATATTGTGTTGTTGCGCTCTAACATGATTTCATTATCAAATAAGATCGAGGCTGGTAAAGTTCTAGGCTAAACCGAAACGATTTTAAACGATAACACCCTGTATCAGCTCATCAATAACTTAAATCTTATTGAATTTAGCATTAAGACGCATTGCCAGTTCTGAGTGCACCTCTTCTATTGTTTGGTTTTGCTAACAGTAAGTGAACATCACCTAGCGCTCGCTCTATAAAGCCACCTTCACAATAGCATAGGTAGAACTCCCACATTTTTATAAACTCATCCGAGTAGCCCAATGCGCGTACTTGTTGGAGGTGATTAAAAAAGTTTTCACGCCACATCCTCAGGGTAGTTGCGTAGTGAATACCAATATCTTCTAGATCAATCAGTCGCATATCGCTCATCCGTGTAATGCTGTTGAGCATTGCAGTATTGGACGGAATACAAGACCCAGGGAAAATGTAGCGTTGAATGAAGTCCACCGAAGATTTAGCAGACTCATAACGCTGGTCTGTAATCGTGATAGCTTGAATCAATGCCAGCCCATCCGGCTTGAGTAATGTGCCTAGTTTTGCAAAATAAGTATCATAAAACTGGTGTCCTACTGCTTCTACCATTTCAATCGAGACCAATTTATCAAACTGACCATCTAAATGACGATAATCCTCAAGCAATAATGTGACTTTATCGCTGAGACCGGCGGTTTCTACCAGTTGTTTTGCTAATGCATATTGCTGCTTGGAAATAGTGGTGGTGGTTACGTGACAACCATAATTTTTAGCCGCATAAATTGCAAAACCACCCCAGCCGGTGCCAATTTCCACTACTTTGTCTGTTGGCTTTAAATCGAGTTTCTCGCATATTACTTTTAGCTTTAGCTCGGAAGCTTCTTGCAGCGTTTTTGTTTCAGAATTAAATATTGCGCTGGAGTACATTAGTGTTGGATCCAAAAAAAGCTGGAACAGCGGGTTACCCAAGTCGTAATGGGCTGCAATATTTTTACGGCTTCCCTCAGTGGTGTTGCTATTTAGCCAATGTAATACTTTCAGAATTGGTTTGGTGAGCCATTGATAGCCACCCTCTAGTGCGTCCATCACAGATTGGTTGATACACATCATCCTGATTAATGCAGTGAGGTGGTCTGTAGTCCAATAACCTAGCATATAAGCTTCGCCAGCCCCAATACTGCCGCCAAATGCAATTTCCCCATAAAAGCGGCTGTCATGAATATGAATCACTGCATTAAGCTCAGATGATGGCTGACCAAAGACGTGCTTGTCATCGCCGTCTATCAAGGTTAGCTGGCCAGTATGCAGATGGTTTAATCGTGCCAGAATTTTATGTTTTGCCAAATCCTCAACCCATTTGGCACGATTCTTTTTGCGTAGGTTACGAGTTAATTGCTCTTGTGCTGCAGTAGGTGTCATCATAATGGCGATATGTCAATCAGGGCTTGGTTGTAGAGGTAGGGTGTGAGTGAAACGGTACTTTTTTAAACCAGAGTTTTAAGGCATTCCAGTAAATCGCGAGCATGACTTTAAGCGTCATAAAGGGGTATTTCAGCAACGCTGCATAGAGCGAGGCGTTATTAATTTCACTGCGCTTCAATGTAAGTGTTGCATTAAAGATTTCACGGCTATCTTGCATGTTTTTCATGTGGGTATGCAGTTTCTGCGCTCCCAATTGAAATGCCCATTCATAGTCAATATTCATTGGCATAAACGGAGATACATGAAATTGTTTGCTAAAGCTAAAAACAGCGTTGGCATCATGATTAGTAGAGCCGATAGATACGTTTTTGGAAAAATCATGCACGTAAGCAAAGGTTTCATTCCAAGGGGTGTTGGTAATGTGGCTGACCATAGCCTGTAAAGTTTTGCCATCTTCTTCAAAACAGTAATAAAAGGTTACTGGGTTAAAGCAATAACCAAAGTAACGCATATTGGTGAGCATGCAGATCGGGCCGCGTGGTTTTTGACCCGTAGACTGCTCAATCAATTGGCTAATTTCATCTTTTAGCGCTTTTTTGCAATCGCCAAAATAGTCGGCACGTCTAAACCATGCAATATTTCTAGAAGCATAAGACCAAAAAAGGTTGGAATGAAACAGCGTAGGCAATTCATCCAAATTTAAGTACATCATGAATACTTGATAGCTAAACTGGTGTGGCTGCGGCTCTATTCGCTGGTGAGATACCCAGCCCTGATATATCGCGCTACTAGATAATTTATTTTGATGCATTTAAGTACTGCTCAAAATGTTTAAGTGCTGCTAAAGCACTTACTACGCCGTCTTCATGAAAACCGTTACGCCAGTAAGCGCCAGCGTAAGCCGTGCGATTAACGCCGCTGATTTCGTGGTGTCTTGCTTGGGCGGCAGTACCAGCTAAAGTGTAAAGAGGGTGCATATAGCTAAGACGCTTAATTACTTTGTCAGGATTAATGTCGTGCGTATGGTTAAGTGTCACCAACAACGGTTCTGTTGATTTCAGGTTTTGCAAGATGTTCATGTTATAGGTCACGGCAACCTTGTTAGCAGGTGGAGTCGTGACATGGTAGTTCCATGCAGCCCAAGCTAACTTTTTCTTAGGTAAGAGCTTGCTGTCATGGTGTAAGAAAATTGTGTTTTCTTGATACGGAATTGCACCAAGAACTTCAGCCTCAGCTTCTGTTTTGTCTTTTAATAAATGAAGCGCTTGGTCACTGTGACATGCGAAAAATACAAAATCAAACTTTTCCTCATCGCCATTCATAGGTTTGATGCGAACAGACTGCTTCAGACGACGCACGCTTTCAATAGGGGTGTTTATTCTCACCTTATGTTTGAAAGGTGCTGTGAGTGCCTGTACGTAGCTGGCCGAGCCACCTTTAATCGTGCGCCATTCGGGCCTGTCATTGACGGATAACATACCGTGATGGTGAAAAAACCTTACAAAGAATCTGGCAGGAAATGCAAGCATCTGCTCAGCATCGGTTGACCAAATCGCAGCGCCCATTGGCACGATGTAATGGTTTATAAATTGTTGGCTGTAGTTGCCTTGCCTTAAGTAATCTCCAAGCTTTATTTCATTGCCATCTTCAAGTAGCGCTAGTGATGCTTGATTAAAACGCAAAATATCTCGAATCATGCGATGGAATGAAGGCTTAAATAGATTAAGTCTTTGTGCAAATAGGCTATTTAGGCTAGTACCGTTGTACTCTAAACCTGTTTTTTCGCATCGCACACTAAAGCTCATGCTACTAGGTTGCCATGCCACTTTGAGCTCGTTCAACAGCTTGATAAAGTTTGGATAAGTGCGGTCATTAAATACAATAAAACCGGTGTCTACATTAAATGTTTTACCCTCATGTTGTATTTGGTGTGTGTGGGTGTGGCCGCCAATATGGCTTTCAGCCTCAAATACGGTGATGTCGTGTGTTGCATGCAGATGATGCGCTATGGTATTACCCGCAATCCCACTTCCAATAATCGCAATTTTCAAACTGAACTCTTTCAAATGTATTAAAACAAAAAATACCATGTTTACTACGTTGACATATCACCCAACCACTATATGCATCATCTGACTCATCGTATTTATCTAGCTTAGGTTTAGTTTGCTGGATTCAGGTTTGATTTTACGGGACTCCCTAATTGATACTGGTACTGTACGTAAATCCCAAATGAGCCCACACATTTCCAGCAACTTTAACCCGTAATAAGTTAAATCGACCTCCCACCAGTAAAAACCTTGTTTGGCAGAGCCGGGATAATGGTGATGATTGTTATGCCAGCCTTCGCCTAGTGTTGCTAAAGCGATCCAAAAGTTATTTCGACTTTGATCTGTAGTGGCATAGCGACGCTGACCCCACACATGGGCGAGTGAGTTGACCGTAAATGTTGCGTGATAAAGCACTACAGTGGAAATTGCAAATCCCCAAACAAGTAACTGCATTCCGTTTGTGTTGAGCGCTGGGTAATGGTCACCTAGCCAATCGCCTAGCACATAAATGCTGATGGCTAACAATATGGGAACGATGGCATCAAAACGATCTAAAAAACGGAGCTCAGCAAATTTAGAGAGCTCCTTAATATTCTCTGTATGCCCGGTAAAGTGTTTAGATGATAGAAACCATCCAAAGTGGCTCCATAAAAAACCATGCTGAACAGGGGAGTGTGCGTCTTCGGTTTCATCAGAGTATAAATGATGGTGACGGTGATGAGATGCCCACCAGATTGGGCCACGTTGCACTGCTGTGGCACCAATTAAGGCTAATATAAATTGAAAAGCGCGACTGGTACGAAATGCCCTGTGTGAAAAGTAGCGATGATAAAACGCGGTAATCGCGAACATTCTTATCAAATAAAGTGCAATAGCAAATGCCAATGCAAACCAGCTAAACCCTACGAAAATTACAGCAAAACAGGCGATATGTATCAAGGTAAACGGCACAACGCGTAGCCAATCGATGCTATGCCATTGATTTTCTGAAATAACAGCACTGGAATTAAGGTTGACGGCATGATTATCAAACCATGAAAGCAATTTATTAAACATAATGTTTATTGAGTTCTCGTAAACTTTTTTGATGATAGTTTGCTGTGAGTGTTTAAATGCGCTTATTGATGATGAGGTACATCGCGCAGTTTACTTGTGTCATAACCTAAACTCTTAACAAGTGTCGTCAGCTTTTTGTAGTCATCCTCACTAATTTTGGGAGACCTTGCCATAATCCATACGTAATCTCTGGCATTGCGGGCAATCACGGTTTGTGTGTAATTTTCGTCAAGGTAAGCAATAAGGTACTCCGCCTTAATTGGCCATATAAACTGCATGCCCCATGTTGCATTGCCAGAGTTTTTTACGACAAAACCATGCGGTTCATATCTTTTTTTAGGGCCGTTCAAACTACCCTTATTAAAGGTAAAGGTGGTGGCGATAGTGCCATCATCTTTGAGGCTATAGTTTTCAATCGCATTGTAAGACTCAGTTTCAATGGCAGTTGGAATAGCAGCAATCACATACCAATCACCCATGAACTTAGGCAAATCTACATGCGGTACAGTCTGAATGTTCGCCACTTGTTTGCTGGCGCATGCAGGTATTAGCGTTGCTAGTAAAGTCATCAATATAAGCCTTTTAGTGATATTCATCATGTGGTTAATCATTTTAATTTGTAATAAATATGATAGCCCTCAGGGGTGATGGACTTTAATCCAACCCATTCTTGCTTGTCTGCTGAGTACCATAGCTCAATGTTTAATTTTTGTTTCCCCTGCAAACTTGCATCAAGCTTGTAGTGCAGCGTCTCTATCGCCTTACCTTTTACCTCTAGCATGACTTTGCCTAACTGCTTGATTGTGGTGTCTAAAAATTCAGCATTTTGCGGATTCAGCAATTTGGATTGCTCCAATATTTTTTGGTTCCAATAGGCAAACGTCATGGTACAAGCCGGCAGATTTTGTACTTCATTGCCGTTTCTCACCTCAAAATTGTCTGCTTGGCGCTGACCTTTCACAATGGTTTTTGTCTTGTTTTCTAATGTTTCTGAGGCTAAGCTTTTAAGGCAGTTTTTATCCCAGTTTTCTGTTGCTTGGTGGTCGTATTGATAAGCGTTGATAAACAGTAACTTGACATTAAATTTAGCTCGGCTAATTAGCGTGTCGTTTTCATTCAAGGTGAATGTATGTTCGCCGATTTTAGTTTTATCCAAGTACACATCAAACGCCCACTCTTTTGTATAGGCATTACCAGATGCTAATCCTAGCAACAGAGTAAACAGCACATTGCTGAACAGGCGGGGCAGTTTCATAGAGATATGTGCTCAGGGTTTAATATTAACGTTTAGGTTTGCCGGGTATAAACGCGTTAGTGGTTTTAATATAGTGCAAATACTCTGGGCGACGCTCAGCAATATCTTTTTCTAACAGCGCAACGCCGCTTACTTTGAGTAGTAACAATGTCATTAATATGACTGAAGGCAATGACCACCAAGCGCCGCCTGCCAGTGCGATTAAGAAAAATCCCCACCATACACAGCACTCACCAAAGTAGTTAGGGTGGCGCGAATAACGCCAAACTCCGGTATTTAGAACTTTATGTCGATTAGCGTTAACGCGCTTAAATTTGGTCAGTTGCCAGTCTGCTATTGATTCCCATGTTATGCCAAATAGAGTCAGCAATATACCGAAGATATCAATGATGTTTAAAGGTGAGGTAGTGTTGATGCTGCCTAATATTGGTAATGAAATTATCCAGGCTAATAAGGCTTGTAAGCCAAATACGATGTATAGGCTGGACCACTTAAAGTGTGGTGCATTGTTTTTGCGTATCGCGACATAGCGATGGTCTTCATGCGGACCCCAGTTGCGATGTGTTAAGTAAATAGATAAACGTAAAGACCAGATTGTTAGTAAAGATAGCGCGATTAGGCCTCTTGCATGGATAGCGCTAAAAGAATCAACATACGCGAAACTTGCCAGTAAGAAAAATAAGCTCCACATACTATCTACGTGTGTAACGTTTTGCCTGAACACACTCAGTATCCAGCCCACTAGAGCAAATGCCAGCATTACGTAAACTCCGTTTAGGTAAAGGTCTAAAACTGGCATGTCACACACTCTCTACGCTATTTATATGACGAGCAATCAAAAGTAATAAGGGCGTAAGGATTGCCCAGCCTACGGCGAGTGCAACATAAGCAAGCTGACCCGCTACGACAACTGCACCGAGTTTTTCGGCAGCTAGGTAAGCTAATGGGCCACCTATCATGCCAAAAATAAAGCTTATCCAATAACGTTTATGCATCCACGCCAGGCTCATATTGAGCGTGGTGGCAAACGCTAACCATAACGCTAGAATCCATACAGGTACAATAGATATGCTCCAGCCATGATGCTGATAATCAATCAGATTTAATGACAACAGTGTTTGATCTAACAAAGCGCCAATCAGCATTGTGCTCACCAGGACTTTCAATTCACGATGTGCTTGATTTGTTTGATATAAGTGCCAAGCCAATACCATTGTAGTGACGATTACGCCTAACCATGGCTGTGAGTTAGCCGCACCCATCACACAGGCAAACCATGAAACCTGAAACAGAGCAAAATTGAGCAGTAGCATAGCTTATTTATTGGGGTATCAAGATTGGCGTTTAAACAGGTAATGTGAAACCCACCACTCTTGGCCATTTTTATACCCAAACAACTCAGCACAAGCCATGAAAAAGATACGCCAACGGTTACGCCATTGTTCTATCTGTTCTAAACCGTAGGTTTTACCCAGAATAGCAGTCATTTCTTCATGATGCTTATCCATGTTCTGCAGCCAGGCATTGGCGGTTTTTTCATAATGTGTGCCATCCCAACGCCAGCGATTCACTAATTTAAGGTCTGATTGAAAGTTGAGTGGCAGGTCGTCGCTAGGCATCATGCCGCCAGAGAAGAAGAATTGGCTCATCCAGTCATCATCGCTCTGAACTTCAAATAAGTAGGGGGTGCTTCTATGTACAAAAATATGCATAAAGAACTTACCGCCGGGGATGAGCCAGTCATGAATTTTCTTGTATAGCAGTTTATGGTTACGCATATGCTCAAACATCTCTACTGAAACCACGCGGTCAAACCCAGCTGCAGGATGAAACTGCTCATTAACGTAATCTGATGGGTCAAAACGATTCATATCACAAGTAATGACACGAATATTGTTCAGTCCTCTTTCTTTCGCACGTGCGGTAATATATTCGCGCTGAGAGTTTGAGTTGGATACCGCTGTCACTTTACTGTCAGGATAACGCGCTGCCATCCACAAAGTGAGCGAGCCCCAACCGCAGCCTAATTCTAGTATCGCTTGCCCATTTTTTAAGTCTGCGTGAGTGCAAGTTAAATCTAAAGCATTGGCTTCTGCTTCATCCAGATTTTTTGTTTCTGGCAGCCAAAAACAGCTGCTGTATTTTTTGTGTGTACCTAGGCACAGCGAGAAAAACTCCGCTGGCACTTCATAGTGCTGTGCATTAGCAAGCTCTGGCACAAGTGCAGCAGGAGCTGCATTCATTGCTTCGATAAACTTAGTTTGTAACTCAGTAGACTTCTCACAGTCACTAGCTTTAATTTCAGCTAAGCGTTGTTTTGAAAGATGTCTAATGCCATATCGGATTAAATAATCTGGAAACTTTCCATTTTCAGCAAGATTAATCGCTAGGTTAGTAAGCTGCATAGATGTCTTTCTTTGTTTTATTTTTGCAAAAAGTTACATGTTATTAAATTCGCTGTATGGGATTGTTAACAAAGTGAATGCGCTTTGTTTTACAAACACTAGAGCAGTGTTTGTCCTAAGTGGTTGATTTAAGTTCAATGCAACTTAAGTGCTTAGTTAAAGCAGAGGATGGCGGGAGGATAAGTGCTTGGCAAGAAGGCTAACTTTAGTGCTTATCTGCGTAACCAATGATGCCTAAAAATAGACGTACTAGGCCATATGCTATCCAGGATAGAAAACGTTTTACGCTGTGACCCTTCGCCCAGTCATTCGCTTTAATCTGGTAAGCACCATTATTGATAGCAGCGGTAATATCTTGGTGCAAGGTGGCGGCAAAGTGCTTATTTTTTAAGAAAATATTAGCCTCACGTGCTAAAAACAAGCTAAATGGGTCAATGTTAGATGACCCGACCGTGGCCCATTCTTGGTCGATGACGGCAACCTTGCTGTGCATAAAGCTTTTACGATATTCGTAAATTTCAATACCGTTCTTCAAGAAAATATTATAAAAAGCATGAGTTGCAAACATTAAGAAATACTCTTTACGTCCCTGCAGCAGCAGTTTGACTTTAACGCCGCGTGCAGCAGCATTGATGAGCGCTTTGCGAAATCTTCTACCGGGAATGAAGTAAGCGTTAGCGATAATGATTTCATGTTTGGCGCGATGAATCGCTTTTAGATACGCCGCTTCAATATCTCTTCTGTGCAATATGTTGTCACGCGTGACAAAAGCAGCCTTAATGCTTCCCCTTGTGTAATGTGCCGGTGCCTGCGAGCTGGTTTTAGGCAACGGTTTACTGTGAAAATGCAGCCAAGCCAGATGCTGCCACAGTTTTTTTACACTATTCGCGATAACAGGTAGCAATGCCCCTTGCACGCGTACCGCGTAATCAACTCTAGGCGCAATCTGATGCGGCACATTATTGTCATCAATGATATTTATGCCACCAACAAAAGCAGTTACATCATCAATCAGTGCCACTTTTTGATGTAGTCTGCGTAACCGATTTTTTTTAAATGTCCACGGTGATATTTTCTGGCGATAAATCATGACATGAATCCCTGCTGCTCGCAGGAATTCAATGTAAGTTTCTGGCAAAGTCTTGGAGCCAAAGCCATCAATCAGTAAATACACGGAAACCCCGCGCTTCACCGCTCGAATCATAGCTTCGCCAATAAGGGTACCAACTTTATCGGCTTCGTAGATATAGCTTTGCAGATACACTTCATGTCGTGCATGGTCAATTGCTTGTTCTAGCGCAGGAAAGTATTCAGCACCACTGCGTAATAGCTGGATATGATTTCCATTGATGAAGTGCATAATGCCTCAATGCCCTTTGGTGAGTGTTGCAGACAGCATGGCGTGGTCGGACAGTTTTAAAAAGCGCGCACCTGAGTGTACCTCTACGTGCTGGATTTTAAATCCGCGTGTGTAAATGCGATCCAATCTTAAAATTGGCAGCCATGAAGGGAAACTGCGCGCAGGCTTACCTGTATGATGAGCAAACACTTCTTGTAAGCCAACTTGATGCGAAAAATTCCTGCCAGAGCGCATGCCCCAGTCGTTAAAGTCACCAGCCACAATCAGGGGTGAATTGGCTGGAATATGTCGTTGAATATAGTCTTGAATTAATATCAGTTGCTGTTTGCGCCAACGTGCAAACAGACCTAGATGTACACATATGGTATGTAACGGTGCATCCCAATTGGGGATGTTGATTTCGGTATGCAGCATACCGCGCTCTTCGCTGCTATGTGCAGAAATATCAATGTTCGTTGTTTTTATAATGGGAAATTTAGATAGCAAAGCGTTGCCGTGGTGGCCTGCAGGATATACCGCATTCTTGCCGTAGGCATAATCTTTCCATATCGTGTCGGCTAAAAACTCCATTTGCCCTGCCATTGGCCAACTGTCAAAGCGCTTGCTGTGTTCGTGATGAACGTCACGTACCTCTTGTAGAAACACTACATCGGCATGCAGCTTTCTAAGTAGGTCACGCTGCTGGTGTAGTGATAAGTGAGTGTTAAAGTGCGTTAGCCCTTTATGGATATTAAAAGTGGCAATACGGAGTGTGTTGTGCACGTTAATTTTACTTGATAAGAGGTCTATTCAATAAAGGTTACTTCAATACCTTGATCCGAGCCTAGGTTTTTATCAGGGTTATCTATCCAGTATTGATAAAATTCGCGTATCACTAGCAAAAACAACTGTTTGTTTTCATCAATTTTAAACAAAGGCAACGTCATATCTACGCCAACCCGATACACTCTGGCATCGTCAGTAGGTGCGCCTTTTAATTGTAACAGCAGTATCTTTGCAAGATTAACACGGTTATCGAGCAACTGAGGGTTTGCCCCTTTGTCTTTTAGTGCTTTGGTGTAAGCGGCTAGAAGCCTGGTTTCGGTAACGTTAAATTTTGCAGTATGTAAACGATCGGTCAGCGCTTTAAGCGTTGTCGGTTCAGGTTGCCACTTTAATGGCTGGATATCAAAACCACCTTGCCTGCTAAACGCAGCGATAGCTTTGATATCTTGCATCCAAAACGGATAAAACTCTCTTGCGGTATTCAGACTATCATGCCAAATGTCGGCTGGAATGGTTTTAATGACTTTTTCTATGGCTTTGCTGTAGGTCGAACGCTCTAAGGCTTGGTTTTGTAACAGCGGTATAAATTGATCTAAAAACAACGAGCGTTTATAAAGCATGCCACTTTTCGCGCCTTTTTTTTCAAGTAACTTGAAATAGGCGCTGATGGCTTCTTGTTCGCGGGTGTAGGTCATTTATTTTTGTTTTTCACCAATATGTGTTTCTCCGCGCTGCTTTGCTAGTGTCACTTGTTTTTGTCTCTCTAGCAATCTAGCGCGTTTTTCTTCCGAGACTTTATCGTAACAATGAGGGCAGGAGATGCCAGCAACATATTGTTCGCTCTGCATTTCTGCGGGTGATAGTGGGTGCCTGCATGCATAGCACTGATCAAACTCCCCAACTTCTAAATTGTGTTTAACCGCAACGCGCTGGTCAAATACAAAGCATTCGCCTTCCCACATGCTTTGCTCTTCAGGTACGGTTTCCAGGTATTTTAATATACCACCCTGTAAGTGAAACACTTCATCAAAGCCTTGGTCCAGCATGTAAGACGATGCTTTTTCGCAGCGAATGCCGCCAGTGCAAAACATCGCCACTTTTTTATGTTTGGTTTTATCAAAGTGTTTTGCCACATACTCTGGAAACTCGCGGAACGTGGTTGTTCTTGGGTCGATTGCGCCTTTGAATGTGCCAATGTCTACCTCGTAGTCATTTCGCGTATCAATAAGCACTACATCAGGGTCAGAAATTAGCGCATTCCAGTCTTCTGGCTTCACATAAGTACCTACCTTTTTAGTAGGGCTTACTCCAGGCACACCAAGGGTCACGATTTCTTTTTTGAGCTTTACCTTCATGCGGTAAAACGGATGCTCATCGGCAAAAGATTCTTTGTGCTCTAAATCTGCAAATTTACCGGCAAATAGCGGGTCAGTGCGCAAATAGTTAAGCACCTGATGAATGTCGTCCGGCAGGCCTGCGATGGTGCCATTGATGCCTTCTTCTGCAAGCAGTAAAGTACCTTTAATCTGATGTGTCTTGCACGCCTCCAGAATAGGCACTTGCAGTGCTTTGTATTCAGGCAGGCTAACAAATTTATAAAGGGCGGCGGTCAGATACTTAGGCATAACAGCAAAATTTTAATGTAATACGCTATTTTAACAGATGATTTTATAAATCGATGCTTATCTCAAAAAGCTAGCTATTCGCTATACATTAACTTGTGGTTCTATGTAATTACCTGACCAATGTCCTTAAACTTAGTGCTTAAGCATTCAGAATAAGCACTTCACCATTACCTTTATAAGCTGCATCGCCTACAAAGCGCTGTACACGCTGTGAGCTTAATTGGCTAAATTGTGTGTTGTATTTTTTAAACGATTTAAATAATAAGCTCAGATATGGCAAGGTGTGAGTGCCACAGTTTTGCACTGTTGCATGTTGGGCTGGTGCATTTTTTAGTAATAAGGTGCCACGGTGCATATTAAATGCGGTGTAGGCACCTACATTGCCTAGTACACCAATTGTGCCTGCAACCATACGGCTGCCGCAGTAGTCACCAACGTTGCCTTCAATCAAAATCAAGCCTCTACGCATCTGGTCGCCCACACGGTCACCTGCATTACCTTTGATGATGACAGCGCCACCGCGCATGCCTTTGCGTAGGCCTTCAGAGCCTGCGCCTACAAAGTCACCTACGTTCGCATCAATTTTCAACAGGCCATTTACCATATTGCATGCGGCATAGCCTTCAGCACTGCCTGTGCAATGAATTTCACCATTTTTCATAGTAAAGCCCAAATAGGCGCCAGCATTGCCTTCAATGGTGATTTTGCCGGTAGACATATGTGCACCAATATAATCCAGCTTGTTCGATGCATTTTTAAACACGATATGCTTAGTATCATTACCACTGATTTCAAACAAGTCGCCAGCCAATACTGTGCTGTTGCCGTAAATTAGTTTAATACTGGCAATCTCAGCGGCTGATTTGTTAGCTAAATTATCTGGCGTTAAAGCACCACAATTAACCGAAAATTGGAGTGGATTCTTTAGAGTGAGAGTTAGCGCGTTCATGAGTTGCTGCCGTTTAAAATATCATGTAATTTGAAAAGGTGAGGGCCAAGCTTGCCGCCATAGTTACCTGCTGAAATGCGCTTTACGCCACTGTCAGCACCTAGGTTGCAAATCGCTTCGATGCCTACTTTCATGGAAAGTGCGATGTCCTCAAAGGTTAAGCCGTCAATCACAATCTCCATCACGCTTTCAATTTCAGGTGAAAGCTCAGTATTGGTTGCACCTTTTAGTGTAGGGCAGAATGCATCATTGGTTGAGGCAAACATGGTTTTATATTTACTGCCCACTTTAGAGCCAGAACGTACTACACCGCCTGGGAACGGCATTATCACGTTAGGCACTTTCTTCATGGCTTCAATCGCAACTTCTGCCGCAGCTAGTGCTGCTGGCTGTGATGTAGCCAAAATCAAAAAGTTGCCGCCACCAATTGCACGCACCATGCCTGTGGTTTCTTCAGTAATAAACTCGCCGTCCATCACCGGAATACGCCAGTAGCGTTTGCCATCAATCAGTTTAGAGGTTTGGAAGCCATCACCAAAATAACGCAGGTGTTTACCCAGGCTGATTTTATCTTCACCATCAATGCCGGAGAAAGCGGCAGCAGTCGGGCAAGTCAGAATACATTGCCCCATGCGGGTTTCTAATTGCTGCATGAGCACTTTGCTGCCCATGGCAAACATTAAGATGCTGACGCCAGGTCTGCCGTCCGGGGTTTCTTCTGTAGTAAGCTCGCACTCAATACCGGCTTCCACGCCACAGCCAATCACTGAGGTTGCAAAGCCGGTCATGGCATTAGCGGCATGGTATGCCCATTTCAGGTTTTGCGCGGTAATAATCACGCGAGTGCCGCGCATATTAAATGCTTCGGCAAAGGTATCATCAATTTGTATATTATTTAGCAACATTATTTAGGCCGTTGGGTCTGCAGTTTTAATTTTATCAATCCACTCTTCAATTTGAATGGTACCTAGTTCTTTTACTTTGTTAACGTCTGTTTCCGGCAGTACATCCTGCACTAAATCCAGACGCTTCCACTCGGCAAGCGGTGTCTCACAATGCTCACGCGGTACGTAGCGTGAGTCGCGTACTTTGGTGCGCTGGTGGACGTAACGGGGGCAGTTTTGCCATAACTCCGATAAGGTCACGCGCACAATAAAGTCCGCCTCTTTATATTCGCTCATCAGTGGGTCATCGCGCGAGATCGTTGCAGTACCTTGTACACGGATACGATGCGGTGTTTCAAATGAGATAAACAGTAAACCCACTTGCGGCTGTGTGGTGATGTTGCCCATAGAAAAGAACATGCCGTTACCGTCGTAGCTTGGAAACGCCAAAGTTTTGCTATCAATCACTTTAACAAAGCCAGCATCGCCGCCTTTGTAAGACACGGTAGGGCGGCCTTGATGGTCTACTGTAGATAGGAAAAACATATCCATATGCTCGATAAACCCTTTTGACTCATCATCAAACTCAGTTTTACAAGCTAACTCTTCAACGCGGTCTGCCATTTTGCGTGTCGCAAATTCATCCTGCAGTTGACGGTGTTGTTCGCCATACAATCTACTCATATCGTTTCCTTTCAGTCGTTGAGACTGCTAGTTTTTATTGACAACAACACTGCCTCTGCCGTCATCAAAAATCTCAGCATCGCTAATCTTAAAGTTATCTAAGCCTATGGTTTGGTAGCGGTCAAAGTATTCTTTCAGCTCTTTTTCTACACCAATATCAAAAGCAGGTTTTGCGGTATGGGTAGCACCCCAAACCACTTTAACCACGGCGCCGTCTTTAACCACTAACTCGCCATTTTTAAATACATAGTCAGGCTTAGCAAACATGGCTTCGCGGTTTTCTTGGTCGGTATAAACCGTGATGTCTGCGTTAGCGCCCACGCCCAAGTGCCCACGGTCATTCATGCCAATCAGCTTACTTGCGCCAGCACGCGTCATGATTGCAATGTCATACAGGCTGTATTCGCGGTCTAAGCTGGTGAGATTGCTCATAGATTGCGCATCTAGGTTGAGCTTGGCAAACGCTTCGTTTCTGAAAGATTTATCCATCAACAAGCGAATCAAGTGTGGGTAGCTGGTAAACGGTGCGCCGTTCGGATGGTCTGTGGTTAAGAAAATACGCCACGGATCTTCCACCGATAAGAAAATCTCCAAGCCGATAGCCCATTGCAGTGCGTTTACGTAGTTTTGGTCGCGATATTTAAACGGCAATACACCACAGCCAGCATCGCACTCGATATCCATAATCACTGATTTTTTAGGATTTGCATGCTTGGCGTTTAAATGCTGCATCATTGAGTCACCAGAGGCGGTGACGGTTTGATTAAACAAGATTTGGCCAACATCGGCGGTGATGTTTTTGTTTTTGTTAATGGCTTCTGCAATTTGTGCAGCCGCTGACGAGAACTTCTTGTCACCTTCTGTACCGTAGCTATGGAACTGAATATGCGTTAAGTGCATAGGCAGGCCATTGCTTGCGGTCATGGTGTTGAGCGTGGTTTCAAAGTTACCAGCCGCGCCCAAGTTGTTACAGTGCACATGCAGCGGTTTAGCAATGCCAAGTTCGTGCACGGCACGGCTTAGGCTTTGCAGCACTTCACGCGGGCTTACTTGGTAATGCTGGTGGTTTTCGTCCAAATTTAGTCGGCGTTGATTGAATTTGAATGCACTAATGCCACCCGGATTCACCACTTTAATGCCGATAGTCTGTGTCGCGTGCAAAATCCAGGCAACGTAGTCGTTAATCGCTTTTTGATCTTTTTTCGCGGTTAGCATACGCAAAAAGTAATCATCATTACCCAGCATTGCATAGCCACCCTTGTCGATCATTGGGGTGTCGCCCATTTCTAAGTGAGCTTGGCGTGCGTTGATCGGTGAAATAGCAGGCTCAAACGCAGCGGTATAGCCCATTTCAATGTATCTAAAACCGGTATCAGTCGCAGTTGGTGTGGCGTGATGGCTGCAATATGGCGTACAGATGTGTGCTTCAGGCTCACTCAGGTTTTTGATTTCCTGCATCTGTTTTTGTTGGTATTCCGGCAGCATCATGCGTGCAATATTAACCTTGCCGCCGCCGATATGGCTGTGCATGTCGATAGCGCCCGCCATCACTACTTTGCCGCTTAAATCGTAGGTTTGGCTGATTTTTGCGTTATCTAGCGGTTTCGGTACGATACGGCCTTGATAAATGTAAATATCTTCCACTACACCATTTTTGTTGTGTGCTGGGTCGTATAGTCTGCCGTTCTTGAGTAAAGTGATCATGCTAATTCTGCCTCAATTCTATTTATTACCTCGCTCAAGTTGGGTAATTCATTATCGCGTAATTTTTTTAGTGGTAGCGTAATCGAGCTATCCATGCGGAACATTGAGCCTGCATGGTCAACACCGGGTATGCCAACCGGAATAAACACATCCGGTGTGCGATCAAGTTTGGTGTCGGGGTGCCCAATCACGATAGTAGGTAGTGCAGTTTGCGGTGCGCTGATTGAGTTAAAAGTGCTGACCCAAAGAAGTGCATCGCTGTTTTGCAATTGTTTTTTTGTGCTGAAATGGTAGTTGTCATATTCAGGTTTGCCATTCACGAAGCGGTTTCTGGTTGGGTAACCACTTAACCAGGTGCTGGTGTTATTGACTGAAGAGTCGCCATCGCCTGAATTGAGTGGTAAACCTGCAGCGCGCGTGGTTTCATTCAGTTGGTTCACCAGTTGCACGATGCTTTGGATGGTGAGTTCTGCGTGGCTGAATTTAAAGCTGCTGGCAGACCACACAACTACAGCATATTTGGCCGCTTTTAATTTTTCTACCAAGGCTTGTAATGCTGAAACTGCAACACCGCCCACGGTTTCTGCATTGATTTTTTTATTGATTAACAATGCGTTAAGGGCATTCACAATCTCAGGTACTTGCGTTGGGTCGTCGCCTACGGTGCTGGCTAGTTTGCCTTCTGGCGATGTGGCTGATTTGGTTTTTTCTGCAGAAACACCTAGGTAAACTACCTCAGGGCTTGGTTTATCAAACAGGCTGGCAGAGTCCCAAACCAGTTTTTCAAAGAAGCGAGGATGACTATTACCAATATCTGTGCCAATGGCTAAAATCAAGTCAGCACGGTTTTTAACCTCTGACAGGGTGGTGGTGAGCCAGCCGCCATTTTGCATGGTGAGCGTGTTGCGTACGGACGATTCGCTGTGCATGTGGTCTAAAGCTGCATTACTTGCTGCGGCTAGGCGCATGATGGAACGCATCCCTTGTACTTCAGTGCCCAGACCTGCAATCAATGGTGCTTTGCTTTTCGCTAGTATGGCAGCAGCAGCTTTAATAGCAGTTTCCAGATCAGTTGCTTTGCCTGATACGCTAGGTGCTGTGTTTGAGTTACTTGAATGAAACGATTGCTCAAAAAAAGTAATGCTTTTGGCACATGCATTTTTAATGGATAAAGGTGCTGTACTTGTTAACACCAAATCATCACAAAGCATGCCACAGGCAGGGCAGGTAATGGAAGCGGGGAGGGTTGGATTTAAATTGTTTTTCATAATAACGCCAATTTTGACACATCAAGAGTGATTCTAAAACTCATTTAATTAACACCATAACATAAAATGTTGGTTTATTTTAAGTACTAAAAATGGTATTTTAACGGTCTTTTCAATAAGTTAATTTAATGGAGTAATTATGGCAGTTCAACGCACGCTTTCTATCATCAAACCAGATGCAGTTGCAAAAAACGTAATCGGTAAAATCTACACACGTTTTGAAAACGCTGGCTTGAAAATTGTTGAAGCTAAAATGGCACAATTAACACAAGCAGATGCTGAAGGTTTCTACGCAGTACATAAAGAGCGTCCATTCTTTGCTGACCTTGTAAAATTCATGATTTCAGGTCCAGTGATGATTCAAGCGTTAGAAGGCGAAAACGCAGTGCAAGTTAACCGTGACTTGATGGGTGCTACTAACCCTAAAGAAGCTGCTGCTGGTACTATCCGTGCTGACTTTGCTGAAAGCATCGATGCAAACGCAGTGCACGGTTCTGATTCTGCTGAAAATGCAGCAATCGAAATCGCTTACTTCTTCGGTAAGTAATTTAATTATTTAGGTTGCATAGGGTTGCCTTGCAACTCAACGAATAGTTAATCGTTAATATTAAGGTGTAAACAATTTTGGTCAATCTGCTCAATTACAATCAAAAACAGCTCGCTCAATGGTTTGCTGACAGAGGTGAGAAGCCTTTTCGTGCCAAACAGCTAATGCGCTGGATGCATCACTTTGGTGTGCATGATTTTGAGCAGATGACTGATATTGCCAAAAACCTGCGCGAAAAACTCGCTGTCGATGCAGAGATTATTTTGCCGACAGTGCAGTTAGCTCAGGTATCTAACGACGGCACACGTAAGTGGCTGATCGGGACAGATACTGCAAATAGTATTGAGACCGTATTTATCCCTGAGGATGATCGCGGTACTTTATGTGTTTCTAGCCAGGTAGGCTGTGCACTGGAATGCACCTTCTGCTCTACTGGGCGTCAAGGTTTTAATCGCAACCTAAGCGTTGCCGAAATTATTGGTCAGGTGGCCATCGCCAACCAAACGTTACGCCAAGAGCCAGGCTACGACATGTTACCTGCCGGTGACCGCATTATTAGTAATGTGGTGATGATGGGCATGGGTGAGCCTTTGGCTAATTACGATAACGTAGTCACTGCAATGCAAATTATGCTGGATGATTCCGCGTACGGCTTAAGTCGCCGCCGTGTGACTTTGTCCACCAGCGGCATGGTGCCAGCGATGGATCGCTTGAAAGAAGATTGTCCGGTTGCATTGGCGGTGTCTCTGCACGCACCAAATGATGCGCTGCGCGATGTGATCGTACCAATCAATAAAAAATACCCACTTAAAGAATTAATGGCGGCGTGTAATCGCTACCTAGAAAAAGCGCCGCGCGACTTCGTCACTTTTGAATACGTGATGTTGGATGGCGTGAATGATACCGTTGAGCACGCAAACCAGCTTCTGGCGTTAGTGAAGAACGTTTCTTGTAAATTTAATTTAATCCCATTTAACCCATTCCCTAATAGCGGTTATGATACGTCTAAACCAAATCATGTACGTGTTTTCCGTGATATCTTGATGCAGGCTGGCTATGTTGTGACTGTGCGTAAAACACGCGGTGACGATATTGATGCGGCTTGCGGTCAATTAGCAGGTAAAGTGCTAGATAAAACGAAACGTACTGCTAGGCATATTCCTATAGAGTCCGTTGATTAAACGAGGTGAATGTTAAATGAATTTGATCCAGTTACTAACTCAGCAGTTTGAGTCAGTTAAATCTTATGCGCGGCAGTTGGGTTTTGTCGCCACACTCACTTTAGTTGTTGCTGCTTGTGCTACTCAGCAGCAACAAACCTATGATGCAGGTGTTTTAAAAGCACGTGCGCGTGCGCACTCAGATTTAGGGTCAGTTTATTTGCAGCAGCGAAATTTGGAAGTCGCCTTGGATGAGTTTTCGATAGCTACTAAAATTGACCCTACCTTTGCAATGGCTTACAACGGCTTAGGTATGGTGCACGCTGCACTTTCGCAAGATGCTTTGGCAGAAATGAACTTTAAGCAAGCCATACAAATTGAGCCTAATAATTCAGAAGCGCATAATAATTATGGAAACTTTTTGTGCTCACGTGGCCGTGCTGATGAGTCAATCAAAGAGTTTATGGCTGCGGTGAAAAATCCATTATATGCTACGCCAGCAATGGCTTATACCAATGCTGGCGTCTGCTCATTACGCAAGCAGGATACACGTAATGCGGAAGTTTACTTTCAGCGCGCTTTGCAGTTAGAGCCGCTGTTTCATTCTGCCGCTTACCAGCTGGCGCTCATTCAATTTAACCGGAATGATGTGGCTAGCGCTAAAAACACCCTGCAAAATGCAATGCTAAGCCGACCAGGCCCTGAGTTGCTATGGTTGTCAGTCAGAATTGCGCGATTGTTAGGTAACCGAGATGATGAATCAAGTTATGCACTTGAGTTAAGACGTCAATATCCTGATTCAGAACAAGCTAAGTTGTTACAGAGTGGAAATTAACAATGACAGATACACAACAGGTTGAAGAGATAGTCGAAGAGGTTTCTGTGACTGCATCGCTAGGTGCATTGTTACAGGCAGCGAGAGAGGCGAAAAAATTATCGCAGCAAGATGTGTCAGACCACTTGCGTTACAGCGTTAAGCAAGTGGATGCGTTAGAGCGCGATGCATTTGAGTTACTGCCAGATGCGATGATTACTCGTGGTTTTATCCGTAACTATGCACGTTTATTAGAGATCGATGCTGCGCCATTGCTGGATATTTATCGTCAGCTGTCACCAGCGCAGTCACCTAGTCTGCTGGCCGTTAATCCTTCGATGCAGCCGGTGCAGCTAACCAAAGATGATAAACCGTGGCTTACCTATATTTTAGGTAGTATTTTGGTTTTATTCTTTTTACTCGCATGGTTTGTGTACATTGAATACTTGCCTCAGCAGTCCAAAGAGCAAGATGAAGCAGCGCAGCAGGTAGCAGCCCCTGTGGTGGAGGCGCCAGCCGATACGCAAGAGTCTGCCGAAGTGGCGTTACCCGAGGCGACTTTACCTGAGCCGGCTTTGCCAGCCGCTGAACGTCAATTTGCTGAAGACGCAGTTTCACGCCAGGATGCCGGAGCTACTCAGCCTGCAAGCAATACGCAGCCTGCCGTGCAAGCCAATACGCCTGTGCCGCCAGCCGCTGCCGTGGCACCGTCAGCGCCAGCCAAACCAGAACCTCAAGCTAAACCAGAACCTCAAGCACCAACTGGCGCTTTGAAAAAAGTAAACCTGTCGGTGACAGATAAAACTTGGGTGCGTGTGAGTGATAAGGCCGGGCAAATACTTTATGAAGCGACTTTGAATGCAGGCGATACGCAATCACTTAGCTTTCAAGCACCGTTTAATGTGGTGATTGGTAATGCTAAGGCCGCCACAGTCAATGTTTCTGGGCAAGCTCTCGATTTAGCTAGCTATACTCGGAGCAATGTTGCACGTATCAATTTGGAGTAATCATTGAGTTTGTTTATGCAAAATAAAGCCCGTAATACTTTGCAAGTGATGGTCGGGCACGTGCCAGTGGGTGGTGGCTTATTAGATACTTTGCCAGCGCCGGTGGTGGTACAAAGTATGACCAATACAGATACAGCTGACGCTGAAGCTACGATAAAGCAAGTGTATGAGTTGTGGCAGGCTGGGTCTGAGGTGGTGCGTATTACAGTTAACTCTCCAGAAGCTGCTGCGCAAGTCGGCAATATTCGCCGTGGTTTAGATAAGCTGGGTTGTAATGTTCCATTGGTTGGCGATTTTCATTACAACGGCCATAAATTACTGGCGCAATACCCTGATTGTGCTGAGTCATTAGCAAAATATCGCATTAACCCAGGTAATGTAGGTAAAGGCTCAAAGCGCGATGAACAGTTCGCCGCGATGATTGAGGCTGCAATTCAGTACAAAAAAGCTGTGCGCATTGGTGTTAACTGGGGCAGTTTGGACCAAGCCAAAATGGCGCAGATGATGGACGATAACGCAAAGTTGGCGGAGCCCTTAACAGCCGATGCGTTAATGCGCGAGGCTTTAATACAGTCTGCGCTTGAGAGCGCGGAGCAGGCGGTAGCCTTAGGTTTGTCGCCAAATCAAATCATCATTTCATGTAAAGTGAGCGATGTGCAGGACTTAGTCAAAGTCTATACCGAGCTAGCAAGCCGTAGCGATTATCCGCTACATCTAGGTTTAACCGAAGCTGGCATGGGCTCTAAAGGTATTGTTGCTTCAACCGCTGCGTTGGCTTTATTGTTGCAGCAGGGTATCGGCAACACGATCCGAGTCTCGCTCACGCCAGAGCCGAATGAGTCACGCACCAAAGAAGTGGTAGTGGCGCAGGAGATTCTGCAAACCATGGGGATTCGTTCATTTACCCCATTGGTGACCGCTTGCCCAGGCTGTGGCCGTACTACTTCAACCTATTTCCAAGAACTTGCTATGCAAATTCAAACTTACTTGCGCAATCAAATGCCGATTTGGCGCGATGCGTATGCAGGGGTTGAGAACATGAGCGTGGCAGTGATGGGCTGTGTGGTGAACGGCCCCGGTGAGTCTAAATTAGCCAATGTTGGTATTAGCTTGCCTGGTACGGGTGAAGTGCCAGTGGCGCCAGTGTTCGTAGATGGCGAAAAAACCGTCACACTAAAAGGTGATCATATTGCCGAGGAGTTTCAGGCAATTGTTGAAGCGTATGTGCAAAAAAACTATGCCGAAGGTGGTAAGTTACGTCCAGTACCCGCACAAAAAATAATTCCAATACAAGCAGTCAATTCATAATAGGCAATTCAAAAGTTCATGAGTAACAAATTTCAAAGTATTAAAGGTTTTTACGACATTCTGCCAGAGGCTACGCCTCTATGGTTCAAGCTAGAAGACACAGCGCGCCGCGTGCTCGCACAGTACGGCTATAAAAATATCCGTATGCCATTGGTTGAATCTACAGATTTGTTTGTGCGTAGCGTAGGCGAGCATACTGATATCGTAGAAAAAGAAATGTACGCGTGGGAAGATGCGCTCAACGGCGACAAACTTACCTTGCGCCCTGAAGGCACCGCTGGTTGTGTGCGTGCTGTGGTTGAAAATAATCTTACCTATAATGGCCCAGTGCGTTTGTGGTACAGCGGTGCAATGTTCCGCCATGAAAATGTACAAAAAGGCCGTCAGCGTCAGTTCCACCAAATTGGTGTAGAGGCTTTTGGCTTTGATACGCCAGAAGTTGATGCGGAGCAAATTGTGTTGCTGGCAAGGCTATGGCGTGAGCTTGGCATTCAGGATGTTGAGCTGCAAATTAATAGCATTGGTGACGCGCATGAGCGTGCTGAATATCGCAATGTGTTGATTGCATACTTCGAGCAGCATGCAGAGTTGCTGGATGAAGACGCTAAGCGCCGTTTGCATACCAATCCACTACGTATTTTGGATACTAAAAACCCGCGTATGCAAGCTATGTGTGAGGCTGCGCCAAAGTTACTTGACTGCTTAGGTGCTGAAACTCGTACCCACTTTGAAGGTCTGTGTAAAAGGCTGAATGATGCCGGTGTGGCTTATACGGTTAATCCGCGCTTGGTGCGCGGCTTGGATTACTACAACCGCACGGTATTTGAGTGGGTGACTACCAAGCTTGGCGCACAGGGTACCATTGCCGGCGGTGGGCGTTATGATAGTTTGGTTGAACGGCTAGGTGGCGACGCCACGCCAGCATGTGGCTTTGGTATTGGTTTAGAGCGTGTATTTTTACTTATGCAAGAATACGAGATTGAAGCAGATGATGCGCCGGATGTGTACTTGGTTAACGTAGGTGAACAAGCCGAGAGCGCCGCGTTTGGCATTGCTGAACGTTTACGCAATGCGAATATTCAAGTGGTGCTACACGCTGGTGGCGGCAGCTTTAAATCGCAGATGAAAAAAGCAGACAGAAGCCGTGCCAAATATGCGTTGATATTAGGCGATGATGAAGTGGCAAACAACGAAGTGGCACTGAAACCGATGTTGGCGACAGTAAAAGGTGAGCAACAGAAACTGAGCGTTGAAGCGGCGGTTGCGTACTTAACAGGTAATTAAATCAATTAGTAACCAGACCTAACACTTAAAGTTAAAAGGTATGTGCAATGAACGAGCAAAATAATCTATTTAAAGCTATGGTTGCATTGGGTATCTTTTTCGCAATCGGTATGTCTGCGGCTGCATTTATACTAGGCGTGCAGGGTAAGCGCGCCATGTCTGGCCAACAATCTATCACGGTGAAAGGCTTGGCAGAAAAGCCAATTAAGGCAGATAGTGCCGAATGGGAACTAAGTGTTAGTGTTACTCAGCCTACGCAAGCTGAAGCTTTGGAAAAGCTGGCTGTGGAACGTAAAGTGGTGGAAGAGTTTTTGTTAGTGCAAGGCTTTGAGGCAAAGAATTGGAGTGTGGATGTTGAAACTCTAAATCCGCATTTCGATGAAGAGTTTATTAAAGATACGCCACGACAGGTGCAGCACGGTTTTGATGCCTATCAAACGATTCGTGTTGTGACTAAAGATTTAAATAAAGTGACCAATGCCAATAAAGCTTTATTACAGCTACGTGCAGAAAATCACCCTGTAGCCGCCAGAGCACCATCTTACTTAGTGAGTGATTTGGAAAATATCAAAATGTCTTTAATTGCTGCGGCTACAAAAAATGCACGCAGCCGAGCCACCGAGTTTGTAAAGCAAGACGGGGTAAAGGTCGGCGTGATGAAATCTGCTTCACAAGGTGCATTTTATATTCTGCCTGTGAGCGGTGATGCAGGTGATGACAGCTATGGCGGTGTTTATGATAAATCAACTATCGATAAAACAGCTCGCGTTGTAGTGACTATTGTTTATAGTATTGAGTAAATGATGAGCGCACCTACTGATACAGTCCAGCCGTTATTGCAGTTGCAACATGTCACTATCTCACCCAAAAGTACGCCATCACGTTTATTGGTAAATGATGTGAGTTTTACCATTGAAGCAGGTAAAACCACTTGTGTCGTTGGCGAATCTGGCAGTGGTAAAAGCTTGACAGCATTATCGGTAATGGGTTTGTTGTCACAGCAGCTACAGCTCAATACTGGTAAGGTATTATTTAATGATCATGAAACCGGTGTGCAGGATATTAGTTTGCTGAGTGAGAAAGCGCTGCAAAAAATCCGTGGCGCTAAAATCGCCATGATTTTTCAAGAGCCGATGACTTCGCTTAACCCGGTGCTGACGATTGGTTATCAAATTGGCGAAAGTTTGACTACGCACCTGGGGCTAAAGAATCATGCCTTAAAAAACAAGATAGCTAGCTTGCTGGAAATGGTCGGTATTCCGCCTAACCGTGCGGATAGTTACCCTGATGAGCTGTCTGGTGGGCAGCGTCAGCGTGTGATGATCGCAATGAGCATTGCTTGTGAACCACGGTTGCTGATTGCCGACGAGCCTACTACTGCACTGGATGTCACGGTGCAGGCGCAAATTTTAAAATTGCTGGACGACCTCAAAACTCGCATGAATATGGGCATGCTGTTTATTACGCATGATTTTGGTGTGGTTGCAGATATTGCGGACAATGTCGTGGTAATGTTTAGAGGTGAGATCGTGGAGGCGGGCGCTAAGCAACAGGTGCTCAATAACCCGCAGCATCCATATACCAAGGCATTGCTGGCCTGTGTACCTGACGCGGAAGGTAAAAAAGATTTAAAACCGATTGATTACGCTTGGTTGCCAGACCGCAATCTTCAATCTACGGGTGCGGCAATATGAGTGAATATATTCTACAAGCTAAGCATTTAACCAAAACCTACACGCAGCGTAGTGGCAAGTTTGGTTTTGGTAAAACCTTGGTAAAGGCATTGAACGATGTCAGCATCAATCTACGTGCTGGCAAAACCCTTGCTGTGGTTGGCGAATCTGGTAGTGGTAAATCCACCTTGGCAAGATGTCTGTTACAATTGCAGTCGATTGACAGTGGCGAAGTGATTTTTGCAGGGAAAGATTTAGCTAAACTCAATGCAGAGGCGCTCAGGTCAATGCGTAAAGACCTGCAAATGGTGTTTCAGGATCCGTTTGCTTCGCTTAATCCACGGATGCGTATTGGTGATTTGGTTGGCGAAGGCTTGCTGATACATGGCTTGGGTGATGCGGCTGAACGTAAAAACAAAGTGATTGCCATGTTAAAGCGTGTTGGCTTAACTGAGGCTGATATGCAAAAATATCCGCATGAGTTTTCTGGCGGACAAAGACAGCGGATTGGCATTGCTAGAGCGCTAGTGTTGCAACCAAAAGTTGTGGTGTGCGATGAACCTGTGTCGGCATTAGATGTATCGATACAGGCACAAATACTGCTGCTGCTTAAAGAGTTACAACAGGAAATGGCGTTGAGTTATATTTTTATTAGCCATGATTTACGTGTAGTGCGTCATATTGCAGATGATATTGTGGTGATGCATCAAGGACGAGTTGTGGAGTTAGGAAAAGTTGCTGACATTTACGAGCAACCTCAACATGCCTACACACAGAGTTTATTGGCAGCGATTCCGGGTAAGAAAGTCGCAAACGGATGATAGGCGTAGCGTAAGTTTTTGAATTAAATATATTAGGACTAAGAATGGCATACGATTTAGAAGAGCAAGAACAGTTAGATGAGTTAAAAGCGTGGTGGAAAACCTACGGAAAATTAGTCAGTAATTTGGTCATAGGGTTGTTAGTTGCTTATGCTGCATACCAAGGCTGGACATACTATCAAACCAAACAGGCTGTAAATGCTTCTACAGAGTATCAGGCGTTACAAGTGGTTGATGCTAATGACACCAAATCAATACAAGCAAAAGCTGCGGTGTTAATGGAAAAATATAGCGCGACACCATATGCTGGCCGTGCTGCAGTATTGGCGGCTAAAGCAAATTACGAAGCAAAAGATACCAAAAGTGCTAAAGCACAGTTGGAATGGGCGATTAGCAATGCTAAAGAAACTTCTGTGAGTGCGATTGCAAGTTTGCAGTTAGCCAACATTTTGGCTGAAGAAAACAATTTCGACGCCGCTTTAAAAGTGCTGGAAGCAAAGCATGATGCTGGTTTTGATGGTTTGTTCCTTGATCTTAAAGGTGACGTATTGCTTGGTTTAGGTAAACGTGACGAGGCTAAAGCAGCTTACGAACTTGCGCTTACTAAGCTTGATGCCCAAGGTCGCTATCGTCATTTGACGCAACAAAAAATTGACTCACTAGGCTAATACTTAATGCGTTTTATTAAACAATCTACTGCATTATTGGCTGTATGTGGCTTTACGCTGCTTTCTGCCTGTACCTCTATTACCGACCTGAAAACCGATTTATCAGAACGTGTCTTCGGGCGTGAGGTGGTAGATATGGAGCCATTGACTGAGTTTGAGGCGAACGCAACCGCCAAAGTTGTGTGGCAGACTAAACTTGGCATCACCGGTAATTATGACCTAGCACCAGTAGTAGAAGCAGGTTTTGCTTATGCCGCTAGCGCTGATGGTGATTTAGTTAAGTTAGATGCAGTTAACGGTAAACAGCTTTGGCATGCAAAAATTACCGAGAAGCTTACTGGTGGGGTAGGGGTTGGTGGTAGCTTAGTGTTGGTTGGCTCGCAAAAAGGTGTACTTTACGCTTATGATTTATCAGGTAAGTTGCAATGGATGTCTAGACTTAGTAGCGAGATACTAAGCGCACCTAGATACTACGATGGGATGGTTATCGTGCGTACCGGTGATAGCCGTATTTATGGTATTAACGCAGATGACGGCAGTCGAAAATGGGTTTATGACCGTACTAGCCCTGCGCTCACAGTACGCAGTAGTGCAGGCGTGGTGGTAGATGGTGGTGCGGTATATGCTGGTTTTGCTGGCGGTAAACTCGCAGCAATTCGCGCTGATAACGGTAAATTGCTGTGGGAAGCTTCTGTGGCACAACCTAAAGGCGTTACCGAGATTGAGCGTATTGCAGACATTACCAGCTTACCTATGGTGGATGGCCCTTTAGTATATGCAGTGGCTTATCAGGGACGTATTGCTGCGGTTGACCGTGCATCTGGGCGTGTGGTTTGGAACCGTGATATTTCAAGTCTAACTGGTTTAAGCCACGAAGATGCCCGTATTTATGTTTCGCATGCAATCGGTTCTATCTATGCGCTTGATTACACTACGGGTAAAACCTTTTGGCGTCAGGCAGCACTTAAAAATAGGCAGCCTACAGCACCTTTACCCATGGGTGACAGAGTTGCTGTTGGTGATGTAGAAGGCTATGTACATTTTCTTAAGCGTGAAGATGGTGCATTCTCAGCCAGAGTGAAAACAGACAACTCAGCAATCTTGCCACAAATGGCTATGATTAGCAGTGATACATTGCTGGCACAGTCACGCGGCGGCAATTTGTACGCGATTCAAATTAAATAAAATGTTTAGTTTGTTTTAACCGCTTATTATTAGAATTAAAAATTAATTGGGCTAATTGATGACTAAATTATCAATTAGCTTCAATGCTTTATAGAAGGCTCACATGATACCTACCATTGTTTTGGTTGGCCGACCTAACGTCGGCAAATCAACATTATTTAACCGTTTAACCAAAAGTCGTGATGCGCTAGTCGCTGACCTCCCTGGTTTAACCCGTGATCGACATTATGGGCGAGGCATAGGAGCTAGCCAGCCGTATCTGGTTGTGGATACCGGTGGCTTTGAGCCAAATACAGACAGTGGCATTCTTAAAGCCATGGCAAAGCAAACCTTGCAAGCGATTGATGAAGCTGATGCGATTATCTTTTTGGTGGATGGTCGCCAAGGCGTTTCACCGCAGGATATGGAAATTGCCAACCGTTTAAGAAGAACCAAATGTCCGGTATTGTTGGCGGTGAACAAAACTGAAGGCATGCAAAAAGCAGTGGTCAGTGCAGACTTCCATGAGTTGGGTTTAGGTTACCCACTTTCAATTTCTTCAGCGCATGGCGAAGGCGTGCGCGATATTATTGAGCTTGCTTTAGAAAACTTCACAGTCACTGAAGATGAGCCGGTGACTGACTATACCGGCGACAGAATTCCTAAAGTGGCGATTGTAGGCCGCCCTAATGTGGGTAAATCAACTCTAGTGAATGCTTTGCTAGGGGAAGAGCGTGTGATTGCTTATGATGAGCCAGGTACGACCCGTGACTCTATCCATATCGATCTAGAAAAGAACGGTAAGCATTACACACTGATTGATACGGCTGGTGTGCGTAAGCGTGGCCGTGTATTTGAAGCGATTGAAAAGTTCTCCGTTATTAAAACCATACAGGCTATTGAAGAAGCGAATGTGGTAATTCTTGTGGTGGATGCGCAAGAGGGCATTACCGAGCAAGATGCGCACGTGGCTGCTTATATTTTAGATGCGGGTCGCGCTTTAGTGGTGGCTATCAATAAATGGGATGGCTTAAAAGAGGATGAGCGTGATTGGATTAAACGTGAAATCGACCGTAAGCTACAGTTCTTAGATTTTGCTGAGTTCCATTACATTTCAGCATTGCGTAAAAAAGGCCTGCCAGAACTGTTTAAATCAGTTGATGTGGCGTACAAGGCTGCTTTTGCTAAACTCGCAACACCGCAGCTGACACGCGTGCTGATTGATGCATTGCAACAGCATCAGCCACCTATCAGTAAAGGTATCCGTCCAAAACTACGCTACGCACACCAAGGTGGTAGCAATCCGCCTATTGTGGTAATTCACGGTAGCCATGTGGATGGTGTTAAAGATGCTTATACACGCTTTTTAGAAAAAACTTTCCGTAGAACTTTCCAACTTTCAGGTACGCCATTACGAGTAGAGTATAAGCAAGGGCATAACCCGTTTGCAGAAGATGAAGATAAGCGTAAACCAGGTGAGGGTATTGTAAGTATGCGCCGCCGTAAAACTGCGCAACGAGCTGAGTTAAAAGCGAAAAAAGAGGTTGAAGACAAAGATCGCCGCGCTAAAAAGCACTAAAAATTCTGGCATTATCTGCTGGGCATGCAATATGTCCAGCAGCTTGGAGTGATACGCTAGTTTTACAATACGAATAAAACTACTGTTTAAATAAAAAAGGCTGAAACCTTGATGGTGTCAGCCTTTTTATTTTATGGCACGCTAGCTATGACTAAAATTCTTCCCAGTCGCCATTGCCATTAGCCTGCTTGATTGCAACCTTACGCAGCGGTTCTGGCTCTGTGCGGTTTTTCACTACCGACAATGACACATGCTGCTGACTTGGTTTTAATGATTGATGTGCGCTTGAGCTTTCCTTACCGCTATCCAGCTTAAAGGCACTAATTGCACTGGCTAGTTGGTTAGCTTGCTCTACCAGTGATTCAGCTGCGGCGGCTGCCTGTTCTACTAATGCTGCATTTTGCTGCGTAGATTCGTCCATGCTAGTCACCGCTTCATTCACCAGATCGATGCCTGCTGCTTGTTCAATAGAGGCCGCGGCAATCTCCCCGATAATGTCAGCAACATGTTTCACCGATACCACCACTTCTTCCATGGTTTGCCCGGCATTTTGCACCAATGTAGTACCTTCAGTGGTTTTACTCACTGAGTCGGTAATTAGCTCTTTGATTTCCTTGGCCGCGCTGGCTGAGCGCTGTGCTAAGTTACGTACCTCACCGGCAACTACTGCAAAGCCCCGACCTTGCTCACCAGCTCTTGCCGCCTCAACCGCTGCATTCAATGCAAGAATATTGGTTTGGAAGGCGATGCCATCAATCACGGAAATAATGTCTTCAATTTTGCGTGAGCTATCGTTAATGGCAATCATTGTGGTGACGACATCTGAAACCACATTACCGCCTTTAACTGCGATATCTGAGGCACTGAGCGCTAGCTGATTTGCTTGTTTTGCATTTTCCGCATTGTGCTTAACCGTACTTGCTAATTGTTCCATGCTGGCTGCAGTTTCTTCCAGGCTGGATGCCTGTTGTTCAGTCCGACTTGAAAGGTCATTGTTGCCGGAGGATATTTCGTTCGCTGCGGTTGTAATGGTATCAACAGCGTCTTTCACGGCAATGATAGGCGCGACAATCGTCTCCAGCGTTGCATTGACGCCTTCTACCACTTTGCGGAAGTCACCCTGATGCTGGCTGGTGTCGGCACGGGTGCTGATGCGTCCGTCGGTGGCTGCTTGTGACAGCATATTGGTGTCGCTCACCAGGCGGTTGATAGCATCAATACAGGTGTTCAAGTTGTTTTTGATAACGTTAAAATCACCGTTGTATGCTTGTGTAATATGAGGAGGGATGTCGCCTTTAGATATACGCTCTACGTACTGTGCAGCCGTATTCAAGGGGTTAACCACGTAGTCTAAGGTGTTGTTCATACCTTCAATGATTTTGCGGAAATCTCCCAAGTGCTGACTTGCGTCTGCTCGCGTTGAGAGTTGGCCTTTTTCAGTAGCATCAGCTAATAAGGCTGTATCTGCAATCATGGTATTCACAGCATCAATACATTGATTCAGGTTGTTTTTAATAGCATTAAAATCGCCATTGTAGGTGTCAGTAATTTTGGCAGGGATAATACCTTTGGCGATATCGTCCACATATTTAGCAGCCATGTTTAATGGGTTTACCACCGCATCCAACGTATCGTTGATACCTTGCACAATTTTACGGAACTCACCATGATGACGTCTGGAGTCTGCACGTCTGGAAAGTTTGCCCAGAATTGTGGCGTTGACCAGCATATTGGTATCCACCACCAGCGCTTGAATATTGGCGCGTACTTGCTCAATAGCTGTATTCACAAATGCTTTTTTGCCCGGAAATTTTTCCAGTTCCGGTGTTAAGTCACCGTCACCAAAGGCTTGCACCACGGCAATCGCTTTTTGGTTCATTTCAATATGGTCAGCCACCATTTTATTAATGCCAGTCGCCATTTCGGCATAGACACCATTGAACTGCTGTGCATTTAAAGTAGCGTCTATGTCGCCGATAGAGTGTTGGTGGCTAACTTTCTGCAGCGCATCAATCAGGTTTTTAATGGTTTGCTGCAAGCTGTAAGATGAGCGCATTACGTCGCCCATTTCATCACGACTGAAAACCTTATTCTCATCATGATGTACAACATTGCCTTGAGCGAGATTGTTCATTAACTCCTTAGTCTCGCTAGTTGCTCGAATAATGTTTCTAGCTACTGAAAACAGCATAAGGCTAACGATTAAAATCGTTAAAATGGTGATGGAAACGACCAGCCAAAATTGCTGTTGCTGTTGTAGTAAACGCTTTTCTAGTGATTGGTCTAGTAACTTGCTAATCTCGTCATAGGCTTGGTAGCCTTTGGTAATGGACTGAGTAGCAAAGTTAAAATATTTCTCTGTATCTAAATCAATCGTTTCTGCATCAATTATTGATGTTTTTACTAACGTGTTTAGTTCATCAATCGATTTCTGTAGTGCACTCATCACCGGTTTTACTTGTGTGTAAGTGCTTTCATAGTTTTTAAGCACAGACATCACATGCTCGTAGCTTTTGAGCGATGCTTCAACTTGGTTGGTGAGCGCTGAAAGTTTCAGTTTTTCTTGGTTGGTGACAAATTGCCTAGAGGTAATGCCTGCCCCTAAACCACGAATCTGTGCCGTGATTTCAACGACATTGATAGTTCTTAAATAGACAATATCCATTAGGTAATATGTGTCCATTTGCGGGTCTAGCGTGAGTGTGCTGGCGTCGGTGAGTTTCAATGAAAACTCAAGCAACTGGTTGATTAGGTCGCTGTGATTTGCAAAACTTTGCTGCGGGGTGATATCGCCTGATTTTGACTTAATTTGCGCCCAATCGGCTTTGAGCTTGTTCCAGTTCTTTTTAATCTTATTCCAGTCTTCTGTAGAGCGGAATTGCTGACCAAGCTCTGTATCAATTTGGTCAATATTTAAAATGAGCGCGCTGGACTTCTTTTCATTGGCATCAATCTTTTCTGCAAAATCATCGTTTCCTGACAAGTAGGAATTAGTCATACCCCGATGTGCTTGAACGCTCTCAATAAAATGACGCAGTGGGACTAAATAGGTAATGCCCTGGCGTTCAATTCTGGTGATCTTTTGGTCTGAGTTTAGTAGCTGGATATTGAAAAACAGTAGAATCAATAAAGGTACCAGTGCCACTGTGCCAAGTAAGGTAAATTTCTTTTTATAGCTCAGATTGTTTAATAAGTGACCAAACTTCCAGAAGCTCACTTTGCTCATAGTTCTTTCCTAACCTAAATATATTCACAAACTATCGCGCTGCAACAGTATCGTTCGCGCTTAATTGATAGCTTACACGGGGGCACTGCATAACTTTTAGGGTTATGTGTTGTGCGTCATTTAGACTTATTCCCACGTTGGAATAAATTTGGCTAGTGCTATATGGCTCTATAACATCGGCCCAAACTCCCCTGCGTTGAGGAGCGGATTGAAAACTAATTACTTAATGCATTGTTGTCATGACGTTAATCCTGCACTTGAGTGCGTCGTTGCAAATAGCACAAATATTAGCGTCTTGTTAATTATGTTGTAGACAACAATTTTGTTAATTTTAGTACTGGCGTCGCCGCCACATTGTCTAAGCGTGAAAGTCACGATTAGTTTGTATAGTTTAATATGGGAATTAAATAAATTAAACATAATTTATTCAGCAAGCGCTGCAATATTGAGTTTTGATCTAGGTCTAGGGGTGTTTTGTGTGTTCAGTAAGCATGGGTGCTTGGCGATAAGGGCGTCAGTATGATTTGTATTGCTGGGGAGATATAAGAACCGGGCGCTAGAGCTACAAATTTGGATATTGCTCTAGTTTTTTGTTTTCTTTGGGCAATTCGTAAGGGTCTGCAACATAAGCAGGCCCTTTCATGATGGTGACCACAATGCAACCGATTGCGATAGCACCAACAAGAAACCAGACACTAAAAAGCACACCTAGTAATTGATAGATAACTTGCTGCTGCTCTCGACTTAGCGTTTCATTACCTAGATATATCACTAGCATTGAAATGCATGGCACAGCTGTTCCAATGCTAAATATCAGAGGTATTTTTTTGAACAAAATCCACTCTAGCCCTGATGGCGTTTTAATGAAACCCGGTAATTTGTTCAAGTACTTCATTAAAATTATGGATGCATTTAATGCTGTTTAGTTCATTTAGTATAGGCTTTCCCAGAACTTCCACCATACACGTTCATCTTCAGGGGCATTTTTATTTAAAATCGCACTATCTGGATAATTGGTTTTCAAAATGCGCAAGGTGTCATTTTTGAGATCATCCAAGCCCATTAAGTCGTAAGCGCTAATCATAATGACCAGTGCTTCTTCTACATGTGGGGATTGTGGGTAGTATTCAATCACATATTTTGTACGGTTAATCGCGGCAACATAAGCTTTACGTTTCATGTAATAGCGTGCAACATGTAGCTCATGTTCTGACAGACTGTTTGCCAAGTAAATCATGCGCTGTGTGGCATCTTTTACATAGCGGCTTTTTGGGTAGCGTGTCACCAACTCTTTAAATGTAGCGAAAGAGTCTTTTAATGCGCGTGGGTCGCGGTCACTTACTTGTTGCTTTGTGAGCTTTTCTACAATGCCTCGCTCGTTAAATACTGCTAAGCCCTTTAGGTAATAAGCGTAATCTACGTTAGGGTGGTCGGGATGCAGTTTAATAAAGCGGTCGGCTGCAGCAACTGCTGATACCGGGTCTTGCTTTTTATAGTGAGCGTAGGCCGTTTCAAGTTGAGCTTGAGTAGCATATTTGCCATGCGGATAGCGCGACTCCAGCTTTTGAAAGTAAACAATGGCTTTATCGTAGTCGCGATCTTGCATTTTTGCCGCACCTTCTTTATAGATGCGTTCAGCTGTCCAGCCTTTCGTATCATCAATCTCAGTCGGTGCGCCAAAAATCGCACATCCACCGAGTAAGAAGGTAAAAGCCAAAATTGAGATATACTTCATGCAAAACCACCTTTAAGAATTTCTCACGATTATAACCGATGACAGACGCTACTCAACAATCTCTTAACAACCTAATTCACCTCACAATTTCATCGGATTTGGGCGGCTTGCGCCTTGATGTTGCTTTGCAACGCTTACTGCCTGAACATTCACGCTCAAGACTGCAGGCATGGATAAAATCTGGCTTGGTGACCGTTGACGGTAAGGCCAGTACTGCAAAAACAAAAGTGTGGGGTGGGGAGAAAGTGTCAGTTGATGTACAGGTGAAACCTGAGACCTATGCATTTACTGCGCAAGATATCCCACTGGATATTGTGTATGAAGATGACCACATTCTGGTTGTGAATAAACCTGCTGGCATGGTGGTGCATCCTGCAGCCGGTAATTGGGAGGGTACTTTACTCAATGCCTTGCTGTTTCACGCGCCGCAACTACATGATGTACCGCGTGCGGGTATAGTGCATCGTTTAGATAAAGAAACCAGCGGCCTGCTTGTTGTTGCCAAAACCTTGAGTGCACAAACGAATTTAGTACGTCAGTTGCAAGCGCGTACCGTAAAGCGTGAGTATCGAGCCATTGTATGGGGTCAACTCTGGCGTAATGGCGTGGTTGACCAGCCGTTGGGGCGCGACCCGCGCTCCCGTACTAAAATGGCAATTAACCGCATGGGTAAGCCAGCCGTTACACGTTACGAGATATTAGAGCGTTTTTCTGTGCAAACTTATTTGCGATGCAACTTGGAAACTGGTCGTACTCACCAGATTCGCGTACACATGCAGCACCTTAAAGCACCTTTAGTTGGTGACCCGGTTTATGGCTTCCGTGGCATTGTGCCGATTCGTGCGATGACGCAAACGCTGCGTGACGCCGTCAGTCAGTTTCACCGCCAAGCTTTGCATGCAATCAAGCTGGGCTTGGTACACCCGGCCACCAATGAGTTTATGGAGTGGCAGATTGAGCTGGCTGACGATATGAAGGTGTTGTTGGAAGCAATGCGTCATGAAGATGTACGTGATGATGAAGAGGACTTTGAGCTAAGCATGGAGCCTTATTTAGCTGATGAGGACTATGAGTATGACGATGACGACCTGTTTGACGAAGACGAAGATGATGCCGATTTCGATGATGAGGAAGAAGTTTAGTCTGAACGAATGGAATCATGATGACTAACGCTGAACCTATTACATTTATTATCCCTAATTGGCCTGCGCCTCACCATGTGAAAGCATTGCAAACTACACGTGTTGGTGGCGTGAGTGTCGCGCCTTATACTAGCTTGAATTTGGGCGCGCATGTGCAGGATAATCCAATTGCAGTTGCGAAAAATCGTCAATTATTAAGCCCATATTTACCCAGTGAGCCAGTCTGGGTAAATCAGGTGCATGGCATTGATGTGATTGACGCAGCTACTAGCACTTGCCTGCAAAATGCTGATGCATCTTTTACCAGCAAACCTAATGTTGTGTGTGTGACGATGACGGCGGATTGTCTGCCGGTTTTGCTTTGCGATAAAAAAGGTAGTGTTGTTGCAGCAGTGCATGCCGGTTGGAGAGGTTTATGTGACGGTGTGATAGAAGCCGCTGTGCAGAAGATACAAGTGTCGCCTAGCGAAGTATTGGTGTGGTTAGGTCCTGCCATCGGCCCCAATGCCTTTGAAGTGGGTGGGGATGTACGTGACCAGTTTATTGCAAAAGATAGTCAAGCGAGCCAGGCATTTAAATTGTTAGAGCCATCAGCATCAGGCGATAAATGGCTGTGTAATTTATACTTGATAGCACAGCAGCGCCTTAACAGTATTGGCGTGACTGCAATATATGGTGCTGGGGTGAATGAAGACTTTTGCACTTATACGGATCAAACGCGCTTTTTCTCCTTTAGGCGCGATAACATCACCGGACGTATGGCAAGTATGATTTGGTTGGAATCACATAGAGATGTGGCAGTTGCTCAGTTATAATATCGCTCTTTATTACTGATCAAAAGTATTGCATGACGATTCCCGAGTTACCTATTCTTGCATGGATTATTATCGCTAGCTTTACTGGCGGGGTGTTAAGTGTATCTTTAGCTGCGTTGTTTGCACTTAATCTACGCACGGCATGGATTCCTATGCTAGTTAGCTATGCAATCGGTGCTATGTTAGGTGCAGTGTTTTTAGAAATACTTCCCCATGCTTTTAGTGAAGCGAGTAGTATAGAAAGTATCTCTGCAACCCTGTTATTCGGGTTGTTATTATTTTTTGTACTTGAGAAGTTGGTAATTTGGCGGCATTGCCATGGCGACCACTGTGAAGTGCATGCGATTCATACTGAGGAAGATTGCCCGTTAACACATCCTAGGTCTGAGCTTGCGGTGGACGGTGTTAAATATAAAGCGGTGACTGCTACAAAAGCGCCATCCTTAACACAAGTACACAGCCATGCACATGCGCATCACCATGATAGTGGCCGTAGCGGCATGATGATTATGATTGGTGATACTTTTCATAATTTTGTTGATGGGGTTTTAATCGCAGCGGCGTTTTTAGTAGACGTGAAATTGGGTGTGGTCACCGCTCTAGCCATTATTTCGCACGAAATCCCACAAGAAGTGGGTGACTTTTTAATATTGCTACACTCGGGTTATAGCAAAAAACAAGCACTGGTGTTTAATTTAGTGTCTAGTTTGGCAACCTTGGTGGGTGGCCTTCTGGCTTATTATGCTTTGCAATATGTGATGAGCTGGGTGCCCTATATTTTAGGATTGGCAGCAGCAAGCATGCTGTATGTAGCCGTGGCTGATTTAATTCCTAGTTTGCATAAACGCACGGAATTAAAAGCAACTTTAAGTCAGGTGCTACTCATCGCCTTGGGTGTCAGTTCCATCTTCTTGGTCGGATACTTTATCCACTGATTGTTTGTTTTGTTGGTGACGTCTATGTTTGACACCGAGTAGCCACAAGAGTAGGGCGCATGGCAGTAAGCCGTAAAAGATAAACGTGAGTAGCCCCGCAGTCACCGATTTTTCAGTGGCAGCCATGAGTACAACAACATACATCCAGGCAATCGCAATAATATACATTTGAATTAATTTTTAAGATTTATAGGTTTTTATGACAATGAGCACTACAAGCAAAAACTCCACGCCTAAAGTAGGCTTTGTATCGTTAGGCTGCCCTAAAGCAGGTTCAGACGCAGAGCGTATTCTCACCCAATTACGGGCAGAAGGCTATGAAATTTCCGGAAGTTACGGCGAAGCCGACTTGGTAGTAGTGAATACCTGTGGTTTTATTGATAGTGCTGTTGAAGAGTCTTTGGATGCGATTGGTGAAGCGATTAATAAAAACGGTAAAGTAATTGTTACAGGCTGTTTAGGTGCTAAGAAGGGTGTGGTTGAAGCTGCGCATCCAAGCGTGTTGGCTGTAACAGGCCCACATGCGTTAGAGGAGGTGATGACAGCCGTACATGCAAATCTACCTAAGCCGCATGAGCCATTTATTGATTTAGTGCCACCACAAGGCGTAAGGCTGACTCCTAAGCATTACGCTTACCTTAAAATTTCTGAAGGCTGTAACCATCGTTGCAGCTTCTGTATTATTCCTAGCATGCGTGGTGACTTGGTTAGTCGCCCGATTGGTGAAGTGCTTAACGAAGCTGAGAACCTAGTGAATGCTGGCGTGAGTGAAATTTTAGTGATTTCACAAGATACTTCAGCTTATGGTGTTGATGTTAAATATCGTCCAGGCTTCTGGAACGGTCGCCCGGTTAAAACCCGCATGACAGAATTAACACAAGCGTTAAGCGAGCTTGGTGTTTGGACACGCTTGCACTATGTGTATCCATATCCGCATGTGGATGAAGTGATTCCATTGATGGCGGATGGTCTGATTCTGCCTTACCTTGACGTGCCATTCCAGCATGCTAGCCCACGTATATTAAAGGCGATGAAGCGTCCGGCAAGCAGTGAAAATAACTTGGCACGCATTAAAGCATGGCGTGATATCTGTCCAGATATCACGATTCGTAGTACATTTATTGCCGGTTTCCCTGGGGAAACCGAAGATGACTTTAAACAACTGCTAGACTTCATGGAAGAAGCACAGTTAGACAGAGTAGGCTGTTTTGCTTATTCAGCAGTAGATGGCGCGGCAGCCAATGCCTTGCCGGATCAAGTGCCGGAAGAAGTGAAACAAGAACGCTTAAGCCGCTTTATGGAAGTGCAGGAACGTATCGGTGCTGCCAAAGTACACGCTAAAATTGGCAGCATTCAAACCGTACTGGTGGATGAAATCGTGACCGATGTTGAAGGCAATATCGAAGCGATTGGCCGTACTAAAGCGGATGCGCCTGAGATTGATGGCGTTGTCTATTTAGAAGATGCTGAAGGCTTAACGCCGGGCGACTTTGTTGAGGTGGAAATTTACAGCGCTGATGGGCATGACTTGCGTGGTGGCCCGCCACGTAGCGAGTAAAGAGGTAAGTATCAGCTAAATAAGTCCTGCATGATGGGTGCAGGACGCTCACTGTCAGCACGCTCTTCTAAGAAATCAAAGGTAAGTGGGCAGCGCATCGGTTTCTTTGCAGCTTTGCGACGTTTTGGGGTGGTTGATTCTAAGTCGATAAATGGAGTCTGGCTAACGCGGATATAACCAGAAGCATTTAGTTTTTGTTCGGTGGTTTCAAACAAGCTCAAAGGGTTGTCTATATTCTGCAGCGTAACAACTTGCTTGCTAACTTTCAGCACGTTGTACATCACAAATTTGCTTGCGGTTTGTTTACCGTAAATTTCACCAGTATAAATAGCCACAATGCCTCCAACGCTTAATATCTGCGTATGGTATCTCTACAGTAACTGATCTACAAGATTTATTTTACTATCTATTTTCTACGTAATTTGATGTGAGATTTAATCAGATCAACCGCCTGATACCTGAATTTGCTGCCATCTGCATCTTTTACCCACATATGCAGTAACCCACCAAAAAACAAGTGTGTGTCTAGAGCGAGTGCGCCAGGAGTGAGTGTGCTACCTAATAGGTTTAGTGACTGCGCACGCTCATAAGCGGCTTCAATTTTTTCTACCAGGCTAGAGCAGTTGTTCATGATTTGATGCAGCACTAATGCGAACTCATCCACGTATTCACATTTAATCATCATGATTTCGTAGATTTCACGCATCTCAATATTGTCATTTAGCTCTTGTATAGTGTGGCACATGCTGGCTTCAATTTGATCCAGCGGGTTTTGTGAGTTTTCAGCGGAGATTGCTAGTGTGTCGTCCATACGGTCAATTAGAGGTAAAAACACTTGCTCGCGAATGGCATGAAAGATTTCTGTTTTGTTTTTAAAGTGCCAGTAAACTGCGCCACGCGTTACGTCGGCTTGTGAGGCAATATGCTCCAAGGTTGATCTGCTTACCCCGCGAGCAAGGAATACCGTACGCGCCGCGTCTACTATTTTTTGCCGGGTAAGTTCTGCATCTTCTTTGGTTTTTCTGACCATATTAATCTCACTGATAAAACTTTATTTAAAACTTAATTGACTCGTATTTTAAATCAATTGCTCTTTACATACATTCCTGTTTGTATATAATATACATACAAATCTGTATGTTTACAAGTGCGGATTGCTTATATTTTTAATAAAAGCGTAGAATAATTAGCAAGTTATAAAAACAACCGTGGAGTTTTTAATGGCAAACAAGACCGTAAGGCAGAATCAACAACATATTCAGATACAGTCGTTTAGCGCACAGGCTGTGCATGCGAAACGAACCTTGATGACATCAGGCATGATGTTGGCGCTGATTGGCGTCCTTGTCGGTTCTATGTTGGCAGGATGTGGTAAGCAAGAAAATGGCGCGCAGGCTCAAGGGATGCCGCCTATGCCTGTAGGTGTAATTACAATGGCTCCAAGCAGTGTGCCGTTAAGTGCTGAGGCCGTGGCGCAAACTGAAGGCGCAAAAGAAGTTGAAATTAGACCGCGTGTTGGCGGTATTTTACTCAAAAAACTGTTTGAAGAAGGCGAGCCAGTAAAAGCTGGACAGGCAATGTTTTTAATTGACCCTGTGCCTTATCAAATTGCGCTTGCAAATGCAAAAGCACAATTGGCACAGCAAAAAGCACGTTTTGATCAAGCCAAGCGCGAAGCGCAACGCTTGCAGGCCTTGGTAGCAACGCAGTCAGTGAGTCAACGTGAGGCAGATAATGCAAACTCTGATAACGCATTAGCAACGGCTAGCTTGGCACAATATGAAGCAGCAGTGCGTGAAGCTGAGCTGAATTTATCTTACACCACTGTGACATCTCCTTTGTCTGGTGTAGCAGGTCGATTCGAGTTGTCAGAAGGTGCTTTGGTGAGCGCTAATACTAGTTTATTAAGCACCGTGAGTCAGATTAGTCCAATCTGGGTACGCTTTAGCTTATCTGATGCAGAGTTGGCGCAGTTAGGCGGCCCATTAACGCAAAAAAGTGTAAAAGAAGTAAGGTTGATATTGCCTAACGGTGAAGAGTATTCAAAATCAGGTCAGCTTAACTTTGCTGCAAGTGGTATTGATCCGCAATTAGGTACTCAGCAACTGCGCGCAACTTTTGATAATGCTGATAAACGTTTGTTGCCAGGTCAATTTGCCAGAATTCGAGTGATTACCGGGCAAAAAGATGGCGTTTTTGTGGTGCCTCAAACCTCAGTATTAAATAGTGATCAAGGTAAGTTTGTATATGTAGCTAATGATAAAAATGAGGTGGTGGTTAAGCCAGTTGTGCCAGGTAACTGGGTTGGTAAAAACTGGGTCATCCTAAGTGGCTTGGAGGCAGGCGACAAAGTGATTACCGACAACATTATTAAGCTACGTCCTGGTGCAGTTGTCGCGCCGCATCCTGTGGGTGAGACTGATGCTGGTGCAGCATCGGCAAAACATGAATCAGCTGGTTCAGCAAAATAAGATCATCACCCAATGCTAAATCGTCAGGCTTAATCGAGAACCCTTATGAGTAAATTTTTTATTACACGGCCTATTTTTGCAAGTGTACTGTCAATCATTATCGTGCTGGCAGGCTTAGCTGCTGCCTTTAAATTGCCGATTGCACAGTACCCGCAAATTGCGCCACCTACCGTATTAATTACAGCAACTTACCCTGGTGCAAGTGCTGATACACTTTCTAAAACAGTGGCTGCGCCGATTGAAGAGCAGTTGAGCGGTGTTGAAGGCCTGCTGTATTTCAACTCCAGTGCTGACTCTAGCGGCACATTAACCATTACTGCTACGTTTGAAGTAGGTACTAATGTTGATCAGGCCACATTTAACGTAAGTAACCGCGTCAATATTGCTTTGCCTCGCCTGCCGGATGAGGTTAGACGTACTGGCTTAGTCGTGCAAAAACGATCTAACGATATTCTGTTAGTTGTGATGCTGACTGATAAACAGAAAAAGTATGACACGCTGTTTTTAAGTAATTACGCTACCTTGAACGTGCTTGATGAGATTAAGCGTATTAAAGGTGTGGGTGATTCTGTTATTTTTGGTGCGCAAGATTATTCTATGCGTATTTGGTTACGTCCTGACCGCATGGCGCAATTAGGGGTAACAACCACAGATATTGCAAATGCGATTCGTGCACAAAATGCACAATATGCAGCAGGTAAAATTGGTCAAGATCCAGCGCCATCTGATCAGCAGTTGGTATACACGGTAACGGCTAAGGGTCGACTAATTGACCCATCAGAATTCGGCAATATTATTATTCGTGCCAATGGTCAGCGCGGCGTACTACATTTAAAAGATGTTGCACGTATTGAGTTGGGCTCACAAAGCTACAACGTGCGCACTGCTTTAGATGGCACACCAGGTGTGGGTATTCCTATTTTCTTACAAACCGGTGCCAATGCCTTAGATACAGCGGCTGCGGTTAAAGCGAAAATGGCTGAATTAAAAGTTCGTTTCCCAGAAGGTGTTGATTGGGAAGTGCCATACGATACTAGTGACTTTGTGAAGGCTTCTATTTTAGAGGTATTGAAAACACTGGGCGAGGCAATGGTGCTTGTGGTACTTGTGGTGTTCTTGTTCTTGCAAAGCTTCCGTGCAACATTGATTCCTATGATCGCGGTGCCTATTTCTTTAATTGGTACTTTTGCCGGTTTATGGATGTTTGGCTTCTCTATTAATACGCTTACATTGTTTGCGATGGTGCTTTCTATCGGCATCGTGGTGGATGATGCGATCGTGGTGTTAGAAAACGTAGAGCGCTTGATGGAAGAAGAAAAGCTGTCTGCAATTAAAGCTGCAGTGAAATCGATGGAGCAAGTGTCAGCGGCAGTAGTTGCGATTGTACTAGTGCTGTGCGCGGTGTTTGTGCCAGTTGCGTTCTTAGGCGGTATTGCCGGTGAAATGTATAAACAGTTTGCGGTGACCGTTGCGGTGGCTGTGGTGATTTCTGGCGTAGTTGCACTAACTCTGACCCCAGCGTTGTGCGCAATATTGTTAAAGAAAACACACGGCGAGTCTGCTTTCTTTAAAGCATTTAACCGTATGTTTGCGCGTATCACCCATATATACACAGGGGTGGTGAATTTAACCTTGCATCATAGAATCATCGGTACGTTTGTATTTGCGGCAATCATTGCTGCCGTGGTTGTATTGTTGAGAGTAATTCCTGGCAGCTTTGTACCACCAGAGGATCAAGGTTATGTGATTTCAGCTGTGATTATGCCTGACGGTGCAACCTTAAGCCGTACCAGCAAAACCACAGAAAATGTGCGTGCAGCAATTGCACAAGACCCTGCGGTAGCGCATGAGTTTGCGGTAAATGGTTTTGACTTGATTGGCGGCGGGAATAAAACCAGTGCAGCTACCATGTTTGTACGTTTGAAAGATTGGTCTGAACGTAAAACAACAGCAGACGATATTGTTAAAAAATTGTTTGGTATTGGCATGCAGCAGCCGGATGGTATGGCGATTGCATTTAATCCACCGGCGATTCGCGGTTTGGGTAGTTCTGGCGGTTTTGAGTTGTATGTACAAACACGTGGCGACTCTGATCCTGCACGTTTGGCTGCCGTGGTAAACAACTTGATTGACGCACTTAAACAAGAGCCTAGATTAACAGAAATCAACACCTTCTTCCGACCAACTGTGCCGCAGTTGTTTTTAGAGGTGGATGAGGCCAAGGCCTTGTCGCAAGGTGTGCCGGTATCTAGTATTTACGATACATTGCAAAGTACTATGGGTTCGTTGTACGTCAATGACTTTAATAAGTCTGGCCGTACTTATCGAGTGCAATTGCAGGCTGAAGCTGATTACCGTATGAAGGCGGAAGATTTAGGTAAGGTTTACGTGCGTTCTGATAAAGGCCTGATGGTGCCATTGTCAGCACTGAGCAAAGTGAAAGACATTGTAGGTGCTGAGCAATTAGAGCGCTACAACGGCTTGCTGTCAGCCAAGGTGCTAGGTAAAGGTGCATTGGGTGTGAGCTCAGGTGATGCCATTAAAATGGTTGAAAAAATTGCCGCACAAAACTTGCCAGATGGTTACCAAATTGCATGGACTGGACAAGCGTATCAAGAAAAACGTACAGGTTCAGCTGCGGTAATCGCGTTTGGCTTTGCCATTATTATGGTGTTCTTGATTTTGGCTGCGCAGTTTGAAACATGGGCCTTGCCACTTGCAGTGATTATGGCGGTACCTTTTGCTTTGGCTGGTGCGCTGATTGCTGTGTTGTTCAGAGGTATGCCAAATGATATTTACTTCCAGATCGGCTTGATTACGCTGGTTGGTTTGGCGGCAAAAAATGCGATTTTGATTGTAGAGTTTGCAAGCCAGAAAATGGAAGAGGGTATGCCGATTGCTGAAGCCGCACTAGAGGCAGCAAGGTTGCGCTTTAGACCGATTGTGATGACTTCAATGGCGTTTGTATTAGGTATTGTGCCATTGGTAATTGCAACAGGTGCAGGTGCAGCAGCAAGGCGCTCAATGGGTACTGGGGTGTTTGGCGGTATGTTGCTAGCGACTTTTGTAGCCACGATTTTTATTCCACTCTTCTTTACATGGTTGAGTAATAAAAATGTACATAGAAAACACCATGAAGTGCCTGACGATGCGCCGCTAGTCGAGACTTCAGTAAATACTGAGAATAAAGGTGCGGTATGAAACAAAATAAATTTCTAATAAAACCAGTTTTTTATCTGGTAGCGAGCATAGCGTTGTCTGGTTGTCAGTCTATGGTTTGGCCAGACTACTTAAGACCAAAAGTGGAAACACCAGATCGTTATGTTGAGTTGAGTCAAAATGCAGCGCAAAGCCAGATTGCAAAAGACTGGTGGACGCTTTATCAAGATGAAACGCTGAACAAATTAATCGCTAGTGCGTTAAAACATAATACCGACATCAAAGTAGCCGTTGCTAATATTGAGCAGGCTGATGCAGTAATGAAAGAGGCCGGTACTTTCTTGATTCCTTCGGTTAATCTGGATGCAGCCGGTACTCGCTCTCGTGTGACTGAGGCTGGTGCTTTCCCTGTGTTTTCAGCTAACCCGCGTAATAATTTCAATATTAAGCTAGGGACTAATTTTGAGCTGGATTTTTGGGGTAAGTTAGGCCGCGCTAAAGAGTCTGCACGGGCGTCTGCATTATCTAGCCGCTATGCTAAAGATACGGTGACCTTATCACTCACTGGTCTGGTTGCCAGCCAGTATTTAACATTGCGTAGTTTGGACAAACAAATCCAGATTGCAGAGCAAAACCTGGTCAGTCGTGATGCTAGTCTTGCGCTTACCAAGCGCCGCTTGGAAGGCGGTATTGTGTCGGCATTAGATGTATATCAAGCTGAGGTCGCTAACACTAATTTGCGCGCACAGATATCAGAGTTGAAACGTCAGCAGTCTTTGAGCCTGAACCAATTGGCACTGCTAACTGGGGACTTGGATTTGGCCGTACGTGGTTTGGGGCCGACTCAGTCTGACATTATGGCGCTACCGATTCCGCCGGTGCCACCACTAGGGCTGCCTTCAAGCTTACTGGAGTCACGTCCTGATGTGCGCCAGGCAGAGCAGCAAATGATTGCGGCTAATGCCAATATTGCGGTGGCAAAGGCGGCCTTATATCCAAGTATTTCACTGACTGCAAACTGGGGTGGGGAAAGTCTTGAATTAAAAGACATCTTAAGCTCTGCAGCCCGTATTTGGACTGGTGGGCTTAGTTTGAGCTTGCCAATATTTAATGGCGGCAGGCTAAATGCCCGAGTTGATCAGGAAGCAGCTAAACAGAAAAAGACGCTTGCAACTTATGAGCGTACGATTCAAACCGCCTTTACTGAGGTAAATGATGCATTGGTCAGTTTGCGTCAACAAACTGAACGCGAGCAATCTTTGCTGACTAGCCAAACTTCAGCACAGAAAATGCTGACTTTGTCTGAAAATAGATACCAGTCAGGCTACTCCGCGTATATTGAAGTATTAGATGCGCAACGCACCTATAATGAAGCGAGCTTAGCTTTTGTTCAGGCACGTCAGGCAAGATTAGTTGCAACGGTAGATTTGTTTAAAGTGCTGGGTGGTGGCTGGGAGCCTGAGCCTACCAAATAGCGATAAGGTGATGGGGGGTGTAATGTTTACTAGTTAATGTTGGTAGTAAACGTTACACGCACCCAGTTGCCGTGACGTTCGAACGATTTTGTAAATCTGACTAATATTTCTTCACCTAATACCAGTACTTTGAAGATGTCGTTTTTATTGTATTGCAGCTTAGGAATAATCAGTGTTTCTTGTTTCGATAGCGATTGTTCTTTAGGTAAGTACAGACACATGAAGTTGCTTGGGTCGGTGCCAAAGCTACTGTCCAAAAAGCTGGTAGTGTTGGCAAATACGGTATTGGCAAAATAGTTGTCTTTATTATCATGCGCGCCTATGGATATAGCAACTTTAGGCGTTTTTAAACTTATATTCTCTGCTTGAGAGTAAAATCCAATATTGCTGAGTAGTTCAACTCCTAGGTGTAACTCGCCTTGCGCAATCGGTCGTATATTCTTGATAATCCCCAATTTGGTATTGTTTCTTAGTTCTTTAGTAGAAATGCCAATTAACATCCCTACGCTTACATCATGCGCATGTCTGCTCACATGTAAGCCCAAGCCTTTGCTCGACTGATCAATAATACTGGAGCGGTCAGCGCTCAAGTTCATATGAATGATATTAGGCTCACTCCGATTGATATTGTGTGTTGCCAATCTTTCTTCAAAAGATTTTTCACCTTGGTAGCCACGCTCTCCACGCTGCATCTTGATGTTTTCATATTGCTTGATTTGATCACATACTTCTTTGAAGCCCAAGCTGGTCGTTGCCTGAGATACGTTTTTGTTTCGTTCCTCTAGCCTGCGTTGGCGGTGGTAATCAACACGAGACCACTCGCTATTGAGTATTTCAAAAGTGCTGGAGGCATCCTTATGTGAGATCAATTCTTTCATAAAAGGCTGTTTGGGCGAAATATTGAATTCAATCAATGAAATGCAAAGCTGTACTTTAGAAATAACACTGTCCAGATTCCAGTAGCGATATGTGCTGGCAGGTTTGAAAGTGCGTATACGTTTAGCGGGTTTGTTGCCGGTAGTGTCTACATAGAATAAATGCTGACTCTCATCAAACACACGGTCTACCGTTGTTTTGGAGGTCCAGTTTGTCAGCATTTTGCTCACAAACTCAATTTGCTCACATTTTAAGCTCAGGCTTTCTAGTGTGCCTAGCATGCAAATATGGATATAAGCATTAGAGAGTGAGATTGGCTCAAGGTCAGCATAAGGCTGAATTTTTGCATTTAATAAAGATAGATTTTCCGCAAATAAATACAGCTGGGATATTTGCATCCATACATTGGCAGGCGCACTTTGGTAGCTGTAATAACGCCATTTAATCATTTGTGTAGCATTTCTGATTGCGCGCGCTAAAAATACATGGATATGTTTTTGATATTGCTCTGAAAAATGATCAATCAGCGAAAAGTAAATCAAGAAAAGCTGACGGTGGTAGAAAAATACAGCGTTCGTGACGCGCTCTTCTAGCTCTGCGCTGATATGCTCGATGTGAATGAAATGCGTTGTGATTCTTTCGACAGTGATGTGTGTGTTTTCGTCGATGCTAAAAAGTGCTTGCAGATGAGCGGGGTCGCTAAACGCATTGGTTTTAAACTCATCCCCTAACTTTACTGTCGCAAACTCAATGGCAGAGATATCATCCATGCCTTTGATTTGATGCGTCCAAGCCATAGATGTTTTCATCTTTGGCGCGGCTACATTCTTGAACAGGTTGTGGAGAAATTCCATGGTTAGCTACATTCTTTCATTCGGTATAGTCTAAAAAGCAAGTAGTATGCCAGATTGCTTTTTAATCCAAGCGCGATCGGTGATTACATCAGCTGCCGTGCTACTAGGTATGCTGTATAGAGTTTGCGCATTAATCTGCTTTTAATTTTTTAGACTTTAGGCGAGCGTGATAAAATGTCGGCCTAACAATATAGATAGTAAAAAATTCGACAGATATGACAGTTCGCACACGTTTTGCCCCTAGTCCAACCGGATTCCTTCATATAGGTGGTGCCCGTACCGCTTTATTTTCGTGGGCCTTTGCTAAAAAGCACAAAGGCGATTTTATTCTGCGAATTGAAGACACTGATGTTGCCCGCAGTACCCCGGAAGCTGTACAGGCTATTCTAGATGGTATGCATTGGTTAGGCTTGCAACATGATGAAGGTCCTTTTTACCAAATGCAGCGCATGGATCGCTATAAAGAAGTGATTCAAACTATGCTGGCACAAGGAAGTGCGTACTATTGCTATTGCAGTAAAGAAGAGCTGGAAGCTTTGCGTGAAAAGCAAATGCAGCAAGGCGTTAAGCCGCGTTATGATGGTCGTTGGCGCCCGGAGGAGGGTAAGGTGCTACCAACGCCACCACAAGGCGTTCCGCCAGTGATCCGCTTTAAGAACCCTAAAGATGGCAATGTAGTATGGAATGATTTGGTTAAAGGCGAAATCAGTATTGCTAATCAGGAGTTAGATGACTTAATCATCGCGCGTGCTGATGGCACGCCTACTTATAACTTCTGTGTGGTGGTGGATGACTGGGAAATGGGTATCACGCAAGTGATTCGTGGTGATGATCATGTGAATAATACCCCACGCCAAATCAATATGCTGATGGCGCTTGGTGCAACTATTCCGCAGTACGCGCATTTGTCTATGATTTTAGGTGATGATGGCCAGAAGCTATCTAAGCGTCATGGTGCTGTCAGCGTCATGCAGTATGATGATGATGGATATCTACCAGAAGCCGTACTCAATTATTTAGCGCGCTTGGGTTGGAGTCATGGTGATGAAGAAATTTTTAGTATGCAGCAGTTCTGCGACTGGTTCGATTTGGACCACATTACTCCATCTGCCGCGCAATTCAATACTGAAAAGCTCCGCTGGTTAAATGCACATTACATTAAACAGGCAAGCTTGGATTATCTAGTGAATGATGTGACTAAGCGCCTTGCTAAGCTTGGTGTCCAGGTCGTTGCAGCGCCAAATCTGGTGGCCGTCATTGATTTGTACAAAGAGCGTGCGCATACGTTAAATGAGCTTGCCAGCAGCATTGCATACTTTTACCAAAAGCCAGTGATTGACCAAGCTGCAGCTGAGAAGCATTTGACGGCTGAAATCAAGCCTGCGATGCAGAAGCTTACGCAAGCCTTGGCTGCAGTTGAGTGGCAGGCTGAAGCTATTCATCATGTGTTAAATGATGTGGTGACAGAGTTCCAGTTGAAGTTTCCCAAAGTGGCTATGCCTTTGCGTGTGATGCTGACAGGTATTGCACAATCTCCAAGCATCGATCAGGTGATGGTGCTGCTTGGCAGGGATGAAGTTATTGCGAGAATGAACGAAGTTAAATTTTAATTTTAATTAAAGAACGAATTTGGTTGTTCTATATCTTAACGAGAGTAAGATATTTGTATGTGGCTCTAAACGGCGACATATAGTCAACTTTATTTAACTCCAAACAATAGGAGACATCATGAATCAAAAAGGGCAAATGTTACAAGACCCATTTCTCAACGCACTACGCAAAGAACATGTTGCTGTATCTATTTATCTCGTGAATGGTATCAAATTGCAAGGGCAGGTGGATTCGTTTGATCAGTACGTGATTCTGCTCAAAAATACTGTGACGCAAATGGTGTATAAGCATGCTATTTCAACAATAGTGCCAGCGCGTGCGGTCAATATTAATATGTCTGAAGGTGATGATTAAGCGTTGAAAGATTTGTTTGAAAGGCCAAGTGGTGGTGATGCTGCTATATTGGTAAGTGTTGATTTTGGCGAAAATGACTACCAAGAAAGCTTGGAGGAGCTTCGTCAACTGAGCTTGAGTGCGGGCTTGGCTGTGCTGGGTAAGGTGGAGGGTAAGCGGTCTGTCCCGGACGCTAAGTTGTTTATTGGCAGTGGTAAGGCTGATGAATTAGCGCAGATGATGCAAGCGACTGAATCCCATGTTGCCGTCTTTAATCATGATTTAACGCCATCGCAGCAGCGCAACCTTGAGCGTTTGTTGCAGGCACGTGTCGTGGATAGAACAGGCTTAATTCTGGATATATTCAGCCAGCGAGCTCAAACGCATGAAGGTAAATTGCAGGTTGAGCTAGCGCAGCTTGAACATCTGTCTACGCGTCTAGTGCGTGGCTGGACTCACTTAGAGCGCCAAAAAGGCGGTATTGGTGTGCGTGGCGGCCCTGGTGAAACGCAGCTTGAGCTAGATAGGCGTATGTTACGTATTCGAGTTAAACAGTTGCGTGAGAAATTGCTTAAACTCAAGGCGCAACGTGGTATGCAACGTAGAGCGCGTAAACGCTCTAATGTCATGACTGTGTCTCTGGTTGGCTATACCAATGCTGGTAAGTCTACGATTTTTAATCGACTGACTAAAGCCAATATCTATGCTGCCGATCAACTGTTTGCAACTTTAGACACGACCACCCATAAGATTTATATTGCAGGTTGCGGTTCGGTGGTACTTTCAGATACCGTTGGTTTTATTAAGCACCTTCCTCATGCGTTGGTGGAAGCGTTTGGTGCCACATTGGAAGAAGCGGTGCAAGCTGATTTGCTGTTGCATATTGTTGATACGGCCAGCACCAATCGCGATGAGCAGATTGCACAAGTGAATAAAGTGCTACATGAAATAGGCGCCTCAGAGGTGCCGCAGATCGTCGTGTATAACCAAATAGACCGCGTGGGTTTGGAGCCTGCGATTGGTCGTGATGAATATGGTAGAATTACGAGCTTGCATGTGTCAGCAAAAACAGGTGAAGGACTTGATTTTCTGAGATTAGCAATGGCGGAACACTATCAGTATGTACAAAAGCAAAGTACTGAAGAGAGTGCATTTGTTTAAGTGCAATTAAATTACGCAGTATAGAAGTTTGGTGTACTTGATTTCTAATCGTTGCATAACCTGAATCAAGCGTTAATGTAATTCAATTTTTAGTGTTGGAGTGATGAATGATTAAATTCCCTGGTTGGAGACAGCAAAATAATGAAGGGCCGCCTGATCTTGATGAGGTGATGCGTGATTTGAGCCGCAAAATTAATGCAATGTTTGGCAAGAATGGCGGCGGTAATCAATCTAACTCCCAGCCAAGACGTCCATCATCTGGCGATATTAATTTGCCAATTCTGCCAATTATGGGCTTGGTGTTTCTTATTTGGCTCGGCTCTGGATTCTACATTGTTGATCAGGGCTCTACAGGCGTAGTGATGCGCTTTGGTAAAGCCTTAGATGAGACCACTGAGCCTGGTCCGCGCTGGCATTTACCATATCCGATAGAATCAGTAGAAGTTGTGAATATGGAGCAGGTGCGCAGGCTAGAAGTTGGTTATAGAAGCAGTGCAGAGGGTTCTGGCGGCGGTAAGACTAAATTGCCTAAAGAGGCGTTAATGCTGACTGAGGATGAAAATATTATCGACCTGCAATTTGCCGTGCAATATAACCTGAATAACGCAAAATATTACCTATTTAATAACCGCTCTACTGACACGGCAGTAATGTCTGCAGCTGAATCTGCGATTCGTGAAGTGGTTGGCAAGAATAAGCTGGACGATCTATTGCAAAAAGGTTTGGCTGACACGTCTGAGCGCATGCAGGTGATCTTAGATAGCTACAAAACCGGTGTGAAAATTATTAGTGTATCGTTACAGAGCGCTCAGCCGCCAGAGCAGGTGCAAGAGGCCTTTGAAGACGTCAACCGTGCTAATCAGGATAATCAACGCCAAATCAACGAAGGTCAGGCCTACGCTAATGATGTGATACCAAAAGCGCGTGGTACGGCTTCGCGTTTGCTATCTGAAGCAGCTGGTTATAAGTTGAAGGTTGAAAGTGAAGCTAGAGGTAATGCAAGTCGTTTTGATCAGATTTTAGCGCAGTACAATAATGCGCCAGAGGTGACGCGCCAGCGTTTATACCTAGATGCGCAAGAGCAGATCCTATCAGCTACAAGCAAAGTGATTGTTGATCAAAAAGCTGGTAACAGTTTGTTATATTTGCCGCTAGATAAATTGATTAATGCAACTGGTGCACCATCTGCTACAGCGCAATCTCAATCCGTACAGTCATTAAATCCGCAAACTGAATCAGGTGCAGCTTTTGATTCAGCCACAGCTACTACAGAGCGCTCGAGAGATGCTTTTCGCAGCCGTGATAGAGAAAGTAGATAAGGAAAAATAATGAATAAGGCAAAAAATATTATTTTCGTAGGGATCATAGGTTTGATGTTGCTATCAGCCTCTGCTTTCACTGTGAAACAAACTCAGTATGTGGTTGTGCAAAGATTAGGTGAGATCGTCTCTGTGAAAAAAGAGCCAGGTCTTTACTTTAAAATGCCATTCGTGGATAACTTAAAGTATTTTGATAACCGTATTCTGACTCTAGATTGGGAGCAGCCTGCTAAGTTTATTACTAGCGAAAACAAATACATGATGGTGGATTCTTTCGTCAAATGGCGCATTATTGATCCCGTTAAATATTACGTATCAATTAAAGAGGGTGGCGAGGCTGCTGCTGAAGATAGATTATCTAAAGTGGTGAATGCCGTATTACGTACCGAATTTGGTAAGCGCACTGTACGCGACGTGATTGCTGGCGAACGTGGTGCTGTGATGGATAACTTGCGTAAGACTGCCGATGCGGAAGCGCGTCAAATGGGTATTGCTGTAGTTGATGTGCGCCTAAAACGCGTTGACTATGCTGAGGAAATCAGCAAGTCAGTATTTGATCGTATGATTGCAGAGCGTAAACGTTTAGCAAATCAATTACGTTCAGAAGGCGCTGCTGCATCAGAAAAAATTCGTGCCGATGCTGATAAGCAACGTGAAGTGATTATTGCCGAAGCTTACAGTGAAGCCCAAAAAACTAAGGGTGAGGGTGATGCAAAAGCTGGTGAGATTTATAATCAGTCTTATAGCCGTAACCCAGAGTTCTATGCGTTTTATCGCAGCCAAGAAGCATATAAAAATAGTTTCAAAAGCAAGAGTGACGTAATGGTGCTGGATCCTAATTCAGAGTTCTTTAAATACATGCGCAGCCCTAACAGAAAATAGTACTTGTGGTGAGTGACTATGTGTTAACTGCTTTAGGTTTGATGCTGGTATTTGAGGGGTTGCTACCGTTGCTGATGCCTCAAGCCTGGCGAGAAACTTTTATGAAGATGGTGGCATTAAAAGATGGGCAACTCCGCTTTGTTGGCTTGATATCCATAATCGGCGGATTGCTCTTAATTTTGTTAAGTAAATGATTGATAAATATGCGTAATTGGTTGTTACCCGAATATATTGAAGATGTATTGCCTGCAGAGGCTTTAAGAATTGAAGTCTTGCGTCGCAAATTGCTAGACCTGTTTAAAGTGCATGGTTATCAGTATGTTATTCCACCGATGTTGGAATACATGGAGTCTTTAATTACTGGGGCAGGACATGATTTGGATTTAGCCACATTTAAAGTGGTTGATCAACTCACCGGTCGACTCATGGGTGTACGTGCGGATATGACTCCGCAGGCTGCCAGAATCGACGCGCACTTGTTGAATCATCAAGGCGTGACCCGTTTATGCTACGCCGGTAGTGTGTTGCGTACTAAGCCTGATGGCTTGGCGTTGACGCGAGAGCCTCTACAAATTGGTGCTGAGCTTTATGGGCATGCCGGTATCGAAAGCGATATTGAGATTCAACGTTTATTGATTAAAGCATTGCAAGCTATTGGTATTGATGAAATTCATCTGGATTTTAGTCATGTCAACGTGTTTGGCAATTTGATTGAAGCAAGCCAAGTAGATGCCCAGTTAGAGCAAGATTTATACGCAGCTTTACAAAGCAAAGACCAGCCTGCGGTGGCGGCACTTACTAAAGCGTTAGATCACACCACGCGCGAGGCATTGTTGCACTTAACAGAACTTAATGGTGATAAGTCTATTTTGGCTAAGGCATTCAAAGTATTGCCAGCCACGCCTTCGATTAAGAAGGCATTAGATAGTTTGCAACAGGTCAGCCATGCGATTGATCAACTAGGAGCTAGTGTTAGTTTTGATTTAAGTGAGTTGCGCGGTTACCATTACCACAGCGGTATTGTGTTTGCGGCATATGCAAAAGGCTACAAAGGTCCGCTGGCATTGGGTGGCCGCTATGATGAAGTCGGTCAGTCGTTTGGTCGTGCACGTCCAGCGACAGGTTTTAGCCTTGATTTACGTGGGGTAGTGAGTGCCTTAGCTCCAGCCCAATCTAATATGGCTATTTATGCGCCAGTGTCAGCAGATCCGGCGCTAGTAACAAAAATTGCAAGCCTGCGTAACGAAGGCCGTGTGGTGATTGAAGCCTTAGATGAAGCAGATGCAGATTTGAATGAACTCAATTGTAATCAGAAACTGGAGCATTACAACTCTGGCTGGCATGTAGTTGATGTAGTAAAAAACTAAAAGTTGTACGTAATTTTGCTTTAAGCAAAATCACTACTCCAAAAAATTAATATTTAATCAAAGTAAACGTTATGGCAAATAAAGCAGCAAAAAATGTGGTCGTCATTGGTACGCAGTGGGGCGATGAAGGCAAAGGTAAAATTGTTGATTGGTTAACCGATCATGCGCAAGGTGTGGTGCGTTTTCAGGGCGGTCACAATGCTGGTCACACATTAGTGGTTGGTCAGGGTGATGCGCAGCGTGTTTATAAACTCAATCTTGTGCCCTCTGGTATCGTACGTGCTGGCGTTAATTGCTATATTGGTAATGGCGTAGTGTTAGATGCTGGACATTTGCTCAAAGAAATTGCAGCTTTGGAAAAAGATGGTCTTGAAGTTAGTAATCGTTTAAAAGTTAGCCCTGGTTGCCCACTTATTATGAGCCACCATGTGGCAGTAGACGTAGCGCGTGAAGCAAAACGTAGTGCAGAGAAAAAAATCGGCACTACAGGTAAAGGCATTGGCCCAACCTATGAAGACAAAGTAGCGCGTCGTGCTTTGCGTGTGTATGACTTATTCTATCCTGAGCGTTTCTCAGAAAAGTTACGCGAAGTCATGGATTACCATAACTTCGTGTTAACAAATTATCTAGATGCTAAACCGGTAGATTTTAATCAGCAATTCGATGCCAGCATGCAGCAGGCAATCGCGTTGAAGCCGATGATTGCGGACGTTTCTGCAGAAATCTACGCAGCGAATGCTAAAGGTGAGAGTTTACTGTTTGAAGGTGCACAAGGCACATTGTTAGATATCGATCACGGTACTTACCCATATGTGACTTCAAGTAACTGTATCGCTGGTCAAGCGTCAGCGGGTACTGGTGTGGGCGCGAATATGCTGCACTATGTGTTGGGTATCACTAAAGCTTACACAACACGCGTTGGCGGCGGCCCATTCCCGAGCGAGTTGGATATCGAAACACAAGGTTTGCCAGGCTACCAAATGTCAAATAAAGGCCAAGAGATTGGTACTGTGACTAAGCGTAAACGTCGTTGTGGCTGGTTTGATGCCGCTGCATTGCGCCGCTCTGCCATGATTAACGGTTTAACCGGTTTGTGTATTACTAAGTTAGATGTATTAGACGGCATTAAAGAGCTCAATATCTGTACAGGCTATGAGCTAGACGGCAAAAAAATTGATTTGCTACCTATCGGTGCAGACGATGTGGCTGGATGTAAACCTATTTATGAAACTGTACCTGGTTGGTCTGAAACTACGTTTGGCGTAAAAACTTGGGATGGCTTACCTAAAAATGCACAAAACTACTTAAAACGCCTAGAGGCATTATGCGGTGTGCCAATTGCTATTGTTTCTACAGGCCCAGAGCGTGATGAAACTATCGTGATTGAGCATCCTTTCGCTTAAATCATTACTTTAATCCGTAAGCATTAAAGGTGACTAGCGCCAAGCATGTGCGCTAGTCAATGCTGACGTGCCTAGTGCTAAGCCTTGTGTTTTAGGTATGGCGCTGGGCTAGGCATTTAGTGGCTAAGGTGTGTTTTTTAGTACAGGTTTGGTTAAAAATGATAGATAAAAAAAGTCAGCGTTTGGCATGGGCGATTACCGGCTCTGGTCATTATTTACGTGAGTCTATTGAGATTCTGAATACATTAGAAAATGTTGATATTTTTCTAAGTAGTGCCGGTGCGGAAATTATTCAGCAATACGGCTTTCAGCAAGCGCTAAACGCTGCTGGCCATCGCGTTTATCAAGATAAAACAGCTAGCAGTGTGCCTGTGGGTATGTTTTACAAAGGTAAATACCACGGCTTGGTCATTGCACCAGCAACCTCAAATACTATTGCGAAAATGGCGTACGGCTTTTCTGATAGCTTAGTGACTAATTTATATGCACAGGCCGGTAAAACACGAGTGCCTAGTATAGTATTTGCGTGCGATACCGCGCCTGAGCTAGAGTCTGAAGCACCGCGCGATAATATGGTTAAAGTTTACCCGCGTAGGATTGACTTAGATAATATTGCCAAGCTCAAATCGTTTGAGATGACGAGTGTGGTAGAGGATATGGATAGCTTAACCACCTGCATCCAGCAGCATTTGCAGTCGCTAAAAATCACTGACTAGTATGACAAAAAATCTACTTTTTTTAACGGGTAAGCTTGCCGAAAAAAGTTTGAACAAAGTACTAAGCGAAGTGCAAAGTAACCCAAAGACACAGCCTTTTAAGTACCGTGTGGAGCAGATTGGGGTTTCTGTTGCAGCTTTGATGACGCCTGATTTAATTGCGCGCAGAGTAAAGGAAACTGGCGATGCAGATAAGGTCATTGTGCCCGGTTTATGCCAAGGTGATTTAACCATGCTAGAAGCCAAATATGGGGTACCTGTGGAGCGGGGTCCAGCAGACCTAAAAGATCTGCCGCAATACTTCGGGCATCAGGGTATTGCGCCGGATATAAGCCAGTATCAAGTTAAAATATTTGCAGAAATTGTTGATGCGCCATTCCTCAGTGTAGAAGGCATCCTGAATAAAGCCTTGCAGTATCAGGCACAAGGTGCCAATGTGATAGACCTTGGCTGCTTGCCTGCCGTGCCTTTCCCTCACTTGGCGGAAAGTATCCAAGCGCTTAAGCAGCAAGGGTTAAGTGTCAGTGTTGACTCCTTGAATACCGATGACCTACTGGCGGCAGGGCATGCGGGCGCTGACTATCTGTTAAGCCTTACCGAGAAAACACTTTGGATTGCGCAAGAGGTAGCTTCAACTCCTGTATTAATTCCGGCAAAACCGCATAGTTTGCCTTCGTTATATCGAGCGATTGAAGGCTGTATTAAGTTAGGTAAGCCTTTTTTGGCAGATGCAATTTTGGATCCTATCCATTTTGGATTGACTGACTCCATCGTGCGTTATCATCGCTTACGTAAAAAATACCCAGATATTGAAATTATGATGGGCATTGGCAATCTAACAGAGCTTACTGATGCAGATACCACAGGCATCAATGCGTTGTTGTTTGGCATGATTAGTGAACTCAATATCAATGCGGTGTTGGCAACCTCAGTCAGTACCCATGCTGTGAATGCAATTGCAGAAGCCGATATTGCTAGACGTACCATGTTTGCTGCTAAGCGAGATGAGCGTTTGCCGCGCGGCTACAGCAACGGTTTGTTAGGGTTGCATGATAAGCGGCCGTTTACCTATAGTGCTGAAGAAATTAATGAAATCGCATCACAGATTAAAGACCCAAGCTTTCGTATTCAGGTCAGCGAGCAAGGTTTGCATATATACAATCGGGATGGCATATATGAAGCGTTAGATCCCTTCGTGTTGTACCCGCATTTAAAAGTGGACGATGATGCCTCACATGCTTTTTATTTAGGCGTGGAGTTGGCGCGTGCGCAAATTGCATGGCAGCTAGGAAAGCGTTACGCGCAAGACCAGGAACTGGAGTGGGGTGTTAGCACTAAGCGCACTGATGTTGGTGGTAAAGCCGCACATCGAGAAGCGTCTATCAAAGAAAAGCGTGCAAAAAAAGACGCACAGTAAGTTTTTATGTGAAATGTGTCGTGGGGTTAAAACAGTTAAAACTCCCAACGAAATGAAAGTGAATGCATGATTTATGAAACCATAGTTAGTTCTGTCGATGCTGAAGGTGTTGCGCACGTCACGCCTTTTGGTATACGCATGCAAGATGGTTTAGTGGTGATTGCCCCGTTTAAACCATCCACCACATTAGCCAATATCTTGGCTACAGGTCATGCAGTCGTCAATTTAACTGATGATGTACGGGTGTTTGCTGCCGCTTTGGCTTCAAAGCCTTTTGCGAACCTGACACCAGCAACCAAAGTCAATGGGTTTAGGTTAACCGAGGTGTTAGCGCATAAAGAGCTTAAGTTGGTTAAGTTTGAAGACGATGATGTACGCCCGCAGCTGTTTCTAGAAATTGTGCATGAAGCACAGCACCAACCATTTCAGGGTTTTAATCGGGCACAGGCGGCAGTAATTGAGCTGGCGGTTTTGGTGAGTCGACTAAAAAGGCTGCCACTAGAGAAAATCTGCCAAGAAATTGATTATTTAACGATTGCGATTGATAAAACAGCTGGGCCGCGCGAACTGGAGGCTTGGGGTTGGCTGATTGAGATGGTGGAAAATCATAAAGCTGCCCTTAATCTTGAGAACTTGGCTTAGCTGGAGCGTCTGGCTTAATTTATGAACGATACTGGTTTAAGCGTAGTATTCGCATGACACAATTATTGATTAGCGTTACCGATGTTAACGAAGCAAAGATTGCTCTGACGCACGGTGCAGATTTAATTGATTTAAAAGACCCTCATCAGGGTGCGCTCGGTGCGCTGCCTGTCAATACCATTCAAGACGTGGTCAATTTCGTTAGTATCAATCGTACTGACCCTGAGCAACGCACTAGTGCCACAGTTGGTGACTTACCAATGGAAGCGGATTTAATTGCGCAGCAAGTGTTGGCAATTGCGAGTACGAATGTTGATTTCGTCAAAATTGGTTTTTTTGAATCGGAAGACTATCAGCTATGTTTGGATGCGCTCAAAGATATTGCACAACATGGTGTTAAGTTAATAGCTGTGCTGTTTGCAGAGCTTCAATATCCAGAGCACTTGATCGATGATATTAAAGCGGCCGGTTTTTATGGCTTGATGTTGGATACTGCTAAAAAAAACGGAGGCACGTTCATGGATTATTACACGCATGAGCAAATGACGTTGTTCGCAGCACGTGTTAAAAGTCATGAGATGGCCTTTGGTCTGGCTGGCTCGCTCAACATACAGCATATAGAGAAAATAAACGTCTATACCCCAACCTATATTGGTTTTCGGGGAGGCGTTAGTGAGTCCAATCAGCGCAAATTGAGTTTGGATGCAACTAAAATAGAAGCAATTCGTGCAATGCTGTAGTTTTGTTGTAATTTTGCAACAAAAGTCGCTATTAGCTAATATCCACATGATGTTATGAGTTGCGTTAGCTTATGTATGTGCGTATTATTGGCGCATAAAGATTCATTAACAAGGAGTAATAAGAATGAAAAAGAACATGTTAACTTTCGCTGTAGCAGCCACATTAGGTTTAGCAGCGTTATCAGCAACTGCAGAAGATATGTACCGTGGTGCTTGGTATGCAGTACCAGGTGTTAGCTATATGAATACAGACAGTGATCTAGAAGCTAACAACGGCGGCGGCGCATTTCTAAAGCTTGGTAAAGAGTTGTCTGAGCACTGGGACATTCAAGGTGGCTTAGGTTACAACCGTGCAAGTGAAGATACTGGAATTGCTGGTGTAGGTGGCCGTTACAAACAAACAACATTAGGCGTTGATGCGCTATACATGTTCAGCCGTGATAAATTCCGTCCATTCTTACTAGCAGGTTTAGGCGTAGCACGTAATGATGTTGATTACACACATGCTACATTAGACGTTGATGGCAAAAAAACTTCATGGTTAGCTAACGTTGGTTTAGGTGCACAGTACCTGTTTAACGATACATTCGGTTTGCAAGCTGACTTGCGTCACCAATGGAGCCGTGCATCAGTTAAAGTGAGCGACGGCGTAACTACAGCTAGCGAAACTGACACCATTGGTAACACACTGTTAAGCTTAGGCGGTATCTTCCGTTTTGGCGCTCCAGCTCCAATGCCAGTAGCTGCAGTTGAGCCAGAGCCAGCACCAGTAGCACCAGCAGCTGTTGCACCAACTCCAGAGCCAGCTCCAGCACCAGCTGCATGCGTGCCACAATACGAAACAATCACAATTGAAGCATCTAAATTGTTTGCGTTTGATGAAGCTAAGTTGAAAGACACTAGCGTTCTTGATAACGAAGTTGTGCCGAAAATGAAAGAAAACAAAATTTTCGCAAGCGTAAAAGTAACTGGCCATACAGACAAACTTGGTAGTGAAGCTTACAACCAAAAACTATCAGAAAAGCGTGCTAACCAAGTGCGTGATTATTTGATTAGCCAAGGTATCGAAGCTGATCGTTTAGTTGCTGTTGGTAAAGGCGAGTTAGTGCCAGTGGTTAGTTGCGACGGCGTAAAAGGCCGTAAAGCATTAATCGAGTGCTTGGCACCAAACCGTCGTGTAGAGATTGAAGCTACACGCTCAATGGAAAAAGGTTGCAAATAATTTCCTTGATTGTAAAAAGCCCCGCTTGCGGGGCTTTTTTATTGGTAAAATAAGCCTCTATGACAAAATCTGATCAATTGGAAACGCAAGCAACCCATGTCGAATTAGTGATTGAATCGCGCTGGGTTGTACCTGCCGACTCAGATAACTCTTTACATGAGTTCTACTCAGTAGTGATTGATCATCAAGTGATTGTTGACGTGTTGCCAACAGATCAGGCGCGAGTGAAATATGCTGCAGCCGAAGTTGTTGTGGCCGATGAGCATGTGTTGATGCCGGGCTTGGTTAATGCGCACACACATGCGGCAATGACCTTGATGCGAGGGATTGCGGATGATCAGCCTTTGATGGTTTGGCTTAATTCGCATATTTGGCCGGCAGAGCGCGCGGTTGTGACAGAGCGCTATGTAGAAGATGCATCTTTGCTTGCCTGTGCTGAAATGTTAAGTGGTGGTACGACTTGTTTTAATGATATGTACTTTTACCCACAGGCAACTGCGCTGGCCGCCAATAAAGCCGGTATGCGTGCGCATTTGGGTCTTACTGTGCTTGAGTTCCCAACCAATTATGCGGCTGATGCCGATGATTATTTACAAAAAGGTTTTGAAGCGCATGATAGCTGGCGTGGCAATCCATTAATAAGCTCAGCATTGGCGCCGCATGCACCATATACAATTTCTAACTCTACGTTTGAAAAAGTACTGACTTACGCAGAGCAATTGGGCTTAGGTATCCATACGCATTTGCATGAAACGCGTGATGAAATTAGTCAGAGTGAAGCGACTTATGGTGTAAGGCCTATACAAAGAATTGCTGAGCTTGGTTTACTTGGGCCAGGTTTTATTGCAGCACATGGCGTGCACTTATTGCCGCATGAGATTGATATGTTGGCTGAGTATGGGTGCCATATTGCGCATTGCCCAGCTTCTAATTTGAAATTGGGTAGTGGTATTGCACCGGTGCATGCTTTATTGAAAAGTAATGTCAATGTATGTGTAGGTACAGATGGCGCAGCGAGTAACAATCGTTTAGATATGTTTAGTGAAATGCGTCTTGCGGCCTTGTTGTGCAAAGGGGTTAGTGAAGATGCTTCGGCATTGCCTGCGTATCAGGCGCTGAAAATGGCGACAATTAATGCAGCCAAAGCGATAGGGCTAGATCATAAGATTGGTAGTATCGAAGTAGGAAAACAAGCAGATTTGGTAGCTGTGAAGTTGAGTGACTTTGCAATATCGCCTTGTTATGACCCAGTTTCACATTTGGTGTATAGCTGTGGCCGCGAGCATGTGACACACACTTGGGTAGCAGGTGAACTGCGTTACAGTCATGGTACTTATGCGAATATAGAACCAGTAGAGTTAAAGGAAATTATCCAAATATGGCAACCGAAGCTAAGACAATACAAACATTAAACGCAGATGTGCTGGAGTTGCAAAAATTTGGCGAACTCGCACATAAGTGGTGGGATAAAAATAGCGAATTTAAACCACTGCATGAGATTAACCCATTACGTTTAAACTATATCGATAGTTTAGCCAGTTTAAGTGGCAAGCGTGTGCTAGATGTCGGCTGTGGTGGCGGTATCTTGTCTGAATCTATGTACTTTAAAGGTGCTGATGTAACCGGCATTGACTTGGGTGAGCAAGCGCTCAATGTTGCAAAGCTTCATCAGTTAGAAAGTGGGGCTAAGGTAAACTATGAGCTCATTTCTGTTGAGCAGTTAGCGCTGGAGCAGCCTGCAACTTTTGATGTGGTGACCTGTATGGAGATGCTAGAACATGTGCCTTACCCTGCATCCATCGTGGCGGCATGTGCGCGTCTGGTAAAACCTGGCGGCTCTGTATTTTTCTCTACCATCAATCGTAATCCTAAAGCGTATTTGTTTGCGGTGCTGGGCGCCGAGTATATTTTAAATATGTTGCCTAAAGGCACACATGATTACGCAAAGTTTATTAAGCCATCTGAACTTTCTAACTGGGTGCGTCAATCCGGATTGAATGTTTCTGGCATGCGTGGCATGAACTACCAGCCACTGACACAGCACTATTCGCTAAGCGATGATGTTTCTGTGAACTATCTTTTACACACCGAACTTAGTGATTATTAATCATGATCTTATTTGATTTAGACGGCACGTTGGTTGATACCGCACATGACCTTGCCTATGCGCTTAATTTACAACGGGTGCGGCACGGTCTTGCCGAATTGCCGCTTGATGTGATCAGACCTTATGCCTCGCACGGCTCTAAAGGCCTATTGGCAATTGGGTTTGATTTAAGTGATACAGATGATACGTTTGCCACTATGCGCGATGAGTATCTCGCTATCTACGACGAAGTGTTAACACGCAAACCAATTCTGTTTGATGGTGTTTCTGAGCTACTGGCTAGATTGGAAGCGAATAATATACCTTGGGGTGTAGTCACAAATAAACCGCGACGCTTCACACAGCCATTAATGCAAAGCATTGGCCTGTTAACGCGTGCGGCATGCGTGGTGAGTGGTGATGATGCCGCGCGGCCTAAACCGTTCCCTGATACATTATTGATGGCTTGCGAACAAGTTGGCGTGGATCCGCAACAGTGCTGGTATGTGGGGGATGCAGAGCGTGACATCCAAGCCGGTAAAGCCGCAGGCATGCAAACTGTAGTGGCCTTGTATGGTTATTTGTCTGAAACTGACCAGCCGGAGGCATGGGGCGCAGATCAAGCAATACAAGCGCCTTTAGACTTATTGGCATTTGTTAACCTTAAGCTCTCGGCGGTTTGCTGATTAAGTTACGGGGTGATTGTCTTTGCTTGCGTAAACTGGGTGCGCCGCGTGGCGGTGATAAGTGCTGTAGCGCCTGATTGAAAAGTGGAACTGGCTTACAGTAGGGGCGCTGTGATAACCGTATCAAACGGCACGGCGCTTATTTAAATACGCTTCTGCGCTCCAGCATGGCTTGTGCAAGTGTTCCGGTATCAACGTATTCAATTTCACCACCCATCGGCATACCACGTGCAATACGGCTCACTTTAATGCCGCGGGCACGTAACAGTTCACTAATATAATGAGCAGTTGCATCGCCTTCTACCGTGTAATTGGTTGCAAGAATGACCTCGGTAACAACGCCATCATTTGCGCGCTTAATAAGCTTATCTAGATGAATTTCCTTAGGGCCTATCCCATCAAGCGGAGATAGCCTACCCATCAACACAAAATACATACCAGTGTAAGCGCGTGTATTCTCCAGCATAATCAGGTCGGTCGGCATTTCAACCACGCACAGCACAGTTTTGTCTCGCTGTGCTGATTCACATAACGGGCAGATGGGTTGTTCACTAAACGTGTTGCATAACCTGCAATGGTCAACCACTTGTAACGCATTATTTAATGCTAAAGCCAGGCAGCTTGCGCCTTGCCTGTCCCGCTGCAGCAGATAGTAGGCCATACGTTGCGCCGATTTTGGCCCCACGCCTGGTAAACAACGTAAGCTATCAATGAGTTGTTCAAGAGCAGGCGGGTTTTTCATTGCAATATTAAACTAGGCTTAATTTAGAATGGCAGTTTCATGCCGGCAGGCATGAAGCTTGATAGGCGCGCAGATGAAGTAGCTTCAGCTTTTGCTGTTGCGTCTTTTAAGGCGATGACTAATAAGTCTTCTAAGGTTTCTTTATCATCCATCACGCTGTCATCTAAAGTGACGCGTTTTACCTCATTTTTACAGGACATTTGTACTTTAACCAAACCGTTGGCCGCAATACCTTCAACGTCAATGTTAGCCAGCTCTTCTTGCGCTTTTTGCATGTTAGCTTGCATTTGCTGGGCTTGTTTCATTAAATTGCCCATGCCACCTTTCATCATATTGTTCTCCTTAATTTGATTAAATTGGTTTGATACTATTCGGAATGATTGTCGCGCCGAAGTCATCAATCAACGCTTGCACAAAGCTATCTTCCTCAATTGCGTTTTCTGCGTTGGCTTGTGCTTGTGCTTTTTCTTGAGAAATTTGCTTAGCAGGGGTATTGCCGGTGCCACCTATGCTAAATTGCAGCCTAATTTTTCTATCAAAGTGCTGAGTAATAGCGGTCGTTAACTTTTCTTGATAATTAGCTGAGACCAAGTGCTTTTGGCTCTCTGGTACGCTCAGTGAGATACTGTCTGCGTCATATGCAACCAGTTCACAGTGCTTAGCTAACTCTCTGGCAAGCCCAAGTTTTAGTGCATCTACCAGTGCGCGCCAGTTTCCATTAAAGCTAGTGCTGCCGATGCGTGGTACGTCTGCCGCGTCTGCAACTGGTGCTGTGTCAGCGGTATCTTCCACAATGTTGGCAGTAGGTGTTGTTTCAACTACTGCAACGGCTTCAGGTTTAATTGGTTTTTCAGCAGGTGCGCTAGGCACTACTGTAGGACGTACACTGTTTATCTGGCTTGGTACTTTAGCTTTCTGAACACTGTTCTCACTTGGCGTAAATGCTAACATGCGTAGCAGGCTCATGGTAAAGCCAGCAAACTCATCAGGCGCCAAGCCTATGTCACGGCGGCCTAATAGGGCGATTTGATAATACAGCTGCAAGGTTTCAGCTTGGATTCTTTGCGCCAGACTCAGCAGGACTTCGCGTTCCGGCAGGTCGTTCGCAACACTCTCTGGCACTGTCTGCGCAACAGCAATTTGGTGTAGTAGTTGTGCAAAGTCATTTAAGGCAGCATCAAATGATATGCTGCGCTCTTCCATTGCCTTGGCCTGGTTAATCAGGCTGTTGCCGTCATTGGCCAGTAGTGCATCCAATAATTGGTATAAGTAGCTTTGATCAATAGCACCCAGCATTGAGCGGACTTCTGACTCGTGTACCGTTTGGCCGCCGTAGGCAATGGCCTGGTCGGTGAGCGAGAGTGCATCACGCATGCTGCCCGCTGCGGCGCGCGAGATTAAGTGCAAGGCGGTTGGCTCAAATGCAATGTTTTCTTGCGTCAAAATGTTTTGCAGGTGGCTGGTAATAGAAGTGCCAGCCATTTGGCGCAAGTTAAACTGTAAGCAACGCGATAATACGGTTACCGGTACTTTTTGTGGGTCTGTGGTTGCCAGGATAAATTTGACATGCGCTGGTGGTTCTTCCAGCGTTTTTAACATGGCATTAAATGCACTTTTTGACAGCATGTGCACTTCATCGATGATGTAAACCTTGAAGCGGCCAGCAGTTGGCGCATATTGTGCGTTATCCAGTAAATCACGCATGGCATCTACCTGCGTGTTACTTGCCGCATCCACCTCAATTAAATCAACAAAGCGACCTTTATCAATCTCAGTACAGGCATTGCAAACGCCACATGGCTTTGCAGTGATGCCGGTCTCGCAGTTGAGAGATTTTGCCAGTATGCGTGCTAGAGTAGTTTTACCAACACCGCGTGTGCCGGTAAATAAGTAAGCATGATGTAAGCGATTTTGTTCAAGGGCATTGGTGAGCGCACGTACGACGTGATCTTGACCGACCAACGTTTCAAACGATTTTGGGCGCCATTTACGCGCTAGCACTTGATATGACATAACCTAAACTTTAGCTGAAAATTGTATTTTCGTCTTTAAATTATTAGGAGGTTCTTTGGCTTTCAAAATGTGCTTTAGCTAAAGAAAAGAAGAGGCGAGCCTTGACCCCGGCACTTGCTTAATAGTTGTGGCTGCTTGCTTCCGCACCTGACCAGGTTGGCTACTTCACAATGCGGGGAGGCCCGCCGGACATAATTTTACAATACTTTGCCGGATTTACGTTAGTGCTTTGTTGATATTTGTGAGGCTTGTTAGGATTTGGAGCTGATAACTATTTCCGCTTAATTGCTTAAGCCTCGAATTGCACAGGATTTTCTTCTTCGTCCGAGGTGTCCAAAAATGCATTTTTGATGGCGATGACTTCACCAAGGTCACTCAAAAATGCTTCCACGCAGGCTGGGTCAAAATGCTTGCCACTGCCATCGCGAAGAAGTTGGCATGCCTCTTCAATAGACCAAGCCTTTTTGTAAGGGCGCTCCGAGGTCAGTGCGTCAAATACATCTGCTACTGCAACAATGCGGCCAAACAGTGGGATATTTTCGCCAGATAGACCATGCGGATAGCCGTTACCATCATACTTTTCATGATGAGTCAGTGCGATTTCGGCTGCAACCTGCAGTAAAGGGGAACTGCTAGCGCTAAGTAGCTCATAACCAATTTCTGCGTGACGCTGCATAATTGCAAACTCCGCCGGGGTGAGGCGGCCAGGCTTTAGTAAAATAGCATCAGGAATGCCCACTTTGCCTATGTCGTGCATAGGGGCGGCTTCTAGTAATAGCTCCTGTTCTTGCACCGAAAGCCCCAGCACATGTGCGATATGCTTAGAATAATGCGCCATGCGCTGAATATGGGCGCCTGTTTCCGGGTTGCGATACTCCACCGCCTTTGCTAGACAGAATATAGTTTCGCGTTCTTGATCTTTAACTTTTCTGGTTGCTTTACGTATTTCGTCTGTTAACCATGCTGCACGGTCAATTAGCTTCTTTTGGTTTTGGCGTAATGCCAGCATGTTTCTGGCACGGGTGATGAATTCAATATTATCTAAAGGCTTATTTAAAAAGTCGGTGACTCCGCTACCAAGAGCTTTTTGGCGGATAGATGTATCGTTATTGGCGGTCACCATCAATACGGGAATATCTTCGTAGTTAACAAAGCCTCTAAATTGCTGGGTGAATTGAATGCCGTCCATTTCACGCATGGCATAATCTACTACAACCAAATCTGGCTCATTATCTCTACACCATAGCAGCGCCTTAACCGGATTGGTAAATGCGATTGCCTCATATTCTGGGATCTTTTTAATAAGATGCTTTAGTAAAGTGATATTGAGTTCGGTGTTGTCAATTAATAATATGCGCATGTTCTTTCATTAGCCATTGATTAAAGCACCCTGCAATTATGTCTTAAAATAGGGTCGGTAGAACAGAATATTGGGACTATTTTGAATAAGTGCCATTTATGTAAAAATAAAGCTGGGCTTGAGTGGTAGCAAGTTAAGTGTGGGATTAGCCCTTTTACATAGGCACTTAAATGTATAATGAACTTATCTGTTGCAGGCTATTGTTGTGATGTTGTATTTATATAACTTATTGAAAAGATAAGGTTTAATCAAATGACTGTTTCAGCCAACCCGCCTCTTATCGCACTACCGTCATTTTTAAGTGAAGGTTCGCCGTTATTGAATGAGTTGCTGCACACTGTTGCAGATGAATTTTACCTACTAGCTGCCCCAGATATGAAGTTGGTATACGCAAATGCAAGTGTATTAAGCAATACCGGCTATGACTTGGTCTGCCTACAAAAGCTGCCATTATCCGATGTACTAGGTGTTTCCAAAACCAAACTGCAATCGCATTTACAGGCACATGCCGGCGAGGCTAAGTTTTTACGGTTAATGCAGGATCAGGCGCCCGTGGTCGGGCGTGTTAGCCATGAACAATTGCGCGTTAAAATCATTGCCTCAGAGCAATCTCCATTTTTGTTATTGATTAAAAGTGATCTTTCACCCATTTCAGGCAGTGATTGTCATGATTGTGCACAAACGTTCAATCAGGTGCTGATGGATAGTGAGTCTAGGGTAGAGGCGATTATCTCCAATACACCGGGGCTGGTGTTTCAGTTACAGCTCGATCCGCGGGGTGATATTGTTTTTACTTACCTTAGTGAGGGCTGTAAGGCTTTGTTAGGCTTTAATGCCGCTGACTTGATGCAGGAATCAAAGCTGTTTTTTGCGATGATGAACCCAAGGGATAAAGCATCATTAAGAAAGCGCTTAGTCCAGTCTGCGGACGCGCTCACCCAGTTGGATTGGGAGGGAAGGGTGTGGATTAATGACTGGCAGGATAATAAGTGGATAAATCTGCGTGCAATTCCTAAGGTGTTGAATGATGGTGTGATTCAATGGGTTGGTATTATGATTAATATTACCCAAAGCAAGAATGAAAAGCTTGAATTGCAGGAATCTCGCCATGAGTTAGCGCAATTAACCGCGCATATGAACCAAATCAAAGAGTTAGAGCGTACTCGGATAGCACGAGAAATACACGATGATTTGGGTGGGAATTTAACCGCAATTAAAATTGGCTTAACCTCCATTATTAATCGCTTGGCTACTGGTCTGCCTGTCTCTGTTGAGCAGGCCAAAGGCTTGGAATCAATTGTAGACAACACATTTGAGGCTATACATAAAATATCCAGTGATTTAAGGCCGAATATACTAGATTTAGGGATTGTGGCGGCGCTTGAATGGCAGGCTAAAGAGTTTGAAAAGCAGGTGGGAATATCGTGCACTTTCACTACGAATCAAGCTGATATCGTGGTGACGCCGGATCAGGCCATCACTTTATTTAGAATATGTCAGGAATCGATGTCCAATATTGCTAAGCATGCGAATGCGACCTCAGTGCATGTAGATTTGAATTTACATTATGGTGAAATAATCATGAAAATTAGTGATAATGGTATTGGTATCAATACTGCCGATACTTACAAGCCTAATTCTTTTGGTTTAAGAGGTATGCAGGAACGAGTTTCCGCTCTATATGGTAGTTTTGACATTGACCAGTTAGCTGATCAAGGTACAGTTGTTGCGGTCACTTTGCCAATAGAGTAGGGTTGCTGTTCATAGAAGGAAATGATGGTGTGAATGATGAGTAAAAAACCTAAAATAAAAGTCATTATCGCAGATGATCATGCCATTTTAAGGGCTGGCCTCAAGCAAATTCTGTCTGAAACCGATGATATATTGGTGATTGCAGAAGCGCAAAATGCAAACGAAGCCATCAAGCTGGGCTCGCAGCCCGATGCGGATGTGTTATTGCTGGATATTTCGCTGCCAGATAGAAGCGGCATGGAGGCGCTCAAGTATATCAAGCGTGAAAACAGCCATATTGCCGTGTTGATGCTCTCTATGCACAGAGAGGATGAATACGCGATTCGCGCTCTAAAGTCCGGCGCTGCGGGTTATTTATGTAAGCAAAGTGCTTCATCAGAATTAGTAAATGCTATTCAGACGGTGGCTAGAGGAAAAAAATACATTACCCCAGAGGTGGCGGAAATCTTGGCTAATCAGGTCGGCCGAGATGATCAAAAGGCGCCACATGAGTTACTCTCCGATCGTGAGTACCAGACCTTTATCATGATTGCTTCCGGTTTATCTGTGACGGATGTGGCGAACAAGCTTTCGCTTTCAGTGAAAACGGTCAGTATGTATCGCGCACGCTTACTAGAAAAAATGCAACTTAAACACAATGCAGAATTAACGCATTATGCTTTTAAGCATAATCTGGTTAGCTAGGGCTAGCGCTTATTGACTTGATGTGGTGATGTGGTTGATGCGAAACTAATCCAAAACTAGTCAAAGTGAGCTGCTTTTATATATTTGTTTCGGGTATCAAACGTGTAGCAGTTTCAGAATAATGTCATTATCTAAAATTAGCGGCAATCACATGTTATATTGCTATTTGCTCGTTAAAACTATGGCTGAATTAGGGTAATGGTTAAAACTAAAAATAATACAAATCCTGCTTTAGATGAAATGAACGCCTTGCTGGCGTTGTTTAATCAAAGAAAACTCCCTGAAGCGCTGGCATTAGCTTTATCCATGGTGAAACAGTACCCTAAGCATGGTTTTGTTTGGAAGGTGCTGGGTGCTATCTATCAAAATCAGGGTGAGGTGGATTTAGCGCTGCAGGCATTAAAAAATGCAGTGTTATTTTTAGTAGATGACTATGAGGCACAATACAATCTAGGTAATTGCTTTTATGACCAGCAGCAGTTAGATGAGGCAGTTAACTGTTACCAAAAAGCGATTCAGCTTAACCCTAGTTTTGCACAAGCACATTACAATCTAGGCAACGCATTTAAAAAACAAGAGTTATTAGAGCAGGCAGAACTAAGCTATAAAAATGCTTTGCGTTTTGATGCTAATAACATTTGGATTTTTGATAATTTAGCGCATGTTCTTTACGAGCAGGGCCGCTTTGCTGAGGCAAAAGCTTATTACGATAAAGCATTAGCCATACAACCGGATTTTGTTGCGGCACATATTGGCTTAGCTGCCGTAGCTAAGGCTTTAGGGCAGTTGCAAGATGCAGAAGACGGTTTTAATAAGGCGATTGCAATTGGTGCCGAATTTGAGGCGTATAGCAATCTAGCAGACCTGTTACATGCTGATGGGCGGCTTGCAGAGGCCGAGGCCTGCATACATGCGGCAATCCTGGCACACCCTCAATCAGTTGATGCATACGTCAAAATGGCGGTGTTCTTAAGGACGCTGGGCCGAGTGCCAGAGTCTATTCCATACTTTATTCAAGCATTGTCTATTGATCCAACACGTAAAGACGTGCATGTTGACCTTGGTTTGGCAAAGGCTGAGCAAGGTTTCTTCTCAGAAGCTGAGGTATGTTACCGCCGTGCCATTGAGTTAGCTCCAGATTATTGGCTGGCATATAACAATTTAGGCTTAGCTTTACACCGTATGGAGAGGTATCAGGAAGCAGAGCTGGCTTTTGATCAGGCCATCGCGTTGCATCCAGAAGAGGCTTTACTTTACAGTAACTTAGGGTTAACGCTAGCTGCACTTGGGCAAATTAAAAAGGCGGAGGCATCGCTAATTAAAGCGATTGAAATTTTGCCGGAATATGTAAACGCGCATATTAACTTGTGCACCAATTATATTGCGCAAGGCCGTTTGGATGAGGCTGAACAAGAGTGCTTTGAAGCGCTTAAATATGACCCTGCCTCCAATAAAGCCAGAAGTAATTTATTGTTCGCCATGAATTATTCTGGGCATCATAGTGCCGAGTATCGTCTACAGCAGGCGCTTGAGTTCGACAAGATGGTTACCGGTAAGGTGGAGCAAGTGTTCACCGCTTGGCATACCAATACTCAAGCTAAGCGCTTACGCATAGGTTTGATGTCTGGCGATTTACGTCAGCATCCAGTGGCCTACTTCCTGGAGCATTGGGTAAAAAATATTGATTTCTCCAAATTTGAGCTTGCTGCCTATTTGACAGATATTCGAGAGGATGCGTTTACCGGCCGCCTTAAACCTAATTTCGCGTATTGGAAATCGTTAGTGGGCATGACGGATCAGGCCGCTGCTGAGTTAATTCATGAAGATGGCATCGATATTTTATTTGACCTTTCAGGGCATACCTCAGGTAATCGTATGCAGATACTTGCCTGGAAGCCGGCGCCGATTCAAGTGAGTTGGCTGGGTTACTTTGCAACGACAGGAATGAAAGCGGTAGATTATTTTATTGCAGATGAAGTTGGCGTGCCGCCAGCTCATCAAAAGCACTTTGCTGAAAAAATAAAATACGTGACTGATACTAGATTGTGTTTTACCGCACCGCATGTTGCGGTGGAGGTTTCCACTTTGCCCGCACTTGCACGTGGTTATATTACTTTTGCCAGCTTTCAAACCTTAGCAAAAGCCGGCGACGAAGTGTTGGCGCTATGGGCAGAGGTCATGCGTGCTATACCTAGCTCCAGGTTGCGCTGGCAGTGTAAATCGTTTGGAGATGCGGATGTGGTGGCTAATATGGTCGCCAAATTTACCAAATTAGGCGTTGGTTCGGACAGGCTGACATTGCTAGGCTCGGTATCACGTGAGGCTTATTTTGTTTCGCACCACGATGTTGATCTGATTTTGGATACTTTCCCGTACCCAGGCGGCACTACCACTTGTGAGGCACTATGGATGGGCGTGCCCACCTTGACACTGGCGGGCGATAGCCTAATTGCAAGACAGGGGGCTAGTATGCTCACAGCTGCTGGCCTTGCAGATTGGGTAACGGAGACTAAAACTGAGTATCTGCATAAAGCGTTGGCACATTGCAGTGACTTGAATAAACTGTCTGATTTAAGAGCAGGGCTTAGAGTACAAGTACTTGCTTCGCCTTTGTTTGATGCAGAACGCTTTGCAATGAATATGGAAACTGCCATGCTGGAAATGTGGCATGCGTATATCAATAAAGTCGACCATGGTGGTACCGTGCCGCAAGTACAGAAAACTCAAGAACTGGAAGCGCAACAAGAGCGTTATGTGCAAATTATTAGTGCTACCCGCTATTCAGAACAGGACTTTTGGAGCAAGTCTGCGCTTGGTCTTTCCCTACATAGGCATTTAAAACAAGAGAGCGGAATTACTGCAAAAGTGGCTTTTAATAACACGCTAGGGCTTTCTACAGTGTTTAACCAGGCGATAGGGCAGGCGGATGATCGCGCTATTCTGGTATTTGTGCATGACGATGTGTGGATTGATGAAGCTAACTTTGTTGATACGCTGATTGCCGGGCTGGCACATTTTGATGTGATTGGAGTGGCAGGCAATAAGCGTAGACTGCCCAACCAGCCAGCTTGGTTATTTACCGATACCGCACTCACTTGGGATGATGATGAGTATTTGAGTGGCAAGGTATGGCATGGGCCACATGCTTTTGGTGAAGATAAATTTTATGGAGAAGTGCCGGCCGCATGTGAGTTACTAGACGGTGTGTTTCTTGCTGTAAGAAAGTCGGTACTCAATGCTGCGCATGTGAGATTTGATCCACAGTTTGACTTTCACCTATATGATATAGATTTTTGCCGGAGTGCCAGAGTAGCGGGTTTAAGTTTGGGTACATGGGCGATCAAGTTGACGCATCAGAGTAAAGGCGCCTTTGGTTCGCCGCATTGGGCACAGAAGTGCCAGCTATATTTTAATAAGTGGGAAAGCAATACGCCCCAACAGCAGGCGCTATATGAAGCTATGAACGGCGTGATGCAGATGGCTCAACAGCACGAAGCAGACGGCCAGTTAGAGCAAGCGGCAACTCTATACCAAGAAGTGCTAAACATTCAACCGGATAATACAGAGGCAAATTATCGTCTAGGTATCGTAGCGTTTAACCTACAGGGAGTTAATGAAGCAATACCGCTACTTGAAAAAGCCGTACAATCTAAACCAGAAGACGAGCAGTATTGGGTTACTTACATTGATGCGCTTATGCAGACTGCAGATGTGGCAACGGTATTAGAGGCTTTGGAGCTGGGGCAGAAGTTTGGTTTAACAACAGAAACCGCGCAACTGATTGCTGAGGATTTTCTGGCGCAAGTTGATGCCAAAACACAGCCCACTGCAACTAACCCTTTAGGCTCAAATGAAGTTATCAAGCAGTGCCTGATGGAAGTATTAAGTGCCAATATCAACGCGATTAATGCCGCATCGACTAAAAGCAGTATTTCTCCACATTTAGATTTGTCTGCTTTCGAGCCCACATTTAATGCACTACTCAGCGATAATCAGCATAACGAAATTCTGTCGCTAATTTATAAGTCTATTAGTGCCATTAAGCTACAGCCGGAATTTATCGGTACCAAGGTTTTTACGCCATATTTCGATCAGATATTAGAAAGTATAGATTTTGCGTTTGGCAACATAGTAGCTAGAGAGCGCAAACTGGCTAATATCGTGATTGCTTCTGAGGTGTACGACTACGGAGGTCACACCAAAGTAATTCAAGAGATTCTGGTATCGGTTGATAATCCCATTTTAATCATTACCGATATCTATGACCGGTTTGCAAAAAATCATTTATTTGAAAAAGTTGCCTCGTCATTTACATGTCCTGTCATGATCTTGCCAAGTGAGGCCTATTTAGACAAGGCAAAAAGGTTAGCTGCTTTTATCAATAGTTGTGCAAAAAATGTATTTGTACTAACGCATCATGAAGATGCCGTGGCAATCGCAGCGTGCCAGAAGACATTGGATGCCAAATATTACTTTGTGCACCATGCAGACCATAACCCCGCATTAGGTAATACGATTGCACATTTTAACCATGTAGATTTATTTGAGCCTATGGCTAAATTGTGTGCAGAAGATCTAAATAAATCAGTGATTTTCTTACCAACATCCTCCCATGATTTAGGTGCAAAGACGTTTAATCAACCTATCCAACAATTTTCTACTGTCACCGCCGGCTCCGCTGGCAAGTTTGCTATGAATGGTGACCTTAGTTTGAGTGGAATTATTCAAGAGTCCTTAAAAACTTGCGGCGGCAAACATTACCACTTTGGTGAGCTTTCTGCTGAGCAAGTACAACTGATTCAGGTTAGCTTGGCACAAGCATCGATAGACCCTACGTTATTTGTATACATGGGTAACGTACCCTCTCTCTGGGAGAGTTTGCTGGCGATTGATGCGCATATTTTCTTAGGTTCTGCACCAACGCCTGGTGGAAAGTCCAACTTAGAAGCCTCAGGTGCTGCGTATCCCTTACTTGCTTATGTCCCAGCGGATGCACCACGTTATCTGTATGTAGGTGCAGAAGCGCAAATTGGTTTAACGTGGTCTACGCTAAATACACTGAGCTTGGGTTTAAGGACAATCATGGCAGAGCATGCGCGGTTCTCTCAGCAATCTAGGCAGTTTTATGTATCAAATTGCTCCAGTGGCATGTTTAAGCAAAAGTTAATACAGCTTTGCGATGCGGCTTAACTAGCTGTCTCTTATAATTGATTTATATCAGTGACAATGTGTAGTAGTGATTAGGATTATTAATGTCGAAAAATATTCATCCGCTCGCCGACTGCCAATCTGAACATGTCGGCGCTGGTACGCAAATATGGCAGTTCACCGTGGTTTTAGCTAATGCAAGAATCGGTGATAACTGCAATATTAACGCGCATTGCTTTATCGAAAATGATGTGGTGATTGGCAATAACGTTACAGTTAAGTGTGGTAACTATATATGGGACGGCATTACCATAGAAGATGATGCATTCATCGGCCCTAATGTCACCTTCACTAATGACAGGTACCCAAAATCGAAAAACACCGCATTTAAATTAGAAAAGACTACTGTTTGCAAAGGCGCCTCTATCGGCGGTGGTGCCGTATTGTTGCCCGGCATTCGAATTGGCGTCGGCGCAGTAGTCGGTGCGGGCTCAGTGGTGACAAAAGATGTTGCTGATCATGCGGTTGTTATCGGCAATCCAGCAAGGCCAAAGAAGGGCTAGCATTAAATGAGTAATCATGTAGATAAATCAAAATTTGAGATTTTTGAGCTGGGGACTGTTGATGACACTGTTGCTAAATTTGGCGGTATAAAGTTAAAAGAGCAAGTTACCTACGTTACGCCTGCGATTCCCATGTTTGGAGAGGCGTGCTCAAATGCAGATGTATTTGAGTCGCATGCCTTAACGCATCCTGCAATTTATTGTGCTGTAGTTAGTGATTTTAAGCTGATAGGCGGCGCAGCTTTCCCCATTATTCAGAATAAAAGCATCTGCCATCAATATTTTTCTACAGAATATTGGGAAACCTCAGAACAAGCTACATTGAGTTGTTATATTAAGCAGGATCAAAATATGATCGGCTATCGCAATATAAAAGAGCGACACAATTACACATGTAGCGTTATCAATCTGGTTGGCAATGGATCATATAACTATGCCCACTGGATGACTGAATTTTTACCTCAGCTTGTATTGCTAAAAGAGCAAGGTCTTGACTTATCGGCCTATAAAATAGTGGTTGACTTAAGATCATACCCCAGTATGTTAGAGGCACTTTTTTTATTGGGGGTGACAGAAGACCAGCTCGTTAAAGTAGATGCCATGTCGTTAAATACCTTCCCTGAAGGGTTGTGGGTGAGCCCCGTGGCAAATATCGTATTTCAGCGACCCAATGCTATCTCTTCGGATGCCCTATATCAACTGGCTGAGCCACAGCATGCCATTTTTCACCCCGATGCTTTAGTCGCAACTAGAAATACTTTTCTGACATTAGTGGCTCAAGAAAAATGTGAATCGGCTCCAGAAAGAATTTTCATTAAGAGATTCTCAGGTAGGCAATATCACGCACGCTCTGTGGTGAATGAAGCTGCAATTCAGCATAAATTAGAGTCAGAGGGTTTTGTCAGCATTGACCCTAGCACTTTAAGTTTTACCGAACAAATCAGAGCTTTTAGTAAAGCAAAATATATTGTGGCGGCATCAGGTGCTGCCTTATTAAATATGATCTGGGCACCAGAGGGCGCAAAAGTTATTGTATTAATGAATGACGCTAAAGTCGTCAATTATTGGTATTTCAGTAATATTGCTTTTGCCGTTGGACACCAGCTAGCTTATGTCTTAGGTAAGGTCGTTGATACTGGCAATTGGAATGATATTAACCATGCAGATTTCGAGATTAGCCTTCAGGCGCTTGTGTCAGCGCTTGAGAGCTTTGGGTTGTATCTAGAGCATCAGCCTATTATCAATCCTGTGCTTGAGGAAGCGTTAACCACTGCAAAAGAGCACTACCAAGCTGGGCGTATCAAGCAGGCTGTAGGCTTGTATTTAGAGGTGCTAGAAATAGAGCCCGAACATGCTGAAGCTAATTACGGTTTAGGTGTCATTGAAGCGCACACTCAAAATGCATCTATTGCTTTGGCTAGATTTGAGCGTGCGGTGATGGCAAAGCCTGAGCAAGAGCAATATTGGGTAAGTTATATCACAACACTCATGCAGTCAGGTGCAATTGATAGTGCAGTGGATGCTTTGGAGTTGGGTATGAAGTATGGTCTTAGCGCTGGCATGGCCAAAAAGTTAGCGGCAGAATTTACGCGTAGTTTTGATATAAATCGTATTGGGTTTTTAGTGCATACACTTGAACTGGTTAATCACTATGCTTGTGTATGGGATTTAATGCCAGAAGGTAGTTTTGATGTTGTGCTGTGCGGTGATGCAGAGACGACGGACTTAGCTTTCTTTGCTCCATGGAAATGTCATGTAGTAAAAGCTAATGAGGTTATCCATGCAAACTCCAAATATCAGTATTTAGTTTCCAATCACCCAATTAATTTATCTGGCTCACCTTTAATAAAGCAATTAGCGAATATTAACGTTCGATTTATGTATGCAGCAGGAAAGTCTGGCTGGAATTTATCAGAATGGAACAGTCTTTACGATGTAATTTTATGTTTTGGGCCATATCATGCGGGCATATTTTCAGAGAGTACTGACGCTGTAGTGGTGCAAATGGGGTATCCAAGGTTTGATCGATATTTTACGCAGCAATTAGACAAAGCTGACTTGCATTCAAGATACGGTTGCGACCCGTTGAAAAAAACTGTGGTTTGGTTGCCAACATGGAAAACATTGTCTTCTGTCACGCATTTTGATGCAGAAATCAGTGCGCTTACTGATCAATATAATGTCATTATAAAATTGCATCCATTAATGCCAGAGAGTGAGCCAGAGCGGGTGGCTGCTCTGCAGCAGCATTACTTTACACATGTAATTACAGACAGCAGTGACAATTTACCACTGTATCAGCTTGCTGATTTTATGTTGTTTGATTACGGTGGGCCGCCTCTAGCAGGAATCTATGCTGATAAAAACTTTATATTGCTAAATGTAGAAGGAGCAATTGATGATGAGTTAACCGGTAAAGACTCACCTGATATTACGATCAGGAAACATCTTGTCAATGTGAACCCTGCAGATGTAGCTATTGCTAAACTGTTAGCGGACCCTTCAATTTGGGAGCAGCAGCGGTCTATGCGACATGTATTAAGAAAACGTTATTTTGCACCTTATTATGGCTTTTCTTCCAGCGTGGCTGCAAATGCATTACTTAATTTGAAACACATGGTTGAGAAAGGCGGAAGCCACTGATGGTAATTTGGTTAATAGGTCTTTCGGGGTCTGGTAAAAGTACATTGGGAAATGAGGTAGCAAGGCAACTGCGCGAGATTAAACCAAATACTGTGTTGCTGGATGGCGATGAGATCCGTAAGGTATTTGCACATGATCGAGGTGACGAGCCATACACGGTTCAAGGGCGCCGCATTAATGCTGAAAGAATTGTAGCATTATGCGAAATGTTGGATAGTCAGGGTATTCATGTCGTGTGTTGTATTTTGTCGATTTTCCCGGATATGCGCTTAGAAAATAGAAAGCGTTTTAGTCAATATTTTGAGATTTTTATGGACGCCCCCTTAGAGGTTTTGATGACGCGTGATGTAAAAGGGATGTATGCGTCAGCGGCAAGAGGTGAGGTAAAGAATGTTGTGGGTATCGACATTCCCCATGAGCGTCCGGTTGGCTCAGACATGACGATAGACACCTCAAAAAATGATGCCACTATTAAAGAGTTAGCCTCAAGCATTCTTGAGCAAGCGGGGTTGATTTGAATCACACAGTTTCTTATGACTACGCCTCAGGCGATTTATTGGAAAATAGGAACACCTATTTTTATACAAAGTTTCATGACAAAGCATTTCTAACAGCATGGCATACGCAGCGTGAGCAGGCGCTTGCTGAAAAGCACGCTATTGATACTGCTGCGAGTGATTTAGATAGCTCTCCTACCATGCACATGATCGACGTGCTGCACAAAAAAATGTCAGAACATCATACTGGTCATCAAACCATTCAAACCTTAAATAGGCTAGTACAGCGCTTTGAGGTGAGTAAACGGCTTCATAGTCGTTACAATTTTAATTGGAGGCCTGTTGACGCAACGGACTATAAAAACTGGAGCCGTTACGTTCGGTTTGCAGAAGTCTTGAATTTGGCCTACGCCATTACTTTGTCGTTACCCTATTTAAACGCCTTGCTTAAGATCATGGATACCTTGACGGCTGCGTATGGGCAATTAAGTGAGTCGCAAAGCAGTCGCGTGCAAAGCTTAGCTGTATCAGAGCGAGGGCATGTTGATGAGCTTTGTTTAAAGTTAGAGAGGCAGCCTATCGAGGAAAGTGCCGCCATTGGACAGAGTGGCCTAGCTTTAGCTGAACCTGTGCCTATAAAACTTAAAGGCATTTTGTTATTAGCCGCGCAGACAGCACGTTCTCAGGCTTATATTCAAGCGTTGATTGCTAATGGCTTGTATCCTGAAAAGGTTATTTTACTGGGTGAAACGCCTTCATTAGAGCAGCAGAGCTTAGCCAATACTAGTTGGCATGGGGTTTTGTTACCGAATCTCTCTGAATCTATTAGCCAAACATGCGATCGAGCAAATATAGAGATAAGCCGATGCAGTTCAGTCGATGTAAACTCAGAAGAGTGTGCAAGCTGCATCTTGGATGCCGAGCCTTCTGTTATTATTTATTCAGGTGTTGGTGGCCAGATTGTGTCTGAACATACGCTGGCATTGGCGCCAAAGTTCCTGCATATGCATTCCGGTTGGCTGCCGCAGTATCGGGGCAGTACCACCCTTTATTATGCGTTGCTAAAAAAAGAGCAACCGGGCGTGACGGCATTATTTCTTGATCGTATGATTGATACAGGGCCAGTAGTGGCACAGAAACATTATCCTATCCCGCCTTTTAGTATGGATGTTGATCGTGTTTATGATGCAGCGATACGTGCGGATTTATTGGTGGAAGTTTTGCGTAATTATATTAGTGCTGGTGAGTTTCCTTCACTTTTTGACCAGCATCTAGATGAAGGTGATACATACTATGTTATTCATCCCATTCTGAAGCACCTAGCGATATTGTCGTTGAAGAAAGATAATGCATCATGAACAAAATAGAGGTATCTCAGGCGTTTAAATTTGGTACCAAAGCGGAAACGCTGTGGAATCTTAAAGATTTGGTCACTGAAGCGTTAGTTCCAGAGATATATTTCTTCACGCGAGATCAATGGTCAACAGCAAAATTAGCCATCCTAGATGAGATTCATCAACAATTTGGCAATAGTACTTTGGCCGTGAGGTCTAGTGGGTTAAATGAAGATGGCGCTAATAGTTCAATGGCGGGTGCGTTTTTAAGTAACCTAAATGTACATAGTGGAGATTGTGATGAGCTGACATTGGCCATTGAGCAAGTATTGCAGTCCATGTCAGGCAACCCTCGCGATCAGGTGCTTGTACAGCCAATGATTAGTGATATTGAAGTAAGCGGCGTCATCATGACATTTGACATGGTGAATGGTGCGCCTTACTTCTGTATTGATTTTGATGATGAGAGCGGACGTACCGATGTTGTTACCAGTGGAAACGGAATTCATAAAAGCTTATTTGTTTATCGCGATGCCCATAGCAGTTTAATTAGGTCACCTAGAATCGCACAATTTTTAAGCCTGGCTAGAGAGCTAGAAGCTATTTGTAAGTGTGCAGCTTTAGATATTGAGTTTGGTATGAATAAGGCTGGGCAACTGTTTCTTTTTCAAGTGAGGCGAATCGCCCTTGCGCGACATTGGCACCCAGTGACTGAGCGTCGTGTGAAAAGGCAATTAGCACATGTTGAAGATTATGTAAGAAATTTATCAAAGCGGCGCGATGGCATTTTGGGCGAACGCACTATTCTTGCTGTGATGCCAGACTGGAACCCCGCTGAGATTATTGGTACGACCCCCAAGCCCTTGGCAGCATCGTTATATCGAGAGTTGATTACCAAGTCGGTTTGGCGTAATGCACGAGCTAGCATGGGGTACAGAGCACTAGATTCTGCCGAATTGATGTTGCTCATCAACAGCCACCCTTATATAGATGTGCGTAACAGTTTTAATTCTTTCTTACCTGCAAGTATCTCTGAGGCGGTAGGGGAGAAGCTTGTTAATGCATGGCTTGATAGGTTGGAAGCATTTCCTGAGTTTCATGACAAGGTGGAGTTCGAAATAGTCCCCACTTGCCTTGATTTCTTTTTTACTGAAGACTTTAAGGCAAGGTATCCAGCATTGCTCAATGATGATGAATTTGAGGAGTATCGGAAAGCGTTAACCGAGCTTACTCATCAGTGTTTAGCGAGTCATCCGGACAATACTTTATATTTGGCTCTGAGGTCTACAGAACAGCTAGAGCGTCTGGAGATGGGAAGAGTAAATGATGAAGGCTATGTGCATCTTGCTAGAGCTGAGTTTCTGCTAACAAAATGTAAGGAGTTTGGTACATCTTCTTTTGCCGTAGTTGCTCGTCATGCTTTTATTGCAGAGGCGTTATTGCGCTCAGCAGTGAGACGAGGAGCACTGAGTGATCAACGATTAACCGAGTTTAAGCGCAGTATCCAGACCATTACAGGCAGTATGCTTGATGAATATGCTCAGGTTTGTAATGGTCAGTTCTCTCGGCTTTCATTCTTTAATAAATATGGCCATTTACGCCCAGGAACCTATGAGGTGACTTCGCTAAGATATGATGAGCGTGATGATTTGTTTGTAGATGCAATGGCGATGCCTGTGAGCATATCTCGTCCAGAGTTTAAGTTATCTGATACAGAAAGTACGCGTATAGATTCGTTACTGCATGAGGCTGGTTTTGGCTCGCTTAATCCCGAGATGTTATTGAGGTACGCAGAAAAAGCGATTGCTGCACGTGAGTATGTAAAATTTGTGTTTACTAGAAGTTTGTCTGATGCCTTATCTGAAATCGTACGATGGGGTGAGTCATATGGTTTATCGCGAGATGATATTTCCTATTTGGAATGGCCACAAATCGTGAAAAGTCTTACTCAGCCAGTGATGGATGATGTCGATAGATATTATCTTGATATTGCAGAATCCGCACGTGGCACTATGTCTGCAGCACATGCGTTCCGACTGGGTCATATCGTCTATGGTGTGCAGGATATTTATGTAGCGACACTTAATCGTAGTGTTCCAAACTTTATTGGGCTAGGCGCAGCATCTGGACGTGTTTTTCAACTTGAGGCGAATACACCAACAACCGTTAATATCAAGAACTGCATTATTTGTATTGAAAATGCAGACCCAGGATTCGATTGGATATTTACGAAAGAGCCTATGGCATTAATCACACGTTTTGGCGGGGCAAATTCTCATATGGCAGTTCGCTGTGCTGAATTAGGTTTGCCGGCAGCGATTGGTTGTGGCGATCAAATCTTTCAACGTGTGTTGCAAGCAGAAAGTGTTGAATTGAACTGTGCAGATAAAATATTAAGGCCGTTGTATGTCAACTAGTAAGCTTCGTATTGGCATCACAATGCGCATACTGCAGGCTGAAGGCTATGATGAGCCGCGAGATGCTTTAGCTAGTGTTTGGGCGAGTTTTCTTAATACAGCATTGCCAGAAGCGATTTGGATGCCATTGCCAAATGTCGGGAGAGATTCAATCAAGTCTTACTGCGAGCAATGGGGCATTAACCGATTGATTCTTTCTGGCGGTGAGGATTTTGGCGTGTCACCTATGCGAGATGAAACAGAGCATCAGCTTTTGGCATGGGCGGCAGAATACAAGATACCTGTACTTGGTGTATGTAGAGGCATGCAAATGATGGCTGCACATAAGGGTATCAGCTTGAAGCTTGTGGATGGACATGTACGTCAACGGCATGCACTGCAAGGGGACTTTACACATGAGGTAAATAGCTTCCACCGGTATAGTTTGGCTGAGTGTCCTCAAGATTTTGTGGTGACAGCGTATGCCGAAGATGGTGAAATTGAAGCAATTAAGCATACCGCCCTACAATGGGAAGGCTGGATGTGGCATCCTGAGCGGGAAGCACCATTTAATACTATTGATATTGATTGTTTGAAAGCATTGTTTAAATGAAAGCCATTATCCTAGCCGCTGGCCGTGGTAGCCGCATGAAAGACCTGACAGATCAGAGGCCAAAATGTTTAGTTGAGCTGCGTGGCAAGACGCTGCTGGAATGGCAGTTGCAAGCATTGCGGAAAGCAGGCGTTAGTGAAATAGCTATCGTTACTGGCTACAGACGCGAGCTATTGGCATCTTACGGTCTAGTCGAGTTCCACAACCCTCGCTGGGCTGAAACTAATATGGTTTCGTCATTAACAAGTGCCGATGAATGGCTAAAGAATGAACCCTGTATTGTTAGTTATTCTGATATTTTTTATGAGGCCTCTGCCGTAAAGTCTCTGATAGATGTGAATCATCGTTTGGCAGTGACTTACGACCCAGGGTGGTTAAAGCTCTGGCAGCAACGCTTTGATGACCCTCTGGTGGATGCTGAAACATTTAAGCTGAACCCTGATAATACGCTGGCTGAAATCGGTGAAAAGCCAAAGTCTGTAGATGAAGTGCAGGGGCAGTATATGGGGCTTTTACGTTTCACGCCGGAAGGATGGGGTGAGGTTGTTAGAATTCGCGATGGTTTAACGCAACCAGAGCGCGACCGTATGCATATGACAGGTACTTTGCAAATGGTCATTCAGGCAGGGCGTGTTGCTGTTGATGCTGTTCCTTATGAACTGCCATGGGGCGAGGTTGATTCAGCAGATGACTTGGAAATATATCAAGTTCAGACTTAACGTTAGAAATATTCAATAGGTATAAAAAGATATTCTGTCGTTATGTCGTATGATTCTACAGTGCCGCTTTTTAATCGTTGATGCACTCTGTACGGCGAGGTCGAATGTTTAGTTGCAATGTTGAGTTTGGTTAACAGCGTGTGGTATCAAAAGTGAGTGATTAAGTTAAAACTCGATTAATCAGGTGTTTAAAAAAATTATAAAGAAGTATGAGATTATTATGCCATTAGAAGACTGCAGAATCATTGAACTTCCCAAAATCCACGAGCCACGTGGTAATTTGTCTTTTGTGGAAAGTAATAACCACATCCCTTTTGGTATAGAGCGCGTGTATTATGTTTATGATGTGCCTGGTGGCTCAGACCGCGGTGGGCATGCGCATAAAGGGTTGCATCAGTTGATTATTGCAATGTCCGGTAGTTTTGACATTACGCTGGATGACGGTAAAGATAAAAAGAAATTTCACCTAGCACGCTCTTATTACGGCTTATATGTATGCCCCATGATTTGGCGAGAAATGGATAATTTTTCATCAGGCTCGGTGTTGATGGTCTTAGCTTCTAATAAATATAGTGAAGACGACTACTATCGTAATTATGATGACTTTATGAAAGCCAGATGGGTAAAGTAATTGAGCGAGATGCGTGTACCATTTTTAGATCTTAAAGCCGCTTATAGTGAGTTGGGGCATGAACTAGATGCTGCCGTGCTTAGAGCTAGCCGCTCCGGCTGGTATATAGGCGGCAGTGAAGTAGAATGCTTTGAAGCAGATTTCGCTGCTTATACTGAAGCCCAATACTGTGTAGGTGTAGGTAATGGCTTAGACGCCTTAACGCTGGCATTGCGTGCGTTAGATATAGGCGCGGGTGATGAGGTGATTGTTCCTTCGCACACCTTTATTGCTACATGGCTAGCTGTGAGCGCTGTGGGCGCTAAACCGATTTCTGTTGAGCCGGCAGAAGGTAGCTATAACATTGACGTTGCTAGCATCGAGCGTTTTATTACACCTCGTACCAAGGCTATCATGCCGGTGCATTTATATGGCATGCCTGTAGATATGGATGCGATTTGTGCGTTGGCTAAAAAACATGGCATAGCCGTGGTTGAAGATGCGGCACAAGCACACGGTGCTAAAGTACGCGGCAAAAAAATTGGTAGCCATGGTGATGTTGTTGCTTGGAGTTTTTACCCGGGGAAAAATTTAGGTGCATTGGGTGATGGTGGCGCCATTACTACCAATAACGAAGCCATTGCATCAAGGGTGCGCGAGTTAGGTAATTATGGCTCGGCTGTTAAATATTACAATGAAGAGCGTGGCGTCAATAGCCGATTGGATCCAATTCAGGCGGCAGCGCTTTCGGTGAAACTCAAGCATCTTGATGTATGGAATCAACGTCGTCAGGCGATCGCAAAAACTTATAGCCAAGCCTTGGGTGGTTTAGCATTAGGGTTGCCTCAAGTGCCAACGTGGGCAGATCCGGTGTGGCACTTATATGTGGTGACTACGTCTGAGCGTGATGCATTGCAATCGCAATTGACGTCAGCTGGCATACAGACCTTGATTCATTACCCAGTCCCACCACATTTGCAAAAGGCCTACCAAGTACTTGATATAAAAGTCGGTAGCTTGCCTGTTGCTGAACGGTTAGCACAGCAAGTGCTGAGTTTACCCATGGGGCCGCATTTAGCTGCGGGTGATGTTGAGCATGTGCTCTCGGCATTAACATCAGCTTGTCCTGCCTTAAACCAATCATAATTTTTTATTAATCCCATTTATATAGCAGTAATTTTAAAAAAGAGAATTTTTGAATGAAAACGTTTTTACATGTGGGCTGTGGTCCTCTTTATCGTGACCCAGTGACGCAGCAGCCTAGTCGCCCACAGGGATTTGATCTCAATAGTTGGAATGAATTGCGTTTAGACATTAACCCGGCCGTAAATCCGGATGTAGTTGGTACCATGACTGATATGTCTGCAGTGCCATCAGGCAGTGTAGATGCTATTTTTTCATCGCATAACATCGAGCATTTATATCCGCATGAAGTGCCAATTGCTTTGGCTGAGTTTAAACGCGTGCTCCGCCCTGATGGCTTTGTGGTGATTACTTGCCCAGATTTGCAATCAGTCTGTGCGTTAGTGGCGCAGGGTAAATTAACTGAACCTGCTTATATTTCTGCTGCGGGGCCAATTGCACCCTTAGATATTTTATATGGTCACCGCCCGCCGATGAGCCAGGGTAACCTTTACATGTCACACCGCTGCGGTTTTATACTCAACGTGTTACTGGGCACTTTAGAGTCATCAGGCTTTGCCAAAGTAGTTGGCACCTGTAGGCCAGATTATTTTGATCTATGGGCACTTGCTTGCGTGTCAGATATTGGTGATGATCAGTTGTTAAGTCTGGCAAGGCAATACCTGCCAGAACAGCCTGCTGCTACAGACCAAAGTGAGCAGGCAACGCAGGATATGCAGCAGGCAATTCAGGATGTGTTAACCCTTGCACAGTCGCATCAGCAAAATGGCAATTTGGCAGAGGCGCAAACCTTGTATTTGGAAATATTAAATATTGAACCGCGGCATGCGGAAGCCAACTATGGCTTGGGCTTGATAGAGGCAAATCTGAAAAGTGCGGCAGACGCATTACCCCGTTTGGAGATTGCCGTAGAGTCCAACCCAGCCGTCGAGCAATACTGGGTATCCTATGTCGATGCCTTGATGCTTTCCGGTATTACGCACTCCATTTCTGATGTATTAACGCTAGGTCAGCAACATGGGCTGCAACCAGAAACTGCTCAGGTATTAGCGAATGAGCTAGCTGAGCTACTCAAGTCTAAGTAATTTCTACGCATGGTAATATCTGATGGATGTATTGATATGATTCAAAACACTGAAGATATTACCCACAGCCTGCAGCGCGCGGCGCAACTGCACGAGTCCGGTGATTTGCTTGAAGCTGAGCAGTTATTACGCACGATATTGGCGGTAAACCCTCAGCAAACCCAAGCCAATTACCATTTAGGGTCGCTATTACTGGAAAGCTTGCGAGCGTCAGAAAGCTTACCCTATTTTAATGCGGCACTAGAGCATGACCCTCAGCAAGCACAGCACTGGGTGAGCTATATCGGCGCCTTGATTGATGCTAGCCATTATGAAGATGCCAAGCTGGTACTTACCTATGGGCGTGATGCTGGTCTTGGTAGCGAGTCAGTCCAGCATTTAGAGCAGTTGCTAGCAGTGCGGCAAGCCGAGAGCTTGCAATTAGCGTCCGTTGCCGGTGAACAAGTGCCGGCTGCACATATACAAGAAAAGCTGATTCAACTGTTTTTAAATAAGCGTTATCAAGCAGCTGAGGCGGCATTGCAACAGTTACTGCAAACTTACCCAAAGTGGCTCATTGGCTGGAAAATGATGAGCGACATACTGCTGGTGCAAAAAAAGGATGCCAGGTTAGCTGCGAGTAATGCCTTGGCATTAAACCAAGATGATGCGCAAGAGTATTGCTATTACGGTTTGGTGTTGAAAGGGCAGGGCGACTTAGTGAATGCCGCAACTGCTTTTAAGCATGCAATCAAACTTCAGCCCGATTACGCTGCGGCTTATAACAATTTAGGCATCGTCACTAAAGATATGGGTGATGTGGCGACGGCTGTGGTTTATTACCGTAAAGCATTGGAAATCAACCCTGGTTACGCTAGCTGTTACAGTAATTTATTATTTTGTCTTGCACATACTGATATCGTGAGTGCTACAGACCTGTTTGCCGAGCACCGCAAGTTTGGGTCTCAGTACGAAGCTGTGTATAAATCGGCGTGGCCAAAACACTCGCATCAATTTGATTTAACTAAGTGCCTGAACGTTGGTTTTGTATCCGCGGATTTTAGGGAGCACTCTCTAGCAAACTTCTTTGAGCCTGTGCTTGAGCACCTGTCACAAGTGGCAGATATTGTATTGCATGCTTATGCAAACAATGCGATTGAAGATGAAGTAACGCATCGACTTAAACCTAAATTTAAACACTGGAATAAAATTGATGCACTAACAGATGCTGCACTCGCTGAAAAGGTTAGAGCAGATCAAATTGATATTCTCGTAGATTTGGACGGGCATACCTCAGGCAATAGGCTAATTAGCTTTGCGATGAAACCCGCACCCATCCAAATTAGCTGGCTTGGCTATCTCGCCACCACAGGTTTAACGGCAATGGATTATTATTTGGCGGATGCGCACCTTCTGCCGTCAGGCATGTTTGATCGGCAGTTTACGGAAAATATTGTCCAGCTGCCAGCAAATGCACCGTTCACTCCGTTCGCATTATCACCGGAAGTACAAGCTCTGCCTGCACTTGATAACGGATTTACCACCTTTGGCTGTTTTAATCGCGTGGAGAAAATCACACCCAGTGTCATTAAGTTATGGGCAAGTTTATTAAATGCAGTACCAAATTCAAAACTCTTATTGGGCGCAATGCCTAAAGATGGTAGTTACGACGGTGTGATTAAACAGCTTGCCAGCCTTTCAGTTGGTGTGGATAGGCTAATTATTCACCATCGCAGCAATATGGAGAATTATCTAAAGCTACATGAGTTAGTTGATGTTTGCTTAGATACATTTCCATCCAACGGGGTGACCACGACCTGCCACGCTGCATGGATGGGGGTGCCAACTTTGTGCATGGAGGGGCAGAGTTTGATGAGTCGTGGCGCAATGGCTGTGATGTTGCATTTAGGTTTGCCTGAGTTTGTAGTGAAATCGCATGACGATTTCATTAGTAAAGGCATTTATTTGGCAGAACATTTGCAATATTTATCTGAGATTCGTGTAGCTTTGCGCAAGAAATTTAATGATTCTGCACTCAATCAGCCCAAGCTTATCAGTGATAATTTAACCTTAGCGCTACGCTCTATGTGGGCTAGGTGGTGCAATAATCAACCTGCTATCTCATTCAGAACGCCAGATTAGTCAAGACTAAATTTATTTATTTAACATTAATAATCAACATTTTAAATGTATCTAATGTGTCATTTTTCCCATGGTAATTTATATTCTAGTTAAATCCATATTAAAGATTTTTCTAATTGAACCGATATCCTAAACATCAGGATTGCTTATTCAACAGCTGATAAAGAAAGTGTAATTAAGGAAATTCAGAGTTTAAAAAATATTTAAATCTGACCCTAAACTTTCTAAAAAACTGTCCGATAAAAGAAGTAACAGCAGCGCAAATTGAACTGAATCTGCAAAGCTAACGGCAATAAGATGTAGTTGTAATTAACTAAATATTAGGAGAATTAACATGGCTTCAGTTATCAATACAAACCTTGCGTCATTAAACACACAACGTAACTTATCAGCTTCACAAAGTTCATTAAACACATCATTACAACGTTTGTCATCAGGCTTGCGTATCAACAGCTCTAAAGATGATGCTGCTGGCTTGGCAATTGCTACACGTATGGATTCACAAGTACGTGGTCAACAAGTAGCGATCCGTAACGCGAATGACGCGATCTCTTTTGCACAAGTTGCTGAGGGTGGTTTGTCAAAACAAACTGACGCATTGCAACGTATGCGTGAACTAGCTGTTCAATCAATCAACGGTACAAACACAAGTACAGACCGTGCAAACTTAGATGCTGAGTTTACACAGTTGTCAGCTGAGGTTTCACGTCTTTCAACAGCTACAAAATTCAACGGTACTTCAGTATTCGGTGCTGCTCAAACTTTCCAAGTTGGTGCTGATGCTGGCGATACGATTACTACTGCATCTGTATCTGCAGCTACCATCACAGGTAACGTTTCATCAGTGGCTTCTGCATCTACTGCGATTACCGCGATTGATGCTGCGCTAACTGCTGCAAATACTAGCCGTGCAACACTGGGTGCGATTCAAAACCGCTTTGAATCTGTAGTAAGCAACCTACAAATTTCAGTAGAAAACCAATCTTCAGCTAAATCACGCATCATGGATGCTGACTTTGCGGCAGAAACAGCTAACTTGACACGTGGTCAAATCTTGCAACAAGCAGGTACAGCGATGTTAGCCCAAGCAAACTCACTACCTAACAACGTGTTATCACTGTTAAGAGGTTAAGTTTTAGTAGCGTAAAAGCCCTTATCACCCACAGGACTGATCATCCTGTGGGATTTTTAGGAGGATAAATCATGTTTAGTACACCAATAGATGGTTATGGTGCAGTAAAAAATCAGGCCGCCGTGCAAAATATTGCCGGGGGCCAAAATGCCATTTCAGGGGTGACAGGTGCTAAGGCAGCTGGAAGTGTCAAACCAGAAATCAAGCAGTCAGCGGAAGTTGACAAAACAGCATTATCAAATGCCGTCAATAAGCTGAATGAGCTTGTTGCGCCAGCATTGCAAACGGTTCAGTTTAAAATGGATGAAGAATCAGATCGTGTGATTGTTCAAGTTGTTGATACTGCAACCGATAAAGTATTAAGGCAAATACCAAATGAAGAAGTCTTAGCGTTTTCTAAAACTTTAGGTAGATTGCAAGGTCTAGTAGTGAGAGAACAAGCCTAATTTGTAATAAGAAGCTTATTTTGATGCTTTATTAGGTAAATGAATTATTGTTTATAAACTATGCTTGTTAAATTAAATGTATTTGTGTTGTTTAGTGTGCGAAATGTGACAAACATTTAACGAGTAATTTTAACGAGGAGAATCAATATGGCTACAACTTCAGGAATAGGTTCTGTCCTTGATGTTAATGGCATCGTTACTAGCTTGATGAATGTTGAAAAGGCTCCTTTAACGAAAGTTGCTACACAAAAAACGGCATATCAATCACAAATTTCAGCATACGGTACGCTTAAAAGTGCATTGTCTACGTTCCAAACCTCTGTAAACGCACTTTCAAGCCTGTCTAAATTCAATGCACAGAGCGTAACATCGAGTAACACCAGCGTACTGACCGCTACCTCAAGTGGCAGTGCAACAGTTGGTAGTTATGACATCAGCGTCAGTCAGTTAGCAAAGTCCCAGAAATTAAGTGTTGGCGGTTTTTCCAGTGTTTCTGATGTGGTTGGCACCGGCAGTCTTACCATTTCGTTCGGTACGTTTACACCTGAAGTAGCTGTTCCGTTTACTGCGAGTTCTTTTACACCGAACGCGGCTAAAGCAGACCTTAATATCACAATTGATAGTTCTAACAACACATTGGCTGGCGTACGTGATGCGATTAACGCAGCTGACGCTAGTGTGACTGCTACTATTGTGAATGATGGCACCACCAATCGCTTGGTGATTACTTCAAAAGATACCGGCGAGGTTAACAGCCTTAAAATTGCTGTCACTGATGGCGATGGAAATAATCTTGACGCATCAGGTTTATCTAAACTGGCATATGACCCGCAGGCAACTGCCGGCAGCGGTAAAAATTTATCCGTATTGCAAGATGCTAAGAATGCTATTTTAAAAATTGATGGCATTGATATTGTAAAGTCCAGCAACTCAATCACTGACGCAATTGAGGGTGTGACCCTGAATCTAGTTGGATTGACCTCTGGCAGCGCATTGAATTTATCTGTCGCAACGAATCAAGATGCGATTAAAACGTCAGTGACTTCTTTTGTAGACGCTTTCAATAAGTTAGACACCACATTACGTAACCTGACAAAGTTTGATGAAACTGGTCAGGCGAATGGTGCTTTATTGGGTGACTCTACTGCACGTTCTGTGATTAATCAGATCCGTGCTGTGATGAATACGGCAGTGGCTAACGGCAGTTCGATCAATTCACTGACACAGATTGGTGTGACCTTTCAGCGCGATGGTAAATTGAGTTTAGACAGCACTAAATTCGCTAGTGCTGTAAGCAGCAACTTTAATGATATTGCAAGCTTGTTTGCTGCTACCGCTAGGGCGACAGATCCTCAAGTGAGTTTTGTAAGTAGCACCTCTAAAACAAAAGAGGGTACTTATGCTATTTCAGTAACGCAACTTGGGACTACTTTACTGAATGCGCAAGGGACAATTAACGGTGCAACTGCTACAGGTAGCACCACCACGTTGCGAGGCGCATTAGGTGATGATAGTGAAGGCTTAACCATTAATGTGGCCGGTGGTGCATTAGGTGCACGCGGCACTGTTAATTTTAGCCAAGGATACGCTTCCAAGTTGAGTACGCTATTAGATAGCTTGCTGAGTGACGATGGCATCTTGGCTGCGAGAACTGACGGTATTAATAGCTCGATAAAACGTTTAGACACGCAAACTGAGCGCATTACTTCCCGTTTGACGGCAATTGAAGATCGTTACAGAGCACAGTACGCTAGGTTGGATGTTCTACTCACAAGTATGTCGTCTACCAGCACTTTCCTTACACAGCAAATAGCAGCACTTAATGCAAAATAATCAACAGAAGAGGTTGTCGTTATGTTTGGACTAAACCAAAAAGGTGTTAACGGATACGCTAAAGTTGGTGTGGAAACTGGCGTGCTGGCGGCGAGTCCGGTTAAATTAATTGTGATGCTCTACGATGGCGCTATTTCTGCATGTCATAGTGCGATTGCCTGTATGCAGCGTAAAGACATCGAGCAAAAAGGTGCGATGTTGTCAAAAGCTATTATGATTATTGAAAGCGGCTTACGACTGAGCTTGGATAGAAAAGCTGGCGGTGAGATTGCTGAAAACCTGGACGCACTTTACGCCTATATGAGCAGTAAATTGGCGTCTGCCAATGTACGTAATGAGCCGGCGCAAGTGCAGGAAGTGATTAAATTGTTGTTAGATTTAAAGGGTGCATGGGAGGCGATTGATAATAATAAAGCAACGGCTCAGGTGTTGAATCAAGCAAAAAATAACCAGCAAGGGTTAGGTGCTGCGCAAGGGTATGCGCATCAGGCTAAAGTTTAGTGAGGGATTAAAGTAATGGAATATCAAAATACTATTCAGCTTTATGAGACGGTTGCTAAAATTATGCAACAAATGCTGCATGCCGCAAAGATGGAAGATTGGGACACGCTTACAGAACTAGAGGCTTTTTGCGCGCAACACATTGCAACACTGAAAACGATCGAAGATGCGCAGCCTTTGCCAAAGGATGCATTGAAGCGCAAAGTGGCAAGTATCAAAAGTATTTTGGCAGATGATCGTGAGATTCGTAATTTAATTTCGCCTTGGATGGCAAAATTAAATGCCTTAATGAATACTAATCAAACAGAAAGAAGGCTGACGCAAGCATATAGTCAGTAACGGTAATTCTTATGCTTAAGCTACCAGACAATCTAAGCATTAGTCCTGGTCCAGCGCCGGTTGGTAGAGTAATACCCGTATTAGCCGCTGATAATATCGGGGCTACATTACAAGAGTTAAGTGCCAGAGCTACGCAGTTTGTTATCGGCCGCGAATATGCGGCACAAGTTGTTTCTAAAGTAGATGACAAAGCATACCTGGTAAAAATAGATAATGCAGTGTTAAAGATGGAGTTGGGTGATACGGCGCAGGCTGGTCAATCCATTAATCTGCGTTATATCAAAGATGGGCCAGCTCCTACTTTCTTTTTTATGCCTCAAGCCAGCGTACCCGCAGATGGTGCGCCTGAGCTTAGTCAAGCCGCACGTTTAATCGGACAATATTTGCAAGAAGCCGAGAAAAATGGCGTGTCAAATAAGTATGAAGCGACGGCAATCGTCACGCATAGTCCCAGAGAGCCACTAATGGTGGCACAAGGATTAAAGCAAGCCATTAGTAATAGCGGTTTGTTTTATGAGTCTCACTTAAGTGAAATGCTGCAAGGCGGGCGCTCAGTGGCCGCTATCATGCAAGAACCCCAAAATCAACATCAGAATTTGACGCAGATAGCTGCGCTGACTTCACAGCAGTTGGCAGTTTTAGAGCAAAATCGCGTCAATTGGCATGGTGAGGTGTGGCCGGGGCAGATGATGGATTGGGATGTTTATGCTGAGCCGCGTGGTGAAGATAGCAGTGAGCGAACTGATGAACAGCATGGGGATGATTCAAGGTCTGTGGTAAGCGAGCTGAAGTTGGACTTCCCAAATTTGGGTGTAGTTGCTGCCAAATTAACCATTATCAATGGATACGTTTCTATTAATCTACGGGCAGAGCAAGATGCAACCATGGATGAGCTTAGGAGTAAAAGCCGTGCTTTAACTCAGGCGATTAATAGTACTGGCTTGAAATTAGACGGTTTGATTATTTCAGCATATGAATAAAGCTGATGAAAATAAACGCTTGAATCCGACTCTGGGCTTGGCACCTAATCGGCAGGCGCCGCATAATCCGAATCAGCAGGCTATTGCACTCACATATGCTACTGGTGATTACGCGCCGCGTGTTGTTGCCAAAGGGCGAGGGTTAATTGCGGAGCAAATTATTGCTAGAGCAAAACAGCATGATGTTTTTGTGCACGAATCTAAAGACTTGGTTGCACTACTTATGCAGGTGGACTTGGATGATCATATCCCCCCTGCACTTTATCAGGCAATTGCGGAGATTTTGTCTTGGCTCTATCGTTTAGAAGAGGGTAAAGCTGGCGAAAACAATGATGAGTTGCTTAAGGGTTAAATCTGCATACTCATAATATCCTGATAAGCGGAAACTAACTTGTTGCGCACTTGGATGGTTGCTTGGAATGAAATGTTGGCTTTCTGGCCGGCAATCATCACGTCAGACAAGCTGACGCTATCGTCACCTAGAGCAAAATTTTTGCCTAGTGTTTCAGCATTTTTCTGTACTTCGTTTACTTGATTTAGCGATGCTTTCAATGCATCTGCAAAATCCAGTTTTCCAGTGCTTTTATCTGCAGCGATGGGGGATGCTAAATTTGCGATACCTTCTGTTTGCGGACGCTGTGCCGCAGCCCTCATTTGCGCAAGCATAGACTCTATTCGGCTTGAATCAATACCACCTGCCTTCATGATTGACCTCCTGTTAATATCTAACCTAAAATTTCTCATTGCTAATGTAACATTTAATTCAAATACCAAGTTGGTAAATAAGAAGAGTAAAATCACTCTATTCGTGGGTTAGATGTAATATGGAATTGGCATAATGTGGTTTAACTAGTGGTTAAACCGCGTTGATTTGTAATAATGTGTTTAGAAGTCTAATGGAGAAATTAAATGGCAGCAGCTGACGCCGCCCTGGCGAATGAAGGTAGTACTGGTGTATTCGCCCAGATGGGGGGTAAATTGCTCTTAGTAGCAGGGATTGCTGCAGTCGTTGCTGTGATGGTCGTGTTTTGGTTGTGGAGCCAGCAACCAGATTATCGGGTGTTATTCTCTAACTACTCTGATAAAGATGGTGGGGCGATTGTTGCTGCACTAGAGAAATTGAATATACCTTATAAGTTTTCTGATAGCGGTACCGCAATCATGGTCCCAGCCGCGCAGGTACATCAGGTGCGATTGAAGCTGGCAGCAGATGGCTTGCCTAAAGGCGGTAATATCGGCTTTGAGCTGTTAGAGAATCAAAAGTTTGGTGTGTCACAGTTTGTTGAGCAAGTGAATTTTCAGCGTGGTCTGGAAGGTGAACTCGAACGCAGTATTCAATCTATCGCAGCAGTCGATGTCGCCAGAATTCATTTAGCAATACCTAAGCCTTCTGTGTTTGTTCGCGATCAGCAAAAACCTACTGCTTCTGTATTATTAAATCTACGTCCTGGCAGAACATTAGACGCGCAGCAAGTGAGCGCTGTCGTGCATTTGGTTGCCAGCAGTGTTCCTAATCTACCTACAACAAATGTTACCGTTGTTGATCAAAATGGTAACTTACTTTCAGATACCACTAAAAAAATGGGTGCAAAGAACTTAGACCCAGAGCAGTTAAAGTATGTTGAAGAGATTCAGCAAAGCATAGTGAAGCGAGTTGAGTCAATTATCAGCCCAATTGTTGGGCCTAAAAATGTGCGCGCAGAAGCTAGCGCGGAAATTGATTTTTCTGTTCAAGAGCAAGCTGCCGAGACTTATAAGCCAAATCAGCAGCCAGATGCAGCAGCTGTTCGTAGTATGCAAAGTAATGAAACCAAATCTGCTAATGGAGAGGCTGCTGGAGTTCCTGGTGCACTTTCTAATCAGCCTCCACCAGCCGCTACCGCGCCAATTACAACAGAAGCGACCAATGCTGATGCCAACGGCCAGCCTACCAATAGTGCACCGCCAACTAATACTGAGAAGAACCTGACCACCAACTATGAAGTGGATAAAACAGTTAGTTATAGGCAGCAGCCGATGGGTGGTGTTAAGCGCCTAAATGTTGCCGTTGTTGTTAATAACATGCCAGTGGTTGATAAAAAAACGGGCAAGGTGAGTTATAGGGCGCTGACTGCGGCAGAAAAAACGCAGATTAATGACCTTGCAATGCAGGCAATGGGCTTTAATAAAGAGCGCGGAGACTCACTTGCTATTGTAAACACGCCATTTGCAGGTGAGCCACAGGAAGTATTGCCAGCAATTCCGCTTTGGGAAAATCCACGCGTGATCGAAAATGTGAAAGATGTGCTGCGCTTTTTGGTTGGTGTAATCGCGTTGTTTATTATCTACCGCAAAGTTTTAAAACCGCTGTTAACTAAACTAACCTCACCACCTAAAGCTGCTGCTAAACAGGGCGAAGCGCCCGATGCAGTAGTAAGTATTAGTGCTGATGGTAGCAGCGCAGCTGAAAAGCCAGCCTATACGCAGAAAATAGAAACAGCAAAGCAGATCGCAAAAGATAACCCTAGAATGGTGGCGAGTGTGGTGGCTAACTGGACCAACGGAAACGAGTAACAAACGATGAGTGATGCAGGTGTAATGAGAAGTGCAGTGTTAATGCTGGCCTTGGGTGAGGATGAAGCTGCAGAAGTAATGAAGTTTCTTAGTCCTAAAGAAGTGCAAAAGTTAGGTGCCGCGATGGCAACCTTGAAGTCTGTGGGACGTGAGCAAGTTGAGACTGTGGTGAACGAGTTTCTTGCAGAGGCAGAGATGAGCAGTAATTTGGGCTTAGATTCTGATGAGTATATTCGCTCTGTGTTAACAAAAGCGCTGGGCGATGATAAAGCGTCCAGTTTGCTTAACCGCATTCTACAAACACGAGATGCCAGTGGTATTGAGAGTTTAAAATGGATGGATGCGCATACTGTGGCAGAGTTTATCAAGAATGAACACCCACAGATTATTGCTACAATTTTAGTGCATTTAGAGCCTGATCAAGTGGCTGAGATTTTTGGTCATTTTACTGATCGTTTGCGCCAAGATGTGATGCTGCGCATTGCGACGCTCGATGGCGTTAAGCCAGTCGCCTTGCGTGAATTGAATGACGTGATGACGAAATTGTTAACAGGCAATGAAAATATCAAGAAACAAACCATGGGTGGCGTGAAAGTCGCTGCGAATATCATGAACTTCATGAATGGCGAAACCGAGGCTGTCGTGCTGGAAGGCCTTAAGAATTATGATGATGAGATGGCTCAGCGCATTATGGATGAGATGTTTGTGTTTGATAACATCATGGATATTGACGACAAGGGCATTCAGGTTATATTGAGAGAGGTGCAGTCCGAAACGCTTATCATTGCGTTGAAAGGGACCACCGATGAAATGCGAGAGAAAATATTCAAAAATATGTCATCTCGTGCAGCTGAAATGATGCGTGAAGATTTGGAATCAAAAGGCCCTGTCAAACTTTCAGAGGTTGAGGCGCAGCAAAAGCAAATACTGCAAATTGTGCGTAGGCTCGCCGATGAGGGGCAAATTCAGTTGGCAGGTAAAGGTGGCGATGATCAATATGTATAAGGCAGCCTCACATGGCTAATAGCAATATACCTAAAGAACAGCAGAGTGCCTATGAACGCTGGGAAATGGCTTCATTCTCAGACCTTGACCATCGCGGCAGGGGCATGGTTGCAACTGGTTTGCCTAAGAAAAAAGAAGTGCCATCTGCTAATCCTGCAGATATAGCGCTGGTTTTTGAAGCGACCCGTAAAGATGCCTACAACAAAGGCATGCAAGAAGGCTTCGCCGCCGGGATGGCTCAGGCTAGAGAGTTGGCACAAGTCGAAAGAGAACAGTTTTTAACGCTCATGAATGCATTTAGTAATGCACTGGAAAGCTCAGACGAGCAAATTGCTGAGGACGTGCTTTCTCTGGCGCTAGATATAGCAAAGTCAATGTTGAAAGTTAAGTTGAATGTAGATGAAAAAGTTTTGCTTCCAGTTGTCTTGGATGCAATTCATTATCTACCGCAAATTCAGCGGCCAGCTAGAATTTTAGTTCACCATGACGACATGCACTTATTGCGAGCGCACATGGCAGATGAAATTGCTAATGATCACTGGCAAATACATGAGGACAGCAGTATAGAGCGTGGTGGCTGCTTGGTTGAGACTGGTGCAAATCAGGTGGATGCGACTAATGCTACACGCTGGAAACGAATTACCGAGGCATTGGCACAAAATAATGATTGGTTATTGCCATGAGTGATGCGGGGCTAGAGCATGCTGATAGCAAGCAACTAAATGTGCATCAGCAGCGTTGGCGTAACCACATTCGTGATTGTAAAGAGATTCTGCGTATCGTTGAGCCGCTAGAGATCGCCGGGCGTATTGTCAAGCTTACAGGGCTTGTAATGGAAGCAGTGGGAATTAAATTACCAATCGGCAGTGCTTGCTATGTTCCGCTGGCAGAAGGCAGGCGTGTGGAAGCTGAGGTGGTTGGTTTCGACGGTGAGCGCATGTTATTAATGCCACAAAGTAGTGTAGATGGTATTACGCCTGGCGCAAAAGTGTTTGCATTGGAAATCGCAGAGAGCTTGCCCAAACCACACCATGGTCAGCCACCCCGTCGTCGAGCCACAGATAGGGCGCGACATTTGCCGGTAGGCGCTGACTTGCTCGGTAGGGTAGTCGATGGTGCCGGTAACCCGTTAGATGATTTGGGCGATATTAACTCAAGCCAAAGTTCTGCATTAAATGCGCGACCAATGAATCCATTAATGCGCGCACCTATAGAAGATGTTTTGGATGTTGGCGTCCGTGCTATCAATAGCATGCTAACGGTGGGGCGCGGTCAACGTATGGGGCTCTTTGCAGGGTCTGGCGTTGGTAAAAGTGTGCTGCTTGGCATGATGGCACGCTATACCACAGCTGATGTGATTGTAGTGGGCTTGATTGGTGAGCGTGGACGCGAGGTTCAGGAGTTCATCGAGCAGATTTTAGGTCCAGAAGGCCTGGCGCGCTCTGTGGTGGTGGCCGCGCCTGCGGATGCTCCGGCCTTGATGCGCTTACAGGGTGCGAGTTATGCAACCACCATTGCAGAAAGCTTTCGTAACGAAGGTAAAAATGTACTGCTGATTATGGATTCATTAACGCGTTATGCCATGGCACAACGTGAGATTGCACTGGCGATTGGTGAGCCACCTGCTACTAAAGGTTATCCGCCTTCAGTATTTGCCAAGCTACCGGCATTGGTTGAACGTGCTGGCAATGGCCGTAGGGGTGAGGGCTCAATTACCGCTTTTTACACAGTGCTGACAGAAGGCGATGATCAACAAGACCCAATTGCAGATGCTGCGCGCGCGATTTTGGATGGCCATATTGTATTAAGCCGTAGTTTGGCTGAGAGTGGGCATTATCCTGCGATTGATGTTGAGCAATCGATTAGCCGTGCGATGCATAATATTACGAGCCCAGAGCATCAGAAGTTAGCACGTAAATTAAAACAGCTAAATTCACGTTATGCGCGTAGTGTGGATTTAATTAACGTAGGTGCTTATGAAGCAGGCAGCGACGCGGTACTGGATATGGCAATTTCTAAGCATGAATTAATAGAGAGGCTTTTGCAGCAAGATGTTGCAGAGCGTTCTGATTGGGAAGAGAGTTTACAATTTTTAGCAGCAGTAATGCATGGCGTTCCATTGGGTTGATTGTTAGACACGACCCTAAATGAGCGCTATTAGGAGCCTCTTATGACCACAAAATCTAGCAACGTGTTGAAAATGTTGGAAGAAATTGCAGCTAAAGAAGTTGAGTTAGCAACTGAGGCGTTAGCTAAAGCCATGAAGGCTGTAGATGAGGCGCAGGGTAAATATGATATGTTGCTGGAGTATCGTAAAGGCTATCAAGATAATTTGGCAGCCAACCTTACTAAAGGAATGACGGCTGAGGCGTATCAAAATTTCCAAAACTTCTTTAAAAAACTTGATCATGCCATCGCGGGACAGAGGGATGTCGTGTTGATTGCGGAGCAGCAGGTGAAGGTGCACCGTACGTTGTGGCAAGAAAGCCAACGCAAAAAGCTGTCTTATGATGTGTTGATTTCACGCTCAGATAAGCGAATCGCTAAAGTCGAGCAAAAAAGAGATCAGAAGTTAATGGATGAATTTGCAACTCGGATGACGCGTACCAAGCGCTAAGTTTGGTGTTAAATTTGTGGAACTGGCAATGATTTAGTGTTCATATCGGTGAATTGAATCATGGTGCTTAAGTTTAATATGTAACTATTATCTAATGGATGAATTGTCATGCAGTCATTACCAATACCAGTCACGCAAACAAAAGCGCTTAATTTGGCTGATGTCGCGAGCAAAAATGGATCGCCTGCAAATAAGTCATCAGCAGAAAATGCCAAAGCAGCTTTTCAGGCTGAGCTAAATAAGCAGGTTAAAGCTAAACAAGCCCAGACCCAAGCTAAGCAGGATAAAAATACCGAGTCTGTAAAAAGTTCGGCGCAGCAAAGCTCGTCTGCAAAAGACTCATCTGAGGTCGATCAAACAGCTCAGGCAAGTAAAGACTCAAACAGCGTATCGCCTGATTCCTCTTTTTTAGCCGACTTAAATAAACAGTTAGACGCAGCACGCGATATGGCTAACCAAGCTAGTTTGAGTGATGCTAAAAATCAGTCAGCTACTGTGGTGACCACAGGCACTGAAAATAAAGAAGCGATTGTCACTGAGTTGATTTCGTCATTAGGTATTGCGCCAGTGCAAGGTTTACCTAATTCTGCAAATAATGGGCAGGTATCCGCTGCGGCAGATGCCAGCGGTGCTGTATTGACCAGCACAGATGCGGCTATGCAGCAAAAAAATCTTATGGCTGCATTTAGTAATGTTGCCGCATCAGCTCAATCGCAAGTACAGCAGCCTACTACCGATATTAATGCTAAGCCTCAAGGCGAAAGTTTGGCGGATGTGTTGACCGCTAAGCCTGATATGAAAGCGACTGCTGAAGAGTCTGCCTTTGGTAAAACGATAGCTAATGCAGCAAAAGATTTATTGGCTAAAGATTTGCCAGTCAAGGATGCTCTGCCTAATACAGTGCAGGTGCAGGCGGCGTCTACTAATGCCCCTCAAAATAATAGCAATGTTGCTGCACAGCAATTAGCGAGTTCAAACGTTATTAATGTGTACCCAGGCAAAACCGGATGGGATCAAGCAATTAGTCAAAAAGTTGTATGGATGGTAGGGGCTGGACAACAGTCAGCTTCACTTACGTTAAATCCACCAGATTTAGGCCCATTAAAAGTTGTGATTAGTGTTCATAACGATCAAGCAGATACTACATTTATCTCGGATAATGATGAGGTAAGGAAGGCGCTTGAGAGTGGGATGGCACACTTGCGTGACAAAATGAGTGAGTCTGGGATTCAGTTGGGTCAAGCCAATGTAAGCACCAGCCAGCAATCGCAGCAAGAGTTTCAGCAAGCTGCGCAGGACAGAGTATTTGATGGTGTAAAAAATCAAGCTAGTACAAACGTTGTGGAAAATGACAATCATGCCAAAGTGACTGTGCGCGTGTCAGATGGGTTGGTTGATACCTTTGCTTAAGGGTAATATTTGCCCATCTTGGCTGTATTCAGCTAAATGGCAATCTAAAACGTTTTTTCACCTTTTATTCCTGTATTTTGTAGTTTAATTTTTTAGCATAATGTAGCCAGAATATGACTATGATTGCATAATATGCAACCTAAGTTAAATAAAAGGAAAAGTTCATGGCTCAAGATCCAGTACAAGCACCAGAAGAAGCTGCTCCAGCCTCCAAGAAAAAGCTTATCATTATCATTGCAGCTGTTGTCCTAGCTTTAGGTGGCGGTGGTGCCGCATGGTTTTTTACCCAACAAAAATCACATGCAAAAAAAGAAGAAGTAAAAAAAGAAGAGCCAGCAAAAGCACCTGTTTTTTTAACTCTGGATACATTCACCGTTAATTTGCAGCCAGACCCAGATGAGAAGTTTTTGCAAGTAGACATTTCACTACAAGTTGCCAGTGCCGAGGCCGCTGAAGCAATTAAGCTGCATATGCCGGCAGTAAAAAACCGTTTATTGTTGTTGTTAACCAGCAAAAGTGCAGCAGAAATATCTACAGTTGAAGGTAAGCAGGATTTAAGCAATGAAATTATTGCAGAGGTGAAAAAACCTTTTGCACCTAACGCTAAGCCACAAGAGGTCTTAGACGTATTTTTTACTTCCTTTGTGGTTCAGTAATCTACTGTAAATTTAAATTATGGCCGATAAGTTTCTATCACAAGACGAAGTAGATGCACTGTTAAAAGGTGTAGGAGGGGATCAGGACGATGATAAGACCGCCTCTGAAGCCGAGGGTGTTCGTGACTATAACTTAGCCACGCAAGAGCGTATTGTGCGCGGGCGTATGCCTACGCTAGAGATTATTAATGAGCGCTTTGCCCGTCTTGTGCGTATCGAGTTGTTTAACTTTTTAAGGCGAACAGTTGAAGTCTCAGTTGGCCCTGTAAGGATTACCAAATATAGCGACTTTATTCGTAATTTAGTCGTTCCTACCAATCTAAATCTCGTGCAAATGAAGCCATTACGCGGTACTGCGTTAATGGTATTTGATCCAACCTTAGTCTTTTTGGTTGTTGATAATATGTTTGGCGGTGATGGTAGGTTCCACACGCGTGTAGAAGGTAGAGATTTTACCCAGACCGAACAGCGGATTATTCAGCGTATTTTGGCGATTGTTTTTGAAACATACGCAAAATCATGGGAGCCAGTATACCCCATAGAGTTTGAATATTTACGTTCAGAAATGAATACGCAGTTTGCCAATATTGCCACGCCCAATGAGGTAGTTGTAGTGACCACTTTCAATGTGGAGCTTGGCCCTGCGAGCGGTGAAATTCATTTTTGTATGCCATATTCTATGGTAGAGCCTATTCGTGATTTATTAACATCGCCATTACAAGGCGAGGTGCTTGGTGCCGATAAGCGTTGGGTTAAGCTCATGACTCAACAGGTGCAGGCTGCTGAAATTGAAATCGTTGCAGACTTAGCGACAACCGATATGCGCTTGGGTGAAGTGCTCAACATGAAAGTTGGGGATGTGATCCCAATAAGTATGGAGGACTCCATTGAGGCTAAAGTAGATGGGGTGCCTGTCATGCTTTGTAAGTACGGACTGTTTAATGGGCAATATGCATTGCGCGTTGAAAAACTTTTGAGATCAAATTCTACAGAATATATAAAAGGAGAACCTTATGGCGACTGATCCAGTGGATGAGAGCAGTACAGACAGCATCGCTGAGGATGATTGGGGCGCGGCAATGGCGGAGCAGGCATCTTCTGAGAGTGCGGCAGATGACTGGGGTGATGCTATGAATGAGCAGGCATCAGCATTACAGGCCGAAAAAGCTGAGAAGGCTCAGGTATTTACAGAATTTACAGCGAAAAATAAATTGCACGAAACACAGAACGACATCGACTTCATTTTGGATATTCCGGTACAACTTACCGTGGAATTAGGGCGTACTAAAATTGCGATTAAGAACTTACTGCAACTGGCTCAGGGTTCGGTTGTCGAGTTAGACGGCATGGCTGGTGAACCGATGGATGTGCTAGTGAATGGTTGTTTGATTGCGCAGGGTGAGGTGGTGGTGGTTAATGACAAGTTTGGTATCCGTTTAACAGATATTATTACGCCTGCGGAACGTATACGAAAAATTAACCGTTAATAGCTTTTTATTAAGACCAATCTAAAAAACTGCTAAATCCAATGAAGTTTAAATTATTATTTACCCCCATGCTTTATTGGGTTACAAGCGTTGCATATGCTGCAGAACCGGTAACTCGCGCTTCACCTACGGGCGGCCTACTTAAAATGATGCTTGGGCTGATATTGGTATTAGGCATTATGGCGGGGGTTGCATACCTAGTGAGGCGTATGTTCCCTGGTATTGGTCATCAGCAGTCTACAATTCACGTAGTGGGTAGTGCAAGTGTGGGTACACGTGAACGTGTGGTGGTGTTAGAAATTAATGGTAGGTGGCTGGTAGTGGGGGTGGCCCCTGGGCATGTAAGTGCTATTGCTAATTTAGAAAAGGGCGTTACTACAGATGGCGTAGAAGTTGATAGTGCAAATGTTGATGCTGCTGCACAGACTGGCCCTGTAGGGGCGCTTGCCACATCGTTTGGAAAAATTTTAAAGAATTCGGCAAGTAAATTTACTGAGAAAACTAATGGTTAAAAGTTGGGCTGTCTGGTTAAAGGGTTTGTTTGTTTTAGGCTTGGTGTTATTACCATTTTCAGTATTAGCCGCAAATGCCTTACCGTTAGTTAATGCAACGCCAAGCGCTGGTGGCGGTCAAGACTATACATTAAGTTTACAAACTTTAATCCTACTCACATCGCTTACCTTCATACCTGCCATTGTGTTAATGATGACGGGTTTCACGCGTATTATCATCGTGCTTTCACTGTTACGTCAGGCCTTGGGTACCCAATCCGTCCCGCCTAATCAGGTTATGATTGGGCTTGCCTTGTTTCTTACATTTTTTGTAATGTCGCCGGTGATCGATAAAATTTATGTTGATGCGTATAAGCCATTGTCTGAAAATCAAATTTCAATGCAGGAAGCGATGGATAAAGGTGTCGCACCACTTAAAGAGTTTATGCTCAAACAAACGCGTGAGGGTGACCTTGCCTTGTTTGTAAAAATGGCTGAAGTCGACAAAATTGAAACTCCTGATCAAGTGCCACTTAAAGTACTAGTGCCCGCATTTGTGACCAGTGAGTTAAAAACAGCGTTTCAAATCGGCTTTGCCATCTTTATTCCATTTTTAATTATTGATATGGTGGTCGCAAGTGTGCTGATGTCTATGGGCATGATGATGGTATCTCCTGCTATTGTTGCACTGCCATTTAAGCTTATGCTTTTTGTGCTGGTGGATGGGTGGCAGTTAATACTAGGCTCACTAGTGGAAAGTTTTTACTAGTCGTGTTGGTTCTAAATATAGATAAAATTGGGAGTATCTAATGACGCCAGAAAGCGTAATGACGTTAGGTAGAGATGCAATGGGCATCACTTTAATGATTGCTGCCCCTATATTGCTTACCGTGCTGGTGATAGGCTTGTTAGTCAGTATCTTTCAAGCGGCAACTCAGATTAATGAACAAACCTTGTCTTTCATACCTAAACTTGTGGGTGTGTTTGTCGCACTGATGTTTGCTGGCCCATGGATGCTAAGTACGATGGTTGATTATATGCATTTGGTATTTACGAGCATACCGGCAATGGCTAATTAACGCTGATTAGCAGTAATAGCTTTTAAATCATGATTACATTCAGTGGTGAGTTTCTGCAAACCTGGGTCATCAGCTTATTATGGCCACTCACCCGTATTTTGGCTGTTATCGCAATTGTGCCAATTTATAGCCACACCACGATCCCTAATCGCGTTAAATTGGGTTTGGGTGTGCTGCTCACTATTATTATTGCTCCCACCATACCAGCACTTCCCCAATTTGAAGTATTCTCGCTTGATGGCTTACTGGTTTTAGTCCAGCAGATGATTATTGGATTTGCCATCGGCTTTAGTATGCGTATGGTGTTTTCTGCAGTTGATTTAGCCGGACAATTAATCGGTTTAACTATGGGCTTGGGTTTTGCCCAGTTTTTTGACCCGCAAACAAATGGCCAGTCAACAGCGCTTAACCAGCTTTTAGTACTACTTGCGATGCTTATTTTTCTGAGTTTAGATGGGCATTTAATTATTGTGACAGCGATGGCTCAAAGCTTTGTCACCATGCCGATAACATTAGGTGGTGCAGGCATTGATTTCATGCAAATTGCATCGTGGGGCAGTACTATATTCAGTGCAGGTTTAATGCTAGCTTTACCCGCTGTATGCGCTTTGCTGATTACTAATATGGCATTAGGTATATTAACGCGTACAGCACCACAGCTTAACTTGTTTGGGATAGGGTTTCCCATTACCTTAAGCATGGGTTTTGTGGTGGTGGCATTATCACTGACTAGTATGCTTCAGCCTATCGTGAAATTTATTGAGCAAGGTACAGAGAATATGATGCAAGTCGCTGTACCTAAGCATAGTGGTAGTAAATAAGTACTTGCTGGATTTTTACTGCTTTAACAGTGGTGCGTGCTGTTGCTGTGGGTCGTATTGCAGTTATTAACAGCCTAAAATGCATTAGGCTGTTAATAAAAACAACTTCTTAAATGAAGTTAAACAGGGACAAGTTGGTGGTTGCCACAAATGACTTTTGAGCAGCTTCCATAATCGTTTGGTTTTTAGATAAATCAGACAACGCAGCAGCATAGTCTAAGTCTTGGATTTCAGATAACGACTTGCTGTATTGTAAGTCTAAATCACTGCCAGAAATGTCCAGTTGGTCTAGTTCATTCAGTCTGGAGCCAATGCTAGCACGTACAGTGAGTACGTTATCCAAGCCTTGACGCATGCTGCTAAGGCCGGTAGCAATGCCGGTACTAAAAGCGGCTTGGTTTGCAGGTGTTAACGGTGTGTTTAGTAAGGTGATCAAGTTTTGCAAGGTGGCAAATACATCGTTACCGCCAGCTTTAAATACATCATCTCCAGTGGCATTTACTACCATTTGACGCTCTGCGTCCACTTGTAGTAATTGATCGTTACTGTCACCTACGTATGCGGCACCAGTAGCATTGGCAACAAATGGCGCTGTGTCAGTTTGAAACCCAGCGTATAAATAATTGCCTGATGCATCTTTTGTATTTGCTAGACCAACCAAACCATCTAGCGTTGTTTTTAAATCTGCCGCAATAAAGCCGCGCTCTAAGTCAGAGTAAGTAGAATTACCTGCTGATACTAGTGATGATTGTATTGAAATCATCATGTTGGTAACGCTAGTAAGGTTTGATTCCAGTGTGTTGAGTTTGAGCTGAGCCGTTTGTCTGGTATCTGCAAACTTTGAGTTGACACTTTTAGCGTGTGAAATCTCTAAGGCTCTTGCTGCGCCCACAGGGTCATCTGAAGGTGAGGCAATTCGTTGTCCAGTAGATATTTGTTGCATCAGTTTAGTTTGCTCTGATTGCAAGTTCGATATTTTAGAAATACCGGATTGATAGATTGTATTGGTGCTGATTCGCATGGTAACTCCTTAAGCTATTGACTAAGTGCCAAGCTGTAATAGCACATCAAATAGTTGACTCGCAATTTGCATCATTTTCCCTGCAGCTTGATAAGCTTGCTGGTATCGTATTAGATTAGTTGCTTCTTCGTCTAGATTCACACCAGACTCAGATTGAACTGAGGCATTAATTTGCTCCAGTACTTGGCCCTCTGATACGCTTAATATATTGAGTTCACGCGTTTTATTGCCTACGCCGTTGACCATTTGACCAAAAGCCTCTGAATAGCTCTTGTTGCTGGTAATGGTGTCGGCGTTTTGTAACTTGGCTAATAGTAAACCGTTAGTGTTATCACTTGGGCCAGTAGCGCTGCCTGGAGTAATTGTAAATTGGTCACCATTGTTGGGCGTTCCTGAAATCACAAAACTAACACCAGCAGTAGTAATGGTTGCGCCGTTAATAAACGTTACAGGCGCACCTGCTGCATAGGTGACAGACGTGCCATTAGAAGTGACAGTTACTGGTTCTGTTGCAATAAAGCCAGTCAGTGTATTTGGTGCGCCAGCATTGTAAGTAACATTAAATGGGCTGGCGATAGGGCTTGAAGCATATGAACTGCTAGCAACTGGCGTACTGATACTAGCTGAGCCTGTATTGGCAACATTGGTGCTTGAACTCAGTATGCTACCGCCAACTGCAAGCTTTCTGGCATCCGTAATTGCTAGCGTAAGTTTAGTTGCAGCATTTTGTGTCGGTTTAATTAAGAAGTTGTCGCCAGCCAACATAGTGCCTGTAGTTTGGCTAATGGTTAAACCATCTATATTGGCAGGCAGGCTGCTAAAGTTTTGTGTTGTGTTGTCACTCAACCTTGTCACGCTGTAGTTAGTGCCGTCATACATTAGCTTGTAGTCACTGGTGGTTAGCGCTTTGGCGTCTACTATCTTTGCAGCTACTTCTGCTGGAGTTGCATTTGCTGGTGTTGTGGTAGGGCCTGAGTTGTAGGCATTTGAGTTGACTATAGGGTCGGGGATACTAAATAACGCTGACCCAAGGTTACCGTCTAAATCAAAACCCTGCATCAACTGTGAGTTGAATGTATCGCCTAACACAACCGCAATTTGACCTATTTGATTTTGTACAGGATCTAAGGACTCTGCGCGGAATTGCAATAAGCCGCCGATGACGCCACCCGGTAAACTGTTAGTGCCAAGTACCGTTGTTTTATTGTTAGATTGATATGCAACTTCAAGGCGACTAGGGTCGGTGGGCGAGGGAGTTGTCAGGATGTTAAAGGTTTCTTTACCTACAACTAATGGTAAACCGTTACCTACGTATACGTTATAGCCACCTTGTCCTTGAGACACGACAGTAGTTTTGATTTGCTTGCTTAGCTCTAATACCAGTTGATCTCTTTGATCCATTAAGTCGTTAGGTGTGCTACCGTTTGCACTGACTGCTTTTTCGATTACATCGTTTAGCCCAGCAATTTGGGTTGCATAGGTATTAACAAGGCTTACGCTAGATGTCAGCTGGGTGTTAACACTATCGCGGATTTCATTTAAGCGATTGTTGGTAGTCTGGAAGCGGCTCGCGAGCGATTGTGCATATGACAGCATAGACTGGCGAGTAGGAACGTCACTCGGATTTGCACTTAATTTTTGCACTGCACCAAAAAAATCACTCATTGCCGGGTTCAGGCCAGCGGTTGAGTTAGACAGCATATCGTTGATAGATGTCATCTGTGACAGGTAAGTATTAGCGCTGGAGCTGTTTGACTGACTGCGCACGGCCTGTGCCGCTAATATGTCATTAAAAATCCTAGTGACAGAAGCAATTTCAGTACCTTGGCCAACAAAACCATATCCGAAGTTCTGTGATTGCGCTGCAGCTTGTACAACTACTTGTCTTGAGTAGCCTGGTGTAGAGGCGTTGGCGATATTGTGACCAGTCGTGCTGATGCCTACTTGCGCCGCAGCTAGTGCACTTTTTCCGATATTTAAGATGTTAGAGGCCATGTTAGCGACTCACTTTAACTAATTTCATATATTGTATGACGGCATTAAATATTAAAACTTTAGGCCATAGGAGGTGATTAGTTTTTATGATGATGACACTTTTTTAATCACGTTTGTGAGTTTTTCTGCATAATTTGGATCTGTTGCGTAGCCTGCTTTTTGCATGGCTTTTGCGTAGCCTTGCACGTTATCTAAGTTGGCCATTACGTTTTCATAGCGCGGAGTATTACGCATTAGATTGGCAAAGTCTTTAAATGAATCTGCGTAGCTGTCATATGCGCGAAATTTCTCGATGCGCTTTTGTTTAATGCCATTTACGTATTCTGTGGTTACGGCTTCAACCACTTTACCACCCCAGTTACCTGTCGCTTTAATGCCAAATAGGTTGTTACTTGCAGTACCGTCGGTACCTCTAAGCTCACGCTTACCCCATCCGCTTTCTAGTGCCGCTTGACCTAGCATTAAATTTGCAGGGATGCCTGTGACACGGCTTGCGGCCTCGGCATGCTGTGCCATTTTTCTTTGGAAGCTATCTGCACTACTGTCGTCATTCAGTGGTTTAAACTCAGAAGTGTCTTTAGTAGTTCGACCTAAGCGACTTGGGTTTTGTTGCAGTGCTATCTGGGCTTGATTGAGAAACGGGTTGCCGATTAAGTTTTCATTCACTGCAGATTGTTTGTCTGCAGGCTCTATATTGTTATCCACTGCCTGTTCAAGCACACTGTTTGTGCCGTAGCCATTTTTACTTAATTGCCTTGCCAGTACGTCAGCCAAGCCTAAGCCTTTATTGGAGAGATTGCTTGTCAGTTGCTGGTCTAACATGCTGATAAATGTGCGGCTTTGATCGTTATCCAACAAACTATCCTGTGGTGTTGCATCACGCATGCTCTTTAGCATCATGTTCATGAAAATAGCTTCAAATTGCTTAGCTACACCCTTGATTGCCTCAGGTGAGTTTTCTTTTGCTGCCTGTTTCAGGTTGTTTAAGCTGTTTGCATCAATCGCAAGATTACCTGACAAATCTGCTTTGTTTGCGATGCTATTGTTGGTGTTAATGTTGTTGGTCATAGCTTACTGGAGATTAAATGACTTCTAGCTCGGCACGCAGTGAGCCAGCCGCTTTCATTGCCTGCAATATTGCAAGTAAGTCTTGTGGTGTTGCGCCAATAGCATTTAATGCTTTCACCACGTCAGAGAGATTGGCACCGCTATCCAGTTTAACTACTTGGCCTGGATCTTTCTTGATGTCGATTTCAGAACGTGCGGTTGCAACTGTCTGGCCACTCGCTAATGCTCCTGGCTGGCTGATCACCGGGTCTGTATTAATCGTAACGGTTAAATTGCCGTGTGACACTGCGCAGCTTTCAAGCGTCACGGTCTGATTCATTACTACAGAGCCAGTGCGTGCATTGACAATTACTTTAGCATAACTTGCTGCTGGTGCTACGTTTAGGCTCTCCAGCGCTGCTAAAAACGCAACACGGCTATAATTCGCTGGTGGGTTAATTTGAATTACGCGGCCATTTTGTGCCAGTGCAGTATTTTGACCAAATTGGCGATTTACCGCATCAACCACTAATGATGCTGTAGAAAAGTCGGAGTCTTTTAACTCTAGGTTAAATGTGTTGTTTTGGCTGATATTGGACGGAACCGCACGTTCAACTGTGGCGCCTGCTGTAATTCTACCTACACTCAGGTGGTTGACTTGGGTTTGTGCACCATTGGCCGATGCGCCAACCCCGCCCACGACTAAGCTACCTTGTGCCATTGCATAAACTTGGCCATCCGCACCTTTGAGTGGGGTCATCAGCAAAGTACCGCCCCTGAGACTTTTAGCGTTACCCATAGATGACACTGTAACGTCTAAATTTTGGCCAGGCTGGGCGAAGGCAGGCAAGCTGCTAGTGACTATCACTGCGGCTACGTTTTTAAGCTGCAATGATGTGCCCGGAGGCAAATTCACGCCCATTTGCTGCATCATGCTGATAATGCTTTGTACTGTAAATGGTGTTTGTACGGTTTGGTCACCGGTACCATCCAAACCAACCACTAAACCGTAACCGATAAGCTGGTTGGTACGTACCCCCTGAATAGAAGCAAGGTCTTTCAGGCGCTCTGCTTGAGCCACGGTAGCTGTTGTTACGCATAGCGTTGCGCTAATTAGCAGCATGCACGGCAGCATTAAGCGTTTAACGATTTTTTGCAAGCGTAGGGGCTGTATTGTTGAAACATTCATGTTCGATAGTTGTGCCATATGATTTCTACCATGGGCTCACGCTTAAGAAGAAGCGAGCGAAGATTGATGCAACCGCCGCGCCATCAATTTTGCTGTTGGTTCTATATTCGATTCGTGCATCTGCAACTTTTGTTGAAGGAACTGTGTTGCCTAAAGAGATTGTGTCTGGATTAACTACACCAGAGAAGCGAATAAACTCTGTACCTTTATCCAGCGCTACTTGTTTCTCGCCACTCACGACCAAATTGCCGTTTGGCAGCACATCAACAACAGTTGTGGTTAACGAGCCGCTGAATACATTTTTTGCATTGGCAGCAGCATCGTCAGTATATGAGTTATCTGAGCTAGCTGATGCAGAGCCTAGTTTTGCAAATGGTAATCTGGATACTAAGCCGCCAACTACCGGGATGTTATCCCCCAGTTTTGCATTAGTATCAAAGCTGACAGAACCTTGTTTGCTACCCGCGCTGCCATTTGCTTTGGTGGCAGAAGTGTTTTCTGTAATATTTATCGTCACAATGTCGCCGATAAAACGTGGGCGGTGGTCTTCAAACATTGGGCGATACGATGCGGCGTTATATATACCACCATTATTATTTGCTGGAGCGCCGATTGATGGCGCTCTGGCTGTAGTTGGCTGGTTAACGATAGAGGTGGGGGTTACTGCACAACCGTAGAGTAGTGTTGCAGCAATGATTGTGGCAACACTACGGCTAAATTTTCTGTGTACAGTCACTAGGTATGTTTTTGTATTCACTACCGGTTTGATTGTCGTATTTAGCAATTTACCTTGCGTGGTATTCAGCATGATTGCCTCTTGATGTTCTGACAATAAAACCTTAAAAATGCATCTTTGTATATGTTGGTTTGTATATATGCTTTTTTAAAGTTTGTTAAGTTATCCCTTAATTTTATCACCAGTTTAAGCTTACATCTGTGTTAGTTTCTGCAACATTTGGTCTGATGTAGTAATTGCTTTACTGTTAATTTCGTAAGCACGTTGTGTTTGAATCATATTCACTAACTCTTCTACCACATTTACGTTTGATGTTTCTACAAAACCTTGCGTGAGTAAGCCAGCGCCGTTGGTGCCTGGTGTATTGGCGTTAGCGGTGCCTGATGCAGCGGTTTCAACGTATAAATTTTCACCGTTGCCTTGTAAGCCGGCCGGATTGATAAAAGTTGATAGTTGTAATTGCCCGATTTGGGTCACAGCTGTAGAGCCAGCTAGTGTGACTGATACTGTGCCATCACGGCCAACCGTCAGTGTTTGTGCGTTGGTTGGTACGGTAATCGGTGGTTGTACAGAAAATCCGCTAGAAGTTACTAACTGGCCTTGAAAATCTACTTGGAACGCACCGTCTCTTGTGTAAGCCGTTGTGCCATCTGGCAGCAAAACCTGAAAGAAACCCGCGCCTTGAATAGCTACGTCTTTATCGTTACCAGTTTGCTGTAAATTACCTTGCGTAAAAATACGCTCAGTGGCCACAGGCCTAACACCAGTACCTAATTGTAGGCCAGAAGGTAGCTGTGTTTGTTGGGATGTTTGTGCGCCAGGCTGCCTGATGGTTTGATATAACAGGTCTTCAAACACTGCGCGTGATCTTTTAAAGCCGTTGGTGCTAACGTTGGCCAAGTTATTTGAGATCACGTCCATTTGCGTCTGTTGAGCATCTAGACCAGTTTTAGATATCCATAGTGAGCGTATCATTTTGTTTCCCTTTAATCACAGCTAATAGTTAACTGCTTTTGCCTAAAGTGTACTGATAGATTGTTACAATAATTTCATCATAACCGATATACGGTTAAGTCAATTGCAGGAGTTGACTTGCTTTATTGGCGTTATTCTCAGCAGTTTGAATTAACTTCATTTGTGTTTCGAACTGTCTAGCCAGGCTAATCATAGTGACCATGGCATCCACTACGTTTACATTGCTGCTTTCTAACGCACCTTGCACTACGCTGACATTTGCGTCTGCGGTGGCAGGTTTACCATCTTTGGTGGTAAATAAACCATCGTCAGCCCGCACTAGGTTTGCCTGCGGCGGGTTAACTAATTTAATACGGCCAATAATGTTGGACGGGCCGGGCAGGGTTAAATTGTTCACGGTAGAAACCGTGCCGTCTTTACCGATACTCACAGCCACGTCAGGTGGAATCGTGATTGGGCCACCATCACCCATGATGGTGAGGCCTGTTGCCGTTTGCAGAAGGCCGTTAGGGCTGGTTTTTAGCGAGCCGTTACGTGTGTAGGCTTCTGAGCCGTCTGCACGTTGTACCGTAAGCCAGCCATCACCTTTTACTGCAATATCTAGGCTGCGATTAGTTGATTGAATCGCCCCTGAGTTAAAGTCGCTACCGCTGGTTGCATCCACTACAAAAGCGCGTGTGGGTAAGCCTTCACCCAGCACAGGTACTGCTCGGAACGAGTCTATCTGTGATTTAAAACCAGTAGACGTAGCATTGGCCAGATTGTGGCTGGTGGTTGCTTGTTTCTCGAGGATATGTTTCGCACCTGTCATTGCGGTGTATATCATGCGATCCATTGCGGAGCTCCCTTTAGCGGCTAACTATTAACGAAGGTTAACTAGCGTTTGTAAGACCTGATCTTGCGTTTTAATGGTCTGTGCATTCGCCTGGTAAACACGCTGCGCTGTAATCATATTCACAAGTTCAGCGGTTAAGTCCACGTTGGAGTCTTCTACTGCAGATGACTGCAGCACGCCTAATAAGCCGCTGCCAGGTGCACCTGTTAATGCCGGACCAGAACTGGCGCTGACCGCCCATGCGTTACCACCTAATGATTGCAAACCATTTGGGTTGGTAAAGCTTGATAGCACCACTCGACCTAAGTTTTTAGATTGACCATTGCTGTAACGGCCAACGATAGTGCCATCGCTTGATGTGTTGAAACCTGATAAACGACCAGATGTAAATCCATCTTGCGATAAGCTGTTGATACTAAATGCTGAGCCAAACTGTGTACTCTTAGAGTAGTCGATTGTCGTGGTAACGTTAGCCGCACCGTTGGCAACTGCAGGTGTTGCACTGTTTAATGGTGTAAATGTGACAGAAGGTAATGCTGGCACGATAGTTGGAGAAACGCCAGTGCCTGTAAAGGTCATCACTGCGGTAGTCGCAGGTAGTGCTGGCGTAGATACGCCGTCTACCGTTGTGTAAACATTCCAAGTATTTGCTGCAGTTTTACGGAAGAAGTTTTGTAGAGTATGTGAGTTACCTAAACTGTCATAAACCGTAACTGCTGTTGAACTGTTATAAGTGGTCGGGTCGGTTGGGTCAAAGGCAGGCGCAGCAGGCAAAGGGTTGTTTCTAGAGTCAAGGTTAATTGTGCCTTCAATCTCTGTAGTAGCAACTGGTTGAATATCTGCAGTATTGATTTGTAAGTCAACAGCGGCGCCGCTTAAGATGTTGCCGTTAGTATCCGCAGCGTAACCAGTTAATCGTTTGCTGGCAGAGTCTACAATATAGCCAAATTTATCTAATTGAAATTGGCCATTACGCGTATAGGTAACAGCACCGTTTGATGACATGCGGAAAAAGCCATTGCCATTAATTGCAATATCTAGGGAGTTGTTAGTAGATGTAATGTTGCCCTGAGTGAATTGCTGAGCTACGGTAGCTAAGTTAGTACCAATACCAATCTGGCTTCCGCCACCACCGGTAATGGAGTTCGCAAAAACATCGGCAAACTCCGCTCTAGACTGTTTAAAGCCTACAGTGTTTGCATTTGATACGTTGTTGCCAATGACTTCTAACTGTTTAGAAGCTGCGTTAAGACCGCTTAAACCTTGTTGAAAACTCATGCTATTCTCCTTGGAGCTAAATTATTTATTTGCTAACGCTTAAATGTATGTGGGGCTTAAAAAATTTCTTTTACTGCGCTAGTATCAACCGTCATTAAGTTGCTCAAATTCAGCTTAACGCCTGTTGGATAGTTGGAAATGCTTAACACTTTTGCAAAACTTAAAGCGGTCGACTCGGCTACGTTGGTACCTATGGTCGCGGCTACTTCAAATTTATAGTTGCCGGTTGCTGCAACAGTGCCATCATCTTTAAAGCCATCCCATGTTAGCGGTACAGTGCCAGCGTCTTGTTTGCCTAAATCTATGGTTCTGACAGTAGCGCCTGCGCTGTCTTTAATGTTTACTGTCACTTTGTCTGCGCCGATAGGTAGTTCCACCCCAAAATAACCACCTTCACCAGCGGTTTGAATTGTATTGCCAGGGGTGAGAATGCTGCGACCTATCATGCTTGAAGCTTGGTATGACTGCCCTAATTGCACATTGCTGATTAATGTTTCCAATGTGTTGTTCAGTTTGTCGATGCCAGTTACGGTAGAAAGCTGTGCCATTTGGCTGGTTACTTGCGCATTATCCATTGGATTAAGCGGGTCTTGGTTCCTCATTTGAGTAACGAGCAACTTCATAAAACGATCTTGAGCATCATTTACTGATGTTGTAGTCGCGCTCTGCTTGTTATTCACAGCGTCTAACAAGGCTTGTGATGCGGTATTGGTGGTGTTTACGGTTGTCATTTAGAGGCTCCTAGTTTGATGTGCTTGATTTGGCGTCGTTTCATTCGATTGCTGAATGATTATCCTTGGCCTATAGTCAGCGTTTTCATCAACATCGTTTTTGTTGCATTCATAGTTTCTACATTGTTTTGGTAAGCACGTGAAGCAGAAATCATATTTACCATTTCTTCGGTAACATTTACATTGGGCATACTTACATAGCCTTTGTCATTGGCTAATGGGTGCTTAGGGTCGTATATCATTCTGGGCGCTGAGTTGTCTTCAACTACTTTTGTTACCTTGACGCCACTTACATCAGGCGATTTGCTAGGCATTGCGCTAAAAACCACTTGTTTTGATTTATAAGGAGTGCCATTGGCGCTAGTTGCGCTATCTGCATTTGCAAGATTACTGGCTACGGTGTTTAGGCGCTGCGCTTGTGCGCTCATCGCTGAACCAGAAATATTAAACACATTGAATAATGACATCGATTTCTCCTTAAACTTTTACCGGGCTAACTACCTGCTCAGCTTACTTGTTGCATCTGCACTAGCAATAAGCCCTGATGCTTACTGCCCTTGAATAGCTGCGAGCATTTTTTTGAGCTGCCCGTTAATCATGATAATACTCGCTTCGTAGCGAATTGCGTTATCTGCAAACTGATTACGCTCCACATCCATATCTACCGTATTGCCATCAACGCTGCCTTGAACAATCGGTCTAAACATGGCACCTCCACCAATGCTGGACGGGATGCCATCCAAGTGCTTGTCTGATGTTTTATTAGTGTTGAAAGCTTCTTTGTTTGCTACGCCAGCCATCGCGCTTTTCATAGCGCTGCTAAAGTCTAAATCACGTGCTTTGTAATTGGGTGTATCAGCATTGGCAATATTTGCGGCAATCAGTTCCTGGCGCTGACCACGCACCCTAAGAGCATTTTGGTGAAAGCTTAAAGCCGCATCTAATTTATTAATCATGATCGTTTCCCTTGCTAGCTGCTTAAGTTGATGACTTTTAATGTAGTAGGATTTACTTAATTAAAAGCCTAAAAACAAAAGAAAATACTTTTATTGCCGATAACATACTTGTTAGCAATTCTAATGATTAAGCACTAACTTTGATTGAATAAGAAGAAGGGTATTTATTGCCCTTTTCTTGGTTTTGCTAGACAGCTGCGTCCGTAGAATGCATGTTGAATCTTTGTATGCTGCATAGGAATTCAGTATGCCTAATGTTAAGTATCGTTTACCGTTGCAATTCTTTGCAAATATAAGCTTGAAAGTGTGCATGAGAAGTGCTCAGTTAAATTATCTGATGGTGCTAACTATTTTGGTGTTAGGCGCAAGCAATACACTAAATGCGGCTACAAATCAGGCGGCACTGAATAAACAGTATCCTAAGCAGGATTTGTCGTTATTGAACACAAAAGTGGTTGAGTTTTTGCAAACGCAAACAGTAGGGTACCCTGGTAAAGTTACGGTACAGGCTGGTGCTATTGACCCTAATTTGAAATTAACGCAATGTCAGGATGTTCAAGTTTTTCTACCCTCTGGTAGTCGGCCTTGGGGTAAAACCAGTGTTGGTATCCGTTGTGGTACGCCTAGTGCTTGGACCATCTACGCACAAGCTACCGTTAATGTGGTGGCGCAATATCTGGTTGCAGCGCTGCCGCTGGCGCAGGGCAGGGTTGTTACACCTGAAGATTTGTTGTTTCAGACTGGAGACTTAACCCAGTTGCCTGCCGGCATATTTACCGATGTAGCGCAAGCGCAAGGGCGTATTGTGAATATATCGATGAGTGCGGGCACGGTACTCAGGCAAGAGATGTTAAAGGTTTCACCTGTCGTGCAGCAAGGGCAAACTGTGATGATTACCTCGTCGGGTAAAGGCTTCCGTGTTTCTGCTGAAGGTAAAGCAATGGCTAAGGCAAATGAAGGTCAAGTTGTGCAAGTTAAAGTGGCTAGCGGGCAAGTGGTTAGCGGGATTGCACGTCAAGGCGGGCAAGTTGAAGTCGTTTTTTAACGTATTGTTATTATCGCTAGTGAGTTGCTCGTTTTTAATTATGTATAAACATTGTTTTATTTTAGGCAAAAGGCTAAAGTTCGCTTAAACTATGCCGATATTTGCATTAAGGATGCGTGTATATGCATTTAAGCAGGTTAGCAAAAAGGATGAAATGCCATGAAAATCAATGAGACAATTAAAAACGCTGCTGGGCTTGGCCTTGATAAAGCCAGTATCGAAAAAGCAAATGCTGCAAAAGTTGAGGCCGATGCTAAGCAAAAAACTGGAAAGTCAGCATCAAGTGAGAGCGCGTCAGGTAATGTGACGTTATCACCACTATCAGCTAAATTACAAACTTTAGAAACTAAAGTAAAAGCAAGTAATGTGTATGATGCTGAAAAAGTGGATGCAATTAAATCAGCCATTGCTGGCGGTCAGTTTTCAGTAAATTCAGAAAAAGTGGCTGAAGGCCTGATTGAAACTGTAAAAGATTTACTCACCAGCCGTTTCGCTTAACAAAATTATGGTTAATACATCTTCCAACCAGCCTGTTAACTTTACGCAAGATACTCAGCTGGTGGCCGAGTTGATCGCTTTGCTGGAGCGTGAGCAATCGCATCTGGTAAAAGCAGATGTGGCTGCAATTGAAGCAATTCTGGAAGAAAAATCATTACTGTTGCAGCGTTTAAATCTTGCTGCAAAAGCACGCTATCAACTCTTGCAGGGTAATGGCTTTCAGTCTAATGAGTCTGGCATGACTGCTTGGGTAGAAAAACAAGCTAAAAAAGAAATTAAGGCTGCTTGGGTAAACTTCCAGAAGTCTCTTGCTCAAGCCAAAGAACTTAATAGGCTTAATGGCGTATTGATTAGCAAGCACTTTAATCGTAATCAAGAGCTACTGAATCATCTGCAAGGTAATAATGATGCCAATGCAGTTTATGGTCCTGATGGCCAGGCTAAACCCAAGGGGCCTTCGCGTTCTGGTTTAATCGTATAGTTTTACGTCTATCTCATCCACTAGCTTTAATTGCATGGATATTTTCTCTAGTTAATCTAAATTCAGTTTAACTTCAGCGTTATTTATAATCACTTATTTAGTTTTTTGCTGATTGTTGGCATCACTAGCCGCTATTATTCTAGCCTTCTAATACCTCTAAAAATGCATCGCCGTAGCGAGTCAGTTTGGCTTGGCCAATACCGCTAATCTTGCCCATCTCGGTGAGACTCCCTGGCCGATGATTTAAAATCTCAAGCAGGGTGCTGTCGTGAAAAATCAGGTAGGGTGGTACACCTTGCTCTTTTGCCAGCTCAGTACGTTTGGCTTTGAGCGCTTGCCACAGCGGGTCGTCTGCCACACCGGCATAAGCTTCTTTAACACGGGCGCTACGCTCAACTTTACTCACGCGTTTAGGTGCTTCCTGATCTTGGCGTAGCCATACCATTACTTCACTGCGTAGTACTGGGCGTGCAGCCTCGGTGAGGCGTAGCCCGCCAAATGCATCCATGTCGGTTTCCAAGTAGCCACTAGCAACTAATTGCCTGAACACGCTGCTCCATTGTGTTTGTGATAAGTCTTTGCCTATGCCAAAAGTGCTTAATTCCTGATGGTTAAACTGGATGACTTTAGGGCTGGGCTTTCCTAGCAGCACGTCAATTAAATGAACTACGCCAAATCTTTGCCCGGTGCGATACACGCAAGATAATGCCATTTGTGCTGCCTGGGTGCCGTCCCAAGTGTCTGTGGGCGTAAGGCAGTTATCACATTGCCCGCAGTCGCCGGGGTGCTGCTCTCCAAAGTAACGCAAGATAGTTTGATGGCGGCATGCGGTTGATTCGCAAAAGCCTAGCAGCGCATCCAGTTTTTGCCGTTCCACATGCTGACGTTCGGCTGGTGCGTCGCTATTTTCCAGCATTTGTTTCATGCTGACTACATCACCTAAGCCATAAGTCATCCATGCATTGGCTGGCAGGCCATCTCTGCCGGCACGGCCTGTTTCTTGGTAGTAACCTTCCATGCTCTTGGGTAAGTCTAGGTGTGCCACAAAGCGTACATTGGGTTTATCTATGCCCATGCCAAAGGCAACTGTAGCCACCATAATCACACCTTCTTCACGTAAAAATCGCTTTTGATTAGTGTTGCGTATATCTGCATCAAGTCCAGCGTGGTAGGGCAGGGCATCCCAGCCTTTTGCCTTAAGCCACTCTGCGGTTTCTTCTACTTTGCGGCGTGATAGGCAGTAAATGATGCCAGCGTCATTGGGGTGTTCAGATTCAATAAACGCCTCTAATTGCTGGCGTGCATTTGATTTAGCAAGCACCCGATATTTAATATTGGGGCGATCAAAGCTGGAGATGAATTGGCGTGCTTTTTCAAGCGCTAACCGTTCGATGATTTCGGCTCTGGTAGGTGCGTCAGCCGTTGCTGTGAGTGCAATTCTCGGCACGCGCGGGAAGCGCTCATGCAGCACGGTGAGTTTTCGGTACTCTGGCCTGAAATCATGACCCCATTGAGAAACGCAATGCGCCTCATCAATCGCAAATAGCGCGATGCCGATGCTGTCTTCAATTTGCTCTAATAGCGTAAGAAAGTTCGGCATAAGCAAGCGCTCTGGCGCAACGTACACCACTTGTAAATCACCGCGCAGCAAGGCGGCAGTAACCTCGCTAAAGGCATCACTATTTAAGCTGGAGTTTAGAAAGGCCGCTTTTACCCCAAGTTGCTTGAGTGCATCCACTTGGTCTTGCATTAGCGCGATAAGTGGTGACACCACAACGCCAACACCTTTACGTAACAGGGCTGGCAATTGATAACACAGCGACTTGCCGCCACCAGTTGGCATCAAGACCAGTGCGTCGCCGCCTCCAACCACATGTTCAACAATATCCTGTTGCTCACCACGAAAGGAGCTGTAACCAAATACGTCCTGTAGGCAGGCTTGGGCAGTTAAATGGCGTACCGATGAGTTTAGCAATTTAACTGCGCCGACGATTGGAAGATTAAGGCTAGGATGTTATTCAACACCTTGGCTTAACAGGTAGTCTTCATAGTTGCCAGTAAAGTCTACAATGCCATCCGCTTTAATTTCGATGATTCGTGTGGCGATTGAACTTACAAACTCACGGTCATGGCTGACAAAGAATAAGGTGCCTTTATATTTGTCCAGCGCTGTGTTCAGTGCCTCGATAGATTCCATATCCATATGGTTGGTAGGTTCATCCATCAGCAATACATTGGTTTTACCTAGCATTAATTTGCCATACAGCATACGGCCCTTTTCACCGCCAGAAAGTACTTTCACAGATTTTTTGGTGTCGTCACCAGAGAACAGTAGGCGACCTAGCATGCTGCGTACGGTTTGGTCATCATCACCTTGCTGAGTGAATTTGCTCATCCATTCGAACAGTTCATCACCATCTTCAAATTCGTATTCATGGTCTTGTGCGAAATAGCCGATTTTTGCTTTTTCAGCCCATTTTACTTCACCATGTTTAGGTTCTAAGTCACCAGCCAGGCAACGCAAGAACGTTGTTTTACCAATGCCGTTCTCACCAATAATCGCTACTTTTTCACCGGCTTCAAACATTAGGTCGATATCGTTGAACAGAGGACGATCAAAGCCGTGGCTTAGCTTTTTCAACTCAACTGCATTACGATGCAGTTTCTCACGCTCATCATATTCAAAGCGAATAAACGGATATTGGCGTGAAGAAGGCTTAAATTCTTCAATTTTGATTTTATCAATCTGCTTAGCACGACTGGTTGCCTGTTTCGCTTTGGAAGCGTTTGCAGAGAAGCGGCGCACGAAGTCTTGTAAATCAGCAATTTGCTGTTTAGCTTTTGCATTATCTTTTGCCTGCTGAGCACGTGCAGCGGTGCTGGCTTCCATGTAGTCATCATAGTTGCCTGGATATACGGCAATTTTACCGTAGTCCATGTCACAGGTATGGGTACATACTTGGTTTAAAAAGTGGCGGTCATGAGAAATAATAATCATGGTGCAGTTGCGGTTATTCAATACGTCCTCTAACCAGCGGATGGTGTTGATGTCCAAGTTGTTGGTTGGCTCATCCAGCAGTAGGATATCTGGGTTAGCAAACAAGGCTTGAACTAATAGTACGCGCAGTTTCCAGCCAGGCGCCACGGCGCTCATTGGGCCATTGTGTTGTTCAATTGGAATACCAACACCAAGTAATAACTCGCCAGCACGTGCTTCAGCAGTGTAGCCGTCAAATTCAGCAAATACAGCCTCTAATTCAGCTGCGCGCATGTAATCATCTTCAGTGGCTTCTAAGTTAGCGTAGATTGCATTTTTTTCTACGTTAGCTTTCCACATTTGTTCGTGGCCCATCATCACAACATCAAGCACGCGTTGGTCTTCGTAAGCGAACTGATCTTGGCGCAAAAAAGCCATGCGCTCATTGTTATCTAGCGAGATATTGCCTGAGGTAGGCTCTAAAACTTTAGCTAGAATTTTCATATAGGTTGATTTTCCGCAACCGTTCGCACCAATTAAACCATAGCGATTACCGTCGCCAAATTTAACTGAGATGTTTTCAAAGAGTGGCTTTGCGCCGAACTGCATCGTGATATTGTTAGAAATTAACAAAATTTAGACCTTAAAAATAAATTAATTACAAAAGATAGTGCGTTATATGTGCTTAATGCTTAGCCTCTACGTTGTAAGTGGGTACTAAGCATTACGCAATATTTAAAATTGATTATAAATAACCACTTCATCCATAGGCAGTTGGCCGCCGCGTGGCATAGCTTCTTTTAGTGCTTTGCCAACTACAACAAACATCGCTGGGATATGGTCGTCAGGCAGGTTTAACAGTTGCGCTACTGCATCAAAATCAAACCCATCCATTGGGCAGGTATCGTAGCCCATTTCTTTTGCTGCGAGCATGATGGTTGTTGCTGCCATTCCGCATGAGCGCATGGCTTCATCACGTTGTACTTGTGAGTTACCATCGTAATATTGACCAATGGCAGGCACTAAAAAGTCTTGCACAGGCTTTGCTGCGTTAGACCAGTAGCGCTCAGGCTGTTTTGCCCATGCGTTTAAATCTGCAGTCAGTACAATAAGCAGTGACGCTTCTTCAACTTGCGCTTGATTCCAACTCACACTACGAATTTTTTGACGTAGTGTAGGTTCTGTCACTACGACAAACCGCCAGTTTTGAATATTAAATGCGGTTGGAGAAAGGATTGCTAGTGACATGAGTTTAGAAATTTCTTCTTCACTCATTTTGTGTTGTGGGTCGTACGCTTTAATTGAGCGTCGTTCGATAATGGCTTGACTTACTTTCATGATTGATAATGAATGTCCAGAATTTCTAAATTGATATTACCTGCTGGGCGCTGCCAAGTTACAGTGTCACCAATTTTTTGCCCTAGCAATGATTTTGCAAGTGGTGAAACCCAGCTGACCTTGTTGATGCTTGCGTTTGCTTCATCTTCGCCTACGATATGAAACGTATGCTGAGTGCCTGCATCATCTTGTACTTCAATTGTTGCGCCAAATAATACGGTTTCATGGCTCTGCTTGGTTGGGTCTACCAATATCGCAGAATCCAACCTAGCGCGCACGTAACGCAGGTCTCGTTCGATTTCTGCCACTTTATCTTTTGAAAACGTATTTTCTGCGGTTAGTTTTAGGTGATTAAGCTCCGCGATGAGTGACTCTTCCAATGTTTGCAATTCAAGTGCACCGGTAGGTGTCACGTAATTAGGATGCTCACTAATTGGACGTTCAACAAGCTCTTTTCCATTAGCTTGTTCAAATCTTTCTTCGTTAACGAATGCGCGGCTCATAATCAGACCTCCTGTTATTCCCACTCGATGGTTGCTGGCGGCTTGCCAGAAACATCATAAACAACACGGTTAATACCACGAACCTCATTGATAATGCGGTTTGAAACACGGCCTAATAATGCGTATGGCAGTTCTGCCCAGTGCGCGGTCATAAAGTCGCTTGTAATGACAGCGCGCAAAGCAACCACGTAATCGTATGTACGGCCATCACCCATCACACCTACGGACTTAACTGGTAAGAACACGGTGAAAGCCTGGCTTGTTAATTCATACCAAGTTTTGCCTGTTGCTTCATCTTTAGTGTTACGTAGCTCTTCAATAAAAATTGCATCTGCACGGCGCAGTAAATCAGCATATTCCTGTTTGATTTCGCCTAAAATCCGCACACCTAGACCTGGGCCCGGGAAAGGGTGGCGATAAACCATATCAGAAGGTAAGCCTAGTGCTACACCAAGCTCACGCACTTCATCTTTAAATAAGTCGCGTAGCGGTTCTAGTAGTTTAAGACCTAATTGCTCAGGCAGTCCGCCTACATTATGGTGGCTCTTAATTGTGACCGCCTTTTTAGATTTGGCACCGCCTGATTCAATCACGTCCGGATAAATCGTACCTTGTGCCAAGAACGTTGCACCTTTGTGTCCGCCTGTGCCAGCCTTGAGCTTCGCGGCTTCAGCCTTAAATACCTCTACAAACTCACGGCCGATGATTTTACGTTTAGCTTCAGGGTCGCTCACACCATTTAGATGCGCCATAAATTGATTTGTTGCATCCACGCGGATAACATTGACATGTAAGCGCCCTGCAAACATATCCATCACCAAATCACCTTCATTTAAGCGTAGCAAACCGTGGTCTACGAATACACAGGTGAGTTGGTCGCCAATCGCACGGTGTATCAGTGCCGCTGCAACGCTAGAATCAACACCGCCTGATAAGCCTAAAATAACCTCTTCATCGCCAACTTGGGCTTTGATCTTGGCAACCGCTTCTGAAATATAGTCGCCCATAATCCAGTCAGGTTTTGCGCCGCAAATCTCAAGCACAAAGCGATTAAGCATGGCCTGGCCTTGTTTGGTATGCGTTACTTCTGGGTGAAACTGTACTGCGTAAAATTTGCGGGTTTCATCAGCCATCGCCGCAATAGGCGTAGTGTCGTTACTTGCAATTACTTTAAAGCCAGATGGCAGTTCTGTTACTTTATCGCCATGACTCATCCATACGTCAATCAGGCCGTGTCCTTCAGCATTTGTGCTGTCCTGAATGTCGCGGAATAGGGCAGAGTGACCACGTGCTCGTACTTGAGCATAACCGAACTCGCGTTTGTGACCAGCTTCTACTTTGCCACCCAATTGTTGTGCCATGGTTTGCATGCCATAGCAAATGCCTAAGACAGGCACGCCAAGTTCAAATGCAGCTTGTGGGGCTTTATCTGTTTCCTCTTCATACACGCTTGCATGGCTACCAGAAAGAATGATGCCATCAGCGCCAAAGTTACGTACAAAGTCATCGGAGACATCGCATGGGTGAATTTCACAATAAACATGTGCTTCACGCACGCGGCGAGCGATAAGTTGAGTAACTTGAGAGCCAAAGTCGAGGATTAAAATTTTGGAATGAGTCATTGTTTAGTCACAAAATGCACAGAGAACACAACGTCAAGGCAGGGTGCCCTGATATTGTGTTCTCTGATGTTAAAAAATAATATTAAATTGAGTTAGTCAACGCGGTAGTTTGGCGCTTCTTTTGTAATTTGTACATCATGCACGTGCGATTCACGCATACCAGCACTTGTAATTTGTACAAACTCGGCACGTGAACGCATTTCTTCAATCGTAGCGCAACCGGCATAACCCATTGAAGCACGTAAACCGCCCATGAGTTGGTGAATCACTGCAAGTACGCTGCCTTTGTAAGGTACGCGACCTTCAATGCCTTCTGGCACCAGTTTATCAGCATTGCCATTGTTATCTTGGAAGTAGCGGTCGCTAGAGCCTTTTTGCATTGCACCGATAGAGCCCATGCCGCGGTAAGATTTGTATGAACGGCCTTGGAACAGCTCAATGTCACCAGGCGCTTCTTCAGTACCCGCAAACATACCCCCAAGCATCACACTGTAAGCACCAGCAGCAATTGCTTTTGAAATGTCGCCAGAATATCGAATGCCACCATCTGCAATAAATGGTATGCCAGTGCCGCGCAGTGCTTCTTCAACATTAGCAATAGCGCTAATTTGCGGAACACCAACACCAGCAACAATACGTGTGGTACAAATTGAGCCTGGGCCAATACCTACTTTAACGCCGTCTGCACCTGCATCAACTAAAGCGAGCGCAGCACTAGCTGTTGCAATATTGCCGCCAATAACATCAATTTGCGGGAAGTGTTTTTTTACCCATGTAACACGATCTAAAACGCCTTGTGAGTGGCCATGTGCTGTATCAACAACAATCACGTCAACACCAGCTTCAGCAAGCGCTGCAACGCGCTCTTCTGTGCCGTCACCCACACCAACTGCCGCACCTACGCGTAGTCTGCCATGTGCATCTTTGCAAGCTAGAGGGTGGTCTGTTGATTTTTGAATATCTTTAACAGTAATTAAGCCTTTTAATGTGTCTGCATCATCTACAACTAAAACGCGCTCAAGGCGGTGTTGGTGTAGTAGGCGAATCACATCATCTTTAGCCGCGCCTTCTTTAACTGTGACTAATCTATCTCTAGGCGTCATGATGTTTTTGATTGGCTGGTCTAAGTTTGTTTCAAAGCGAAGGTCACGATTTGTGACGATGCCGACAATCTTGCCGTGATCAACAACAGGGATGCCAGAAATTTTGTGTGTGTTAGTTAGGTTTAATACATCACGCACTGTCATGTGGCTTTGAATTGTAATCGGATCATTCACAACACCAGATTCAAAGCGTTTAACACGCGCTACGTGTGCTGCCTGTTTCATGGCAGTCATGTTTTTGTGGATGAAGCCCAAGCCACCTTCTTGCGCTAATGCAATAGCGAGAGGCGCTTCTGTAACAGTATCCATCGCGGCAGAGATGAGAGGGATGTTTAAACGAATGTTTCGTGAGAGTTGTGTGGTGAGCGAAACTTCGCGTGGCAGCACATTAGAGTAGGCCGGCACTAGTAAAACATCATCAAAAGTGAGAGCTTGTTGCAATAAACGCATGCGTAAATCCTTGTACCCAAAACGAAATTATACAGACTTATAATCGACTTAGCGAGAGTGTCAATCATTTATTTGTAAACTATAAATGCAAATAGTCGTTAATTGTGCTACTTGCTAGTAATTTAGATTAGCAATAATATGACTGAGTACCTATAAATCAAAGGGATGTTTTATGTTAGCTCGTTTACTGTTGCTGTGCTTGGCAACGTTGCCATTGATGGCAAGTGCTGAGATTTACAAGTGGAAAGATAAGGATGGCGTCACTCGCTACAGTGATGTACCGCCACCTTCCAATATCAAACAAGAGTCTATTCAGGGTAAAAAAGTGGTGAAGCCAACTGGTCAGCCAGCTCTGGCCCCGGTTGCCGGAGATATCACAACAGCGACTAGTAAAAATAAAACACCAGATATTGCCAAAGAAAGTGGCGCTGCTCAAGATGAGGCCGCAAGAAAGCGCGCACATGATGCCGAGGTACAAAAAGCAACCGATCAGCAGAAGCAGGCTGAGCTAAAGGTTAAACAAGAAAATTGTATGGCGGCCAAAAAGAATTTAGTGATTTATACGACGGGCGGCAGAATTTCGAGAATTAACGATGCCGGTGAGCGTGAGTATCTGGGCGAGGAAGATTTGGCCCGAGGTAAAGCTGACGCACAAAAGGATGTGGATGCTTACTGCAATTGATGTTTTGGTTAGTTGGCAATTTGGGCGCATATGCGCCCATTTTTTTGTTTAAATCCCGGTTGGGTTTGAAGGGGTGCTGAGTTTAGGTGATGATATCACCACCGCCTTTTTTCATTATCTTCCCATCAGCGGCTCTTTGTTTTCTTACTTCTTTAGGGTCTGCGATGAGTGGGCGATAAATTTCCACGCGGTCTAAATGGCGCAGTTTTGTATCCAGCTTGGTTAGTTTGCCGAAAATACCTATTTTATTGATGTTTAAATCAATGTCAGTGAACTTGCCTATGATGCCTGAAGCTTTGATTGCTTCTTCTGCGGTGGAACCAACCGCTACTTTGATGGGAATGATTAATTGCTCGTCAGGTAGTGCATAAGCAACTTCTACGGTAATTTCAGTTGATAGGCTCATTGCAGTCTTCCATTATTTTGCATAGATAGCATTGGCACGTTTCACAAAGCCATCTACGAATGTATTGGCAATATGGTTGAATACCGGTGCAATAATTTTTTCTAGAAAATGATTTTCAAACTCATAGTTGAGTGAAAACTCCACCTTACAGGCGTCATCGCTAAGCGCTAGAAAATGCCATGAGCCATTTAAGTGCTTAAATGGCCCGTTTTTTAACTCGATTTCCATGGTTTGCGGGAATGTCTTATGGTTTTCTGTTGTAAAGTTTTGACGTAATCCATGGTAGTCTATATGCAGTGTTGCAATAGTACTAGCATCATCTTGTTGAATTAAATCCACACCACCGCACCAAGGTAAAAACTTTGGATATTGCTCCACGTCATCCACTAAATGAAACATACGACCTGCAGAGTGGTTGACTAAAACGGTTTTTTTAACATGAGCCATGCTTACCTTTAAACATTACCTTTAATCTGATTGGCTCAAACACGAGCAAATTACTTTTGATTACTCAACATGTTCAACCAAACAAACAAGAGAGTAGAGTAAAATAATGATTTTAAGCTATTCGCCAAGAAATTTTTAGTTTTATGAGCATCGCACAAAATAAAAAAGCCTTTTTTGATTACTTTATCGAAGATAAATATGAAGCCGGTATCGTTTTAGAGGGTTGGGAAGTAAAAGCGATACGAGATAACCGTGTCAATATTAAAGAAGCGTATGTGATTATCCAGCGTGGCGAAATCTATTTAATAGGATGCCATGTGACGCCGCTAGGTGCTGCTTCTACACATATTCGCCCCGATGCAATAAGAACGCGTAAATTACTGTTGCATAGTGAGGAAATATCAAAGCTTATTGGTAAAGTAGAGCGTGCGGGTTATACCTTAGTGCCGCTTGATATGCATTTTTCTAAAGGGCGGGTAAAAGTGCAAATCGGCCTTGCTAAGGGTAAGAAGCAGCATGATAAACGTGATACCGAAAAAGAACGTGATTGGGAGCGCGAAAAAGGCAGAATTATGCGCGCACATAATAAATAGTTTTGTTGGCTATTTTAAAAGCGTATAATCGAGTTTGCTTATGAAGTTTCAACGGTTGAACCGTTTGTGACTTCATCTGTCAGATTGTGACTGCTGTTTTTAGTAACAGACTTATGGGGCTGACCAGGTTTCGACGTGGGTTGCAAAGCAGTGCAGGGCATACCGAGGACTAGTACCCTCGTAAATACACTAGAAAAAGTATAGTCGCAAACGACGAAACTTACTCTCTAGCCGCTTAATCCCGGCTGGACGCTGCACCATCTCTCCCGTGGGGTGGATTGGGGTAACCCATACGCAGTGTCATATACACGGGATACGTGTTGTGTTGGGTTACTTAGCACTTCATTAACCTTTAGGTAGCTCGCGTGCAAACTGCTTGTCTGTTGGTGTGTTGCACGTTAAATTAAACAACAAGGCTAAGTATGTAGAACTGTCTGTGGAGGGCTTGCGGACGCGGGTTCGATTCCCGCCTGCTCCACCAAATTTAGTGTCAAATAAAAGTTTTTTTGGGTTAGTTGTACGTTGTATAATTTTCCCTTAATGCTTATAAAGCCTGCTTAACCGCAGGTTTTTTTTCGTCTGAATTTTATTTACATATTCAAAACTGTTGGTCATTACTCAATTGAAACGGTAATTAATTGGCGGTAGAATCAAACTGGATAGTGTCGATACAACAATAAACGGTGTTAGCTCAAGATAGCGATGATGACGAGTCAAACTAGCGATACAAATCTAAATATTATTGAAAATATCATCTCTGCGTCTGCGAGCTCAGAGTTTTATTTGTCTGAAGATGTTTATGATCATGCAGGAAATAAACTGCTAGGCAAGGGCTATAAGGTCACTCCAAGCATCAAAGATAAATTGATTAATCGCGTGCTCAAGAAGCCGCTGGAAACCTCTATTTCTTCTGACTCGTTGTTAACCTCTCATGATGTTTATCTGGAAGCCGAAGGGCTGATTGACAATAACCCTTTTTTGCTGAGCTTTAGTGCAGAGCTAAAATTAGATATATCTGCCGTTAAGTTTGTAGAGTTAGCACCATTAGCATCGCTATTGCTTACCGTGCAGAGAAATAACAGTAAGGAAGCATTTGGGCACACTATACTGGTGATGCTAATTGCAAGGCAAATTGCTAAAAGGCTGAATTACGATGCCAACAAAACTCACGACTTAACGATTGCAAGTTTGCTGCATGATGTTGGTGAACTGTATTGTGTTATCCCTAATACTAAAAATCTTTCATTAGAACATTGGCGTAGCATCATGACTCATCCCATCATTGGTAGTTCTGTGGTGAGGCAGCATATGAGCTATCCAGCATGTGTACATAAAGCAATATTAGAACATCATGAAAGAAATGATGGTTCAGGGTATCCGAATCATTTGCCTGCCGAGCGCTGTAGCGATATTGGTAAGGTATTGATTGTTGCTGAAGCATTTTCAGGGATGATTAGGCGACAATACGACTTAAGTAATTTGATTACCACATTAAAACTGGTGAATCATGATTTTCCTGCTTTACAATTCAATGCCTTAATTGACTTGTTGTCCTCATTGCGAAAACTTGAAAACGTGAAGGCGACGAATCCCATATTGGATCATCTCTTAGCACAATTAAAAAACATTGAAGAGATGATTGATCTGCTTAAAGCGCTTGAGCGTTCACATCCAAATCTAAAAGAACTTGCAACTTATCTGATCTTAAGGCTAAGCAGAATTTGTCAGACTATATATGCGTCTGGCCTGACGGATTGTATTGAGCTAGGTATGTGGGAGCAGATAAAGCTGGATGAGGAAGTTAATCACGAGCTTTTTATCACCATTAATGAGGTTGAGTGGAAGTTAAAGGATGTTTTTAGAGATGTCAGTTTAAGAGTGATTAAAGACGAAGTTGAAAATAGTGATGAGATATTAAAAGTCATTCAAAAAATTAAGGGTGGAGAGCAGGCTTTGCCTACAATGCAATAGCGCAGTAATCTTGTAGCATCGCAATTTCTCCTTTTTCGTGTATCAACATACTTGTTGATCATGTAATCGAATGGTTTTAAATTCTAACTTTAATAAAAACATGTTTGATGATTAACACACTATCAATACAAAAAAATGCCGTAATTTTTAGCCTGTTACTGGTAATCGTTTATGTGATTACCGGCAAGCTTGGCCTAATGTTGGCATTGCCTCCAGGTTATGCTTCGGCTATTTTTCCTCCAGCAGGGATAGCAATCGCGGCGGTTTTTGTAGCAGGGCTGACAGTGCTGCCTGCTATATTTTTAGGGTCACTTCTACTCAATATTTTAGTGGGTTACAGCGCAGGTCATCAGGTCGAAGTGACTGATGTGGAGGTGGCGCTGTTGATTGCTGTTGCTTCTGCGCTACAAGCTTATCTGGGTGGTTGGTGGTTAAAACATAAGATTCACTACCCAACTACTTTAGATAGTCCTGTTGATGTTGTGACATTCTTCATTTCTGCACCCGTCATCTGTTTGATTAGTGCCACTATCTCTGTAACTGGTTTGCTCTCGTTAGGCTTGATTGAGGAATCCTTGTTCTTTACAAGCTGGGCATCATGGTGGATAGGCGACACTTTGGGGCTAATTGTCATGTTGCCACTCACTTTGGTAGCAATAGGGAAGCCTAGAGACATATGGAGAAAGCGTGCTCTTACCATAGCAGTGCCGATGCTGATTACGTTTGCATTGTTGATTATCACGTTTGTGGTTGTCAGCAGATGGGAGCGCAAAGAGTCATTAGTAGAGTTTAGTGCTTTATCCAGCCAGTTATCCGAACAGCTGCGTGTTCGGTTTGAGTCGCAAGAGGCTATTATCGAGCAAACCAGTGCTTTGTTTAGCTATCGAACGAGTGAGAAAGTTACAAGACAAGATTTTTACCATTTTGTAAGTGCCGTTAAGCGCGGTTATCCAATGACTTATGCAATGGAGTGGGCGCCTAAAGTGATGCACCGAGAGCGAGCTTCATACGTAAAGCAGTTATCAAAAGAGTTTAAAGACTTTGAAATTAAACAACTGAATGCGCAACGGAAATTAGTTACCTCAAGTGACAAAGATTTTTATTTTCCTATTACCTATATCGTGCCGCTTAAGGAGTCTACGCGGGCAATATTGGGTGTGGATTTAGCCTCGCTCCCAGACAGGAAAGATGCAATCCAACGTGCTATCAGCCTCAAAAAAGCTATTGCCTCACCACCAACACGGCTGATTATTAATGATGGTACTGAGCTTGGCTTGATGTTAATTTATCCGATACACGGAACAAGCCAAGATGGTGTGCTATCGACAGTGCTGAGAGCAAATGTCTTTTTTGGTGAACTGTTCAAACCATTCGCACAGACGGTGCATGCACGGTTAACCGATATTCAGTCTGGCAGGTATTTATACAATGACTTTGCCGATAATCAAACAGAAGGTTTATATACAAGAGACTTTAACTTTGGCGGCAGGTATTACCGTCTGGATACTTCACCAACAGCGCTATACTATCAACAGCATCGTGGCTGGCAGAGTTGGAATATGCTCGCAGTTGGATTGTTTGGTACTGGTTTGATGGGGGCATTGTTGCTTATAGGCACTGGCTATACTGCCCGCATTGAGAACTTGGTTAAGGAGAAAACTGAGGAGCTAAAAGATAGCTTTTATCGCTTTCAGGAAATTACCTCTACGCTAGGTGAGGGAATCTATGTAACGGATATCAATGGCGTAATTACTTTCACCAATCCTAAAGCGCAGGAGCTGTTAGGGCGTAGTGAGTCAGAGTTGTTGGGTCAAAATGCACATTCGTTATTTCACCATAGGTCTAGTGAAGAGTCTGGCAACTCAGAGCGCAACTGTCTAATCAGTAATGTGATTCATTCAAAACAACCTTATAAATCAACGGAAGAGGTGTTCTGGCATAAAAATGGCTCGCCAATTTATGTTTCTGTAAACTCTGTTCCATTTTTTAGAAATAATGAAATTATCGGCACTTTGGTGGTGTTTGATGATATTTCTGACCGTAAAAAGATTGAGCTCGCGTTACGTGCCAGTGAAAAAAGCTTTAAAGAAATTATTGAATACGCACCTATTGGTATCGGTATCGTTTCTTTGGATGGTCGATTTACTGTTGTGAATCAAACGCTATGTAATATCGTGGGTTATACCAATGATGAGCTAATTAGACGTACCTTCCAAGAGATCACTTATCCAGATGACTTATCTATCGACCTTGAGCATGTTCAGCGCCTGCTAGATGGCGAAATTGATACTTACCGCATGGAGAAGCGATACATCCGCAAGGATAAATCGTTGGTGTGGGTTCAACTCTCGGCCAGTATTTTTAGGGATGAAGATTTAGCGCCTCAATATTTTATTGCGCAAATTGAGGATATTAGTGAGCGCAAGATTCGCGATAATGAAGTGCATCAACATGCATATTTTGACACGCTGACCAAGCTGCCTAATCGCCGCATGTTGATGGAGAAGCTCTCTCAAGCTATATCTAACTCTGAACATTCTCAGCGCAAATTTGCTTTGTTCTTTTTAGATTTGGATCATTTCAAGCAAATTAATGACACATTAGGCCATGATGCTGGCGATATCATACTTAAAGAAGCCGCTTCACGTTTGTTATCCTGTGTGCAAAATAGCGATACAGTTTCACGACTTGGGGGTGATGAGTTTGTGATTATACTAACTGATATTTCTAGTGCGCATGATGCCGAAATGCTTGCGGAAAAAATTCTTAATAAGTTTAGCGAGCCGATTGATGTAAACGGTAGTGAGCTATTTATTGGCACCAGTATTGGTATTGCAGTGCATGATAGCGATACAAAAACCACCATGAGAGAGCTAATGAAGTATGCAGATTCAGCTATGTATGAGTCTAAGGCTTCGGGTAGGAATAGATACAGTTTTTATACTTCAACTTAAGTTGAGGTGGTTTTAGTCGGTATTTTAGCCCTGCCTAAATTTTAGGTTTTTTGATACTTTTTTCTCTAATTCAACGCTGCTAACTTTCACAGGTGAGCAGCTATTTCAGGCGGTTTCTTTTAAAAGTTTATTTGATTCAATCAGTGCAGAGAACTGCGCTGCCGGGATAGGCTTACCGAACAGGTAGCCTTGTCCTTCCATGCATTCTTTTTCAAGTAAATATGACCGTTGGTGTTCTGTCTCGATTCCTTCTGCAATCGTTTCTAATTTAAAACTGCGTGCAATATCTAAAGTGGCGCGTATCACAGATGCATCTTGTTCGTGCTCCAACATGCCATGTACAAATGATTGGTCAATCTTGATACGTGTTAGTGGATAGGTTTTGAGTAAGCTTAATGAGGCGTATCCTGTACCAAAATCATCCAAGGCGATACCAACTCCATAATCATGGAGCTGATGCAGGCAGTTAAGGACGACGTCATCGTTGTCCGGTGCGATATTTTCTGTAATCTCCAACTCTAGAGCTTCTGGCGGCAGGCCATGCCGTTTTAGTGCTGCTATAACTTCAGTCACTAGGTTGCCGACATGAAATTGGGCGCCGAAAAGGTTAACGCCCATGCGTAGGTTAGGGCAGCCGTTTCTACGCCAATATGCAGCTTGTGCGCATGCTTCATCCAAAACCCATGATCCAACGGTTACGGCCAGGGTGCCGCGCTCTAATGCTGGCAGGAAAGCAATTGGCGACAATATGCCTCTCTCAGGGTGGTGCCAGCGCAATAAGGCTTCAGCACCTGTGATCTCGCCTGTGATTAAATCTACCTGTGGTTGATAAAAGAGCAGGAATTCGCCTTCATCCACTGCACGGTGTAGCTCCAAAGCATAAAGTCGACGCACCACAGCCTCGAGACGCAATGCTGTGACAAAAAGAAAAACTTGTCCGCGACCAATACTCTTTGCTTTGAATAAGGCTAAGTCTGCGTTACCGATCAGTTCCAATGCCTCTTGCGCTTGGTCAGGTGCAATTGCTATACCGCAGCTTGCGGCAACTCGCACTTCCTGCCCATCAACGACGATGGGTATTGCGATGGTTGCAACTGCGGCCTCTGCGAGTTGCATCGCAAGGCCTGGATTTGTCATTTGCGGCCACATGATTGCAAACTCATCGCCACCTAGTCTTGCAGCTATACCCACGGTATCTACCATTTTAAGCAGGCGGTTTGATACTTCTTTGATAATGCTATCGCCAGCTGCATCTCCTAACGTGTCGTTTAAGTCTTTAAAACCGTCTAGGTCAATCATCAGCACGGTGATTGGGGATGGTGTGATCATCGCTGACTCTATAGCTCGGTAAAAACTGGCGCGATTTTCCAGACCGGTTAATGGGTCAATGTTAGCTTGCTGGCGGAGCTCAATTTCTTCAAGGCGCTGTTCGGTAATATCTTTAAGTACAGCCTCAAATTTAATTCGGCCAGCGTCTTTCCAGCTGAATAAAGAAAATCCTAAAATGAATTGTGACCCATCTTTACGAAGCCCACTTATTTCGGTCGGTATAACCAGTTCATCTAATGAGCCTGCTGCAATCGCTTGGCTTATGATTTCGTGGAAGATAGGGCGAGAGCGTTCTGGCATCAGCTGCTCAACAGGCTTACCTATACCTTCCTCTAAACTATAGCCATGAGATTGTGCTGCTGCGTTGTTCCATGCTGTGATGCAGAGTGTTTGGTCAAACCATACAACAGGGGTGGTGGAGTTACCGGCATATTCTTCAAAGTTCGGTCTGGACTTATTACCGCTTACTTCAATACGGCGTAATTCCAGCCTGTCCGAGGCCATTTTGGCAAGCTCTTCTAATCTTAATTGATCGCTGGCAGAGAAGTCGGTATGTGGTTGATTGTCTACAATGCAAAGTGCGCCTAGTGCCAATCCTTCTGGAGAGCGAAGCGGAACGCCAGCATAGAAGCGAAGGTTAATGTCACCCACGACTAAAGGGTTGTCATGAAAACGCTCATCCAAGGTGGCGTCTGGCACGACCATCACGCCCGATTGGTTGATGGTGTGAGCGCAGAAAGAGACATCGCGGCTCATGTCAAATTTGCCAGCACCGATGTGAGCTACGAAAAAAACGTGGTCGTTACCGATGATGTTAACTGCGGCTACTGGCATGTCAAACATGCGTGCTGCAATCTGAACCACTGGGTCCAAGTTTGGAATCAGACTTTCGTTATCTAATCCATGATTCGATAAAGCAGTTAGTCTCTCTGACTCTGTCGGTAGTATCGCCGGGCATTTCATCCAAGGCCTCCTTTATTTTTATTCATAGCCAGGATGACCTTGCATTCCTAGCTTAGAGCCGAACACAGTTGATTCTATTAATATATTTTGAAAATTGCAAACAGATTTGTAAGTGACTCTTCTATATGAGTAAAGTTTAAATTGATACGCTGCGCTTTGTGGCGTTGACTAAATGCACATAGCGCAGCTAGGCTTAAGCATTAGTTTGTAATTAGCTGTTTGGAGTTTTATTTAATTTTTTTAAAAAATGGCAGTGCGAGCTGTTTGAAAGAACGCTTTCAAGTAGTCGATATTCACATCAGCTTCGCGTGCACCTAGAAAAATTTGTTTAGCAATACCTTGTTGCCCAAGTTGCACCGGTGCAATCGCTATTTCATGCGCATATTTTTCTACGAGCCATCGCGGCAGAGCTGCAACGCCACGGTTAGAGGCAACCATTTGCAGCATAATGTCCGTGGTTTCTATCGTTTTATGACGTTTGGGATGAATGCCTGCAGGATGGAGAAATTTGTTGTAAATGTCTAATCGATTGATTTCTACAGGATAAGTAATCAGTGTTTCATGGCTTAATTGCTCGGGTTTTACATAGCTTTGCTTGGCTAAATTATGGTCGCGGCTAACAACCAATACTTGTTCATAATCAAATACCGGCTCGAAATGCAGTCCTGGTTTATACAGGGGATCTGGCGTGACTAACATGTCAATTTCATAACCAAACAGTGCGCCTATGCCGCCAAATTGAAATTTCTGTTTGACGTCAACATCTACGTCTGGCCAAGCTTCTAAGTAGGGCGACACTACTTTTAGTAGCCATTGATAGCAGGGGTGGCACTCCATGCCAATACGCAGCGTACCGCGTTCGCCTTGGGCAAATTGGCGCAGTTGTTCCTCCGCTAATGAGAGTTGCGGTAATACTCGATTAGCTACAGCCAGCAAATATTGCCCAGCTTGCGTGGGTCGTAAGCTGCGCCCCTCACGTAACCAGATATCTGTGTTTAGCTGCTGTTCTAACTTTTTGATTGAATGGCTTAATGCAGATTGTGTTAAGCACAAAGTATTGGCAGCAGCAGTCAATGACCCTTGTCTATCAACCTCACGAATAATGGCTAAATGGATGCGTTCTAACATTTTATGTATGAATTAAATTAATAGATTGTTGAAATATTACCATTTTACTTCATGAATTGCTCTTTATAGAATTCAGCATCTTTCAAAATTATAGGAATTATGATGGTATCTACACACAATCTTGGTTTTCCGCGCATTGGTGCAAAACGAGAGATGAAGTTTGCACTTGAGTCTTACTGGAAGGGTCAATCCACGCGTGATGAATTGAATGGGATTGGTAAAGAACTACGTGAGCGTCACTGGAGACAGCAAGCTGCGTTGGATTTAACGCCAGTAGGGGATTTTTCATTTTACGACCAAGTGTTGGATATGTCTTTCACACTGGGTAACTTACCAGAGCGTGTAAGTGGCTTTCATGGTGACCAGTTAGACAATTATTTTCGTCTGGCACGTGGTCGCTCAGCACATTATGATCATGATCACGAACAGTGTTGCGGTGGTGTTGCGGCTGGTGAAATGACCAAATGGTTTGATACCAATTATCACTATATCGTGCCTGAGTTCACAGCAGAAACGACGTTCAAATTGGATGCTACAAACTTGCTGGAGCAGTTGGCAGAAGCAAAAGAGCAGAATGTTAAAGCAAAGCCAGTGATTATTGGCCCAGTGACTTATCTCGCTATTGGTAAGGCTAAAGATAACTCCGACCGTTTAGCTTTGTTGCCACAATTGGTGCAAGTGTATGTGGCCTTGTTAGAAACTTTAGCGGCACATGGCATTGAGTGGGTGCAGATTGATGAGCCTATTTTAGTCACTGAGCTGGATGCTGATTGGCAACATGCTTTCAACTTGGCATATCATCAATTAAAGAGCTGTCGTGTTAAATTACTGGTTGCAACTTATTTCGGTCAATTGGCCGATAACCAGTATTTGGCAGCCAATCTACCGGTTGCTGGCCTGCATGTGGATGCCATCAATGGTCGGCACGAAATATTGCCTTTGATTGGTATGCTGCCTTCTCATAAAGTGCTTTCTATAGGCGTAGTGAATGGCCGTAATATTTGGAAAGCTGATCTGACCGCCACATTAGATTGGCTGGAGCCGCTGGCAGAGCGTTTAGGTGAGCGCTTGTGGCTTGCACCATCATGTTCTTTGCTGCATGTGCCGGTAGATCTGGATAGCGAACAAAAACTGGATGCTGAAATTCAATCTTGGTTGGCGTTTGCAAAGCAAAAATTGGAAGAAGTGTATATTTTATCTATTGCTTTAAATCGGGGTCGTGAGGCAGTTAAAGAGCAATTGGCAACTAACCATGCAGCGGTTGAAGCACGTCGTCATTCACAACTTGTGCATAACCCTGCAGTTAGAGAGGCACTAGGTAAGTTAACGCCGCAGCTTGGTCAGCGTCAGAGCGTGTATGCACAGCGTGCCGCTAAACAGGCTGCATTGCTCAATTTACCTAAGTACCCAACCACGACTATCGGCTCATTCCCGCAGACTGCAGAAATCCGTCAGGCACGCAGCCAATTCAAAGCTCAAGAGCTTAATCATGCTGATTATCAGCTAGCGATGAAAGCGGAAATCGAGCGCAGTGTTCGAGAGCAGGAGGCGCTGGGGTTGGATGTTCTGGTGCACGGCGAGGCTGAACGCAACGACATGGTGGAGTATTTTGGTGAGCAATTAAACGGCTATGCTTTTAGCCAATTTGGCTGGGTACAGTCTTACGGTTCACGATGCGTTAAACCACCAATTTTGTTTGGTGACATTAGCCGCCCGCAAGCCATGACCGTAGCGTGGATTAAATACGCCCAGTCATTGACCAGAAAGCCTATGAAAGGCATGCTGACCGGCCCGGTGACTATCCTTAACTGGTCTTTTGTCCGTGATGACCAGCCACGCGCGGTGAGCTGCTATCAGCTAGCGTTGGCGATTCGCGAAGAGGTGTTAGATTTGGAAAAAGCAGGCATCAACGTGATTCAAATTGATGAAGCGGCTTTGCGTGAAGGCTTGCCACTACGTAAATCACAATGGAAGGAGTATCTGAATTGGGCGGTGGAATCATTCCGAATTGCAGCCAACGGTGTGCAGGATGAAACACAGATTCATACGCACATGTGTTATTCAGAGTTCAATGACATCATCGCGGCGATTGCAGATATGGATGCGGATGTAATTACGATAGAGACTTCACGTTCCGATATGGAACTGCTGGATGCTTTTGACAACTTTAACTACCCGAATGAGATTGGTCCTGGTGTGTACGATATTCACTCGCCTAATATTCCAACGCAAGAGCACATTATTCAGTTAATTAGAAAAGCTGCCGAGCGAGTGCCTGCCGAGCGGCTCTGGGTTAACCCGGATTGCGGTCTGAAAACTAGGCAGTGGGTAGAGGTGTTGCCTGCATTAAGGAATATGGTGGCCGCTGCCAAGGCGCTGCGTGCCGCGGCTTAGAGTCGTTGACTGCTGTGCGTAGTATGCATCAAGGTGCTATGCACAGCACTTACTCATTGGCGGATGGGTTCCGTAAGCTATAAGTATTGGGTAGCTCTCAAAATAATATTTGGCTAATTATTTCTTTTTAGCGCTGCTTCCAATTCATTAATAGGCATTGGTCTGCCAAAAAAGTAACCTTGGAATGCTTTGCAGCCGAGTTTTATTAAATGTTGCTGTTGCTGCTCTGTCTCGACGCCTTCTGCAATCACATCCATACCAAATTGCTCAGCCATAGATGTCACCATCTGAATTAGAAAACTATCATTAGCATTTTCAAGTGCGTTCATGATAAAGCTGCGGTCCATCTTAAGTTGATTAAAAGGAAGTCTTCTTAAATAACTTAAAGAAGAGTAACCAGTACCAAAGTCATCCATGGATAGAATAAACCCAAGCGCTTTCAGCTGTTCCATTTTAACAACTGCATCCTGCATATCTCCAAGCACTATACTTTCTGTGAGTTCCAATTTAAGTTTATTTGGAGAAACACCATAACGATTAGAAATGGTTCTAACTTCATCTACAAAGTTACTCTGCTGAAAATGATACGCACTGACATTGATTGCTATAGATAAAGAATTGGTAATATCCGAATTTTCCCAAGCCTTGAGCTGAGAGCATGCTGTTTCAAGTACCCATTTTCCAATTGGCACAATCAGACGAATCTCTTCTGCAAGCGGAATGAACTCCATAGGCGGAACGAGGCCACGTTCCGGATGCACCCAGCGTATTAGTGCCTCTACACCGATTGGACGAGCATCATGATCTACCTGAAGTTGGTAGTAAAGCTTAAATTCATTATTTGGTAATGCTTTCAGTAATGAGTGTTCTAACGCTACGCGAGTATCCAGTGTTTGCTGCATCAGGGGGTCAAAAAACCTTTGTGTATTTCGGCCAGATTTTTTGGCCTCATACATTGCCATATCAGCTTGGGTGAGCAACTCTTTACGATCGCTGTCTCTACCATGAAACATAGTCATCCCAATGCTTGCTGATGTGTAATATTCAAAGCCTTCTAGCAAGAATGGTGCATTGAAAGCTTCAACTATTTTGTCGCAAACTTTTTGTATATGAAATGCAGTCAAATCAGATATCTCACCGAGGTTTTCTATCATGACGATAAACTCATCGCCACCAAAACGAGCAACGGTATCATCCTCGCGCAAACAAGCCTTGAGTCTATCTGCGATTTGAGTCACGAGTAGGTCGCCATAATGATGCCCCTTAGTGTCATTAAGATGTTTGAAGTTGTCGATATCCAGATAGAGCAATCCACCATGCTGGCCATTGCGGGAGCTTGCTGCTAGTGCGTGGTCCAGCCTTTCAATCATTAAGCGTCGATTAGGAAGTTGTGAGAGTGAGTCATAATAAGCCAGCTTATAAATCTCATCTTCAGCTTTCTTACGCTCACTTATATCGAGAAAACTTCCTACATAATGGCTGATACTCCCTGATACATCACTAACTGCCGAGATTGAAAGTAGTTTTGGATATATGTGATTGTTTTTATGTTTATCCCAAACTTCCCCTTGCCAGAAACCTTCGTTCTTGAGTTTTTCATGCATGACCTGATAAAACTTTTCATCGTGAAATCCAGAGCTAAACATAGAGGGCTTATTGCCTACGACTTCTTCTGAGGAAAATCCTGTGATCTTAGTAAAGGCCTGATTGACGCGTAATATATTTTCTTCTGCGTCGGTAACGATAATCGCTTCTTGAGATTCAAATGTGGTGGCAGCTAATTGAATCTCTTTCTCTATTAGTTTTCGCTCGCTGATGTCACGAACAAACGCAAAGTTATACTCCATGTCATCGTATGCAATGTAGTTTGCTGAAACTTCAGCAGAGAAAGTGCTACCATCCTTGCGCTTTTGGATTGTTTCAAAAGATAGAGATTTTAAGTTACTCAAACTTCTCCAATGCCCCGGCCATTCATCTTTGTTATAAAGAGTGTCTATGTCAGGCACGGTCATCGTCCTTAATTCTTCGGCCGTGTATCCCAAGGTTCGACATGCCTCTGCGTTCGCATACAGTATCTTACTATCTGCATCCAGTTGATACACCGCAACAGAAGCATGATCCATGGCGAACTGCGTAAGTAAAAGACTCCGTTCTGCTTGTTTCCGGCATGTAATGTCGAGCACTGAACAGAAAACTAATTCTTCTGTTTCAAATGTAAAGTAATTAGCCGTTACTTCTACAGGAAAAGTGGAGCCATCTTTGCGAAGATGGCGTGACTCGAAAGTTGCCAACCCATTTAGTTTTACTTCATCAAAGACTGGCTCAAGCATTTCTTGACAGAAATCCGGATCAAAATCCCAAATATACTTTCCTATCAGTTCATCTTTAGTATATCCAAGACTATTGCATGCAGAGTCATTTGCTAATCTAACATCTCCGTTAGACCCAATCCAGAAAAAAGCATTTTTACTCTTTTCAATAGCTGTAAATGCGAGACAAAGATTCTTTTGCAAGACTTTTTGTTCAGTGATATCTTTAATGAAAGTCCATATAAAATCATTGCCTTTAGAATCTGTTAGCATTACTCCATTGAGACGAACAGAAACTTGGGTTCCATCTTTTCTTATATACTCTTTTTCATATGGACCATATTTGCCGGTCTTTTTTAAAGACTCAAGTTGAGCGACATCATTCAGTTCATCATGCTTTGGGGTAAGTGACCAATAGCTAGTTTCTTTTAACTCAGCTTTAGTGTATCCACATATGCGACTAAAAGCGCTGTTGGAGTTTACGAAGTTTCCATTTATGTCTGTTAGCGCAATTCCTAATGGAGATAGATCGTAAAGCGTGCGCAGCTTTTCGTCACTTTCCAGCAATTTAATTTCGTTAGTTTTTCGCGCGGTAATATCAATCATGTGAACAATAAAGTATGGCGGTTGTTCATTAAGATTTTTGATAGAAGAGATAATTACTTCCATAAAAACTGTAGTACCGTTTTTATGGATATATGCATTTTGAATCGATGATGGGGTTGCGTTTGACCTAGCGACTTGTTGATTAAAATCTAACTTAGTATCGGATGAGTTGTTGGAGGTAATCTCATCAAGAGAGATGTTATTTAATTCTGACTGACCATAACCTAGAATTTGACAAAGATAGTTGTTGACCTTCTTAAACTGACCTTGCGAGTTGACTATACAGATACCGATGCTTGCGTCTTCAAAAACTGTATCAAATAAATTAGCACATTGTTGAAACATCTCGCCCTTGTTCTGGGTAACTATGATTATAGTTCTTATTACCCTTTGTTATATTAGAGCTAATTATTACCGAAATTTACAAATTGTTACAACTTTGTTTTATATTTGAACTGTAGTTATATCACTCATTGCACTAAAGACTGAATATCGTTCGTTTTTTGCATATAGCTGGTTGGCTATTAAATTTAAGTGTGAAAACAATATCTGTTTCTACCAGCGCCTTTAGCCTCATACATGGCTTTATCTGCGTGTTTCATTAACTCATCTGGTTTTATTGGCTTGTTGTGAGCGCCAACTGCAATGCCAATACTGGTGCTCATGATGATTTCATGTCCGTTCGCCAAAATAGGCTCTTTAAAGCTTGCGATGATTTTGTTTGCCACCAGCTCAGCATCTTCAATGTGTGAGATTTCTGAAAGGATAATTACAAACTCATCACCACCTTGTCTCGCAACCGTATCGAGAGAGCGCACGCATTTTAGTAATCGATTGGCTACCTCTTTCAGCAACATATCTCCTACGTCATGACCTAATGAATCATTAATGTTCTTAAAGTGATCTAAATCTAGAAACAGTAACGCCATTGATCGATCGTAGCGCTCGGTTTGCATCAATGCTTGATGCAGTCTGCTTAGTAACATTCTGCGATTGGGCAAATTGGTCAGCGGGTCATGATATGCAAATTGCTCTGCTTCCTCATGCAGATATTTGCGTTCGGTAATGTCTTCAATTTGTGCAATTAAGTATTTAGGCGTGCGGTCTTCATCTCTAGAGATGCTCACCGATAACTGAACCCATACGATTCTTTTATCTTTATGGATGTAACGCTTTTCTATTTGATAGGTGTTGATTTTATCTTCAACTAACTGACTCACACGTTCTAAGTCAGCTTCTAAATCATCCGGGAAAGTGATTTCCTGAAAGGTGAGTTGCATCAGCTCTGTGCTGCTATAACCAACGATATTGCACAGTGCTTGATTGATGCGCGTGAATCTACCCTCTAGTGACAAGATAGCCATGCCAATGGGAGCGTACTCAATGATGTCATCAAAGCTCTTTTCCCTTGCCTTTAATGCATTTGCAATCGTTTTTTGCCCAGTAATATCTTGAAACGCACCAATCAGGCTAACGGCTTTTCCGTCTTGCATAACGACTGAGCCTTGGGTGCGCACCCAAATTTGGTGGCCTTTAGCTGTAGTGAGTGGCAATTCCATATCCCATGGTTTACCTGTCTTAATAGCAAGCTCAATCGTAGCTTCCAACTCGCGCCTTGATTCTGGCGGATAAAACGAGATAGCTTGCTCTACTGAGGGGAGTTGTGGTGGCTCTAGCTCATGGATGCGAAAGACTTCTGTCGTCCAGTGCGTAATTCGCATGCTGGCAATATCTAATTCCCATCCGCCTACTTTGGCAAGCTCTCCTGTGCGCTCCAATATGTCGGCCATGTAATTGGTTGCTTGTTCTGCTTGTTTGCGCAAACTAATGTCATGCGCAACACCTAGGTAGCCAAACAATACATCTGCACTATCGTACATGGGGGTGACGGTGAGGCTCACAGGTAGCGAGGTGCCATCTTTGCGAATGTACGTCCATTCACGAGTTTCTGATTTTCTTTGTAATGCTTCCGATATAAACACATAGAAACTGGTTGCTATCGGTTTATTTAAAATCCGGCTTAGTTCATTGGCACGTTGATGCATTTCATTGGCATCATGAAATATAGCGGGTGTTTTTAGGCCGATCACTTCTTCGGCCTTGTACCCCAGCATGTATTCCGCGCCTCGATTAAAGCTGGTGATTAGCCCATTAAGGTCGGTTGAAATGATAGATGCGCCTGCACTGGATAATAATGTGTTTAGAAACGCTGTTTTATCAAATAGTGCTACGCTCATTTCTTCCAGTTTTTTAGCTTGGATGCGCGTCTCGATTAGCGTTTCTACTAAATTACCTAGTTTTTTAAGTGAGTTGCGCTGTTCTTGAGATAGCTCACGAACTTTGCGGTCAATGACGCAGAGTGTCCCAAGTGCGTAATTGTTACTGCTGATGAGGGGGATGCCAGCATAAAAACGTATGTTAGGGTCGCCAGTTACTAAGGGGTTGTCGCTAAATCTATCATCATCTAAAGCATTGGGGATTTCAAATATGCCATCTCCAAGTATGGCATGCCCGCAAAATGAAACGTCTCTCGGTGTTTCTGTCGCAGCTAAGCCAACCTTGCTCTTGAACCATTGGCGGGTTTCATCAAGTAGCGTAATGATGGCAATTGGCGTTTTGCAGATGTCTGATGCAAGGCTGGTTAGTTCGTCAAAGCTTTGCTCTGGTAGAGAGTCGAGAATGTTGAGACTTTTCAGAAATTCAAGTCGGTTTACTTCGTTGTGTGGGAGGCTAGGAGTTTTCAAGTCATTGAGCTTCCGGTGTAATTGAATCCATGTTTTTACACATTTCGGGTTCATATTACCTAATAATTATATTGATTGCTACATGGTCAACTTCCCTTTATCCATTTAAATATCTCATCTGTTTATTTTGAGATTTACTAAATAGATTTATTTAAGCGGGATTTATCACAGTATTGTTTTAAAAATAATTGACATTATTTCTATATTTATGAAAATATAGAAATATGGATAATAAATTAGCAGTCACCCAGTTGGCATCTATCGCGCAAGAGGCGCGGTTGGATATTTTTAGGCTTTTAGTCCAGGCTGGAGCGGGCGGCTTGCCTGCAGGCGCAGTGGGGGAGCGGCTAAAAATTCCCGCAAGTACGCTATCTTTTCATTTAAAAGAGTTGAGTCGTGCAGGGCTTTTAAGCTCGCGTCAGCAGGGGCGTTATGTTTATTACATTGCTAATTATGATGCCATGAATGGGCTGCTGGCCTATTTAACGGAAAATTGTTGCGCAGGGCAGGCTTCGTGTTGCCTTGATGTGGCATGCGGTGTTGAAGAGAAGGAGTTGCAATCATGAAACGTATGCATTTACATGTGTCGGTAGAAGATCTGAATAAAAGTATCAGTTTTTATAATACTTTGTTTGGTGAAAAGCCGACGGTTATAAAGTCTGATTATGCCAAATGGATGTTAGAAGACCCTTTGGTAAATTTTGCGATAAGTCAGCGTGGTGCAAAGGTAGGTTTGGATCATGTCGGTATTCAAGTAGATGGCGAAGAGGTATTGTCTGAAATGAAGGCTAGGTTTGATTCGGCGGAATTAAGCGTACTAACGCAGGAGGGTGCCACTTGCTGTTACGCAAAATCCGATAAGCATTGGGTGCAAGATCCGTCCGGCATTGCTTGGGAAACTTATCACACGCTAGATAGTGCGCCTACTTTTAATGATGCGCATAGCCAGTCAGATTCAGCCTGTTGTGCCCCTGTTGCGCAACAGGTTCAATTTATATCACGCAGAAACAAATCATAATGATACAAGAGTCTAAAGTTTTAATCGCTAACCCCAAAATTGGCAGTTTTGAGCGTAATTTAACCTGGTGGGTGTTGGGGTGCATCATTGTTGGTATTGGTTTAGGGCAGCTTAGTCCAAAGCTGTTTCAAGCAGTAGGTGATGTAAAAGTGGCGGAAGTGAATTTGGTCGTTGCCGGCCTTATTTGGTTGATGATTATCCCTATGTTGCTTAAAGTGGATTTTTACGCAATGCGTGATGTATTGCAGCATAGCAAGGGTATTGGCGTCACCTTGTTTATTAATTGGGTGGTAAAGCCATTTTCAATGGCACTGCTGGCATGGGTGTTTATACGCCATTTGTTTGCAAGCTATCTGCCAATTGAGCAGTTGGATAGCTATATTGCAGGGTTGATATTGCTGGCAGCGGCACCATGTACTGCGATGGTGTTTGTATGGAGTAACTTGTGTGACGGTGAGCCAAAGTTTACTTTATCTCAAGTGGCGATTAATGATGTCATCATGTTGTTTGCGTTCGCACCTTTGGTTGCACTGTTGCTGGGGCTGTCTAGCATAAGCATCCCATGGGAAACCTTGTTCTTGTCTGTGCTGCTTTTTATTTTGGTGCCAGTTTTTGTTAGTCAGTTGATGCGTCAATATTTGCTAGCAAAGGGCCCTGCTACTTTAGCGTTGGTGCTTAAGCAATTGCATCCTATTTCATTAATTGCTTTGTTTGTTACTTTGGTGCTGTTGTTTGGCTTTCAGGGGCAGCAAATACTGAGTCAGCCGTTGGTCATTGCTTTGCTGGCGGTACCTATTATTATTCAAGTTTACTTTAACTCTATGCTTGCATACTGGCTAAATAAGAAGCTTAAAGTAGCGCATTGTGTAGCCGGGCCGTCTGCATTGATTGGGGCATCTAACTTTTTTGAGTTGGCGGTTGCTACTGCAATTGCGCTGTTTGGTTTTAACTCAGGCGCAGCACTTGCTACTGTGGTGGGGGTGCTGATTGAAGTGCCAGTCATGTTGTCTGTGGTGCGTATTGTTAATCGTAGCCGTCATTGGTATGAGGCTAACTAGGCTTTGTAATTTTGCTTGATAAGCTGGGAATCTTGAAATGAATGTGTTGTTTTTATGTACTGGTAATTCATGTCGCTCAATTCTGGGTGAAGCGACTTTTAATCATCTTGCGCCAGCCGGTTGGCATGCGATGAGTGCTGGTAGCAAGCCTGCAGGATATGTGCATCCACGTTCGCTTGCGCTGTTGGCGCGTGAAGGTATCTCGACAGCAGGATATTTTAGTAAGTCTTGGGAAGATTTGCCTGCTACACCCGATATTGTGATTACAGTGTGCGGTAGCGCTGCGGGTGAAGCGTGCCCCGCCTATTTGGGCGCAGTACTTCGTACGCACTGGGGGGTGGAAGACCCTGCACATGCAGTTGGTACAGACGAAGAAGTTGATGCTGCCTTTATAAAGGCTTACAGTATTTTACGTGCCCGCATCCAAGCTTTTTTTGCATTGCCACTAGATGCGCTCGAGCGGGATAAAGTAGCGCTTAAAGCTGAAATGGATAATATTGCTACCATCCTAGCTTAGGCGTTGTAAATTTCAAGGGCTAATAATTTACGTACAAGTGGCAGTGAACCTAAAGTTCCAGAACTTTATCCAATAGTCAGTGTTTGGGTGTGTCGGTAAAGCGCATCGTCAATAATTGCAGCTTGTTTTGCTTGGTGCTTAGCAAAGCGCTTACACGTAGTAAGCATTTGCGAGTCATTTATTGGTTTGGCAAGGCTTTTCTGCGATAATAGTGTTTTGATTTTTTTCTGAAAGCTAAAGCAAATGGCACAATTTGATAATGTCAGTGTTAAAAAGAAAGCTAACGTTTATTTTGATGGCAAGTGCGTTAGTCACACGGTCATGTTCCCAAATGGAACGCGCAGCACGATTGGTGTTATTTTCCCTAGCACACTTACATTTAACACGGCTGCTCCTGAATTGATGGAAATTAATGCCGGCGTGTGTAAAGTGCGCTTGCAAGGCGAAAGTGACTGGAAAACATACGGTGAAGGCGAGAAGTTCACTGTGCCAGGTAATTCATCATTTGATATCGAAACAGTGGAAACGTTAGACTACGTTTGCCACTTTGAGTAATTTAAATTGATTGTATGTGGCTATTAATAAGGGCTGCGTACAATTGATTAATCTTACTTTAGTTAGAAAATAATATTAGGGATAATGTATGCCTTCATTTGATATTTCTTCAGAAGTCGATATGGTCGCTTTGAAGAATGCGATTGATACCGCAGGTAAGCAAATTACCAATCGCTATGACTTTAAAGGTAGCTCAGCTAAGGTTGAGTTGAACGAAAAAGATAGCCTAATTACGCTGTTTGGCGACAATGACTTTCAGCTTGATCAGGTTAAAGACATTTTATTGCCAGCGATGGAAAAGAAAGAGCCTGACTCATCTAAACGTCTGGATCATAAAGATGTCCAAAAAGTATCGGGCAATAAAGTCAAGCAAGAGATGAAAATCCGCGCTGGTATTGATAGTGATTTGGCTAAGCGTATTACCAAGCTGATTAAAGACTCCGGTATGAAAGTGCAAGCGAGCATTCAGGGTGATACCGTGCGTGTGAATGGCGCCAAGCGAGATATCTTGCAAGATGCGATTGCATTTGTGAAAAAGAATGTGACGGACTTTCCGTTGCAGTTTGGTAATTTTAGGGATTAAGTAAGCGCATTATTTATTGTGTACTTAAAAGCAGAGAACTATGGCAAAAACGTTATACGACAAATTGTTTGATTCCCACGTTGTGACCGAGGAAAACGGCACGGCGCTCATTTATATTGACCGTCATTTGGTGCATGAAGTGACAAGTCCGCAAGCGTTTGAAGGCCTGCGTTTAGCTGGGCGTAAGCCTTGGCGCATTTCCTCTATCGTGGCAACTGCAGACCACAACACGCCAACCAATGGTTGGGATAAAGGTTTGTCTGGTATTGCAGACCCAGTAGCACGTTTGCAGATAGAAACTTTGAGCGACAACATTCGCGAATTTGGTGCAAAAGCTTACTTTCCGTTCATGGATTCTCGTCAGGGCATTGTGCACGTGGTTGGGCCTGAGCAAGGAGCTACTTTACCGGGCATGACTGTAGTATGTGGTGATTCTCATACCAGTACGCACGGTGCGTTTGGTGCATTGGCGCATGGTATTGGTACCTCTGAAGTTGAACATGTGATGGCGACACAATGTTTGGTACAGAAAAAATCTAAAACCATGCACGTGGTGGTGAATGGCACTCTAGGTAAGGGTGTAACCGCTAAAGATGTAGCGCTGGCTATCATTGGAAAAACTGGTACAGCGGGTGGCAATGGCTATGCGATTGAGTTTGCTGGGTCTGTGATTCGCAATATGAGCATGGAAGGTCGCATGACTTTGTGCAATATGGCGATTGAAGCCGGTGCACGTGCTGGTATGGTGGCTGTAGATGACACAACAATCAACTATGTAAAAGGTCGTCCATTTGCACCTAAAGCTGAGCAATGGGATGCTGCGGTGGCGTACTGGAACACTTTACACAGTGATGAAGGTGCGCAGTTTGATGCAACCGTTACTTTGAATGCAAAAGATATTCAGCCTCAAGTCACTTGGGGTACCTCACCGGAGATGGTGGTGGGTGTCGACGGTAAAGTGCCAAGTTTAGACTTAGCTAAAAATGATGTGCAACGCGGTGATTGGGAGCGTGCCTATGCTTACATGGGGTTAACACCTAACACGCCAATTAATGAAATTAGCATTGATAAAGTGTTTATTGGCTCTTGCACCAACTCCCGTATTGAAGATCTACGCGCAGCTGCGGCAATTGCTAAAGGCAAGCACATTGCACCTAATGTGAAACTGGCATTAGTTGTGCCTGGTTCTGGCTTGGTAAAAGCACAGGCTGAGCAAGAAGGCTTAGATAAGATTTTTACTGAAGCTGGTTTTGAGTGGCGTGAGCCAGGTTGTTCAATGTGTTTAGCGATGAATGCTGATCGTTTAGCACCAGGTGAGCGCTGCGCATCAACAAGCAATCGTAATTTTGAGGGGCGCCAAGGGCAGGGCGGTCGTACGCATTTGGTGAGTCCTGAAATGGCAGCGGCAGCAGCTGTTGCCGGCCATTTTGTTGACGTAAGAGATTTAAGTTAAATTTTTAAAGGGATATATAAATGAAAAAGTTCTTGTTTCTTGTCATGATTGCAGCCGTGTTGTCAGCTTGTAATACCGTAGCTGGTATTGGTAAAGATCTGGAAAAAGGCGGCGAAGCTATTCAGAAGTCAGCAAACTAAGCATTAGCAAACTAAGCGTCAGAAAATTAAGCAATACCTGGTTAACTATGGGTGCTGTTTTTGTAAATAGCACCTTAAATAGTTGGCCGGATTATTAACTAAAATTTAAGAAAATATCATGCAAGCTTTTACGCAATTGAATGGATTGGTAGCACCTTTAGACCGCGCTAATGTGGATACGGATGCGATTATTCCTAAGCAGTTTTTGAAATCGATCAAACGTAGCGGTTTTGGTCCAAACGCATTTGATGAATGGCGTTATTTAGACCAAGGCGAGCCAGGTATGGATAATAGCAAGCGTCCATTGAACCCTGATTTTGTGCTGAATCAAGCGCGCTTTCAGGGTGCTAGCGTGTTATTGACGCGTGAGAACTTTGGCTGTGGCTCTAGTCGAGAGCACGCACCGTGGGCGTTGGAAGACTACGGTTTTAAAGTCATTATCGCTTCAAGCTTTGCCGATATTTTCTTTAATAACTGCTTCAAAAATGGCATGTTACCCATTGTGTTAAGTGCAGAGATTATCGACGTGCTATTTAATCAGGTGGCCGCCAATCCAGGTTATAAGCTTGATGTGAATTTAGAAGCGCAAACCATTACAACGCCTAGCGGTGAATCATATGCGTTTGAAGTAGATGCTTTCCGTAAGCACTGCTTGTTAAACGGCCTGGATGATATTGGTTTAACCATGCAGCATCAGGATAAAATTAAAGCGTTTGAACTTAAGCATCAACAATCTCAACCTTGGCTTTTTAATTAAGGCGGGGTTAGTAGCTAGGATTGTTGGGTATAGAGATTGTTTGTAGCTAAAGTTGCAGTGTATGCAGCTACTTTAATTCAGCCCCAATCGGTTTAATTCAAATTTAGTATAGTTAACATTAAGTTTAAGAAAGTCTTTTCATGAAAATAGCAGTATTGCCAGGCGATGGTATTGGTCCAGAAATCGTTGCACAAGCCGTTAAGGTTTTAAAGGCGCTTGATTTAGATATCAGCATGACTGAAGCACCAATTGGTGGTGCCGGTTACGAAGCGGCTGGTGATCCATTGCCTGATGCAACACTAAAATTAGCTAAAGAGGCTGATGCGGTGTTGTTAGGTGCTGTTGGTGATTGGAAATACGACAAATTGGAGCGTCATTTGCGTCCAGAGCGCGGTTTGTTGCGTATCCGTAAAGAGCTGAATTTATTCGCAAACCTGCGCCCAGCTTTGCTGTATCCGGAGTTGGCAGGAGCCTCTACTTTGAAACCGGAAGTGGTTTCTGGTTTGGACTTAATGATTATTCGTGAACTGACAGGGGATATTTATTTCGGTCAACCACGTGGTATCAGTACCTTAGAAAATGGCGAGCGCGAGGGCATTAACACCATGCGTTATAACGAATCAGAGATTCGTCGCATTGGTCGTGTGGCGTTTGATATCGCGATGAAACGCAACAAAAAGGTCTGTTCTGTAGATAAAGCTAACGTGCTGGAAACGACAGAGTTATGGCGTCAGGTGATGATTGAATTGTCAGCAGAGTATCCTGAAGTTGAATTAAGCCATATGTACGTAGATAACGCAGCGATGCAATTGATTCGCGCACCTAAACAGTTTGACGTGATGGTTACCGGTAACATTTTTGGCGACATCCTATCAGACGAAGCTTCTATGCTTACAGGTTCTATCGGTATGTTGCCGTCTGCCTCTTTAGATGAAAATAACAAAGGTATGTACGAACCTAGCCACGGTTCAGCACCTGATATCGCAGGCAAAGATATTGCCAACCCATTGGCGACGATACTTTCAGTTGCAATGATGCTGCGCTACACGTTTAACGATGAGGCAAATGCGCAACGCGTAGAAAATGCAGTGAAAAAAGCACTGGCACAAGGTTACAGAACTGCTGATATTTGGACTGAAGGTTCAAATAAAGTGGGCTGTAATGCAATGGGTGATGCGGTGGTTGCAGCGCTTTAATCTGCAGGTTTAGTCGGCTTAGCGTTCGCAGTAATTAGGGTTTATTATTTGATAACCTGCTGATTTTTCAGCAACAGTTAATTATTAAAAGTGGAAAATAAAATGCTTAAAGTAGGTTTTGTAGGCTGGCGTGGCATGGTTGGGTCTGTTTTGATGCAACGCATGTTAGAAGAAAATGACTTTGCACTCATTGAGCCGCAATTTTTCACAACCTCACAAGTGGGTGGCAAAGGCCCGAATGTAGGTAAAGACACGCCAGCATTGCTGGACGCTAAAGACATTAACGCGCTAAAGGCAATGGATGCAATCGTGTCTTGCCAAGGCGGCGACTACACCACTGAAGTGTTTCCGCAGCTACGTGCAGCTGGCTGGAATGGCCACTGGATTGATGCGGCATCTACACTACGTATGGAAAAAGATGCGGTAATCGTGCTGGATCCAGTCAATATGAATGTTATCCAAGACGCTTATGCACAAGGTACTAAAAACTGGGTGGGCGGTAACTGTACAGTTTCATTGATGCTGATGGCGCTAAATGGCTTATTTAAAGCAGATTTAGTCGAGTGGGCAACTTCTATGACGTATCAAGCCGCTTCTGGTGCTGGTGCGCAGAATATGCGTGAGCTGCTGAATCAAATGGGTGAAGCGCACCGTGTAGCTAGTGGCTTTTTAAAAGACCCAGCTTCTGCCATTTTAGATATCGATAGAGAAGTTGCCGGTACATTGCGTGATGAACGTTTCCCTACTGCACAGTTCGGCGTGCCTTTAGCTGGTAGTTTAATCCCTTGGATTGATAAAGACTTGGGCAATGGTCAAAGTAAAGAAGAGTGGAAAGGTGGCGTAGAGACTAATAAGATTCTAGGTCGCGAAGCTAACCCGGTGCTGATTGATGGTTTGTGTGTGCGTATTGGTGCAATGCGTTGCCATAGCCAAGCGCTAACCATTAAGCTTAAAAAAGACGTGCCATTGGATGAAATCAGCCAAATGTTGGCAGAGGCTAATCAGTGGGCAAAAGTGATTCCTAACGAGCGTGAAGTAAGCATTCGCGAGCTGACGCCAGCGGCGGTAACTGGTACGCTAACCACCCCAGTGGGTAGATTGCGCAAGCTGAATATGGGTAATGATTATCTATCAGCGTTTACCGTAGGTGATCAGTTGCTATGGGGTGCTGCTGAACCATTGCGTCGTATGTTGCGGATTTTAATAGAAAAATAAATCAATCCATTGCAAATCTGGATTGTAAAAATACCTGACGAAATATCGTTGCCAGATTGTGGCTAAATATAATGTGCATTATGAGCTTGCATACCTAACTATTTGATGTTATTTTCATATTGCAAATATTTAGTACGTTTAAAGGTAGCGATGTGCGTAAATCAAAAATAAAGCAAATTTCGTTAGCGGTCTGCATGGCGTTTATGCCAATCGTTGGCTACACAGCAGGCTTGGGGAAGCTAAATGTTAATTCAGGTCTGGGTGAACCATTAAAAGCAGAGGTTGAGCTTTTATCAGTTACACCAGAAGAACTTTCTACCTTGACTGCTGCTATCGCCTCAGAAGAAGCTTATAACGTGCAGGGGATTACGCGTTTAGGCATCCACAGCAATATCAGAGTTGATGTGGCGAAAAGTGACCTTGGCGCACCAATTTTAAGAATTCGCTCCAACACGCCCATCAATGACCCCTATCTAGATATGTTGATCCAAGTGGACTGGGCTTCAGGCCGGTTGTTACGAGAGTACACAGTTTTACTTGATCCACCTGAATACAAGCAGGCAACAAATGCCGCTTCTGATTTCGCACCAGTGGTTAAGCCTAATGCTGGCAGCGTGTCCAGAGATACAACTACAACAAAGCCCGTAGCAAGCAGTGCTAAAAAATCACAAAAGAGAAATGCCAGTGCAGCCAAGCCGGAAGAAGTTAGCCCAAAAGAGGCTGGCGTTGGCGAGTTAACCACCAAACGTGGCGATACCTTGGCTGCGATAGCGCAGAAAATGCAGGTTGAAGGCGTCAGCCTGGATCAAATGCTGGTAGGCTTGTTTGAAAATAATAAGTCTGCCTTTGCTAATGCCAATATGAACCAGCTTAAAGTTGGACAAATCATTAAAGCGCCTTCTGTTGAAACGCTCACGGCGATAGACACAAAACAAGCGAAGCAAGCCTTAAAAGTACATGCTTCTAACTGGAACGCGTACCGTAACTCTCTTGCTGGTAATGTGAAAACTGCAGCAGCCTCAGAAGAGAGCGAGCCAAAACAATCAGCATCAGGCAAAATTGCTTCAGCAGAAGATAAATCCGCAGCTGTTAAGCCAGGTGTGCAAGATGTGGTCAAGCTTTCAGCCGGCGATAAAAACGCTGTGAATAGCCAAAAAGCAGGTGCTGCTGAAGCTGAAGCAAAAGTAGCGGCTTTACAGGAAGAGGCTATTGCACGTGAGAACGCACTAAAAGAGTCATTATCCCGAGCTGCTGCATTAGAAAAACAAATTGAAGATATGCAAAAGTTGTTGGCGCTGAAAAATCAGACCATGACTGAATTGCAGAAAAATGCAGAAGCTGCACCAGCTCCAGTTGAGGCGAAGCCTGTTGCAAAAGTTGAACCTGCAAAACAACCGCCAGCTAAACCTGCAATTAAAGCACCACCACCTGTAGTGAACCCTGCACCAGAGCCATCTTTCTTTGAAAGTCTGATTGATGGGCTTGATATTAAGTTATTAGGCGGAACATCTGCTTTGGTGGTGTTGGGTGCTGGCTGGTTATTTTTGCGTAACAAACGTAGAAGAGAGTTGGATAGTTTTGAACGCGGCATTCTGACTTCTGGTGGTTTGCGTGCCAATACTGTATTTGGTAACACTACAGGCAATTCAAGCACTTCTGACACTTCTTTTCTCACTGACTTCGCACAAAGTGCTGATGGCAGCATGATTGATACGAATGATGTTGACCCAATTGCCGAGGCTGAAGTCTATATGGCTTATGGCCGCGATGCGCAGGCTGAAGAAATTCTCAAAGACGCTATTGTTAAAGAGCCTAAACGTTATGAGCTACATCTGAAACTGTTGGAAATGTATGCAGGCCGTAACGATGTTTCTGCGTTTGAGGCGGTGGCTGGTGAGTTATATACCACATTGGGTGCAGATGATCCGACCTGGGCAAAAATCGCTGAAATGGGTGGTAAGCTAGAGCCAGATAATCCACTTTACCAACTTACTGGTGTTATTGCGCCAGCTGTTGCAGTTGCAGGCGCTACTGCAGCGAGCGCTGCTGTGATTTCCGCTTCGCTAAGTGATAACGCTTCGGCAGAGAGTGAGTTGTTCTCATCGCAAGATGTTGGTTTGGACTTCTCTTTAGATGATGCATCCGACACTGTAGCTGAAGTTAAAGCCGATGCGCCTTTAGCTGAAACTTTCACATCTAGCATGCTTGATAGTGAGCTGAGCCCGAACTCTGCTGTAATGGAAAGCTTTGCTTCGGTGCAAGAGACTGACAATAGCCTTGAATTTGATTTAGGTGTTGCTGAGCCCGAGTCGGTCGAAGTGGCGGAGCCTAGTCTTGCTGAGGAGTTTGTTGTTGCGGATGAAAGTGATGCGGCAGCTAGTCCTGATGACAATATTTTAGAGTTTACGATGAGTTCAGATGAGAGCCCTGCATTGACTATTGCAGAGCCAGTAAATGCTGAGCTGGAAGCTTCATCAGCCGATACATCTTCTTTTGAAGTGCCATCATTCTTAGATACAGCACCTAATATTGAGTTTTCAAACGACGTTGTATCCAATGATGATTTAACGTTACCAACTGCGCCAAGTGTGGCTGATAATGCTGGTTTCGATTTTGCAATCGAGGAGCCTGTTGCTATTGAGATACCTGATACGCCGATGGATGTCTCATTTAACACTTCATTAGATTTAGATAAAGCTGGCGATGTTGATTTCAGCAATCTATTGCAAGCTGAGAGTTCAACAGTCAATGGCGCTAGTCCTGAGTCTTTGGTTGAAGATATCAGCTTTGATTTCTCATTAGATAACGAATTAGACACAGCTATAGCAGTCGATACGAAAGAACCATCAGAAGAGCTTGCGTCAAATGATTTCGATTTCTCAGCCATTAGTTTAGATTTAGGTGATGATGCGCAACTGCTGACCGAAAATGCAGATGATAATTTGACGTTAACAGCGCTGGCATCTGGGGCGTCTGAGAATCAAGATGTTGATATTAAGTTGGATTTAGTTGCAGCTTATATTGATATGGACGATAAAGAGGGCGCACGTGAGTTGTTGGAAGAGGTATTAAAAGAGGGTGGACCTCAGCAAAAACTGCGTGCTGAGCAGTTGTTGGCTGGCTTGTAATTGTCGTTTGAACAAAAAGGCCGAGCATTTGCTCGGCCTTTTTGTTCGTTGAAGCCACTTGTATTAGTCATAGCAGGGGTATTTTTGAGTTGATATTAACTGCTGGAAATTCAGGCTTGAACTGATATTTATTGAATATGCATCCCTTCGTTAAGTTATTGTTGTTCTTTTTTCTACTATTGGTAGCTGGTGCGATAGGTGCTTTGCAATTAATAGCGCTCTTGTTTGTAGTTTGTGCATTGGCACTTAAGCTGCAATGTAAAGGCTTTTTGACTACGCTGCAACGTATGCGCTGGTTTTTTCTCTCAATTTTTCTGATTTATGCTTTGGGCACACCGGGAGAGTTGGTTCCGCAATTTCCGTTAAGTGTCGCCCCAAGCTATGAGGGCTTGCAACTGGGTTTGTTGCAAATTTCAAGATTGACGATTGCGTTGGCTACACTCACTGTAATGCTTGCCACCTCATCCAAGGCTGAGTTAATGATAGCCTTGCACGTGCTGTTAAAACCGCTATGCTATTTTGGTCTTGATGTTGAGCGATTCTCAGTGCGTTTGTTGCTAACGCTTAATTATGTGGATGAGTTTGCAAGTAACCCTAAAGCCAGTTTTAGTTTTCATCATATTGATGATATTCGCCGTGAGTTAGAGGCAATTCCTACTCAGGATGTTGTGGTTTTAGAGCAAAGGCCGTTTAATTTGGCAGATAAAATTGCTATGGTGCTGATGTTATTTATTTTGATGGTAATGATTGCAATGAGGTTTGTGTGAAAATAGCCTTGGGAGTATCTTATGATGGCTCACCGTTTTGTGGTTGGCAGAGCCAGCCGTCCGCTTGTGGGGTGCAGGATGCGCTAGAATCTGCGCTGCAAAATGTCGCCCAGCATACTGTGAGGGTTCATGCTGCTGGTAGAACAGATACCGGTGTGCACGGTCTGGGTCAAGTGGTGCATTTTGAAACTGATGCCAAGCGCCCATTATCCGCTTGGGTTAGAGGCGTTAATGCACACCTGCCTGTAACCGTGCGTGTGGAGTGGGCGCATGCAGTAGATGATGACTTTCATGCCAGATTTTCTGCTTTTAGCAGGAGTTACCAATACTTGCTGTACAACGCACCAGTAGCATCTGCGCTTATGGCCAATAAAGCTGGCTGGTTCCATCTGCCCTTAGATTATGCGGCAATGGCTGAAGCGGCTAATTATCTGGTAGGTGAGCATGACTTTACTGCTTTTCGTGCCTCAGAGTGTCAGGCTAAAACTGCTGTCAGGCACTTATCCCAAGCTGAGGTGGTCATATCAGGGCAGTATTTTTTGTTTAATTTCTCAGCCAATGCTTTTTTGCAGCATCAGGTGCGTAATATGGTGGGTGCTTTAATTTATATTGGTAAGGGCAAGTATCCGCCAGCTTACATGCAAGAGCTATTGCAAAATAAAGATCGCACTTTATCGCCGCCTACATTTTCGCCTAATGGCTTGTATTTAACTGATGTTGGCTATGATGCCAAATGGGGGCTACCAAAAAATATGCAGCCTGGTTTGAAATTGTTGGTTTAGCGTTACAATGCTGTACGTCTATTTTATGCTGAAATAAAGCGCAGAAGCTTTTAGTCAAGCAATTCAAGGATATGGTTTTGAGAGTCAGAGTGAAAATCTGTGGTATTACCAGAATGGAAGATGCTTTAGCTGCGGTGGCACAGGGGGCTGACGCCATTGGCTTGGTTTTTTATGCACCTAGTCCTCGTGCGGTCTCCATAGAGCAGGCCGCTGCTATTGCAAGGCAAATGCCTGCTTTTGTAAGTGTAGTGGGTTTGTTTGTAAATGCTGAAGAGGGTTTTGTTAAAGAAGTAACCTCACAGGTGCAGCTAGATCTGCTTCAATTTCACGGTGATGAAACGCCAGAACAGTGCGCGCAGTATGACTTACCTTTTATCAAGGCAGTTCGCGTTAAGTCAGACACAAATTTGGTACAATGTGCGAAAGATTATTCTGCATCTAGAGCATTGTTGTTAGACACCTATACCGAAGGTGTGGCTGGCGGAACTGGCCATGTGTTTGATTGGGGTTTAATCCCGCCTAATTTAAATAAGCCGGTTATATTAGCAGGCGGCTTAACCGCAGAAAATGTGGCTTTAGCAATTGCACAAGTCAAACCTTATGCGGTTGATGTTAGCGGTGGTGTAGAAGCATCTAAAGGAATTAAAGATGCAGCAAAAATTGCTGCATTTATGCAACAAGTCTATTTGTAATTTAAACCTATTTTTAATTTAGATAGAACGCAGTAAGTTTAAGTGGAGATTGAATATGCAGCTTTATGATATGCCGGATGCACGTGGGCATTTTGGTCAGTTCGGTGGTACTTTTGTCGCAGAAACTTTAGTGGAAGCGCTTGAAGAGTTGCGTGTGATGTACGAGAAATATCGTCATGATCCTGAGTTTTTAGCTGAGTATGCATATGATTTAAAACATTTTGTAGGTCGTCCAAGCCCGATTTATCATGCAAAGCGTTTGTCTGACCAAATCGGCGGCGCGCAAATTTACTTAAAGCGTGAAGATTTAAACCATACTGGTGCGCACAAGATTAATAATACGATTGGTCAGGCGCTGTTAGCTAAACGCATGGGCAAACCCAGAGTTATTGCGGAAACTGGCGCAGGCCAGCATGGTGTTGCTACGGCAACTATCGCTGCGCGCTTGGGCTTGGAGTGCGTGGTGTATATGGGAAGCGAAGACGTTAAACGTCAAGCACCAAACGTATTCAGAATGAAGTTATTAGGCGCTACCGTTGTGCCTGTTGAAAGCGGCTCTAAAACGCTTAAAGATGCGCTGAATGAGGCGATGCGTGATTGGGTGACTAACGTACACAATACTTTTTATATTATCGGCACTGTGGCTGGGCCGCATCCATATCCAATGATGGTACGTGACTTCCAGGCCGTGATTGGTGTAGAAGCTAAAGAGCAAATGCTGGAAATGGCAGGCCGTCAGCCTGATGCTGTGGTTGCCTGTGTGGGCGGTGGTTCAAATGCCATGGGTATTTTCTACCCGTATATTGATGTGCCTAATGTAAGACTAATTGGTGTTGAAGCAGCAGGACACGGTATTGAGACCGGCATGCATGCTGCGCCACTTACTGCCAATAGCCCGGTAGGTGTTTTGCACGGTAATCGTACTTACTTGATGCAGGATGCTGACGGTCAGATTATCGAAACTCACTCTATTTCTGCTGGTTTGGATTACCCTGGTGTTGGCCCTGAGCATGCTTGGTTAAAAGACATTAAGCGTGCAGAGTATGTGGCGATTACGGATGATGAAGCAATGGCGGCATTCCATAATCTATGCCGTACTGAAGGTATTATTCCTGCATTGGAGTCTAGCCACGCGCTAGCCTATGGGCAAAAGCTGGCTAAAACCATGGATAAAGATCAGATTGTTTTAGTGAACTTGTCTGGCCGTGGTGATAAGGATATTAATACCGTTGCTAAGCTGGCAAATATTACTTTATAAATATAACGTTAAGATCACGGGTTTTAGTAAGTATTTTGCTATAGATCGCACATGCTGGGCTATATTGCAATTTATCCAGCACTCACTGAGCCCTGACTTAAGATTAACTAACTAGTACAACATTAAGCTCAATATGTCACGAATTCAAACAACTTTTGCTACATTGAAACAGCAAGGTAAAACTGCCTTGATCCCTTACATTACTGCAGGAGACCCGCACCCTAAGCACACTGTTAATTTAATGCACACTTTAGTTAAAAATGGTGCAGATATGATTGAGTTGGGTGTGCCTTTTTCAGACCCGATGGCGGATGGCCCTGTGATTCAGCGTGCGAGTGAACGTGCCTTAGTGCATAAAGTTGGTTTGACTGCTGTGTTAGATATGGTGAAAGAGTTTCGCCAAACAAACCAAACAACACCGATTATTTTGATGGGATATGCGAACCCAATTGAAGCGATTGGAGCTACTGTATTTGCTGATAGAGCTAAGGCTGCGGATGTGGATGGTGTAATCACTGTAGATTATCCACCTGAAGAGTGCGGTGATTTTGTTAAAGAGTTACGCACACGCGATATCGATCCTGTTTTTCTATTGTCGCCAACAACCGAGCCAAAACGTGTGGAGTTAATCGTTAACCAGGCGAGTGGGTTTGTTTATTATGTGTCACTTAAAGGTGTTACCGGCGCCGCAAATTTAGATATTGTAGAAGTTTCAGCACGTGTAGCCTCTATTCGCGAACAAACTAAACTGCCAGTTGGTGTCGGTTTTGGTATTCGTGACGCAGCTACCGCTAAAGCCACTGCCGCCATTGCTGATGCAGTTGTTGTAGGTAGTCGCATGGTGCTGGAGATTGAAGCTTCTAACGATGATAATTTGTTAGGCAATGTTGCTGCATTGATGCAAGAGTTAAAAGCCGCAGTTGATGCTGCGTAATTGTTAAAAGGAATATGCAATGGGTTGGTTAAATAAATTACCGCAAAAGATTCAACGAGTAGTTGGTGCTGATAAGAAAACAGTCCCAGAGGGGCTTTGGAGCAAGTGCTCATCTTGCCAGTCTGTACTCTACCGTAAAGATTTAGAAGACAATGCAGAGGTTTGCCCTAAGTGTGGCTATCACAACCGTATTGGTGCTCGCGCACGTTTAGCACAGTTGCTAGACGCTGAGGGGCAGTTTGAAATTGGTGCCAATGTGCAGCCAATTGACCCATTAAAGTTTAAAGACAGCAAAAGCTACGCTGAGCGTATCAAAGAATCACAAAAGTCTGTCAATGAAAAAGACGCATTAATTGTGATGCAGGGCAGTATTAAGTCTGTGCCAGCTGTCGTTGCGGTTTTTGAGTTTAAGTTCATGGGTGGCTCAATGGGTTCTGTCGTTGGCGAACGCTTCGCACGTGGCGTACAAACTGCAATTGATAACAAAATGGCATTTATCTGTATTTCTGCCAGCGGTGGTGCGCGTATGCAAGAAGGTTTGTTGTCGCTAATGCAAATGGCTAAGACCAGCGCCGCATTGACACAATTAAGTAAAGCCGGTTTGCCATATATCTCTGTATTAACCGACCCAACAATGGGTGGTGTTTCTGCCAGTTTTGCTATGTTAGGTGACGTGATTGTGGCTGAGCCACAGGCACTGATTGGTTTTGCTGGTCCGCGTGTGATTGAGCAGACTGTGCGTGAAACATTGCCGGACGGTTTCCAGCGTGCCGAGTTCTTGCTCGAGCATGGAGCAATCGATTTGATTATTGATCGCCGTGAAATGCGCAATCGATTAGCTTCGCTTTTGGCTAATTTGATGCGTTTGCCAGCAGTAGCTTAGTATTTGATTCTTCTATATATTTAGAGCTTAATTTTTCGGGGCTGACTTTAAATGCATAAAGGCTTTTTGCATGTCTAATGGCTTTTTACAGGCGGCATCACCCAAAGATTTATCAGCTTGGCTAAAGTATATTGAGCAATTACACCCTAGTGCCATCGAAATGGGCCTAGGGCGTATTAAGAAAGTTGCTGATAGATTAGCGCTAAAGCCAACATTCAAGATTATCACTGTAGCTGGTACTAATGGTAAGGGGTCAACATGCACTATGTTGTCTCAAATTTACCAGCATGCAGGATATCGTGTAGGTTGCTATACATCTCCGCATATCCTACGTTATAACGAACGCGTCCAGGTCAATGGCCAAGAGGTGAATGATGCGGCTTTATGTGCTGCATTTGCCGCTGTGGAGGCTGCAAGACAGGGTTCAACAGAGCAGGGTGGCGCGATATCACTCACCTATTTTGAAATTGGAACGCTCGCTGCTGTGTGGCATTTTGTGCAGGCAGGTATTGATGTTGCAGTGCTAGAAATTGGGCTGGGCGGCAGGCTGGATGCGGTCAATGCTTTTGAGCCAGATTGCACAGTAGTGACTAATGTAGATTTAGATCATCAAGATCTTTTGGGTGATACGCGTGAGCTGATTGGCTATGAAAAGGCCGGTGTTTATCGCCCGTTAATCCCTGCTATTTGCGGTGATATTAATCCTCCCAGTACTTTAATCGCCTATGCGAAAGACGTGAATGCTGATTTTAAGTATATACAGCATGAGTTTGGATACGAGTTGGCTGATTCTGGCTGGTATTATTTAAGCAATCAGCAGCGCGTGTATCATTTACCTCTCCCGGCCTTAAAAGGCAAATATCAGTTAAATAATGCAGCATGTGCAGTAGCAGCGGTTACAACGTTGCAATCGGTATTGCCGGTTACAGTAGAATCTATTGTAAAAGCCATGCAAGAGATTAAACTGATGGGGAGATTCTATACAGATGCACGCTTTCCATGGTTGATATTAGATGTTGCGCACAACCCGCATGCGGCAGTAGCTTTAGCAGAAAACTTAAAAGCACTTAAATCAACAGCCAGTAATAATACGGGCGAGCCGATCAATATACTTTCCGTATTCTCTATGCTGGCTGATAAAGATGTAAAAGGTGTGATTGAAGCGTTAAAGCATGAAATTGATACTTGGTATGTGGCTCCGATAGAGCACGTCAGGGGAGCTAGTGTTGCTGCATTAGTAGAAGCAATTAAAGCGGTTATCCCAGATGCATCGGTCAAAATTTTTGCTAGTTTGGCTGATGCGTATGCTCAATCTTATCTGGATAGAGAAAGCTGTATAGAACAGCGTGGAAATGATAAAATCGTGGCGTTCGGTTCGTTTTTCACGGTTTCTAGTGTCATGCAATATTTAAACGAACATGTAAACACCCCCTTAAGGAAGCAGTGATGTCCGTAGATTTACAAGTGGATCAAGCGTTAATACTTAAAAAGAGAGCGCGTAGGCGCTTAGTGGGTGCGGTTGCACTCGTGCTGTTGATGATTATCATCTTGCCGCAGATACTTCAAGACCGTTCTGCGCTTACCAAGCCTGAGCCTATCAAAATTACAATGCCTGAAGTTAAGCATGAGCAAACTTCTGAGCCAAATGAACCTCAAGTACCCGTTCAACCAGTGATTAATCAATCAGTAACTGAGCCGCAAAATGCGGCAGAAACTGAGCTGATTGATACACCTAATGTAGAAAATATTGCCGCGATAAAAGAGGCGGAAGCAAAAGAGCTTGAGCGTAGAAAATCTTTAGCCAAAGCTGCTGAGATTAAACCTGAGCCTGTGGCAGCGGTTAAACCTGAGATTAAGAAACCAGAGCCATTAAAAGTTGCGAAGCCTGTGGAAAAAGTAGCGGCTGAAACTAATATGGTTTCGCCTAAAGCTGTTGAAGAGAAATCAGCACCTAAATCAACATCTAATTTTACTGTACAGGTTGGTGTGTACTCAGATGCTGCGAATGTGAAGCGCTTGCAAGAGCAGCTTAAACAGGCTGGATTTGCAACCACAACCGAGAAGGCGACAACGCCCAAAGGGGAGGCGCTTCGTCTTAAAGCGGGTAAATTTACATCTCGTCAGGACGCGATGAACGCATTAGTAAAGATTAAAGAGATCGGGCTGTCTGGCATCGTTATCAGTAATGATTAATCTGACGCAGCGTTCCCTAAGTAACAACAATGTGTTTGGTAGAGACTTGAAATGACGATTTTTGACTACATTGTATTAATCATAATAGGCTTATCAGTAATATTAAGTGTCATGCGTGGCATGATTAGAGAAGTACTCGCAATTGTTGGCTTGGTCGCAGCATTTTATGTTGGTGTTACTTACACCAACCAATTGCTTCCGATGATGCCTGTGGATATTCCTAACGATGCGCTGCGAGTGCTAGCAGCCTTTTTAGTACTGTTCTTGGCAACTCTGCTTCTTGCTACATTGCTTGGTATTGCGTTATCTGCAATTTTTAAAAAAGCCGGTTTAGGCTGGTTGAATCGGTTTTTAGGGGCTTTGTTCGGTATAGCCCGAGGATTACTCATTGTATGTGTCATTGTCTTTCTGGCCGGGTTGACGGATATCCCTAAAGACTCAAGATGGCGCAATGCAATGTTTAGCGCACCCATAGAGGCGCTGGTAGTTAACTTGTTGCCTTGGATGCCGGAGAGCATCGCGAAGCACGTTAAATACGACTAGAATTATTATTTATATAGAAGGCTCGACACATGTGTGGAATTTTAGGGATTGTTGGTAAGAACCCGGTTAACCAGTTGCTATATGATGGGTTACTGGTGCTTCAGCATAGAGGGCAAGATGCCGCAGGCATTGTGACCTGTGATGGTAATACTTTCTTTATGCATAAAAATAACGGGCTAGTCAAAGACGTGTTTCAAACTCGTCATATGCGCAGCCTAGTTGGTAATGCTGGTATTGCTCATGTACGTTACCCAACAGCTGGTTCATCTAATGCTGCTGAAGCTCAGCCATTTTATGTTAACTCTCCATTCGGTATTGTGCTGGGTCATAACGGCAACCTTACTAATTCTGAACAGTTGAAATCTGAGATGTTCCGTCAGGATTTACGTCATATCAATACTAGCTCTGACTCTGAAGTATTGCTTAATGTACTTGCACATGAAATTGAAAAAACATCACGTAATGCAGTATTAAATACTGATATGGCGTTTGATGCAGTTGCTGGCGTACATAAGCGCTGTAAAGGTGCATATGCAGTAGTGGCGATGATTGCTAACTTCGGTTTACTTGCATTCCGTGACCCTAATGGTATTCGTCCGTTAGTCATTGGTAAGAGTGAAACAGATAAAGGTACTGAGTACATCGTAGCATCTGAAAGCGTGGCTTTGGATGTGTTGGGCTTTGAGGTTGTGCGTGACGTAGAGCCTGGTGAAGCTGTATTTATTGATATGGAAGGTAACTTCTATTCACGCCAATGTTCTGATGAAGCGAAGTTAAACCCTTGTATTTTTGAGTATGTATATTTGGCGCGCCCAGATTCAGTGATTGATGGCGTGTCTGTGTATCAAACTCGTTTAGATATGGGTAAAAGCCTGGCTGAAAAAATCAAGCGTGAATGGGCAGACAAAAAGATTGATGTGGTGATTCCAATTCCTGATACCAGTCGTCCTAGTGCATTGCAGGTTGGTTTGGCATTAGGGTTAGACTACCGCGAAGGCTTTATTAAAAATCGTTATATTGGTCGTACATTTATTATGCCAGGCCAAGCCTTACGTAAAAAATCAGTGCGTCAGAAACTCAACCCAATTGGCATTGAGTTTAAAGGCAAGAATGTATTGCTGGTAGATGACTCTATCGTACGTGGCACAACCTCACAACAAATTGTGCAGATGGCACGTGATGCTGGCGCAACCAAAGTGTACTTTGCTTCAGCAGCGCCTCCTGTACGTTTCCCTAACGTGTATGGTATTGATATGCCTAGTCGTGATGAGTTGTTAGCCACAGGTCGTAGCGATGAAGAGATCTGTAAAGAAATTGGTGCAGATGCGCTAATTTACCAAGATCTTGACGCTTTAGTGGATGATATCAAGCTAAGTAATCCTAAAATCAAAGATTTTGATTGTTCGTGCTTTGATGGTAAGTATGTCACTGGTGATATCAGTGAGGCGTATTTGTCAAGAATTGAATCTGCGCGTGGCGATGGCCAGAAAAACGCTAAACCAGCCAATTCAAGCACACAGTTAGATTTAAATTTAATCAACGCAAACGGTATTGAAGTAGAGGAAGGCGTTTAATCTAGGCCATCTGACATGTATCGTTACCCAAGTTTAAGCTTGACTGTGCTTAAACTTAGGGCTAACATGAAATTGCGCTGATTTGAGTTTGCCAACATTAATCAAGGCCACACTCAGCTTGCGGGCGCATTATAAACACAGCTAAAGCGAGTAAAAAAAGAACCCGTTTTAGCGCAATGCTTAAACGGGTTTTTTTATATCCCGAGAACTTAGCGGTAATCAAGAACTTAGAGGTAATGATGAATAATAATTTACAATTTCACCCAGAAACACTTAGCGTGCGTGCCGGTAGCGAATCAACTCCTTATGGAGAAAATTCCGAGGCTTTGTTCCTGAACTCTAGCTTCAGGTTTGAAAGCGCGGCACAAGCTGCTGCCAGATTTGGCGGCACTGAACCCGGTAACATTTATTCGCGCTTCACTAATCCTACCGTTACTATGTTCCAAAATAAGCTGGCTGCCTTGGAAGGTGCGGAGCAGTGCGTAGCAACTTCTAGCGGTATGTCTGCGATTTTGGCGTGCGTCATGGGTTTGTGTTCTGCTGGTGATCATGTTGTGGCTTCGCGCAGCATCTTTGGTACTAGCGTTCAGTTGTTTGGCAATATCCTAAAACGCTGGGGGCTGGATGTTACTTTTGTTTCACTGACTGAAGCCAGCGAATGGGAGGCTGCAGCAACGGCAAAAACCAAACTTTTTTTTGTGGAAACGCCTTCTAACCCATTAACTGAGGTGTGCGATATTCGCTTGTTGGCTGACATTGCACATAAAGCAGGGGCACATCTAGTGGTGGATAATTGTTTTTGCACCCCGGCAATTCAGCGCCCGCTAGCATTGGGCGCTGATATCGTGATTCACTCTGCGACCAAATATATTGACGGGCAGGGTAGGTGCTTAGGTGGTGCGGTATTAGGCCCTAAAACGTTGATGGAGCCTGTGTATGCGTTCTTGCGTACAGCTGGAGTGACCATGAGTGCGTTTAATGCATGGGTGTTTTTAAAAGGTTTGGAAACATTGCATGTACGTATGGAAGCGCATGCCAAAAATGCTTTGGCATTGGCTACATGGCTAGAGGCACAGCCACAGGTGAGTCGTGTACATTACCCTGGGTTAAAATCACATCCGCAGCATGCGTTAGCCATGAGCCAGCAGTTGAGCGGTGCGGGTATTGTGACCTTTGAGGTGAAGCCACGTGCGGGCAAAACTGCACAAGAGTCGGCATGGGCATTAATTGACTCTACGCAATTGATATCAATTACCGCGAACTTGGGAGATGCAAAAAGTACGATTACGCACCCAGCCACCACTACGCATAGCCGTGTAACGCCTGAAGCTCGCGCTACTGCAGGCATTAGTGATGGTCTGGTACGTATTGCAGTGGGCTTAGAGCATATTGAGGATTTAAAAGCAGATTTGGCGCTATTAACAAGCTAAATGCTTGCCTGTTTGATGTAGGTCATTAGCTGCAATGTTTGATTGAGGTAAAAAGACAACCCTAGAGTTGTCTTTTTTTATTAGCATTCTGCCCATTACGATTTTATTGAGTGATGCGCAGTTTTGATTTGTGGTCAAAAGGTTAGCAGAACGTGGCGTCAGAACTATTTAATAACGGTAAACACATTTGTGTGAAATTCAGCGACTTGTCGGACACAGACTCGTCAGACGAGGCAGTTCAATCCAACCAATTTTTGATTGTGAATAACGGACACGGTGCGCTAATTGACCCAGGCGGTAATATGACCTACAGCGCACTGGTGATGGGGATGGGTAAGTATTTTCACTTTCGCAAGCTGGATTATATATTTGCCTCTCATCAGGATCCGGATATCGTAGCATCCATCAATAAGTGGCTGGTAGGTACGGAATGTAAGGTGCTGGCGCCTGCAATTTGGGAGCGATTCTTACCACACTTTTGCAGCGTGGGTAATACCAAGAACCGTATTGTAGGTATTCCTGATCGTGGCATGAATATCACTTTGGGTGACGCCGCTATTAAGGCAATCCCTGCACACTTTCTTCATTCTGAAGGTAATTTTCAGTTTTATGATGTGACTAGTAAGATTTTGTTTTCAGGCGATTTAGGCGCGTCTTTAGTGCATCATGATCTTGCCGTTGAGCCTGTTACTGATTTTGATAGACATCTACCTACCATGCTGCCGTTTCACCGCCGCTACATGACATCTAATAAAGCTTGTCGTTTATGGGCAACAATGGTGCGTAAATTGGAAATTGAATCCATCGTGCCTCAGCATGGGCGCTCATTTGTGGGTAAAGTGATGGTTAATCGCTTTATTGACTGGGTTGAGAACCTGGAGTGCGGTATAGATTTAATGACACAGGACAACTATACCGTACCCTAAATTGCATGGTTCGCTAAATAGCTTAACTTCTGGATTACTTTCAGGGCACACTTCAGTTGTGCCTCAATACTCGTTTGTGATGAAGCCGTGACAATCATTAAATCCTACCAAAGCACTATAGTGTGAATAGGGTGCTGACTACCAGTATTTTTTCGTCATACTCTAGCGCTTAACATAAGAAAAACTCACTGATTACAAGCTTGTTTGCGTGTTTACTTTGAGTCATATTTGGCTAATGTTTTTAGTGCTGAAAAACTATGTTAAAAGTATGGTTGTAAGCGTTATTTTGCGCGCTAATCATGTTAAAATTTGCCCCATATAAAAACCATTATAAGACATTAAAAATATGGATCAATTCGCTAAAGAAACCCTACCCATTAGTCTAGAAGATGAGATGCGCCGCTCTTACCTAGATTACGCAATGAGCGTAATCGTTGGGCGTGCTTTGCCTGATGTTCGGGATGGTTTGAAGCCTGTGCATAGACGCGTTTTATACGCGATGCATGAGCTATCTAACGACTACAATAAGCCATACAAAAAATCAGCACGTATCGTTGGTGATGTAATCGGTAAGTACCACCCACATGGTGATACAGCGGTTTATGACACTATCGTTCGTATGGCGCAGGATTTCTCATTGCGCTACATGCTGGTAGATGGCCAGGGTAACTTTGGTTCTGTGGATGGTGATAACGCGGCGGCGATGCGTTATACGGAAATCCGCATGGCGAAAATTGCACATGAGTTGTTAGCTGATATTGACAAAGAAACTGTAGATTTTGGCCCTAACTACGATGGTTCTGAACATGAGCCATTAATTATGCCTGCCCGTATTCCTAACCTGCTGATTAACGGTAGCTCGGGTATTGCAGTGGGTATGGCAACAAATATTCCGCCACACAATCTGAATGAAGTGTTAGATGCCTGTTTTGCATTGCTTAAAAACCCAGAAACAACGGTTGAAGAGTTAATCGAGTTAGTGCCGGCGCCTGACTTCCCAACGGCGGGTATTATTTACGGTACGGTTGGCGTTAAAGAGGGTTACCGCACTGGCCGTGGTCGTGTGGTGATGCGTGGCCGCACTCACTTTGAGGATATGGACAAGGGTGGTCGTCAATCCATTATTATTGATGAGTTACCTTACCAAGTGAACAAGAAGACGCTGATTGAGAAAATCGCTGAGCTTGTGAACGAGAAAAAAATCGAAGGTATTTCTGACTTGCGTGACGAGTCTGATAAATCAGGCATGCGTGTAGTAATTGAGCTGAAGCGTGGCGAGATTCCTGATGTCGTGCTGAATAACCTGTATAAACAGACACAACTGCAAGACACCTTTGGTATGAACATGGTGGCATTGTTGGATGGTCAGCCACGTTTGCTGAACTTAAAACAGATGCTAGAAGCATTCTTGCGCCATCGTCGCGAGGTGGTTACACGTAGAACAGTGTTTGAGTTGCGTAAAGCACGCGAGCGCGGCCATGTGTTAGAAGGTTTGGCGGTTGCTTTGGCAAACGTAGACGAAATGATTGCCATCATTAAAGCTGCGCCAACACCACCAGAGGCCAAAAAAGACTTGATGGCAAAATCTTGGCAGTCTCCTGTGGTTGAGGAAATGCTAAGGCGAGCGGCGATGGAAGCTGCGCGTCCAGAAGGTTTGGCTGTGAATTTTGGCCTGACTCCAGATGGCTATAAACTAAGCGATGTACAAGCGCAGGAAATCCTGCAAATGCGTCTGCAACGTTTGACTGGCCTTGAGCAAGACAAAATCGTTAATGAATACAAAGAAGTGATGGACGTGATTGCGGACTTGCTTGATATTCTAGCAACAGCTGCTCGCGTTACTGCAATTATCACAGATGAATTGAATGAAATAAGAAGGCAGTTTGGTGATAAGCGCCGCAGTGAAATCATTGAGAATGCACAAGACTTATCGTTAGAAGACTTGATTGCACCGCAAGACGTAGTGGTGACTTTATCCCATACCGGCTATATCAAATCTCAGCCTTTGGATGAGTATCGTGCGCAAAAACGTGGTGGCCGTGGTAAGCAGGCAGCTGCGACGAAAGAGGATGACTTTATCGATAAAATGTTCGTCGCGAACACTCACGATTACATTTTATGCTTCTCTAACCGAGGCCGTGTGTATTGGCTAAAAGTGTATGAAGTACCGCAAGGTAGCCGTACCAGCCGCGGTAAGCCTATTGTTAACTTATTCCCGCTGGAAGAGAACGAAAAGATCAACGCGATTCTTTCTGTGAAGAGCTTTGATGAAAATCACTTTATTTTCATGGCAACATCACTAGGTACAGTGAAGAAAACAGCTTTAACAGAATTTTCTAACCCACGTAAATCAGGCATTATTGCGATTAATCTGGATGAAGGTGATTACTTAATCGGTGCAGAAATCACCAATGGCAGCAATGACGTCGTACTTGTATCTAACGGCGGTAAAGCTGTGTGGTTTGATGAAGATGAAGTGCGTGAAATGGGCCGCGCAACACGTGGTGTTCGCGGTATGAAGCTTGCTGAAGGTCAGCAAGTTTTATCATTATTAATTGCTTCAGATGATCAGCAAACTGTGATGGTGGCGACTGAAAATGGTTACGGTAAACGTACCGTGCTGGCAGACTTCCGCCGTTCAGGCCGCGGCACGCAAGGCGTGAAAGCCATTGCTGTGAGTGAGCGTAACGGTCTAGTGGTTGCAGCCAAGCTGGTGAACGATGAAGATGAAATTATGCTGATTACCACTGGTGGTGTGTTGATTCGCACCCGTGTGAGTGAGATTCGTGAGCTAGGTCGTGCAACGCAAGGAGTTACCTTAATTAACCTGGGTGAGGGTGAAAAACTCTCAGGCATAGAAAAAATTGTAGAAACCGATGATGACGAAGATGGTGAAGCTGAAGCTGAGACTGATATCGAAGTTGGCGGTGAAACTGAATAGCGCTCAGATGCTGGGTTAACCTCAGCATCTGATGCAAGTGCTTGGTTGTTTTAACTAACTAATTTTAAATAATTTTTTTGATTTATAACTTATTAATGACTAAAATTTATAACTTTTCTGCAGGCCCTGCAGTATTACCTAAGCCAGTATTAGAACGTGCGCAAGCTGAGATGTTGGATTGGCACGGCTCAGGCATGAGTGTGATGGAGATGTCACATCGCGGTAGAGAGTTCACTAGCATTTTGGCTAAAACCGAAGCAGATTTACGTAAACTGCTGGATGTGCCACAAAACTATAAAGTGCTGTTTTTACAAGGCGGTGCCATTGCTGAAAATGCAATTATCCCTATGAACTTGCTCAATGGTGGTGAGGCAGATTACGTGGTGACCGGTGCATGGTCCAAGCGTAGCGTGGAAGATGCTAATGCTTACGGCAAAATCAATGTGGTCGCCAGCAGTGAAGCTGATAGTTTTACCAATGTGCCTGAGTTTTCAACTTGGACGCTCAATAAAAATGCAGCATATTTGCATATCTGTACCAATGAAACCATCAACGGCGTAGAGTTCGATGGCTTGCCGGATGCCGGCGATGTACCGATTGTGGCTGATATGTCTTCACATATTCTGTCACGTCCGATTGATGTGACTAAATACGGTGTGATTTACGGTGGCGCACAAAAAAATATCGGCCCAGCAGGGCTGTGTATCGTGATTGTACGTGAAGACCTATTAGACCGCGCATCATCACTAACACCTGCGGTATTTAACTGGAAAACGCAGTCTGAAAATCAATCAATGATTAATACACCGCCAACCTATAGTATTTATATCGCAGGTTTGGTGTTTGAATGGTTGTTAGCGCAAGGTGGTGTGAGCGCGATAGAGCAGGTGAATATTCAAAAAGCCAATCTGCTTTATGATTACATCGATAGCACTGATTTTTACATCAATAATGTGGCTGTGCAGAATCGTTCGCGTATGAATATTCCATTCTTCTTGGCTGATGAGTCATTAAATGATGCTTTCTTAAAAGGCGCAGAAGCTAAAGGCTTGCTACAGTTGAAAGGACATCGCATGGTGGGTGGTATGCGTGCGTCAATTTACAACGCGATGCCAATTGAAGGTGTGCAGGCATTGGTGAGTTATATGCAGGAATTTGAAAAAGCGCATTAATTATGTCTAAAGAACAATTATCAAACCTGCTAAAGCAGCATCGTGACCAAATTGATGCGATTGATGAACAAATCCTTAAGCTTGCAAACGAACGTGCGAGCCACGCACGACATATCGGCGAGCTCAAAGATGATGGGGTAATCTACCGTCCAGAACGCGAGGCGCAGGTCTTAAGACGTTTAATGGAGTTAAATGCTGGCCCATTGCCGGCTGAAGCTGTCACCAATATTTTCCGTAGCATTATGTCTAACTGCCGTGCTTTGGAAAAAGAGCTTACCGTGGCGTTTTTGGGCCCATTGGGCACTTACAGTGAAGAGGCAGCACTCAAGCAGTTTGGTGAAGGAAAGCATGCTGTTGTCTGCGGCTCAATTGATGAGGTTTTTCGTACCGTGGAGTCTGGCCAAGCTGATTATGGTGTGGTGCCTGTAGAAAACTCAAATGAAGGTGCTGTTGGTTTAACCTTGGATTTGCTATTAAGCAGTCCGCTTAGAATTTGTGGTGAGGTTACTATCCCAATTCATCACTGTTTGCTGTCAAAACAGGCGGATATACAGCAAATTTCGCATGTGTTTTCACATTCCCAGTCGCTTGCGCAGTGCCATGAGTGGCTCAATAAAATGCTGCCAAAGGCAGAGCGCGAACCGGTCACCAGCAATGCACGTGCAGCGCAGATGATTCATGATTTAATTGCGGCAGATGGTACTTTTGCTGCAGCAATTGCAAGTAAACGCGCGGCTGAGTTGTTTAATTTAAATATTCTGGCTGAAAATATTGAAGATGACCCTAAAAACACTACGCGCTTTTTAGTGTTGTCAGCGCATGATGTAGCGCCGTCAGGCCAGGATAAAACTTCTTTTGTGACTGCAACCAAGAATCAGCCTGGTGCAATTTTAGGGCTATTAGAGCCATTGGCTAAGCACAATGTCAGCATGACCAAGCTGGAGTCCAGACCGGCTAAAGGCGGCATGTGGGAATATGTGTTTTATGTTGATATCGAAGGGCATGTGCAAGATGCCAATGTCGCTTCTGCAATACAGGAAGTCACATCTAGAGCATCTTATCTTAAGCTATTAGGCTCTTACCCACTTGCAGTTGTATAGCCTCGCTGGTTGATTGTTTAGCGTCTTTTTCTAGCTGATCAATGTAGAAGCAGCACGATGCATGCAAGATAGTACTTTTTAATGGGTAAGCCTAATTTGCTGTACTAATTAAATGATAAGTTGCAGGTTACTACTTGCAACTTGTTGATAACTTTGTTTTTCTTACCTACTTGATTTTTAACTTTCTATATCCAATCACACCATGACCATACAAGCACCTCAACATATCCAAAAAATCGCACCATATCAGGGTGGAAAGCCGATCACTGAGCTTGCTCGCGAAATGAATTTAAACGTTGAAGATATCGTTAAACTGGCTTCCAATGAAAATCCTTTAGGTATTAGCCCTAAAGCTGATTATGCGATTCAAGAGGCAATTCTAGATATCGCAAGGTACCCGGATGGTAATAGCTTTGCCTTACGTGAAGCAGTAAGCAATAAGTTTAGCGTTACGCCTGAGCAAATTGTGTTTGGCAATGGCTCTAATGATATTTTAGAGTTAGTGGCGCGTGCTTATTTGAGTAGCGATGGTGAAGTGATTTACTCGCAACATGCTTTTGCGGTTTATCCATTAGTTACCCAAGCAATGGGCGCCAAAGGTGTAGTGGTGCCAGCTAAAGATTTTGGTCATGACTTATCAGCAATGCTGGCTGCGATTACCAATAAAACTAGTTTGATTTTTATAGCAAACCCTAATAACCCAACGGGCACTTTGTTAGCTAAAGATGCTTTATATGCATTCTTGAAACAAGTGCCGCAGCATGTGCTTGTGGTGCTGGATGAAGCATACGACGAATATCTACCGGCGGAATATAAATCACAAGCCATTGGCTGGCTAAAAGAGTTTGAAAACTTAGTGATTTCGCGTACGTTCTCTAAAGCTTATGGTTTGGCTGGTTTACGTATAGGTTTTGGTTTATGTCATGCACAGATTGCAGATATGATGAATCGAGTGCGTCAGCCTTTTAATGTGAATAGCATCGCGCAAGCTGCAGCGGTTGCTTCGTTGGCGGATGACGATTTTGTTGAGCGCAGTTATGCATTGAATCAAGCAGGTATGGCGCAGCTAAAGCATGGCTTTGATCAGCTAGGGTTAACTTATATTCCATCATTTGCCAATTTTATTAGTGTCAAAGTAGGTGATGCTGCTGCTATTAATCAAAAACTGTTACAGCGGGGCGTGATTGTAAGGCCTGTAGCCAACTATGAAATGCCTGAGTATCTGCGAGTGAGCATCGGTCTATTCTCTGAGAATGCAAAATTTTTAGAGGTATTGACCAGCATAATCAAGCCCTAAGCAAATAAGCGCCTACTCATCATGAATTTACTTAGTAGATATTGGGTAAGTTTGCAGTGTTGTACGTATGAAATAGGGCGCAGAATGCTTCTCACGTTACAGCAATAACCGCGTAGCGAAATCAACTAAATTTAAAAGGATATGATTATGTGGACAACACCAGCAGCTACTGAAATGCGTTTTGGCTTTGAAGTTACAATGTACGTAATGAACAAGTAATTATTGATCACGTAATATTAAAAAAGGCTGCCGAGAGACAGCCTTTTTTTGTAAAAAAATGATTTTTTATAAAGCTATCCATCGTTTTTTTACAAAAGAATTGTGGTGTTTTAAAAGCACACTTTTTAATGATTAAAGTTTAATTTATAAATAGAAATGTAGAGATTCATGCATATACATGTATTAGGAGCTGGTGCTGGGGGTGGTTTTCCACAGTGGAATTGTAATTGTTTTAACTGTGATGGTTTACGTAAAGGCACTATCAAAGCCACCAAGCGTACACAGTCATCAATCTGCGTAAGTGGTGATGGTGTAAATTGGGTTTTGTTTAATGCTTCTCCAGATGTATTGCAGCAGATCCAAGACTTTGCACCATTGCAGCCAGGGCGTGCTGTAAGGGATAGTGGCATTCAGGCGATTGTGCTGATTGATGCGCAAATTGACCATACTACAGGCCTGTTTATGTTGCGTGAGGGTAAAGTTAAACGTGAGATTTACTGTACCGATATGGTGTATGAGGACTTAACTTCAGGCAATCAGATTCTAAATATATTAAACCATTATTGTGGCGTTAATCATCACAATGTACCAATTGATGGTAAAACCAGCTTCACTATTCCTAATGTACCTAACTTGAAATTCACAGCAGTTGCACTGAAGAGTGCGGCGCCTCCATATTCACCACATCGTAATGACCCACATCCTGGCGATACGATAGGTGTGTTGATTGAAGAAATTAGCTCAGGCAAAAAATGCTGGTACTCGCCAGGTTTGGGTGAAATTGAGCCGCACTTGCCAGAATTAATGAATCAAGCCGATTGCATCATGGTGGATGGCACGTTCTGGACCGATACAGAAATGTTGGATTTAGGCTTAATGACTAAAACTGCACGCAGCATCGGCCATAACCCCCAATCTGGGCCTGGTGGCATGATTGAAGAGCTGGATAAATTTGGTGATGTAAGAAAAGTGTTGATTCATATCAACAACACCAACCCGATTTTACGTGAAGATTCTGCCGAGCGCGCTGTGTTGAACGAACACAAAATTGAAGTGGCTTATGACGGCATGGATATTATTTTGTAAGAATACAAAGTGCTTAGATGCTTTTATGCATAAGGAAATGGGTTTTGCAGCAGCCTTTGCTGATAAAAGCCTAAAGTAAAAGCGTCTTTATTGGATAAATCACTTTAAATATTTGGAGAGAAAAATGGCTGAAAAGTTGGCACCCTGGTCTAAAGAAGAGTTTGAAGCTAAATTACGCGAGAAGGGTAAAGGCTATCATATCTATCATCCGATTCACGTGTTGATGTATGAGGGAAAACTGACGCAGCAACAGATGCAGGCATGGGTTGCAAATCGCTATTACTATCAAATTGCGATTCCAATGAAAGACGCAGCAATTCTATCAAACTGTCCAGATCGTGAATTGCGTCGTGGCTGGATTCAACGTATTTTCGACCATGATGGCAGCGGCCAAATTGCAGAAGGCGGTGAGGGTGGTATTGAAGCTTGGATTCACCTAGGCGCAGCCGTGGGTTTAAGCCGTGACGATGTAACCTCGTTGAAACTGGTTGCTCCTGGCACTAAGTTTGCTGTGGATGCATACATTAACTTTGCAAAACAGCGCCCATGGCAAGAGTCTGTTTGCTCGAGCTTGACTGAACTATTCGCACCGCATATTCACCAACAACGTATAGACTCCTGGCCTGAGATGTACCCATGGATTAATGCAGAAGGCATGCAATACTTCAAGAATAGATTGACCCAAGCCCGCCGCGACGTTGAGCAAGGTTTACAAGTAACCTTGGACTACTTCAGCCAAAGCCGTGAACTACAAATGCGCGCATTAGAGATACTGCAATTTAAATTAGATGTGTTATGGGTCATGGCTGATGCGATTATGTTGCAATCTGCCGACATTAAGGTTGATGGTCGTGATTACCTGCGCCAGCCGGTGATGAACGTAAGCTAAGAAGGTAAATGATGGATAACACGATACAAGACAGCGACATTTACACACTTTCAATGCACCATCGTTTTCAGTGGGAAGAAGCACAAAATAGCTATGTGATACTTTTCCCCGAAGGTATGGTCAAACTACATGGTGGTGCTGGTGAAGTGATTAAACGTTTAGATGGTAAAGCAACCGTAGGCGATGTAGTCGCTGATTTAAAAGCCACATTTCCCGATGCTGAAAACATCGAAAAAGATATTATTGGCATGTTTGAGCTTGCGTTAAGTAAAGCTTGGATACGTAAAGCTTAGATAAATTTAGGAGTAGCAAAATGACACAAGCGTCTTTAGGTGAGTCAGTGGTTCAAAAGACCATCCATGCCACTCAAACTCAAAATAATGGTGTTGCAGCCAGTGTTACACAAACCCAGCCATTATGGCTGTTGGCCGAGGTGACGTACCGTTGCCCGTTGCATTGTGCATTTTGCTATAACCCTACTGATTACGACAAGCATACGCAAAATGAATTAACAACTGAGCAGTGGATACAGGCACTGCGCGATGCGCGTAAATTAGGCGCGATACAGTTGGGTATATCAGGCGGCGAGCCATTATTACGTGACGATATCGAAGAGATAGTGGTTGAAGCCAGAAAGCTTGGTTATTACAGTAATCTGATTACATCAGGTGTTGGGCTGACAGAAAAACGCATTCAAGCATTTAAAGAAGGCGGCTTAGACCATATTCAGTTATCTATGCATGATATTACTGAAGAAATTAACAACTTTATTACCAACACTAAAACTTTCGAGTTGAAGAAAAAAGTCGCGGCGATGATTAAAAGTCATGGCTACCCGATGGTGCTCAATGTGGTGATTCATCGCTATAACATTGGCCACATGAAAGAAATTTTAGAGATGGCGGATGCACTGGGTGCAGAATACATCGAGTTAGCTAACACGCAATATTATGGCTGGTCTTTAGTGAATCGTAGCCAATTAATGCCTACCAAAGAGCAGGTGGAAGAGGCGGAAAGAATCACTAACGAATTTAGAGAAAAATCAGGCAGCAAGATGAAGATTTTCTTTGTGGTGCCAGATTACTTCTCAGACCGCCCTAAAAAATGTATGAACGGCTGGGGTGAGGTATTTATGATCGTGACAGCTAATGGTGATGTGTTGCCATGCCACTCAGCACGCGTATTGCCGAACATGCAGTTCCCAAATGTTAAAGATACGGATTTAGGCTGGAGCTGGAAAGACTCACCGGCATTTAACAAGTATCGCGGTGATAGCTGGATGAAAGAGCCATGCCGTACCTGTGACGAGAAGGAAAAAGATTTGGGCGGCTGTCGTTGCCAAACATTCTTGCTCACTGGTGATGCTGAAGCTGCTGACCCAGTTTGCAGTAAGTCACCGCATCATCATCTCATAGAGCAGGCGATACTGGACTCAAGGAACCCTGCCATTGCGGCACAGCCTATTGTGTTTAGAAACGACAAAAACTCAAAGAGAATTATTGCTGGTGAGCTTAAGGATCGGATTGGCGAGCTTCATGCTTTGCCATAATTGTTGAGGCTAATGCTGGCTTTGGCTCTCGCAAAGGTGCATTAATAGCGTTATTGTGATTTAATCTAGCGCGCTACTGTAATAATCAGTAGCGCGCTTTTTTATCGCCAGTAAAATCTTTTATTGAAAGTTTTAGTTTGAAGCATCAATCATCCCTATTGGTATTGTCTTTTGTGCTTGCAAGCTTGGCTGCGCTTGCACCATTTGCAATTGATACTTATCTGCCGGCATTTCCGTCACTAGAGCGTGCGTTACATGGTACTTCGCTAGAGCTGCAGCAAAGCCTTACATTTTACCTATTGCCATATGCATTAATGACGCTATGGCACGGCGCGATATCCGATTCTATCGGCCGTATCACGACGATTAAATGGGGCTTGGGTGTTTTTGTTGCAGCCTCTATTGGCTGTGCCTTCGCGCCTAATGTGGAAACATTATGGCTCTTCCGTGCGTTGCAAGGCTTGTCTGGTGGTGCTGGCAATGTGGTGGCACGTGCAATGGTGCGTGATTTGTTTGAAGGGCCGCAGGCACAGCGCGTAATGGCAACTGTGCAAATGCTATTTGGTATTGCACCAGCAGTCGCACCTATTATCGGTGGACTGCTGTTAGGTATTCATTGGCAGGCTATCTTTATCTTTTTGGCGCTATATGCTGCATTTAGCTTATGGGCGGCAGTGAAATATCTGCCTGAAACCATGCCTAAGCAGAAGCGTTTGCCGCTATCTGCAAAACAGGTCATCAAAGACTATCGCGCAATTTTTAGCGATAAAGAATTTAACTATGTGGTGTTTGCACTTGGCGCAAACTTTGCGGGATTTTTTCTTTATGTGCTGGCAAGCCCTGTATTTTTAGTTAAACATTTAGGCCTGACCGAGCACCAATTTGCTTACATGTTTATTCCCACGGTCTGTGGCATGGTGTTGGGCTCTTATCTGGCTAAACGCGCTGCTGGCCGATACGCACAGGGCAAAGTGATTAAGCTGGCGTATGTGTGGATGTCAGCAATGGCTTTGCTCAACATCGGCGTTTGCATATATCTCCCCACAAATGTTATTTACAACATTGTGCCAATCGCGCTATTTAATATCGGCATGGCTTTAGCAATGCCGATACTTTCTCTCGCCGCCTTAGACCGACATCCTAAAATTCGTGGTACGGCAGCATCCGGGCAGGCCTTCATCCAAATGTTGATATCTACAGTGTCCGCAGGTTTGGTTGTTCCTCTGGTTTGGTATGCACCATCAGGGCTGGCGATTGCTATGGCACTTTACCTAGTGTTTAGCTGGTTGATGATTCAACGCGCTAATATTTGGCGTCGTTAAGATGCATTGCTTACTTTTCACTCATCCTAGTTAGATTTCCAGGTTAAATAAACGCGGCAATCAAATTCCAGCTGGTGGTAGTTAGGCTCCATATGCTGGCAAAGCTGGTAGAAGGCTTTGTCGTGATCACGTTCTTTTAAGTGTGCCAGCTCATGCACCACTATCATACGTAGGAAGTCGGCAGGGGATTCTTTAAAAAAGGATGAAATTCTGATTTCTTTTTTAGCTTTGAGCTTGCCGCCTTGCACACGAGAAATGGCGGTATTGAGGCCAAGCGCATGGTGCTCTATGCCTAATTTACTATCGTAATACACTTTATCGAGCTGAGGTGCGTTACGTAAGAAGGCTTGCTTAATCTCATTGCTGTATTGGTACAGGGCTTTGTCTGTTTGTACGGTGTGATGTTGTGGGTAGCGCTGTGTAATATAGTCGCCAAGAAGCCCCTGCGTTTGCAATTGCCTAATCTTATCTTGCAGGGTAGGCGAGTAGTGTTGGAGAAATCTTAGTGGTTTAGTCATCACAGCAGCTTAGGCTTTTAAGCTTGTATGTAAGTGATAGGTGCTAGTAGATAGACAAAAGGAGGCATGCGCCTCCTTTTTGCTCTTTATGCGGCCTAGATTATTCAACTAACAAGTTACGCTTACCTGGCGCGCCGTTCATTGCTTCGGCATTTTCAAGTGCTTCTTTACGCGCAGTAATCACTGGCCAAACTTGTGCAAAGCGAGCGTTCAACGCAATATACTCTTGCTGGTCTGCAGGGACATCATCTTCGGCAAAGATGGCTTCAGCCGGGCATTCTGCAACGCATAGTGTGCAGTCAATACATTCGTCTGGGTTAATTGCAAGGAAGTTAGGGCCTTCTACAAAGCAATCAACTGGGCAAACATCTACGCAGTCAGTGAATTTACATTGAATGCAGTTTTCGGTAACGACGTAAGTCATTTTTATAGTCCTTTACAGCTTAAAAGCTAAAACGTTATTTTATTAGAAATTCCATTAGTTTGCGATGACTAATTCTATCTAGTCACCATGGTTGAATATGGCGACTTAGTAGAACTTATACAATCATGCCAGCGCCAACGGTATTATTGGTTGATTCATCAATGATAATGAACGCGCCAGTAGCACGGTTGTTTTTATAGCTGTCTATCATCAGTGGTTGCGCCAGCTTGAAGCTAATACGCGCAATGTCATTCATTTTTAAGTCAGTAGTTGCTTGTTGTTCTAGTGTATTGACATCCATTTTGTAGCTAATAGTGCCTACTTTAGCTTTAGACTCACGTGTGGTGTGCCGAACGATATAAGTGCGCGCTGTAGACATTGGTGTTTCTGATAGCCAGCATACAAAGGCTTCTACTTGTTTCACAGGCTCAATGGCTTCAGCACTTTTTACAATCATGTCACCACGTGATGTGTCGATTTCATCTTCTAACAGCAAGGTAACGCTTTGTTCTGTTGATGCAGATTGCAATTGCTCTGCACCGAGTTGAATCGCTTTTACTTTTGATTGGTAGCCATTAGGCAGTACAGTCACTGCGTCACCCACGGCAATTTCACCGGACTCAATACGGCCCATAAAGCCACGGAAGTCATGTAAGTCTGGGTTGTCAGATGCGTGTGGGCGGCATACGAACTGCACTGGGAAGCGGAATGCTTCAGATTGCTCTGTATGCGCAGCTGGCGCTTTTTCTAACATCTCAATCAATGTCTCGCCTGTGTACCAAGGCATATTTTCCAAACGGTCAACCAACATGTCGCCATTTAATGCAGAGATTGGAATAAAGCGAATGTCTCTAGCTGCAGCCAAGCCAATTTCTGCCGCGAAGGCAGCATAGTCTGCACAGATTTTGTCGTAAACAGCTTGGTCGTAATTAACCAAGTCCATCTTGTTAACAGCCACCACAATGTGTGGGATGCCTACAAGGTGTGCTAAATAGCTATGACGGCGTGTTTGCGTAAGTACGCCTCTACGCGCATCAATCAAAATAATGGCAAGGTTGGCGGTTGATGCCGCAGTTACCATGTTACGTGTGTACTGCTCATGGCCTGGTGCATCGGCAATAATATATTTACGTGTGCCAGTGCTGAAATAGCGGTAAGCAACGTCAATGGTGATGCCTTGTTCACGCTCAGCTTGTAAACCGTCGGTCAGCAGTGATAAATCCACAGCTTCCATACCGCGTTTTTTAGAGGTGTTTGAAATTTGTGTCAGCGTATCGGCCAAAATGGTTTTGGTGTCGTATAGCAAGCGGCCAATTAGGGTACTTTTGCCGTCATCTACGCTACCGCATGTCATAAAGCGTAATAGTGAGTCGTTGTGCGTTGTATTTGTCATAATTAAATTTTCAAAATATCAAAAATGCTAGATAAGATGCTTGATTAAGTGGTTGCATGAGGGGCAACCGGCTTAATCAGCATATCTTGATAGTATTTTTTAGAAATATCCCTCTTTTTTGCGTTGTTCCATTGAAGCATCTGAGGTTTGGTCATCTAGGCGGGTAGCACCACGTTCAGTAATGGTGGTGGTCGCAGTTTCAATGACAATTTTGCTCACATCATCTGCATCAGATAGTACTGGTGCTGTACATGTGATATCACCTACAGTTCTAAAACGAACTTGCATATTAATGACTTCTTCACCTGCTTTAGGCTGGTTGATCACCTCGCCATTAGCTAGCGGAACGTTGGCAGGCATCATAGCGCCACCACGCATAATAATGTCGCGTTTGTGCGAGAAGTAAATGCTTGGTAAGCCTAAGTTTTCACGCTCGATGTATTGCCATACGTCCATTTCTGTCCAGTTAGAAATAGGGAAGGCACGGATGTTTTCACCCTTATGTGAACGTGCGTTATACAGGTTCCATAATTCAGGACGTTGGTTTTTCGGATCCCATTGGCCGAATTCATCACGGAAACTCATGATACGCTCTTTAGCGCGGGCTTTTTCTTCATCGCGGCGTGCGCCACCGATACAGCAGTCAAAGCCAAACTCTTCAATCGCTTCCAGCAGGGTCACAGACTGATGTTTGTTGCGCGGCTCATCAGGTGATTTTAATACCACGGTACCACGTTTCATTGAATCTTCAACTGAGCGCACGATCAGGCGCTCACCTAATTCTGCAGCACGTTGGTCACGGAAATCCAATACTTCCTGATAGTTGTGGCCAGTGTCAATATGCATGAGTGGAAACGGGAATTTACCTGGGCGGAATGCTTTTTCAGCTAAACGTAAAATACATAGTGAATCTTTGCCACCTGAGAATAGTAGTACAGGGTTACTACATTGGCCTGCAACTTCGCGCAGAATGTAAATGGCCTCTGACTCTAGCCAGTCTAAATGAGATAAAGGTTGTTTAGTCGTTGTCATATTCTTAGGTTTCAAAAATCAAAATTACTACTTAGTACGTAGCAGAATTTTATAAAATCATTTCTTTACGTGTAATCCGCACTCTTTGCTGTTGGGGTCTTCCCACCACCAGCGGCCAGCTCGCACATCTTCACCCATGGCAATCGCACGCGTACATGGTGCGCAGCCGATGCTAGGGTAAAACTGGTCATGCAGTTTGTTGTATGGCACATCAAACATGCGGATGTAGGCCCAGACTTCTTTTTCAGTCCAGTTACTTAGCGGGTTGAATTTTTCTAAATTATTGCCACTGTCAAACTCGCGGAATGGCAGGTTAACGCGCGTAGTAGATTGCTCTGCGCGCATGCCGGTGACCCATGCTTTCTTGCCTTTTAAGGCGCGTTGCAATGGTTCTACTTTACGCATAAAACAGCAGGCTTTACGCAAATCTATAGATTCGTAGAATGCATTGATACCATTGGTTCTTACGTAGCTTTCCACCGCATCAGACTGCGGAAAAAAGATTTTAAGCTTGGTATTGTAGGTTTGCTCTGTTTTGGCAATTAAATCGTAGGTTTCAACAGGCAGGCGGCCAGTATCTAGTGAAAAAATCTCAATCGCAATTTTTTGGCGCTGAATGATGTCTGTTAACACCATGTCTTCTGCGCCAAAGCTATTGGCGAAAGTGACTTCATTCGCGCCAAACTCGTTTGCTGCGCTGCTCAATAATGCCAGCACTTCGTCTGCTTTTTGCTTAACGCTTGCTACCAATTCATCTGTCAGTGCTGGTTTAGTAGCCGGGTTGTTCGCGCTAGGTTTCAGCATCACAACCTGGCCTAAATATACATCCGTAGTCATTTATGCGCCTCTGTTGTAACGCTTGAATACAGGGCGAGGCTCATCAACCGCACCTTGGTATGGTTTAGTAAAGTCACTTAGGCTGGCAATCGCTTCTTGTGCTGAGCGGTCTGCACGCACTAAATAGCTGGTAAAACCGCTACGTTTCAGGAAAAACAATTGGTCACGTAACACATCGCCAAACGCACGTAGTTCATTTTTAAAGCCAAAGCGTGTACGTAGCAAATTGCCTAGTGAGAAAATACGGCCATCAGCAAAGCGCTCTACAAAGATTGCGATGATAGGCAGCGCATTTAAGTCTGCTTGTTGCTGCATCAGATTCTCAAGCAGCTCGTGTGTGGCTAACCAAACGCCGATTTCACCTTGTGCAATGCGGTCTTTAATTTCGCTGTTGCGTGCAATAAATACGCTTAAAGGCAAAATAATTTTGCCTGTAGCTGGAATCACTGTGCCGGCAATTTGTGCTTCAGTAACGGTTTCTTCACCAGTCAGTTTGAATAAAACCACTTTACCTGCTTGTTTACGTTCTTCCGCTTGGGTGGCTGGCAACTGGATTAGTGTCCAATCATCTTCTACCAAGCTAGCAACGCCATTGTTCAGTTTGATTAAATTACTCATGCTGCAACCTCATCTTTTGCATAGACATGTGCTTTGAATGGGGCAACGCCCAAGCGACGCACAGTATCAATAAATCTTTCTTCAGGCGTACGTTCTTTGAGGTAAACCTCAATTAGTTTTTGCACCACGCCAGGCATTTCTTCCGCAGAGAATGAAGGGCCAATTACAGTGCCTAGGCTGGCGTCGTTACCTTGTTTGCCACCGATAGACACTTGATACCACTCGGAGCCATCTTTATCTACACCAAGAATACCAATGTGACCTACATGGTGGTGCCCGCAGGCGTTCATACAACCTGAAATGTTGAGTTCCATCTCACCAATGTCGTGCAGGTAGTCAAGGTTGTCAAATTGCATTTGAATCGCTTTAGCGATAGGAATGCTCTTTGCGTTAGCAAGTGAGCAGAAGTCACCGCCTGGGCAGCAAATGATGTCTGTCAGTAAACCAATATTCGGGCTTGCTAAACCATTAGCACGTGCTTTTTCCCACAAGGCAAATAGATCGCTTAATTTAACATCGGCCAATATCAGATTTTGCTCATGAGATGAGCGTAGCTCACCAAAGCTGTATTGGTCAGCAAGGTCAGCCACTGTCCACATTTGCTCAGAGCTAATGTCACCAGGTGCTTGACCATGCGGTTTGAGCGAAAGCGTAACTGCGCGATAACCAGTTTGTTTGTGTGGATGCACGCAACGTTTAACCCATGCGGCAAATGCAGGGTTGCTAGCAACTGCAGTATCAAAACCTGCGTCATGTGCTGGCACGTTTTCATACGGCATTACGTCAAAGTGCTGCGCCACGCGTGCTAACTCAGCTTCGCTAATGGTGTTTTCTGTATCTTTAATATGTGCCCATTCTGCGTCCACTTGTTTGCGGAACTCATCAATACCCAAGGCCTTAACTAAGATCTTGATACGAGCTTTATAGATGTTGTCGCGACGGCCATGTAAGTTATAAACACGGATAATCGCTTCGCAATAGGTAAGAGCATGTTGCCACTCCAGATGCTCGCGTATCACAGTGCCCAAGATAGGTGTGCGGCCTAAGCCACCGCCAACCCATACCTTGATCGCCACTTGGTTGTTGCTATCACGGTAGAACTCTAAGCCGATGTCGTGAGCTTGTACCAGCGCACGGTCATTTTTAGTACCGGAAACTGCAATTTTGAATTTACGTGGCAATAGAGCGAACTCAGGGTGGAATGTGCTCCATTGGCGCATGATTTCAGCAATCGCGCGTGGGTCTATCACTTCATCCGGTGCAACGCCTACAAATTGATCGGTAGTGATGTTACGGATGCAGTTACCTGAAGTTTGAATGGCGTGCATTTCAACTGTAGCTAAATCCGCTAGGATTTCAGGTACATCTTCCAGTTTAGGCCAGTTTAACTGCAAGTTCTGACGTGTACTGAAGTGACCGTAACCTTTGTCGTATTTTTTTGAAATATCGCCAAGTTTGCGCAATTGTGCGCTAGATAACATGCCATAAGGCACCGCAATGCGAAGCATTGGTGCCTGGCGTTGGATATATAAGCCATTTTGAAGGCGTAGCGGGCGGAACTCATCTTCCGATAGCTCGCCAGCTAAGTAGCGGCGAGTCTGGTCGCGATATTGGGCAACGCGTTCATCAACAATCTGTTGATCTATTTCATCATATTTATACATATATACAGTGCTTTTTAAACTAACTTTAAAATTAAACTAAAACGAATTTCAAACCAATCACAAGTAGTAGCGTGGCTAAAATTAGGCGTAGTATTTTTTCTGGAATTTTTACACTCAAATGGCTGCCGACCCAGATTCCAGGTAGAGATCCAATGAGTAATGTGCCTAACAGTTCAAAGTTGACATGTCCAAGCGTCCAATGACCGAAGCCAGCAACCGCCGTTAACGGGATTGCATGCGCTAAATCAGTACCTACTACTTTGAGCGTGCTCATCTTAGGATAAAGGAAGAGTATCGCCAGTGTGCCAAGCGCACCTGCACCTACTGAGGAAATTGTAACTAGCGCACCCAGTATTATGCCAGTAAATATGGTTGCTGGGACCTGAATTTTATTAAAACGACCACTACTAATGACACTATCTTCAATTTCGCGTATTTTCTTGCGTGTTAAATAGCTGCGGATTATTAAAGCTATCGCCGTTAAAATCAGCGCAACGCCTAATGTATGGGTAATAATGCCGGAAATATCTTTTTCTATTTGGATAAGGTGTTTAATCACAAAAATTGTGACGATTGCAGAAGGTAAGCTACCAGCCGACATCAAAGCAACCACTCGCCAATCTACAGATTTATGCGTATTGTGATGCACAAATACACCACCTGTTTTAGTGATGGCGGCGTATAGCAAGTCTGTACCTACCGCTACCGCAGCTTTAAAACCGAATAAAAAAACGAGCAGGGGTGTCATTAATGAACCACCGCCTACGCCTGTGACGCCAACAAGTAAACCTACTGCAAAGCCTGAGATTATATAACCAAATTCCATGTGGAGTATCCGTTATTAACTAAATTTAGGCGCGTACTATAGCAGTGCGTTCTTGTTTTTTTTAAGAATATGTTATTCTATGGATATATCGTTTAGTTATATAAGGTGTGCGTGTTTTTTACGCGTTGATAAAGTTAGCGGTGCGCTTGAAGTATCTTATTAATAGGTTGTTTAAAAGAAGCTAATCCAATGAAATTACATCAGTTACGTTATTTACATGAGGTAGTGAAGCAAGGGTTAAATATTACCAGTGCTGCCGATGCTTTGTATACATCACAACCTGGCGTGAGTAAGCAAATTCAGTTGATTGAAGAAGAGCTTGGCCTGCAGATATTTAAACGCAATGGCAAACGGTTAACCGGCCTAACTGTGCCCGGTCAGCAGATTGTGATGCTTGCGGACAAAGTGATGCGCGATATTGAAAATATTAAGCGTGTAGGTGAGGAGTTTAGCGATGTGGAAACTGGCACCTTAACCATTGCTACCACGCATACACAGGCACGCTACAAACTGCCTGCGGCAGTTAAAGCTTTTATGACTAATTATCCGCGTGTTAAGCTAAATATCCATCAAGGTAACCCTAGCCAAGTGGCTGAACAGGTGGAAAGTGGTGAGGCGGATATTGGGATAGCGACTGAGTCTATTAGTGAACGTGAGAGCTTGTTATGCTTGCCTTGTTATCACTGGAACCGCTGTGTTGTCGTGCCACATGATCACCCTTTGTTACAAGGTGGGCCTTTGACCCTCGAAAAGCTAGCAAATTACCCGCTCATTACCTATGACTTTGCATTTACTGGTGGTACGCTTGTATCTAAGACTTTTGCTGATGCAGGGTTAACGCCGAATGTAGTACTAACCGCGATTGATGCCGACGTGATTAAAACCTATGTCACCTTGGGTTTGGGTGTCGGTTTACTTGCCAATATGGCTTATGACAACGAGCGCGATACACATTTAGCGAAAATTGACGTTGATCATTTATTTGCGGATAGCACTACTTACTTAGGCGTGCGTAAAGATGCATTTTTACGTGGATATATGTATGGATTTATTGAACTGATTGCGCCGCATTTTAACCGTGCGGCGGTAAATCAGGCACTCAAGATTGCTGATTAATTTAGAGTAGGTGGTCACCATGCTGAAGATAAGCGCGAGACGTACCCCGCACACAAGCTACTACGCTGTGCTTTTACTAAGCTTGAGTTTAGGCATGGTTGCTTGTTGTTTCAAGCAACCGAACATAGCGCACAAAGATAATGCGCTGATTGGCCAAGTGCGGCCAGGTATGCCGGCAATCGACCCTGCCAGTGCGATTTATGAGCTGCCGGTTAATGCTAACGTGAGTTATAAAGATGTAGTGGAAAGCTTGAAAAGCATTTCTGAAGGCATGAATTTTGTGAATCCCGCCAACTTTCCGATTGGTGAGCACATGAAGCTACGTGGTGTTGATCCGCAAGGTGTCAAAGAGGTGCGCTCGTTTTGCAACTTAAGTATGGGCACAGAGATTATTTTAGATCACCCTGAGTTTCTAGTTTTTGCGCCTTGCAGGGTGGCGATTTATGAAAAGCTGGATGGTAATAACAAACCTAAACTTTACATCGCGATGGATCGTCCTACTTTTGATTTAAAAAGCATTAAGCATCCAACTGAGCGTGCAAAAAAATCCGCACAAGAATTAGAAACCAAGCTGCTTGAAATTATGGATAGAGCGCGTAAAGGTGACTTTTAAATATTCCCGGCTTTATAAAGCATATCTATAGCATTGCCCCCAATTTATTAACGTTAATTACTAAAGTTTAGGTAATCACTTCATGGCTAACCCCATTTTAATTGCAAAAAATAATGAAACTTCCAGTGTAATCTTGCCGCGAATGGCTAACCGTCATGGCTTGATTGCAGGCGCAACTGGCACTGGCAAAACAGTCACGCTACAGACGCTAGCTGAGGGTTTCTCAAAAAATGGTGTGCCCGTGTTCATGGCGGATGTGAAAGGCGATCTTTCTGGCATGTCTCAGCAAGGTGGCGCTAACCCCAGAGTTGAGGCTAGGGTGCAGCAGTTGGCGCTTTCTGATTTTAGCTATGCTAAGTGCCCAGTTACATTTTGGGATATGTTTGGTGAAAAAGGGCATCCTGTCCGCACCACAATTGCAGAAATGGGGCCTTTGCTACTCGCACGCCTACTAAATTTGAACGATGTGCAGGCTGGTGTGCTTAATGCTGTATTTAAAATTGCCGATGACAAAGGCTGGCTGTTGCTAGACTTGAAAGATTTGCGCGCAATGATGCAGCACGCTTCTGAGAATTCTGCGCAGTACCAAGCAGAATATGGCAACATTTCTGCGGCTAGTGTGGGTGCAGTGCAGCGTGCATTATTGCAGCTTGAAACACAAGGTGCTGACATGTTGTTTGGTGAGCCTGCACTTAACTTGGATGACTTGATGCAGACCGATGAACAAGGCCATGGCGTTGTTAATATCCTGATGAGTGACAAGTTATTTAACTCACCGCGTATCTATGCGACCTTGCTGTTGTGGCTATTGTCTGAATTGTTTGAAAAACTGCCGGAAGCTGGCGATTTAGATAAACCCAAATTGGTGTTCTTTTTCGATGAAGCACATTTACTGTTTAATGACGCGCCAGCCGTGTTGCTGGAAAAAATCGAGCAAGTTGTTCGCCTGATTCGTTCAAAAGGGGTGGGTGTGTACTTTGTGAGCCAGAACCCGCTTGATATCCCTGATGCAGTTTTGGGGCAATTGGGTAACCGTGTGCAGCATGCCTTGCGTGCTTTTACACCGCGCGACCAAAAAGCAGTGAAATCTGCCGCAACGACCTTTAGAGTAAACCCTAAACTTGATGTGGAAAGTGTGATTACTGAGCTTGGAGTAGGTGAGGCGCTGGTTTCATTCTTGGATGAAAAAGGGATTCCGACACCGGTGGAGCGTGCTTTTGTATGTCCGCCAGGCAGCCGGATTGGCCCCGCTACAGATGCTGAGCGTGTTGAAACAATCAGAACATCCATTCTCAATAATGTTTATGAAAAACAAGTGGACCGTGAATCTGCCTACGAGATTTTAAAAGCACAAGTTACGCCACCTGCTGATAGTGAGGATGAAGACGCAGCAGCTTCCAGTAAGAAAGAGCCTGCCAGCCGTGGTGATAGTATTTTAGAGGCTGCCGCCAAAAGTGCAGCACGTGCTATTGGTTCGCAATTGGGTAGGCAAATTATTCGTGGTATTTTAGGTAGCATTCTGGGTGGGCGTAAGTAGTTGCAAATATTAATAGATACAGGGTTTGCTGAGCAGACCATTACTAAATCACGTTTTATTGCCATGGCGGTGCCGTGTACCTCTGAACGAGAAGTTGGTTCTGCTTTGCGTGCCTTTGCCGCGAAGCATCCAACCGCGCACCATTTAGCTTATGCATTTAGATTAAAGACTGAAGACGGGATAGTGCAGCGCTTTTCAGATGCCGGTGAGCCTTCTGGCACCGCTGGGATGCCGGTGTTAAAGTTGCTAGAAGGGCGCAATCTAATTAATGCCTGTGTTGGTGTTATTAGATACTACGGTGGCATTAATCTGGGCACAGGTGGTTTGGCGCGTGCGTATGGCGGCACAGCTAAGTTGGCGTTGGATGCGACTAAAGTTGCAGATTATGTGGAAATGAAGAGCGTTAGGCTGACCATCGCCTATAATCAAATGGATTATTTAACAAAAGCATTATCAAAATGTAACGGTGGTATCTTGGATAAGGCTTTTAATGAGCATATTGAGTTGATCGTTTCAATCCCGGCAGCTGATGTTGCTGATTTCGTCAATAGATTTGCGATTAAAAACTATTAATAAACAGCTGGTTTTTTTCTTAATCAGTGAATTGAAGTGTTTGATTTAAGGTAGATATGGCTAAGATTACACAGGAATCACTCGTTGCCAAAGCAACAGGATATGACATTGCGGCTTGGCTAATTACAGGGATTGCATTATTTTTTGTGCTTAAGTTTAGCTTGTTACCCGCATTGCTAGCTGGTTTGCTGGTGTATCAGCTAGTGCACATGATTACCCCTTATATCTCACGCAGATTTCCTAGTAAGCGTCCTAGTAATTATTCTAAGATTTGGGCAGTCGGCATTCTGGTGTTTATCGTTGTTAGTTTGCTATCACTCGCCGGCGCTGGTTTAACAGCATTTTTACGCTCAGACGCTGGTAGCTTAACCGTGCTTTTGGCCAAAATGGCACAAATTTTAGAAGACTCCAGAAAAATATTACCGAGCTGGTTATTAACGCATTTGCCAGCGGATGCACTGACATTTAAAGAGATGTTAACTACATGGCTGCGCACACATGCCGGCGAGTTGCAGGTGGTGGGCAAAGAGGCTGGGCGCGTTACTGCACATATTTTGATTGGCATGATTGTAGGTGGCATGCTGGCGCTACGTGAGGCTGTGACGGTTGAGCATTTCAAACCATTTGCCGGGGCGCTTTACATGCGCTGCGCATTGTTAAGCGATGCGTTCAAGCGCGTGGTTTTTGCGCAAATTCGCATCTCTGCTATTAATACCTTTTTTACTGCAATTTATCTGGCAGTGGTGTTGCCTCTGATGGGGATTCATTTGCCGTTGGTGAAAACCATGATTGCGATTACCTTTGTAGTTGGATTGATTCCGGTGATTGGCAACCTTATTTCAAATGCCGTGATTGTCGTGGTAAGTTTAAGTCAAACCCTAGCTGTGGCATTAGGCTCTTTGCTCTATTTAGTGATTATTCATAAATTTGAGTATTTTTTAAATGCACGTATTGTTGGTGGCCAAATTCGCGCTAACGCATGGGAGTTGCTGATTGCCATGTTGTGCATGGAGGCTGCATTTGGGCTGATAGGTATTGTGGCAGCACCTATCTATTATGCCTATATCAAAGCCGAGTTGCGTGTGCGTGATTTGATATAACGGGTGCTCAGCTTGCTGAAACGCTATTAAGGCTAGCTCTTATAATACATTGTCTAGCCTTAATGCTCTAAAACTTCCTTTAGCCAGTTGTGCGCAATGCTAAAGGATAATGTGATTATGCTCACCACGTTCATACACAATATGTGCTCGTCCTACCAATAGTGGGTCTAGGTTGCCAATCGCGTCTATGTCTTTATTGGTGTAGGGGAGTTTGTGTAATACATAGCGCATCGCGTTCAGGCGTGCCCGTTTTTTGCAGTCAGACTTGATGACAGTCCAAGGTGAGTCAGCCGTGTCTGTATGAAAAAACATGGCTTCTTTGGCTTTGGTATATTCATCCCATTTGTCTAGCGATGCCAAATCAATCGGGCTAAGTTTCCATTGTTTGAGTGGGTGCATTTCACGCTCTTTGAAACGTCTGCGTTGTTCTGATCGGCTCACAGAGAACCAGAACTTAATGACATGGATGCCACACCTTGTAAGGTTGCGCTCAAAATCCGGTGCTTGACGCATAAACTCAAGATACTCATCATTGTTGCAAAAGCCCATCACGCGCTCAACGCCAGCACGGTTGTACCATGAGCGGTCAAACAGTACGATTTCCCCAGCGGTTGGCAATTGGGAAACGTATCTCTGGAAGTACCATTGACCACGCTCGACCTCACTCGGCTTTTCAAGTGCCACTACACGTGCACCGCGCGGATTAAGGTGCTCCATAAAGCGTCGGATGGTACCGCCTTTGCCTGCTGCATCTCGTCCCTCAAATAAGATGACTACACGCTGACCAGTTTCTTTTACCCAAGCTTGCAGTTTTAACAACTCTACTTGCAAGCGATATTTCTGTTTTTCGTAAGATTTGCGTGAGAGCAGGTTTTGATATGGATAGCCACCATCCCGCCAATCTTTAGCTAGTGCTTGGTCATTACGTAAGCGTGATTTAATGGTTTTAGAGTCTCTAATCACGGTGAGCGCTTTACTTAGCGCTGCGGCATCATCGGGGGAGGCGCCTTTGAGTATGGTATGCAATGCATCAGGCAAAGTTGATAAGTCGTTGCGTGAAATGCGTTGAATAATATCCTGCACAGCTTCCAATTTAGAGCTCTGCGCAGCAGCGATTTTTTCACTCACTGCAAAGTTTTCAATTCCGCTTGCGGTGGCATCTGGCGCAATGTCGCCTGAGGATACTTTGCGTTTTTTTGAGGTGTTGCTAGTAGGCTTGGCGATGGTGTCTTTTAAGGTGCTGCCAGGTTTACTCTCTTTTTGTTTCGTAGCCATAAAACAATCTCCTGCAATGTATAAGGACATTTTTATCCTTGTGCATTGAGATGTCAAACAACTCAATCTGCAATTAGCGCTTTGTTTGAGCAGGATCAAACAAAGCGCTAATGCATCACCAAAATTCACTTAATTTTTTGGTGACTTTGTCACGCTAACCATTCAACAAGAAAAATTGTTTACTGTATGCATGGCTAGCATTTACCTCAATACATCACTCATTACTTCAGTAGATAAAATCTATTTTCCAGCGTTTTGCCAGTTATTTTATCTAACTGTGAGCCTACAGATTCACTTAGCGCAGTGAGTCTCTCATCTGGGTGAGGGTGGGTTTTAAATAATAAAGCAACACTGGCATCATTGCTGCTGGATTGCCCAAGTGTCTGCAATACTTCAGCTAAACCATAGGGCTCGTAACCAGCACGTGTTGCGTAACTTAAACCTAAGCGATCGGCTTCATATTCTGCTGATTTATCTAGACTACGTGCGCTGATTTCGGCGCCACTGCCAATTGCTTTGCTAATAAGGGCGTTGTCTTTTGCGTATTTGTCACTTAATAATCCCGCACCCATGCTTAGCAGTTGTTGTTTTTGCAGCACTTTGAGCTGGTGTTTTTTAACGACATGAGCAATCTCGTGCCCTAAAACACCGGCTAGTTGTGCTTCATTTTGAAGCTTGCGATATAAACCTTTGGTCAGCATGATGTAACCACCAGGCGCGGCAAACGCATTTAAGTCTTCACTCTCAATCACGCCAAAACGCCAAGGCAGTTCTGGGCGCTCAGATTGTGAGGCAACCCAACGACCCACTGAGTTAACGTATTTTTGTAGCGCCGCGTCTTTGACTAACGGCGCTGCACCTAATAGATTTCCTGCAATTTCCCGCCCAAGGCTGATTTCTTCTGTGGTGCTCGGGTTTTTCCAGTTAAAAGCTGCTTCTTGGCTGGCTGTGGTGCTGTTAGCTTTTGCACTATCTGTGCTGCTCGCTGCCTCGGCTGGGTTAGTTTGGCTGTCAGTCTTTTGGCCGATTTCTTTCTCTACAGCATCTTTTAGCGCGCCTTTGAAATCAAAGGCTGCACTTTGCAGGCTAACTAGCCCCAGCAGAGATGCAAGTAGGGTGGAGATTAGGTTGCGTTTATGGGTGGACATAATACTGGTCACTCTTGGTTTAGCGTTCATTCAGTACCGCCTTTCGCTTCTTTTAAGTTCTTAAATGCGATGCTATTCAATTTACCTGCTTTGGCGAAAGCGCGGCCTTTATCTGCACTTAAAGTATAGCTTTCTAATGTTTTAACTTCTTCTTCATTAAATTTAGCTGCTTTTAATTCTTGTTCACTCAAGCCGCGAACACCTGTGGTGGATACCACTTGCCCAGTTCCAGCTCTGCCGCTAGCCACCGCAAGTACTCCAGCTGCTTGGTTACCTGCACTTGCAGCGCCGCGTTTGACTGATAGTAAACGTACCCAGCCAGAACCTTTTGCCGACTTTACTTGTAGCCATGCGCCTTGTTTTTTGATGATTTCCAAATTTTCACCGCGTGCAAAGCTGCCAGTGACTTTGGCATCTACAAACGGCTCGCTACGCAAGCTGTCGTTCTTAAGAGCGCTGCCTTTTTCGGCAGCTACGCACATGCCTGCATAAAGCAGGGGCACTAAACTACTCAGAATGAGTGCATGTTTTAAGTAATGTTTCATTGGGCTCCACTTTCTAATATATCTAACTTGATAATAGCTTGAGCAAACAGGCCGCGCCATTGATTTGCCATTGGTTTTTCTGTGTTTAATGTTCCATTGTGCAGGGTATAACGCGCAGTCGTGTCTTCCGGAATACCTGTGCCTTGTAATAGTTGAGCCAATTGCGTGCCAAGTTTTGTTGCATCCTGCATGGCTTGGCTTGCTTCGGCTTCGCTGTCATGCGCATAAGCCCAGCTCACAATAATCATGTCGCTAAATAGCCCCCATATGCCACTTTGTGTCCCTTTTAAAATTTCCACAGTGGCGCGGTGCTGGAGGCGCTGCTCAATTTTGTACTGTAACTTTTTGAGCAAGCTATCGCTCAATGGTTCTCGTGTTTCAAACATAATCGGCATAAGTAAAATTGCTGCGCCTTTTTTACCTGATTCTACATCGTTGGCGAGTAAGCGCTGCATTGCCCTGTCGTTAGCCAATGCATATATTTTAGCCACACTGAAATACAAAATTGCCCATGTAATAGGGCCAGTTAAGTCTAGATAAGTATCTGTGAAGTTAATCGCCAAGTAAGATAACGTAATCAGTATGATTTGGCTGCTACTAAAAATTCTGGTGACTTTATCGCGATCTACGTTGTGGAAAAATGCTAATGCAGTGAGCCAAACGAGCGCTAGGCTCATCAGGATGTATGGTGTTTTTCCGCGCCATACTTTTAGGTAGTCATCATGTTTAACGTTATCAATAGCGGTTGCCAGTATCTCCACCCCGGGGTGAGCTTTCGCCATCGCGGTAGCTTTTAGGTCAAATAGCGATGGTGCGGTAGAGCCGATAATCACTATTTTGTCTTTAAACTCATTCGCCGGGCGCTTTTTCACTTTGCTTGCCATGTCGGCATACACATCACTAAACGTGACAAATTGGTAAGTAAATGGTTTGCCACGCCAGTTAATCAGCATGTTTTGCGGCAGGGTGGCTGAATTGGCTTGTGTGAAGTTGGCTACCGCAAGTGGTAAAGATGGCAAGATCCAGCCACTTTCATCATGCCAGAGCCTGTACTCGCGCACGATGCCGTCTTTGTCTGGGTAAATATTGTGTGTCCCTAAATGTCTAGAGTTAAGCGCTGCTGCTAAGTGTGGCAGCACGATGGCAATCGGTTGTGTTGTTCCTGTTTGGTCTGGCCCAGCACGTTTAATGCCAGGAATCATATTAGGAGTGACTTGGCTTAAATTATCACTTGCCTCTGCCAAACGCAGCATGGGGAAGAAGGTGTTTTTTGTGCTGGCAATCACCTCGTTAAAATAGGCATCGCTGTCTGGGTTGTAGATGTCAGGGTCGCTAAACAGAATATCAAACACAACGGCTTTAGGTTGCTGTGCTTCGATGTTTTCTAAGAACTCGCCAAGTACCTGCCTAGGCCAAGGCCAGCGGCCGTACTCTGCAGACATTGCGCTTAACGATGCCTCGTTGATGTCTACAATGACAATATCCGAGTCTGGTTTGGGTACCATGATGCGGTTTTTTACCATCATGTCAAACGCCCGGTCGCGCATGTTTTCACCCACATGAAACACGCTGGCATCTAATAAAACTAGCACTGTGAGCAGTGCACTCAAATACAAATAAAAATTGTTATGTAGCCTGCGCGTAATATTGGCTAGTTGCTGGTTTAGCAGTAATTTGAGTTTAAGCACGATAAGCCTAACGAGAGTGGTAATAAAGTTAAGTTTGGCATAATCCTGCGCATTTTAAAAACGCTCTTTTTAAATTTTTTGCAGATAGCTGTTTGTATGCAGAATCATAAGCAGTAAGTTTATGTCGTAATCTATGTTAAAGCCGCGAATTTATACAGAAGCTAAACAAGCATCGGGTATAATTTAGCCTATGTTACAAATCATTATATTAATTACTGTCTTTGCTGTTCTTGTGTTACTTCTATTGCAGATGTGGCGAGGAAGCAAGGTTGATCACAACGCGCTTATACTGCAACAGCTAGAAGAAAAGCATCGCGCCATGTTGCTGGATTTTAACGATGGCCTCAATAAACTAGGTGACAGGTTAAGCAGCGCTACCAATGAAACCAGCGAGCGCTTGCGCGCCAGTGTGGCAACTGAGCTGCAAGCAACGCGAGATGCAATGCAGGCTTTGCAATTAGCGCAAAACAATAGCCTCTCCCAAACCCGCGAAACTGTGCTGGAAAAACTGCACACCACATTAGCTGAGCAGGGTAAAGCAGAGCAGGAGTTGATTCAGTCAACCATGCGCAATGCCACTTTGCAATTAACCGCAAGTATTGAAGCGCTAACCAAGTCAGTGGATGGACGGTTAGAGCTTATCGGCGGCAAGGTTTCTGAACGCTTGGATGAAGGCTTTAAAAAGACCAATCAAACCTTTATGGATGTGATGGCGCGTTTAGCGACCATTGATGAAGCGCAAAAGAAAATTGATGGCTTAACCACCAATGTGGTTAGCTTGCAGGAATTGCTCGGTGATAAACGTTCACGCGGTGCTTTTGGCGAAGTGCAATTGGAGGCCTTGGTACGCAATGTATTGCCCGTCAACTCTTTTGCAATGCAGCATACGTTTGAAAACGGCACGCGTGCCGACTGCGCATTGTTTTTACCTGAGCCAACAGGCGTGGTGGCAGTTGATAGTAAATTCCCGCTGGAAAATTACCACCGCATGCTGGACAACAAACTCAGTGAAGCAGAAAAACTGATTGCAGAAAAACAGTTTAAATTAGATGTTAAAAAACATGTGGATGACATTGCGACCAAGTACATTATTTCCAATGTGACTTCCGATGGCGCTGTTATGTTTATTCCGGCTGAGGCTGTGTTTGCTGAGTTGCATGCATACCATGCTGATGTGATTACCTATGCCATGAATAAACGTGTTTGGGTGGTTTCACCTACAACGTTAATGGCCGTACTAAATACCGCGAGAGCTGTCTTAAAAGATGTGGAAACACGTAAACAAGTGCACGTTATTAAAGAAGAGTTAGGTAAACTCAGTAAAGATTTTGGACGTTTTGACCTGCGCATGAAAAAGCTGGCAGACAATATTCGTCAAGCGCATGAGAACGCACAAGATGTGCATATTTCTAGCCAGAAAATTTCACAGAGATTTGCACAAATTGAACGTGTAGAATTAACTAATAGCACACTAGATTTGCTCGATGTTGTAGATGATAAAACGGATTAATTAAACTAAGTAACCCAATGAAAATTAAATTATTTTATTTTGCAAGATTAAAAGAAACGCTTAAATATTCAACAGAAGACTTAGAGCTACCGGATGATGCGCTGACAATTTTAAAGTTGAAATCAGTGCTCGCTAAACGTGGTGATGTTTGGGGGCAAATGCTCATGGGTAAACTGAAAGTGCGCGCAGCTATTAATCATGAGCTTGTGGATGACAAAGCTGTTATTAATGATGGCGATGAAGTAGCCTTTTTCCCACCAGTGACAGGTGGTTAATGCGCTTGCTTTACACTGATGTGATAAAACTATGACAGTAAGAGTGCAAACAGCGGATTTTGATATCGGCGCTGAGATCAATCAGTTACGCCAAGCACGCAAAGATATTGGCGCAGTGGTGAGCTTTGTTGGTTTGGTGCGTGACTTAAACGATGGTGATACTGTTTCACAGCTTACGCTTGAACATTATCCCGGTATGACGGAAAAGTCGCTTACGGCTATTATTCAGCAAGCAAAAAGCCGCTGGAATATCATGGACGCTCTAATCGTGCACCGTGTTGGTACGCTGCAGCCTAGCGATCAAATTGTGCTGGTCATCGTGACGAGTGCGCATCGTGGTGACGCATTCTCTGCCTGTGAATTTATGATGGATTATCTTAAAACAGAAGCGCCATTCTGGAAAAAAGAAGCAAACTCAACAGGTGAGCACTGGATAGAGGCTAAATCAGCAGACGATACGGCGCGTGATCGCTGGAGTATAGAAAAATAATATGCAAAAAATACTAACACCTCAAGCGCTAACGATTAATGTAGCATTAGAGCAATTCAACTTTGCCGATACATCTGAACTCAGTGCTGAAGCACACGATAGTGCACAATATCAGGCCTGGGTGGCACAAGCCGAGGCGAAAAAAGCTGCCGAATTCGGACTTAGCATTCAGCAGACCGGTTTTAATTTGCTCGCGTTAGGTGAGCCGGGCTCAGGCCGTACTACGTTAATGTTAGGCGTAATGCATGAGGCTGCAAAAAAGTGGCCGGCAGCCAGTGATTTAGTCGCCTTGTATCAGTTTGAAACCAGCGGCAAGCCTTTGTTTATTAAATTACCAGCTGGTGCAGGTACGCAGCTTAAACAAGCGCTAGATAGTTTTGTACGTGTATTTGCCAAAGATATCTCCAGTTTGTTAGATGCTAAAGTGCAGCAAAATTCTATCGCTCCATTACAAACATTTGTTGAGGCGCAGTTAAACACAGTTAAAGCTAGCCTGACGCTGATAGAGCAAGATAAAATTCCAGCGCATTATTTTAGTACTCTGCAGAAAGATATATTAGAAACGCTGGAAAACTGGCAACCTACTACAAGCCCAGAGGGTGAAAGTAACCTCGAGGCGTTAATGTCTGAGAGCTTTTTTGGCCGCTACCGTGCCAATGTGCTAGTCGAGCACCACGCCACACAGCATGCGCCAGTGGTTTACGATAATGACCCTAGCTTGCAATCTTTGTTTGGCGGCATAGAAGGCGCCAGCGAAGCCAGTAATACTCCCGACTTTATGCGTTTACGCGCAGGTAATTTAATGCGCGCAGATGGCGGCACGCTGTTACTACATTTACGCGACATTCTTGCCGATGAGCAAAATGGTACACATATCCTTGAAAAGTTGCATCGCTTCCTCCGTAACGGCACTTTGCAGATTGAAGATTTAAGCAGCAGTAGCAATCAGGGCAGTAGCTTGATTAATGCGCAGGCGGCAATACCGGTATCAGTAAAAATCGTGTTGATTGCTACACGTGAAGATTATTATGAGTTGCTGGGTGTTAAGCCTGATTTCTTTGATTACTTCCCCATTAAGATTGAGTTTGCCGATCAGGTTAAAGCTAGCCCTGAAAATTATGCTGCATATGCGTCCTTTATTGCACATAAATGCCAGCAACATCACTGCCGTCATGTGACTGCGGATGCTGTCGCGGCATTGTTGCAGGCCATGCATCGCTTGATTGAGGATCAGACGAGGTTGAGCACCAAGTTTGCAGTGCTGGAAAAGTTGCTTTTAGAGAGTGCCGCAGCAGCCAGCCTGCGCGGTGCTGAACTTGTGACGGTTGAAGATGTTAAATCAGCCATTGCCCGCAAATATGCGCGCCACAGCTATATTGAAGCGCACATGCGCGACTCTATCGTAGATAAAGAACTTATCATCAGTGTGCATGGTGAATGTATCGGCCAAATTAACGGCCTGACACATATCGATTTATCTGAGGCAAGCTTTGGCTCACCAGTGCGTATCTCAGCAAATTGCTACCCTGGTAGCAGGGGGGTGCTCACCATAGACCGTGAAGTAAAAATGAGCGGGCCTACCCACGATAAAGGTGTGATGATTTTACAAAGTTGGCTGCATACTAATTTTGCACATTTAAACCCGCTCAACCTCACGGCCTCACTGGTGTTTGAGCAAGAGTACAGCGGCGTGGATGGTGATTCAGCCTCCTGTGCGGAGTTGTTTGCGTTGTTGTCATCACTTGCACAAGTGCCAATTAAGCAAGGTATTGCGGTGACCGGCGCGTTAAATCAACACGGAGAAGTATTACCTGTTGGCGGCCTAAATGAAAAAATTGAAGGCTACTATAGAGTTTGTAAAGAAATAGGCTTGGATGGCAAACAAGGGGTGTTGATGCCAGAGCGTAATATGCGCCACCTCGTACTCAGTGATGAAGTGATTCAAGCCGTTGAGCAAGGCCAGTTTCATATTGCCACCATGAATAATGTCGCTGACGGTATTCTCTACCTGACAGGGCATCAACTGCAATCTGTGAATGTCATGGCAGAAGTCGTGCTTAAAGACTTTAAAACAATCCTAGAAACTAACTCGCCTAAACGGCCCGCTTAGGCATGCATTAAGTTGATTGAAAATGGCAAACGAAGCAGAAGACAAATGCAGACTAGATAAATGGCTATGGGCTGCGCGTTTTTTTAAAACACGCAGCCTTGCCACAGCGGCTATCGACACAGGCAAAGTCCATGTAGATGGGGATCGCGTAAAACCAGCAAAAGAAGTGCACATTGGCCAAGTGATTCACATTCGTAATCGAGACTTTGAAATTGAAGTCAATGTTCAGGCGCTATCTAACGTGCGCAGAGGAGCGCCAGAAGCAGCGTTGCTATATAACGAAACTACTGAAAGCATTGCCAAACGCGAAAATGCAAAACTCACGGGAGAGCATGATTTCGCCCAGCGAGATAGGGGTGCAGGGCGTCCAACCAAAAGGCAGTTAAGGGACATTAAGAAATTTACAGGCAGTGCTTATTAGAAGTATTAATCTTTCTTAATATTTTATGTACAAGTTAAAGCGTAAAGGCTCTTAATGAGTGATGATTTATAAAGCAATGGGCTACAAGCTATAAACACGTATGTTTTTATTGGGGCATAATATATACTCCATATATTGTTCAATCGATGAACGTGGGGTTGCTGTTTAACATTATGCTAACAGATGAGTACCGCTACAAAATACTTAAACTGGTTGAGCTAAGGCCGGAAATAACTCAACGTGAACTAGCTGAAGTGCTAGGGATTAGCTTGGGTAAAGCAAACTTCTGCCTTCAAGCCTTAATGGCTGTTGGCGTGTTAAAAGTAAGCAACTTCCGTAACAGCAAAAATAAATTGGCTTATATGTACTTGTTAACCCCCAAAGGCGTTGAAGAGAAAGCCAAAGTAACTGTTAGGTTTTTGCGTAATAAAATGCATGAATATGAACTTCTTAAGTTAGAGATTGATGCACTGGTGAACGAAGTTGCACAATCGAATCAAAAAAATCTGATTGATAATAATGGATAAAATAAGCAAACCTATTTATGTTACTCAGCCTAACTTGCCACCGTTGCAAGACCTTATTCCTTTTTTGGAAGAAATATGGGCGAATAAAATACTAACTAACGGTGGCCCTCTTCACCAACGTTTAGAGAAAGAGCTTTGTGAGTATTTAGGTGTTGAGCATCTTTCTCTATTCACTAACGGTACTATAGCTTTAGTAACTGCATTGCAAGCTTTGAACATTAAAGGTGAGGTAATTACTACACCTTATTCATTCGTTGCAACTTCACATTCTTTACTGTGGAACGGTATAAAACCTGTATTCGTTGATATTGATCCTGATACGTTAAATCTTGACCCTTCTAAAATTGAAGAGGCTATAACCTCTCAAACTACCGCCATTATGCCTGTTCATTGCTACGGGCATCCTTGTGATGTGGAGGCAATTCGCAAAATTGCTGATAAATACCAGCTCAAAGTTATTTATGATGCTGCTCATGCTTTTGGTGTGAAGGATGCCGGTGGTAGTGTTCTTAGGCATGGTGACCTTTCAGTACTAAGCTTTCATGCAACAAAGGTGTTTAATACTTTTGAGGGTGGTGCAATTGTATGTCCGGATGCAGAGACTAAATTACGAATTGATCAATTGAAGAATTTTGGGTTTGTTGATGAAGTAACAGTGACTGAACCTGGTATTAACGGAAAAATGAGTGAGTATAATGCTGCGGTTGGATTATTACAGCTCAAGAATGTAAATGCCATGATTGAGAAGCGCAAGGAAATTGATAGCAGGTATCGGAAGCAATTGGCAAATGTTAAGGGTATCCATTTCTTGGATGCTGATAAGGATGTTGTTTTAAATTATTCATATTTTCCAATATTAATTCAAGCCGATTATCCACAAAGTAGAGATGCTCTTTATCAGATACTTAAGGATCATGGAATTTATTCGCGCAGATATTTTTATCCGTTAATTACTAATTTTCCTATGTATCAAGATATGGCCTCTGCACATGTAAACAATTTACCGTTAGCTAATGACTTAGCATCCAAAGTACTTTGTTTGCCTATATATCCTGATCTCGACTTTTCAGACGTAGATGAAATTTGCAATGTTATAAGGTTGGTTGTTTAACGATGAGTAGAGTCCTGTTAATTGATACAAATTTGTCGTCGGCTCCTATATATGACTACTTGATTGATAAAGGCTATGAAGTGTATGTGGTTGGGGGAAACCCAAATGACTATTTAGCAAAAAAGGCTAAAAACTACATAAATGTTGATTATTCACAGATTCACTTAGTTCGTGAATTAATATCTGATTTAGATATCAGTTTTATAGTGCCGGGATGTAATGACCTCTCTTATTTAATTAGTGCTAAGCTGAGCGAAGAGATTGGTTTTTTTGGAATAGAGACATTAAAAAACACTCAAACAATCAATAATAAAGAAGAGTTTAGGGCGTTCGCAATTGAAGCTGGATTGCCGGTGCCTAAAACCTTTACTAGGGAAAGTGTAGGTAATAATTGGCCAATGATTGTAAAGCCTGTTGATGCTTTTAGTGGACGTGGTGTAACAGTGGTTCATGCGTCTGAGCAAGCTAACCTGGATGATTATATTAATCACGCAAAAAGCTTCTCCAAATTAGAGAAATATATTATTGAAGAGTACGTTGAAGGACAGTTGTACAGTCATTCGGCTTTCATTGTGGATGGAAAAATAGCCGTTGACTTTATCGTAGAGGAGCATGGTACGGCAAACCCATTTGTTGTGGACACCAGTAAGGTTGATTACAACTTCCCACAAGAAATGCTTACTCATATTCGTCATTCAATAGAGGTGATGGCTGCCAAACTTGGCCTTATTGATGGTCTGATTCATACTCAGTTTATAAGAAAAGGCCAAAAATATTGGCTGATTGAAGTTACTCGACGCTGCCCTGGTGATTTGTATAGTCAACTAATTGAGTTTTCAACATCGTTTAACTATGTTGAGTCTTATGTTTCACCATTTATCAATAAAATATCACCATTAACTAATTATCAAAATAAGAAGTCATTGGTAATGAGGCATACAATCTCTCAGCCTGTAGATGGTTTTTTTGGGTCGATTAAGTTTAATCGTGCCGTAAATATTGAAAAATTATTTCCAATTAGCCTCGCTGGGGATTATGTTAAAGCGAGTCCATTTGGCAGAATTGGAATCTTATTTTTACAAGAGCAGTCACAAGAGGATTTTGATGACTGTTATTCGAGCACGCTAAAACGCACGCTTTATCAAATACATCATTAATGAGTAATTATGAATAAATTGAAACTTAGTAAAGAGGAATTTTTTTCAACTGTAGATTCTGCAATTAACTTCGAAAGCAGTAATCAGGCGCTTATAAATTCATTCATGAGCAATACTAAAGTTGCTCGTTATGTTATTGGTAAGAATAAACAGTCAGAAGAGCTAATCAAGCTCATGAGCATTGATGGTTTAATTGATGATTACGATACCCATAGTAATAGTTGGCACGGGGTACCTATTATTAAAACTTCAGATGTCCCATCAGAGTCAATAGTTGTAAATTGTTCGACTTCAATTAGTCCTGTTTCGGTACAAAACAACTTAAAAAAAGCTGGATTGAATAATGTAATTGCAATAAGTGAGCTTTTAAATGATCCAAATGCAAAAGTTTCATTGCCTTGGTTTGTAGAACAGCAACGTGAAGACTACCTAAAATTTAAAAATGAGTGGTTCAATCTTTATCAATTAATGTCTGATGAAGAGTCTAGAGAAGTGTTTATAGATGTACTTAGATATAGGTTAAATCCTAATCCAATTTACATGCATGAGTATCAGGTTCGGCTGAAAGATCAATACCTTGAAGACTTCATGATGTATCAGAATGAGGTGTTTGTTGATGCTGGTGGGTTTGATGGCGACACTACTGAAGAATTCTGTAGTAGATATCCAGACTATAAAAAAGTATTTCTGTTCGAGCCTTCAATTCGAAATATGCAGGCAGCGAAAGTTAGATTGGCTAAACTGCAGAATATAGAGTTTTTAGAGGTTGGATTATCTGATAGTGTTGGGCGCTTATATTTTAATCCAGATGCAGGGTCTGCTTCTGCCGTAAGTCAGGCAGGCAGTGAGTCTATTGATGTGACTACACTTGATAATGCAGTAAATGAGCCTGTCTCTTTTATTAAGATGGATCTCGAAGGTTGGGAAATGAAAGCGCTAGCTGGGTGTGAGCAACATATTGTGAAAGATAGGCCTAAGCTTGCAATTTCTGTTTATCATGGCGCATCTGATTTTAGAGATGTGCCACGTTATATCTTGTCGCTGAACCCAGACTATAAAATTTACTTCCGCCATTACACTCAAGGTTGGTCTGAATCAGTAATGTATTTTATTTAAGAAGCTATACATATAGTTTTCATATTCACTCACTTTTTAGTGAGTAAATGTAATTGAGGTCTCTTTGTTATGACATTTGAATCGATTGAGCCATTGCGTGTCGGATTTGTTGGTGGGGCACTTAATTCCGCAGTAGGGTATACACACTTTAATGCAAGTCGGTTAGATGGCCACTTTCGTGTTGAGGCTGGCTGCTTCAGTCGTAATACTAAACACAACGAGCTAACTGCCCAAACCTACGGGGTTGCAGCCAATCGTATCTATGATAACTGGCAACAGCTATTTGATGCTGAAAAGTCAAATCTGGATGCGATAGTTATTTTAACACCGACGCCTAGTCATGCTGAAATTGCAGTTGCTGCTTTAGAGGCTGGTTACCCCGTGATTTGTGAAAAGGCACTTGGTACATCAAGTGAAGAATGTCTTTTGATAGATGCCGCGGTAAGTAAAAATAATGGTTACTTAGCTGTAACTTATAATTATTCCGGCTACCCTATGGTTCGTGAGTTGCAAACCATGATTTCAGAAGGTCGTTTTGGAAAAATCCAGCAAATTCATATTGAAATGCCTCAGGAAGGTTTCTTGCGTTTAGGTGCAAATCCACAAGACTGGCGTCGAAGTGATGCTTTAGTTCCAACTGTTTCACTGGATTTGGGCGTGCACATCCATCATTTAGTAGATTTTCTAACTGGTGGTAATAAGCCACAAAAAGTAGTTGGTGACCAATCTAGTTATGGTCAGTTTAATGGTCTGGTAGACAATGTTTATTGCCTGGCACAATATCAAGATGAGTTGAGAGTACAGGCTTGGTGGGGAAAAACAGCATTAGGACAGCGCAACGGGTTACGCATACGTGTCTTTGGTAGTATAGCCAGTGCTGAGTGGTATCAAATGCAGCCTGAGGATCTTCGATGGGCTGATAATGATGGACATTATTACGTGTTGGACAGGGGTTCAAGCGAAGCAAAGACGGCTCAAGAGCCAAGGTACAACCGTTTTAAAGCGGGGCACCCTTCTGGATTTATTGAAGCATTTGCTAATTTATATGCAGACATAGCTGATGACTTGAGGTCTTTCAAAAAGAATAAAACGAGAAGTAATAAATATGTTCACGGTACAGTTGTTGCGGCGGAAGGTATCAGATTTCTAGAGAAAGTTAGTGAGTCAGCTCAGATAGGAAGCTGGATTAATATTTAATAATTGGCTGTGAGATTGATAGTAAAGTTTTTACTAAATTACTCTAAATAGAAATTTTAGATGTAAACGCGACTACATTTTCATAAATGCCTGAAAGTCCTTATTTTTCATAAAAACCCATCTCATGATTAACTTGATTGAGAATATGCAGGCTAAAAGTGTCTTTATCTAAAAAAACAACAACCGGTGTCATCTGGAACTTTTCCGAGCAACTTGGCCGGCGTGCAATTTCTTTACTAATCACATTATTACTTGCTTACTTTTTAGCTCCCGAAGACTTTGGGCTATTAGCAATGATGGCGTTATTTTTAGCATTAGCCACAAATATGATGGACTCTGGGGTTAAAGAGGCGCTTGTAAGGCTTCCAGACGTTTCGGATTCAGATCTAAGTTCTGCATTTTTTCTGAATCTAAGTTTAGGTTTTATTGCATATATAGCTTTATGTTTTGCAGCGCCATGGATTGCTGATTTTTATCATGAGCCCAGGTTAACAGCGCTACTTCAAGTGTCTGGTTTGGTTGTTGTGATTAATGCTTTCCAAGTGATTCAAATTGTAATCATGACACGAAATTTAGATTTCAAATCTCAAGTCAAAATTACGCTGCCTGCTTCCATGGTTTCTGGATTAATAGCAATTGCAATGGGTTATTTGGGGTTGGGAGTCTGGGCTTTAATTGGGCAAATGATTTCATCGTCAGTATTAATTACTATTTTCTTTTGGAATAAGTCTACTTGGCGACCAAAATTTTCTGTTAATTATTTGTTTTTTTTAGAGATACTTAATTTTGGATACAAATTATTTATTTCTGGCGTGTTATCAATATTAGCAAAAAATATTTTTTCAGCTGTAATTGCAAAGCTTTATAGTACAACAACGGCAGGATTATATTATTTGTCTGAGAGGATGCTTGATGTTTTAATGGGGCAGCTTGTTTATGCCATTCAAAATGTTACATATCCTGTATTGTCTTCTATCCAAGATGATACTTCTCGGCTAAAGCTAGCATATAGAAGAATTTTAGGAGTATCTGTTTTTATTATTTTCCCTACTGTTCTTGTTACAGCTGCATTAGCAGAACCATTGTTTAAATTGATTTTTTCTGAAAAGTGGTGGGCTGCCTCCAGTTATTTCCAGATTATGTGTTTAGGTTTTGTTTTTTACCCACTACATGCAATAAATCTTAATATTTTAAAGGTTAGAGGAAGGTCAGATTTGTTTTTGAAGCTAGAAGTCATAAAAGTTTCAATCTCCATATCAATTCTTGCCATTACACTAAATCTGGGGGTAGAGGCGATTCTGCTCGGGCAAGTGCTGTCATCTTTCATTGCATACTTCTGTAACAGTTACTATTCTATTCAGCTTATTAACTATTCATTGGTTGAGCAGTTTCTAGATTTTGCTCCTAGTTTTATACTTGCTGTTCTAATCGCTCTAGTTATCTATTTTTTTCAAAGCTTGTTGCATTGGCACTATCTGATAGAAGTCATTTTATTTGCGACTTTAGGCGCTGTATCCTATTTAGTTTTTGCGTACTATCTGAAGTTAAATGCTTTTAGTGATTTAAAAGCATTTATTCTTACAAGTATTAAAAGAGAGTAATTTAATGAAATTTATTGTTTTTGCGCCATCTTATGATGAAAATTCTGGGGGAGCCATTCTTTTACATAAGCTTTGTTCAGTTATAAATCAACTAGGTTATGAATGTTATTTATATCCTTACTTCGAAAACTTACAAGCGAATAAGTTTAATGTATTAGATGTAATCTACACTTTATTAAAGTCATTTATAAAATCTAAGTTAGTCGTTTATAAAACAAATAAAAACTTTAAAACCCCTTTATTTAATAGCGCTTTAAGTGATATCAAGGGTGATGATTATGTAGTGATTTATCCTGAAATAGTTTTTGGAAACCCGCTAAAAGCAAAAAATGTAGTTAGGTGGTTTTTACACAAACCGGGCTTTCATAACAGTAATATTTTTTTTGGATCAGGTGAATTTTATGTCGATTATAATAACTTTGCAGATGGTTTTAATTACCCAGGGTCTGTTGTCTCTCAAAACAGGCTTAATATAACGCATTCGCCATTAGAGATTTATAATCTACATGATGCATTACCATATGAAAGCAGATCTGGCTCTGCGTACTGTTTAAGGAAGGGAAAGCACAGGAAAATTGTGCACGATTTGTCCGACTCAGTTCTTATCGACGGTAAATCACATGTGGAGGTTGCTCAAATTTTCAAGAGAGTTAAATCTTTCTATTCATATGATATTTACACAAATTACTCACAATACGCTGCACTTTGTGGCGCAGATTCCATCATTATTCCCGAGAGCAGTGTTTCAGAAAATGACTGGCATCCCAATGCTGAAAACAGGTATGGTCTAGCTTACGGACTTGAAAATCTTGATTTCGCAAGAAGCACTAAAGGTAAAGTTTTGAACTCTGTGTTAAAAACACAAAATGATGAGTTGAACATGGTCAGAAGGTTTGTTGAAGATTCGAGTGTTTTTTTTAAAAATAGAGCTTAGTTGATGATGCTAAGCGTTTTAAAGACGCGGTGTTTAAGACTTGCATTTAGATTGATATCAAGAATAAATTTAGTAAAGTTGATCAGGAATTAAATGAATATTGTAGGCGTTGTGATAACTTTTGAGCCCGATGTTGATTGTCTTAACGCACTTCTTGATGCGTTACTTCCTCAAGTAAATAAGATTGTTGTGGTTGATAACTGCTCTAGCAATAACCTAGAGGAAAATGTCATTTCACGGAGTGCTGAGTATATTCAATTGGCCGAAAACTACGGTATTGCATACGCACAAAATATTGGCATTCAATGGGCAGAGGGGTTCGGTGCTACTCACGTGCTGCTTATGGATCAAGATAGCATTCCTTTGCCTAACATGGTAAGTAAACTGAAGTCGGCATTGGAAGCAAATCAAGAAAAGTCTACGGATACACCTCTTTTAGCCGCGGTGGGGCCTTCATATGTAGATAGCCGAAGCAATAAAAAATCCTTCTTTGTTATTGAAGAAAATCATGTACCTAATCGCTGGTTTCCTGATAACGCCTCCTTGGATACTGAGGTTGTGGATGTTATGTTTTTAATATCTTCCGGTACATTGGTACCAGTAGAAGTAATAAAAGCATTGGGTGGCATGCGCAATGATTATTTTATAGATCATGTAGATACAGAGTGGTCATTTAGAGCAAAGCAAATGGGTTATCGCATGGTTGGAGTTCCTTCTGCAGTCATGGAGCATTCTTTAGGTGATGAAGTTAAGGCAATATGGTTTTTTGGCAAACGACAAGTTTCGTATCATTCTCCTTTAAGGGATTATTACATGTTTAGAAATACTCTCTTGATGTTAAGAGATGTGTCGATCCCATTTGTCTGGAGATTACATTTTATTTGGCGTTTGGTGCAGTTTGCAGGGTATTTTTTAACATTTACCCCTTCAAGATGGGAACGTTTATCAAAAATGAGTTTAGGTCTTTATCATGGCCTAAAGAATGTTCGTGGCAAGCTTGATGTCGTCAGTTCTTCATGTCGTGACATTCCTGCGACATTAATTGATTCTAAATGAAGCGAGTAGCCGTATTACTTGCCACTTATAATGGTGAGGCTTGGTTAGAGCGCCAATTGAGCTCCATATTAGCCCAAGTTGATGTTGATTTTGACATATATATATCTGATGACTTATCAATTGATGGAACCGTCAATGTCATAAATGCATACAAAAGTCATCTCAATGTGGTTTTGTTGCCAAATAATGGTCGATTTGGTTCTGCTTCAGCTAATTTCTTTAGATTGGTGCGTGATGCTAATTTTTCGCAAGTAGATTATGTGGCGCTATGTGATCAGGATGATATTTGGTTTAAAGATAAGTTAAATCATGCTATTACGTTAATTAATCAGCAGCATGTCGATGCTTACTCTAGTAATGTTGTTGCTTTTTGGCCAAATGGACGAGATAAGTTAATTAATAAGGCTCAATATCAACAACAATATGATTATATGTTTGAATCAGCAGGTCCTGGCTGTACGTTTGTATTAACAAAGAAACTAGCATTAGAAATACAAAATTTTCTAATTGCAAACCAAGTGCAATGTAAATCGTTAGCATTACATGACTGGTTTATTTACGCCTATGCTAGGTCTAATGGATATAAATGGTTTATAGACCCTACACCACATATGTTATACCGTCAGCATGCTGAAAATGTGGTTGGCGCTAATGTGGGATTAAAAGCAAAATTGGCACGCTGGAAAAAGTTACGTGATGGATGGTTGGTTGAACAAGCTTTATTGATTGCTAGTATTTTGGGATATAGCAACTCCTTGCCTATGCAGAAATTGATGCGATACAACTTTGTGGACAGGCTTTGGTTAATTCTAAATGTAACTAAGCTACGTAGGCGCTTGCGTGATAGAGTTGCCTTGGCTTTATTTTTATTATTGCCTTTAAAACGATGAGTATTCTTGTAACGGGTGCAAATGGTTTTGTTGGTAAGTTGCTTGTTAGTGATTTGCTAAAGAAGCAGTATGATGTGGTTGGCGTCTTACGAAGCCAACATGATAATCAAGCAGATGTTAAGATGGCTGCAATTGGTGAAATAACCGCCGTTACTGACTGGTCGACAGCACTTAATGCTATTGATGTGATTGTGCATTTGGCTGCCCGTGTACATGTGATGAATGATCAGGCATCAGACCCATTGGCCGAGTTTCGTAAAGTGAATGTGGATGGTACGCTTAACTTGGCGCGTCAGGCAGTGAAAGCAGGCGTAAGGCGTTTTATTTTTGTGAGTTCAATCAAGGTTAACGGTGAGCTTACGCAAGTAGATAAACCTTTTGCAGCCTCAGATATACCCTGTCCGCAGGATGCTTACGGTATTTCAAAATATGAGGCCGAGCAGGGGCTGTTAAAGCTGGCTAAAGAAACAGGATTGGAAGTAGTGATTATCAGGCCGCCGTTGATTTATGGTGGTGGGGTGAAAGCAAATTTTGCCAGTATGATGAAGGCTGTAAAACGTGGTTTTCCATTGCCTTTGGGTGCGATTAATAACAAGCGTAGCTTTGTATATGTTGGCAACTTGATTAGTTTAATTTTGAAGTGTATTGACCACCCATCAGCCGCAAATCAAGTTTTTTTGGTTTCTGATGGACATGACCTTTCCACTACAGAGCTATTAAAAGTATGTGCACAATCCCTAGACGTAAGTCCTAGGCTGCTGCCGGTACCTCAGCGTTTTCTAGAAGTTGCTGCAAAGATACTAGGTAAAGAAAGCTTGGCACAACGATTGTGCGGTAATTTACAAGTAGATATTACTAAAACCTGTCAATTGCTAGATTGGGAGCCACAGTTTAGTGTTGAGGATGGTCTTAAAGATGTAGCCGTTGCTTTGCATAGTTAACTGGCTTTTGCTCTGTAGCAACTTTAGGCATGGGGTTGTGAGGTGTTTATGATAAATGTGCACTTGATCTAAACTCTCTAATTTATAGTGTTGTAATGATGTGACTGATGAATAATGAAACGTTTATTTGATTTATGTTTAGCGTTGATCGCCGCATTAACTCTTGTTTTACCGTTTGCAATAGTTTGGCTGATGGTGCGTGTTACCTCAAAAGGCCCTGCGTTATATTGGTCTGATCGTGTAGGGCGTCACAATGTTATTTTTAAAATGCCTAAGTTCCGCTCTATGCGAGTAGATACGCCAGCGGTTGCTACACATTTGCTCAGCAATCCCCAGCAGTTTTTGACGCCTATTGGCTCTTTTTTAAGAAAATCTAGTTTGGATGAATTGCCTCAGCTATTGAGCATTATTAAAGGGGATATGAGTTTTGTGGGGCCGCGCCCGGCATTATTTAATCAGGATGATTTAATTGCTTTACGTACTCAGTATGGGGTGGACTCACTTGTGCCTGGCTTAACAGGCTGGGCCCAAATAAACGGGCGGGATGAGTTGCCAATTCCTGATAAAGTAAGCTTGGATGTCGCTTATTTGCAGCGTCAATCTTTGTGGTTTGATCTGCAAATTATTGTTTTAACTTTTGTAAAAGTTTTAAGAAGAGATGGCATTCAGCATTAGAATGGCGGAGCACACTAACATGTGCGATAAATTAATTACTAAATGAAAAGAACAATGACCAATCCGCGTACTATTTTAGCGATATTTCACGATATTGTTGCAGCTGCATTCGCGTGGGCTGTTGCTTATTTGTTGCGTTTTAATTTTTCAATTCCTCCTGATTTTGCATCTGAGATGTTAGCCACACTAGGCTGGGTGGTGATGTTGCAAGTTAGCGTATTTGTTAGCTTTGGCTTGTATCGTGGTGTTTGGCGTTTTGCCAGTGTTTCTGACTTAAAGCGTATTTTCTTGGCAGTAAGTTCTGCTGCTGTGCTGTTGGCTGCATTCTTTTTTATGCTCAAGACTGATGTTGTGATTCCTCGTTCGGTGTTGGTGCTAGATCCGCTATTGTTAATATTGCTGATGGGTGGGAGCCGCTTTGCTTATCGTGCTTGGAAAGAGCATGTGCTATATGGCACGACCTTGAGGCAGGGGGAACCAGTGATTGTGTTGGGGGCAGGTGAGGCTGCCATCGCATTGGTTAAAGACTTGGCTCGTAGCACGCAATGGAGAGTGGTAGCGTTGCTGGATGATGATTTAACCATGCAGGGGCGTGAAATATTTGGTGTAAAAGTTAGAGGCACAATAGAGCAATTGGCATCGGTAAGCAGGTACTTAAGTGTTAAGTATGTCATCGTTGCAATGCCGTCAGTACATCACCAAAAGCGCAGAGAGGCCATTGAGTTAGCAAATGCGCTTGAGCTAGAGGTCATGACCGTACCTGCGATTGATGACTTGATGAGCGGTAAGGTCAGCGTGTCACAAATCCGCAAGGTGGACGTGGAGGACTTGCTTGGTCGTGATGCTGTGAAGCTTGATAGCTCAGGCTTGCAGATGCTGATTGACCAGAAGGTCGTCATGGTGAGTGGTGCAGGCGGTTCTATTGGCTCTGAATTATGCCGTCAGATTGTAAAATATCAACCTAATATTTTGGTTTGTTTAGATATTTCCGAGTTCTCGCTCTATCAGCTCGAGCAGGAGTTGAGTGCATTAAACTTACCCACTAAATTGATTTATCTGACTAGTGATATAAAAAATAGCGCTCAAATGAACCATATATTAGTGCAGTATAAGCCATCGGTTGTGTTCCATGCAGCAGCTTACAAGCATGTGCCGATGATGGAGAATGGTAACGTTTGGGAGGCATTATCTAACAATGTAATTGGCACGCATACTATTGCCAAAGCTTGTAAAGACAATGACGTTGCTAAGTTCGTATTGATTTCTACCGATAAAGCGGTAAACCCAACCAACGTGATGGGCGCAAGTAAGCGTTTGGCTGAAATGGTGTGTCAGGGCTTGCAGGGTGAGACTGGCACTCGTTTTGTGATTGTGCGGTTTGGTAATGTATTAGGTAGTAGCGGTAGTGTTATCCCCAAGTTTCGTGAGCAGATTGCTAAGGGTGGCCCAATTACGATTACGCATCCTGAAATTACCCGTTACTTTATGTCGATACCAGAGGCTGCGCAGCTAGTGATGCAAGCTGGGTTAATGGGTAAAGGTGGAGAGATTTTTGTATTAGATATGGGGGAGCCGGTAAAGATTGCGGATTTAGCTTTGGATATGATCAGGCTATCTGGCTTTAGTGCAGATGAAATTAAAATCGAGTATGTTGGCTTGCGGCCAGGCGAGAAACTGTATGAGGAGTTGCTAGCTGATGACGAGCAGACAATGCCAACGCCACATGAGAAGCTGAGAATTGCGCAAGCACGTACTGCAAACCTGAGCTGGGTAAATAATTTACTGGTATGGATTGAAGGTTTGCACGGTGCCCATGAGGCTCAAATGAAGCTTGAGCTATCTGGCTGGGTAGAAGAGTACAGCCCGCAAGTGTTAAGCAGTATTGATGCGCACATGCCAGTATCTGCACGGCATGTTACTGTGCATTAACGTTATGCATGGTTTTGAATATCCATTTACACTTTAAGTGCCTTAAATGATTGACTTAATGTGAGCTGCATTCAATAGATTTACAGCTTTAAACCTTTTCTTTTTGTAATTTTTTTATGGGTTAATCGACAATTGGAAACAATGCATCCCCAAAAGCTTTTAGAGAAATCAAATATCATTCATACAAAAGAAGCTGTGCAAGCTGCAATTGTTACGATGGCGAATGACATTACAAACACATTGGCATCCACAAGCCCTGTAGTGATTTGTGTCATGGGTGGTGGGGTTGTGTTTTCTGGGCAGTTACTTACCCAGCTGAGCTTTCCATTAGAGCTTGATTATGTGCATGCCAGCAGATATCAAAATAAAACGGTGGGAAAAATGCTGGAATGGAAAGCGCTACCTAAGTTGGACTTGTCTGGCCGCACTGTACTTTTGTTGGACGATATTCTAGATGAGGGTATCACTCTAAAGGCCATTCAAGATAAATGCATGATGCTGGGAGCCAGCAAGGTGCTTACCGCTGTGTTGATTGAGAAAAAACTTGATCATGAAAAACCAATTAAGGCAGATTTTGTAGGTCTTGAGGTGCCAAATGAGTATGTTTTTGGCTATGGTATGGATGTTTATGGTTGGTGGCGCAACTTACCGGCAATTTATGCATTGCAAATGTAGTGTCATATTTTAGACATCCCTATCATTCACCCGCGTTCACCCTTTTTGTGCTAAATGTGTTGTGATTTTGACACTACAGTTGGCATCATAACAACACTTACTACTTTTAAAGATATAATCTATATAACTCATTGATTTTTAATGGTTTGATTCTTGGCATCTAATTTGCAATCTTATTTACATGAGCAAAATGCTCATGAATAGGTGCCAAATCATGAAAAAAGAATCTATCAATCAATATGTAAACGTAGCGACGGCTGTTATACAGCGTTCGCATCAGATTAAAACTCACTTAGATTATTTTGTATGGTTACAAAATAGTGTTGCAGAGCTTATTCCACACGACATGCTACTTACTGCTTGGGGTGATCTCAGGCAGCAGCAAGATGGCCAGTTACACTATGATGCGGCCTCTAACCTAAAAGATCTTAGAACATCGGGCATTATTGATGCATCAGATCGCGTAGGTGAATTTTTAGGTGATGTATACACATATTGGATTGCATCCGGCAGTGATTGTTTTGTTATTGATGCAGTGGGTCAAAACGCAATCTTCCAGAAAATTAAAACAGTATTCCCTGATCAATTGCATGAGATTAACTCTCTACTTGTATATGCCGTTAAAGACCAAAGAAGCGGTGAGGAATGTTTATACGTATTCTTTAGTAAAGAATATAAGCTAGAAATCAGTGTGCAGATGATGGATTTCATCATGCCGCATATTGATTATATTTTGCGTAAAATTAAACCACTTGAGCAGTTAGATGCGCTGGCAACGACTGATGGCGTCAGTTTATCGAGTTTGAGTGAACGCGAGATTGAGGTGATAACTTGGATTAAAGCGGGTAAAACTAACCAAGAAATTGGCATGATACTGAGCATTAGCCAAAATACAGTAAAAAGCCACCTGAAAAGAATTTTTCAGAAGTTAAATATTGGGCGCAGGGCACAGGCTGTGGCGTTGTTGGCAAATGTGCCTGCAACTAAACTGAAGCAACTGCAAGTGCAGCAGGGTGCGCATTCGGCTTACAACTAAAAGTCTACTTGACCGGCGTGATTGATTGAATCTTTTGATTCTTTGTTGATTTCACGCCCCAATCATCATTGTTAGCGTTACAATGTGGCATGATTGTAATGATTAGATTGCAAGCCCAACAGCGGCTTGTGGTTGGATAAATACGATGGTGCCCAGAAGAGAACTCGAATCTCCACATCTTTCGATACTAGTACCTGAAACTAGCGCGTCTACCAATTCCGCCATCTGGGCATTTGCTACCATAAATACTTAGCAAATCAAGGCGTTGAATTTTATATTAAAGGTAAGCTTTGTCAATGACAAACCATAAAAATACTCACAAAAGTAAAAGAAGTAATGACCCTCATGCAGCGCGTGAGGCCAGCCGCTACGAAACTCCGCTCCCTAGCCGTGAACTGATTCTTAGCACAATGAGCGATCAAGGTGTGCCATTAAGTGTGGAGCAATTGTACTTGCTGCTGGACATCAGTGATGCTGAGCGCGAAGTTTTTAATAGACGACTAAATGCGATGGAGCGTGAAGGTCAGATTATTAAAAATAGAAAAGGTGCGCTTTGTATTGCCGATAAGTTGGATTTAATCGCCGGTGTTATTCAAGGTCACCCTGATGGTTTTGGTTTTTTGATTCCAGATGATAAAACCAAGAGCGAAGATTTATTCTTAAGCCCTAAAGAGATGTCGCAAGTAATGCATGGTGACCGTGCCATGGTGCGCATGAGTGGCTTGGATAGAAGGGGTCGTCCTGAAGGCAAAATTGTAGAGGTGCTGGAACGTAGAACACAACGCTTAGTCGGACGTGTAATTCGCACAGCTGGTGTGACAATTGTAGCTGCGGAAGATAAGCGCATTAACTTGGATATCTTGATTCCCTATCATTTAGATATGCAGGCTAAGCCTGGTCAAGTAGTGATGGTAGAGCTCACAGAGCAGCCTTCGTCTCATGCGCAGCCTATGGGTAAGGTAGTTGAAATTTTGGGTAATTATGCTGATAGTGGCATGGAGATTGAAATTGCATTACGTAAGCATAATCTGCCGTATCAGTTTACCGCAGAGGCTATCAGCTTAGCCGAGTCTTACCCTAAGCTAGTGCAGCCAGAAGATTACAAAGGCCGTATTGATTGCCGAGAAATGCCATTGATTACGATTGATGGCGAAACAGCACGTGACTTCGATGATGCGGTTTATGCCGAGCCTCATGGTAAGGGCTGGCGTTTAGTAGTGGCAATTGCGGATGTTAGCTTCTATGTAAAGCCGCATGATGCATTAGATAAAGGTGCGCTGGAGCGTGGCAATTCAGTTTACTTCCCACGTCGTGTAATTCCTATGCTGCCTGAAGCCTTGTCGAATGGCTTGTGCTCACTTAATCCGGATGTAGAACGCCTATGTATGATTTGCGATATGCAGTTGGATGGTGCAGGTATTGTAAAACAGTATAAGTTTTACCCATCTGTGATGCGATCAAAAGCACGCATGACTTACAACAAAGTGTTTGAAATACTGCAAAACCCGGAAGGGGAGCTGGCGCAGGAATACACTTGGTTAATGCCACATTTACAGCATTTGAATAGTGTGTATCAGTTATTACAGGCGCAGCGCGAAAAACGTGGCGCGATTGAATTTGAGTCTTCTGAGACCATTATGATCTTTAATGATCAAGGCAAGATTGAACGTATTGAACCTAGTACACGTAATGAAGCACATAAGCTGATTGAGGAGTGCATGCTTGCAGCAAATGTGTGTGCTGCTGAGTTCCTGAAGAAACATGAACATCCTGCGTTGTACCGCATACACGAAGGCCCAACCCCTGAAAAACTAGAGCTTTTGCGTACATTTATGGGCGAGTTTGGTTTTGGCGTGGGTGGTGGTGATTCTCCGCATGCTAAAGACTATGGCAAGCTGTTAGCGCGTATTAAAGACCGCCCAGATGCTCAGCTGTTGCAAACAGTACTATTGCGCTCAATGCAGCAGGCGGTGTACAGCCCAGACAATGTTGGTCACTTTGGTTTGGCTTATGAGGCGTATGCGCACTTTACCTCTCCGATTCGTCGTTATCCGGATTTATTGATTCATCGTGCAATTAAAGCGGTGCTGAATGGAGAGCGCTACAAAGCTGGAGATTGGAATAGCTTGGGTGAACAGTGCTCAATGACTGAGCGCCGTGCAGATGACGCTACACGTGATGTGACTAATTGGCTGAAATGCTTTTATATGCAAGACAAGATTGGTGAAGTGTTTGAAGGCACTGTTGCCGGTGTGACTAGCTTTGGCTTATTTGTGGCATTAGATGGCGTATATGTTGAAGGTTTGTTACACGTAACAGAGTTAGGTAATGATTATTTTATCTATGACAAAGCGCGCCATGAGATGGCTGGCGAGCGTACTGGTGTGCGTTATCGTTTGGGTGATCGGTTAACCATTAAAGTTGTGCGCGTGGATTTAGAAACTACGAAGATAGATTTTACTTTAGTGAATAAAAACAACGAATTAGATGGTGAATCTAATGTTTCTTCAAAAGTAAGCGTTGGCGTGAATAAATCAAGTGCTCGTACGCAATCTGCTGTAAAATCCAGTCCTAAATTTGAAGGGGCAGGTGCACAAAGCCCAAAAGCTGATAATGTGAAATTTGGCGATCCGTTTGGTAAAAAGCCTAAGCGTGGTCCTAAAGTAGGTTTTTCGGATAAACCTGAGAGTGCATCTAAAGCCACACCTAAACCAAAAAATAAAACTAAAACCAGTAAACCCAAAAAAGTGGCAAGTAAAGCAGCTACAAAACGTAAGGTAAAAAAATGAGTGACGCCCGTATTTTATTTGGCTTTCATGCAGTATTAAGCCGATTGCGCCAGCACAGTGCTAGCGTACAAGAGATTTTAATTGACCGTGACCGTATTGATGCACGTATGAAAGACTTGCTGAGCATGGCAGAAGCATCTGGCGTGCGCACAATGCAAGTTGAGCGCAGCCGTCTGGATGGTATGGCAGGGCTGAACGGTCGCCATCAGGGTGTGATTGCTCGCGTTGTGGATACACCAATCCCATACAAAGATATTCATGATATTTTAGAATCAGATTTATCTGAACCTGCATTCTTTTTGATTTTAGATGGCGTAGAAGACCCGCATAACTTAGGTGCTTGTTTACGTGTGGCTGATGCCATGGGTGTACATGCGGTAATTGCGCCTAAAGATAGAGCGGCAGGGCTTAATGCTACCGTGCGTAAAGTGGCCTGTGGCGCAGCTGAAACGGTGCCTTTTATTGCAGTAACCAATCTTGCTAGAACGATTCGTGAATTAAAAGAGGCTGGTGTGTTTGTGGTTGGTACTACAATGGATGCGCCTAGCACTCTATTAAACACTAAGTTGAATGGCCCAATTGCTGTTGTTTTAGGTGCAGAGGGTGACGGCATGCGTCGTTTGACTGCAGAAACATGCGATGCGCTGATGACGATTCCAATGTTTGGTTCTGTGCAGAGCTTGAACGTGAGCGTGGCGAGCGGTATTTGCCTGTATGAAGTAAGGCGCCAAAGAAGTTTAGCCGGCTAACACTAGATTGCTATACCTTGTATAGCGCATGACATAAAGCAACAGGGCTGTGATTAGGTAATCACAGCCCTGTTGCTTTTTTTTGTTAAGTATTTTGTAAAAACCTTCGATTTGCGCTTAGGTTAGCGTAAATCCAGCACTTGTAAGGTACGGTTACGTACTTGTGCTAACAACTGACTATCATCGATTAATGACTCACCATAGCTGGGGATTAATGCTTTAATTCTGCTGTGCCATTGCTCGGTTTTAATTTTTTCTGAAAAGCAGCGTTCGATGACATTAATCATTGCCTGAACCGAGACTGAAGCCCCTGGTGAAGCACCTAATAGCCCAGCAATGCTGCCATCTTTTGCGGCAACGATTTCTGTACCGAACTCTAGTTTCCCGCCTTTTTCATCACATTGCTTGATAATTTGTACACGCTTGCCTGCGCTTTCTAAGTGCCAATCTGCATCAGCGGCTAGCGGGTAAAACTCGCGCAGGGTAGTGACGCGTGATGAATGCTTTTGCAGCGCTTCACCAATCAAATAACGCGTCAAATCCATATTGTGTCTGCCAGCACCTAGTAAAGACTTTAAATTGTTAGGTTTAACAGACTTGAATAAATCTAGATAAGAGCCTTTTTTCAAAAACTTGGTGGTAAACCCTGCATATGGCCCAAATAGTAAGGCTGGTTTACCGTTGATAATGCGTGTGTCTAAATGTGGGACTGACATCGGTGGCGCGCCAATTGCGGCTTTGCCGTATACCTTGCTGTTATGTTGCTTAATGATTTCAGGATTGTTGCATACTAGCCATTGGCCACTTACTGGAAAACCGCCGTAACCTTGGCTTTCTGGGATGCCTGATTTTTGCAGTAGCTTTAATGCACCGCCACCAGCACCTAGAAACACAAAGCCTGCTTCAATTTTTTTGTGTTTCTTGGTGCTGAGGTCTTTGATGTTGACTAGCCAGCGGCCGTTATCTAACTGTTTAAGGCCCGTTACTTCAGTGCTGACATTTAATTGGAAGTTGGGTGCTTGCTGTAAGTGTTTAACCAGCTCACGTGTGAGTGAGCCAAAATCAACATCTGAACCATAGCTGACGCGGGTTGCCGCGACTTTTTCATCGTCTGTACGTTGTTGCATCATCAGTGGCATCCACTCTGTGAGTTGTGCTACGTTATCACTGAACTCCATGTCCTTAAATAACGGATGCTCCTGCAACTGGCGGTGGCGTTTGCGTAAAAACGCTACATTTTCTTCGCCCCAGACAAAACTAAGGTGGGGTGTTTTATTAATAAACTTGGCAGGTTCTGGCAGTGCATTTTTTTCTACCAAGCTTGCCCATAACTGTAATGAGACTTCAAAAGAGGCATTGATTGCCAGTGCACGATTAATGCTGATATTGCCAGCATCATCTATTGGCGTGTAGTTTAACTCGCAATAGCCAGCATGGCCCGTACCGGCGTTGTTCCAGGCATCTGTACTTTCAGTTGCAATCGAAGGCAGGCGTTCTACCATCATCATGTGCATTGATGGGTCTAGCTCATTGAGTAATGTGGCTAAAGTCGCACTCATGACGCCGCCACCTACCAGAAGTACATCTACTTTTTCTACAGTCATAATTATTTAAGAATAATAAGTTTAAATTTTGTGTTAATACCTACGGCTATTTGCTGCCGTTAGGTAATGCGTTTAAGTGATCTATATCTTTGGAATCAACTTTAGCGCCGGTAATGAGATCATAACCTTGGTGTGCATTATGGAAGGTATGGCAAGACATGCAACTACTTGCAATCCGCTTATGTTTTTGTGTGTTGCCTGAATGGCAGAGTAAACAAGACTGCCGGTCGGGGATCGCAACATCTGCGCTAGTCATTGAGTCTTCCACCTTATGACAGGTGTTGCATTGCTGTGTTCTATGTGCCGCATGGTTAAACTGGGCCTTGCTGAGCCAGTCATTGTTCAGATGCAAGGGGGCAGTTTTCCAAGGCATTTTATCGCCTTGTTGGGTTTTCTGTACTTCATGACAATATGCGCAGCCACTGTTTTTGAGCTGATCTGAATAGCGGTCAAACTCTTTTGGTGCGTATAGCTTGAGTGAGTTGAACATGTTTTGCTCATCGCCATGTGGTAAGGTCAGCTTGTTGTCTTTAGGGCCAATTTGCAGCTCACCTGTATGGCAGGTGCTACAGTTGTTTTTGTAAGAGAGCGCTTTAAAGCGCATTTCTTTACCTTCGGCCTGATGGCAGCTGGTGCAGGCAAGCTCACGTACATCCCAAATCCCATTAGGGCCTTGTACTTTTCCAACATGTTGATTATGCGGGAATTTTAACCCTGAGTTCTCTATGAGTTTAGCCTTGTCTGATTGCGGTATGCGCACTACATCTTTGACGTTTGGTCCGGTTTTAAAGCTCAGCTTAAAATCAGGGTGCTGTTTCTCAAAGTCACGGATATTCGGGAGTTTGGTCTCTCGGTCTATGGTTCTGATTGCACCATGACATTTAATGCACATATTGTTATCTTGACGCGCTAGTGGATGCGGTGCTTTGTGCTCTTGGTGACACTCTGCGCAGCGCATGCTGCCAACAAAGCGGTGTGCGGCTTTGAGTGAACGTTTTTGCAGTTCAGGGTCTGCAATGTGAGGTGCCGTGTCCTGATGGCAGTGGACACAGGCTTGATCTGATACTTTTTTGAGCGGTGCCTGATGGCAGTTAAAGCATTGTGAGCCAAAGTGACGATGCGCAGTTGAGATGCGGCCAGGGCTCCATATACGGTCAAAGCCGAAGGGGAGTGTGGACATGGACGTTTGCAGCGGTGGTATTAAGTTTTGCGCGAGAGGTAATAGCAAAAATGTTAAGGCAATCAGTGCTGCCAGCCACATGGATAAACGCCATTTGAATTTAAAAGCATTAGGCAAAGGGTCATGCGTGCGTGCTTTCAGGTCTTGGTAATCATCAGGCAGCGGTTGTGTGAGCGTGAGGGATATTGATAAATTAACATCAGGAGGCGCAGGTTCTACATTGAGCTGATATGGGCCTATCATGATCTTTTTGCCGGGAGTGAGCTTGACGTTTTGCAGCATCGCACCCTCAACCTCAACTTCACCATTCAGGCTGACAATGTAAATGTGGCCATCTTCTAACTCTTTAATCACGGCGTGATGCATGGCAATGCGCGGGTCCGCAAGGTGAACTGTGCACTCTGCGCCACGGCCAATCATTAACTCTGTTGCATGGATAGTACGATAATTGCGTACCGGTAGCCCGCGCGAGTTAGTGGTGATTTTTATTAACAAACAATTAATCATAAAGAGTTCTATTCATCTGTTTTTGCTTTGCCCGGCATTATTTTTGTTATTTCAAATGCATTTAGATGGGTAGTGTTAAGTTTGCCATTACCAGTAAACAAATACTGCAACAATATGTGCGAGCATGGCGACTAATAAACCTACGGTAAACGGCACATGCAAGTATAGCCATATACCAAGTCTGGCGCGGTACATAAGGTCTTGGCGTGCGCGTCTTACTAATGATTCACGGCGTACCATAATTGAATATAGTTCGCGGTATAGTTTACGTTGGTCTACTGCTAAATCCTTTCCTAATGCCGTGAGCTCTTGCACGGCTTTTGCAGAAGGGCAGTTGGGCTGAAAGCCGCTCAGTTGATCAATTAAGCTCAGGCCAATGGAGGTTTCACGGCATGCACGCAGTACAGTGTTGTTAATTTCATCCGGCATCAGCAGTGCAATCTTACGTGCTAGCTTATCAGCCTCTGCAATTCTTAATAGCAGGCCATCTAAGCTGTCCTCTCCCATGTTTTCTGTCATCTTGCGTGGGTAAATCATGTAGGTGTAATTACCAAAAAAACCACTGGCAACTACGATGAGCAGCAGGGTATAAGCTAGGGTGTGAACATCTAGCCCAAAATTAAAGCCGCTGTGCAGGGTGACAATAAAGGTGAGTGCAGTGCCTAGGTAGATATGGGCGGATAGCCAGCCTTGAGTGGCCCCAGTACCGCGGTAGCGTCGTTTTCTGATGCCATACCATGTCATCCATAACACCATGCATGCAGAGATGGTGCCTAATGTATAACCTAACCAGCTACCGCCGTAATGACCGACCGCGGGTTCAAAAAACAAAAAAGCAGCTAATGCAATTAAGATAACTACGACCGCTATTTTGAAGTAGCGATAGTTTTTATAGTCAAACATATTGCTTTGTTGCATTAAGCGTTCCCTCTATGCATCATCAAACCCTAGTATGTGGTGTTCGTCCGCGACGTTGTTACTTGCATAGCCTAAAAGCTGCTCTGGGTTTACCCGCAAGGCAGCGCCAACCGGACAGGCGCGCACGCATACCGGCCCATCGGCAATATCTTTACACATGTCACACTTAACTGCGACTTTGGTATTGTTTGTAGAGGCAACCTGCTTAGGTTGAATCCCTAATAGCATTTGCCATAAACTCTGCTCTGGCTGGTCTTGAATCACTGCCATTTGAATCACATCGTATGGGCAGTTTTGCTGGCAGTTGCCGCAGCCAATGCAGCTATCATCGATATAAACTTCGCCATGCGGTGCACGATGGATAGCGTCTGGCGGGCAATCCTTCATGCAATGGGGGTGTTCACAATGGCGGCAAGAGGTAGGGACGCGAATGTTGGCGTAAATAGGGCCTGTGTCGCGGTCTAACCGTGTTGCGCCGCCATGCGTGTCTGCACATGCCTGCTCGCAATGGTTGCAGCGCACGCAGAGTGATTCATCAATCAATAAAACGTCCGTTGCTTCACCCACACCTTGCTGGATCAAAAATGAGATGAGGCTGGACTGCGCAGATTGATTTGAAAAACCACTGCTGCTATCTGAAGAAGTTTCTAATTGCTGCCTTTTTTCCTGCTCTTGCAGATGTTGTAAGTAACGAGCATCTAATGATGAACGCACTTCAGGATTGCGTGCGATGATGCCTTGCATGCGTCCTACATCAATCAAAATTGCCTCAGTTGCAATAGCTGCTCGCACTGTAGCATAACGGGGTTCACCGGAGATCAGTGACATTTCACCCACATAATTGCCAGCTGCTACATAGAATAAAACTACCTCGCGGCCTGTCATCATGCGTGAAACTGTGACGGAGCCACGTCGAATCAGGTACAGTCCGTCTGCTTCATCGCCTTCATGAAACAACTCTTCACCTGCAGCGTATTGTTTAATCACCGCATGTGTTGCTAAGTCGTTGAGATCATCTTCACTTAACGATAGGCCAATGCATGCATGTACGATACGCTTGATTGCGACTTCATCCAGCGTTCTGCGCATTGCCTGCACTGAGTTGATAAGCTTCAAGATAACACGGCGCGGCGTTTCAATCAGCGCGCACGAGGTTGTTGCCCTCACTGTGGCAATTCTACGCCGCCCAGATAAAAGTCCCATTTCACCAAAAAACTCACCGCTTTTGAACGAGTCATCTGCAATATCATCTTCATCGATGAACATTTCAAGTTCACCTTCGATGACAAAAAAGAAGGAGGTGCTGTAGTCGTTACGCTCAAAGATAATATCGCCGGGTGCCGGCAGTAAAATATTGCTTTCCAGAATCAGCTCTCTTAATTGCAAAGAGTTGAGTAGGCGCAATAAAGGCACGCTTCGTTGAATTTTATCCAGCACATCTTCAATACCGCGGTCAGAGCAAAAGCTGGCAAACTTTTCACGCAGTAGCGCTGTATCCGCTGCTTCAACCGGGTTGCCTATAATGTGCTCAATGACTTCGTAGCCTTGGTTAATGCCCTGTTTAATTAATGGGTAACCGGCAAGCGCACCTATGATGTATAAGCCAGGCACATTAGATTCGTAACGTGGTGTCAATACGGGCAGGGCGGCTAAGTCTGCGGTAGGGAACGCGACGCCAAAGCTCTCCAGCAAAGGTCTGGATGGGAGTGCACCAAGACGTGCAATAATCCGATGGCAGGGGATGCGTTCTATCCCCTTGGGTGTCTCCGCAAACAATGTAACGGGGAACTCGCCTTTAGTATTAGCTTCAATTGATTGCGGCCGGGTTTCTAATAACCAGTCTAGGGCGCCTCTTTGTCTTGCTTCTGTAAGTTGTGTAAGGTTGCTTTCCTTACAATTACTAAAGTCTTCGGCACGGTTTAATACAATCACTTGATTGCGCCCGGTCAACGCTAGCGCATTTTCTACACCGGTATCACCACCACCAATAACAACGATTGTTTCATTTTGGTAGGCTTCTGGGTCATCTAACTGGTACTGTACCTGCGGTAGGTCGCCACCGGGGATTTCCAGTTTACGTAAGTTGCCTTGTACGCCAATGGCTAAGATGACATGGTCGGCAGTAAATAGGCTACCGTCACCAAGTTCAACCTTTAAAGCCTCTGGTTTTTTGCCAGCTACATCACGTGTAATTGCAACAACCTTTGAGTTGTAGCGAATATTGATTTGGTAGTCGGCAATCACGTTTTCCCATGAGTTGAGTACAGACTCACGCAGTGACGCCGCAAATGGTAGTGGGCTACGTAACGGCAAGCCGCGTGGCTCCGCCATCACTAATTTACGGCGCTGGTAATTACGTATGGTATTAGCGGCTGCTTCGGTTGCTTCTAATAGCAGATAGGAAAGCTTTTGCTCAGCCGCACGTGCCGCTGCAGATAGGCCACTGGGGCCCGCACCGATAATAATGACGTCAAAGTGATTGCGCATGAAAACGTTAGCAAAAGCAATAATATGAGATATAGATTATATGCCAAAACAGGCGGCAGGATTGGCGTTAAAAATTGCAACACGGCAATAATTGCAAGTTCCAAAGCATTTTCAGGCTTAATGTTGCCAGTAGTAATGCAAAGATCTTTTTAAGCGTAGTAACTGGCAATTTTTGCGTCAGGTTAGCGCCGATGGGTGCAGTAAAGAAACTAGTGATGGAAATAACCAAAACCGCAGGCAAATTAATAAAACCGTAAGTAAACGGAATTGGTGCTGCATGAGACCATCCGCTTAAGAGATAACCAACGCTGCCTGCAATGGATAACGGGAAGCCAATGGCCGCTGATGTGCCAATGGCTTTTTTGATATCAACCTTGCGCCAAGTAAGGTAGGGTACGGTAATTGAGCCACCACCGATAGAAACAATCGCAGAGATAGAGCCAATACCGATAGATGCCAGCACAAGCTCAACTCTGTTGATTGCGTGGTGTGTACTGGTGCTGGTGTGTTGGCCTGATTTTGAATTAGAGAACATTTGAATGGCTACGTAGCCCATGAAGCAGGCGAAAAATATGGCTAATGCTTTTGAGCTAATCATTGATGCAATAAAAGTGGCTGAGAAAGTACCTAACACTACCCCTAATACCATGAGCTTAACCAGCGGCCAAACCACGGCACCATTGGCATGATGAGCACGCAGGCTTGATAAAGAGGTCACCATGATGCATGCCATTGATGTGCCCAAGGCTAAGTGTACGACTTGATCGGTAGGCACGTTTTGGCTTAAAAATATAGCAGTCAGCATTGGTACCATCACGCCGCCACCGCCAATACCCAATAGGCCAGCAGCTAAACCAACAAAGGCACCTAGTGCCAAAAAAGTTAAAATCAGATCAAAGTTCATGAGTATGCAGTATGTTTTAAGCTAGGGGAGTTTCGTTATTTATGGGCTAATAGTTTAGTCACTTCATCGCTAGGAATTGGCTTGCTGAAATAATACCCTTGAATTTCATCGCAGCCATGTTGGATTAAGAAGTTAAGTTGTTCTAGTGTTTCTACGCCTTCTGCAATGGTTTTAAAGCTCAGGCTTTTTGCCATGCTGATAATTGCAGTAATAATTGCTGCATCTTGAGGGTGGCTACCTATGCCGCGTACAAATGATTGATCAATCTTGAGTTTATCAATTTTGAATTTTTTCAAGTAGCTGAGTGAAGAATAACCGGTACCAAAATCATCGATAGAAAGTCTGACGCCTAGGGTATTGAGTTGGTTTAGAACATTTAATGTGCGTTCTGAATCCTCCATGGCGATACCTTCAGTCAGTTCTAGCTCCAGCATGCTAGGGTCAACCTTGGTATCCCTTAAAATCTGGCACACGCTGCCATAGAGCGTGTCTTGCTGGAACTGGACAACCGATAGATTAACCGCAACTGGCACAGCTTGCAAACCAGCCTCTTGCCAAGTGGCAAGCTGCTTCACGGCAGTACGTAGCACCCAGTCGCCAATTTCGGTAATTAAACCGCTTTCTTCTGCAATCGGTATAAACAGCGCAGGGGAGACCATGCCCCGCTCTGGGTGCTGCCAGCGGATGAGTGCTTCTAAACCAACAATCTCCGAGGTTTTGCTATCGTACTGCGGTTGGTAATACAGTAAAAACTCTTTATGTTCTATTGCGTTACGTAATTCACTTTCGAGCAGCAAAATATCGTGCGCCTGCTCATGCATCTGGAGCGCAAAGAATTGGAAATTATTGCGGCCTTCGTATTTTGCGCGATACAGTGCGGCATCAGCTGACTGGGATAGCTGTTCAAAATTTTCCCCATCTTGCGGGTAAGCTGCAATACCTATACTAGCCGTAAGTACGATTTTTTGGCTGTTAAAATTAAAAGGCTGGGCAACAATATCCAGTAATTTTTTTGCGACATGGGCAGCGCCTTCTGCATCGGTGTTTGGTAGCAGTAGGATAAACTCATCGCCACCTTGCCGGCATACCGTGTCTTCAGGGCGCATATAGCTTACCAAGCGCTGAGCAAGCTCTTTAACGACTTTGTCACCTACAGTCGGGCCGAGTGATTCGTTAATCAACTTAAAGCGGTCAAGATCCATAAACATTAGCGTCACTGCCGATTTTTGGCGCTTGGCAGCAGCGAGGGCAAGGGTTACTCTATCGTTTAGTAAACTCTTATTAGGCAGGTTAGTGAGTAGATCAAAATTGCTTAAGAACTGTATACGCTCTTCAGCCATTTTTCGGTCTGAAATGTCAGTGATAATGCCAATATGTTGTGAGACTTTGCCATCTGCATCTTTAATTGTGCTGATAGAAAGCCATTGGGTGTAAACGTCGCCATTTTTACGATGGTTAATGACTTCGCCTTGCCAATAACCCTTTGTGTGAACACTTTCCCACATTGCATGATAAAAAGACTCCGCTAAGTTGCCTGAAGCGAGCATGCGGGGGTTGTTGCCGATTGCTTCTTCAGGCTCGTAACCTGTAATTTTAGTAAATGCATTGTTGACGGAAACAATTTTATTGTCTTGGTCTGTAATTACAATGCCGTCACGGCTGGACTCAAACACCTTGGCATTGATGCGTAATTTTTCTTCCGCAGACAAACGCTCAGTGATATCAAGCCATGCACCTACAATTTCTAGTGGCTTGCCGTTAGTATCACGTACTAACATCAAGTGGTCTTCTATCCAAATGTAGCCACCGTTCGCATGTTTGAACCGATATTGATGGTTGAGTACCCCAGTTTCAAATAAGATTTTCTGAGACTCTAAAACCGAGGTTAAGTCTTCCGTGTGTACATGCTTCATCCAGAAGTCATTTTTAAACCACTTATCTTTTGCGTATCCGGTAATCTTGTAAATGTTTTCACTCATGAAATCAACGCTGAAAACACTATCTACATTTGGTTTTAATGTGTAAATCACGGCAGGGCTAAGATTTACTATTTGATTAATATGCTTATGCGCGTAATCAAGGTCTGCCATTAGTTTTTGTTTTTTCTGCTCTCTGTCAAAATTATCAAGAGCAAAACTAATGTCACTTGCCATTTCTTGCAGCAGGGCGATGGCTTCATCGTCAAAAGCATTGGCGCTTTCGTGATACACATTAAGTATAGCAAACGCTTTTTGGTCGCGCTGAATTGGGAAGCAAGCAGATGAGCCCAATCCGTAGCGTTTAGCTTTTTCATGCCAGAGGCTGGTTTGGGGATTAGTTAAGAAATCGTTAATAATCATGATTTGATTATTTCTTAATGCAGTACCTGTGGGGCCTTGACCTTCAGGCAGGTTGCCGTTGGCTGAAATAATCAGGCCGTCCGTATACTCGATGCCTTCGCCATGCACTGCTACCGGCAAAATCTGCTGACTTTCTTGGTCTAGCTGCCCGACCCAAGCCATTTTCATGCCACCAAAATTGACTGAGCAACGGCAAACAATCGAGAACAGTTCTTGATCATCGCCCATGCGTACAATCGCCTGGTTAACCTCACTGAGGGCTTGGTAAAGTTGAGTCAGATGTGAAATTCTGTTTTCAGCTAGCTTGCGTTCGGTTAAATCTCTAATGATGGCAAAGTAGTAGTTTTTGTCTAATTTCCTGCAATTAACTTCAGCGATAAATTGCGAGCCATCACCGCGCCGATATTGCCATTCACCCTTGGTAGGTTGGTCTGACATGAGGTTGGAGGTAAACTCTGGATGCTCAATTACGTTGCTGACTAATACATCGGGCAGCCGCATGTTGAGCAATGCGCTATGTTGATAACCTAACATGTTGACTGCAGCTAAATTGACCGAAATAAATTGGTGCTGATGATTGAGTACCAAAACGCCATCGCCGGCCTGATCGAAAAGTTTTTGATAGCGATTTTCTGCGCGCTGTCTGCTGCTTAATAAAAACCACGCTAAAAAGGCAGATAAAATAGTGAGTGTAGAGCCTAATAGTGCGACCAGGGTTGGTTTGCCATAAGGTAATATGCGCGCTTCAAAAGCTGGTGTCGTCTGGAATAAAAGTGTCCATTTGGTGCCGCCCACATCTAGGACCCTTGATACGGCCTGAGTCAGCACTCTCTGGTGAGAGTGTTGCGACACATTTTGATCCTGTGTGGACTTGTATAAAAACGATTGTTCACTAGTGTCGTTTCCCTGATAAATATTGATGCTGACGTCTTCATCAATTTCACCTTTAAACCCACTCATTAAATCATTCATGCGGAAGGGAACGTCTACCCAGCCTATGATGGCATTACGCCTGGCTTCCAAGCTGTTTAAGATGGCGTTTTTCTTATAGATGGGCAAATACATGACAAATGAATGCTGGTTGTTTTGACCTGCATCCTGACCCAGCGTCATGCGTTGAGAGATGCGAGCATCGTTTGCATCCCTTGCTTGCTCCAGCGCATTTAAGGCCGTAGGTAAGGTTAGTACGTCTAGTCCTAACACTTTAGCATTGGGTGGATCTAGAGGCTCAATCAAGGTGATTGGCGCATAACGCTGCCGCTCTCCCGCAGGTTTGATTTGATAGTTAGTCAGCCCGCGATTTATGACATGGGTGATATGAGCTTCTTTATTGATGTTATCGACCAGTTCTACGAGCGCTACGCCTCGTACACCGAATCTATCCCCTAAATTAAGTGATTTTATGTAAGTGTGGAATTCATTAGGCTTCACTATATCTGAGCCGTCAATAAAACCTTTAACACCGCGCATAATGACTAAAATTGCATTAAAACGGGCTTGAAGATTGCTAACGGTGACGTCTGCTGAGTCTTCTAGGGCTGAGCTTAGTTTTTGTAAATTGTCATTTCTCGCGTTTGACCAAAGCTGATACGTAATGACAGAACCAACTAATAATATAGTGCCGGTAAATAGCCACAAAATAGTTTTGTGCAGAGTCTGGCTAGTTGGTTTAGTGTTAATTTGCATTTAAATGATTAACTACCAATTGATTATTCTAGGTCAAGTTTACATGAAACAGATTGCAGGTGTAATGCATTTTTTATTGGCATTGAACTAATGATTGTCATTACCTGTGTGTTATATCTTATATAAGTATCTTTGGTGTATATTGCATAGGCAGGTTTATCCTAAGCAAAATTTGAACTTGACCCAAGTCAAGGATATATGAGTTTCAATGCTGTACATTCTTAACGTCATTTACATTAATGGGGGAGGACGCAATGGCAACAAGATTCACTAAATCCATGGCGCGTAATATTTTTATGGGGGGGGCGCTGTTTTTTTTCCTGCTTTTTCTTGCACTTACGTTTGATACTAATCAGAAATTACCCAAACGTGATAACAGCCAGAACCTAACAGCGTCGGTTATTCATGGTAAAAAGTTGTGGGAGACCAATAACTGTATCGGTTGCCATACCTTGCTAGGTGAGGGTGCTTATTTTGCACCGGAACTGGGCAATGTGTACAAACGCCGCGGGCCTGATTTTATTAAAGCATGGATTAAAGGTCAGCCTACTGGCATTCCTGGTAGAAGACAAATGCCACAGTTTAATTTCACGGATAAAGAGCTGGATGACTTGGTAGATTTTCTGAAATATACCTCAGAAATCAACACCAATAACTGGCCTCCAAACATCGAAGGTTAACCGTCACCATTACCAGGAGTTATTATGCAATATCAATCTCAGGCAGTGGCGAAGCCTTATTTTATCGCCGCAATTGCGCTATTTCTTGGCCAGATTATATTTGGCCTGATTATGGGCATGCAGTACGTAGTGGGAGATTTTCTGTTTCCTGCGATTCCTTTCAACGTTGCACGTATGGTGCATACCAACTTGCTTATCGTATGGCTGCTGTTTGGCTTTATGGGCGCAACTTATTACCTGATACCGGAAGAGTCCGAGACTGAGTTATTCAGTCCCAAGCTGGCAATCATCACGTTTTGGGTGTTTTTAGCGGCAGGTGCGGCAACTATACTTGGCTACCTGCTAGTGCCTTATGCCTCATTGGCAAAATTCACTGGTAATGATTTGTTGGCAACCATGGGGCGTGAGTTCTTGGAGCAGCCGCTGCCAACCAAGGTAGGTATCGTGATTGTGGTTCTGTCATTTATCTTTAACGTCATCATGACCATGCTAAAAGGCCGTAAAACTGCAATCAGCCTAGTGCTGGTATTGGGTTTGGTGGGTTTGGCAGTGTTTTTCCTGTTCTCGTTCTACAACCCCCACAATCTGGTGAAAGATAAATATTACTGGTGGTGGGTAGTGCATTTATGGGTAGAGGGCGTATGGGAGCTTATCCTTGGTGCGATTCTGGCATTTGTATTGATTAAAGTAACCGGTGTTGACCGCGAAGTGGTTGAGAAATGGCTATATGTGATTATCACCATGACACTGATTACCGGCATTATCGGTACTGGTCACCATTACTACTGGATAGGTGCACCTGCCTACTGGCAAGTGTGGGGTAGTGTGTTCTCTGCATTGGAGCCGATACCGTTCTTTATGTTGACTATCTTTGCTTTCAATATGGTGAATAAGCGTCGCCGCGAGCACCCTAACCAGGCTGCAATTTTATGGGCACTTGGTACCGGCGTGATGTCATTCTTGGGGGCAGGCGTATGGGGCTTTATGCATACACTCGCGCCAGTTAACTACTATACCCACGGTACGCAGCTCACGGCAGCGCATGGCCACATGGCATTTTACGGGGCTTATGCAATGGTTGTGCTGACCATTATTTCATACGCAATGCCTATACTGCGCGGCCGAGCTGCCAACAGTAACAAGGCACAGGTGGTAGAGATGTGGTCTTTCTGGCTAATGACAGTGGCGATGGTGTTTATCACCTTGTTCCTGACTGCGGCAGGTGTATTACAAACATGGCTGCAACGTATCTCAACAACACCAATGAGCTTTATGGCAACGCAGGATTCAGTGGCGATTTTCTACTGGATGCGTGAAGTAGCGGGTGTAGTGTTCCTGATTGGCTTGATTGCTTACATCACTAGCTTCTTGATTAAAGGTGAAACTAAAGCGAGCTAATACGCTAATTTTTAACAGCATTATTGTTACAACAGTGTAGGGCAAAAGAAGGAGGCTTGCCTCCTTCTTTTGGTTAAGCTGGTAAATCTGGCAGTTTGGGTCATCGCATGAATACAAATACAGCATTGATAAATGAGGACGGAAGTTTGCCGGCTGAAGATTTGCCCGGCGATTTTGCTATCTGGATATTTATACTTGCAGAAATGCTAGTGTTTGGCGTTATGTTTATCGTATACGCATTTGCGCGCGCCCATCAGTTGGAGGTGTTTAATGCGTCCCAGCTTACGTTGAACCGTGGCTTGGGTACCTTGAATACCATTATCCTGATTACCAGCAGTTACTTTGTTGTACGTTCTGTCGCTGCTATTAAAGTGAACGATGCTAGGCAATCTGCGGGCTGGCTACTTGGAGCGATGGCACTGGGTGCTATGTTTATTGTAGTCAAGCTATGGGAGTTTAACGAAAAATTCTCTGCAGGTATTACGCTAGAAACCAATGATTTTTATATGTATTACCTGACGCTAACGTCATTTCACCTGATGCATGTGCTGATGGGCATGATTATTCTAGGGTGTATCGTATTTAAGTTGAAACATGGTGACTATACTGCGGCTGAGTATTTTGGTGTGGAGACCGGTGCCTCGTTTTGGCACATGGTGGATTTGCTATGGATCGTACTTTTCCCGCTGGTTTATATCATCCACTAATCATGAACAAGCTAATTAACCATTTTCCTACACGCATCTGGCTAGTGCTGGTTGCGCTCACCATACTGACTTTTGTCATCGGCGAAGAAGTGGCACAAGGCCGCGCAGTGATGCTGAGTGTGCTGGCAATTGCCTTTATCAAAGGCCAGCTGATTGCTAATTATTTTATGGGGTTGCGCCACGTAAGCTGGCTTTGGCGCGGCATCATTATGGGTTATTTTGTGGTAGTGGGCGGCATGGTTGCCATTGCTTATTTATTGTAGCGCGGGGCTTATTCAATAGCGTTCGTTAAAGCAAACTGATTACTGAAAGACTTTATGGAAACACAAACAAATACTACCCCGTTTTATGAACCTAGCGGCGATGAGTGTGATCTGTTTGAACGTGCGTGGAAAAATCGCCTGCCGTTACTCATAAAAGGCCCAACGGGTTGCGGAAAAACACGCTTTGTTGCACATATGGCAGCACGCCTTGGTTTGCCGCTGCATACTGTGGCCTGCCATGATGATTTGACAGCGGCGGATTTAGTAGGGCGGCATCTGATTGGCGACGGCGAAACCATCTGGAATGATGGCCCACTGACTAGAGCAGTGCGCGAAGGCGGCATTTGCTATCTGGATGAGGTGGTAGAGGCGCGTAAAGATACTACTGTGGTATTGCACCCTTTGGCTGATGACAGGCGCATGCTGCCGATTGACCGCACTGGTGAGCTGCTACAAGCGCCACCTGCGTTCATGCTGGTGGTTTCTTATAACCCGGGTTATCAGAACTTTTTAAAAGGCATGAAGCCTTCAACCCGGCAGCGTTTTGTTTCGCTGACGTTTGATTTCCCAAGCGCAGCGCAGGAAGAGGCGATTCTGCTGGGTGAAACCGGTATTGATAGTATGACTGCCAAACGGCTGGTTTCTATCGCCGGCGCATTCCGTGCCTTGCGTGATCACGATTTAGAAGAAGTGGCCAGTACGCGTTTGCTGGTGTATGCGGCAACCTTGATTAAAGATGGGTATGACCCGGTGCGAGCTTGTCAGGCGGCATTGGTGGAAACTTTAACTGATGACGCAGAAACAGCAGTCGCTTTGAGCGAGGTGGTCAGCGCCACCTTTGGGCGTTAATGGAGGAATATGTAGGAGAGCTGTGGGATCGCCTGATTACCGGAGCGGCAGAGAAGCGTCATGCTGCGGCTATCGTAAAGCTGGATGATATTGCTAAATCAGCTGCGATATTTTTCAGGGCATTAGGCGGTGACCCAGGATTAGGTATTTCAGCGGCGCCGGCTGTGCGTCATGGCGCACGCAGACGTTTGTTACAGCGCATGGCAGGCAGCGGTGAAAAAGTAGAGCTAAGCTGGCGCGATGGTGAAGTGCTCAGACTGCCATCACAGATAGACTTGTTTGCTGAGTATGCGCTCAATCGCGACTTGTATTTCTGGTTGGTGGCACTGGCCGCAGTAGAGACCAATAGCCATTGGTCTTGGGTAGTTAGAAACCAGCAGGCAACGCTAGCCACCTTGCAGCGCTTTCCTGGCTTGCAGGTTCGCTACAATCGTTTGGTAGATGCCTTGCTTGCAATGCGTATTCCACCGCACAAAATGCCCGAGGATGAAGCTGCGCAGGAGCATACTATCCGTCAGGCATTACAGCAGCCAGGTAGCGTAGATAGCATTAAGCTAGCCAAACGTCCGTTTCAACCAGTGCCATTGTGGCCGCATCCTAATCCGCCAGTTAATGGTGAGTCAGGTGCTGCTGGTGCCGGCTCCCCCGAGCAGACAGGTGGCACTGCGCAGAAAAAAAACCGGCGTAAACATCTGGCACAACGTACCGATGTTAAAGAAGATAAAAACGGTTTTCTCATGATGTTCCGCGCTGAGAGCCTGTTTTCATGGTCTGAGTTCGTTAAGGTGAACCGCCCGCAGGATGAAGAGGATGATACGGAAACCTCGCAACTAGCGGCTGAGGATATGGATCACCTCACCATCGCCCGTGATGGCAAAGCCAGTGCGGCCAATGTGCGGTTTGATTTGGATTTGCCTGCCGGTGCCGCGGATGATACACCGCTAGGTGAGGGTGTTTTATTGCCAGAATGGAACTGGAAAAAGCAAGTGTTGCAGCCTGACTACTGCAACCTACAGCAACTAATTGCCACTGATGTTAAACCGTGTGAGCTACCGCATACTTTAAAAAATACAGCCAATCATCTAAGGCGCCAGTTCCAAGCGCTAACACCAACCAGACACTGGCTAAAAGGCCAGCAGGATGGTGAGGAACTTGATTTAGATGCCTGGGTGCAACTTGCTTCTGAAAGAAACAGCACAATTCCGACCTCTGAGCATGGGCTTTACCGTGCGCAGGTGAATCAAGAGCGTGACTTAGCGTGCTTGCTACTGGCTGATTTGTCACTGTCTACCGATGCTTATGTTTCTAACCATGCGCGTGTGATTGATGTTATCCGCGATAGTTTGCTACTGTTTTCAGAGGCACTGACTGCAACCGGAGATAGTTTTGCACTATATGGGTTTTCTTCCCTGAAGCGTAGCAATGTGCGCTTTCATTACATCAAAGGTTTTGACGAGAAATATAGCGGCCATGTGCGCGGTCGCATTACTGCAATCAAACCTGGCTATTACACCCGCATGGGGGCGGCCATTCGGCAGGCATCCAGCTTATTAGTACAGCAGAAAAAACGGCAGCGCTTGCTATTAATACTGACCGATGGCAAACCTAATGATCTGGATCAATATGAAGGTCGTTACGGTATTGAAGATACGCGTATGGCGCTGATAGAGGCGAGAAGGCTAGGGCTGCGGCCGTTTTGTGTCACGATAGATACCGAAGCCAGTGATTATCTACCGCATTTGTTTGGTGCTGGCGGCTATGTGGTCATACGCAACCCTGAAGACCTGCCTAAAGAGTTACCGCAGCTTTATGCGCAAATGACGCGTTAACTGCCTAAGTCGTAACTGCGGAGTTTTTTAACATCAATAATCATCACGTCTTTACCGTTAACCTCAATCAAACCTAGCTGCTGTAGCTTTGCCATGGTGCGCGATAAGGTTTCCGGGGTCAGGTTGAGCAGTGATGCGATGGTGGTTTTGCTCGCCGGTAGCGTAATGTTGCTGGCATCGGAGGCGTCAGCACTCATCTGCAGTAAGTAACCGATAAAGCGTTGTGTACATGATTGCAACGATAGCATTTCAATATCTTGCACCAGTTGGTGCATCCTGACGGATAGCCCCGCCAGCATTTTACGAGCGAACATGGTGTCGTTATCCAGCATAGAAAATATCAGGCTTTTGGGGACTAGCAGCACTTGTGAATCCAATATCGCTTGCGCATATACCGGGAACTGACGTTCTAAGAATAAAATAGCTTCACCAAAGCTGTCGCCCGGGGACACGATACTGATGATTTTTTCACTGCCTTGCGGTGAGGTGACGCCTAGCTTTAACTGGCCGTTCAGTAAGATATACAAGCCGACAGCGGCTTCCCCACGGTTAAAAACGGAAGTGCCTTTAGGGAAGTCAATCAGCTGCGAATGCTCTGCAATTTGGGTGATTTGTTCAGCATTGAGTTCTTTAAACATAAAAAACTCTGACAAAGCTTGGGAAATGAACAGTTTATTCATCTGCGAACCTTTTTAACTGATGGGTCTGGATTATGCAGTGATTTTGCAGATACGACTACTTTTTATTGCGCTGTGTATTGCCCGCTTTATTGCCCTCTCTACTGTATAGCGCCGCGGCGGCTAAAGTGACTATAAACAGGGTGATTGCTAAAATATGCATTAGCCCGCCAACTTTACGCAGGCTGGATATAAATAGAAAGTCACCAGTTAATCTAGTGAGCAATGAAATATGCAGTATAGCCAGTGGTAGATAGAAGCTTGGGTGGTAAGGGATTTTTAGTTTGGTGATGGCAGGGAAGATAATCGGCGCATGGCCGAATATCATGGAAAATACAAAACCTAGAAAAATGCTATGGCTAAATGCATCGTAGCTAGTGCCCGGGCTCAGCTCAGGAAAGATAAGGCCGATAATGCCAGCAGTTAACAGCCAACCATAGCCACTGCACAAGGCGATTGCAATATAGCGTGTCAGTCCTTGTTGCCGGATAGTGTGTCGTACAATGTCATGACGCATCAGCCACAGTGTTATCACAATCAGCGCCGCTGACAGTAATTGAAAGTTAGGCCATGCGCTGCGTGTAGCGCTTATCGCACCTGCAAAAAATAGTAGCAGTGCAAATACAAACAGTAACTTGCTGCCTTGAGTAGGGCGCAAAAATCGAGATAGCTCCAGTCGCTCACCGACGATGGTAATAATTAGAAAGCCCATCCAACACGGCATAATACGGGCAAGGCTAAACCCAGTCAGCCAAAGCAAGCAGCCTGCACACCAGCATATGGCGGCGAGCAGCAATGTAAAGGTGAATAGCTCATGCTGTTTAAGAAATATGTTGATAGAGACTGTGCATAGCAGCGCACTGGCGATAAAAATCAGTATAAGCGCTATTGAAGAGCCTGCGTCTGTGATTAGCAGCACTGCACCGGCAGCGGCAGCTAACGGTGCAAGGTAAGCCCAGCGTTTACCGATTGCTACGGCACGCTCCAGGCAGATAACTGTACCTAAAAAACCGCATACCATAAGCGGTGCATGCAGTGTTAATGATGTGTGGGCTGGTAACGGTAGGCCCCAGCCTAAGCGGATAAGCCCGAGATACATGCCGCATAGCAGGCTGATGAATCCTGCAATCAACATGGGGATGCGATAACGCACGGCGAGGTTGGTTTTCATAAAGAGATATTATCAGCAGACGTGTTGCAGCTGTTGTAGTAAAGCCGTTTAGCCCCAGCCCAGCCGCTGTTTTGCCTGTTCGCTCATCATTGTAGGTTCCCAAGCTGGCTCCCAGACCAAGTCTAGCTCCAGTTCGTTGTTATTGGTCAGCGCTTGGCTCACGGCGTCATGAATATTTTCAATCACCATTTCTGACATTGGGCATGCTTGAGAGGTCATGCTGAAGGTGACTTTGGCAATATTGTTCTGGATTTGAATGCCATAAATCAGGCCGAGGTCAATCAGGTTTTCGCCGATTTCTGGGTCTATTACCGATTGCAGTGCGGTGTAGATGCGCTGCTCATCCACGTTCAATTGCTGAAAGTTCAGTTGCTTAAAGCTAAATTGCTTAGAATTCAGAGTCATCAGTGTTTACTTTAATAGTGCTTTAAGTGCATCGGATGCACCATTCATATTTTTACTCATGGCATCTGCCTGATATTTAACCACGCCGTCCTTATCCAGAATAAAAATAGTGGCGTCATGCTCATAATCGCCAGATTCTACTTTTTTGTATTTAACGCCAAGCGTAACCGCTAGTTTGCGTATGGGGCCAGCATTGCCTTGAGCTAAGGTCCAGGATGGATTGGTGATGTTATGTAGCTTGGCAAACTCTGCGAGTTTTGCTGGGGGGGCGCGTTCTGGGTCTAGCGAGAATAAAGCAAAGTTAGTGTTGGCAGCCTGTGCTACGCTTAATGAGCGTTCTATGCGTTTGATATTCTGCACGGTGAGTGGGCACACGTACTGGCATGAGGTATAAACCATGGCTATCACGGTTGGTTTGCCTCCCAGGGCGCTCAGCTGAAAAGAGCTGCCATTGGCTGCTGTCCAGTTATCGGTAATATTGAATACTGAGTCAGTACTAGGGGCCGCCACGGCTGCTTGCTGTGGGTGGTGGTGGTGCTCGTGATTGTCAGCGAATGCAGGGTAGCTGCAAGCCAGTATAAGTGACAGCAGGAGTTTATGCTTTAGTGTTGTTTTCATTTTGCATCCTTTGCACAACGGAATCCTAAGTTTTTACCTGTAAAGCTGCCTTTCAGGCTTTCACGGTACGAGTAGCGCATAAACGCAGCATAATCATCAAGATTGCTAGCACTCAGGCTGCCACTGCCGCAAAACTGTGTCTTGTCGCCAGAGTTTCTAGAGTCAGGTGGTGCCATATAACTGTTAAAGTCTGCGGTCCACTCCCAGATTAAGCCTGCCAGATCAAACACGCCAAACCCGTTGGCTGGCTGGCCTTTAACAGCCAACGGTGCTCTGTTGGGAACGGAGTACCAGCTAATAATCTGTTTTTGCAGGTTTTCTTTATCCCGCTCATTGTCGTTGAGGGTGTATTCCCACTCATCGGTCGATGGCAGGCGCTTATCTTGCGCCTCGCAATATGACGCTGCCGCAAACCATGACACGTTCACGACTGGGGCATCTGGGTTGGGTGTATCTAGGCTTGCCGTACCGTCTGCACCTTGAGTGTTTTTCCAGTGGTCCAGATAGTGGGCGTCAGAAAATATCTTTTTGATATTGGTTGGATGCCAGTCCGGATGTTGGCTCACAAATGCCTGAAACTCGCGATTGGTAACAGGGGCGGCATCTATCCAGAATGCATCTACTTTTACTTTGCTTGCTGCATTGCTATCCACCGAATCTTTCTTCAAAAAGAAAGGGGTGACGCTGCCTTGCGGAATCATCACCATCTCTTCTGCTGATACTGCCGCCCCGTAAATAAGGGCGGCAGGGAGTGCTAGCAGGGAGATAAGTTTTAGTTTGTTACTCGACATGTTTTACAGGTGCGACACGGTGCTGTTTTACCTCTTCTGGTGTGACTTCATCACCGTTATTGCCCCAGCTACTGTAAATGTAAGTCAGCACATTAGCGACTTCCTCATCGCTAAGCGTCCATGCAGGCATAACGCCATTGTACTCATTGCCGTTAACCACCAGTTTGCCCTGCAAGCCGCCAGTGACAGCCTTGATGGTAGGTGCCTTGCCACTTAGCAAGTAATCTGATTTTGCTAAAGGAGGGAAGGCCTGCGGTACGCCTACACCACTTGTTTGGTGACAAGCTGCGCAGTTGTTGTTGTAGATTGATTCACCCAGTTTGATGCGATCAGCCTTGGTTTTAGCAGTAGGCGCCTGTGCTTGGGTTCTTTCTGCATTTCTCATGCTGGTGCCTTCAGGCAGGTAAACCTCGTCAGTCATTTTGCCTGAGTAGATGGTTTTGTCTTCATCGCCAGATACTTTCAGCATGCCTAGCGCACCTTTGTTAAATGCCCTGGTGAGTGAGTGATCCACCATGATGTAAGTGCCTGGAACATTCACCTTAAATTCCATGTAAGCGGCACCGCCTGCTGGAATCATCGTAGTCTGTATGTTTTTTGCAGGGCTGGCAGTGTTGCCTTCATGGTTAACTTTATCAAATATCTCACCGATAACGTGAAAGGATGATGTCAGGTTAGGGCCGCCAACACCGACAAATAGGCGTACGGTGTCGCCTTTTTTCGCTTTCAATGCATTGTCGCCAGTGAGTGCGCCGGCTGCGCCGTTAAACACCACATATTCAGGTTTTTCATCAATCGCTTTAGCCATGCTGAACGCCTGCAAGCCTTGTTCACCATTTTTTCCTTGAGTGTAAAAATCACCCTGCATCACATAAAACTCATGGTCAACTTTAGTCATACCTGCTTTAGACTCTACCAATATAAGACCATACATACCGTTCGCAACGTGCATAGCGACAGGCGCAGTAGCGCAGTGGTACACATAAAGACCAGGGTTCAGCGCCTTAAAAGAAAACACGGAGCTGTGTCCAGGCGCTGTCAATGACGCTGCCGCACCGCCACCAGGGCCGGTTACCGCGTGTAGGTCAATGTTGTGCGGCATTTTATTATCTGGGTGATTGTTCAGGTGGAACTCAACATCATCCCCCTCGCGAATGCGGATAAACTTACCGGGCACTTTCCCGCCAAAAGTCCAGAACGTATAGGATACGCCATCTGCAAGGCGGCCCTCCAGTTCTTTAACTTCAAGATTAACGATAACTTTAGTTGCATGTTTTCTGGTGATGCGTGGAGGTACGACGGGTGCATCAGTCAGCACGGCAGTTTCCTGACCAATCACTTTATCGCTGTTGGATTTAGCGGCAGTTGCTGCTTCAGTTAGGTTAGCTATACAAAGTGCAGCGCCCAGTACTAAAAGTGGTATCTTTTTCATGATTTTCTCTTTCTCCCAGTATTTACTGCATTCAATTAAAAACATATGAGCGGAATAAATGAATGAATATACTCTGCATGTCATACCATGTTAGTTAATTTACTTTGAATATAAATTGATGCATATCAATTAGTAAAAAGATATTATTTTCAGCAAGTGGCAATTAATTATCATTAGGTTTGCTCCTGTTGTGCGTTTTTATAAACTTTTTATACGCTTATCTTCAATCAATTATATGTTGCATATTATATGCAACATATATAAAATGAATCTCAACTATGCAAATTACCAAATTCACAGATCTTAGCTTAAGAGTATTAATGTATCTCACGCAAGAGGTGGGTAGCTCTATTGTTACTATCAATGAGATTGCTCAACAGTTTAATGTACCAAGAAATCATCTGATTAAAGTCGTAACAAGATTAAACAAGTTAAAGTGGGTTACTGCCACACGCGGGCGCAGTGGAGGCTTAAGGCTAGGCGTGCAAGCATCTGAACTAAGACTGGGTAATATATTAAGAGAGCTGGAAAATAAAACCTCATTAATTAATTGCAGCGAGCCGCCCTGTGTTTTGAGCGGCCAGTGTAATTTAAAAGAAATTTTAGACCACGGTCTAAATAGCTTTTATGAGGAGATGAACAAATACACTTTGCAAGGTATCGTGGACGCTAAAACGCAGCAGGCGGTGATTAAATTACATCAGCGTTTTGTAGCCTAATAGGTCACTTAATCAAATCAATATCAACAAGCCAACGTTGATTGACTAGTTTTAATTGAAGGTAATTTTTATCAAGCACTCTCACGAGTGTTTTTTTAGATTTTAAATGTAGCATTTAAAATGCAACTTAAATAAGGAGATGTCATGTTATCAAGAGCAGCAAAACCATATATCGATGCCAGTGTACCGGTACTTAGGCAACATGGGCTTGCCATTACTACACTGTTTTATAAAAACATGTTTGAGTCACATCCTGAGCTTAAAAATCTATTTAACATGGGTAACCAAGCCAATGGCTCACAGCAGCAATCGTTAGCAGCGGCTGTATTTGCCTATGCTGCCAATATTGATAACAGCGCAGCCTTGGCGCCAGTGATTGAGCGTATCGTGCATAAGCATGTGTCAGTAGGTATTAAAGCTGAGCATTATCCAATTGTAGGTAGTAATTTGATTGGAGCCATTAAAGGTGTGCTTGGTGAAGCAGCTACCCCTGAGCTATTAGCTGCTTGGGAAGAGGCGTATGGTTTATTGGCAGATGCACTGATTGATGCAGAGGCTAGGTTATACCAACAGAATAATCAGCAGCCGGATGAATGGCTTAAAGTGAAGGTGGTTGAAAAGCAGCATCAATCAGATGATGTGGTGACTTTTACCTTTCAAAGGGATGGCGGGCAAGGCTTACCTAAGTTTAAGCCGGGCCAATATATCAGCGTGGCAGTGCATATTGAAGAGCTTAATTTAAGGCAGATAAGGCAATATAGCTTATCTGATGCTAATCAAGATAACACTTACAGAATTACCGTGAAACGCGAAAAAGGGGATGAATATAAGCCACGTGGCAATGTCTCTAACTGGCTGCACCAGCATTTGCGTGTTGGTAGCGTGGTTGACATCAGTTACCCATGTGGCAACTTTACCCCTGATGTACTAGGCCAGCAGCCAATAGGTTTAATTTCTGCCGGCGTTGGTATTACCCCGATGATTTCAATGGTGAAAGAGATTTCTATCAATAATCCTACTAGAAAAGTATTATTTGCACATGCCGCCAGAAGCCGAGCCAATATCTCGCACATAGAAGATATTCAGCATGCTAGGCATGTGTTAACTGAGCTGAAGACTGTTTTCTTTTTGAATGAATCAAAAAAACAACATGCAGATGAACTAGAAGGGCGTATGGATTTATCAGGACATATCTCACCGGAGTTCAAAGATGGTATCTATTACATCTGTGGGCCGCAGTCATTTATGGATGATCAGCGCGACGCTTTGCTAGAGCTAGGCGTTGCGCCCAATATGATCCATAGAGAAGTGTTTGGTCCAGAAAGTCTTAACCACATCATTTAATGGTGCGTTGATGCATTAATTCGGTGAGCGTTCAAAATAACGCTTGCCGATTTTCTTAGATTATTTGAATAAACCGTTAGCTTTGTTGACTAATTTTTTGATCTGAACGTTGCTAATGTCGGCATATTTATTGCTTGGGTATTCTTGGGCTATTTAATAATAGAGAAGAAAAAACAGCATATGAAATTATATTTGAATACATCAGATCAGACTTTTGATTTTGCCAATCTTGATTTAACTCATACACACAATCCAGAAAAATCTGTTTTTACTTTTGACTTTGATGATGAGAGGTCATTGACGTATACACTCAATCAGCTTGCAGAGAAGCTACCAGAAGAGTTGCTTGAAAACTCCTACGTGATGATCGCAAAAGATGCTAATCCGACAGATCCTGCAGAAACGATGTCAAGCATAGTCCCATTCAATATTTTTTATACTAGACGTCTGCACTCATGGTTACTAGATGATATTAGCTTGCATGTGCAAATATATTTTCAGCCTATTGTTGATTTCACCCAGAACGGGAAAATTTTTGCCTACGAGGCGCTATGTCGTATAAAGAACCCCTCTGGGGAGCTGTTGAATGGTGAGGAGTCATTTAAGTTGGCGAGCCAGCTTAAATGTAGCGAAGAGCTGGATATTGCCTGCCAGCAAAATGCATTGGTTGGTAAAGCAAATTTAATTGCACCAGGTACACCTATTTTCATTAATGTACTGCCACAAACCATTATGAAAAAGCGCTGGCTGACATTAATGATGGAAGCGCTAAGCAAATATGGCATTGAGCAGCGTGAAATTGTGATTGAAATTGTTGAAAGTGAAAAAGTATCCCCCGAGCTTTTATCCGAGTGTTGTGATGAGATTCGTGCTCACGGCCTACGTATCGCACTTGATGACATGGGCTCAGGCTTTAATGGTTTGCGTACACTGGCCGCTGTTCGTGCAGACTATATCAAAATTGACAGGGCGATTGTTCATGAAGCACAAGGCAGCCGTGTGCGTACAGTGTTGTTGGAGGCCATTATCTCAATGGCGCAAAGGCTAGGCTGTACCGTTGTGGCAGAGGGGTTAGAGCGCGTAGAAGACATCAACTTTTGCTTAGACCTTGGGCTTGCTTATGCGCAGGGTTACTATTTTGCAAAACCAGAAAGTAAACCTACCCAGTCAGTGGCAGCCTTGCCTAAGCAGGATGACGCACATCGTTCTCATATTCCAGATGAATTCAGGATTGGCGAGTTTGTGATGCGCGGGTTAACTATAGAGGTCAACACTTCTATTGAAAAGGCGCGAGAAATTTTCCGCGAAAATCCTGATACTGAAATTGCTGTGGTGTTGGATAACTTGAGGCCTATCGGTTTGCTAAAGAGAGGTAAAGTATTCACCCAGCGTAGTAGCTCATTGGGTGCTTATTGCGATGCATTACCAAAAATGATTACCAGTCGTACTCCTTCATCATTATTAGCGCGAGGACTCTACCTAGAGCGCGGAGATGCTGAGCCCTGGATTATGGTGGGCGATGATGGTATCTACATTGGCATTCTACGACCGCTAGAAATTATGGCGCAGTTGATCAGTCGTAAGATGAGCACTGGCAGTCTGCACCCACTTAGTCAGCTAACCACTGGGCCAACATTACGGCAATCGCTGGATGTCAGCATACGCAATAATCCCAACACAGTATTAGTCTATATTGATCTTGATCACTTTAAAGCCTACAACGACAGGTATGGGTTCATACGTGGCGATGCCATGATTCGCCTATTGTCAGAAATTGTGCGGCAGGAGTTCCTTGGTGCTACCGGGACGTTGGTCGGTCATATTGGTGGTGATGACTTTGTGTTGATTCTCGATCATATCAACACAAAACTTGAAGACAAGTTGCTGGATGTGATCTACCACTTCCAAGACCTGGCCAGCCATTTATATGACACATCTGACCTGGAGCGTGGATTTTTTACTACTGAGGATGGTAGCGAGCATCCAGTTGCAAGCATCTCAATCGCCGTCGTTAATGGTAGCCAAGGCGCACTATCAAATAGTGTAGCTGCTGCAGAGCGTGCGGCTTACCTGAAAAAGATAGGTAAATCCAACATAGGTAGCATCATTGTTGTGGAGGATGTAACGCCTAGACTTGTAGTGCCTGAACATGAGGTACATTCCGATTGGCAGGCTCGTGCACTAGAGGCGTTGGAATCTTTACTTCAATATCGTCGTTCGGAAGATTCGCATTGTATGGATAGCTGTTTCACTGACTATCCGTTCTTTGAGGTGGTGTTTGAGCTTAACGCTAACGGGATTCAGAGATATCCAAATTGGATTAATCCAAACATGTACGGCAAAATTAAAGCGGGTGGGGCAGGGGTTGATCGTAGCCCGCAAGCTTATTACCACGAAGCGCATGACGCACTTAAGCCATATATCTCTAACATTTATCTATCAACAGCGACTGAAGATTTTTGTTTGACAGTATCGTTGCCTATTCTAAATCAGGTAGGGGGGCTGGAATCAATACTCGTTGCTGACATCAGTATTGCCGCAATGGCGATGCTAAGTGGCGTGAGCAGTCAATTGTCGAAGAAGGTTGCGTAATTCAGGAAGCGGCTAGTGAAGGTGCATTTAGAGCTGCATTATGCACATTATTTGTGCCCTAAGCATGTGCTTGTATGTGTTGCTAGACCTTGCGCTTTGTAGTTTCAGAAAAAACAAGTGCTTCGGTTAGCTCAGCCAAGCTCCAATATAGCTAGCTAATTAGCTATTTTTGCTGATTTTAGACGATAAGAAGTGATATACCACGGTAATACTTTGTTATATCGCTTCGCTCGTTTTTTCTTGCCAGTACCATGCGTCTGCACACATCTCGGCAATGCTACGTTTAGCTTCCCAGCCTATTAAATCGCGTGCCAGATTTGTATCTGCATAGCATTGGGCAATGTCTCCTGGACGCCTCGCCACCACTTTATAAGGTACCGGTTGACCGCTCACCTTGGCAAAAGTATTCACCATTTCCAGAACACTGTAACCAGTACCTGTACCTAGATTGACAGTCAATACGCCAGCATTTGACACTAAATAGTCCATTGCTGCTACATGCCCCAAGGCAAGATCGACTACATGAATATAATCGCGCACACCGGTACCGTCAGGCGTCAAATAATCATCACCATAAATAGAAAGCTCTGATAATCTGCGCGCCGCTACCTGCGTGAGGTAGGGCATGAGATTGTTAGGGATGCCGTTAGGGTCTTCACCAATCAATCCGGATTCATGCGCGCCGACTGGGTTGAAGTAACGTAAAAGTGCAATATGCCAACGCGGATCAGACTTTTCTGCGTCTCTAAGAATATCTTCAATCATGAGTTTTGAGCGACCATATGGATTGGTCGCTGACAACGGGAAGTCTTCCTGTATCGGCACCGTATGCGGGTCACCATATACAGTAGCAGAAGATGAAAACACCAAGTTGTAAACGCCAAACTCAATCATGGTGTCAAACAGCACCAAGCTGCCGGCAACGTTGTTATCGTAGTATTTGAGTGGATTGCTGACAGATTCGCCTACCGCTTTAAGGCCAGCAAAATGGATGACTGTATGGAAGTTATGTTTCAGGAATAGAGCGTGTAGAGCCTCCTGATTGCGTATGTCCAGCTCTTGGAAACCTGGGCGCCGACCGACGATTTGTTCAATGCGATCAAGTACCGATGGTTTGCTGTTACAGTAATTGTCGACAATAAAAACGTCATGTCCTGCTTCCATCAATTCCACTACCGTATGTGATCCTATATAACCCGTGCCGCCAGTTACTAATATCATCTTATATTCTCTTATTAAATGTACATCAACAGCTTGATGCTGTGGTGAGTGCGATAAGATGATTGTCGTTTGCAGCTAATTATTTAACTGTGCGCTAGCATACATAAGTGGCTAAGGTTTAATTTACATTTTCCATTTATAAACAATGAGCTGCCACCCAGCCGCTAGTATAAAAATACTATTAGTTACTATGTAGCGCTTCCATAGCCGGCGTGGTTCAGAATACAAGCGATGTAGCCATTCCAAGCCGTGATGTTGCATCCACAGCGGCGCACGCTTTATGCTGCCTGCGTGATAATCAAAGGCAGCACCTACACCAACCATGACTGCATTGATTTTGCCACGTTGCTCTGCCATCCATAATTCTTGCTTAGGGCATCCCAGGCTTACAAATACTACGCGCGCGCCTGACTGGTTAATGAGGTTAACGATTTCAGTATCCTCTTGATTGGTCAATTTGCGGAAGGGTGGGGAGCAGGTGCCAGCGATCAGCAGTTTTGGAAAAAAAGCTAGTAATTTTTGTTGCAAGATGTCTAGTGTTTTCTGTGTGCTGCCATAGAGAAATATAGGTTCGTTTATTCTCTCAGCGAGCTGGCAATAGTTCCACATCAGGTCAGGGCCGTTGATGCGCTGTTGGTTTGGAAAGCCCATTTGGCGCAACATCCACGCAATTGGCATACCATCAGGGGTTGCCATGTCAGCATCCATTAAGGCTTTACGAAACGCTTCATCTTGGCGTGCAGTAACCAGTGAGTGTACATTGCAAATGCACACGTAACGGGATTCACGAGTTGCAGTCCAGCGGTGGATACGATTAATCGTGTTGTACCAAGAACCTGCGTTGATAAAGCAGCCTAGAATAAACTTACCATGTCCCTTGGTTTGCGCTGATATAGGCTGGTACGTTCTGGAGTTCATTGATGATTTCCTTAAATTTATGCTTAACTAGGATTGTTCGTTAGAGTGTGGATTGGTAACTTGGCTAGCCTTGATTGAGCGTTTAACGATGTGCATCAATCGCATCCTTATAAATTGCCATCAATTGTTTAAAGTTGATGGCTGAAGTGTATTTTGTCTCGTATTCCCAGCGTGCTTCTCTACCCATTTTTAGCATTTCCTCAGGGTGGCTGTCTGCCCATTGCATTTTTTCCGCAAGGTCTTTGGCGTTTCCAGGCTCAAAAAGTAGCCCGGTAAACCCATCATCAATCAGTTCTGCCATAGCACCAAGACGGCTGGCAATAACGGGTAATCCGCAGGCGAATGCCTCTACCAGCGTGCGCGGAAAGTTCTCATACCAGATACTAGGCATCACCAGATAAGAGGCGCTTCTCATGCTGGCATAGATGTCTATAGGCGCTTTCCAACCTTGCAGACTTATATTGGCATGGGTTTTCAGCATCCGCTCTTCGGGCCCTACACCAATGATTTCAAGCTTTGCTTGTGTGTAAATGGATGCCGCCTCAGCAAGCGTGACAAGGCCTTTTTCTATAGATAGGCGACCTACGAACAAGCCGCCTTGACGTAATTGTGTACTGTCGTTCGTTAACAGCGGTAAGTCGATGAAGTTAGGTTTTATTGACATGCGAGATTTTGGCAAGCCAGCTTCAATAAACTTATCACTGCAAAACTGGTTTAATGCAATGTAACGCGTGACTTTATGCTGATAAGTGCCTAGCATGCGGTGCAAACCCTGCATGCTGACCACTGCGGCAGATTGTAACTTTGAGCCACGATAGCAGCCACGTATCACGCCGCGCCAGGCAAGCTTTCCCAGGCAGTCTTCGCATACCTTGCCATCACGCATGAACATGGCTTGTGCGCAGAATAGACGGAAATTGTGTAAGGTTTGCACCACAGGAATGTTTTGACGCGCAGCAGCGTAATACAAAGAAGGTGAAATCAGCGGAAAGGTGTTGTGGGAGTGTATTACATCAGGCTTAAAGCGCTTAATCACAGCTGAAACTTCATCTGCACTTTTTTTAGACCATAATGTTTCTAATGCTAACTGAGCTCGTGGCATGAATTTGATGCTGTCGTTATGCTTTGCATAAATCTCAACAGCAATATCGTGACTTTCTAATAATGAAGCCTCTTCGGCCACCACAGCATCTTCGCCGCCTGCCTGTTGGTAGTAATTGTGGGCAATAAGTACGCGCATGGGCTTGACCTTTTATAGTTGTTTGCTGACTTTAACGAGACGTGGCGTTAGCGTAGGCCCAGCGCGTAAATCGGTGATGCCTGTCGTCAGTTTCTGCCATTCCGGATTCAAGGCAATGGGCTTAAAGTCTTGGCGCAACACTTGGTACCATTCAAGATTTAAACTTGCTTGATTGACGATGGATTGCTTAAAAGCGCTATCTATTGACATGTCTAGACGTTGCGAATGCTTATCCTGTTGCGTGCGTTTAGACCAATCTTCAAGTGTCGCCATAAACATATTGATCCAGCCCAAGCCTGAGCGAGTCTGTGCGTCATCGCCAATAAATACGTTGCTATCGGAGATGTTGTCAGCGTTATTGGTAGGTAGCACGATAGAGCCAGCATTCCAGGCAACGACATTGCCTAGCACTTTGTTACCTTTGGCACTGAAATCAAACTCGCCTTTAGGGTCGCGACGGTTTTCTTCTATGATTGCAATGCCTTGCATCTGGTTGCTGGCTACCAGATTAAATGCCACCAGCGTTCTGGATGAATGCGAAAGATAGATGCCACGCTGTAAGTTAGCTACGACAACGTTATTGATGATGCGACCTAGGTCGCTTGCTTCATAATGAATACCGAAACCGGAGTTATAGGCAGCCAACGAGTTTTGCACCGTATTGTTGCGGTTCTTCCAGTCGAACCAGATACCGTCGCCCAAGTTACGCAATGCTTTATGCTCAATTAGCAGCGAGTTTTGCAGGCCGCCATTACCCACGAATTTTGCGCCACCGGCTTCCCACCATTTATTGAAGCCGCGCGTATTGTTATCGTTAGTTTCGTTATTGATCAGTTGTATACGCTCACCTCGTGCCATGAGCCCAAGTTGGCCGCATCGATTAGCACTGGAGTTACGTAAGGTAATGTCATTGCCAATAAGGACAATTCCGATACTGTCGCCTTGATTCACCTGCACGTCATCAAGTGTCAGGCGTAGCCCTGTCATTGATATCAAGCCACTACGCAGTTTGGTTGAAGTGTTGGCGTGCTGAAAATTTAGGTTTTTAACGCTGATATCCGTCACGCCTTGTCCGCTGAGCAGAGCAGGGCGTACGCTGACTTCTACGTTATGGCCGTTAAGTGTGGTTAAGTTGGTTTGTAGATAGAGCGTCTTAGTTGCATGGTGATAGTAGAAACTATTTTCCGGCATTGCGTTCTCGCTGCCTTCACGTCGCCCGGGCCAGATACCATTTTGTGATTGATGTAGTGTAGCTAGTGGGTGATTGGCTTTATTGGGGAACCCGTCAAATATTGTTCCGCCAACTTGCAATAGCGGCTTGTCATCAATAAATACCTGTTGCGTTTCTTCTGGCCACGGCTTCACAAAACGGCCATTACCTAAGTTTCTCCATTCAGTGATAAGGTTTGAACCTTTAATCAGTACTTCGCCTTTGCCTTCGATAATGGTTTGACTGGCTTTGATTAAATCAAGCTTGTTAACTTCACCGTTGTTGATTAACTTGGCGTCAATACGTGTCCAGATGGCAGCAGGAAACACCAAAGCATCGCGATAGGTTCCAGCCGCTATTGTCAGATGGTCGCCCGGCCTTAATTGCGACATGGCGTAAGATAAAGTCTTATAAGGCACTGCCGCAGTACCTGCACCAATATCCTGCGCATTAGGGTCATTGATTGCCACAATCCGTTCTGCTGCCATCAGTGGTGTGTTGCATAAAAATTGCAGCGCAAGCAGCATTGGCAGGATAAGTTTATGCTGAAACATAATCGCTATCCTGAGTAGACGATTTGATGGCCATTTGATAGCCATTACCATGTTGCCCCCATACTTGTCCCACCACATTTTTCCAGCTAAATTCACTGGCACGCTTCAAAGCGCCAGTGCGTAGGGCATTGGCTATGGATGGGCTCTTTGCAATTTCCGTTAATGCGATCGCTAGCCCGTCAATCACTTGATCTGCATCTAGCCCTGCTACCAATACAACGCGCCCACAGCTTTGATTGACAATCTGCGCTGGCCCACCTAGATCCAGGCAAACGACAGGTAAGCCACTTGCCATTGCCTCAAGCACTACGTTTCCACTGGAGTCATGCATACTTGGGAATAGAAGAAGGTCGAAAGTTTGGTAGGCTGCAAGCAAGTCCTGTTGTTTCATCCAAGGTATCCAAGTGATGGCATCGACAAGCTTGAAACGAGCAATTAATTGTTGCCAATCTTTTTGTGCTGGCCCTTGGCCTATCATGGTGATGCGAACCGGTATTCCGTTTGCACGCATTTTAGCTATCGCACGTAAGCCTAAATCCATGCCCTTAATGTCAATAAACCTTCCAACATAAACCACATGCAAAGATTGCTGGCGATTAGTCAGTGCTGATTTTTCTGTAATGGTGATGTTTCTTTGATCAATGCCAATTTCCAACATACAGCTTGCCTTATGTTGATATATTTGCGGCAGCCAATCTAAAGATTGCGGTGTTTTCAGGTAGATGTGTGATGCTTGTGTGTACATCTGGCGTAGCCATGGGTCATATTTTGATACCACATTTATCAGGTCTCTTAATGCATCGCTAAATTTGCTGCTTAAGGAGTAATATTTTCTAAGGATGAGGGGGGCACGCTCGCCACCACCAAGTGGGCCAACGATAAAGGGAATGCCCAATCTACCCATAAAGCTAGGATGCCGCGTGACACCGAATGTGATGTGATGCACAGCATCAAACTTCTGCGCTGCATGCAATTTACGAGCACATCGGTACGCACCTAACTGCCACAATACGTAATAAAGATGAATACCCTGACGCCCGCGTTTCCACCAACTTGCCCAAGTCGGCAAGTCGTAATAGACAAAATGCAGGTTTTTAGGTTTTCCGTATTGGGCAACGCCAGTCACAATTGCAGATTGATTGTTAGTACGTGTGATGACCCAAACTTCATGGTTAAGAGCAGCTGCCTCAATCGCCCAACGCCAACCGACACCGGGCTCTGAACCTTTACCTGGTTCGCATGCATAAGCAGACATGAGAATTTTTATGGCTTGCATAGTTTGAGTCCTTTATTGATTGGTGTTATGTGTAAACGACGATGCGTGCGTGTTTCTAGAAAATCCAGCACTTGTGATAGCACATCGTGAATGACTTGCTCTACCGGCTGATTGGTATTAATGATGTGGGAATTATTAAATTCAGCCGCTAGGGATTGATAAGCTGTGCGCTGACGGGCACTTTCTGCGAACGACACCTCTTGTTTACGGCTTTGTAAAACCTCAGCTGGCGCATCTAAAATAAACACCAGATCTGGCTGTGTTAAGGTGCGCCCGAGTAGTCTGGCGAGATTAAGTGAACCTCCGTAGCGATAGCGCACAGGGTCTGCCAGTAGATCATGAAAATAACGATCAAAAATTACCAGCGTAGAGCGAACGTAACGTGGGTATAGCCATGTTAAGTTACCTAGCATGTACTGGCTCCAGAAATATAACAGCTTGAGATGAGAACCAAGTTTGCTACGTAATGGCTTTGCATGCGGGTTGGTCACAGGCTCAGCGTTTGATTTTTTAGGTAGTCTGCCAGGCCGTAAATGCCGGTATTCAACTTGACGGAAGCTTTGTGATAGCTGCTCTGTCACAGCTGAAATAACGGTACTCTTGCCACTGCCGTCTGGTCCAAGAAAGGCAATACGTAAACCGGTTGGTGCTCGTAGGCGCAACCATACACGCTGTGCCTCTGCCAACCAATCTAACCAGCTTGCGCGCCAAGCAATAGTTTGTGCTTTTGCGTGCATAGCCTGCTTAATACCAGTTAAATTAATTTCTACGCTTTTCCATGCCTGGTCTGCAAATATTTTATTTTCATTTAAGGCTGCTTCTAACAGGATTGCCTCATTGATAGGCAATAACTTGTAAAGTCTTTCACGGCATGATGCACTATCCTCATGATAGCGATGCGTCAGTTCACTGGCTTGCAATGCGCTAAGATGACCCTTGTCTAATTTTTTAATCAGATAGTAGATAAATGCATCTGCCGCCGATGGTATCCAAAATCCATGTGGATGACGCCTGCGATTCTCTAATACGCTTTCCGCCAGCAGCCAGCGCTTACCATTTCGCCTATAATCACTACTGGAGTCTGGGTGTAAATAAGTAATATGGCTGCCTTGCAATTTGGCTAATATAAAATAACTGGCAGTGGTTTCATGTTGAATATGCTGTATTAGCTTGGTGCCAGAAACCTCTGCAATGCTTGCAATCAATGCAGGTAATTGTGCATTAGATTTTGTGGCTACCATAAAATCAACATCTGACGGAATATGTTGCGGAAATCCATCGTAACCAGCCAGCAGGCAATAAGGCATGCCTACAGCCTCGAATCCACGAATCATGTGCTCGAATATTGCTTGGTTGCTAGTTGGGGCTAAGTTTTGTTTTAGCGACATTAAGTGCTCTCCAACTCATTGTCGTAACTATGATGCTCAAGACTTTTAGTGGCAGGTAGGGCGGTTATTTTTGGTAACCACTGATTACGCTGCCGCAGCATTTGCATATAGCTACGTAATACCGGGTGTTTTTCATCCAAGTAACCAGAGGCTTCAGCATAAAATGTGATGGTATCTAATAAGTAATGCAGGGTAAGCGCGCCACATGCTTTGCCTATGCCGAGTTCTCGCCCAAATTGTTTGTCGACATAAATAGCCGTTTTTTTCAGCAGCGCTGACATTGTTTTGTTATTCAATGACCGGTGCGTTAGCGCTTGTGGGATTAAGTGAAAATGCAGAAAATCTTGTAAAGGGTTGCCATGTATTTCAGCGTATTCCCAATCAAAAACAAAAAGTTCAGTGTTAATCTGCCTTAAATTCCAATGTGCAAAATCACCATGTATCATCAAATTTGGCAATACAGACCACGCTGTTATTTGTTCTATCTCTGTGATTACCTCTTGCCAAAATAGCCGTATCTCAGCATCAACCATTGCAGATAAACCATCGATTCTCTGTTTTAAGCGCATGTGCGCAACTGAGTATTTCCATTCACTGAATACAGGATCTTGTTGGGCGAGCGATCTTAAAAAAGCGTGGTGTGCAATGCCAAAGTTTTTTGGTGAAATGCCTTGGGGTAAGGACATCATGGTTAAACAATAGCGCTCGTACTTGAGCCAACTATGCTGCAGTAACTGTGGTAGAAATCTGGCAGTGACGCTTGATTGGCTGAGCTTTGCTAACCAATGTGACTCTTTCTTGATGGCGTTATTCGCTGTTGCATACACTGCAACTTTAGCGACCATGCCTAAACCACCTAAGGGGTTAGGGCAGTAGATGGTGAGTTTTTGCAATGCACCTGGCGAGCCGCAAAATATGGCAATACCTTGGAGTTTTTTAGCACTATCAGAATCAATCTCTCCAAATAATGCATGTAGTGGAAAATGATCAAACTCTGCTATAGGTAACAATTGCAACCATGGCAAATGGTGGTCTAGACGGATTAATAAATGACCCCAGTATTTAAGTATCCGATTTTGTATGAAAAAATTAACCGCGTAATGCGCCTGTTGCTTATCTAATGGTACGAGTAAAGGCTGATTGCGTTGACTGTAAAGCACTTTTAAAGGTAATTGATTACCATCCGTAGCCTCTGCGCTCAGGTTAGATAGGTGTACCCATAACTCGGAAAAGCTCATGATACCTCTCCGAGGATAAAGTATGTTTTAAGTGAAGAAAGTTGTTTGGCAGAGGGTTTGGCATGATAGCCACCAGCCAGCATTTTCATTAATACGCGTTGGAGCTTAGCAATCGGCGCCAGAATTGGATACAATTTAGCAAGGGCATAACCTGAGCGCTGGCGAATTTTTCTATCTTCTATAATACCTTTAGGCCTTAATGCACGCGTTTTTTGCTCAGGGTAATAGCGCATACAGGACAAGTATTGAGGTATATGCGCAATCTTGGTGTGTCTTGAAAACCGCTCCCACAGGTCAGCGTCCATTGCCAGATTGAAACTTGCGTCTAAACCATTGACCTTGTCATACAGTTTTTTGCGCCAGAACATAGATGGCTGCGAAATATAGTTATGATCAAACAAAAAGGTAAATCGGTTAAAGTCTATTTCCTTTTTTGGCCTTAGGTAACGTCCGGCGCTGTCTATCCACAGTGAGTCACCATACACTGCATCAACCTCTGGGTGGCTTGCAAAGAATAGCGATACTGTTTTTAATGCGCCTGGCAATAATAGGTCGTCTGAACACAGCCAGCCTTGAATTTCAGCTGTACTGTGCTCAAATCCTTTAATTAGAGCTGCTGTCTGTCCTTTATCTGGCTCTGAAACCCAGTAAGACAGTTGCTCCGCATGGCGCCGAATAATCTCTGCGCTACCGTCAGTAGAGCCACCATCAATCACAATGTATTCAACGTTGACATAGCGTTGATCCAGTACAGAGCGCATGGTGGCATCTAAAAATAGACCTTGCTGGTACGAACAGGTGACGATACTTATGTCAGGTAATTTGTTTGATTGTTTATGCATGGCTAAGCTCTACGGTAGATAAATGAGTATTTGCGGCATCACTGCCAGCTGCTTTGGTTTTGGCTTCAGCGTTTTGATTGGCAAGGTGCAGTGAGATGCCCAATAACATGCCAAACTGCCCCCACATGAGTAGCGATTTTGCTGGCTGTAGTAAAATAGGGTTAAAGGCGTAGACAATAATGCTGGCAATACTCATACAAGCTAAGGTGTGGGCCGCCGCCTGCATATCTTCTCGCGGCCTATCGCCTTTGAGTGCATGACGTAAACTGAGACGGGCAACACGTAGATAGCCCCATAACCATAAAGAAAGGGCGATGATGCCACCCTGGGCGGCAATGTCTAAAATGTCACTGTGTGTTGCAAGATTGCCATGTGCTGAACTGATGGTGTAAGCAGTAAATTTCTCGGTTGCCTGACCAGTAAAGCTTGTTCCCCAAATGGGAGAGCTCATGAACTTGTGCCAAGCAACATCGTAGGTCAGCATGCGATATTCAGGGTTACCACTTGGCAACAGCTCTTGTTGCTGGGCAAAATAGCCTGCAGCAACGACACCACCTACCAGTACAATTAATACCCAGAACATTGTCCAGAAGCGGAAGGCGATATTTTCACGAAAACGGAATCGCCATTCGGCTATCCATATATAAAGCAAGGTCAGCAGCAGCACCAGAAAACCCGTGTTTTTTCGGAACACCAAACCAGCACCTAAGAAGAACAAAGTAAACAACACTTGTGAGTAGCGTTTATCGTTGTTTTGTAGGTTCAATGGACTATTTAAACCAGACGGGCGTAATGCAAAATATACTGCTAGAGGAATAATAAGCGCTTCCAACTCATGATAATTGACGCTCATGCCGTCATAATTGGTTGCCATGCGCATCACCATGAATATGCCTAGGGTTGCGGCAGATATAAGGTAGGCACGTACGATACTTGCACGCGCGGGTGAAATAAGTACGATGCGTGCCGCTAAAAAGGCAAATAGCATGTACAGACCTACGGTGATAAAAGTGTTGTTAATATCATTAAATTTCCGCGTATACAGGCTACCTACTACAATCCATAGTCCTAGCAGGACTAAGGGGAGTCCAGCTTGTAATATCTGCCAGTTGTGTTTTAACGATGATTTGGTTGAATCAAATACCTGACTGCCAACGTTAGCTAGCAGAACACCTAAGATGGAAATAATGAGTGGTAAATGTTTGGTGGGGCCAATCTTATCTAGCCGCCAGAAAAATGGATCTGCCACATAGAAAAGCGCAAGTATCAAACCTGCCAAAAACCAGTAATCTGACATCAAAAGGCTAGGGGATTGACTGATAGACTTTGCGTTGTGGCGTTTTGCCAGGTGGTTGGTCTGGTCAGGTCTATTTCCGCTACCTGCTAAAGTAGATGCACCTAAAGTGTGGTAAGTGCCGCTCATCGCTCGCTCCTAGCTGCAGTTTTGATAATGCGATTAGCGCCAACAACGGTAGCACCTGCAGGGACGTCACGCGTCACCACTGCATTAGCTCCTACAATTGCATGGTGCCCTATGCGGATTTTGCCCAGTACTTTTGCGCCAGCGCCGATATAAACGTAATCTTCTATCACTGGTGCTTCGTTAATGCCGAGCTTGCTTCCACCCAAAGTCACTTGTTGCATGATGGTGACATGGTGCCCGATGACAGTATGTGAATGGATAATGATGCCGTAAGGGTGCGGCATGTGAATATCACGGCCTTTGAGGTTGCAATAGATATCGCTGTTGTGTAGCAAACGATAAAGCTTGCTGAGTAGCGGCACATGGTAGCGGCAAAAAAATAGCAGTAATGCCGTTGAAGAAGGGTTGCGGCTGTTGTCGATAACGTTCATGCCAGTTCCTTCGTCGGCTCAAATGCGGCTGGAGGGTTATCTGCCACATCAGTATTACTGGACAACTCATCTATTGTTTTAGTATTCCACTGTGTTTGCCCCATAAATTGAGGCGCCATCTGGTGTATTTCATCATTACTAAGCTCCCACCAGCGCCATTTCAATAAGGCAGTGATGGTGTTGATATCAAAACGGTAACGAATGATTTGTGCAGGTACCCCACCAACAATGGCGTAAGGCGGCACGTTTTTGGTGACAACTGCACCTGCAGCGATGATTGCGCCATCGCCAATAATCAGGCCATCCAGCACGATGCTGCCGGCGCCTATCCACACATCGTTACCCACTGTTGTGTGTGGCAGTTCAGTTTCGTTATCTAAGCTATTGCTGTACTCAACAAACGTAGTGCCAGCTTGTAAGCGCGATGAATAGAATGCCGGATGCGTGCTTAAGCGGTCAGTCGGGTGCCAGCCGAGGCCACCTAGCGACACATTAGGGCCAATGCTACAAAATGCACCTATCTCAGTGAACCCTACACTCGTGCCCTCAGCGATATAGCTCATGTTGCCTAAGCTACAGCTACGCAAAAATGCGCGGCGGTAAATGCGGTTATTAGCTGAGAATACACAGTCAGGTGTGGCGTAACTTCTTGCACTAGCCCAAAATCCAGGCAGGCGTGATGCTAACTGCCTACGTCTAAACAATATCCACCTTACAAGATCAGTCCGCTCACTCACGATTTATCTCCCCGGTAGCGGATCACTTTGGCCGGGATGCCCACTGCAATGGCATAAGCAGGAATATCATGCGTCACAACAGCACATGCACCGATGACGGCGCCATCATGGATATGTACGCCTGGCATCACAATCACACGCGTTCCCAGCCATACGTCATTACCGATAGTGACAGGCTTTAAAGGCAGTTTCCCCTGCTGATTGATTGGGCGAGATGGGTCATCATATGCATGAGCGTTGGTCATGATTTCTATGTATGGCCCCATGATGACGTCGTTACCGATGATTGCACCATGGCCGATTCTTGCCCCATGGCCGATTTGAGAGCGATCACCGATTTCAATGTTTTTTCCAGAGCCAAAGTAGGCGGCATGCTTAATCAATACATCATCTCCGCAGCGTTTGAATATTTTTTTTACTACGTGGCGACGTAACCAGTAGCCAAAGCGCCAACCTGGTACTGGCTGGGTAGGGAAGTGCCGGGCAAAGGCGTAATAGAAAAATAGTGCGGCTGTTCTGGTCATGATTTTGTTTCCATGCCAATTAAGCTGCCTGTATCCATTCCACTGTCAGCTAATGGCTTTATGTTATGTTCTAGTTTCTGCACGATTTTGTAGGCAGCAGCCAGTGCGTATATCAGTCCTGCCGCTGTACCGGATAATAGTGCTGCCATCACAGCAGTCTCCTGGTATTGCTCGACCGTAAAGAGTGCGATTAACACCGAGGTGATCGACATAACTGCACCAGAGCGGATAATGGCGCCCGTCGCTGCGACAGTACGCAAAAAGAAAAAAGCCTGTCGTAAATAGAACTGCATAAAAATAGTGACTACCTGCCACATGACTAAAGTGGCATAAGCAACATAAGGACCGCCATATAGAAATTTAATAATCTGACTTGAAAATACTGCCAATATGATTAATACCGGGATCAGTAAGGCAGAACCAAAGGCTGTGACACGACCCAGGTATTCTAGTAGGCCGGTGACGCCTTTGTGGCTAAAACGTTTTGCTGCCATGACGGGAACTACATTTTCCATGGCGAGAAATATGATATTAATTGGGCCCACAATGTTTTGTGCAGCGCGTATGCCGCCTACTGGTTCAGCGCCAATTGCACCTGCACTAAACATCAATACCCCTTGCGTGCCTAGCCATTGCAGTTGCCATGCCACCAGATAGTCGCGCCCAGTGCGCCATCCTTGTTTTAATACGGTCTGCGCATGTAAAAAAATGGGTAACAGGCTATCGCGTGCAAATCCTACTGTGAATGCGGTAAATGATGCGCCGGCAATAATCCAGAAAGCAGTGGCAACATTGAGTGAGTTATTAAAATAACAGACTGCCAGTAGGGTTACCTGAGCGCCATAACTAATTACATCAATCAAGAGAGCAGAGCTAGGCTTTTCTTGCACAAAGTAATAACGTCGTTGCCAATCTTGTAATTGAAAAGCCAATAGCGCGGCAATTGCAGCTGTAATAATGTTGCTATTAATGCCCAGTTGAATGTGAAGGTCTAATGCATGCACCACAATGGAGATGGTGGCAACAAGTGCAACTAATACAACGCATAGCATGAGTTGCAAGGCAAAAACACCATGCAGATAATTAGCACGTTGCACTTCTGCCATTTGTGGCGCAGCACTCATCATGGGCTGAAAAATCAGAGCACTTTGGAATGAGTTGAAATAGAACACGATAGATTGCAGTAGCACGAACATCCCAAACGACTCTGGTCCAAGAAAGCGCGCTAGCAGAATGCCTGTAATGAAATTACTGCCGCTAACAATCGCTTGGTCAGCCAGTGTCCAGTTGACATGTTGGTGTCGCTTAATAAGGTTAAATAAGCGCTTCATATCAATAACCCATGCAAATGATTGAAAGAAGGCATCAGTTAGTCCTTATCTTCTTGAGTGGATACTTCACGATGGAAGTTTCTATGTTCAATCACATATTTCACATAGTCGTGATAGGTTGCTTTGACACCAACTTCTAAGCTGACTTTAGACAGCCAACCTAAATCTGCCATGCGACTCACGTCTAGCCATTTTCGTGGTGTTCCGTCTGGTTTGCTGCTATCAAACACAACGTTGCCGCGATAACCCACAGTTTTCATGATGACATCTGTCAGGTGTTTGATGCTGATGTCTTTGCCTGACCCTATGTTGTAGATACCATTGCTAATATTTTTTTCCATCAAAAACACACAGGCATCGGCCATATCCGACACATGCAGAAACTCACGCATTGGCTTGCCTGAGCCCCACACGGTGATAGTTTTGTCGCCCCGTATCATTGCCTCGTGCGTTTTGCGTAATAGCGCAGGCAGCACATGGCTGTTATCTAGATCATAATTGTCATAAGGGCCGTAAAGGTTGGTTGGCATTACGCTAACGTATTGCGTGCCATACTGTGCGTTGTATGCCTCACACATTTTTATACCGGTAATTTTGGCAACGGCATAAGGTTCGTTGGTGGCTTCCAGCTGGCTTGTGAGCAGATACTCCTCACGTATCGGCTGTGGGCAGTCACGTGGGTACACACAAGACGACCCGAGGAAAAGTAAGCGGTGCACATCGCTAAGGTAAGCGCTATGGATAATATTGGCCTGAATCATGAGGTTCTGGTAAATAAAATCAGCTCGGTAGCGATTGTTTGCAACAATGCCGCCGACTTTTGCCGCTGCGCAGAAAATGTAGTCAGGTTGTTCGCGCTGCATGAAGTCCAGCACTGCACGCTGATCCAGCAGGTCAAGCTCAGCGTGGCTACGCGTTATTATATTTTTGTACCCACTTTTTATTAGTCGCCTGACAATAGCCGAGCCAACCATGCCCGAGTGTCCGGAAACATAAATTTTGGCAGTTGGTGGGAGTGGTTGTGGTTGCGATGAGATGTTCATGGTGTTCATTCGTTGTACGCCATAGTTTTGTAGCCATGTTGATTGACTAAATGGTCACGTTCGGCAGCTTTCAGGTCTTCTAGCACCATTTCTGAGACCATTTCAGAGAAAGTAATTTTTGGTACCCAACCAAGCTTAGCCTTTGCTTTACTTGGGTCGCCAAGCAGGCTTTCCACTTCAGTCGGCCTAAAGTAACGAGGGTCAACTGCTACAATGCACCTACCCAGTTCGTCGTAGCCTTTTTCATCAACACCTCGTCCTCTCCAGCTAATGTGAATGCCAAGTTCAGCAGCGGCGATGTAAACGAAATCTCGCACGCTATACTGTTTGCCGGTAGCGATGACATAGTCTTCAGGCGTTTCCTGCTGCAACATCAGCCATTGCATCTCGACGTAATCTTTAGCGTGCCCCCAGTCGCGCAGAGCATTCATGTTTCCTAAATACAGACATTCTTGTAAGCCAAGCTTGATACGCGCTAGAGCCCTGGTGATTTTTCTCGTTACAAAAGTTTCGCCGCGTCTAGGTGACTCGTGATTAAACAAAATACCGTTGCAGGCATACATGCCATAAGCCTCACGGTAGTTGATGGTGATCCAATAGGCGTACATTTTTGCCACTGCGTAAGGGCTGCGTGGGTAAAACGGTGTGGTTTCTTTCTGTGGTACTTCTTGCACCAAGCCATATAGTTCAGAAGTAGAGGCTTGGTAGAATCTGGTTTTATTTTGTAGGCCTAAAATACGCATTGCTTCCAGTATGCGCAGCGCGCCCACTGCATCCGTATTTGCTGTGTACTCAGGCTCTTCAAACGAGACTGCCACATGAGACTGTGCCGCTAAGTTGTATATTTCATCAGGTTGCACCTGCTGGATAATCCGCATTAGAACTGTAGAGTCTGACATGTCACCGTAATGCAGAAAGAAATGCTGGTCATCATGATGCGGATCTTGGTAGATATGGTCGATACGCTCTGTATTAAAGCTGGATGCGCGGCGTTTTATCCCATGCACTTCGTAGCCCTTAGCTAATAACAACTCGGCTAGGTAAGAACCATCTTGGCCGGTAATGCCGGTAATAAGTGCTACTTTGAACATGATGAATACCTTTGATGAGTTAAAAATTAAAATTAAGCGCCAAATCGACCAGCCACTCTTGCGCGGTCTTGAGTCGGCATAGCTTGTAATAAGTCTTGAATGAATTTTTCTTGCAGTTTGTAGGCATTAGCACTGTCGCTATCTATTGATGAAACCCGCACTAGCATGCCATCTGGTACTGTGCCGGTTAGCCCATAGGCAAGTTGCTTGAGTTTGCGGCTAATGCCGGGTAGGGTGGCTTTGTCGCCAACGGTAACCCAGTAGGTGATGGGTTCGTTACGTGGGCCTTGTACTGCAAGCAAACGTCTTACTGGTAGGGTGCCGTATTGGGTTTTGAGGTTGCCGATAATATTGCTGAGTAGTTGAAAGCCTTGTGCTGTATAGCAAAACTCAGGACGATGTACTTGATTGCCGTCACCGCTTTGGTCTGCTCCATAAGCAATTGAGAGCATGATGCGCTGACCTTGGGTGTTGATATAAGTACGCGCCAATGTTTGGCTATAAATCTCATCAAGCTTGGCTTGTACATCTGCACTTTGGCTTACCGGTACAATGTTTTTGTCTATGCTCCAGCCAGAAAACCGCTCTGGAATTGCCATAGTTAAGCTAAGTGGTGGTAGTTCATCTGCCATGCGCTGGTGTGGTTTTAGTACAAAACCTAAAGCCATCGCACTAATCATGAGCAGGCAGATGACAACTGGCGTAATAAAGTGATGACGATTCATGATGCGCTCCGTTCACGAAAGAACACCAGCCTTAAAATTACATCAAAAGCCATCAACAGCATGAGTGCAGCTACAAACAGCAATATGCCAGCAGCCATATGTGCAAACCCTTGACCAGCCTCATCACCAAAGTAATAAGTAATAAGCACCAGTGCCATCACACGAATGACATTAGCAGCAAAAGCAATGGGAAGAATCGCGAGCAATAGCATTCCGTTGTGTAGCCAGCTACGGTACCTCATCAGGTAAAGATAGATTAAGCCTAGTGCGCTTAGGCTAAACATTGAGTTAAGCCCTGAGCAGGCGTCTGCAACCAGTAGCTTGTACTGGCCTATGCTTAACATCACACCTATTCTTGCAATCGGGTAGCCTGCGGCATATAAAATTTCTTCAGCCATCCCGGACACATGCTGTTTAAGTGACCCGGTGATGATTTCTACCAACAAACCCGGTAACGGGATTAGAAACAACATAAATACTAATGGGAACCACATGGCTAGTACTGCGTCCCATCCGCGCATCAGTAGCAATATGCCAATCATCATGGGAATTAATGCTGCAACTTCTATGGTGTCAATCGATTGTGAGCGGCCAACAATAAAAGCCAGCAAACTCAGCACTAAACTTGTCCAGCCTATAATTGGGCTGGGTTTTATGAGGCTGTTCAACACAGCATGGCGTTTTGTTAAGATAAGCCAGCATACGACTATCAGAATAATTGGGCCGTGACCATTTTCCTCAGTTTGCCAAGTAGTTTGTATCAGATGGAAAAATGAAGGCAGGCAAACGGCAAGCAGGCCAATCCCTATTGGTAACCACAGCCACCACTCTTGGAATGGAGTTTTATCTGAAGCTAATTGCGCTGTGGTAGACATTAGAAGCGATTCAGTACTGCACCGACCATGGGTACGCCAAGTTCAGTGAGTCTGTCCGTTAGTTTGCGTGTATCTTCTAGACGAGTGTTATCTTGCCGAGTGACTAGCAATGCACCGCCACCTAGCACTGCAATCGTAGTGGCATCTGCATATTGCGTGGCAGACGGTGTGTCAATCAGAACCACATCAAACTCATGGCTTGCATAGGCAAGTAATGAAACGAATAATTGCCGCCCTAATAACTCCTGTGGATTAGGTGGAGTGGGCCCTGATGTCAGTATAGATAAATCCATAAACGCAGGCGTATGTTGAATGCTGGTGGCATCACTGCGGTTGGAAAGTATGCTGGATAAACCATTTTGGTTTGGTAGCTTGAACAAATCATGCTGGCGCCCATGTCGCATATCCGCATCTATCAATAGCGTACGCTTCCCAAGTTGGGAAAACATAATCGCCAGATTGGCAGCTAGGTAACTTTTACCTTCGCCACCACCGGCACTCACAATGGATAATGTTTTTCTGAGCGGCCAAGTGGTGAACCAGCGTAAACTGAGTTGGCTGCGTAGCGTTCTTAATGCCTCAGCTTGATTGCTAAACGGCTGATAAGCTGCAATTAGCTCATCACTGCCGACAAGGTCTTCAGGCAACAGGTAGTAGTAATGATATTGACGTGCTAAGGCAAAACGGATGTCATCCTCTTTGAGAAGCCCTAGTTGAATAGCCGCTTCACCAAAACGTACATTTTTAAGTTCCTGGTGCTTTAATATGAGCTCAGTTTTTTCTGATTTTAATTTACCCGTCTTAACCAATATTGAACCAATTGATTGCTCAGCATTAGGCTGCTGAGCCGGCTGGATTGCGGTATTACCAGAGGTCGGCAGCGTATTATTGGCAGTAGTTTGCAGGTTACTTTGCATGATTTTTGTTTTCCTAAGTTACTTGCGATTTAAAGTAGACGTATTTGCAAAGCCATTAGGTTGAAAACTCTATTTTTCTATTGCGGCGTAATATCCTGACATTTCGCCACCAGCGGCTCATTGCGCTTTGTTGTTTTTTGAGCTCACCTAATACCGGTATGCCTAATGACTGCTCTATATCGTCTGCAACCCGCACACGTCGATCTAGCATTTCTGAAAGGAATGAAAACCCAATACCCATCAAGGTTCCAATCACGATTGCAACAAGCGTGTATAGCTTAGGCTGAGGTGACGAAGGTCTAAGCGGTGCATAGGCTGGTGTTAACACCGATACATTGGTTTGCGTAGATTGACCTTCAAGATTTGTTTGCGTAAAGCGTTGTGATACTGCGTCATAAGCTTTCTGGGCGGAAGCTACGTCGCTAAGCAGTACGTTAGCCTCGTCTCGCTCATGTTTTAGCTCAAACAACTTACGTTTTTGGGCGGCAATCAAAGCCCGGATGTTGTCAGCTTTATTACGGCTTACATCTTCAGTAGTGGTATAGCTACGCCCAATATGACTCGTTTCTTTTTCCAGCTGTAGCTTGAGTGATGAAATCTCAGACTGCATGCTTTTGTATTGCGGGTGGTTGCTACCTAAGTTGACGCTGGCTTCTTTTAACTTACTTTCTAAACGATTGATATCAGCTTTCAAGTTATAAATGAGCGGGCTTAACATGACTTCAGGCAGGTTTTCTGCATTGCTACTAGCGCTAATTTTGCTGCGTGTATCAGCTGAGGTAGAGGCTATGATGGTGAGTTGTGTGTTAAGGTCGCTCAGTTTCTCGGTTTCACTGTCTAGGCGCTCGTCAGTGATCACAATCCCTTTGCGTTGCTGGTAATTTGATAGTTTATTTTGAGCTGACTCTAAGTTGTCACGCAGAATTTTGCCCTGACCTTGAAACCAGCTGGCATTTTGTCGTGCAGGCTCTACCTTCAGCTCTATGTTGGTATCCATATAAGCTTGTGCAAAAGCATTAGCTACAGCTGCGGAAAAGTTAGGGTCAGCCGAGGTATAAGTAATAGTGATGACATTACTGTCGCGTGAAGGCTTAACGTCCAGCCCTTTTTGCATTAGCTCCACTAGCCATATATCGAAAACGCCTTCACCATTGGTGCTTTGCAGCCATTTATCATGCACCGCTGAGTTTTTAGATAGTCCCAAGGCTTTTACTGCCTTTTGTGCGGTTCTGTCACTGTTAATAATGTCGACCTGTGTTGGCAGGTAAGCCGCGGTCATCGGGCTATCTATATTGCCCATTACCGGGTCTGCAGTGCGCATCTCCACCATGACTGCAGTGCTTGCGGTGTAGCGCTTAGGCAGCAGCAGGCTAGCGGCAATGGTGGCTAGCGTAATTACTAATAGCGTGATCAGTGCTATCTTGTAGCGCGCTTTAATAATCATAAATAATTGTTGTAGGCTCACGATAACTCCCTAAAAAAGGCTTTCTGTGACAAAGATCACGTCATCGGCTTGTACTAAATCAGTTTGTTTTGTGCGGATTACTTGTAATTCGCCATTGGCATTGTTGCGATAAAGTTTCATGCCACGTTCAGTACCACGTACACTAGGGCCGCCAGCTTCGGCTACCGCTTGCTGTATGGTCATGCCGCGTTTGATGCGGAATGAGCCAGGGCGCTGCGCCTCACCATAAATATAGTATTGCGGCGCAGTCGGTACAAAAATGACGTCTCCTGCCGCTACCTCAATATCGTCTTGTGGGTGATTGTTTAAGAAGATGTTAGGAATATCGATTTCTTTACGAAATGGAACGCCATTACGGGTCCCGACCACGATGACCTGATCAGCACCGCCACCGTTGCTACCAATCGATGTGTAGATGCCTCCAGCGTAAGCAAGCATGTCAGAGAGTTTGGTATTAAAGTTTTCGAGTGGAAAGCGTCCTGGTCGATTAACCGCACCTAATACAGAAACCTGGTTACCGCGCACTTGTAACAGTACGATGTTCACTTGTGGCTGTTGTACAAAACCGCCTGACCTTAATGCTGAGGCTATGGCACCCTCAGCCTGCGCGATAGACATACTGCCCACTTTTACTGAACCAATAAGCGGGTAGGTGATGGTGCCGCTTTCAGTTACCCGTGTATCTAAAGTCAAATCTGGATTTTGAAACACAAGCACTCGGATAGCGTCGCCTGGTGCCAATGTGTAGTCTTTGCTTTGAGTATTGCTGATTGCAGTGTTTTCTAGCTCTACGCTCTGTGCTGTAGCTGCTGTTAGTGTTAACAGCATGATAAAAATTGACTTGATATATAGAGAATGTCGCATGATTAATACCTCTCAAATGGAATGCTTTTTTAAAAAGCCGATGCCGAACGCGATGGTTTTTTAGTTAATGCCTGCGATACCTCGCTCTACACTGTTGCTAGTGCTAGTTGCTTTAGTTGCAGGTGTCGGTAATGCGGCGACTGGGGTAGCAGCACCAGAAAACTCATTCATATAAGTGATCTTTGATGTGTTTTTGAGCAGGCTTATTTTTTCGCTAATGGCAATCTTCGCCCGCTCATTCATTAGATATTGGGGAATACGCTGCATGGCTGACTCTTCATTTAGTGCGGCCAATTGAGAGGCTTCTACCTTTACGATAGAAGTAGATTTTGGCGACTCTATGATACGAATCTCACCATCTTTGAGTGATGGCAGCACCGTTAATGTAGTCAGCGGTATTTGTTCAGCTGCACGTGTCGCTGCACTGGCACTGAACACAATATTGTTCTTTTTTAGTGCCGCTACGATGTCAGTCATCGTTTTATCAGCAGTTAGTTTCTGGATTTCAGCTAATGGTGGATGTGGCTTAGCGATAATGATTTGTTGCAGGCTGTAGATGCGTCTTTCCGCAAACAGCTCTGGGTGCTCATTGTAAAACTTCTTCGTTTCTTCAGTGCTAGGCTTCGGTAGGCCGGCAATTATTTGTTTTAAATATGCTCTAGTCAGTATCTCGCGTCTAGATGCCTCAATTTGCATCATGACTTCAGATGAACGATCTAGCTTGTTCAATAAGGCTTGCTGTACAGTCAGCTGCTCGTTGACTAACTTACCTACTAAATCAAGGCGTACACTCTCTAGGTTTTCCGCTGGTATAAGCGGTAATTTCGCCATGGCATTGTTAAGTTGATGCACGGTGATTTCATCATCGTTAACCTTGGCAATGATTTGTGTGGCTGGTTTAGATTTATCTGAACAGCCGCAGATAAACAACAATGCTATTCCTAATACGGTTCCTTTTTTAAGGGATGCAATGAAGTTTTTGTTTGAACTGCTGGTTAGGTTAGATCTCATTTTAAGCATTCGGTAAGAAGTAATGTTTACCGTTTTAAGCTTCGTCACCTCATGCGTCTGTTCGCTACCGTACACATGAAAATTCTATAAGAGCGCTATCAGTGGATTGTGCGGTAACGCACATACCAAAACATTTATATGTGGATAATTAACTTATATTAAAAAAACCTAGTGCTAAATAGTTTCGTTTAATCACTAATCCCGTAATTTGCCAGTTACTGTTTGTGCTGTAGAAATGAAAGGAATTACGAGATGCTATCCTCTCTTGCTTCTGAAAATCAGAACCCTAGGCAAAATGATATTCTTGCTGCGCTACCGTTAGAGGACTACCAAAGGCTATTGCCTGATCTGGAGTTTGTCTCCATGCCGCTAGGATGGGCGTTATACGAGGCTGGTCAGAAACTTACACACGCATACTTTCCCACCAATAGCATCGTTTCACTGCTTTACGTCATGGAAAACGGATCTTCTGCTGAAATTGCAGTGACTGGATATGACGGACTGGTTGGCATTGCACTCTTTATGGGAGGCAATACCACTCCTAGTCGTGCCGTTGTGCAAAGTGCAGGCTTTGGCTACCGTTTAAAAGCCTCTGCTTTAAAACGTGAGTTTCAGCTAGGTGGAAAGTTACAGCAATTAGCCCTCAGCTTTACACAAGCGCTGATTACACAAATGGCGCAGACCGCAGTCTGCAACCGACATCACACGGTAGACCAGCAACTATGTCGCTGGCTACTGCTAAGCTTGGACCGATTACCTACTAATCACTTAAAAATGACGCAAGAGCTAATCGCCAATATGTTAGGTGTGCGTCGTGAAGGCGTCACTGAGGCCGCAGGCAAGCTACAGAACGAAGGCATTATCAGTTACAGCAGGGGGTTGATTTTGGTGCTTGATAGACCACGACTGGAAAAGCGCGTATGTGAATGCTATGCCGTGGTGAAAAAAGAGTTCGATCGTCTTTTACCGCAGAAGCATCTGCATGAAAACACAGCAGCGCCTAATTTGCGTGACAAGCGACTACATATGTACTTAAAGGATTAATCATGAAGCATTTATTGCCTGTCATTTTATGCGGTGGCTCTGGCACTCGCCTATGGCCGCTTTCACGTCAGCATTATCCAAAACAAATGTTACAACTTGCCGGTAGACATACCATGCTACAGGCAACCGCACTACGTATTGATAAAACCTGTTTACCTGAAGGCTGGCAACTTGATCTTCCGCTCATCGTGGGCCAAGAGGATTGTCGCTTTCTCACGGCAGAGCAATTGTTACAGGTGGGCTTAAAAGGCGTACGTATATTGCTAGAGCCTGCCGGACGCAATACCGCACCAGCTTTAACTATTGCAGCACTTACCGCGGTTGCAGATGGCAGTGACCCTGTGATGGTAGTCATGCCGGCAGACCATGTTATTAAAGATGAGAAGTCTTTCCAACAAGCGCTTATGCAAGCGTTACCATTGGCTGAAAGTGGCATTGTGGTTGCGTTTGGGGTCGTGCCTACATCTGCCGAAATAGGGTATGGATATATTCGTTATGGTGAAAGTATTAACCAAGATGGCGCTGCTCAACTAACCCAGTTTGTAGAAAAACCTGACCATGAAACTGCACTGCAATATTTGGCAGATGGCCATTATTTGTGGAATAGCGGTATTTATTTGTTACAAGCGTCTGTATGGCTAAATCAAATTAAACGTTTTCGCCCTGATATCTTGATGGCTTGCGAAGAGGCGATTAGTGATGGCTCTACTGACCAAAGCTTTATTCGTGTAAACCGCGAAGCGTTTATAGACTGTCCATCAGAGTCTATTGATTATGCTGTTATGGAGCCGCTCGCACATATAGACCGTGAACATAAGCTGTGTGCAGTACAGCCGCTCAACGTAGGGTGGTCAGACGTCGGAGCTTGGAATGCATTGATGGAAATAGGTGAAAAAGACAACAATGGCAATGTCCTTTCTGGTGATGTACTTGCAATGGCAAGTAAAGATACCTTGGTGCGTTCGGAAAATAGGCTGGTGGCATGCATAGGCTTGCAGAACGTGGTGGTGGTAGAAACTGCGGATGTCGTCTTGGTTGCCCACCGTGATCATTTGCACTTAGTGAAAGATGCTGTAGCGCAGCTCAAATCAGCAGGGCGTACCGAGTGTGATTTGCACCGTAAAGTGCAAAGACCTTGGGGTTCTTATGATGGCATAGATGAAGGACACCGCTTTCAGGTCAAGCGTATTGTAGTCAGCCCCGGCGCCTGCCTGTCGTTACAAATGCATCATCATCGTGCTGAGCACTGGGTTGTGGTAAAAGGGACGGCTAAGGTCACGCGTGGTATTGAGCAGTTTCTGCTCACGGAGAACCAGTCTACTTACATTCCACTAGGTGTTACGCACAGATTAGAAAACCCGGGCCTGGTACCTTTGGAAATCATAGAGGTGCAGTCTGGTGCTTATCTGGGCGAGGATGATATTGTAAGGTTTGAAGATAACTACAATCGTGATGCTTTGCCAACGCTCAACCATGCTCAGCAAATCAACAACGTGGCTGATTTGCTTGCAACTCGGGATAACGTGCCAATAGCACAACCGCAGCTTAGTTAGAAGTTTTGTTCTTAAAAGCTTCTTTAGAGTTCATTTTATCTCTTGCTCGGTCGGTAAATATGCCGGTGTAATGGGTGACTTCACCCCAGTGATTCTTGATTGCCGTAATATGCATATGCTCAATATAAATATTAGCGTTTTTATGCTTATTATGTATTTCGCCTATCCAGTGGCCTTGGGTGTTAATGCTTTCCCACATTTGGGCATAAAAAGCATCGTCGTGAAGGCCTGAAGCCAGTAATTTAGGTGTTTTGCCTACTGCCTCGGCGGCGGTATAGCCCGTGGTTTCTGTAAACGCTTTATTCACGCGCAAAATGACGCTATGCGCATCAGTCACGACCATGGGTTCGTATGATTCAAACACGGTAGCGGCAATTTTTAATTCAGCTTCAGCAAGTTTAAGCTTGCTGATATCAGTGATTGCAATACGTAATACGTTATCTTTCTCATCCGCATCCCAGTTCAAGCAGTTAAGTTGAACATGGTAACTTGTCCCATCTGGACGTGTCATTTGCAGATCAAACGCCTGTCTTTCTGCGCCTGGATGTTTCATTATGCCCATAAAAAGACGGTGCCAGCGATCTCTGTCATGTGCTGCAACATAGTGAGAAAAACGACGGCTAATCAGCTGGTAACGGTCCACGCCTAATAAGATACAGCCGGTCAGGTTGATTTTGCTGATAAGTCCCTCGCGACTTAATGTGATGTAACTGATAGGGGCAAATTCATAGAGATTAACATAACGATCACGTGCTTCTTCCATCTCCAGATGGGCTTTACGCAGTTCTTCATTTTGCATTTCAAGCTCTACTTTATGCACCAGCAACTCATGCATCAGCACGTCACCCGGGTCTGCATCTAGCCTAGGCGGCGCGATGTCGGCAACTACTTTTTCAGCTTCGCTTCTCAGTGATGAGCGCCTATCTTTACCGTCCCATTTTTTTTTCATAGTTACTCCGTCTATGCCAGAAACTATTTAACTTCAATCATCGCTAATAATATTAGCGACGGCTCACCTGATTTATTGATAATGCAGCGGGCATTTAGAAGTATTTTGCGACGACCTATGCCTGGAAAATCATGCTCAACCAAATAATCGTTCAGTACTTGCTCCTGCGGTAATATCGTCTCTAATAGCTTACGCAAAGCAGGAATATCCCACTGGTGGTTACCCAGTTCGTATATCTTATGACCCACCGTATCTTTAATAGTTACATGAAACAGTTTGCAGAAGGCATTATTAGTACTAATAATTTTTAACTTGCTGTTCAGCACCAAAATCGGCTCACGTATCGTGTTTACAATACTCTCTGCCAATTCGCGCGCTTCTTTCACTAAATCTTCAGTTTTAATCCGGCTGGTAATGTCGGTGAAGGTCATGACAACCCCATCAATGACATTATCCAGTGTGCGGTAGGGCTGAATGCGTAATAAATACCAATTATCTTTATTGGTGCAAACTTCTCTCTCAATCGGCGTCAATGTTTCAAGCACATGCTCTGCCTGTGTCAGGATGTCTTCGTCGATTAGGTCAGACTTAATATCTGCCAGCAATCTACCTACGTCGGATGCCACTAGGCGATAAATTTTAGAGGCATCACGTGTAAAGCGTCTAATCAGCATGCCGGTATCAAGAAAAATTGTGGCGATGTTGATATTGTCATGCAGGTTTTTCATGTCATTTTGCGTACTGGCCAAATGCTCAATTTTTGTCTGTAACTCTGAGTTGACTGTTATCAGCTCTTCATTGACAGACTGCAGCTCTTCTTTTGAGGTTTCCAGCTCCTCGTTCACTGACTGTAGCTCTTCATTAGTAGACTGCAGTTCTTCATTCGTGGATTTGAACTCCTCATTCGCAGCCTGTTGCTCTTCTATCGTAGCGTATAGATTTTCCTTAGTATATGAAAGCTCGTGCTCCAGATCTTCAATACGCGAGATATCTGCTGGTTTTGCCACCACTTTACGTTTGCTTTTGCTTGCCGTCACTTCAATATCCTGAAAGCTGACCAAAAGCAGCCCCTCGTTATTATCAAATGCAGGCAACTGTCTTACGCACAGGCTCACAGTTGCTGGTTCTTCGTTAAACTTATACTGTATTTCAGCTTTGATAATCGGTAAGCCTTTAGCCATGGCATTAATCGCGTTACGCAATTCCAGCTCCAATCCATCGCGTGCCATTTCAATAATATTGAGGGTGGCATGTCCAGGAGCAGGGCGCAGGTATCGCCCGGTTTCACCATGAATATATAAAATGTCGCCCTTGATGTTAGTAATAATTGATGCTGGCGCAAAGTACTGAATCAATAGCTTTCGGCTTAAGTCTGCGAAATTAGTTTCTTTTGTTTTTTTCATAAATTCCTCCGGCGCCGGATGTTTGTTTTTATCCGCCCATATAAATGGGCTGTTCATCATCGGCTGAGTCGATGTTTTGCTATTAATGGCATGGTAGAACTTCCATTTCCGATCGATCGGGCTGAATAACTCGGTATGGTTGCCGATACTTTCAGAAGGGGAAAGGAACAGCACGCCATCAGGTTTAAGTGCATAATGAAACATGGGAATCAGGCGGTTTTGCAGTGCTGGCTCCATGTAAATCATGACATTGCGGCAACTAATAAGATCAAGCTTAGTAAACGGCGGGTCTTTGATGATGTTCTGAATCGCAAATACCACCATCTCACGCACCTCTTTCTTAATGCGATAACCCGCATCATGTTTCACAAAAAAGTTGCGTAGCCGCTCTGGTGACACATCTAACGAAATGCTATTAGGATAAATGGCAGCTCTAGCCGTTGTAATGGCATCATCATCTAAATCGGTACTGTAAATCTGCACCTGAAATTGCTGCTTAGTTCTTTCCATCAGCTCACACAGTAGGATAGCAATGGAATAAGCTTCTTCCCCGCTCGCACAGGCTGGTACCCACACCCTAAACACATAGTCGTGAGATTTGTGCTTACATAGTTTAGGTAGGATGACTTTTTCCAACACCTGAAATGCTTCTTGGTCACGGAAAAAATTAGTGACGTTGATTAAAAGCTCTTTGAACAACACGGTAATCTCAGCAGGGTTCTCTTTGAGATAGCGTGAGTACAAGCCAATATCTTCAATATTGTGTTTGACCATTCTCCGCTCAATGCGGCGGCCAATAGTGCTCTTTTTATAGAGTGAAAAATCCAATCCGGTTGCTACCCGTAATTGCTCCAGTATTTGCGAGATACTGGTAAGCGTAGATGGTGTTTTGGTTTTATGGTTTTTGATTAGGTGAGACGGCTTATCAGCAAGAATAAACTCGACCATTTTTTCTACGGTTAAAACATGGTCGGCATGGCCTGCATTGATCGCGCTGGTTGGCATGCCATCGAACTTTGCCGTAGCAGGCTCTTGCGCAATTGTTGTGCCGCCAGCATCGCTGACGGCACGAAAACCTTGCGTACCGTCATAGCCAGTTCCCGAAAGAATAACGCCTATTGCATTTTCGGTTTGATCTTGAGCCAAAGAGCAAAGGAACATATCAATAGGTAAGCGCTGAGCATGGGGTTCTATAGGGGTACTTACCTGTAGCATGCCATGAGATATCTTCATGTCGCGGTTAGGTGGAATAATGTATAAACAATTAGGCTCGACTAATGTTTGGTCTTTAGCTTCTTGCACTGACATTGCTGTTGAGCGCTGCAGAATTTCAGTTAACAAGCTGGCATGATCTGGGGCTAAATGTGGTACCACAACAAATGCAGCACCACTGTTAGCGGACATTAGGCGAAAAAACTGCTCAAGTGCTTCCAAGCCTCCGGCAGACGCACCAATGCCAACGATGGGGAATTTTTTTAAAATGGCTTTTTCTGGGAGCGTCATTTTGTCTAATGACATGGACGTAGCAGGAAGCCGAGTTCTTTGATCATTCATGAGCATCTTTCATCTAAGAACCGCAGCAGTGGCAACAAATCATTACCTCACCTTTCATTCATCTTGTCAATTAAAACACGGTAAAACTTTGCCGGCTGTGATGAGCGAGTGTGCAGGTAGTTGGTAGTAGATAAAAAAATAGATTAATAAAGAATAAATCTTGAGAAGATTTACGCTCAGTAGTTTAGGGTGAATGACTCATTGGTAATATCAAGGCCAGTGCCACTCAGGTATTGGGTGCGAGGCTGTGCCACAGATAATAACGCTGTTACTTTATCATCACTTTTAATATTGCTGGTTGCATTCCATTCATTGGCTCCTGTATTCAATGCATACTTAGCCATCACTGCTTTTACGTAGTGTCTGGTTTCAGGGTAGGGCGGTATTTGCCCAACATACTTTTTTACTGCACCTTCGCCGGCGTTATAAGCAGCGAGTACAAGGTCTAAGCGATTGTCGAACATCACCATAAGATCTCGTAAATAGAGCGTGCCAGCTTTTATATTAGTTTTAGGTGAGTGAACTGCATTTCGCAGACCATAGCGAGCGGCGGTATCTGGTAACACTTGCATTAAACCCACAGCGCCTTTGGGTGATACGGCACTATGCCGATAGCGCGACTCTACATAGATAACCGCGTGCACCAGTGATGGGTCTAGAGATGCTGCATGTGCAGCTAGCGCTATTTCATTTGAGAATGGCTGATTTTCAAGTTTCACTTTACTCTCATCATTGTCAGTACGTGTTACGTTAGTTGCTACTAGCGCTGTTGGCTCATTTGCTAGCTCGGCTTTAGTTTTTAAAGGCTTATTCTGTGAGCGGTATTTGTATTCCAACTGGTAGATTTGAGGGGAGTGATTAGGCAAAGCAATGGGCGCTGGACTGATTATTTTAGTTACTTTTGCAGGGTCAGCATTTAGTTTATAAGGTGAGTTGTCATGAGTGATTGCAGTCTCCGCATGTGCTGTATTGAATAATAAACTCAATGTACACATTGCTAAATATTCCAACCTAAGTTCAGTAAGCATGGTTTTAGTATGCATGTTTATCCTTAATGACGACTGTAACGGTTTTAAATATGATGTATAAATCAAGTGCTAATGACCAGTTTTGCAAATAGGCTAAGTCATAATCAATGCGGTTTTTCATTTTATCCAGCGTGTCGGTTTCACCTCTCCAGCCATTAATCTGCGCCCAGCCGGTAATGCCTGGCTTCACCTTGTGTCGCACCATGTAGCCCTTAATCATGGTGCGATAAAGTTCGTTATGCGCCACTGCGTGCGGACGTGGCCCTACGATGCTCATGCGCCCCTGAAGTACATTAAAAAATTGAGGTAGTTCATCAAGAGAGGTTTTGCGTAAAAAAGCGCCAACTGGTGTAATGCGGTTATCATTTTTCTGTGCCTGTTGTATGGTGTCACCATCTTCACATACGGTCATTGAGCGGAACTTGCTCACCAATATTTCTTCACCATTAAGGCCATAGCGACGTTGCTGAAAAATAATGGCGCCGGGCGACGTGAGCATAATGCATAGCGCAATGATGATCATAATCGGTGAAATCAATAGCAGTATCAGTATTGAAAGTATGATGTCACTGCCGCGTTTAATCATGCCGTTAAGGCCGGTAAATGGCGACTCGCAAACCGCAACTACAGGTACTTTTCCTACTGTATCAATACGGCCTTGCATTAAGTTGTTGATAAACATGTCAGGCACGAAATAGATAGATACCGTTGTGTCATTTAGCGCATCTAGCAGGCTCATGATGCGAGGCTGCGTCGCCATAGGTAGTGACAGATATATTGCATCAATATTGTATAAGCGCACATAAGAAGGCAGTTGCTCTATGTTGCCCAATAGCTGATATTCGGTGAGGCAGCCAATGCGTTCGCGAATCCGGTCGTCAAAAAAGCCACTAAGTTGTGTCGGGCTGTAAGGGTTATGCTCAATTTCATAAGCTAGATTCAAACCTTGCTCGTTCACACCAACAATCACCGCTTGTTTAGGCTCTCCCTGAATGTTTGCAAAGGAGGGGGCTGCACTCCTTAAAAGCATGTGCACGGCAAACTGACTTGATGGCGCTAACCATAACCAGATCATCATAGCTTCACGGTCAAACATATTAATGTAGCCACTGGCGTAACCAAATGCGATGAGTAATGCAAAGATAACGAGCCAGCTAATCAGTATGCTAGTTGCCAGTTTCCATATTGGTATTTGTATACGCACGATGCCAGGTAGCGTTAAAGAAAATATCAGCAATGACAAAATGAGGTACTCTGGCGTTAATTTACCTTGTGTGTAATAGGCAACGGTCCATAAGGAAAGTACCAGTGCGATAGGGTCCATAACTGCCGCAGCAAGCAACAGTAGATTATTCCAGCCTAGTGCAAAAGTAGAAGCCCGACGAAAGCGTATAGGAACAGTTTGATGACTCATACAACGATGGCCTATGGATAGGTAATTGATGAGTTATTAAGTTAAACACTATTGTGAATATGTTCTGTGCGCTTACGAACATATATCAATAATTGATTGCAGTGTGTATTGGTTTGAAAAAGTAAAACGCGATGTATAAACACCGCGTTTTATGGGTTAGCTTGCAAAGTTGACTATGCGAAGTTAAGCCCAGACCCTCCCTGAGGAAACATGTCAGATGCGCCTTTGGCAAGACGGCGTCTGCCGATAAAGCCAATCAAGCCGAGGCCTGCCAGCATCATCGCATAGGTTTCTGGTTCAGGTACCACTGCTGCAGTATTTGCGGCATATAGATACACGCCACCATTGCTACCTACAGCATCGCCAGCTACAGCCCAGTAATAAGACCCAGCAGCAGCATTGTTATATGCTAATACACCCGTGCTGTCACCAAAGTTTGCGGTGGCAAGTTGTGCATTTACACCAGCTGCGCCGTCACCATCCGGATCACTGTATAACGATAGTGTGCCGTTGTTGATTTCGTAGCTAGAGCCACTGCCACCTAGACCTGGGAACAATAAAGAAACTGCACTGGAAATGGTGTCGCTGGCTGAAGTTAAGCTAAAAGTAAATACATCAAAGAAGCTTTCTACATCATGGGTAACACTATAAATATTTGTGTCAGTAGGGTTTACACCAAGATCATAAGGAAAATCGCCACTGGTCAGGCTGATCGTAGCTGCTTGCGCAGAACTGACCGCACTAGCGAGGGCAATTGCGAGTAATGCTTTTTTCATGTTGAGTTTCATATGGACTCCAATTAAATTAAATAACCTAGGAATGAAACTGGATTTAAGATGAAGACTCAGCATCGGCACTAATGCTGCCTCTACAAACACCTTAACCTCTTAAATCCATTTTCATTGAATGCATAGTAGCTTTAGCGATTTAATCTTATCTGTGCGGATGGGCACATATACAAAAATCTATGATGTCATTGCACGATGCAAGCAAGTGGTAGCAAGTTGCATATATTTAGAGACTTATTGTATTAACTCATGTAACATCAAATCACGTTAAATGACATGCTCGCCTTATTTGGGGCTCAGTATCCGGATTCAGTATCTGGGGCGTGTACATCATTGGCAATTTATATTGGGAGCAGTCATGAATGTTTCATGTTTAAGAGCGGGACAACAATGATAACAACACGCCTTAAGTCACATAGTATTATTATCCAAGCACTCGTTACTATTTCATTATCTACGCCAGTATGGGCTGATGAGCAAGATGCCCTAAACTTTTCAGCAGGTGCAGCGCTTACCTTTGAAGACAACCTGTTTCGCTTACCAGACTCTGCAAATACGCGTCAAAGCTTAGGCAAGTCACAACGGTCTGACCGGATATTTGTCACCAATGCCGGTATTAAAATTGATAAACCATATTCGTTACAACGTTTTCAGGTAGACCTTAATTTCGTTGATAATCGTTACGATACTTATAGCTACCTTGATTACACTGCCTTTAATTATAGAGCCGCATGGTTATGGCAGCTTACACCTAATATTAAAGGCACACTGTCAGCAGATCAGCAACAGGTGCTAAATAGCTTTTCAGAGTTCAGAGATTTCAATAATCAATTAAACATTAGACGCAGCATACAAACCAATGAGAATCGCATCTTTGATATAGATGGTTTAATTGGTGGTGGCTGGCATCTGCTGGGTGGGGTGTCTGAGTTGCGTTCTCGCAATAGTGTTGCGTTTAATGCGGTGGGTGATTTTGTCCAAACAGGCGCCAATATCGGTGTTAAATATATAGCGGCATCTGAAAACTCAATTGCGCTGATACAGCGTGCTTACAATGGTGAGTATCAAGGGCGCATCGCTGATGCCCCTAACCAGTTGGATAGCGGCTTTAAGCAACGAGAAACTGAGGTGCAATTGCAATGGCGCCTAACCGGAAAATCTTTAATAGACGCAAAACTAGGTTATGTTGATCGTGAGCATGACCATTTTTCTTCTCGTGACTATGATGGTGTCACCAGTCGTTTAGCTTATAACTGGCAGCCTACTGGTAAGCTTGGCATTATCACTTCACTATCGCGTAATCTTTACAGCTATCAACAAGCCGCTAATAGTTACTATGTTGCAGATACATTTGCAATTACCCCGGTTTGGCAGGTCACTACTAAAACTAGTTTAAGTATGCGCTACGATTACACTAAGCGTGACTATCGTGGGGCGGTTGTGGCGGTTGCAGAGCAGAGGGAAGATGATGTGCAATCGCTGATGCTGTCTGCAGACTGGAGGCCTACGCGTACAATTAAGGTGACTGGCAGCTTGCGTCATGAAATGCGTAACTCAACCTATAATCAACCCAATGCGTTTGGCGGTGATTTAGAGTATGACGCTAATACAGCCTCGATTGGTGCCCAGCTTTTATTCTAAAGCACTTTGTTAGTACTTTAATTGGCTACTAAGTGAATTTGACTAATAAGTTCACTAGTGTTTTTGTTGGGATTGAGGCATTAAGCGATCAAACTCATCTTTGACAACCTGATAGCACTCGCAGCAAAGGTCTTCTAACACAGGCCGATTAAGTACGATAATGTGCCCTCGGTGGTATTGAATCACCCCTAACCGCTGCAGTTTTCCTGCAGCTTCTGTGACCCCTTCACGGCGTACACCAAGCATATTGGCAATCAGCTCTTGCGTAATGGCTAACTCGTTGGAGTCCAGCCTGTCTAAACTCAATAATAACCAGCGGCATAATTGCTGCTCTAAGGAGTGGTGGCGATTGCAAACGGCAGTTTGTGCCATCTGGGTGATTAATGTTTGCGTGTAGCGCAATAATAGTTTCATCAGCTGTTGATTCAGGCCAAACTCAGCCTTTAGAAACTTGGACTTGAGGCGGTATCCTGAGCCTGCACTTTGCACCACGGCTCGACTCATGGTTGTTTCGCCTCCCATAAACAATGCGATGCCGACTATGCCTTCGTTGCCAACAACAGCGATTTCTGCTGATGCGCCATTTTCTAATACATACAGCAACGATACGATAGAAGTGATAGGGAAGTACACATACTTCAAATGCTCACCAGGCTCATACAACACCTGACCTAATTGCATATCAAGTGGCTCCAGATTAACAGAGAGTCGACTAAACTCTTGATCACCTAATGCACTGAGCAACTGATTGTGCAGCGGGGTGTATACATTCGACATAAGGCTTAGCCCAATCAATTTAACTGCTGTTTAATCAGAAGGTTAAAACATAGTTTATGTATGGAGTATAGACCTATTTACGCAACGTGGAGGTATTGTTTTGGATTAAGCCTAAATGCTGAATTTATTACTTAGCTATAATTAAATTTGGCCTTATCAAGCAGATGTAGCAATGCGCGTTTTTATTGCAAACAGTGCTACAGGGGTAGCTATTTTAGGCTTCTGCAAGCTCAGATTTGTTAATGGTGAGTAGTTTTGCGAAATTATCTGCTTTAAGGGGTGGGCTGAAATAGTTACCTTGTCCCTCTTTACAATGCTTAACTTTCAGAAAATCCAGCTGTATTTGATTTTCTACACCTTCTGCAACCACACAAAGTTTAAGATTGTTACCCATGCCAATGATTGCACTAACAATAATCGCTTCATCGGTCACAGACTGAATGCCGCATACAAATGACTGGTCAATTTTAAGCACATCAATCGGAAACTGATTAAGATAACTCAGGCTAGAGTAGCCCGTTCCAAAGTCGTCCAACGCAATTTGAACTTGCATAGCTCTTAGCTGCTGAAGCACTTTAGCCGTGGCCTTTGCATCCCGTATTAATACGCTTTCAGTAATTTCAAGTTGTAGATAGTTTGCATCTAAGCCAGTATCAATTAGCACTTGTCTGATGTTATCAACGAAATTATTCTGATGAAACTCTATTGCAGAAATGTTTACAGCTACTCGTATAGGTTTTAAACCTGTGTCTATCCATTGTTTTGCTTGTAAGCAGGCTTGGCGTATTACCCAGTTGCCTATGGGAACAATCAAGCCACAATCTTCTGCAATATTGATAAACCTATCTGTGGCTGTCACTCCCCATTCACTATGATTCCAGCGTAACAGGGCTTCTACGCCTGTAATCATGCCGGTGTTGAGGTTAACCTTAGGCTGGTAGTATAGTTCTAGCTCTTTTTTATCTAGTGCTGTCCTCAGTTGCGACTCAATAAGCTGCCTTTCCACCGCGCGTACATTCATTTCATTTCTAAAGAATTTGTAGTTATTCCGACCAGTTTCTTTAGCGTCATACATTGCGGTATCTGCATTTTTAATCAGTGTTTGGGCGTCAACGCCGTCTGCCGGGTAGAGGCTGATGCCAATGCTAGTCGTAATGTGTAAAGTAGTTTTAGCAATCTGGTGTGGAAGGCTGAGTGATTTGAGTATTTTATTTGCAGTCAAATTTGCATCTACCCCATATTCACCGCTAGATAATAGGATTACAAATTCATCGCCACCTTGACGACTAACGGTATCGGAGCCACGAACACAACTGCATAATCGTTCAGTTACCGATTGCAGGAGTTTGTCTCCAGTCTCATGTCCTAAAGAGTCGTTAATGTTTTTGAAGTTATCTAAATCTAGAAAAAGTACAGCTAACTGGGTGTTAGTTCTTTGTGCCAACGTGATTGCATGGGCAATGCGGTCATTAAGCAGCAGTCGATTTGGCAGATTAGTTAGGAAATCATGCTGCGCTAAGTGCTCCATTCTTTTAGCCATTTCATGTGCGGCACTCACATCATGAAATACGATGACTACGCCAGTCATTTCACCATTGTGGTCACGGATTGGCGACACCGAGTCTTCAATCGGAATGGTCATACCATCACGTTGAATCAGTAAAGTACCAGCATTTAATCCCATAGGTTCATTTCTTTCCAACACCAGATGCACCGGATTTTCTAAAGGTGGTTGGTTCGTAGAGCCGTCAACAATATTAAATACTTTGTTGATATGAAGACCGTAAGCTTCTTCTCGGCTCCATCCTGTCATTTCAACAGCACTGGTATTAAGGTAATCTATGTGGGCTGATAAATTTGTGCATATCACAGCATCATTAATTGAGTTAAGTGCGATTTCCGCACGTACTTTTTGCTGGTTAATGTCTTCTTCAATTTGCTTACGTTGAATAATATTGAGTAAAGCCTGCGGTATTATTTTGCTCTCTAAATAGGCTCTAGACAGATAACCCTGAGCACCATGCGCCACGGCCTCTTTTGCCAGCGTGGCTTCTTCAGATAAGCTGAGCGTTAATATTGGTGTATGAGGGGCTACTGCAAACAACTTGTCAAAGGTAGCAATTCCGCTACTGTCCGGCAGTGACAGGTTGACGATAATGGCATCCATGTCTGCCATGCGTAGGCGATTAATCCCACTAGAGAGATGTCTTAACCATTCAATCCTAAATAAGTTTTTGGATTGGCCAAGTGCAGCCTTTAGCATTTCGGCTTCATTCGGGTCATTTGTCAGTACGAGGATATTATTCAGCATGTTGCTAATTATCCGTGACCAAATGTAATGGTCTGTGCCTCACCGAACATAAAAATAGATAATTTTACCAATATGAAATTAGGTACTTATTTAGATTATTGCTATGCCTTGTGTACGTTAACGCACGGTTCTTAATGATGACTGCAATTAATATACGTTAACTCTTCTATTCACTGACATGTTCAGTTAGCTGTGTTATTTATATTTTTTTAAAGGAATTCATCATGAATCGCTACATATTAACCGCCTTAATCATGGCTACATTTGGGTTAGCTGCCTGCGATAAACCTACAGTGGTTAACGTACCTCCGCCCCAATCAATACCAGGGCCACCTGGCGTTGCAGGTGAGCAGGGGGTTCAAGGGGACCAAGGCGATAGAGGTGTCAAAGGTAATGAAGGTAATGAAGGTAATGAAGGTAATGAAGGTAGCCAGGGTGAGACAGGCGACCAAGGGGAGGCTGGTAAATCTGGTGATTCCACAACCGTGATTGTGGTTCCACCAGAAGATTCCAAACCTAGTAACTAACAGTTTGAGATTTAAACGCTAGTCAATATGCATCAGTATTAGTAGTCAAGTTACTTCACAACGAAAGTTACCATTTGCTTTGCTATATTATTTTTATCATCAATTGCCGAGATATACATAGAGTGCGTACCAACGCGTGCAGCAGCCGAACTCCAGTTGTATGAAATGGTATCCGTACTTGAGCGGGCACTTAATATACCGTCTATGTATATCGTCATTTGCTTGACTCTAACATTATCGGCCGCTTTCGCCATGACGCTTATAGCAGAACCTTTAGTCACAACACTGCTAGGCGATGGTGAGTAGACGCTGATGATAGGGGGAGTCGTATCATTAGTACCAGTGTCAGCAACGGCAATGTTCTCAAATGCACCTAAGTCGAAGGCACCTCCATTTGGGCGTTTTACATTTTCGTAGTCATAGCCAATGCTGCCATTGTAGATACCACGGTCAATTGTGCCACTCGCGCTGGTCACGGCATAGCTTTCAGCTTTAGTCGGTTTGGCCAACGAAGCAAACATTGGGTCGATATTCATACTATGTTTATCCATGTTGGTTGCAGTGAAAAAGCTGCTGACGTTATAGTACATGCTGCCTAAACTGAGTTGAATTGCGCTACCAGGGCGGAAGTAGTTGTTATAGTCACTCAGGTTGCCGCTAATGGTTGTTCCATTTGGCGGCGCAATAAATAAGTCATATTTGCTGGTACCGTGACTGATTATATTATTTTGTACAATATTTCCTGTCAGTGTAGCGCCAGTGCGTGGCATGCCGCCAACTTCAATGCCAGAATAGCCACTGGTGCCAACAATTGTATTGTTATACACCTGCGTATTATCCGAAGCTGAGATGTAGATGCCCCGACGTTGGTTATTCGCGAGCACGTTATTGTAAATGCGCGCATTTTTGCTTACTTCAAAGAAAATTGCGGCGTCCAGCGGCCCATTGTCATGTATGTAATTGTTACGGATAGTGATGGCACTACCGCTATTGGCGTAGTCAAACCAGATGCCTGAGCCGTTATTAAAGCCAATTTCACTATACTCTACTGTGCCATAGGCTTTGGTCGTGGCCTTTAAACCGCCAGCATGCCAAAGTGCATTAAATTTACGTAAGTTGTTATTATTCATCGTTACGTTTAACACTCTGAAGTTGTAGCTGCCGGCGGCATTCACCCCTGAGTTTCCATTGTTACTTACATTGCAGTTAAGCGCTTGTGCGCCATTTTTTAAATAACCCATACTCAGGCCAGCAAAGTCAGTGTATTGGATATCTGACATCTCAATAATTGAGTTAGAGCTTAGTTCAACCGCTGCCCCCATTTTTGCATAGGCGGATGTGTTGCTGTGACGAAATACAAAGCCCTTAAGATGTATGTAGGGCACACCCATAAAAAATAAACGTTGGCGTGTGCTGGCTTCTACCATTCTATAGTTTGGGTTAGCACCATCGGCCAGCCAAACATATAAAGTTAAATTTGATGCATCGTAATAAAAGCTGCCTGGCACCATAGAGTTAACGTTACTCCCTACAGGCTTGGGATACTCAAAAGTCGTATATAGCTTAGGCATACCAATTTGCTGCAGTGATGGGCTGTCGCCACCGCCAACGAATACTTGCTGACTATTGAATCCCCAGTTGGTTTTTTTCCAGATATTGCCGCTATGCAGCACCCATCCTGTCACCTGATCAGAACCTCTGATCATCGGTGTTTCATTCTGGTAGGCTAACACGTGCACCATTTTATCGGCACTGGTGCCACCTCCGCGAAAAACGTCAACCTGCTCGCGATAAACGCCTTCACGTACGTATACGGTATCGCCAGCGACTGCTATGTTCATCGACTTTTGTATCGTTTTAAAGGGGGTGCTCAGGCTCGTGCCAATATTGGAATCGCTTCCTTTGGTGTCGACGTAATAAGTAGCAGACCAACTGACTGTAATCCAAGACGTGAATAGTATGAAACCAAACAATATGCGCTGTTTGGATTTGAGGCTAGGCAGGATAAATTTAAACCTGTTTAAAAGTGAAACGAATAGATAGTTCATGGTCAGAGCTCCTTAAATTAAGGGCTTTGCCAACAATGGAACCAGTATGACCAGATTATTTTGACAACAGAGTAGCCATACAGGCCAGCTCTGTTTAAAGATTCATCCTATTTTTTAAGCTTATTGATGAGCTACACAAATTCAATCTGAAGCCGGCAATCCCGCTGTCATGGCATAAGCCTGTAGACCGGTAATTTTGCGTGCTTACCTTTCGATAAGTTTGCTTTTAACAACTTCAACAACTGCTGCACTATATCCTACTTTTTTTAAATTACAAATTAAAATATTCAATATAATCAATGGTATATATGTTAACTACCGCACATATAGACAATTTAAGCCAATAAAACAAAGGAGTTTAAACTTACAAATTTAGTGAATTTATTTTTAAAAATAAAATGCGGAAAGTGACTGGTTTAATCGTTTTTTAAAAGTTTAGCTACATGTTTTTTTAGATTTTAGAAGATGGTTATAAGGCGGTTTAGATGAGCTCATGGCAGCTTTTCACATATTTAAGTAAATAGCATGATTTGTTATTCATAAACCTAAGTGGCTTAACGTACGGACTGGGCACAACACCTTCAGTTATTTTGTTGCTTTACTGACTAAACACTATTGACTCGTAGTTATTAAAAGCGGTGTTACACGCCACTTTTAATATTTGCTGTTTACAAAGTTTAATAGAACCGCATGGAGGATACTTTGCCTACTCAAGCTATTTCTTTTGTAAACCATTTGTTGACTGATCTTCCCGATCATGAGTATAAAAACCTAATAAAAAAATGTGAATTAACACAACTTGTCTATGCAGATGTGCTTATTCAGCGTGATGACCTGATTGATTACGTGTACTTTCCTATTGATAGCATTGTTTCATTAGTCGCACCAATCGAGGAGAGCAGGGGAATGGAGGTGACAATGATAGGCAACGAGGGTATGCTGGGTATCACGCTTATGCTAGGGGTTAACACGGCACCGTTCAGTGCTTTGGTGCAAAAAACTGGTTCTGCTATTCGTATCGATTCACCATCTTTTTTAAATAGTCTTGAGCGTAGCCCGGCATTAAAAAATCATTTAAATCGCTATCTCTGTGTGTCATTTAGCCAACTGGTGCAGGCTGCCATTTGTAATCGTTTTCACTTTGTAGAAGAGCGACTTGCCCGTCTATTACTCATGATTAGAGATCGTGCACATTCAGCGTCTTTTTATATTACACAGGATTTACTGGCACATATGCTTGGGGTAAGACGTGTAGGAGTCACGAAAGCAGCACTAGCACTACAGCATAAAAATTTGATTGGCTACAGTAGAGGCTACGTAGTGATTCACGATATTGAAGGCCTGGAAAACGAAGCGTGCGCCTGCTACAGAACAGATAAAGAGACATATGATCGTATGCTGAATAAAGTCGACTCAACATTAATTGCTAAATACTAGTTTGATAAATTTATCTGTAATAAAGAGAAAATGGTCACCAAAAATATCGATATAAATGCACTGATGGCAAGTAGCGGTGTGCGCTTTGGCACGAGTGGCGTACGCGGTCTAGTAGAAAACATGACAGATACCGTCTGTTATGCGTATACCACTGCTTTTTTGCAAGTGGTGCTTGCTGAAATGCTTTCTGAAATGCTTTCTGTTAATCAGACAGGTGCTGTTACTAAGGTAATTGTAGGCCATGATTTGCGGCCTAGCAGCCCACATATTGCCAGCGTCTGTGCCGCAGCTATTACCGATGGCGGCGGCGAGGTGGTGTATGCAGGTGCTTTGCCCACACCAGCGCTTGCCTGTTACGCCCAATACCAAAATGCCGCAGCAATTGTGGTAACAGGTAGCCATATTCCATTTGACCGCAATGGCATCAAGTTCTATGGTCAGCAAGGTGAAATTTCTAAAGCAGACGAGCTCGCTATGCAGCATGCAATTGTTAACCTGCCGGACATTTTGTCTAGGCGATTGCCGCTAGCTGATCAAAAAGTAGAAGCGCATTATATTGAGCGTTATGTCGATTTTTTTGCTGAGGCTAACTTGGTAGGACTACGCGTCGCTATTTATGAGCACTCCAGTGTTGCAAGAGACTTATTACGTGCCATTTTGGAGGCGTTAGGGGTTGAGGTAATTACACTGGGGCGCACTCAGGAGTTCGTGCCTATAGACACTGAAGCGGTTCGAGCTGAAGATGTCATTCAGGCGTCCGATTGGGCAAAGGAACACAATTTTGATGCGATATTCTCTACTGATGGTGATGCAGATCGCCCACTGATTGGTGATGAGCTAGGTGTGTGGATGCGAGGTGATATGGTGGGGATTCTGTGCGCTAAGTATCTAGCCGCAGATGTGGTGGTTACCCCTGTGAGCAGTAGCTCCCTTACTGAGCAGTCATCTTGGTTTAGCCAGGTGATACGTACCAGAATAGGCTCTCCGTATGTAATCGCAGCGATGGAACAGGCACTTGCAGACAAATCTGGCCTGATAGTCGGCTTTGAAGCGAATGGTGGTTTCTTGCTAGGTAGCGATGTGGTACGGGGTGATAAGAAGTTGAGCGCGCTTGCCACGCGTGATGCTGTGCTGCCTATGTTAGCAGTGCTTGCCATGGCGCGAGTGCAAGGTTGTAAGGTATCAGAGTTAGTCGCAAGTTTGCCTAGCCGATACACTTTTAGTGATCGTTTGCAAAACTTCCCACAAGAGCAAAGCGCGAGCTTGCTGACATTACTGCAACACGATGCGCCACGTGCGCGGCTGATGATGGCACCAGATGCCGGCGGTATTGTTACTATTGATACCACTGACGGGTTGCGCGTGCGATTTAGTTCGGGTGATATCGTCCATTTAAGGCCATCTGGCAATGCGCCTGAGTTACGTTGTTATGCTGAAGCTGATACATCGGAGTATGCGCAGTCATTATGCGATGATTGTTTACAGCGTGTGGCAACAATGTTTGATTGAAGCCTATATGGCTTTTTATATCAATTAGATTTTACTAATCTCACTGTTTACAGGGTTCAATTGCTAGAAAAGTTGCTCAATCAGCGCATTTTGAGGCGCTGATTGAGCAAAGTACTAACTGTTATTTTTACGTTTAGCTGTAAAACCAAGCATACCTAGCCCCACTAGCATCATGGCGTAGGTTTCTGGTTCTGGCACAGGCGTTGCTGTGTACCAGGCACTGCCACCTTGCTCTCTAGTTAAGCCCTGAACATGTAGTGCAAATGAGTCTGCAGTTAATGTAGTGGCTTGCGAGAAAGTAGCATCCCAACTTACAGTTTCGTTAGCCGTTAATCTATTTTGCTGTGGGCCTGTGAGGTCAAACCTAAAGTCGAATATACCAGTTGGACCGCCACCGTTAGCAACTGAGACGACAGTATCACCGACTACATTTGAAATGATAGGCTGACTGGCAGCATCTACCGCAATTGCTCCGATGAAACTTCCATCAGTAAAAATAGCATCAAGATCTAATGCGCTGAGGGTGAAACTGTAAACGTTGCCAATGTTGGTATAAGACATAGTGGCGAATGGTTCACTTGGTTGATAACTGCCAGCCAACAAATCGCCGTAAGTGTCTACAGTTGCGTGTGCTGAAATACTAGCTAGTAATGCGGCAGATCCAATCATATTACGTACTAGATTACTCATCATAACTCTCCTTACAATTAAATTAATATATTTTGACGGCTGTTAATTTATAGCAGGAGGAACATGTGGCGTATGTGCGCTTTCGCTCTTATAAAAATATTTATAAATCACTTAAATCAATGTAAGTAAATATTTAACTTATAGCAATTAACAGTATGTAAATGTTGCGTTTATTCGAAGCTTTTTATGTGCGTTATCGCACTGATTTCCAATGTAGGTTAATTTAGCCTAGTCAATAAATTGAGCTGAACTCTAGTAATGGCTTATCAAAATTTCAACATTGACTAAGGAACTAAAATGAACTGGAACAGGATAGATGGAGACTCAAAACACTTCAAAGGTAATGCTAAAGAGCATAGAAATAAAACAGATAATCAGACTGACTATTTAGCAGACGCACGAAATCACTTAGCAGCAAAGAAACAAGAAATGTATGGTATGAATGGAGATGATGCTGAAGGTGAACTGTTCGACAGAAAAACCATAAAAAAAGACAAGGTTCATCTTGGTAAATCTAAAAATTATAAAAATAAGCCTTAGGGGAAAACAAAATGCATATCAATGGCACAGAAAATAGTGGACCCTCAGTTTTAACCGATATTGCAACCTTGCGTGCGCGTGCGCGACAAAACGTAGAGGAGGGTGCAGTCACCATTGGGTATGGTGCTCATCGTGAAACTATCATCAAGCTTCTTAACGAGGCATTGGCTACAGAGTTAGTGTGTGTTCTACGCTATAAACGGCATTACTTCATGGCAAAAGGCATTAGTTCAGAATCGGTTAAAGTCGAGTTCTTGCAACATGCTAAGGAGGAAATGGCCCATGCTGACCGTATTGCCAAACGTATCACTGAGCTTGGAGGTGAGCCGGATTTCTCACCAGATGGATTAAGTAGCCGCAGCCACGCCGAGTATGTGCCAGGTGACTCATTAGTGAGCATGATTAAAGAAGATTTAATAGCAGAGCGTATTGCTATTGAAAGCTATCGTGAAATAGTTGCTTTTTTGGGTAATAACGACCCGACCACTCAGCGCATGATTAAAGAAATATTGGCAATGGAAGAAGAGCATGCGGATGATATGGCGTCACTTTTAGAAGGCATGAAGGTTTGATAGTCTAAACTTTATAGAGATAATTTTCATACTTTTTACTTTAATTTTAAATAGTAAATTATTGATAATTAAGTAGTAATTTTTTTATTTTTTCTTTTTGGCATGTAATAAGGCCGCACTCCACATTGTTGATATTAATTAGCTCATCAGTTACTCCCATCAGCTTATAGCGTATTCAAATTTATCTAAATCAAGCCACATGTATGTGGGGTAGCAAACAGAAGCAAACTTAACTGCGCTGTAGTCTTTAACTTGCGATGAAAACTACAAGTTAATCAGTTACATCGTTCAATTAATTTCATAAAGGATACAAAATGAACTGGGACCAAATCGAAGGTAATTGGAAGCAATTAAAAGGTAACGTGAAACAGCAATGGGGCAAATTAACTGATGATCAATTGGATGTCATTGCTGGTAAGCGTGACCAGTTGGCTGGAAAAATACAAGAAGCTTATGGCCAGACAAAAGATGACGTTGAAAAAGAAATAGATGATTGGCAATCAAAGCAAAATGAATCTAGTTGGTCTGATAAAAACACTCACGGCCATTAGTTGACGCAAGGCTATAACTCAATACAAGAATAGTTACATCGCCTCCATTAAAACGCTATCCATTAATACGAATTAATCTAAATGGATATTAACCGTTACAACGGAATATATGACATTAGGAGTCAACATGAACTGGAACCGCAATGACACTAATTGGAGTGAGCTTAAACGCAAAGCCAAAAGACAGCCTGAGTCAGGTAAAGATTACAACGTTAATACGCATAAAAGTGATTTGAAGCCGCATAAGATCAGTATTGCAAGCCCTGAAGGATTAAACCAAGAGACTGATTCTGATCAGCGCTTTAGCCCACGCAATAAGCCTAAAGCAAAGCAATGAGCATAAAAATGCGTCTAATGATAGGTGCATCACTGGCTCTAGCTTGAACATAGAAATAATGAATTAAACATGATGTTAACAACAGGAAATCAACGTGAAAAAATTTAAATTAAGTATATTAGCAATCACTATCACGCTCGCATTCAATATGAATGCAAGTGCAGAATCAATGTCAAAAAATCAATATGAAGCAACAGTAAAAAAAATTAATGCTGAGCATAAAGCAGCAAAATTATCTTGTGATGCTTTCTCCGGTAATGCAAACGATATATGTATGGCCGAAGCTAAGGGTAAAAGTAATGTAGCTGAAGCCAATCTTGAGGCAACTTATCAACCTTCTGCTGATAATAGATATAAAGCACATGTTGCTAAAGCCGATGCAGACTATGCCCTAGCTGAACAAAAGTGTGATGACAAAGCTGGTAATAATAAGGATGTTTGCTTAAAAGAGGCCAAGGCAGTTAATACGCGCTTAATATCAGACGCTAAACTAGAAAAACAGAGCAGAAAAGCAAATGCTGAGGCCAATGAGAAATCAATGGATGCTAAAGATGAGGCAATTCTTATCACTAATGATGCTAATGCAGACGCAATGGAAACAAAGTCAGATGCTCGTAAAGACGCCGCTATGCAAAAGCGTGATGCTGATTATGCTGTAGCTAAAGAAAAGTGTGACGTACTTGCAGGTTCGGCAAAAGACAAATGTATAGATACAGCTAAAATTAAATTTGGTTTATAGTTAGTTCGCATTAAAAAACCAGCCATCAATCGATGGCTGGTTTTTGTTATGGAGTTAGCATTAAATTGATAAACGCGGATTAACCATCAACATAACGATACAAAATAGCGGTAAATGGTAAGTCAAACTGCTATTTAGCTATTGATTGGTGCCAGTTGAAGTGCCGTTAATTGGTGCATCTTGTTTAGTAATGTCTACACTGCCGTTTTGACTTTCACCGCTAGTCGTGCCAATAGGTTTGTTGTTCATTGAGTTTTTATAACTTATACCACCATTTTTCTGCTTCATTTTGTCGTACATTTTTTCATGGTATAAAATATATTCATCTTTGGACACAAGGCCATTGCTATCGGTATCCATTGCTTTCATTTCTTTGTCGCTGTGGCTCATAGTGCCGTTTCTTTTTAGGCTCTTATTCGTTGCTTTTTTATCAATTCTTTTATCTTGTTCTTTAATTTGTGGCGATTCAGATGATCCTATTGCGCTGCCATCATCCGTGTTTTCAACTGTGGTTGCAGCAATAACAGAAAATGCGCTTACACACATTACTGTTGCTAATGTACTTACGATAAATTTATTCATATAACTTCTCCTAATTATCAATATAAGTTGTTTTAACTTATTGTCATGATTGATTATTTTATTTAGTTGTTTGCTAAACGTCTGTGCGTTGGCATACTGAACTATATTTTTAATAGGCTTAGAGTTTTCTGAGTAAAACGGCGTCATCCAGTATCCGTTTAAACTACTTAAGGAGATTGTCATGAGCATAGGAACAATATTGTTGATTGTTTTAGTTTTAATGTTGGTAGGCGCACTGCCAAACTGGGGTCACAGTAGAAATTGGGGGTATGGGCCAAGCGGTGGTCTGGGGCTGATTGTGTTAGTGCTTATCATATTGGTGCTTATGGGGAAAATATAATTTTGAATAATAAAAAAGTAAAAAGCGTAAGTAGCAATCTCTTCATTATTGCTGCATTTTTAACGGTGACGGCGTGTGGTGAGGTTGCTCGTTTGCCTATTTCTGCCGGCATGGGCCCCAACCCCTCGTTACCTGCACCTAATCAAACCATCTTTCCTACGGTTAATATTGCGCCAGCAATAGGGTGGCCTAGTGGTGCTACGCCAGTAGCTACCAACGGCACAAAGGTCAATGCATTTGCTACTGGGTTAGATCATCCACGATGGTTATATGTATTACCCAATGGTGATGTGCTGGTTGCAGAAACGAATGGCCCCAAAAAGTCAGATAGTGAGTTTAGTATCAAAGGCTGGATAACCGGCTTGGTTATGAGTCGCGCAGGGGCTGGCGTAGCTAGTGCTAACCGCATCACATTGCTGCGTGATCTCAATCACGACGGTATAGCAGATATGAGGTTGCCATTTATCGAGGGGCTAAATTCACCGTTTGGCATGGCTCTGGTTGGTAGTCATTTGTACATCGCTAATACCGACTCAGTGATGCGGTTTTCATATAAAAGTGGTGATAAATCGATTACCTTGCCTGGCGTTAAAGTACTTGATTTACCAGCAGGGGCTATTAATTATCACTGGACTAAGAATTTAATCGCAAGTACAGATGCTACAAAGCTATATATAACAGTAGGCTCTAACAGTAACGTGGCAGAAGTTGGCATGGCAGCAGAATTTGAGCGTGCAGCCATTTGGGAGCTGGATCTAAAATCGGGAAGTCATCGCATTTATGCCTCTGGCTTACGTAACCCTAATGGTTTAGCTTGGGATAAGCCATCAGGCAAGTTGTTTACCGTGGTCAATGAGCGTGATGCAATCGGCAGTGATCTTGTGCCAGACTACCTAACATCAGTTCAATATGGCGGATTTTATGGTTGGCCCTATAGTTATTATGGTCAACATGTTGATCAGCGCGTACAGCCGCAAGCACCTGAATTAGTAGCTAAGTCGATTGCTCCTGATTATGCACTGGGTTCACACACAGGTTCTTTGGGTTTAGTGTCATCGGACGGCACATCCCTGCCAACTCAGTTTTCACATGGTATGTTTATTGGCCAGCATGGGTCATGGAATAGAAAACCCCATAGTGGTTACAAGGTGATATTTGTTGCAATGGACAACGGTAAACCAGCAGGGTTGCCAGTAGATATATTGACAGGCTTCTTAAGCAAGAGCGGCCAAGCTTATGGTCGGCCAGTTGGCGTGGCCTTGGATAAAAATGGCGCGCTATTAGTTGCAGACGATGTTGGTAACACGGTATGGAGAGTTTCTAAGCTTCAAAATTAATCAGTTTGATCTATATGCCACTACACAGCTAATTGTGTGCTGGCGCACAGATTAACTAAGGTGGTGAGTGCATCATTGAACAAGATAACACGTTGGTGTCTGTTCATTGGGCACGCTTCTTAAATGATAGGAGACTCATCATGATTAAAAGACTATTCGTACTAGTGCTCACCACACTGTTTTTCACAGCGATTGCTTCTGCACTAACTGCTTGCAACACAGTTGAAGGTGCCGGCAAGGATATCGAAAAGGGCGGTAAAGCAATTAAAGACGAAGCAAGCGAACATAACTAATATCTCGCTGGCACTGAACAAGCTACGCCTGTTTAACTCTCAAGCTCACGTTATCAATTGCTATCAGTGCAGATTCTAAATCCTCTTCCGTCTTGTTGATGTGCTGTGCTAGCTGTCAACCTTACTAGGCATGGCTTCTATTATTTCTCATTTCAATAGCGCAGCTGGCGTAGGTGTTGTCAGGCTTGCAATGTGTTAATAGTTTTCTAGAAGGAGTTAAGATGAAAAAATTATTGTTAGTTTTAAGTATAGTTTCGATTATCTTGAGCGGATGCTTTGTCAGGGCTCAACATGATGAAGGTTATCACCGCGGTCAGCATCACGATAAAAACCACGGTCACGATCATGACAGAGATGATGATCGAAGGGATGGTAGGGGTGACGGAAAGCATGATGGCAAATATTAAGAGGTAAGGCTTTAAAGCAATAATGCTAGCTACTTATAGTGGTTAGCTAAGCATTGTTACCTTAAGTAACAGCATAAATACTATACCGACCATCATTCCCGATAGCTCAGCCTAATAAGTAATTGTTCTCATTGAATTACCTGCTGACGTCGGTACTCCCTACGTTTCATTGTCAGGTAGTCATCTCTTGCAACCTCTTGTAGCTGAATGGCATATTGGTCAGTAGAGCTATACCAGTGCTGTAAACGCTGCTCCAATACGTCCTGATGCGGCGTATTTAACTCAGCAAGGTAAGCATCAATTGCTAAGTAGTAGCGCATAGTATTCCGTTCCACAATGCCACGTATCCCCTGAATAAACTTAGGCTTTCCATCCGCGGTTTTTCCTGTAATAGTGAATCCCACTTTATTTCTGCCTGCTGTTGCTAAATAACCTTGCATCGCTAGATTGCCACTTAAACCAAAGCCATAAGCATAATTAAAATGCAAGAAAGTACGCCCACCTTTGACTGGTATGGCTTCCAGCAAGATTTGATAATCACGCGTGCTAAATGGTCCATGCTCAGCATTGAGCTCAATAGCAAAGTGATTGGGTGTTGTAGTGACTTCCTGATAGTTGAACGACACTCGATAAGCATCAGCTAATAACTGATCATCCTTTTTACCGATATTGACACTCAGTATTGTGCTGTCTTGATTAATCTCAGCATGGCAGTATTTGATATTAATGTGCAGTATCAGTACATCACACCAATGTGCAGGGTTGTTTAGTGCCTGGCTCACAGTAGCAAAAGGATAATTGACCACGGCAAATATTTCACCTTTTAGATTATCCGATGACTCCATAGAACTCATATAGAGAGGGCGTTTAAACTGGTTGTTATTAAGCTGTTTGCTTAGCTCATTATACTTTGCCACTAATTCAAGGTTGGAGGTGTCTGATTGGGCAGCGTAAGCATTTTCAGTCGCAAAACATAGGCAAAAAATCACTAAAACAGATATACAACGTGTATTTTTACCATTCAAAGTATGATTTAAAATTATCATCTAATTAAAGTGATTACAGCCAGCGAGCCCATAGTCGAGCAGCTCTTTCTTTGATGCGGGCGCTGAGTGTGCGTTTTCTCCATGCTTCAAGTGTAATTTGTTTGGATGACTCCAAATCTTTGTCAAACAACACCTGCATCTGTGTACCAAAATCCTGACCCAATATAACGGCATTGATTTCTTGATTATTGACGAAGCTACGCCAGTCTAGATTGGTTGAACCTATGGTTGACCATACACCATCTATGACTGCGGTTTTTGCATGCAGTAGTGCATCCTGCCTTTCAAAAATCTTAATGTCGGCACTTAATAATTCATCGTAATAAGAGCGCGATGCATTGAGTACTAAGAAAGAGTCGGTCTTTTCTGGTAATAATAGTTTCACATCAACCCCGCGTTTTACTGCGTTTTTCAATGCGTCTAGCATTTGCGGATCTGGGACAAAATAAGCATTCGTCAGAAAAATATTAGTTTCTGCGCTATTGATTGCTGAGAGCAGGGTGGAGAATATTAAGCTATATGACTCCTCTGGTGAGCTGCCGATGGCTCGCACGACATCATTGCCTTGCGGGCTAAGCTCTGGAAAATAGTGCTTAATCTCTAATGGAGAACCTTGTTGTAGATACCAGGTAGCTAAAAATAATTTCTGAAACTCATCCGCAATCGGCCCTGCAATCCGTAAATGAGTATCGCGCCATGGTTGTTTGTCTTTATCAGGTTTTGATTTGCCGAATGAGCCACTACCATGAGAGCCTCTGGAATACACACTACTGATATTGATGCCGCCTACAAATGCAGTCTGGCCATCTACAATTAAAAGCTTGCGATGATCACGCTGGGTGACTTGCCATGTTTTGCGTGTATTAAGCGGGTTCACCGGGTTAAATTCCAACACCTTGCCGCCACTTTCTATTAAAGGCGTAAAGAATGATGCTGGCGTATTTAATGAGCCTACACTATCGTAAATAAGGTTGACCTGTACGCCACTGCGCTGCTTTTTGACTAACAACTCTATAAAACGCTGTCCTACTTCATCATTTTCAATAATGAATGTCTCCATATTGATATGATCTTTTGCAGCTTCTATTGCCGCGAACATGGCGTTATAAGTGGTTGGCCCATCAATCAGTAGCTCTACCTTGTTGCCAACAACTAAAGGGCTGCCAACAATCTCAGCTTCCAGTGCCAGATGTTTATCGAAGATATTGGTATCGTCACCATCTTTTTTGAGCTTAGTGAGAATCGCTTTACTCTGCTTGGGAGATAAGGCGCCATGGGCACCTTCAAACTGTACTGCCCGTGATGTCCGTAAAGACATGTCCGGCACCATGGTAGGTATTGAACTACAGCCAACAACTAATGTGAGTAAAAGTGCAACCGCAACTTGCGCAACGCGTTGGAGAATGATTTTTTTTGTGTCCATAAGTATCTCTTGTCGATAGCCATTTCTCAGTCACTTGAAAGAAATACGAAAGTTGGAAGGACGCCCAATTTATAGGGTGGATTTAGACGATGTCAGTTGTAAAGAGCAATTACTCTATTAGTCGAGTAAAAGTAACATATTGGCTAGTGATTATCTGTGCGCTAGCTAACTTATATGCACGTTGGTATTCAAACTGTAACTTAATATTGATATTGGATTAATCTGTCATTTAAGTGCTGATGCAGCGGTATTTTATTTTTATGTATGCTGCTCAGATAAGAACATTTAGCGTAATGTCATACTCTAAATAAGAGCCAGTATCACACTCTATGCTATGACCATAAATTGTGTGTCTAAGTTTTATAAACCGGGAGGTACAAGATGTATAAAATTCGCTATGTACTGCTTGTTGTAGCTATGTTGCTGTGTCCTGTGACTCTTGTTTCTGCGCAAGTTAGCGTCAGGGTTAATCTATCGGTGTTCCCTGAGCTTGTTGTGGTAGCCGGTTACCCGGTTTATTACGCACCTCGACTCGATGCCAATTACTTTTTTTATGACGGTTTGTATTGGATTTACCAAGATGATGACTGGTACACCAGCTCTTGGTACAACGGCCCTTGGTGGCTGGTTTACCCTGAAGACGTACCGGTATTTATTTTGCGAATCCCTGTACGCTATTATCGCCAGCCACCAATGTATTTTTACGGATGGCGACGCGATGCACCGCCACGTTGGGGGGATCACTGGGGACATGATTGGGATCAGCATAGAAGAGGTTGGGATAGATGGGATCGGCGTTTTGTTCCACCAGCTGCGCCACCGCCGGTCTATCAGCGCCAATACTCTGGTGATCGCTATCCAAAACAAGTGGAGCAACAGTATGAGCTACATCAGAAATATTACCGTTACCACCCGCAAGACCCAATAGTTAAGCAACGCTATCAGAAACAACTGTTACCGAGAGCGCCAAATCAGCAACCGGGGCAGGGCGCACCTGAAGATAGAGGTTTCAGGCGGCAGGACAATCAGCGTTATGAATCACCACAAAGACGAGACGAAGATATATTAATGCCACCTCCAGCAAGCCAGCAACAAGGGCGGCCGGAAAGTCAGGAGCAAAGGCGAAAACAGCATCAGCAAATCCAACGACATCAGAACCAACAACAACCTAGCTCGGACGAACGTACTCGGCAATTACAGATGTATCCTCCTCCACAGGATGTGCCTGCTAATACACGTTCACAGCGCCCACGAAATGAAGAGATGAATGTTGATAGGTCAACCATGCCGCCTGCACCTGAGGAACGCATAGAGACTAATCATCGTAGGCAGCAGTCAGAGCAATGGATAGATCAAAGAGAGCAGGGTAGGACAAGGCCGCAGCCTAATGAGCAACGACGGTATGGCAACAGTGCAAATGAAGCTGAGCCACGGGGCCAGGAGCATAGAAAAGGGCCGTCTGGTGGTTATCGCAACGAGTGACTCTATCCTACTGTGATTTGTGAGTGCTGCTGGTTAGTTTTGTATAGCTATGTAGGTGACAAGTCAATCTGTGTGCATTAACTACCATGCTATTTATTAATCTAGCTAAGTAAGCCCTATTTACGGGATATGTTTTAAAAAAATATCGGCGATGTGTTCGACACCGCACATAGTCTTTCTCCAATGGCAGATATGATGAGCTTAGAAGTGGAAGAACATTAAGTGTTATAGCTTAAAGCTACCTGTCACTGAAATTGTTAAATTAATAAGGAGAAAACCTATGAAAGTACTTACAAAAATTTCCACCATTGTTATGGTTGGGCTACTAGCCGCAGCATCTGGATGTGCCTCAACAAGCCACAATAAAGATACATCAACCCCTAAGCATGAGAGCACCGGTGAGTACCTAGATGACACTGTTATTACCACTAAGGTAAAAGCAGCAGTTTTGAATGAACCTTCCTTGAAATCTGCCGAAATAAACGTCGAAACCTACAAGGGTGTGGTGCAGTTAAGTGGATTTGTTAATTCGGCCGAAGATATTGATAAAGCAATAGAAGTGGCACGTGGCGTTAAAGGTGTTGCATCTGTTAAAAACGATATGCGACTTAAAGCTAAATAGTCAATTGGTAGTTTGATAAGGAGAACTTAAGTGCTTGAAACCATTGCAATAATATTGCTCATTCTTTGGGTGCTTGGCCTAGTTTCATCGTACACCATGGGCGGCCTCATTCACATTCTGTTAATAGTTGCCATTGTTGTGATATTAATACGTGTAATTCAAGGTCGCGGTCTCTAATAAGTCAGGTAATATGTAGCTAAGACGTTTAGTAAAGCAGTTTCAATATTTATACGCTGCTTTATTTAACGTTGCCTTAAGCTAAGCAAGTGATCCTTAAAGGAGAGTGTCGAGTGAACGCAATCAAAGTATTAGCAATTGTATTAATTGTTACTGGTGCCCTTGGTTTGGCGTACGGGAGTTTTACCTACACCAAGGAAACTCATGAGGCTAAGATAGGGCCGATTGAGCTTTCTATCAAAGATAAGGAAACTGTAAACATCCCAGTTTGGCTAGGGGTGATATCAATAGTGGCCGGCGCAGCGCTTTTATTCACACGCAAGTAGTTAAAAAATCATATTTAAGTTGGCGATATCAATGCGCTGAATATTCAGCACTTGCACTATAAAAGCCTGGTTCATGTAACTGCGTTTATCAATGATGGTGCAGGCCTGAGTGTTCAAGCGCTTTTGTTGCGCTGCTGGTGTCTTTGTAGCTGCCTACTGCATCTTGTATGACTTGATGCGCCAATTTAGTTTCAGCTTGCGTAGTAGTTTCTGCAACCAAGACAACTTGGTCATTGGCGATCGCATCTCTAATCATGTCAGAGAACTTACCGCCTTTATCATCGGCAGGAACTTTAAAGCCTATGGTCGTTCCAGCCAATGCACCTAAACTAGCGCCCCAGCCGAGTAATGCCAGTGGCGCTATTAATGGGCTAGCAACAAACAAGGTTACATTTGCGGCAACCAATGCTACTTCAACTAGCACGCCAATCCCTGTACCGACACCAGCGCCTATTGCACCATCCACCAAAATGTCTTTAAGTACTTCATTACTTTCTGCCTCCATTTTTGAGGTAGATGCATCTACATGACTTTTGAAAATCTTTAATCTATCTGGGGGGAACTTATCAGCAAGTAACACTAAAAGGGTGCTTTCAGCATCTTCTTTAGAGGCAAAAAATCCAGACACATAATGACGTTTCATGTTGATTTTCCTTGATTTAAGCTAATAGATTGACAGCGTTCAACGTGAGTATGGTTAATGGCATAAAGTCACGTTCCAAATCTGTTAGCTATTCTTAATATGAACATGATATTCATCATGATGGCTTCTATCGGTTCGTTAACTAACATAATGTTGATAAAGTGTTGTAGGTAGCAGCGAAGGTATTGGTGTCTGCCACTAAGATTATTTGCAACTCAAGCTACGTTAATCAGAAGCCACAACGAAAAAAAGCCCACTGAGTTAAAGCGGGCTTTTTTTAATAAGATGTACCAAATGCGTTATGACTTGATTTGGTTTCCATCCTGATTTTTCCAGTCATTCTCAAGGCGATACGTGTCCTCATCTGACTTAGATTTAACACCGATGAGAATGCCGCCTTGATTAATCCCTTGCTCATATTCTTTCAACCTATCTTCAGGGATGCCCCAGCCAATAAGTGCGCCTACGATACCTGCAGTTACACCGCCAGCACCAGCGCCTGCAACAGCAGCTGCGAGTGGACCGGCAATGACTAACCCTAAACCAGGTAACACCAATGACGTACCTACAGCCGCGATTGCTGCGGCTATCGCACCCGCTGTACTGCCAACCGCACCACCAATTGCTGCTCCTTCCGCAGCTTTATTACCCACTTCAGTCTCTAATGTTGCATATTTCCCATAATATTTTTCGCGTGTTTCATCAGACATTACTACATCAATTTCATTGGCATTGTAACCAGATGCAGATAGTGATTTATATGCATTTTCTGCACTGTTTCGATCTTTAAACAACCCCGTGACTAAGCTCATGTTATTTCCTTTGTAAACATAATTTATTAATTACAAATGAGGAATCATATAAAACTAACTATTTAATTCGCTCTTAAATTTGTAGGCCAAACAATAAGTTTTTTATTAACACAGAGTCGGTGCGTTACCACACTAACTGAACATAAGTATCAGGCTAAGGTTGTCTCATCATTATTTAAATTACTTTATAAGCCAGATGTAAAAAACGTAGATTAATTTAACTTAATGTACGCCATCAAACAGAACCTCATATGCATGAGTGCAATACTCACCACTCATAAAACTGTGGAGCTTTATCATGGCGCTTTCTAATGTATCCAGTACCGCTAACTTATCCAATACAGAAGAATTAACTCGTACGCATGTTTTGCCCGAAGCTGGCTTTAACTCTATACACAAAAATACCAGTGCAATATCGTGGGCTGCGATATTGGCAGGTGCTGTTGCAGCCGCTACTTTATCCTTAATACTTTTGCTACTAGGCACTGGCTTAGGCTTGTCATCCGTTTCACCCTGGGCTAACAAAGGGGTTAGTGCATCCACATTTGGAGTATCTACCATTGTTTGGATAACAGTTACCCAAATTATCGCATCAGGCATGGGTGGGTATCTGGCTGGCAGGCTACGCATCAGGTGGGCAGGGGTGGATACGGATGAAGTTTATTTCCGCGATACTGCACACGGATTTCTATCTTGGGCAGTTGCTACCTTAGTAACCGCAGTGATGCTGGCGTCAGTTGTAAGCTCTATTGTGCGTGGCGGAGTTCAGGCCGCAGCTACAGTAACTGGCAGCGCTGCAACTGCAGCTGTAGCCGCTGGTAGTGAGGTGGTTAAGACTGACAATCCCAACGGTTCTGCGACTGGTGTCATGGGATATTTTGCTGATGCACTGTTTAGAAAAAATGTAGATATGGCTGATGCAGGCTCTACAGGTGGCAACGTCGTAGCAAGCGATGACACTTTAGCCGCTACATCTGAAGTGGCGCGCATCTTTGTGAACTCATTTGATATGCCATCATTACCAGCAAGTGATCTGGCGTATATAAGCCAATTGGTATCAAGCCGTACTGGTTTGACTGAGCAGGAAGCAGAAAAACGCGTGACTGATATTTATGCCAGCATGCAGGCCAAGGTGCGCAATGCAGAAATAGCAGCCAAACAAGCCGCCGAAAAAGCACGTAAAGCTTCTATTTACACCACATTATGGTTATTTGTTTCACTGCTTATGGGGGCGTTTTCTGCGAGTTTATCTGCTACTTGTGGCGGCCGTTGTCGCGACGGTTGTGCCTAGCTTAAACGCTACACACTTTTATTCAGTTCATTCATTCTGGAGATCATCATGCGTTCATTACTACTGTTCTTTCTCGGCATTCCTATTCCAATCATTATCCTGATAGCTTTGTTCGTACATTAGACGCTTTGCATGCCGCCTGTTATTCCATATTAAGCACTCACAAAAAGGAAATACCACATGACTACTACAGCAACTAAAACGCCCCAGTCTGCCACACCGCCAAAAGCGCAGGATGCCACAGCATTGCTGCGAGCTGACCATAAATTGGTGGATGGACTGTTTTACGATTATGAGCAGGCTTCAACAAAGGCCATGAAGAAAAAACTCGTGAGCCAGATCTGCATGGAGCTTAGTGTACATTCGCAGGTGGAAGAAGAGATATTTTACCCAGCGGTTAAACAGGCATTGAAAGATCATGAAATGATTCCAGAGGCTACCGTGGAACATGAAACTTTGAAATCACTGATGGCGCAAGTAGAAGGCGTAGAGCCAGATGGTGAAATGTTCGATGCAAAAATAAAAGTACTCGCCGAGTATGTGAAACATCACGTTAAAGAAGAGCAAGAGGAAATGTTTACCAAGGCCAAAGCTAGCAAACTCAATTTGATGGAGTTAGGTGACAAGATGGCTGCTCGCAAACACGTGTTGATGGCTGAGCGAGCTTAATCTCTACTCGCTGGCAATTACCTTATTTGATAATTTTTTAGGAAGCACTATATGAGCAATGACCGGTTAATCAATAGCAAAGATGGTGCTTCATTGGATGATAATACCGAGATAGGACAAGGTGGTGAGTTACATCAGCTTGCCGATGGTGAGCATGCATCAATTACGACGAATCAGGGCCTGCCAATCTCCGATAACCAGAACTCGCTAAAAGCGAATCCGCTCGGCCCAGTATTACTGGAGGATTTTATCCTCCGCGAAAAAATCACGCATTTTGACCATGAGCGTATTCCAGAGCGCATAGTGCACGCACGCGGTACAGGTGTGCATGGTTATTTTGAGTTGACGCATTCCTTGCAGCAATACACCACTGCCAAAATCCTCACCGAAGTAGGCGAGAGTACACCGCTATTTACCCGCATCTCAACGGTTGCCGGTGGCTCAGGTTCTGTGGATACACCACGTGACGTACGCGGCTTTGCCACTAAGTTTTACACCAAGGAAGGCAATTGGGATTTGGTTGGTAACAACATTCCAGTGTTCTTTATACAAGATGCCATCAAGTTTCCCGATCTGGTGCACGCCGTCAAAATGGAGCCTGATCGTGGTTTTCCGCAATCGGCTACCGCCCATGATACGTTTTGGGATTTCATTTCACTCACACCAGAGTCTATGCATATGGTGATGTGGATCATGTCGGATCGCACGATTCCACGTTCGCTGCGCATGATCGAAGGCTTTGGCGTGCATAGCTTTCGGCTGATTAATGAAAGCGGCGATTCAACTTTTGTGAAATTCCATTGGCGCCCTAAACTTGGACTGCAATCCATGATATGGGATGAAGCGGTGAAAGCTGCGGGTGCTGACCAAGATTTTATGCGCCGTGATATGTTTGAGGCAATTGAGGCTGGTAATTTTCCAGAATGGGATTTAGCGGTTCAGCTCTTTACAGCAGAAGAGGCTGATCAATTTCCATTCGATCACCTTGATGCAACCAAGCTGATCCCGGAAGAGCTAGTTCCATTGCAAGTGATTGGTCGTATGGTGCTAAACCGTTGGCCGAATAATTTCTTTGCAGAAACCGAACAGGTGGCTTTTTGCCCATCTCACGTAGTGCCCGGTATCGATTTCTCCAACGACCCATTACTACAAGGGCGCTTGTTTTCTTACCTGGATACACAGCTTTCACGATTAGGCTCACCTAATTTTCATCAGATCCCAATTAACGCGCCTAAATGTCCATTTGCAAATCATCAGCGCGATGGACATATGCAGATGGAGCAGCCTGCTGGCAGAGTTTCTTATGAGCCTAACTCCTTATCAGAAGCTTCCCCACGTGAGACACCCCAGGGATTTCGTAGCGCTGCCGTCAACGAGACTGGCGTTAAAGGCCGCATCAGGGCCGAGAGTTTCGCAGACCATTACAGCCAGGCACGACAATTCTTTGTTAGCCAAACCAGTTATGAGCAGGCACATATCGCCTCAGCATTAGTGTTCGAATTATCTAAAGTGGAGCATTTGCATATTAGAGAAGCCATGGTTGGTCATATGCGACATATTTCACAAGACCTTGCAAGTCGGGTAGTAAAAGGTTTAGGTATTAATGGTCTGCCTGCTGCGCCTGAAACCACCACGGTCCTGCGGGAAATGCCGCCATCACCAGCGCTGCAGGTCATTGGTAAGATGAAAAATACGCTTGCAGGTCGTTCAATCGGGATTTTAATTGCAGACGGGTCAGACGCCGCCGTTATCAACAGCTTTAAAAAGGCTGTGATTGAGGCCGGCGCTGGTGTGAAATTAATCGCACCTAAGATCGGTGACGCCAAACTAAGCGATGGCTCAATGCTTAAAGTAGATGGGCAACTGGCCGGTACACCGTCGGTAATATTTGACGCAGTTGCCGTTATTCTTTCGAGTGAGGGTGCAAAAAAATTATCTTCTGAAGCGGCTGCAATCGACTTTATTCGCGATGCTTTCGGCCATTTGAAAGCAATTGCTGCGGATAAGGGTGGGGATGTGTTGTTGAAAATATCTAATATTGGAAATGATGCAGGTGTAGTAGAGGCAGTAAAAACAGAGGCATTTATTGCAGCTGCAAAAACACGTCAATGGGATAGGGAAAAATCGATACGTAGCTTATCGTGATGATGGTTTTAATGATGCAATGTGATTTGCATCTCTTGACTCCAAGCTATTGACGGTCACAGCTTGTGATAGTGATTAGTTGTCATTTTTTTGCAATGCCGATATTTAATTAAGTACGCTACTGCACATACTTTTAACTTAGCCTCAATTATGGTGGTAGGTAGTTGGATGTCGCCATTGATATACCTCATTTCTCCACATCATGAGAAAAAGCACTGATTTTTAATCGTGGTCGATCCTAAACCCAATGTCAGCCTTTTGGTTAGGGGAATATTATCGTCATCAAAGAGTTAATCACTTCTGTGCGTAGCGCTATTACCATGCAGTACGATAAAAACACAGAGCTATTGCGATCAGAGTTGTTTAGTATTGAGCAGCTTAAGCATCATGCGGTAATGATGGCGAGACAGCATAAGATTGATGCTCACCCCGGGCCAGACAAGCTACTGCCAAGGCTAGCTGATAATGAGCGGGTTTTGCTAACTGCATATGATATCGTGACAGCAGCAGCCATACCTGGCCAGCGTGTTGTATCAGCAGAGGTTTGGCTTCTAGATAATTTTTACCTGATTGAGCAACAGATTGATTTGGCACGTCGGCATTTGCCGCTTGGCTACAGTCGTCAATTACCACGTTTAGTGGACGGCTCATCTGCTGGATTTCCACGTATCTATGATCTGGCGTTGGCATTAATCTCTCATATGGATGGGCGTATTGATAACGACAATGTCACCCATATTATTGAGGCTTACCAAACGGTTGAGTCACTTAAAATGGGGGAGATTTGGGCGTTCCCCATTATGCTGCAGCTGGCATTGCTGGAAAACTTACGACGGATTGGATTGCGTATCGTGAGCCGTCGCGAAGAGCTTGATACCGCAATCACTTGGGCTGACCGTATGTTAGAAACGGTTGAAAAAGAACCCAATAAGCTTATTTTGCTACTTGCCGAATTTGCAAACTCAGATGTACCGCTAACCGCATCTTTTGTAGAGGAGTTTTACACTAGGCTTCAAGCGCATGGCGCTGCCATGGTGCTTGTTCAAACTTGGGTTGAGCAAAAGTTGTTGGAGCAAGGCGTCACAGCTACCCAACTTACTGAGGTGGCTGGACGCACCGCCGCAGCTAGTCAGATATCCATCGCCAATAGTATTGGTAGTTTGCGTTTTATTGGCGCGATGGATTGGCGAACCTATGTGGAGTCTTTGAGTGCAGTAGAACATGCGCTTGCTGACGACCCAGCAGGGATGCATGCTTTGCAAGACTTTGCTACGCGAGATCGCTATCGGCATGTGATAGAGGAGGTGGCGCGAGATAGTGCTTGCAGTGAGCTAGCGGTTGCTCGTGAAGCAATCGCCTTGGCACAAAATGCAGCAAACGTGGTAGGCACAGATGAGAGGACTGCACATGTAGGCTACTACCTGATTGAACATGGACGGCATCAGCTAGAGCGTATTGTTGGTAAAAAGGTTTCATGGCAAACGTATGTAAGAAGAGTGTGTCGTCATATTTCTTTGCCGCTTTATCTCACACCAATTATTTTACTCACCGTGCTGCCTGCATGGATGGTGCTTTCAAGTTTTTCAGAGTTGGCTATCGATGGTTGGCGATACTGGCTGCTTATATTGCCGCTGTTGATTAGCACCTCGGCACTGGCTATTTCATTAGTTAACATGGCTGCTACGTATCTTTTGCCACCAAGGTCCTTACCTAGGTTAGATTTTTCATCTGGTATACCAGACTCCAGCCGCACCATGGTGGTTGTGCCTACGCAACTAAGTAGCCAACAAGAGATTGATCGCCTGATTGAAGCATTAGAAATTCGCTATCTTGGCAATAGTGATCCCAATTTGTTTTTTGCATTACTGACAGACTATTATGACGCGGCTGAATGCACCTTAAATTCTGATACGCCCTTGCTAAGCCATGTCACTAAGGCGATTAAAGCGCTTAATGATACTTATCAATATGATAGACCTTGTATCTTTTATCTGTTTCATCGACCACGCCTTTGGAACCCACATGAGCAGGTATGGATGGGCTATGAGCGCAAGCGCGGTAAGCTTGAGGAGTTGAATGCAAGGTTGCGCGGCGGTGCGCTAAGTGCATTTTCAGATATTGTAGGGGATACCTCAATATTTGCATCTATCCAGTACGTTATTACCTTAGACACCGATACGCAATTGCCCCGTGACACAGCAAAGAAACTGATTGGCAATATTGCACACCCGCTTAACCGCCCAGTCTATAACGCCGAAAAAGGGCGCATCGTTGAAGGGTATGCCATATTGCAACCACGTGCTTCTATAAGCTTAGTGAGTGCAGATCAATCTTGGTTTACTAAATTGTTTGCAGGTGAATCCAGTGTTGATCCTTACACACGTGAAGTGTCTGATGTTTATCAGGATATTTTTGGTGAGGGGTCGTTTATCGGTAAAGGCATCTACGATGTAGATGCATTTCGTTTAGCGGTAGATGGCAGGTTTCCAGAAAATCTTATTCTTAGTCACGACTTGCTTGAAAGCGGATATGCACGTTCAGCGCTGGTTAGTGATATAGACTTGATAGAGGAGCATCCGGCTAGTTATGTGATAGACATTAGCCGCCGTCATCGCTGGATACGTGGAGACTGGCAATTAGCTGGTTGGTTACTGCCTAGTGTACCTGGACCCAAAGCTGCGAATGTTGTTAAATCCAAACGCTGCCATAATCAGCTCACCGCTTTGCTGGTGTGGAAGATTTTCGATAACTTGAGACGTAGCCTCGTGTCTCCATCATTATTGGCATTACTATTGTTTGGATGGTTGTCTGGCGTGGGGCCGGCGTCGGGGTGGACACTGTTAGTAGTCGGTCTGGTGTTGATTCCACCTTTATTGGCTACGCTAATTGAAATTATGCGTAAGCCTGAATCAACAGATTGGCTGACCCATTGGATATTAACTGGTAAGTCTGCGGTGAGGCCACTGCTGCTTTCAATGTTGACTTTAGCTTTGCTACCTTATGATGCAATGATTTGTCTCGATGCGATTTTACGCTCAGGGGTGAGAATGCTATTTACTCGTCGAGGCCTGTTGATTTGGCATCTGGGTTCATACGCCAAAAGAAATGCACGGCATACCCTATCAGACTTTTTTGTAGAAATGTGGATTGCGCCTACCTTGGCGCTATTGCTAGCTCTAATGTTGTTGATTAAATTGAATGGTAATCAAACAACGGAGTTATTGATCTACTCACCGTTACTTGTGATGTGGCTACTAGCGCCGGTGATAGGGTGGTGGATAAGTAAGCCGTTAGCGCATCAGGAGCAGCACCTCAATAAAACCCAGCGCAAATTTATTAGGCTATCAGCACGCCGTACGTGGCGATATTTCTCCCAGTTTGTTAGTGCAGAGCATCATTGGTTGCCGCCTGATAACTTTCAGGAATATCCATTATCTGCAGTTGCATCTCGCACCTCGCCAACCAATATAGGTATGTCCTTGCTGGCAAATCTGGCAGCCTATGATTTCGGCTACATCACTACTGGAGCGTTGTTACAACTTACCTCTCAAACACTGACTACGCTACAAGGCCTGGAGCGCTATCGTGGGCACTTTTACAATTGGTATGACACACAAACCTTGCAGCCACTGCATCCTCAATATGTCTCTTCGGTTGATAGCGGCAATTTAGCAGGCAGTTTGCTTACCCTACAAGCTGGATTAGAGGATCTTAAATACCAGCCAGTATTATCAAACAATGTATTTCAGGGCTTACTTGATACTTTTCATGTGTTTACTGAGCATAGCTTTGTATCTCCATCATCGCTGATGGCAAAGCAAATTGTGCTGATAGATGACACCTTAAATTCTGCGCTAATCGATGCAAGCTTACCGCACAATTTATACTCAATGAGCAAGCTGGTAAATGATTTGGCAGATATGAGTGCCATACTGCTCTCTTACTTACCAGCGGATATTAATCCTAGAGGGTCCAGTCACTATTGGGCTGAATCTTTTCATCAGCAATGTCAGGAGTTGAGAACAGAGATTGCATTGTTGACCTATAAACAAGGAAATTTTAGTAACATTCCTAGCTTGATGCAGCTATCTAATGATGATGCTTTTTCTGCAGTATCTTCGATGGCGTTAGAGCGCATTAGCATGATCAATACGCTATTGACGTCTTGCCGTGAACTGGCGGTGATGGATTTTGAGTTTCTTTACGATACTTCTCGAGATTTGCTAAGTATTGGGTTTGATGTCGGTGAGCGTCGCCGCGACCCATCTTGTTATGATTTGCTTGCATCTGAAGCGAGGTTGGCCAGTTTTTTGCTCATTGCAGAAGGCAAAGTGCCGCAAAAACACTGGTTCTCACTTGGGCGATTGCTCACCAGTCATGGCGGTGATTTGAGTCTTATTTCGTGGAGTGGATCTATGTTTGAGTACCTGATGCCTAGGCTACTGATGCAAGATTACGAAAATACCTTGTTAGGGCAAACCTGCAAAACTGTGGTGTTGCGTCAAATTGAATATGGTCGCCAACGTGCTGTGCCTTGGGGTATTTCAGAGTCAGGATATAACACGACAGATGCTAGCCAGATTTATCAATACCGTGCATTTGGCATACCTGGGTTAGGATTTAAACGTGGGCTGGGCGATGACCTTGTTATTGCACCCTATGCAAGTGCACTGGCGCTGATGGTGATGCCTGAAGAGGCTTGTCGTAACTTACAAGCACTAGCTAGTGCCGGCTTTCTTGGTGATTATGGTTTTTTTGAGGCAGTTGATTACACACCGTCGCGCCTACCCAGAGGTAAACCCCATGCGGTGGTACGGTCATTCATGGCGCATCATCAAGGTATGAGTTTGTTAGCCTATGGTCATGTCATACATAACAAGCCTATGCAAAGGCGCTTTATGTCATCCCCTTCAGTTAAGGCAACTGAGCTGTTGCTACAGGAAAGAGTGCCTAAGCGCGGTGCTACCTTGCACCCCCACGTGGCAGAAGTGACAGCCGCTGCAAAGCCACCTGCATCAGAAACGCCAAGTATTATGCGCGTGTTTACTAACCCAAATACGGCTATCCCAGAAGTGCATTTGTTATCTAACGGGCGATATCATGTAATGGCAAGTAATGCGGGAGGAGGGTATAGCCGCTGGCATGATATCTCCGTCACCCGCTGGCGTGAAGATGCCACCAGCGACAGTAGCGGTACATTTATTTACTTACGTGATTCAGATAGTAGGCGTTATTGGTCCAGTGCGTATCAACCTACATTAGCTAAGCCAGATCACTACGAGGCTATTTTTGTGCAGGGGCGCGCTGAGTACCGTCGTCGCGATGATGCTATTGAAACGCATACCGAGATTGCTGTCTCCCCTGAAGATGATATTGAAATACGGCGTTTGACGCTGACTAATCTTTCCGCAAGAACCCGACACATTGAAGTAACCAGTTATGCCGAAGTTGTATTGGCAGCATTAAGTAGTGATATTTCTCACCGTGCATTTAGCAATTTGTTCGTGCAAACCGAAATTTTAGCAGAGCGACACGCGATTCTCTGTTCTAGGCGTCGCCGCACACCAGAGGAGCATGTGCCATGGATGTTTCACTTGTTAGCGGCGCCTGATGTTGCGGCAGAAGCGTCATCTTATGAAACTGACCGTGCTCAATTTATTGGCCGCTGCCGCACGTTAACCAACCCACTAGCGCTAGATAATAGTAGCGCTATGCTATCCAACACATCCGGTTCAGTGCTAGATCCTATTGTCTCTATTCGACGAGGCGTTGAACTGTTAACTGATGCTTCTGCAACGGTACATTTTATTACCGGTGTTGCTGATACACGAGAGCAGGCATTGGCGCTGCTTAGCAAATATTGTGACAGACATTTTATTGAGCGAGCCTTTGAGATGGCTTGGTTTCATAGCCAAGGTGTATTACGCAATATCAATGCTACTGAAGCAGATGCGCAAGTATACGGTCGCTTAGCTGGTTCAGTTGTTTATGGTAATGCGGTACGTCGCGCAGCGCCCAGTATTATTGCTCGTAATCGGCTTGGTCAAACTGGCCTGTGGCGTTTCAGTGTGTCAGGAGATTTACCCATTGTTTTACTATGTATCGGTGACCTAGACCGCATTGATTTGGTAAAACAGGTGTTGCAGGCACATGCGTATTGGAAGGTTAAAGGGTTAACTGTTGATTTAGTAATTATTAATGAAGATTTTTCTGGATATAGGGCTGTACTGCAAGATCAGATATTAGGGCTTATTAATGCGGGAGTTGAAGCAAAAACCACAAATAAACCAGGAGGTGTATTTGTTAGGCGTATTGAGGAGTTGTCAGAAGACGAGAGGGTGCTGTTTCTTACGGTAGCGCGTATCGTGTTTACCGATACTACCGAAACTTTAGTCGAGCAAGTAGAGCGCAGGGTGTTGGCAGAGCGATTACCAGATCGCTTCGATGTTCAGATTCAAACATACAGCGAGCAGCTGCATTTACTACCGGCACCAGCGCTTAAATTTAACAATGGTGTAGGAGGTTTTACCGCAGATGGGCGAGAATATGTGATTACCTTAGCATCAGGTGAAAGCACGCCAGCCCCATGGGTTAATGTCATTGCTAGCCCTCATATTGGTACAGTTATCAGCGAAAGCGGGAGTGCATATACATGGGTGGATAATGCACATGAGTTTCGATTAACCACTTGGCATAACGACCCAGTCAGCGACCCGTGCGCTGAAGCATTTTACATTCGTGATGAAGAAACTGGAGCGTTCTGGTCACCCACTCCGTTACCAGCAGGCGGTAAGAATAGCTATATTTGTCGTCATGGCTTTGGTTATAGTGTTTTTGAGCATATTGAATTTGGTATTTCCTCCGCATTACATACCTATGTTGCCATGGATGCGCCAGTAAAGTTTGTGGTAATTAAGCTTAAAAATTATACAAACAAACCGCGAAAAATATCTTTGACGGGCTACTGGGAGTTGGTGCTAGGTGAATGGCGGCACGCTAATTTAATGCATATAGTCACTGAGGTTGATCGCCATAGTGGTGCGCTATTTGCGCGAAACGCTTACGGTAGAGAGTGTGGAAAGCGCGTGTTTTTTGCCAAGGTCAGCGGCAATAACCCGTCCATTAGTGGTAGCCGTACCGCATTTATTGGTCGCAATGGTACGTTAAAAAATCCTGCTGCAATGTACCGCAAACGTTTATCTGGCATCACCGGTGCTAGTTTTGATCCATGTGCTGTATTGCAGACGCAGATGGAGCTATCCCCAGGCCAAGAGCATGAAATTGTGTTTATGTTGGGTGCTGCAGCTAATAGCGATGAAGCCAGAGATCTTGTTCATAAATTTAGTGATCCTGCCGGTGCTAGAGCAGCACTAGAAGCAGTATGGACATACTGGAGCAAGACATTGGGAGCTGTACAGGTAGAAACCCCAGACCCTGCATTAGACATAATGGCAAACGGCTGGCTACTCTATCAAACAATTTCTTGCCGTTTGTGGGGGCGTAGTGGCTATTATCAGTCTGGTGGCGCTTTTGGGTTCCGTGATCAATTACAAGACACAATGGCGCTCATTCACAGCGCACCAACGCTTGCTCGCAAGCAAATCATGCGCTGTGCTGCACGTCAGTTTCCGCAAGGAGATGTGCAGCACTGGTGGCACCCACCGCATGGGCAAGGCGTAAGAACGCATTTCTCTGATGATTATCTGTGGTTAGCCTATGCTACCTGCCGTTATGTCAAAACTACTGGTGATACAGGGGTGCTTGATGAGCAAGTACATTTCTTAGAAGGCCGTGAGTTAAAGCCAGAAGAAGAAGCTTACTACGATCAGCCACAACGCTCCAGTGAAGTAGCAACCGTTTACGAACATTGCGTACGTGCGATTAAACACGCCTTACGTTTCGGCCCCAATCAATTGCCACTGATGGGTTGTGGTGATTGGAATGACGGCATGAATTTGGTCGGCCGCGACGGAAAAGGCGAGAGCGTATGGCTTGCATGGTTTCTGTATGAGAACTTACAACTGTTCTCTAGCCTGGCACGACGCCGTGGCGATGCTGGTTTTGCAGATATTTGCACGGGCCAGGCATGGCAGCTACGTAGCAATATAGAAGCTAATGCTTGGGATGGTGCATGGTACAGACGTGCCTATTTTGATGATGGCACGCCATTAGGCTCATCTCAAAATGATGAATGTAGAATAGACTCTATTAGCCAAAGTTGGGCAATAATTTCTAGCGGTGGCGATCCAGACCGTGCCCGTTTAGCCATGCAGGCTGTAGGTAAGCAGCTAGTTAAGCATGATTGGCAGTTAGTGCAACTGCTGGATCCACCATTTAATCAGTCAAAACTTGAGCCAGGCTATATCAAGGGCTATGTGCCAGGGGTTCGTGAGAACGGTGGGCAATACACGCATGCCGCAATATGGGCGAGCATGGCGTATGGCATGATGGGTGACAGCGCGCGTGCTTGGGAGTTGTATTCAATGCTTAACCCTATCAATCATGCTAGAAACGCTAGTGAGATAGCTCGTTATAAAGTTGAGCCTTATGTGATTGCTGCAGATATTTATGCAGCACAACCTCACACAGGTAGAGGAGGCTGGACTTGGTATACCGGTGCGGCAGGATGGATGTATCGGCTTAGCCTGGAAACGCTACTTGGGCTGCAATTTGAGGTAGATCATTTGCGTATTTCACCTTGTGTTCCAGCAGATTGGAGCTCATACAAAATTAACTATCGTTATCACGACACTCTGTATCACATTGCCATGCATAGAATCATGACCGATATGGAGCAAGTTGCTGAAGTGAGAGTAGATGGCGTTAGGGTGCAAGCAGATTCAACAGAGCCTTCAGGCGCATTACAAAACAGGGTTCCGTTGTTTAATGACTATCAAGAACATTATGTGGATGTTTATTTTAAGAGCTAAGAATTTAAGTAATAAGACCAGAGTGTCATTGAGTATTTCTATAAATGACTAATGATGAATCATGACAATCCTTATGCATATAGGCGCTGCTATTGAGGATATGCTTATAGTGTGCAATAGCAGCAACTAGATACGCCTCAATAAATTTACGTCAGTGTTGGCTTGATGGATACAGCTTAAGGATATTATGGTTTAGAGCGTTTGACGCGTAGTCTGCACTAAATGAGCTTTCGGTAAAATGAACTAATGAACGAAGTGTAAATGACTGCTAGAGTATGTTTAGTCACCATCACGGATATTATGTGGCTCATATAAAACGCGCTCTATTGTAGACAGGCAAACTCCCGCATCTTTTAATACTTTCCGTGCCCGTTGAAATTGTTTAAACCTGGATAGCAGCGCGGCATGTTTCACTGCTTTTTCCTTTATGAAATTGCATCGAGTGATCATTTTTTAGCCTGTTTTTAGTAGTCAATATGACATATTCCAGATTTCAATAATCCAGAATATGCGCGAGTGTTTAACTGGTGGGGGCGGAGGTCGCCCATTCTTTCATGGCTTGCTCCCCTGAGCGATCAATCTTAATCTGCTGATTGTCTGTAGAGGTTACCCAGCTTAATGGGATGTAGTGATGTTGGCCATGCTGATCCCTCATCAATTTAATTGTTTTATCACCTTCCATATGGTCAACTTTTGCAAACTGACCATCTTGTGAGCAAACTACCGGCATTTCTGGCTTAATTCTGCTGACTTCTATCATATTCATTCTCCTGTTTATTTTGAATAACGTTTTCACACGCTAGGAGAGTTATATATTCGCAGATGTTTGCAAAAGCAATCTGTGCGATACCACACACATCATTTTCATTTGATAAGGCAGTTATCAAACTCTATGATTAGTTACAGTTTAAGCATGACTACTAAAAAACTATTAATGATTCAATGGCCAGTGCACCAAAGTTATTGTCACCATCGATTGCCGCATTATCCACGTTTGTTTATATCAGCCAGCATTAGGCTGAATTGAGCCATTCGTCATATTTAAATCAATTTTTGCATATATATTAATTTAAATAAAACATAATCTTATGTTGGTTTGTTAATGTTGGCACAGATGTGGCTTTGATAATAATCTGACCTAAATATAATAGTTGTAGCGTTATTTAAACTATAAAAAATAAACTAATAACAAGAAAAATAACATGAACTTAAAAATCAGGATTAATTTAATCATTACCTTGATGCTGGCCTTAGTCATGCTGATAGGGGCGGGGATGATGATTGATAACGCCAGAGAGGATGTCAGGGCTGAGGTCGATTCCACCACGGTGTTAGCATTGCATTTACTCGATGCTGAATTGCTGCATTATGTTTCGGACTACACGTGGGCTAATAATGGCGATAAAAATAAGGTAGATATCTTTCGTTTGCAAAGCTTAGATAACGTACGCCATTTGCGTATCGAGTTTTTTGATGCGCAAGGAAACCTGCGCGATAGTAACCGTCCACCCACCAGCCACGGCAATACATCACCACCAGCTTGGTTTGAAAAATTGATGAGTAAGGTTTCCTCTTCACTAAAGACTACGCGACGCCCAATTGTTATCAATAATCGCATACTAGGCGAGCTTGTTATTACGCCTGATCCATCCTATGAGATAGCTGAAATATGGCATGACACCTTAGGTTTATTAAGCCTAGGGTTACTATTTTTTATAGTAGTTAATGGCATGATTTATTGGGCGGTAGACCGAGCCCTACGCCCATTAAATACTATACTAGATGCGCTCACAGAGCTTGAGCATGGGCATTGGAGTGCGCGGTTACCTTTGTTTTCGCTCCCTGAGCTTTCCAGTGTTAGCAGTAAATTTAATACAATGGCACAAACCTTAGAGAACAGCATATTAAATAACCATAGACTGACTACTCAATTGATTAGGCTGCAAGAAGACGAGCGTAAAAATATCGCCCATGACCTGCATGATGAAATAGGGCAGCATTTAACGGCTATCAATATTGATGCCTCGGCCATACTTAATGCAAAAGATCTTACATCCACTTATGAAAGTGCGCAGGCTATCAGTATTGTAGCTAGGCAGATGATGGAAATTGTCAGACAAATGCTGCAACGCTTGAGGCCAGCCGTGCTGGATGAGTTAGGGCTACATGCATCATTAAATGAGCTTATAGACAACTGGCGGCAGCGTAATCGCGGCATCAGCCTCAGTATCAATATTTCTAATCAGATCAATTGCCTGAATGAAACAATGGCAATTACTACTTATCGCATTGTTCAAGAGTGCCTAACCAACGTGACCAAGCATTCAAAAGCACGATTGGTGACTATTAAGGTTGAATTGCAGGTTGGGCGTTTAAAGCTACTGCTCAAAGATAATGGGGAAGGCTTTGACCCTACCTTAAGCACGCACGGTTTTGGTTTAGCCGGTATGCGTGAGCGTGTAGAAGGACTGAGTGGTTCATTTAAGCTCAATACCAGCCCAGGCGCGGGTGTTGAGATACACGTCAGTTTACCCATTATGTTAAGGGCAGGCATATGATTACCAAAATTCGGGTCATTTTAGTGGATGATCACAATGTTGTGCGCTCAGGATTGCGCCGCTTATTAGAGCTTGGTGGTGATATTGAAGTGGTGGCGGAAGCTGATAGTGGTGAACAGGCTTGCCAGCTCCACAACGAGTTTCCGGCAGACGTGATGGTCATGGATATCTCCATGCCGGGGCTGGGTGGTTTAGAGGCCTTGAGACGAATATTGCAACGTGACCCATCAGCAAAAATAGTCATTTTCACTATGCATCAAAACACCGCGTTTGCCACACAGGCACTGGCTGCTGGTGCCAAGTGCTATGTTTTAAAATCAGGGCTGGCCGATGATTTGCTATTGGCAGTTCGTGAGGCCAACTCCGGCAAAACTTATATTAGCCCCAATATTGCGCAAAAAATTGTTATGCAGTCACTTTCTGGCGTGGAAGACCCTACTGAGCGACTATCTGCCAGAGAGTTTGAGGTATTCAGGTTGCTGGCAGAGGGGGGCAGTGTTGATGATATTGCGCTGATGCTTAATGTGAGCCAAAAAACTGTAGCAAACTACCAAACCATCCTTAAACAAAAACTTGGCATTACCAATGCGGTTGAGCTAGTAAGGCTCGCAATTAGGTACGGTGTAATTCTAGAGTAAACGCCCCCCATTCGCCTAAAAGTTAGTCACAGACTAATTGTTTCGCTCATTCACATCTGCATCCCTCATTTGTTACTAGCTCGGGAAAAAATCCCGATATAAATAGTGAGTAACTCCCGGTATAACTCGGGAGTCTCACTCTTACACGAATATCCCCCAAGCCTTATATTTACTGGATAGCGCAATTTGCGCATAGGTAAAAATTAACATGAATTGCTACACCAAAAACAATATTAAGGTGTGTTAGCTAGGGGGGGAAGTAAGAATGAGTTCGTACAGCAAATCGTCTAAAGGTTTATTGTCTTTTAAGTTTAAAACCATCCCGCTAATTATCTTAACTACGTTTTCTCAATACGGTCAGGCTGAAGAAAATTCAGTTAAAAATAATGCATCTACCAGCCTTGCTCAACCATCAGTGGACGATGCTAATGAAATTGGCAGTGTTAATGTTGGTAAATCTGTAGTTCTGCCTTCGGTTGCCACTAAGTATGGTGCCAATAAAAAGATATTGCTATCAGGGAAAGTAAGTGATGCTAACCCAGTTGGCACCAGTCCTGCTGCTAAAGAATACGCAAAGTCTTTGGCTGATGATAAAGGTAAAAATGACCTACCAATAGGCATCGAGCTTCAAGATATTCAAGTGCGCGCCAAACGTTTATATGAAATAGGGCCATTGCGTGGCTTGTCACTCACTAAAGAAGAGATTCCAGGCAACGTACAAAGTATTACTGCTAAAGAAATTAAAGAGTCGCATGCATTAAGTATCTCCGACTTAATGAACTCCAAGCTGCAATCTGTCAATGTGAACGACTATCAAAGCAACCCATTTCAAATGGATGTGAGCTACCGTGGCTTCACTGCTTCACCGCAGATCGGCACAGCACAAGGTTTAAGCGTGTTTCTGGATGGTGTACGTGTGAACGAGCCATTTGGTGATGTAGTGAACTGGGACATGCTGCCACTTAACGCTTTGTCTGGGTTAGATGTTTTCCCAGGTTCCAACCCTATCTTTGGTTTAGGTACGCTAGGTGGCGCGCTTTCTATGCGTACCAAAAGCGGCTTTGATGCTAAAGAGGGCACCATTGAGGCTCTAGGTGGCTCATTTAACCGCAAACAGATTCAAGGAAGTGTCGGTGGTAATAACGGCGTGATTGCGGGTTTTGTGGCAGCTAATATTTTTAATGAAGATGGCTGGCGTGACAATTCACCTAGTAAAGTCAATCAGCTATTTGCCAAAGGTGAGTGGCGTAATGACAAGGTGCAGATTGGATTATCTACGCTGTACGCAGGTAATGACCTGATTGGTAATGGCCTGTTGCCGACTGAGGTGGCGCGTCAAGACCCCAGCAAAGTTTTTACCAGCCCAGACCAAACCAAAAATAAATTGCTGCAATTTCAACTCACTGGTTTATGGGATGTAACTGACACCTTCAATGTTACCGGTCAAATCTACAAGCGCAACAGCAATCGTAAGAGTAAGACGTCAGATATTAATCAGGATTTTGGTGGCTACGCTACAAGAAGACCTGCCCCTGGAGAGCAAGTTATTCCGGGTTATGCAGATATCAACAATGATGGCCTGCCTGATTACAATGCCGTTCCATTCAACATTGCGGCGGATGCCAATGGCAATGCTTTAGATACCAATGGTGAACGACTTTATCTAGATGACGGTAGTGCTAACAGTCTTTCTAACGGCATACCACTTGTGGGCTCAAATTTTAATGCGCTGGCTCATGCTAATCAGGGTATGACTGTAGGTGCGGACGGTGTTACACCTATTCCTTCTTGGACCTATAACCCAATACTTAATACGGTTGATTATTCAACTCAACCAGTATCAGGATTTTTCAATGCTGCGTTACCAAGTACCTATTATCAGTTTGCTGTCAATTATTGGCAAAACAAAGCAAATATTGCACCTGGCAATTCTCAATATGGTGATCCACATCCGCAAACTGGAACGTCAAATACATACGCAATAACAGGTGGTGCTGTCTCTGGCAGCTATACGGATGGTAGTGGGTATTATGTGATCTTGGTACCGTTTGGTGTGGTCAATGCTGCTGAAGCACTTAACCCTGATGGTTCAAGTAAATTTACCGGTTCAGATAAAGATAATTCAGTATATGAAACCATACCTATTCTTCCGGTATTGGATAGTAATGGGCTTCCAATTCAACGTGATGGAGGTGGTCGACAAGCCGATGGCACCATCGGTGGAGGGACGGGCTACGTAGGTGGTACGCCTAATGCTGTTATTACTAGTACTAATATCAATCAGGTTAGTGACGGTGCCGCGCTTCAACTAAACTGGAACCTAGAAAAACACAAGTTCATGATAGGTGCATCCTATGACGCTGCCGATACCACCTACAATAGTAGCCAAATGCTGGGCTTGTTTGATGCCAATCATCGTGGGGCGTTAGCACCAGACCGCTTAGGTTATGAGTTTTATGCCGCGACGCACCCAATTTCAATGAACGACTTTAAAGGTGACTCTATTACCAAGAGCGTGTACTTTAGCGAAACTTGGACGCCGGTTGAAACATTCAGCCTGACAGGTGCTGCACGTTATAACTACACCACCATTAACAACTATCTGGCTACCAATAATATTCTTGGAATTAAAGGTGCGAATGCTTTCCTTAATACAATAGACGAGGCCCAGGTGTGCCATGATCTTGATGGTGATGGAACGGTGGAAGGCAGCGAATGCCAAGCAGGGCTTGATAATTTTATTGTTCCATTCTCGCCGGAGCGAACTGGAGGAAAGGGTGGTATGCGCGCAATGGAGCATGAGGAGTTCCATTATTATTCTTTTAACCCTTCTTTAGGCGCTACTTGGCAAGCTAACCAAAATACCAATATCTATGGTAACTGGAACCGTGGTGCACGTACCCCTACCGTGATTGAGTTAGGCTGCGCATTCGATGACTCACCTGTGCTTTACTCCACGGACCCAGTCACTGGGGAAAAGAAATATCGTGCTAGATCCCTTTCAGAGAATCGCTTCTGTAGCTTGCCTAGCGCCATGTCTGGCGACCCTTATTTAAAACAGGTTCGATCAGAAACTGTTGAAACCGGTATTCGAGGCAAGTTAACGGAAAATATTGAATGGAACGCCAGCGTATATCGCACGGATCTGCAAGACGATATTTACTTTGTGGCATTCCGTCCGGAACGTAGTTTTTTCCAAAATATCGGCGATACCCGCCGCCAAGGCCTAGAGATGGGTTTAAAAGGCAAGTTGGGTAAAGCCTCCTTCGCACTGAATTATTCGTTGACGGACGCAACATTTCAGTCTGATTTCCGTATGGGTAGCCCACACAATAGCGAAGCCGGAACTATCCAGAATTACCCGGGGTGCAATGGTAATCATCGTCCTCCAGAATGTGATGCAATAAGTGATTACCAGCAAATTAAAGTTAAAAAGGGTAACCGCATGCCTGGTGTTCCCCTTCATAACTTGAATGCTAGTGTGAGTTATGAGGTTACCCCCGATTGGAAAATAGGCTTAACAGCAATAATGCACTCAGAAGCATTTGTACGTGGCAATGAGAATAACGCACACCGTCAAGGGCCTGCTAAACCCATACAGGATACATGCAATACAAGCGGTACTGATTTCCAGTGCATGGTGGCGCGTCCAGATTTTAAAGACTCAGGAAAAACGTCAGGCTACGCGGTATTTAACTTCAATACTTCTTACAAAATTACCAAAGGATTAACAGCTGGCTTACAGATTAATAACTTGTTTGACCGCACTTATTACAGTGGGGGGCGCTTAGGCGTCAATGCATTTGCACCATCTATTCGCGGTGCCATTGATCCGATAAGTGGTTTTAATTACAACTCAAGAGATTGGACAAACAACACCTTCTTGGCGACGGGCGCACCACGCTCAGCCTACTTCACATTGACGTATGACTTTGATATAGGGAAATAAGTTAGCGAAATAAATAATAAGAAAGGGCATTTGCGAACTGCCCACTTGAGCATTCAACTCGAATCAACCTAAGAACTTACAAGGGCCTTTAGCTGATTGGGGTGAATTGGTGTTGTAGGCAGCCACAAATGCCTGCTTATTGTAACTGTTTTAGGAGATAAAGTAATGAAGAGTCAATTACTTAAATTAGCAGTAATCGCAGTTCTAGGCACGTCTAGCCAAGCATTTGCAACTGGCTTGGTTTCATTGCCAGCGGCAGGTTTGTCTGTTTCAGCAGGTACTAATCAGCCAGCAGGTACAACTGCATGGGTTACATGTAACGCAACTGGTAACTACGGTGCAGGTAGCTCTACTGCGCCAACAACAAGTGCAAATAATGATTGCGCAGTGTTCCCTGCAAATATCAATACCAGCCCTGTTTCAGGCTTTAGCAGAATTACCTTAAGTGACCTAACAAGTGTGGCGATTACTGCCAATGGTGAAAATATTGCTTATATGACATCACGTACTTTCCGCAACACGGCAAATACTGAGTGTATCTACGGCAAACAAATATCCATGGATACCAGCACTACTTTTGACTATAACAATAGCTTAGCAGGTCAACAGTATCTGGAAGTAAATGACTTTGCTTTTGGTGGGTTTAGCGCTACTACGGATGTTTCAGCAGGCTATTACTACCGTCCTGGGGTGTCTGATTCATCAGTGTATCGTGTAGGCCGTGCATTCACATCAGTACAAATGCAGGCTGATCCATTTGATGAAACTTTAGTAGCTTCAGGCTTCGTACATCGCCCAATCAATGGCCCATCTGTACCAGCATCAGGTACTGAGATCAATGGTGTTGGTCAAACTGCTAGTCCTGGTGCAACAGCGCCAACTGCAGCACAACAAACGAGTGAAATCCGTACTAACTGGGTAGATTTTACTGTTGATGTTACCGGTGGTGTAGATGAGGACGGTGGTACTGAGCAAGATGCGCCAATGATGTACGTACGAGCTGCTTGTACTTCTACTGCACCAGCATCACTGGCAAACAGTGTGCGTATCCGCCAAACAGGTCAAGAGTCACAGCCATGGGTCACTATCTTGGCTTCAGGCTTAGCTCGTAGTGGTGCTAACGCTAACTTCTAATTGTATTTTGGTTTGAACTAGCTAAATAAAAGCCGGCAGGGCTTTGCTCTGCCAGCCTTATAAACGACCTGGATGATAAAAATGAAAATAAGTTGTTACCTATTTGGTTTAGTGCTTTGTATGCACCATTTATCAGCAAGTGCTGATGTTACCAACGCCAGCCAAAGTGGTTTTGTGAACTTACCAGCTACAGGCAATACAAACTCAGCCTATGTTTTGTGTGACACAAGCACAAACTTTGGATTGAGTGAAAAAAACGCCAGTAATAGCAACCAAAGCTCAGTAGGACAGTGCGCAGTGAGTGACGATAAGCTTGCCGATAGCCCAATGAATGCGCCTTTAGATGGGTTTACGCTAGTGGGTATTATTTCCCGTGGTGTGCCTATCCCTGAGCCTTATGCAGCAGCCGGCGGTGAGGAGTTTGCTACCTTGACCGATACCGTTTGGCATAACAACGATACCAAAGAATGTATTTTTGGCACCCATATTTTGATGAAAGACCAAACTTTAGCCAACGGTAAGCGCTGGGAAATTAACGATATCACACGTGGTGGTTTTTCAGGCCGCCCAGTTGCTATTGCTTACTTTATGAAACCAAAACCTAACAAAGATTACGGCATGCCTGAGGCTCTGTTTCGTGCCGGCAGAACTTATACCTCCGTGCCGTATGACAAAACTGGGTTGAGCTTGCCAGCCTTACAAGGTGCGCCTGCCACTACAAAAGCAATCAGCAAAAATCAATCAGCGGCTGTGAATGATAACTGGGTAGATTTTACTACCGACATTAGTTTTGACGATGCTGATGGCGTAACAAGAAAAATGACGTCTATGTTGTACATCAAAACAACTTGCGATCAGCGTCAGCCAGAAGAAAAAGACGGTGCCATTCGCCTACGTACCACCGGGGGTAATGGGCAGGAATGGTTAGAGATTGATGTTCCAGGCTTGGTGCCATTTGGTGCAACGATTGAAAAGTATTGAGGGATATATGAAACAAACACAATCAAAACAACATGGTTTTACCTTGCTGGAGCTATTAGTAGTCATGGTGATTATTGGCTTGTTGGCAGGTTATGTAGGGCCTAAATACTTTGCTCAGATTGGTAAATCTGAAGTTAAAACCGCTAAAGCGCAGATTGACTCACTAGAAAAAGCCCTTGATCAATACCGTTTAGATAACGGCCACTACCCGAGCATAGATAACGGTTTGGCCGCGCTTAATGCTGCCCCAGCAAACGAGGCTAAATGGCAGGGGCCATACCTAAAGAAAAAGGTACCTAACGACCCATGGGGTAAGCCTTACCAGTACAAGATGCCTGGTGAGCATGGGGAGTATGATTTATGGTCATTGGGCAGCGATGGTATGAGTGGTGGAGCTGCTGAAGCTGCTGACGTAGTGAATTGGGAATAGGCAATTCATATGAAGTTTGAGTTAAAAGTAGCCCAGGGTGAAGAGGTGAGATTGCTCGCTTTGGAAGCAAGCAACGCTGTGCAAGCACGGGCTATAGCTGAGTCTCAAGGCTTGAGTGTGTTGAATGTAAAAAACGCGGGGATTGTTTTGTTCACCATGAAGTCATCATCGCCAAAATTTAACTTGATGCTGTTTTGCCAAGAGTTATTAGCATTGCTGGAATCAGGGTTAAGTTTGGTAGAGGCTATTGAGGCTTTAGCAGAAAAGGAACAGCAGGCTGAATCTAAGGCGATACTTAATCAAGTAATGGACGCTTTATTTGAAGGCTTGCCTTTATCTACAGCTTTAGAAAGAGCACCTCAAGTTTTCACTCCGCTATATATAGCCCTGATTCGGGCGAGTGAGCGCACTGGTGACATGGTGCAAGCACTGGCAAGACATGTGGCCTACCAAACTCAAATTGATGCAGTGCGTAAAAAAATCATCACGGCCTCTATTTACCCAGTGCTGCTGATTATTGTGGGTGGCTTAGTCGTGCTGTTTTTATTAGGGTATGTAGTGCCAAAATTTAGCACCATTTATGAAAGTTCCGGTACAGATTTGCCTTGGATGTCACAGCTATTATTAAGCTGGGGTCGCTTACTGCAGGAGCATGGGGGCGAAGTATTTGCAGCTTTTGTTTCTAGTGTGGTGATGCTGGGTTTGATATTGAGCAGGCCAGTTGTTCGCGCCGCAATCATGGCAAAGGTTTGGCAGATTCCTGCACTTGGCGAAACCATGCGTATCTACCAATTGGCTAGATTTTACCGAACACTGGGCATGTTGTTGCGCGGCGGCATTCCGCTGGTAACGGCAATGCATATGGTGTCTTCTTTATTACAGCCATTACTGCGCGCTAGCTTAGATAAAGTGTCTTTTGATGTGCGCGAGGGTAAGCCCATGTCGGCCGCCATGGAGCAACATGGTATGACAACCTCTATCTCTATCCGCATGTTGCGTGTAGGTGAACGTACCGGGCAAATGGGTGAAATGATGGAGCGCATCGGTGCGTTTTATGATGAAGAAATAGGTAGAAAGGTAGAGTGGTTGACCAAGCTTTTGGAACCATTGTTGATGATAGTGATTGGTTTGGTAGTGGGGCTGGTTGTGGTGCTGATGTATATGCCTATTTTTGAGCTGGCGGGGAATATTCAATGAATATGCCACTGGATAATATGGGCTTGGATATTCATGCCATTAATAAAGACGCTGGTATTGAGCCTAAGCTAACGCTTGAACTGTTAAATCAAGCCAGACTAATTGCTAACAATACCAAGCAAGACTTGCTGGATGTGCTTGAGAGTGAATCCGGCTTAAGCGCAGATCATTTTGTGTTAGCGCTGGGGCAGATGATGCGCTACCCAGTGCTGAACATACTGCAGCTTTATTCATTACACCCAGACTTTACATTGCTGCCGTTTGCTGAAGCTGGCAAGCTTGGCTGTATAGCGCTACGCAATGATGACGGGCAATTGCAACTGGTATTTTCTAACCCGTTTGACACGCATTTACAGCCAAAAATAGATTTAATCATCTCTAAATATGGTTATGCGGAAGTTGCGGTTTGGAGTCTTGCTCATCATAAGGATTTAACAGCGTATCTCAGCCACCATGAGCAAAGCATGCGTGCTATGGATGGATTAAATGCTAATCAAATTGAGCATCACGCCGAGCATCAAGGTATTGAAGATATTTCCCTACGTTCAATTAGTGAAGATACCAGCCCGGTAGTGAAGTTTGTGCGCTCCACGCTTTACGATGCACTAAAAGCCGGTGCTAGTGATATACATATGGAAACAGACCCAACGGGGTTAAAAGTGAAATACCGTATTGATGGGGTGCTGAGTCAAGAGGGTGGAATTCAGGGCTTAGCACAGGCGGAGCAAGCTATTTCGCGCATTAAGGTCATGTCTGAGCTGGATATTGCAGAGCGTAGGGTTCCGCAAGATGGGCGCTTCAAAGTGCTGGTAACCAGTGGAGATGGTAAAGCACGTGAGGTAGATATGCGTGTATCTATTATGCCTAGCGTGTTTGGCGAAGATGCCGTGCTACGTATTCTAGACCGTAAAGCATTGAGTGATGAAACTAAAGGGCTGAGCCTAGAAACCTTGGGATTTGAAGAGTCCATCATGGCGCGCTTCAGATTATTAGCGGAAGAACCCTATGGCATGTTGTTAGTTACCGGCCCTACCGGTAGCGGCAAAACTACCACGCTATACGGCATTATTTCAGAAATCAATCATGGGCAAGACAAGATTGTCACCATTGAAGACCCGGTTGAGTATCAATTACCAGGTGTGCTGCAAATCCCCGTTAATGAGAAAAAAGGGCTGACCTTTGCTAGAGGATTACGCTCAATTTTGCGCCATGACCCAGACAAAATCATGGTGGGTGAGATTAGAGATTCGGAAACAGCACAAATCGCCGTGCAATCAGCACTCACAGGGCATTTGGTGCTGACCACCGTGCATGCCAATAACGTGTTTGATGTGATTGGCCGCTTTACCAACATGAATGTAGACCCATACAGCTTTGTATCTGCTATCAACGGCATTATGGCACAGCGTTTGGTGCGTATTAGCTGCCCGCATTGCACCGTTGCAGATACGCCTGATGCGGCACTCATCAATAAATCTGGCTTAACTACTGAGCAGTCGAAGAGCTTTAACTTTAGAAAAGGCCAGGGCTGTGGCCAATGCCATGGCACGGGTTACAAAGGGCGTAAGGCCATTGCAGAACTATTGTGTTTTAACGATGAAATTAGAGAGCTAATTGTTACTAGAGAGCCAGTGCGTAAAGTGAAAGAAGCAGCACGTGCCAACGGTACTTTAACTATGCGTGAAGCAGCGCTAGAGCTGGTAAAACGGGGTGAAACGACATTAGAGGAGATTAATCGTGTTACATCGCTGGTTTAACACTTTATTTAAAGATGAGCTGCGCGTGTTTATATATCCACAGCGCATATTGCTACTGCATTTAAAAAGAACTTTTAAAAATGGTTTTAAACAAACGTTGGTACACCAGCAGTTTGTTGATTTACCGCAGAAAACCGAAACAAATGGCAATGAAACAGCGCAGTGGGATGGCCTTGTATCAACATTGCAACAGGTGTTACAGACTTCGCATTGGCAAGAGCTTGCAAAAAGTGGTGCGTATGCAAAAGTGATCATTTCAAATCATTTGATTAAATACACAGTGATTCCGTGGAGTATAGCGCTTTCTATTAAAAGTGAGCGTCAGGCGTACATGCAGCACCGCTTCAAGATTGCATATGGCGAGCCTTCCAAGGCTTGGGATTTATGTATGAGTGAACCAGATTTTGGTCAGGCATCGATTGCCAGTGGTGTATGTGCTGCATTGCTCAAAGAACTGCATCAGGTATTTGAACAGCAAGGTATTGATGTTAATGCAATACATCCGCATTTGATGCTGGCTAGCAATCAGATGCTCCAGCATATTAAAAAGAAAAAAAATCAAAAGCACTTTTGGTTTGTCGTCATCGAATCTGGGCGTGCTTGCGTATCTTTAATAGAAAATAGTGAGTGGCGTTTTATTAGAAGCATTGCAACAGGTGAAGATGTTGCTAAACAGGTAGATGATCTTATTCAGCGTGAGGCCGTAATTAGTAATGCCAATACTCAGCTGCCAATATTTTGGTATGGAAAAACACCCGGGTCTAGCACTGCGCTTAAAGCGGATAGCCGTCATATCAAAATCAACTTACATCATTTTGAATTACTCAACCAACAGCTTGAAAAGCGTTTGAAAAACTGGGTGCCGGTATGAGCAGTATTAGTTTGAATCATGCCTTGTCAATAAAAAGAATCAACTTAACGGCGTTGGTACTATTGGTGGCAGGTGTGCTAGTTAGTGGCCTGACAATTAATTATTACCAATTTTTATTAAGTGATACACGTAAGTTAGAAGCCAACATCGATGCACTTAGTCGTGCAAAGTCTGTGCGTCATTTGCCTAAGGCTAATGTCAATCAAAACGCGCAAAAGACTCATGATGTTGCTGCTGTCAATGCAGCAATCGCTGAGATAGTTTTACCGTGGACAGCTATATTTAAGATGCTGGAGGCGACAAATAATGATGCTGTGAAACTACTAGCCGTGGAGCCTAATATAAAGAAACAAACGCTACGCATATCTGCTTTGGCTTTGGATATAGATAGCATGATGGCTTATGTGGATAGCTTAATACAGCAAAAAATGCTTAAGAATGTAGCTTTAGTTTCGCAAGAGTCGGCTGAAGTTAACGGCCAGTCAGCAGTACATTTTGTGGTGGAGACAGCATGGTAAATACAAGATTTTTATCTCGTGAGTTGCTGCAATATAAATTACGGCAGCTTGGTTGGCCGGGTTGGCTAGGTTTGTTGCTATTGCTGGTTAGCTTGTTATTAACGCTTGTGTTAGTACGTCCTCAAATTAGTAAGCTAAAGACGCTAACGGCTGATATTAATGAGCTTAAAACCAACCCTAATATCAACAAGCTCGAAATTAAAGCTGACAATCAGTTTGATATTGAGCAGAGGTTTTATGCGTTGTTGCCTCAAGAAAGTGAAGCTAATAACAAGGTTGCTGAAATATTACATGCTGCAACTAATGCAGGTATTGCCACCAACAAAGTTGAATACTCCTCTCAATCTCTCTCCGCTACCTTAATCAAGAACCAAATTAGGCTTCCGGTACAGGGCGGTTATGTGCAGATTCGCCAATTCATCAATACAGTGCTGAATAGCTTACCTACAGTGGCACTTAATGATATCAGCATGAAACGAGAGAATATTGGCTCGGATTTAATTGAAGCCAATATCCAATTCACTATGTATTTACGAAAAAGGCACGAATAGATTGATGGTCATGGTGAATAAATACGCAGTTTGGTTGGTTTTAGTGTTGACGGTGATTGCTTGTTATTTGGTAGAGGCTCAAGACGAGCCTGCTGACGATGAGTTGGAGGTTACAGCCAAGCCTCGCAAAGAAACTCTAGCTAAACAGGGTACACAGCTATATTCCAATAACTTATTGCCGGTTAATACGGACAGCGCAGCGTTTAGCAGGCCGCAGATAGTGGATGAACCTGAAAACATATTTACGATGTTTGTCTCTCAAGCTGATTTAAACCAGCAGTCGGTAGAACAAGAAATAGAGCCGCCGCCAGATAATCCATTTAAGTTTGCTGGGAAGTTGATTGATGACGGTGAAATCGTGGTCTTTCTGATGGATGGAGCTAATAATTATTCAGTAAAAGTGGGTGATGTGCTTGAGGGTAGTTGGGAAATTAAAGCCATTACGCCACCGTTAATGACAATTAAATATATTCCTTTAAATATTGAGATGCAGATGCAAATTGGAGCAGTAAGTTGAAATTATCACTTTCCCAGACTTTTATTAAGTTAATCACAGCGCAAAGATTGCATATGAGTATAAAAAAACTGACGGCCTATTTTTTAGTAATGACCTTTGCAACCAGTTGTACAGGGCTTAATCACCTTAAGGGTAAACCAGCTGACGATAATCAAGCATATGAATCTGCTAAGCAGTTGATCAATAGCGGCGATGTAGATACTGGTGTAGCAAAATTAAAGCAATTGGTTAGCCTGTATCCAGATAACCCTCAATACCGCAGCATGTTGAAAATGCAGCAAGAGTTGCAACTATCCACCTTATTAAAGCTGGCAGATAACCAAGCCCAGCAAGGTTTGTTTGCCGATGCCGAGTCAAACTACAAAAAAGTGTTGATGCTGGACCCTAATAACCAAAGGGCGCAAGAAGGGTCTTTAAAGCTAGGCTTGGCACAGAACCATGACATGATGCTGGCAAATGCGCAAAGTTATTTTGATAAAGATGATGTTGACTCGGCCCAGAACCTCACTAGAGCCATCCTTGCAGAAGATAGCAAGCATGAAGGTGCACGCTTATTGTTTGAGAGCATGGAGAGTAAGCGTATAGGGAAAATAACGGCAATTCCGCAGATTCAGTCTGCGTTTAAAAAGCCCATTACATTGGAATTTAAAAATGTTTCTGTGAAGTCTATTTTTGAGTTTATCGGTAAGGCTGCCAATATCAATTTTTCTTATGATCAAGAGCTACGAGATAATCAACGCACCAGTATCTTTGTACGTGATACTACAATTGAAGACGCGATACAGGTTATTCTGACGACCAATCAGCTCGCAAAAAAAGTATTGAATGACAATACCTTACTGATTTATCCCGTGAGCCGTAGCCAAGAGTATCAAGAGCTGTATGTGCGAAGCTTTTATTTGAATAGCATTGATGCCAAGCGCGCCATGAACTTGATTAAAACCGTGCTCAAATCTAAAGATGTTTACATAGATGAGAAGCTTAATACTTTAGTCATGCGAGACAATGCTGAAGCGATACAAATCGCAGAAAAGCTGATTGCCTCGCAAGACCTGATTGAGCCTGAGGTGATGCTAGAAGTAGAAGTGATGGAAATTAATCGTAGAAGCTTGGAGAACATCGGTGTACGCTACCCTTCGCAAGTAAGCGTTGGTGTGCAAGGCAAAACAAGTAGTAATGGCGTAACGACTAACACTCCTAGCCGATTGTCATTGGCTGAGCTTAAAAATTTCAATTCCGGGCTAGGTGTTTTTACGATTAGTGACCCTGTGTTGGCGTTAAATCTGCTACATCAGGATACTGATACTAATCTTTTGGCTAACCCGCAAATCCGCGTCAAAAATCGTGAAAAAGCCAAAATTCACGTAGGTGACAAAATACCGGTATTTACTAGCGTAGCGAACTCCACAGGTTTTGTTTCACAAACGGTTAACTACCTTGAAGTAGGTATCAAGTTGGATGTAGAGCCTACGATTCTGTTACAAGACCAAGTCAATATCAAAGTCGGGCTGGAAGTCAGCAATATTACAGACCAAGTAAAAACTGATACAGGCGTGTTGGCTTATACCATTGGTAGCCGTAATGCGAATACCACTTTGCAATTGAAAAATGGCGAGACACAAATCCTAGCTGGCTTATTTAGGGATGACGGGCAGAATATTTCTAATAAAGTCCCTGGGTTATCAAGCCTGCCATTCATCGGCAGACTGTTTACGGATAAGAATAATGACAAGCGTAAGAATGAAATTGTGCTGCTGATTACGCCGCGTATCTTGCATAACATTGCGCCTGCCAATGCGGTGTACACCATGTTCCCATCTGGTGTGAATCATGCGGCAAGTAACAAAGGTGCGAGAGTCGCAGAGCCGGCTGTCGTGGCAGCAGAGTCTCAATCTGCACCAGTTCCAACACCGCAATCCATTCAGGCTGGTAGGGCACAGGTTGACCAGAACTTTGCTAGCCAATTGTTGCAGCCAGCCGCGGAAGAAAATGGCGCATCAAATGGTGGCGCTAATGCTGTGAGATAACTGCTTATGACTAAGTTATTTATAAAGCACAAAGGCTTCACGCTGATTGAGTTGCTGGTATCTCTAGTACTGCTTGCATTACTGGTGAGTTCTGCTGCGCCAATGATGCAGCTATCAGCCAAGCGTACTAAGGAGCAGGAGCTAAAAAAAGCGCTATGGCAAATCCGTGATGCTATTGATCACTACAAACAAGCTGTAGATGATGGCCTGATTAAAAAGTCTATTGATCAATCAGGCTATCCACCATCGCTCAAAGCCTTAGTTGCAGGGGTGGAAAATACCCAAGATCCAAAAAAACGTAAGATTTACTTTATGCGTAATATACCTCGCGACCCATTTGCAACTGATACATCGGTGAGCGCAGACGAAACATGGGGTAAGCGTAGCTATACCAGCTCATTCCAAGCACCGGAGGCAGGCGATGATGTTTATGATGTGCATTCACTTTCTAATGAAATTGGCATTAATCAACAACCTTATAGTGAGTGGTGATGCGCGTGAAAGATAATAACCAAGGATTTACACTGATAGAAATATTAGTAGTGCTAGCGATTATCGCTACGTTGCTAAGCTTGGTCACCCCTAGATATTTTAATTCGATTGATCGGTCCAAAGAAACTATTTTAAAACATGACCTTATCATCATGCGAGACGCCATCGATAAATTTTATAGCGACAAAAATACTTACCCGGAAACGCTGGAAGAGCTAGTGCAGTACAAGTATTTACGGTCTGTACCTGAAGACCCTATTACTCAAAGCATCGTGACTTGGGTCTTTTCACCGCCGCTTGATGTCGAAGCCAAAGGCGCCATTTACGATATTCACAGTGGGGCTGATATGGTTGCCTCTGACGGTACTAATTATGCAGACTGGTAATAAACAACAGAGTGGTTTTATTTTAATTGGTTTGCTCGTACTTGTTATGATTGCAGGTTTGGTGTTGGCTGCAGCTGGGGTTAAATGGAGTGAAGCCAGAAAGCGTGAAAGGGAGCAGGAGTTACTTAAAGTAGGGGATACCATCAGGAAAGCAATCGGTAGTTATTACAACCAAACGCCAGGCGTAGTTAAACAGTACCCGCCAAATTTAGAGGCGCTGTTAAAAGATGACCGATTCCCTGTGCCGCGGCGTTATTTAAGAAAAATTTATGCGGACCCTATTACACAGTTGCCAGATTGGGGCATATTGCAGGCACCTAGTGGCGGTGTGCTGGGTGTTTACAGTAAATCGCCATTAAGGCCATTCAAAACTAAAAATTTCAGGCCAGCTTATCGACATTTTGAAAATCAACCAGCCTATGAGGGATGGTTTTTTGCTTATGTGCCAGATGCTAAATATTGAACTCAGGGTGTTGACTGGCGGCTTCTTGTTTAAAGCAGTTACTCAGGCGTAAATTAAGGATTTTGGAGTGGCTATTAAACTAGTTGCTTTAAAAGATAGTTCTGGCCAGAGTGGTAGAGGGCGTTAAAAACGAAAAAACCAGAACATTATTAACATGTGCTGGTTACGTTTATTGAATCTGTTGTGTTTGATACTGCCAACTTATTGGCGTCCCCACGGGGATTCGAACCCCGGTCGCCTCCGTGAAAGGGAGGTGTCCTAGGCCTCTAGACGATGGGGACCTAAGAATTTACTACTATTTGAAACTAATGCTCTGCTTTAAATTTGCCAAGAGCTAATTAAAACTTTTGGCGTCCCCACGGGGATTCGAACCCCGGTCGCCTCCGTGAAAGGGAGGTGTCCTAGGCCTCTAGACGATGGGGACCTAAGAATTTACCGCTAAACTAACAAGTGCAGTATTTTACAACAATTTGCTTATAAACCGAAGTGATTTGTAAGTCTTTTTGGTGGAGGTAAGCGGGATCGAACCGCTGACCTCTTGCATGCCATGCAAGCGCTCTCCCAGCTGAGCTATACCCCCAAAACCTACAACATATTGTTCTAAGCTGTTGCAATGTTAGCGAGGCGCCATAATAAAGATGGGCGCGGGGCTTGTCAATCACTTTCCTTCTAATTTGTGTAAATTCTAAAAGAATTTCCACGCTAATCAAGCCGCCGCCATCTCTATTGATATTTGTGCTTAGCCGCGGATGTTAGATTGGCTTTCAAATTGTGTTAATTCAACACGGGGTTGTGGCTGCCAGCCTGCTTTGCGATGCTCGGCAATCACGTTGGTAAATACGCCACCCCTGACATAAAACTTAGCAGTTACGCGCATAAATTTAGGCTGTGTCGCTGCAACTAAATCATCCAATATGCGATTAGTCACGGCTTCATGGAAGCAGCCTTCGTCGCGGAATGACCACATGTAAAGTTTTAGGCTTTTAAGCTCTACACATAACAGATCAGGAATGTAATCTAAATAAATCACAGCAAAATCAGGCTGGCCAGTTTTAGGGCATAGGCATGTGAACTCTGGGATTTCCATGTGGATATGAAAGTCACGTGTAGTTATTGGGCTTTCAAATGTCTCTAAAGTTTTAGAGGGCTGTGCGGTTGGTTTTGCACCTAGTGATAGATCGGTCATGATAGATAGTAGAGCTTTTGGCTTAAAAAACGTTATTATAACGCCCTAAAGCCAAATCTAATCAAAACCTAATCCAAACCTATTTAGTAAAAGTTCATTTTGCGTTTAACCCATCTCAAACTCTCAGGTTTCAAATCATTTGTTGACCCGACAACGCTGCATATCCACGGGCAACGTGTAGGTGTGGTTGGCCCTAATGGTTGCGGTAAATCCAATGTCATGGAGTCTGTGCGCTGGGTTTTGGGGGAGTCATCTGCCAAAGAAATGCGTGCAGATGCCATGGATGCTGTCATCTTTAATGGCTCAGGTAACCGCAAGCCTATATCTAGAGCCAGTGTGGAGTTGGTGTTTGATAATAGCTTGGGCAGTGCGGCGGGTGAGTGGTCTCAGTATGCGGAAATCTCGGTAAAACGGGTGATTGAGCGTGATAAGGGGTCTACTTACTACATTAATAATAGTGTGGTGCGTCGTCGTGACGTAGCAGATTTGTTTTTGGGCACGGGTTTAGGCGGCAGAGCCTATGCGATTATCGGCCAAAATACCATCAGCCGTATTGTGGAGGCGCGCCCTGAAGAGATGCGCGTGTTCCTTGAAGAGGCTGCTGGGGTTAGTAAGTATAAAGAGCGGCGCAAAGAAACTGAGCAGCGCTTACGTGATACACGTGAAAATCTGTTGCGCGTAGAGGATATTCTGAGTGAGTTGGATACGCAAATCGTGCGCTTGCAATCACAGGCCGCCGTAGCCGCGCAGTACAATCAAATGCAGCAAGCTTTAAATATCACCAAGGCACAGATTTGGTTATTAAAAAAGCGTGATGCAAGTGCACAGTGGGAAAAGTCACAACGCGCTGTTGAGCAGCTGGTCAATGAGCTGGAAGCGCAAATGGCGAGCTTGCGGCATAGTGAAAATACGCTTGAAACGCTCAGGCAGCAGCATGTTGCCTCGAGCGAGGCGGTTAACGTGGCGCAGGCTGCCTATTACGAAGCCAATGCAGAGGTGTCTAACCTTGAGAATCAGGTAAAAAACACCGCAGACGCGCGTGAGCGCCTTCAGATACAGTTGCATCAGCTATCTGTGCAATTGGAGAAAAACACGCAACAGCACAGCCAAGTTGAGAGCGCACATGGTTTAGCACAGGCAGAGCTTGCGCAGGCGAGTGCCGATTGTATGCATGCCGAGGAGAGTGTGAATGTTGCGCGTGCGGCTGTGCCATTGCAATTGCAGGCTTATCAGACAGCGCTAGCAACTTTTAATGCCAGCCAATCGGTTTGGCTAAATACAGAGCAGCGCTTACGCTTAGAGCAGACAAATATGACACATTTGTCTCGCTCAATTGCAGAAACTAATGAGCAGCTTAAGCGTTTGCAGCAAAGCTATGCTTCATTGCAGATGCCAGAAGATAGCCTGATTGCTGAGCAGCAGGCTGAACTTAATGCATTGAACTTGCATGTTGCTGAACTGGAACAGCAAAGCACTCAGGCTGCTCAGCAGGAGCAGGCTTTGCATGTGGAAATTAAAAACCATAGAGATTCTGTACATCAGCATCAACGTACGCTACATGTACTAGAGGCTGAAATTAACTCATTAGCTAAGCTGCAGCAGTCTATGCGCAAGGTGGATGATACGTCTGCATTAAGTGCGTGGTTAACTGGCGTGGGTTTAAATCACCAGCAGGAGCAAAATGTAAGGCTGTGGCAGTTGGTTCGTATTAAGTCTGGTTGGGAGTCAGCTTTTGAGGCTTTTCTTGGCGCAAAACTTAATGCGATTGCATGTGATCAATCGTTGATTGAAGTTGGTATGGCAGATAGGCCTCCGGTTGCTGTAACTTTGGCTGCTGCCTCTGTCGCAGGTCATGTTGCTAGCGATAAAGATCGTCCCTATGTCACCATGTTGTCGTTAGTTGAGCATGTGGGGCCTAGCTATCAGGCGGTATTGCAAGACTGGCTAGCAGGTGTGTATGTATTAGATAGTGATGCTGATGTTGCACAGGCTGTTGGCTTATTACAGCGTGGCGAATGTTTGGTGAATCAACACGGGGATATTTATACACAGCAAAGTGTGACTTACTTTGGGGAACAGTCTGGGCTGCATGGCGTGCTGGAGCGCCAAGCACGCCTGGTTGCCTTGCAGAGCCAACTGCCCGAAGCACAAGCGCAGCTAAAACTACAAAATGAGCAGCTGTTACAGCTAGAACACGATATGCAACAGTTGCGTGCTACACAGCATACCCATCAGCAACAACTGAAGCATGTTACACAGCAGGCGCATCAGTTGAATTTGCATTTGCAGCAACTTAAACAGCAGCAGGCAAATGTAATACAGCGGCAAGCTGTGTTGCAAGCAGATTGTCATCTTGCTGAAGAGAAACTGCATAAGCTACAAATGGAAAGTGCACAAAAGCAGGCCTTACTCAATACAATCACAGAAAGCCTTACAGTGCTGCAGCATGAAAAGCTGTCGCTGGAATCAAAGAAACAGTCTGCCGAACAGCTATTAAACGAGGCTAGGTCACAACTGCAGGTGGCTGAGCGTATTCATCAAGAAAAAAGTTTTAATGTAAAACTAATCGCAAACAATATCAATGAATTAGAATCAAAAGTTAAATCTATACAAGAAGAGAACGCTTCGCTGAGGTTGCGGTGTTCCGAGGTTGATACAACCTTGGCCGCCACTAAAATGGATACTTTAAGAGCCAATCTGGAGGCAGCGTTAAACACTAAGCAGCATCGTGAATTGTCGTTAGTGAACTTGCGTAATGCGTTGAGTGATAACGAAACTATTTTGCAGCAGCAGGAGCGCGAACGTTTACAGCAAGAGCAGCAATTGCATCCCTTGCGTGATAAGTTAGAAGCTAGCCGTTTAAGTGAGCAAGAAGCGCGTATTCATTTTGAGCAATGCCAGGCTGGGCTTGAAGCATCCAATATTGAAGAGGCTGTGCTTGAAAGCCACTTTAAGCAAGGTGCTGGCGCAGAACTTAAAGTGACGGACCTTGAAAGGAAGAAGACTAAGCTCATGTCAGACATTGAAGCTCTGGGGGCCGTGAACTTAGCTGCTATAGAAGAGTTAGCCTCTGAGCAGTCGCGCAAGCAGTATATTGACAGCCAATGCCAAGACTTGAATGAGGCAAGCAGAACCCTAGAGGATGCAATCTATAAAATTGACCGTGAAACGCGTAGCCGTTTGCAGCACACATTTGATGAAGCCAATAAACATTTTAATGAGTTGTTTACCACCTTGTTTGGTGGCGGACAGGCTAAGTTAGAGATGTTAGGCGATGAGATTTTAGATACAGGTATGCAGGTGTTTGCCCAACCGCCGGGTAAAAAGAACAGTACGATTCATTTGTTGTCAGGTGGTGAAAAAGCGCTAACTGCGCTAGCCTTGGTTTTTGCTTTATTTAGGCTTAATCCAGCACCATTTTGTTTAATGGATGAAGTGGATGCGCCGTTGGATGACAGTAATACTGAGAGATTTTGTGCCATGGTGCAAAAAATGTCTGAGAAAACACAGTTTTTATATGTGAGTCATAATAAAATTACGATGGAAATGGCGCAGCAATTAATCGGTGTTACTATGCAGGAATCAGGTGTTTCACGCATTGTGGACGTAGATATGGAAGCGGCTGTGAAAATGGTTGAGGCAGTGTCTTAAATGGCGACTGTCATTTAGTTGAGAGTTTAATGTAAATGAACGATTTGCAAATCATATTAATCATTATTGGTGCTTTAATCATTGCTGCCGTACTTTTGTTTAACTGGTGGCAGGAGCGTAAGTTCAACCAGCAAGTGGAAAGCAGTTTCTCTCAATTACAAAACGATGCGTTGTTAAATGATGGTGCTAGCGGTGATGCTATCAGTGCTGATGCGGTTAATGAATTTTCCGAAGATAATTTTTCTATTGATACCGAGCGTTTGAAAGAACGATTTGATCAAGACGCTAGATTTGCCGGCCTTAATAGCGCGAACGCAGAAAACGACGCGGATGCCTTGGATGATATTGATGAGACCTATTCAGAGTTAGTCGCTAGGCAGGGCCATGAGCATTACCATGCGCCGGAAGCGGATTTGAATGAGGTGGTTGAAGAACTCAGCAGTAGTGCCGCCGATGTCAAGCCAGCCCAGCATGAAGAAATCAAAGCAATTTTCAATGATGCGTTTAATCAAATCAACTCCACCCCGGCAGCCAGCGCTCTGTCAGATGATGCAACTAGTGATGTAACTGCCGAGCCTGCGGCACTACCTAAACTAACAGCAGCAACACCGCCTAAGGCTGCTGTTGCAACTGATGTGAATAAATCCAGTTTGCCAGCCATGCTGCAATCACAGATGGACTTAATTGCAGTGATCTATTTGGCCAATGAAACCAGCATTGCTAACATTACGGCGAGTATTGGTGGTTTTTTTGAAGATTACGATAAGCCGATTCATCTACATGCATTAATTCGTGAAACGGATTGGGTACCGTTAACTGCATTAGCGGTGCAGCCAGAAATTGCTCATGACATTACCACAAAAATCACTTGCAGTTTGCAGCTTGCCGATCGTGCCGGTGCAGTGACTCGCAGTGTTTTGAATCGATTCCAGTTAGCTGTAGAAACCTTGGGGTTAGATATTGATGGTCACGTTGAATGGCAAAGCAATGGTGACTCATTATTAGCTGCCTCGGCGCTAGATGCTTTTTGCATCGAAGTGGATAAAACCATGGGCTTTCACTTGGTGCATGGTGATCATGGCGCTTTCACTGGCACTAAATTAAGAGGCCTCAGTGAGGCGCAGGGCATGGTGCTAGAGGCTGATGGTGCATTTAAGTATTATGATCAAAGTGAAGCATCGCAAGTCAATACCAAGCCAGCGCCTGTTTCATTTGTGATGTTTAATCGAGACAATTATCCATTTAACCCTGAAATGTTAAGAACCAGCGTAGTGAAAGCAGTTACTTTTCAGCTAGATATCCCGCATGTGATGCATTGTACTGAGGCGTTTAATCACATGGTTCAAATAGCCCGCAATATGGAAACAGGCTTAAATGCAGTGTTGGTCGATGATAACAACAGGCCACTAGGCGATATGCAGATTGAAAAAATTCGGCAGCAACTCAAAGTAATTTACGCCACTATGTTAGTGCGGGGCATCGTGCCTGGTTCAGATAGTGCGCGTAGATTATTCTCATAAGTTTCAAGGTTAGGTTTAATGTCAGATCCGAAGTTAAGCGACGCTGAGCAGCGTGTTTTAGAGTTGCGTGAGTTAATCGCGCGTTACGACTACGAGTATTACGCGCTTGATGCTCCTTCTATTCCTGATAGTGAGTACGATAAAACTTATCGTGAACTCCAAGCCTTGGAGCATCAATACCCAAGCTTAGTGGTGCCAGATTCGCCAACGCAACGTGTAAGTGGTGCAGCTAGCAATGCGTTTAACAGTATTACTCATCGTCAAGCCATGCTCTCCCTTAATAATGCGTTTGAGCAGAGTGAGTTAGAGGCTTTTGATAAACGCATCCGTGATGCATTGGGTGTTACACAAGTCGAGTATGCGGTTGAGCCAAAGTTTGATGGTCTAGCAATCACTTTAACTTACGAACACGGTGTTTTTACGCAAGGCGCTACACGCGGCGACGGCTACACCGGCGAAGACGTAACACATAATCTGCGAACATTACGTGCCATACCAATGCGCTTAAATTGTGAAAACCCACCAGAGTTGTTGGAAGTGCGTGGTGAGGTGCTTATGTTGAAACGTGACTTCGATAAACTTAACCAAGCGCAGCTGGCAAAAGGCGAAAAGTTGTTTGCAAATCCGCGCAATGCGGCCGCAGGTAGCCTGCGCCAGTTAGATGCAAAGGTTACTGCTACGCGCCCACTCACATTTTTTGCTTATGGTCTAGGTGTGGCTGAGGGGATTCCTGTACTGACTAGCCATGGCGTAGCCATGGATTACTTGGCAAGCTTGCATTTTCCTGTCAGCAGCGTGCGTGATGTGGTGCATGGCGTGCTAGGGCTGAGTGAGTATTATGAAAAAATAGGCCAGCAGCGCCCGCAACTACCTTTTGATATTGATGGCGTAGTCTATAAGGTCAATCAATTTAATCAGCAAGCTGAATTGGGCTTTGTCTCACGTGCCCCACGTTGGGCGGTCGCGCATAAGTTTCCTGCACAAGAGGCTCTCACGCTGGTGGAAGATATCACCGTGCAGGTCGGCAGGACTGGGGCAATAACCCCAGTTGCGCGCTTAAAACCTGTGTTTGTGGGTGGTGTGACCGTGACCAACGCCACGCTACATAATGAAGATGAGATTCGCCGCAAGGATATTTTAATTGGCGATACGGTCAGTGTGCGCAGGGCCGGGGATGTGATTCCAGAAGTGGTGAGTGTAGTGCTTGCCAATCGGCCGCCACATGCACGCCGTTTTGAAATGCCGACTGTGTGCCCGGAGTGTGGCTCGCACATTCTCAAGCAGGAAGATGAAGCCGTTGCGCGTTGCACTGGTGGCTTGTTTTGCCCTGCACAGCGTAAGCAGGCAATTACGCATTACGCTTCACGCCGTGCCATGGATATTGAGGGGTTAGGTGAAAAGCTAGTAGACCAGTTGGTTGAGGCTAATTTGGTGCATACGCTGGCGGATATTTACAGCCTAGATCTACATACGCTCAGTAATCTTGAGCGAATGGCTGAAAAATCTGCTCGAAATATTTTAGATGCATTGAGTACCAGCAAAAACACCACGCTAGCGCGCTTTATTTATGCACTAGGCATGCGCAATGTAGGCGAAGCCACTGCAAAAGATTTAGCCAAACATTTCGGCAACTTAAAAGCCTTAATGGCTGCAAGTGTTGAAGATTTGCTAGAGGTGAATGATGTTGGCCCAATTGTTGCTGAGTCAATTAGGAACTTCTTTACTGAAGAGCATAATAAAAGTGTCATTGATGCATTGTTAAATGCTGGAATACATTGGGTAGAAACAGAAGGCAGGCAGCAGGCAACTGGTAAGCTTGTTGGTAAAACCTTCGTGTTAACAGGCACCTTGCCAAGCCTGTCGCGCGATGATGCCAAAGCATTGATAGAGGCAGCTGGTGGAAAAGTAGCAGGTAGTGTTTCAAAGAAAACAGACTTTGTGGTGGCAGGTGCTGATGCAGGGAGCAAGTTGGAAAAAGCACAATTATTGGGCATTGCGATTCTTGATGAGGCAGGCCTATTAGCAGTATTAGCGGAAGGTGAACCATCATGACCAATGAAGGCCATCAATTTCAAGCGGATGTAATTGCAATTGCTAAAGACGCCGGTGAGGCGATTATGCAAATTTATTCGACTGATTTTGGCTTTGAAATGAAGTCAGATAACTCGCCACTGACTGAGGCGGATATTGCTGCACACGATATTATCGTAGCAAGGCTGAGTCAGCTTACGCCCGACATCCCAGTATTATCTGAAGAATCTGATGAAATCGACATCGGCTCAAGGTTAAACTGGCAAACCTATTGGTTAATTGACCCATTAGACGGCACGCGCGAGTTTCTTAAGCGTAATGGAGAGTTTACGGTTAACATTGCCCTAATTAGCCAGCATCAATCGATTATGGGGGTTGTGTATGCCCCAGTTACTGGTTTAACTTACTATGCCAGTAAAGGGCATGGCGCCTATAAACAGCAAGGGGCAGCGCCTGCAGAGCGAATTTACGCAAAGACACTAAATCTGGCACAGGTTACCGTTGCTGGTAGCAGATCACACTCTGATGAACGATTCCAAAAGTTTTTGCATGGCGTAGAAACGGCCACCCTAGCTAAACCTGAACTTATCAGCTTGGGTAGCTCTCTAAAAATCTGCTTGGTTGCCGAAGGTAAAGCGGATGTGTACCCGCGATTAGGGCCTACATACGAATGGGATACTGCAGCTGGACATTGCGTGCTACAAGAAGCTGGCGGTGATATTGTAGACATGCAAGCAGTAGCGCTAAGTTATAACGCCAAGCCTTCGCTATTAAATCCGCATTTTTTTGCAACTGCTGATAAGTCTCAGCAGTGGGCAACTTTTTTATAATCGTTACTTATTTCATCTAACCGCATCGAGCAAAAATGAAGCTACATAAAACTTTAACTGTAATAGCTACCTCTCTGTTTTTTAATACTATTTATGCTGCAAGTGATAATGCATCTGCATGCAATAAAGCTTATGAACAAACGGATTTTCCTGCAGCATTAAGCTTTGCGAACAAAGCGCTTGATACAAACAAAAATGACAAAGAAGCGTTGATATGTCAGGGGCGTGTTTACAGTGGACAGGGTAAGCTAGACGATGCACTCAAATCGTTTAACTTAGCAGAAAAGCAGGCGACTGACGGCTTTGATAAAATGATTATCGCCCTGGTTAGCGGGCATGCGTACAAAGACGCGGGTTTGTACGAACAAGCGATTGTTAGTTATGAGCAAAGCCTGCAGCAAGCTAAAAGCATAAAAAGCAAGGCGTTTGAGCGTGTGGCGTATCAAAGTGAGGGTAACGTATATCTAAATTCCGGCAAGTATCAGCAGGCTTTAGATTCGTATCTTGCTGGCAGCGCGCTGACCGCAAATGATAATGAACGTGGTGAGAGTTTTGAATCCATTGCGCTAGCTCACCATAAGTTAAACCAGCATGATGCAGCGCTTGAGTTCCAAATCAAAGCCTTTATGATGCATGAAAAATCAGGTACGTTGGACCAATACGCACATGCCAGTATTGAGTTAGGCCGATATTACTCTGCCGCTAAGAACTATGAGCGTGCAGAGCGTACTCTGAATAAAATTATTAAATTTGCGAAAGAGCAGGGTGGTGCTTATTACGAGGCCTATGGTTATTGCATATTGGCACAAGTAAAGGCGGCAACCGGCGACAGTGCAACGGCAAAAACGCTGGTTGACCAAGCTAAATCAATCGCAAAAAATTCGCATGATCAAGCGCTTGCAGATGAGATAGAAAAAGAAACTAAAGGTTTGATTTAATCAGACCTCGTAATTTTTGTAGATACTGATTTTTTGTAAGGATATTCATTCAGCTAAGACTAAAGTAAGTTAGTTAAACTCATGATGAATTAGACGGTCACAGCTATGCAATCCAGCTTAACGTCATTCATGCTGGTTTAATGTTTCTAAAACATACATTTAGTACTGGGTATCCTTATGATTATTCTACAAAAAGCCGATGTTTCACCTTCGGAAATAACACCCAAAGAGGTTTTTGAAGATAGACGCCGCTTTATCAAGCAAGCGGGTTTAGGCTTGCTTGCTACCTCGGCTTTAGCGCACAGCAATTTTTTATTAGCAGCCAATGCAACCCACCAAACTACTCCTGTCGGCCACCCATCCAAATTACTACCAACGCTACCAAACTTCACTAAAACCGCTTATGGTAAGGATGAAAAGCTCACCTCATACGAAGATATCACCACCTATAACAATTTTTATGAGTTTGGAACCAGTAAAAACGAACCAGCAGTTAATTCAAAATTATTTAAGCCATATCCGTGGACGGTAAGTATTGAAGGTGAAGTTAAGAAAAACAAAGTTATCGGCATAGATGAGATTTTAAAGTTATCCCCGCTAGAAGAGCGTATTTATCGTATGCGCTGTGTTGAGGGTTGGTCTATGGTGATTCCCTGGCTTGGTTTTCCGCTTGCGCAGTTAATCAAATGGGCTGAGCCAAATGCTAATGCTAAATATGTTGAGTTTACATCCCTTGCTGACTCACAACAAATGCCAGGGGTGAATTTGCCAATACTAGACTGGCCTTATGTTGAGGGCTTGCGTATGGATGAGGCCATGAACCCGCTCACGCTCATGGCCGTAGGCTTATATGGTGAAAAACTGCCTAACCAAAACGGTGCACCAATGCGCTTAGTTGTGCCTTGGAAATACGGTTTTAAGGGGGCAAAGTCTATCGTGAAAATTCGTTTCACAGAAAAAATGCCGATGACCACTTGGATGAAAGCAGGGCCTAGAGAGTATGGGTTTTATGCGAATGTAAACCCGCAGGTGGATCATCCGCGCTGGACGCAGTCTTCAGAAAAAAGAATAGGTGCAGGTTTATTTGCAGGGCGCATTAAAACGCAAATGTTTAATGGGTACGCTGAGCAGGTGGGGCAAATGTATGCAGGTTTAGATTTACGTAAAAACTTTTAAATTGCAGGTGGATCAGTATGGCTAGTATCCAACTTCCTAGACGCGTACCAAGTAAAAAGCAAATGAGCTGGATTAAATCCGCGATATTCCTACTCTGTTTGGTACCACTTGTACGTTTAGTTTGGCTGGGCGTTAATGATGGTTTGGGTGCCAACCCGGTTGAGTTTGTTGAAAGGTCAACTGGGTTTTGGGCCTTAGTGATCCTGCTCGCCACATTGAGCCTTACCCCAGTGCGCTTACTATGGGGCATCAGTTGGCAATTGCAGTTTAGGCGTATGGTCGGGTTAATGATGTTCTTTTATGCCAGCCTGCATATCACCACTTATCTCTGGCTAGATTATGGCTTTGATTGGTCTGATATCGTAAAAGATATCATCAAGCATCCCTATGTGTTGGTTGGGGCAGCAGCGTATCTGCTAACGGTGCCTTTGGCGGTTACCTCTAATCAATACATGATGCAGGTATTGCGCCAGCATTGGAAACAGTTACACCTGAGTGTTTATTTAATCGCTACGCTAGGCATAGTGCATTTCTGGTGGCTGGTTAAAAAAGATATTCGTGAGCCATTGTTTTATGCCGTTGTACTAGCGCTTTTGCTTGGTGTGCGCTTGTACTACAAGTTACGTCAGATGAAAGTAAAAGTAGATAAGGCACGGAAAATGAAGCTTTCTGCCTTAATTTAAGAAAACACTTAAAAAATCACTGTAAGTTTTTACGGTTTGTCCCGACTAAGCCATACCAATAATTTCGAGGATAAACCCCATGTATAACAACAACCTAACTAATGGCATCTACAGGCTTTATGCAAGCACAATTGGCTACCTCAATCAGCTTTCTGAGAGCATCCCATCTTTATTTTTACGCTTAGTCCTTGCCTATGAGTTTGGTGAGGCAGGGTTTGAAAAACTTCATGGCACGAATTGGTTTGTAGATGTTACGTTTCCTTTTCCATTTAGCTTGATACCGCCAGAAATCAATTGGCAAATAGCAACTTATTTTGAATTATTAGGCGCGATAGCGCTGTTACTAGGTGTCGCGACAAGATTTTTTTCAATCTCACTCATTATTCTTACTATCGTCGCGATCGCCACGGTACACTGGCCTGCACAATGGATGAGTTTAAATGATTTATGGGCAGGCTACCGTATTGTCGATGAAGCTGGCGATGGTTTTGGTAACTATAAATTACCTTTGATTTATGTGGTGATGTTCTCGCCATTACTATTTGGCGGCGCAGGCAAGTTAAGTGTAGATTATTTGATTAAACAGAAATGGCTTAATCGATAGCCCTGAGGTTAGGGCGCACCTGAAGCAATGCAAATAAAATCATCAATCCAGTTTAATAAGAGATTTGCCCAGATAAATACCAACCGGATTGATTGGCTTTATTTGCAATGTTGCCTAAATCTAAGTAGGCAGCAGTCAGTGATATGTTTTTAACAGGAAACCAGGCTAAAAATACATCATGTGCATTTTGTTCTTTAAATACGCTTAAATTATCTGGTTTATATCGATATTCAGTGCCCAGCAGTAATTGGTCTGTGAGCATCACAGCAACCGATGCTGCGGGTTGTATTTGATAATGGTCGTGATTGTCACCACCAAAACCTAAAAAACCAAACTGATTGGCTTTGGTTGCCTGTAGTGTGCCATTTAGCAGTAGGTTCCTGCCAAATGCTGCGCCTAAATATAGCTTGGTTGCTGCTAAATATAGGTCTACCCCGGTTTGATGCTTGGCACCCAAGGCTTTGGGTACGTTATCAAAGTCTTCATTGTGTTTGATTTGCGCGCCAATCGCCACTTGCGGTAGCCATGTGTCTTGGTCGTAGATAGCATCGCCAAACAAGCGTACTTTTACGCCCAATGTATCCATGCGAATGCTTTCGCCCGGGACGGTGTCACTCAAGCCTAACTTTTGCTGGCTTAACGAAATTTCTAGGCGATTATATAAACCAACACTCACACCGCCTGAGCTTATTTCAAAGTCACCATTAGTTTTTGCTTCGGTATAAAAGGCGGAACTACCAATCTGTTTGTCAGTGCCGTAGCCTGAGATTAAAGCCCAAGGAGTTAACCCACCGCCACCAGCGCCCTCTATTTGCATTACACCGCCTGTTGCTAACAAGCGGTCACCTGCAAATAAGGTATTAGCATGGCTTAATGCGGAGATTGCAAAAATATTCAACGACCATGCTAGAAGTTGTTTTTTTGGATTGCGTGTTAACAGCACATTTGCCTTTCCTGGCGTTATTTCGAAAAATAATAAACAAGGTAATTACATAGATTAATCACAGTGGTTATATTAAAGTAATGATACATAAAAACCGAGACTTAAATTGATGCGTAATAATTTCTTAATGATTTTAATGCTAGTGCTTTCATCTTGTGCACAAATACAATCTTCAAGCCATCAGTCTGAGAGCCCAACTTTATTTGAGCGCATTGGCGGTCTGCCAGTGTTAACGCTAGTGGTGTCTGAAACTATCGATATGTCTGCGTCTGATCCTAAAATTAAGCGTTCGTTCGATGGCGTCAAATTAAGTACCTTAAAGCAAAGTGTTGTTGACCAGTTATGTGTGCTGACTGGCGGAAATTGTGTCTATGAAGGGGAAACGATGAAAAACTCTCATCGTGATCTTAAAGTGACCAGTGCCGAGTTTGAGTTGTTTGTAGAAACATTCAGAACTGCCCTCAATAAGCATGTTGCGACTAAGGAGAAAAATGAGCTATTAAAGATACTAGCTCCGATGAAGCGTGATATTGTTACCGATTAATGATTAATTCTTACAGAGCCAATCTATGAAGCATGCTGCCCTTAGCTTATTTCTACTAGCAACATCCTTTCAATTACACGCAGCAGAGCTTACGGTGCAAGTGAATGACCAAGCAGGTAATCCGCTAAGTAACGCTGTTGTTTATTTAGAGACCGATGCCAAACCTAACCGTAGTGCGTTGGCTGAAGCAAATGTTGATCAAAAGAATAAGCAGTTCTGGCCGTTTGTAAGCGTAATACAAGTTGGCACCAGTGTTAACTTCCCCAATAAAGACTCAGTCCGTCATCATGTTTACTCATTTTCACCAGCTAAAGTTTTTGAATTAAAACTCTACTCGGGTGTTCCGGCAAAGCCTGTTGTTTTTGATAAGCCTGGTACGGTAATCCTTGGATGTAATATTCATGACAATATGCTGGCCTATATACATATTGTTGATACGCCATATTTTGGCAAAAGTGATGTGAATGGCATCGTAAAACTGACAGATTTACCTAGCGGTCAACATACGCTGAAAGCCTGGTATTACGCTACAGTTAAAGAAAACTTTATTACTGAGCAGAAAATAGCCATCAAAAACAACGAAACGGTTTCACTAAAGCTTGAAACCCACAACTAACTCATTACGCTCATAACTAAAACATGCAATTCAAAAGTTTAAAAAGTCGAATCTCCGTTATATTTTTATCGCTGATCTTGGTGATTCAGGTTTTAAGCTCAATTGCTATTAAATTAAGCATTGATAAAAACGCACGGCGTTCAGTCAATCAACAGCTGGAAGTAGGTGAGCGTGTATTTTTAAACCTACTGCAAAATAATGGTGAGAGCTTAAGTGTAGGTGCCCGTATATTGGCTGCCGACTTTGGCTTTAAAGCCGCAATTGCGAGTAATGATCACGAAACCATCCTCTCTGCACTGGTTAACCACCAATCAAGAATCAATGCAGATATCGCAATTTTTTACTCTGCTAATCAAAATAGTTTAGTGATTTCTGAAAACCTGTCAGAAACTGAGGTGAGTGAGAAGATAGCCGAAGTTATTTACAAGGCGAAAAGTGACTCACAAAAAAACAACTTCACAATTTTTAAAAATCAGCCATATCAACTAGTTGCTGTGCCGGTGAAAGCCCCGCTTACAATCGGCTGGGTCGTGATGGGGTTTAAAATCAACAACAGCTTGGCAAATACACTGCACAAACTTAGTAATCTGGAAGTAACTTTTATAAGTCAGGCTGGAAAAAGTCCTTGGCACTCGACCGCAAGTACTATGAGCGTAGGTGCTACTGAGCAGATTGTGAAATATACAACAGATCAGCAAGCTTTCAATACCCCCAGTAATTTAGAGCTGACCATCGGCGATGTTGCTTTTGGTACTAGGTATGTTTCTATATTTAAAAATATTAATGAATCACTCTATGTGGTTTTACAACGGTCTATTGATGAAGCGACCGCGCCTTTTCAGGTGTTATTACTTAATTTTCTGATTTTAAGTATTGTCGGTATGCTCATTTTTATCGTGAGTATTTTGTATATTTCGCGCATAGTGGCGCAGCCAATTGTCGAGTTGGCAAATACAGCTAGGAAGCTGGAGGAGGGCGATTACACCTTCAATGTTGATACTTCCAGAAAAGATGAGTTAGGTAAGCTAAGTAGCGCTTTCAGTAGCATGCGTACCGCGATTGCCGATAGGGAAAAAAGCATTACTAAATTAGCTTATTGGGATGAAATGACGGGCTTACCAAACCGTGCATCGTTCATGAAGGAGCTTAATAGTGCCATCAATAAGTCAGACGTCAGTCGTGAGCCACTTTCTGTGTTGGTTATGAATCTGGATCGATTCAAACAAATTAACAACGTGCTCGGGTACGATTTCGGTAATCAGTTATTGCATGCGGTATCTATTCGTATTTCGCAGGTGTTTCGTAAAGATAATGATCTAGTTGCAAGAATCTCCGGCGATGAGTTTGCTGTGCTGTTGCCGGCGACTGATGCAAATGTAGCAGTGAATATTGCACAAAAGCTTTTGCAGGCTTTTGAGAAGCCGGTTGAGTTAGACGATAACTTTGTTGATATCACTGCGGGCATTGGTATTGCAAGTTATCCAGTTCATAGTAACCAAATAGAGCAACTTTTGAGTTTTGCAGAGGTTGCTATGCAGGTTTCAAAAGCACAAAAATCTGGGCCAGTGGTATTTCAGCCAAGCTTTGATGTAGGAAGCAATGTAAATCTTACTCTAGTCTCTGAGCTTAAAAAGTCAATACATAACAATGAGTTGTCGATTTTTGTTCAACCTAAAGTTAATCTCAAAAGTAGAGTGGTGACCTCGGTTGAGGCATTAATTAGATGGAAGCATCCAACTAGAGGAATGATTTTTCCTGACCAGTTTATTCCGTTTGCAGAGCAAACCGGGTTAATTAGAGATATTACGCTCTGGATGATAGCGGAGGCTTCTAAACTTAGCGCAGTTTGGCTGGAGAAGGGTATATCCATTCCAATTGCAGTGAATATCTCGGCAAGAGATTTGATTGATTCTGACTTTCCAAACAAAGTTGCTGAAATACTAAAATCTACGGGCTCAAACACATCGCTCATTTCACTAGAGGTGACGGAGAGTAGCATCATGGATGACCCACATCGTGCAAAGCAGACCTTGCTGCATTTATCTCAAATGGGTATTAAGCTAGCGATTGATGATTTTGGTACAGGCTACTCATCTTTGTCATATTTAAAAGAGCTACCTGTCAGCGAGCTGAAAATTGACAAGTCATTTGTTATGCATGTTGAACAAAATCAGAATGATAGAATTATCGTTAATTCAACTATTGAGCTAGCGCACAACATGGGCTTGCATGTGGTTGCGGAAGGTGTGGAAAATATTGAGGTATGGAAGTCGTTACAAGAGATGGGATGTGATTATGGTCAGGGTTATTATATGTCTAGGCCAATTCCTGCATCTGACTTTGAGGCTTGGTATCAGCAATGGGTTTGATAGCTGTTCAACTAAGTTCATTCCTTTGTTAAACTCAATAAATAAGCACTTAGCTAAATGAACTAGTTCTTTAGTATGTGTCTTATTGGTTTCACATCTAGTTAATTTATATGGGCTGTTAATTCTTTGATTAATAGACACTACATAAAAATTTTGATACTTTACTCTCCGTTTATAAAGTCTACCAATTCACCATGAACGATCAAAATCAAGACCAGCGCCTCAGAAACATTCTTTTTAACAGTTTAGATGCTTTTGTTGGGGTTGATCACAATGGACTTGTCACTGAATGGAATCAACAAGCCGCCAATATATTTGGTTGGAGCCATGATGAAGCTATAGGCCAAAATATGGCTGAAATCATTATTCCGCAGAGATTAAGGGAAGCGCATCAGCAAGGAATGCAGCGTTTTCTGCAAAGTGGTCACACTGAGATGCTAAATCGCCGTATTCAACTAGAGGCTAGAAGAAAAAACGGGGAAGAGTTCCCGATTGAAATGGCGATTACTTATATTTTGAATGCAGATGCTCATGAGTTTTATGCATTTATACAGGATATTTCAAGCCGCAAAGTTGAAGAGCAAAAGCTTCGCTTTTTGGCATCTAACGACCCGCTCACTGGGGTGAGAAATCGTTCGTATTTTAATACCAACTTGCCGGAAGCAATGGCAAGGAGTAGGCGTACTGGTAAAAGTCTAGCGTTGATGTATCTGGACATCGATCATTTTAAATCTATCAATGATTCTTTAGGGCACGAAGCAGGGGATTCGCTTTTAAAAGAGTTTGCAAGCAGGCTTAAAGCTAAATTGCGTGAAGCTGATATTGTCTCTCGTTTAGGCGGTGATGAGTTTGCCGTAATTATTGAGGGCGTTGATACTGAAGATGACGCAAGTAAAGTAGCCTCTAATATTATTCAGGAGCTAAATCAGGGCAATTGGTTAGGTGGAGCTAACCTTAAAATTACCTCAAGTATTGGTATTGCCATCTATGATGGCCGTTTGATTGATGCAGATAAGCTGGTGGCACTCGCCGATAAAGCCATGTATATGGCAAAACATTCAGGCCGTAATAATTTCAAAATATTGAGATTTGAGGATATAGAAGCCTCAATTGAAGAAAAATCTCGCCCTAGAGCTGCAGCAAGCATCTCGATTACCCAAAACCTATTGAGTGTTCAGCAAAAAGCTGGGGGTAATTTTTTGCAAAATACCTTATCGGCCTTAAGGCGTCATCTTGATATGGACGTAGCATTTATTTCTCACTTTCATGATGGTCTTCGTGAGTTTATGTTTGTTGACTCCAAGGATATGAATCCGCCAATTGCCGTGGGCGGTAGTGGATCATTAGAGGACAGCTACTGCCAAAGAGTGATAGATGGACGCTTACCTGAAATCATTAATGATGCTTTCGAACTGCCAGAAGCTATGAGTATGGAAGTTACCGCGTTGGTTCCGGTTCGTGCGCATATGAGTGTGCCTATTAAGCTAAGTGACGGTAAAATTTATGGCACCTTCTGTTGCTTTAGTTATACGCCGGATCAAACACTCAATGAGCGCGACATCTCAGTGATGCATGTCTTTGCAGACTTAATATCTCAGCACTTATAGAATAGAGTTAGTAGAAGATTAGTATATAGGCACTTTATTTTAATAACGTGTAAAAATGTTATTTAACATAATATACATTATACGAAATAATTAAAACAGTTTGAATTGGCAATGCAGCAACCTTTATAGTGCCGCGCTATTGTGAATCGTTACAACTACTTTGCCCTTAGCGCGGCCTTCTTCAAGGTAGATAAGTGCTTCTTTGGTTTGGTCGAATGGAAAGACCTTGTCTATCACCGGAATTATTTTCCCTGCATCAAGGAGTTTACCAATCTCTGCGAGTTGTTGACCATCGGGATGTACGAACAGGAATGAATACTCTATGTCCAGCTTTTTGGCCTGCTGTATGATCTTGCTGCTAATTAAACCAAACACTAACCTCATGACAAAGTTCATGCCTCTGGCTCGAGCGAAAGCAGCGTCTGGTGGCCCAATAAGTGACACAACTCGGCTCTTGGGTTTCAAAATCCGAAGAGATTTCTCGATTCCATCACCCCTGATGGTACCCAGCACTACATCATAGCCCTGCAACACATTCTCGAACTCCTGCCTCTTGTAATCAATCACCTCATCGGCTCCTAGGCGTTCAACTAGGCTTACGTTAGCTGAACTGGTGGTGGTTCCAACCGTTGCACCCATGTATTTTGCGAGTTGGATTGCGAACGTACCTATACCTCCAGATCCAGCAGGTATGAATACTTTCTGGCCAGGCTTAAGATATGCACGCTCTTTAAGTGCCTGCCACGACGTGAGACCTACCATGGGAATTGAGGCTGCTTCTGCGAAGTCAAGATTTACAGGTTTTAACGCAGCTGCACTCTCCGCAACAACAGCAAACTCAGCAAGCGCTCCCGTGCCTTGGTCAAAGATACTGGCGAAAACTGCATCGCCCGGTTTGAAGCGTTTAACGAGATTTCCCACCTCTACTACGATGCCTGACAGATCACTACCGATTGTCGCTGGTAGTTGAAGCTTAATGATGGGCTTGAATGCACCTTTAGCAATCATGTAGTCGATCGGATTAAGACCGACAGCGTGGACTTGGACTAGAATTTCATTAGCCTTGATTACAGGCTTATTAATGTCTGCAAACTCGAACTGATTGGTCTTTCCATATCGTTTCAAGATAAATGCTTTCATCATTTCATTCCCGGTTTCTTGTTAATGGTGTGCTTACTTCTTGTGTATGCCGACATACAGAAAAGCCAGCACAAGTGCCAATTCAATAAAAACGGCTCCCAAAATACCGCTAGCTGCATGTCCTGTAGAAAACTCATAAACACCGAGAATTGCCAGCAGCATGCATCCTGTTATAGTCCCTGCGATGAGTGCTGTGCGGGTTTTCGAGTGATCAGCCCTTTTTACCATGAAAAACATTACAGCTAGACCGATATACAGTGCAGCTATTCGTCTTCCCAGTAACCCTACTTCGTTTGTTAATTCAACTCCCCAGCCTTCTAGCATCAACGCTGGTGCAAACATTAAGATGAAGGCTAACGCTACGAATAAGAAGGAGGTCAGCACTGAAAGACGATAGAATGATAATAGCTTCATGATGGTTTCCTATGGTTGGCTAGCTATTTGTTCCAGTGAATCAAGCTTTAACTCTTTTCGAATTCCCATATCAACTAATGCAGCAGGTGCAAACCTTCTAAGAAAACTCAAGCGACAGGATAGTTTTCCAGCAGCGTAACGTAGCTTAGGATATTTAGCATTAGCAGCTTTCAAAACAACATTAGCAACTACTTTTGGATTGTCACCACCAGCCACAGCTATCTTCATCAATTTAGCGAGCGCTTTCCGTGCAATTGAGTATTCATCCAATTTAGCATCTGCTTCTAGGGTATTAGCTTCAAAATGCGTATTGGTATAGCCTGGTTCAATCACTGAAATACGGATTCCTCGAGTTCGCAACTCATGGTCTAGTGATTCTGAATAGCCTTCTACTGCATGTTTGGTAGCAGCATAGCTTGCCATGTATGGAGCCGGTATCAGGCCAAGAATAGAACCGATATTAATAATGCGGCCTTCGCCTTGTTTCCTCATGTATGGCACAACAGCACCTGTCATGCGGACTATGCCAAAAAAATTGGTATCGAAAATCATTTTGGTTTGTTCAATTGAGCTTTCTTCAGCTCCAGCTGGAGCTATACCAAAGCCTGCGTTATTAACCAATAGATCAATTCTGCCCTCAATTTGCACAACTTCTTTTAATGCAGCCTCAATAGATTCTTCACTATTTACATCCAACGCAATCATCTTGTATGAGCGTTTAGAGGTTTGAGCTACCTTACGGCTAGTTCCGTAAACCTTGTAGCCAGAATTTGCGAGTAACTCTGCAGTAGCTTCACCGATTCCTGTTGAAGCACCTGTCACAATTGCGATCTTGCTTTTCATATATATCTCCTTTTTTACATTCAAATTAAATAAAGCATTTTAAAAATATGATAATCATCATATTTAATGTCAAAAAAAAGCCAAAGTGCTTAATGGGAAATTAATCATACTTTGGCATCAAAGTGTTTTAAAGTCGCTTGGCGTAAAGCTTTACTAAGCTCAGTATCATCTACCGCGCGGGCTAATAATAATGTTCCTACCATAGTGGACATCATTACTAGCGCCTTTTCATCTGAATTGGTTTGTTGGCCTGATAGCCTACTTTTAATAAGCGCTATCATTTCTTTGATACGGCAAGTTGAGGCTTTCCTTACCTCTGGCGCTTGGCGCGGCATTTCAGAACCTAAGGCAGCTAAAGAGCAACCTGACTCAATGTTATCTATATGCTCATTTGATAAATAAATCTGCATTAAGGCTTGTAATGCCTGCTCACCGGGTATTTCAGCGAATATTCTTTTGGCAATAGCTATTGTCTCCTCCCCTGCTCGATCAGCGGCTTCCGCCAGCATTGCATCACGAGATGCAAAATGTGCGTAAAAGCCGCCATGCGTGAGACCAGCTTCTTTCATGATGTCAGCTACACCAGTTCCATCATAACCGCTTCTACGAATTGCTCTGGCAGCAGTTTCTACAATGCGCGTATGCGTAATTTCTTTACGATTTGAAGCTTTTTGTTTGTTTGCAACTTGTTTCATGATGGTCATCATATATGACAATCATCATAATTTGTAAATTAAATTTATATTTAGTAGTAGAAGGTATAGTTTGGAAGAAAATTTACAGGCATAAAGTATTGCGTAATTAACAATCATCATTGCAGAAAATCAGCATAAAAATGAAGTGAAACACATGCAGCTAATAATTGATTGGCGCTCTAATTCATGAGATTTTTTGAAATGGCAGTGTATTGCTAAGATGTTAACAATAAGAAACAAAGAGCTTTGTGCATTAATGTGGTTTAGCTATGTTTTTATTATCGCTACCTTGATTGTTAACAATAGCTAACTTTAAGGTCAGAACGATTGCCTGCTGTTACTGCGTTTATTTCAGCATCAATTTAACCGTGACTAATGCGTAGTCCGTAGATGTTTGCAACTCTGATTTGCTAACCCCATCTTTTGCACGTAATGCTAGCCCATGTACAAAAGTCATATAGAACTCGGCCAATGTTTGTGGGTTGGCTGTGCTGATTAACTGACCATCTGATACAGCTTGTTTAAATCTTTCTTCTAATACGCGCTTATAGCCTGACCTGAGGTTTTTCAGTCTATTCATGTGCTCTATATGCTCTGGGGAGCAATTGATGGCTGCAGTCATTATTAGACAGCTGCATGGATTGTTTTGGCTCGTGAATATATCAACGTTGCTATATAGCGAGCTTCTGATTGCGTCGTAAATAGATGGATGGTCGTTTAAGGCTTTTAGTGGGCCAGCTTTCAGGGTCTCTGCATACAGATTTACTACCTCATTAAAGAGTTTGTCTTTATTTCCAAATGCAGCATATACGCTCGGTGCTTTAGTGCCAATTGCGCTAATTATGTCCGTCATTGTTGTGCCTTCGTAGCCTTTTTCCCAGAAAATCAACATCGCTTTATTTAGCGCAACATCTCTATCAAAAGTTCTTGGGCGACCTGCGGATGACATAGAAACTCCTTTTAAAACAGTTAATTGCAAATAATGTAACTTGGGTTATATAAATACACTAATAATGTAATGTATATTACATTATTAGATTTGGCAACTACAACATCAAGTTATGGATGTATAAGTGCGTAAGTTACAAATTGAAAGCGTAATAGTGGGCGGTTTTAAAATAAGGTTTGCTTAGATTTAAAATCGCAGATGCAAGAAGCGTTGTGTTGCATAGTAAACAGATAATTTTGGCTTAGAGGCTCTACCCTACTCTGTATTGAAACTAACTTTGCTCTTTGGAGAGCGACTTTTATTTGTATGTTGAGTTTCTGTAGTCGCAGGCGAGGATTTCAGTTAGCTTATTTGATTAGTATGCCTAGCTTTGATCTCGATTGGATGAGCCTCGACGGCTGATTGAGATGTGATAAAAACTGGGTAAACGTACTTATGCCCTATACCTTCTAATATAAAGTCGGACAGCTTTAACTTAATAAATGATGGACAGCATTAGCGATTTAATGCTGTCCATCATTAAGACTACTAATATTCGTATATTGAAATATATGCGTCTAAAACCCAGGAAATCTTTTGGGAGACTATTGGCGTGATTTTTTTATAAAGCCCTAGAATACTATTTCTGCACAAAAAGTTATTTTCTAACATATGAGATTCTCCTAAGGCTTAGTGATTAATCTGATATTAAGTTTATCTTTTTAAATGTTCTTAGTGTTATATCTATTAGAGCTTGTCCATTGCATATTTAAGTAGACTATACGCAATCCACATAAAACCAACAGAAGTAATTAAAAAGCTAACTGCGCTAAAAATCTTCCACTTGGTTTTATCCCAAAAGTTAGTATCAAATGCGGCAATTGTAAAGATTGTAGGGTTGGTAAAACCACCAATAGCGATGCACCAACAAGCAATTACAGGAAGTTCTACTCCTGCACCATAGAAGCCTAAGCCAAATAGCGCCATTAATGCATAATCAACGTGCGCTCTTATGAGTGTTTTGTAGTCCACTACAAATGCATCCACTCTTTTAATTGGAAACCATTTTGCAAACGTCATCAGCCATGCGGATGTGATTAATGCAGTGATACAAGCTACGGCCCCTATTAGTAATACTTCCATTTTATTCTCCTAAATTAATATTAAACTGCAAATTAATAATACAGACAGGTCTGTCTTATTGCAACTAAAATATACAGTTTTTAATACTAATTTTGAGAAATGTTGAGAATTTAAATTGGTGATTCCAAACAGCAGAAGGAATCACCATAATATGAAGATAAAGGACAGTTAATTTGCTTACTTAGCCATAATTTTAATTGTTGTAAGCTCTAGTGCTTGAACCTATTGGCAATATAGTTAAGTGAAATTAAATTAGGGATATAAGTAGCAAGTAGCGTTAGCAAGCCTAGGCATAGGAAAAGCCACCGTATTTTATAATCACTAACAAAACTTGCTGCTGGTTTTTGCCCCTGAATAAACTCATAAAATTCTGGGGTGTCTGCACCTTTTACATAGCTGGCATTGATATCACCAGATAGTTTTTTTAGATATTCGTCTTCTAATTGAGATAAAAATCTATCGTACTCGGCAAATGCAACTGGTGGGTCAGGCTCATCTTGACTAGGGTCAGAATATGTAACACTGACTGCGCCCGAGTTGTTATTTTCACTGATTGGCCAATACCCTACTCTTTTGTTATTTGAGTTAAACCTTGGAACACCCACTTTTGTGGTTGAACCTACGCCAATAAACGCTAGGTTTTTACCTATTTGTATTCCACTTAAATCTTGTTGAATTGTTACATTGACTCTAGGCGCTTCGTCACCGTCTGTAAAAAACAGCATTTGCGCAGGTACGTTGAGCGAATCAAATACATTGGCTGCAGCGCGTACACCAAAGCTTAATCGACTATTGCCTTTCCACGCCATTCGCCATTCAAGATGATCAATTGAATCGGTAATGACGTCTAGGTTTTTACATACTTCCAACGGGTTTAGTAGCAATGCAACATTGTCAGATGCAAAGATACCAATACTAAAGTAAGTGCCGCAGGGTGATGTTTTAACGATATTTTTCATCAAATAGCGCGTATATTCCAACCGGCTTGCCGCTTGATTATTAATTTTCTCATCTTCAGCATTCATGCTTTGCGACACATCTGCCACCAGTAGGTAATTATGCACCTTCTGTTTTAATTGGATGGTTGGCATGAATAGCGCCAACGCCATAAACACGATGGCTAATACGTAGAGCAACGTTTCGTAGTGGCTTTTAATCAATAAAACTGATTTATTCAAAATAGATTTATTCATGGCAGACCTATCGGTAAGTTACTCAATTCCATCGTTGATTGTTCCTTGGGTGCTGAATGCATGTTTTTTGCCATGACTGAATTGAGTAGGCTTAAATTAAACTTGGATGCTACATCGGTTGGCTCAATTCGTAGCGACTGCTCATAGGCTATCTTTGCTTGCATGTAAGCGTGCCTTGCTTCATCTTGAAAGGTGCCATCTTCATTAATGCGGCGGATTAGCCCAAAAATGAACAGATTGTTACCAATATTAAAATGAATCTTGGCCTGATTAGCTAAAGACGGCGATTGATCTAATAACTGGCTATAAGTCTGTATCGCATGTTTATAATCAGATTTATTACCCTGGTCATAAGCTGCGGTATATTTTTGCAAGTAAGGGTAACTATCATCAGTAATGACCTTCCCTGCAGTAATTTTCTTATTTATGCCAGAGATAATATGGCACTGATAGGCCTCATAGCTTGCCCCGGTTAGACCTATCAGCACTAATATAGCGAGTGCTAGATTACGATTTTTAATGTTTTTTGCCATTAATGTATCCTAAGGTTTTTAATCAATAAAATTAAAAGGCTCAGTACCATGGCTATTGCAATCAGGTTGTTAGCATAATCATGGCCTGGAATAATAACGCTGTACTGGATGATGTTTTTTTCTTTTGCATTAATTTCACGCAGTGCAGACTCTAGCGTTGTTGGGTTGTCTGCCTCGAATGCTTTATATTTAATTTTAAGAGACTTAAAAAAACGATCAAGATTGATAGCATCTGGTGCTTGCTCGTCGCTGTAGTTTGCATCATTAAAAATGCTGATGTCATCTGGTTCACGCAGCACAATCCAATACAGGTTTATTTTCTTGCCTATCAATTGCTGGGAAATTTTGTATTTAACCCTAGGGCTTAATTTACCTGCGCCATCTGAAAGCAAAATCACCGCACGTGAACCTGAACTTTGGATGTTGTCGAATAAAGTGACGCCTTGTGTAATACCTGCACCAATATTGGTTTGGTTCAAAGCCGGCCCTGTTGCTGCTTTAATTGCGCCATGTATCGCATCACGATTAGCCGTGATTTTCATGCCGTATAACGCGGAATTTGTGAAGCCAACAACGCCCATCATGTCGTCAGGACGTGAGTCAATAAACTCAGTAATTAAGCGCCTAGCCGCCATGGATTTTATTTCAGCGGCTCTGCCACCTGATGCCTGACCAGCAAAGGGGTGGTCCATGCTCACGCTTCTATCAATCACTAGCACGGTTTGTGCACCCTTGCCTATTTTTTGTTCCTGTTTACTCTCTCCTTGTGGCGACGATAACGCCAATACAATGCAGATTATCAATAATGAAACCATTGATTTAAGAATGAGATTGGCAATCTCAGAGTATTTGTCTGCAGGAACAATCTCAATCCATGAGTAAAATTGACCTTGGTGACTTTTTAAAATAAATGGAATAGCTGCCAACGGTAGCAACAGCAAGGCCCATGGTTGTAGTAAAGTCATCTATGCGCCTCTCTCACAATCCCTTAAGCGTTTACTTAATTTAAGTAAATTGCCAAAGTGCTGCTCTGAATACATAGCGCTGTTTGCAAATAATAGTGAGTTTGATTGCTCAAAAAAGGCGTAAATCTCATCTTTTAATTTAGAAAAATTAGGGTTTTTGTGGATAAATGACCCTATATCATCAGCAAAGAGATTGGTACCGTGCTTTTTGTTGAATGCTTGATGAATGTAAATAGAAGCCTCTTTTAAACCATCTAATGACTTAGGCGCTTTTCTGATGCGGCGATGGGCTTGAGCAAATGCACCATTCATTAATGGCAGCCAGTGACCATCTGCATTGATATAGAAAAGACCTAACAGGCCCAATGCCAGCATCGCTAAAAACGCACCTAGCCTGGTTTGGTGTGAGCTGATATTTAAAACTTCAGGTTGATGTTGTGGATACATCAGTTTTTTTGCATTTTCTACATTTTCTGGCACTAAGGCCGCGTACCAGAACGGCCAAGCTGGAATTTCAGCCGCCAAATGGTTGGCGTTTGCGTTAAATTTCAAAGTTTCTTTTGGAAATTGCATGCGTGCTGGCTTGCTAGCTGCGGCGAAAACTTGGTAGGTAAGGTTGATGGAGTACCTGTTTTTATCGCCAGCTTTAGTGGCTACCAGTGTGATGTCTTTTAATTCAATGCCATCAGCGCTTCTACCTTTTGCCGGCAAGTCAGTTTTGGCTAACGTATAAGGTTGATTGATTTCCAACTCTATGTGGCGTTGCAGTACATCACCTATCTGCACGCCACTGTTGAATTGTGGATTTTGAATGTTAAGAAACTTAACATTCGGGTTCTGAGCGGATGCGATAGGTATATAAGATGCGTAGGACACAACACCGAGTAACAAGAGGAATTTAATGATGAATGTTTTCATAATGACTTAATTTTCTAACTCGATAATTGTTCAAAATATCGTGACAATAAGTCCGGTTCAAACTTGTCACTTAAGTAAATCGCCTGATAGTCAAACCTTGAAAATAAGGTTTCAAGCGCCTGTTTGCGCATTTCAAATGCAGCGATAAATTGATCTCTAATCGACTCGCGGAAGAATATGGTTTTTTGTAAACCGGTTTCCGGGTCTATCATGTTGCCAAATCCAAATTTTGGTAGCTTTTGGTATTCGCGTGCGTCCCACAGCACTATCGGCACGATATGGTGTATAGACATGGCGCTAAGCGTTTGCTCCACCATTTCTAATGGCATATGAAAATCAGAAATCCAGAATACCAATCCTTTATGCTGGCTTAAGTATTGCGGCACTTCCAAAATACCTTCGCATCCAACTCGCATGGTGCTGATGTTTGATAATTGCTCTATGGTTTCAAACGATTGCTGCACGTTATGGTTGAGGTTGTGTGAAATATCCTCTATCACCATTTGGTTGTAGCAAATCAAGCTAAATAAATCCCCTGCTTCATGTGCTGAGTAAGCAATTGAGGCAGCAATTTCTTTGGCGACATCCAGCTTGCGCACCGTGCCTTTAAATTGCATAGAGCTTGAAACGTCACAGATGGCAAATATAGGGGTGGTATTGTCCTGATTGAACACCCTTACCTGCACTTGTTCGTAAGGATCCCTCAGGGTTTGGCGCATGTCCATGCGCCTAGGGTCAGGGTAATCTACTAACGGTACATTACCCTTGAACTCAAACCCTAAGCCACGTTGCGTACCCCTATGTCCGCCATAATGAATGCTGTTGGACTTCCACGGAATCTGGTAGTGGAATGGTTTTGCGTATGCGGGAATCATGCAGCTTTTGCCTGAGATGGCACGGCAACCGTTGCCAATATTTGTGAGGTTAATTCACGCGCAAGCACCGTTCTACGGTTTTCATACATGGTGTTGAACACCAGGCGATGAGCAATTAACTCATGAAACACCGCATGGATATCTTCAGGGTACAGGCTATCCCTGTTCATTAACCATGCGTTAACACGCGCAGCTTTCAGCAGCATTCCCATGCCGCGTGGGCTTGCACCAGTGTGGATTAATCTGTTCACGTCCACGCTATCAAGTTTGATGCCAAACTTTTCTGGGTTCTGTGTAGATTCCCATAAATCCAGCGCGTATTCTTCTAATACATTGCTAGATTTGATATGGCTTTGCAGTACATCAGAGAAGGCATTGAGCTGGTCAAACTTGAGTACATTAGGTTCTACTTGTTTGGTTAGGCTCTCAGCATGCTGGAACTTCACATCGAACATTAATGCTTTACGTAACTCTCTGTCATCAGGAATGTTGATGGGGATTTCCATCATAAAGCGGTCTCTGGCTGCAGATGGAATTTCAAACGTTTCGTTTTTCTCAACTTGGTTTCTATCTGCAAATACCACCATATGTGGCAAACGGTATTCTTGTTTGAATGCAGTGATGTGTCGCTCTGCCATGACGCGCAGCATCAAGGCATGCACCTGTGGTCTGGCGCGGTTTATTTCGTTAAAGAAGAAGACAGATAAGTTTTCACCGGCTTTTAACAGCGGGCCTTCATCAATTTTTGGTTTACCGTCTTCACCAAGGTAAGTGTGGTAAATCAGATCGTTAGGCATTAAGTCTACAGTGCCTTCTATACGCTCGTAATCACCGCCAATACATCTGGCGATAGATTGTAGCAGCGTGGTTTTGCCAACACCTACACCGCCCTCTAGCAAAACGTGACCACGCGCAAAAATGGCTATATTCATCAAATGAATGGCTTTATCTTGCCCAACAATTACCTTTTTTACCTCGCTCTCTAGTTTTAATGCATGAGCGCGCCAATCTGCTAAATTTGTGTCAAAATTTGTAATCTGCATAATAATCCTATGTAAAATAATGTTTTAGGTGGAGCTCGGTATTGCATTTAGTGATACGTTGAGTTAATATAAAGACAGGTCTGTTCACTTTTTTATAGTCTACTTTAAGATTTCTAAAAAACGCAAGACATTTTTTTGAGGTGCTTTAATTTTGAGCCAATTGCGTAATTTATATACGAGTAACCCGGACGCTTGGAGCTTCCGTGGACTACTCTCTTACTCGGCGATTAAAAGCCGGGTTCAGAATATGCGTGGTGCTAATGCTGCCATTGTTCGGTTGCCTAAAACATTAAGTGCGTGGAACTATGAACGCGTTTCAAAACGTGCCAATAATGCGGGCAAGGCGAGCTTATCTCTGGATGAAATCAATGCGGTGAGGAAATTAATTGAAGATGCAATTAGTAAGTCGACGATTAAAAATCACACTGTATTTACTGACCAGCTGTTCTTTTTGACGATTGGTGCTATACAAATTGAATCGCAGACGCACTCCAACGATGCCTGGAAGCTGCTTAATAAAACTATTGAAACGCACTTAAAGCCAAAAAATGACCGTCAACTGCTACTGGTCGGTGTATTGGTAACTGCGTTGATGGTAGGCATGAGTGCTATGCAAATGACCCATAAGCAAGGCAAAGTTAGCCCTGTGGAATCGCAAGGCGTGTTTATTGAGGCATCGACCAGCACAGCAGACCCGGTGACGATTAGCATGCTGCAGCTAGCTTACAACAAAATGAAAAGTGGTACTTGCCAGCTGCCACAAGCTGCCATGCTGCCAGAGCGTCAGAGGCAGGCATTTTTAGCCTTTGTTAACCAGGGAACAATCGATGTAAATAATGTGGAAAACCTTAGGCAGGCATTTGGATATGTCAGCTGTTTATATCCGCAAGAGTTAATGCGCCCACTGACAACAGCGTTGTAAGTTAATGAATTGTAATAACAAAACTTTTAATGAGTTTTGATAAAGGAACGATATGAAAACCAATGAAAAAATATTAACCGTAGCCACTATGCTGTTTGATAGTAGAGGCATACAGGCTTCAGGTGTTGATACGATCATTGCCGAATCTGGGGTAGCAAAAGCTACACTGTATAAGCATTTTCCAAGTAAAAATCACTTGGTAATGGCTTATCTCAGAAGTAAATCAGATAAATTTTACGAGTGGCTAAACTCGCGTCTTGTTTCTAAAAAGGCTAATTCCATCGATATTCTAGTGTCGCTTTGCGAACTGGTTGAAACCTGGATTACAACCCCTGAGTTTCATGGCTTACCTTTCCATATTGCTTCTGTTGAGTTCCCTAGCCCTGAGCATCCAATCAACCAATACTCAGCGGTGCTGGCGGCAGAGCTGCAAGACTACCTATCTAAAATCGCCCAAACTGCGGGCGCGCGTGATGCTGTTGCACTTGGTCAGCAATTAACTATCATCTTTGAAGGTGCTGCGTTGGTTGAAAGATTAAACCCCGGCTCAGGTGCTGCCAGTAGAGCCAAAAGCGCTGCAATTGCACTGATTAATAGCTCAGTGTAACTGCTCCACTCCCTCTAAATTGACGATATTAAAGTCTAGCTACCAGTACTTTGGGCACATGCTCTAGGCTTTTTAGCAGGTTTTTTATGCCTAGATGGCTAGAATTGTGCATTTATGCAGATAACTATGATTGATGGCTTAAGAATGTGTGCTAGGATGTAAATTCTCTGCAAGCCTTATAAAACCTGGCTTTGGAGCGATATTAACCATATTATAGGAATTTATATGAACAAATCTGAATTGGTCGCAAAAGTAGCGGCTGAAGCTGGCGTAACGCAAGCTGACACAAATCGCGTATTAGATGCCATCATCAATACGGTTGGTGAAGCATTAAAAGCTGGAGACAACGTAGCACTTGTTGGCTTTGGTACATTCCAAGTAACAAAAAAAGCAGCTCGTTCTGGCCGTAACCCTTCTACTGGTGCAACCATTCAAATTGCTGCACGCAATGCGCCTGTATTTAAAGCTGGTAAAACACTTAAAGATAAAGTTAACTAATTAACCTACCTACAAAAAGTAGGTTGTATTAGTTAAGCCCATGCTTAAAAACCCCACAGCGCACATGTTCTATGCTGTGGGTGTCTCTTAAAAATAAATAACCGCACCTTTGTTCTTAAGTTGCTTATTGCCAAAAATATAGCAGGCAACGTTGGCTTAAAACATCTCCTAATAGCAATTAACATTCAACTAACTTTTGCCAGCACTAATTAGTGATGCAATAATTGATGGCATCTGACCATCCTCCACATTTAGCGACTAACAAGAAACCAAACACATGGATTTACTGCTTAACTTATTGCATCAGTATGGTTTGCTGATCGTATTCATTAATGTATTTCTAGAGCAGATTGGCCTGCCTTTACCTGCTTACCCTACGATACTGGTGGCAAGTGCTATCAGTGTTAATCACCAAACTTCACTGGCGAGCCTGATGCTGGTGGCTGTTGTCGGTGCATTGCTGGCAGATATGTTCTGGTATTTTGCTGGCCGTCGTTATGGCAAAAAAGTGATGAGTAAACTTTGTAAAATCTCCCTGTCTCCAGATTCATGCGTGAAGCAAACGGAATCTATGTATCTAAAAATTGGGCCGTCTGCCCTGCTGTTCTGTAAATTTGTTCCTGGTTTTGCTTCTATTTCTAGTGCGCTTGCTGGCGCGCTAGGTACTAAATCATTCACGTTTATCGTGCTTGATGGCATAGGTGCTGCGGTGTGGGTAGGCTCAGCTATCTTGCTAGGTTCAATGTTTAGCGCCTCTATTGACCAGCTCCTGCTAACGCTGGTGGAAATGGGTAAATGGGGTGCTTTAGTCATTGCGTTAGCGTTTGTTTTATTTATTGCTAACAAATGGTGGGAGCGCTATCGTTTTCTTAAGGCGTTAAGGATGGCGCGTATTAGCGTAGGGGCATTGAATGAGATGCTGGTGAGCGGCAAGCAGCCGGTGATTATTGATACTAGACCGCCAAAGTTAATAGAAGATGGATGGATTCCGAGCGCTAGATTCGTCTCTACGGAACAAGTTGCGGACATTCTGCCTGAGATAGATATCAGCGAAGATATCGTATTGTATTGTGCATGCCCCAATGAAGTTACCGCAGCCAAAGTGGCTAAAGCGTTTATGAATCATGGTTACTTCAATGTGAGGCCACTTGCCGGTGGCATTGATGCGTGGATTGAATCAGGGTTTGCCGTTCATAAACCTACAGATGGCGAGTCAAGCTAGTACGGCTGCCTATCTTTATGCAGTCTGGATTATGACTCGCTGTATGTGGTTGCTGCAACTGCTGCACGGTCATGCATGACAATTTTCGATACAAATATAATCGCTAATACATTCAACAAAACCGCAATATAGCCTGCATATTCATATCCGGTAAATACGCCGCTTGCGTTCTGCGTGACAATAAAGCCGCCCAGCGTGGTAGATAAGCCCATTGCTAACGACTGTACCGTAGAGTTAAGTGACATAAAGGTGCCACGCAGTTTTGGCTGTGCGGCTGAAATAACCACCGTCATCCCTGGAATCATACGACCAGAGACTAAAACGAAAAAAGCCGTGGTATATAGCAGCCAAACCCACAAAGACACTGGCCCTGATTGTGTAATTAATAGGATGGGGAAAGTTGCTGCCAATCCTACCAATCTATACACCAGAACTTTCCCCGCGTGGTCGGCCCATCGGCCAATCAAGCGTGCTGTAATAAGGGTGGCGGCTCCGCCGGCCAGATAGACTAGTGGAATATCATGCTGCGAGATATCTACGTTATTGACGGCATAAACTGTCAAATAAGGAATCACGGTAAAGCTGGAGAAAATAATCAGCGCAGAAAAAATGAGTGCCTTGATATGGTTTGTATCACGCAACACGGCAAGCATAGGCGCAAATGGGTGGCTGCGCTTGATGCTTAAATGCTGGTCTATGGTTGGTAGGAGTCGGTTGGCTGTGAATAAAAACACAGCTGTCACAACTGCAATCAAGAAAAATGGTGCACGCCAAACGTAATGCGTGGCAATCCAGAGTGAAAGCGGAACGCCTGCTACCGTAGAGATGGAGAATGCGGTTGAAATTATTCCATTCGCTTTACCACGGCGCATAAACGGTATGATATCGGCCACCATGGTTTGTACCATGGCTCCCATGATGCCACCAAATACCCCAGATAATCCGCGGAACACGAGCAAGGCCGCGTAGCTCGTTGCCAATCCGCAGGCCATTGTAGCGATGCCAAAGCAAATCGACATTACAATCAGCAACTGTTTGCGCTCAAATCGATCAATAAACGCTGCGCCTAGTAGCCCAGAGAATGCTGAGCTAAAGCTGTAAGCGGCGACTAATAAGCCAAATTCGTGCGTATTGATGCTAAATTCTTGCATCAACATGGGGCCTAAAGGCATCATGATCATGAAGTCCAGAATATGGCTAAACTGGATTCCGGCGAGCGTCAGTAATACGCTACGTTCGTTGTTGACTGATGTTACTGATGGCATAAGTGGATCATGGCCGCGGCGCAGGGCTCGTGAGCTGACCTGTTTGGTAATCGACAATGGCTTGTGCAATTTCATCTTGCGTGTTCATAACAAACGGACCGTATTGCACAACCGGCTCATGTAATGGTTTTGCTGCAACCAGTAAAAAGGCGGCAGGCTGATCAAGTGTGCTAATTGCTACGTAATCCCCATCAGAAAGTGCTCCAGCCACTTGGGGCATGAGTCGGCCTTGAGCTGTGCCGTCCTCTACGTTCACTCTGCCCTCGTACGCATAGATAAAGGCGGTGTGTCCTAGTGGTACCGCATGTGCGAATCTCGCTCCGGCAGGCAAGCGGATATCCCAAAACAGTGGCGCTGTTGTGCCGCCTTGAATCGGGCCAGATAATACCTGACCTTCTATCTCGGCGTTACCGGCAACCACTCTGATTTTTCCGTCATTTGATAAATCCATTTCAGGGATTTCTTCCGGACGTATATCTCTGTACGCCGCTGGTTTCATTTTTTCTTTGGCTGGCAGGTTTAGCCATAGCTGAAAGCCGCGCATACGGCCGCTTTCTTGTTGCGGAATCTCCGAATGAATAATGCCGCGCCCTGCTGTCATCCACTGTGCACCACCGCCTTTTAGCTCACCTTGGTTGCCAAGGTGGTCACGATGCAGCATGTTGCCATCAAGCATATAGGTGACTGTTTCAAACCCACGGTGCGGATGGTCTGGAAAGCCGGCAATATAGTCATCAGGATTGCTTGATGAAAACTCATCCAGCATCAGGAATGGGTCAAGGCGAAAAGCTTGCGTCTTGCCGATGCTGCGGCTCAACCTCACCCCTGCGCCATCCGTGGTGGGGATAGGCGTAATCGATTGCTGCAATGAGCGTGTTTTCATCAGAACTTCCTTTTAGGCACTAACGCGCCTGTACAAGCGGCACTGCCAATAATCAGTGCCACGGCAAGTCTCTACAGTGGCACTAACCTTACTTATTGTTTAACAGCCTCAACTGGTAAGGTAATAGTAACTTCATCGCCAACGTATGGCACATACTTGCTCATGTTGAAATCAGAGCGTTTTACTGTTGCTGTTGCGTTGGCACCGCAAGCGTCTTTTTTCAGCATTGGGTGTGGCATGCACATAAATGATGTGACTGTTAGCGTTACTGGCTTGCTTACGCCTTTAAGTGTCAGTGTGCCATCTACAGAGGCTAACTTATCGCCATTGAAGTTCAATTTTTTTGAAGTGAAGTTAGCAACTGGGAATTTCTCAGTATTTAAGAAATCTTCGCCTTGAATATGCTCATTAAACAGTGGGTAACCAGTATTTACAGAGGTTGTGTCGATAGCGATATCCATAGAGCCAGTTTTTGTTGCACGGTCTATCGTGATTTTCCCTGTTGTTTTGTCAAAATGGCTCAATTGTGTTGAGTATCCAAAATGGCTGTATGAGAAGCGTGGGAATGTATGTGTGTTATCAATCACATAAGTTTCTGGTGCTGCCAATGCTGCGGTTGAAAAGCCAGCTGCAATAGCTAAAAGTGCGATACGTTTCATAGTGTTACTCCTGATTGTGGTGATTTAAAAAAGTTATTTGCTGGCATTGGCCAGAAAGTGAAAGTTAATTTGTATTTCATTAGCAACGGTGCCAAAGTCTGCCCACACACCCTCGCCGATTGCAAATTCAGAGCGTTTGAGTACAAAGCTACCGTCAACCTTTGCAGAATTGCCCTGCGGGGTAAATGTGAATGGTGCTGTAATCGTTTGCGTGTGGCCTTTAATCGTCATCTTGCCGCTGACTTCATAGCGGTTGGCTGCCAATTGCTTGACTGCAGTAGATGCAAATGTCGCCTTTGGGTATACCTTGGTGTTAAACCAACTTTTGCTAGCGACTTCATCATTGGCTTCATCAGAGCCGGCGTCGATACTTGCTAAATTAAGCTCAAAATCTACTTTTGCATTGGCGAGCTTGGCTGGGTCAAATGCTAACTGAGTATTAAACTTTTTAAAGCTGCCATCTACAGGCACGCCCATTTGTTTATACACAAAATGCAGTGAGCTTTTGTCACTTTGAATGCTGGTGTACTCAGCAGCCTGTGCTCCAGCAGCTAGCATCAAACCACCGATTACACTCGACCATACTTTAATATTCATTTTGCAGACCTTTCACTTAACTTAACGGGCACGCCATGGCAGCATGCGACGCAACACATCATCTTTATCTACTAGATGGTGTTTGATTGCAGCACCGATATGCCCAACTAGGATAGCCGCCATGCTGTAATTTAAAACCATATGCGTAGTTTCTAATAGATCGCCTAGCGCCTTGTCTTTAGATAACAAATCAGGGATTGGCAGTACGCCAAAATAAACGGTTTGAAAACCTTTGGCTGAGCTCATTAACCATCCAGATAATGGAATGGCAATCATTAAAAAATACAGCATGCCATGCCCAATTTGCGCACCAAGTTTAGTCATTTTAGACATGGTCCACGGCAATGCTGGCGGACGATGCTTGAGTCGCCATGCGAGGCGCAACATCACTAAGATAAATGCTGTTACGCCAGCCCATTTATGCCATGCGTAAACTTGCAGCTTGAATGGTGAGAACTTAAGCTCGTGCATATACAAACCAACGACAAATAGCGTGATTAATAATAGTGCCATTCCCCAATGGATAGCGATAGCTGTCAATGTGTAGCGAGCTTTTTGCATAGCAGTTATTTGTAGTTAAGTTGATAGGATGCTATTAAACATTTTATTTATCAGATAAAAAAGTATAATATTTCGCTATTAATTATCTAAAAATTAGATTGATACCATGCCTAATATCTCTCTTGAACAGTGGCGTTCCCTAATTACCGTAGTGGAAACTGGTGGATACGCGCAAGCCGCAGAGAAACTTTATAAAAGCCAATCAGCCGTTACCTATGCGGTGCAAAAGATTGAATCTTTATTGGCATTAAAAGCATTTGAGATTCAAGGCCGCAAAGCGGTGCTAACCCCAACCGGGCAAATGCTGTATCGGCGTGCACTGGCGTTAGTGAATGAAGCTAACGACCTGGAAGCTGCTGCTAACCGACTATCAGCCGGCTGGGAGCCAGTTATTCACATCGCGGCTGAAATTCTATTCCCTACCCGATTGTTGCTAGATTGTCTCAATCAATTCGGGCTGGAAAGCCCGCATACGCGAGTGGAGTTGATTGAGTCGGTATTAGGCGGCACTTCAGATGCGCTATATAAAGGCGAAGCTGATTTGGCAATTTCTCCTAATATACCGTCAGGTTTTTTAGGGGACCAAATCATGACAATTCAGCTGGCTGCAGTTGCGCAACGAGACCATCCGCTGCATCAGTTGAATCGCGTGTTAACCTACAGAGATCTACAATCACACCGCCATGTTGTGGTGCGCGACTCAGGTGCCAAGCGCGACAAGAGCACCGCTACCATTGACGTCAACCAACGTTGGACGGTAAGTAATATTGCAACCTCGATTGAGGCTTTAACCATGGGGTTTGGGTTTGCCTGGTTGCCGGCTGCGCACATCAAAGAGCAATTGCAATCTGGCCAGTTAAAAGCGCTGCCACTGCGTGAAGGTGGTGTGCGCACCTTACCACTTTACCTAATATACGCCAGACCAGATTTTGCAGGGCCAGGGGTTAAGCGCTTGGCAGAAATACTGATGCAGGCTGGCAAAGCAAGAAGCAGCCTATTGCAAGCAGATGGCGAAGTTCTATTCTCAGTGTAATAGGAGCCTGTATTTACCCTGTATAAACTCATTGGATATTGGTATTATCTCGACTAGATTAAGAGAGTGCATAAACAGCAACCATCAATCATATCTAATTTTCAAATCAACCTAGCCTACGTTCAATAGGCAAATCAGTTCAACTGGCAATAGAAATCAGGATAAGCATGACAGCAACAAATATCGCACTTAAAGTACCATTTAATGAAAAAGACCAAGCTAAAGCACTTGGCGCCAAGTGGAATGCGGAATCAAAACACTGGTACGTACCACAGGGCGTGAACGCAGAACCCTTTGCAAAGTGGTTTACAACTGGAGCGCCAGCCGCACCAGTAAACACCCCTGCCCCAGCTAGCAAGCAGGCGCCAGCGGCCAATCAGTCACTGGATGATGATATTGATGCCATCAATGCAAGATTAAGAGAAGCGTTTGAGGTAAGAGAGTTTGACTAGATAGAAAATTAATGGGTATCTGGTGAGGGCCATTTTTATTTAAATACAGATGGCATCTATAACAGCCTAAGTTCAGTATAATCGGCGCTTTTTTCTGAGCGCCCTTCTCATGTGGTTTAAAAATACCTTTATCTATCGTCTGGCAACAGATAGCACTATTACTCACGATCAGTTGCTTGAAAAGCTATCACTCAAGCCCCTGCTACCATGCAGTGGCCTTGATAAGCAAAGCCGTGGTTGGGTTGCATGCTACGGAGACAAACTGGTACACCATGCAAATAACCAACTGCTTTTTGCGTTAGGCGTAGAGCAAAAGCTCTTGCCAGCCACCATCATTAATCGCTTTTTAAAAGAACGTGTGACGGAGATTGAGGCACAGCAAGGCTATAAAGTTGGCAGAAAAGAGAAAAAAGAACTCAAAGAGGCAGTTACCGAAGAACTGCTGCCTAGGGCTTTTGCACTGCAGCGCACTACTTACGCATGGCTAGACCCTGTGAATGGGTATTTAGTGATTGATGCGGCCTCATCATCTAAAGCGGAAGAGCTATTAGAGTTTTTTAATAAGTCGATTGAAGGTGTGCCGTTTAAACAGTTGCATACTAATGTATCTGCTGTCAGCGCCATGACTGATTGGCTGGCAAGTGGTAATGCACCATCAGGTTTCACGATAGACCGTGAGTTAGAACTGCGTGCCGCCGGTGAAAGCAAAGCCACTATTCGTTATGCGAACCATGCGCTAGAAGGCGATGAAATACTGAAGCACATAGCCGCAGGTAAGCGAGTAACGCGTTTAGGCATGACTTGGAATGACAGAATATCTTTTGTACTCACCGAGCAAATGCAAATTAAACGCTTGGAGTTTCTGGATATTATTAAAGAGGATTCAACAACGTTAGCGGAAGATGCTGATGAGATATTTGCGCTGGACTTTACTTTGATGACAGGAGAACTGGCAAAGATGCTGGTTGATTTAACCAATGCACTGGGTGGTGAAATCCCACACAATTAGTGTGGCACGCGGTACTCAAGCTGAGTGGGTTGAGTACCTGTTAAGAGATTTAGTCGACTTGTGTAAACTTCACCATAAACTCAGCTTCGTCTCTAACGAACACTTGTTCTGGCCGTTCAACCGGAGAATACACCACCATTTTTGCGCCATCTCGGCTGTTGGTGCAGTCTGTAGCGCGATGTAAGATTTTATAAAGATTCAGGTTTTTATTATTACGCCACAACATCTAGTTATTACCCTTTTTTAACTCATTTATTAGCGATTAGAAATGCATCAAGAGGCTCTAGAGCCTCTTGATGGTGTGTAACCTATACTACCGCAATTATAAGTTCTGCACGCTACCTAGCACCACTAGCGTAACAATCATCAGTAGCGCCCAGCCAATCACACCGGCGGTTAATACTGCGCCAAACATCAAAATCGCATGGCCGCGCTCTTTTATGTGAAACACCGCTGGAACCCCGTAATAGATGAATCCTACCGTGGCCATTAATGCCATAGTGAGCACAACTAGGTTAAACGTCATATCTGGGACTAAAAGCACGATAGGCGCTAGCCATAAAGGAGTGGGTGCTACAGATGCAAGTGTAAACGCCTGATGGTAGGTGGGGTGAATTTCTGCAACCTCCCCTAATTGACGGATAATAAGGCCCATAACCGGAACCGATGCCAACTCAACAACGAACAGAATTACAGCGACTAGTAATAATTTTTGATTAGATAAAACCGGGAGTAAATCCCCAGCGTATTTCCCAGCTGCACAGTAAATGAACAACGGGGGTATCAATGACATTGGAACTACATGCAGCAAATAAAGCCTGTGCATGGACAACTTTCGCTGTACGAGATGTCGCCATCCTTTTGTTGGTACAAAAAACAACCAGAATAAATTTAAAAGACTCATGAAACTACCCTCCCAAAAAATTGGTTATTAGCTTATGTATCGTTATATCTAAATCTTGTGTTTACTTAACCTTATCTTTATTCGACTTTATTTTTTACTTGACTACTGTATTCATTGTAGAACTATTTATGTATTAATACATTACATTTCATTACAATTAGCTAAAATAGGCTGTTAAATCATCGCGATAAGTCTCTTACTAGGCAACATCCCACTGTAGCTCACTGTCCACTTCCAGCCATCCATTATTAATTCTTACGGGATAGGTTCGTATATTTTCATAGGCAGGTGCCGTGAGTGCCTCTCCTGTTACTAAAGAAAAGTGCGCACCATGCAGCGGGCAAATGATTTCATCACGCTCAAGTTTTCCGGTCGATAGTTCTGCCTCTTCGTGGCTGCATAGGTTATCAATCGCATAATAGCGACCATCAATATTAAATACCGCAATCTCTACCTCATCTGTCTTTACCACGCGGCAAGTGCCAGATCTAAAGTCGTCTATTGCCACCACATCCATCCAGTTACTCATGATTGCGCTCCTTATAACATGCCAAGTTGCAATTTAGCCGCTTCACTCATGCTGTCGCGGCCCCAAGGTGGGTCCCATACTAAGGTTACATCTACGCCGTTAACGCCTGGCACACACAGCAGTTTTTCTCGTACTGTGTCGGGGAAAGTTTGCGCCACTGGGCAATTAGGCGTGGTGAGTGTCATGGTGACATTGATATGCCCGGATTCTGTTGCCTCTAATTGGTAAACCAAGCCAAGGTCGTATATGTTGACTGGTAGTTCGGGGTCGTATATTGACCGCAACATCTCTTTCACGCGCAGTAAAAGCGCCTCTTTGCCCGGTGCTGGGGCTTGCTGCTCATCTGCAAATTTTTTCCAATCAAACATCATATATTACTCACTCCGTGGTCACTGGTTCTGTGCTGCTATTTAATGCTGCCTGCAATGTGTGCCATGCCAGCGTGGCGCATTTAACCCGCTGTGGAAAAGCCTGTACGCCAGCCAATACTGAGAGCTTACCCATATCCTTAGCTACACTGGCACCGGTCACCAATGCTTTAAAGTCTTCTAGCATGCTGAGTGCTTCTTCTACAGTTTTACCTTTCAGTGACTCAGTCATCAGCGAGGCGGATGCCGTTGAAATTGCACAGCCGGCACCTTCAAACTTTAGGTCGTGAATGACACCATCTTTGAGTATTAGCGTTAAGGTTACTTTATCCCCACATAATGGGTTGTAGCCCTCTGCTTTATGGTTAGCATGTTCTAACCGACCATAGTTTCTTGGCTGGCGGTAATGGTCAAAAATCATGTCCTGATAGAGATCGCGCAGGTCGTTCATTTAAATAACTCCCTAGCTTGGTAAATCGCACTCACCAGCTTATCTACCTCATTTTTTGTGTTGTATAGCGCAAATGAGGCACGCACCGTTGCCGGCACTCCGAAGCGCTCCATCAATGGCATGGTGCAGTGGTGCCCGGTGCGGACGGCAATAGCTTGCCGGTCTAAAAAGGTACCGATATCATGCGGATGCACACCAGCCATTACCCATGAAATGATGCCGGTTTTCTGCGTAGCGTTGCCAATGATGCGTAGCTCGGGGATGTTTGCAATCAGCTCAGTTGCATAACTTAATAGCGATTGCTCATGTTTTACAATGGCATCCAGCCCAATCGCTGTGAGGTAGTCTACAGCGGCGCCAAGGCCAACTGCACCGGCAATGTTGGGGGTGCCCGCTTCAAACTTATAAGGCAGTTTGTTGTAAGTTGTGCCCTCAAAACTCACTGAGCTAATCATATCCCCTCCCCCTTGGTATGGGGGCATCTCGTCTAACAACTCTGCTTTGCCATAAAGCACGCCAATCCCTGTTGGCCCATATAGTTTGTGGCTGGAAAAAGCATAGAAGTCACAGTCTAAATCCTGCACATCAGCAGGAATATGAGCAATCGCCTGTGCGCCATCCAGCAACACCGGCACATGTAGCTCATGTGCGTGCTTGATGATGGTTTTAACAGGGTTAATGCTGCCTAAAGTGTTGGATACATGTGTGATGGCAACCAGTTTGGTCTTAGGCTTGAGTAAAGCCTGATAGGCATTGATATCCAGCTCGCCATCGTCACTCACCGGCACTATGCGTAGTGCGGCACCGGTTTGCTGACACAGTATTTGCCAGGGCACAATATTGGAATGGTGCTCCATGGCACTGATAATAATTTCATCACCAGCCTTGAATCTGCTGCGCCCGAAGCTCTGTGCGACTAAATTAATGGCTTCTGTGGTGCCGCGTACAAATATTATTTCATGCTCGTATCGCGCATTAATAAATTGCCGTATCTTGTTTCTGGTGGCTTCAAAAGCTTCTGTTGCTTGCTGGCTTAAGGTGTGAATGCCGCGATGCACATTAGCGTTGATATGACGGTAATAGTGATTCTCTGCCTCGATGACTATCGATGGTTTTTGTGTGGTGGCGGCATTATCAAAATAAACTAGCGGCTTACCGTACAAGCTGGTGTGCAGTATGGGGAAGTCTTTTCGCCAATGTTGTACCAGCAGGTGGGTTTTAATCTCGGATTCAACCGTGCTTGCATCACTTGTACCACCCTGCTTGTTCATATTGAATTCACCCATTTTCATAGCAGCTCCTTGACCATCTCCCCTTGAGGCAAACGATCTAACAAAAGATGCTCTAGGCGTGTGCGTAAATAAGGCACATCTACGCCACGGATGATGTCATTAGCAAATCCATAAATCAGCATTGAGCGTGCTACTACTTCATCTAAGCCGCGTGAGCGTAAGTAAAACAAGCTTTCATCGCTTAATTGCCCAACGGTAGCCCCATGCGTGCATTTGACATCATCTGCAAAAATCTCCAGCTGCGGCTTAGTATCAATTTCAGCTTGCCGTGATAACAGCAGGTTATGGTTGGTCTGATTCGCATCAGTTTTGTTAGCGCCAGGGTGCACAATGACTTTGCCGTTAAACACGCCGCGTGACTCACCATCTAACACGCCTCGGTAATATTCGCTGCTAGTACATGAGGCTGCCATGTGGTCAATACGCGTATGGTGGTCAACATGCTGCTTATCATTTAACAGATATAAGCCATCTAAGGTGCATGTGCAGTTAGGATCATTTAGGCTAACGGTAATATCGTTACGCACTAAGCGCCCACCAAATACAAATGATTTAGAAGTGAAGTGGCTGCCCTCCGCCTGTTGCGCGTGGACGCCGGCAATGTGTACCGCTGCTGGGCCTTCTTGCGTCAGCTTGCAATGCTCAATGGTGGCGCCGGCACCTAAGTTAATTTGGGTTGTCGCGTTGGTAAAGTTATGCGCATCTAAAGTGCCCATATAGTGCTCAATGATGGTGGCATGTGCGCCAGCACCAGCCATGACAATCATGCGCGGGTAAATGGCAGTGCCGTGCCCGCTGGCAATAAATAAAATATAAATTGGTTTGTCTACCACTGTACCCGGAGCAATATTCAATACTGCACCGTCAGTTACAAACGCATTGTTTAACGCAGAAAAAACAGTGTGTTCATGCTGTTGCTTAAACAGGTCTTTTGGTAGTTCCGCACCTTCATCTAGCATGTCTGCCAGGCTGCCTATCTGTACACCTGCAGGCAAATCATCAATGGTAGATAAGCCTGAATCAAAATGCCCATTCACAAATACCATCAGGTGCATGCCCTCACTAGGTAAAGTCCAAGCGAACAACTTTGCTTCAGATGACGCTTCCGGAGGGATGTTGTCAGGCGCTAGCGTTCCGCGCTTGCTAATCAATGACACGTCGGTGTATTTCCACTCCTCTTCGCGTTTGGTCGGAAAGCCATGTGCTTCAAAACGTTTGAATGCAGCTTTTCTAGTTGCCAACACCCAAGGCGTGCCGCTACCTGCCAACTCATATGGCACTAGCGCTAACGCTACATTTTGCCAAGATTGTGGTTGCACATGCATGATTGAGCTCCTAATGTGCCTGAGGCGCTTGTGTTGCCTGATTAGCTTGAGTGGCTAGGCTAGCGATGGCATCAGTGTCAACCCAGCTATAACCATGCCGCTCAAGGTTTTTAGCCAAATCTGCTCCACCTGATTTAACAATACGTCCTTGTGACAGCACATGCACAAAATCTGGTACTACGTAGTCCAAAAGACGCTGGTAGTGCGTCACCAGAATAATGGCGCGTGCAGGGTCACGCATATCGTTGATGCCATCCGCAATCAGTTTGAGTGCATCAATATCAAGGCCAGAATCCGTTTCATCAAGTATGGCTAATCGTGGCTGCAGTACACTCAGTTGCAAAATCTCATTACGCTTTTTCTCCCCGCCAGAAAACCCTTCATTCACCGCACGTAACAGCATGGCATCATCCATCCCCACCCGTTTCATACGTTCACGCACCAGACTCAAAAAGTCCATCGCGTCCAACTCCGGCAGCAGGTGATATTTACGTACGGCGTTAAGCGCTGTTTTTAGAAATAACGCATTACTGATACCGGGAATTTCAACTGGGTATTGAAACGCTAGAAACACGCCTTCACAAGCACGTTGCTCTGGTGTCATGCTGAGTAAGTCGCGGCCTAGATACTGCACAATGCCTGCAGTGACAGTGTAAATTGCTCGGCCGGCCAGTAGCTGGGCTAGCGTAGTTTTTCCAGAAGCATTCGGCCCCATGATGGCATGCACCTCTCCCGCCTTTACTTCAAGGTCAATGCCGCGCAATATTTCTTTTCCATCAATCGATGCGTGCAGGTTTTTAATAGATAGCATGTTACCTCTCCTATCCAGTACCGCCTTCTAGGCTTACGCCTAGTAATTTCTGTGCTTCAACTGCAAACTCCATAGGCAGCTCCTGAAACACTGCTTTGCAGAAGCCGCTAACGATCATTGATACGGCATCTTCAGGAGGGATGCCGCGTTGGGTGCAGTAAAATAATTGGTCTTCACCGATGCGGGAGGTTGAGGCTTCGTGCTCCACTTTTGCGCTGTGGTTTTTAACCTCAATGTATGGAAACGTATGTGCACCGCATTTAGAGCCCAGTAGCAATGAGTCACACTGGGTATAGTTACGTGCATTTTCTGCGCCAGACAGCACCTTAATAAGTCCACGATATGTGTTTTGACCATGGCCTGCGCTAATTCCCTTAGAAAGCACCGTGCTCTTGGTGTCTCTGCCGATATGAATCATTTTAGTGCCCGTGTCGGCTTGCTGGTAGTGGTTCGTCAGCGCAACTGAATAAAACTCACCCACAGAGCTATTGCCACGCAAAATCACACTTGGGTACTTCCAGGTAATGGCAGACCCCGTTTCTACCTGCGTCCATGAGATATGAGACCTATCGCCACGGCAATCCCCGCGTTTGGTGACGAAGTTATAAATGCCCCCTTTGCCGTTTTTATCTCCGGGGTACCAGTTTTGCACTGTAGCATATTTGATTCGCGCACCTTCTAGCGCAATCAGCTCTACCACGGCAGCGTGCAGTTGGTTTTCATCTCGCATCGGTGCCGTGCAGCCTTCCAAGTAGCTCACATAGGAATCTTTGTCAGCAATAATCAGCGTACGCTCAAATTGACCGGTATTCTTAGCGTTTATGCGGAAGTAAGTTGAAAGCTCCATCGGGCATCTAACACCGGGCGGAATGTAGCAGAACGAGCCGTCGCTAAACACGGCCGCATTCAGGCTTGCAAAAAAATTATCGGTATAAGGCACAACTGAGCCAAGGTATTGCTGCACCAATTCAGGGTGTTTCTGCACGGCCTCAGAGAATGGACAGAAAATAATACCGAGCGTAGATAGCTTTTGTTTAAAGGTGGTGGCTACCGATACGCTATCAAATACTGCATCTACCGCTACGCCAGCTAATATCTGCTGCTCTTTGAGTGGAATGCCTAGCTTCTCGTAGGTGCGCAGTAGCTCAGGGTCAATTTCTGATAAATCACGCGGCCCGGTTTTTTCTGATTTGGGCGCAGAGTAATAATAAGCGTGCTGATAGTCAATTGGAGGGTAATGCAGGTTCGGCCATGTGGGCTCAGAAAGCGTTAACCAGTGTTGGTAAGCCTTTAAGCGCCAGTCCAGCATGAATGCAGGCTCATTTTTCTTGGCGGAAATTAGACTGACGGTGCTCTCACTTAGGCCAAGCGGGATGGTGTCAGCTTCTAGCTGCGTATAGAAACCATGCTGATATTCACGGTTAATTAACTCATCTAATTGTTTCGTAGTAGTCATCATGCCCACCACATTCGCTATGAACTTCTAGCGCAACATATTCGGCACTTTCCACGGTATTGGCTTAACCCAATAATAGCGCCATTACTGGTAGCACCAACACCACGCGCCCTGTGCCATAAATGGGACTTATGGCCTGTTTATAAGTTCCATGATACGCCTCCTGCAAAAAAGTGCTTGAAAAACAACTAATATATTAAAAATATGTCAGAAGTCATGTATCTCTATCAATCATTAAGGAGAGCTTTCATGAACAATATAGACCTGACCACCAAACAGTGTACGCCTTGCCAAGGCGGTATTCCACCTATGACCTGTGAAGTCGCTAATCAGTACCTAGCGCTGGCGCCAGGATGGGAGTTACGCGACGATGCAACCAAAATTAAACGTACATTTAAGCTTAAGAACTTTATGGAGGCATTAGCACTGGCGCAGCGTGTTGGCCTGTTGTGCGAACAAGAGGAGCACCATCCAGATATCACGATAGGCTGGGGTTACTGTAGCGTTGTTTTTCAAACACACAAAATCAACGGCTTGCATGAGAATGACTTCATCATGGCAACTAAAGTAAATATGCTGGCAGGCAATAATGCCTAAGCATGAGGCAAAACTTAGCGCAAAAAATATTAAGCTTTTAAAGTAACTTAATTTTATAAGTTACTGATTATATTAACCAAGGTCAATAGTCCCATCAAAGCTGACATTCAGGTTTAATGCGCCTATTGTGAGCGTCATTTTAACGGGTAAATGCTCATTTCCCTTGAGCGTATTGTTTGCGCTGGCCCGTGCCACAGCTTGTTCAATCTCCCGCTGGGAACTAATGCCGGCCATTTTTAAAAACTTACGAATGCTCATATTGAAAGTTTCGTTATTCATACCAGACTCCATTCTTCACCGTTTAACAACAATCATGGCTATTTGATATTACTTAGTTCACAGCCCTAGTACTTGCGGTAAATCTGCTACTGAATCAATCAGGACATCAGGCCTAATCGCCGAGGCTTCGGCGTAGTGCTGGCGATACTTGCCAGTTTTAACCAACACCCCAGTCAACCCTACTTGCTGCCCGCCTCCCACATCTACATCAATATCATCACCCACCATCATGGCTTCTGCAGGTGCCAGCCCTAAGTCATCCAGTGCGATTTTAAAAAACTCAGGGGATGGCTTGCCGATCACCATGGCTTTAACGCCACTGGCATATTCCAAAGCCTCTACAAAGCCGCCAATATCCATTTGCAAGCCCTGCTCGGTTTGCCAGAACTTGTTCTTATGGATAGTGATTATCTTTGCGCCATTCATCAATGCGTTAAACACATCATTGAGCAATGCGTAAGTCCAGGCATTACCTATATCCCCTACCACGATGTAGTCTGGATTAGTTGCTGATTGAGGCAATGTATCAAAGTCTTTTTTAACGTCATCAGCTAACAGTAAGCGACAGGTAGCATGGGGTTGCTGTTTTAAGTACAGTAAAGTGGCTTGAGGGGCGCTGATAATCTCACCGCTGGGTATAGAAAAACCTAATGCCGTGAGTTTGTTGTTTAAGGATGCTAACGATAAAGTGCTGGTGTTGGTCACAAAGCGACATGGCATGCCGCTGGCTCGGATGCTATTTACTGCATTAATTGCCCCTGCAATAGGGTTGGCGCCAGTGTAAAGTACGCCATCTAAATCAAACAATATGCCTTTGGGTGCTTGATTGTTCATATTTGGCATAGCCTCCAAACCAGGTGAGCAAATAATATTTTTAGTTTATATAACAGTAAGAGCGCTTGGATATAGCTTAGTTTAAACCACATTTAATCCATATGGCAAACGGCCTTCGAGCTTGGCGATTAGCACGTGCAAGTGATGCTTGGGCTCGAGTTTAGTGGAGTTGTATATGTCGTGGGGCTTAAAGCACAACTTGGTGACGCCAGTAATTGAGCTGGCAAAGCTGCGCTTTAAGCGCTTGGGTGTGACGATCAGTTAGCGATTGTTAAAGAAGGCAATATTCATTGCTTTATCATTTACAAACGTAATTTCAGTTTCTTTATAAGTGCGTTTTGGATCATATTTCACGATATTTTTGTAATACCACATCTCCACTTTAACTGGCTTGGATTTGCTTTCATCTGCACCAGCTTTAAGCATCACGGTATTAGCGCCAGTTGGCTTTACTGACATTTCCTTTTTAAACGGTGCGCCTAATTTATCAGTGATTACTTTTTTATTTTTTCCGCTAAAAGTACTTAAAAACTCATTTTCAGTATAAGTTTTAGGAGGAGCAGCATGCGTCACTGAAATGGAAGCCACTAAGAATGAGGCCATTGCTACTGTTGTTAAGGCTTTCTTAAAACTAAATTGCATATCTATCTCCAAAATTAACGCTTTATTATCTCACTGAATTATCTCATTGAACCGTGCATTAACAAACGATACACTGAGCAATCGGTTTACTGCTAAATTTTAATTTTTAATCCGTCGTAGCCAACAAACACATTCGCCGGCAGTTGTGCACTGAGTGTTGCGTACTCCAAATCATGCGTCATATGGATTAAATAAGTGGCTTTGGCTCCTATCTGACTAGCTAAAGCAAGGCTTTGTTCCAAGTTAACGTGCGTGTAATGCGGTGTGATGCGTAAGCAATCCAATAGCAGCACATCTACATCGTTTAAAAACTCCATTGAGCTGTCTGGTATTGCGGATACATCGGTCAAATATACTAAGTTTCCAATTCGGTAACCATATATATCACTGTGCCCATGCTTAATAGGTATGGGGGTGATCGTCTGTTCAAACAAGCTAAACGATGAAATAACGGGATTTACTTTTAAAATGGGTAAGTCCCAAAAGTCACCAGCCTCACGTAGGGTGTAGCCAAACTTATCGGCAATGTGGCGCATTGCATCTGGGCTGCCGTATAGCGGAATCTGGCAACGCTGCCGCTGACAATAGGCACGTAAATCATCAATTCCATGTAGATGGTCTGCATGGGTATGCGTATAAAGCACCGCATCTACGTTCATCAGCCCTTCTCTTAAGGCTTGCTGGCGTAAATCCGGCCCAGTATCAATCAAGATAACCTTGCCATTATCCAGGGTGATTGCACTTGAGCAACGGGTTCTATGATTGCGCTTGTCGGTAGAGATACATGTGCTGCATTGGCAACCTATCATTGGTGTGCCAGCACTGGAGCCTACGCCTAACATGGTTAATTGCATTGACTGCCTTTGTCTTTAGCGCTTAGCGTGTTTAAATAACCTGAAGAAATTTTCAGTGGTTGCTGTAGCTAATGTATCAAAGTGAATACCGCGTAAATTAGCCACCTCCTCCGCTACGTGCTTCACATAACTAGGCTGGTTTGTTTTGCCACGATAAGGCGTAGGTGCTAAATAAGGAGAGTCCGTTTCCACTAAAATCCTATCTAGCGGAATATGCTTCGCCACCTCTTTAATGCTATGCGCATTCTTAAAGGTAATAATTCCAGAGAAAGAAATATAAAAACCTAGCGCAATTGCTTCCAGCGCAACATCTAAACTCTCGGTAAAACAATGCATTACACCGCCAACTTGCTGTGCATTCTCCTCGTGCATAATGCGCAAGGTATCTTCAGGCGAGTTGCGCGTATGAATCACCAGTGGCTTGCCTGTGGCGATTGCGGCGCGAATATGTGTACGAAAGCGCTTGCGCTGCCATTCTAAATCACCGGTTAGCCTAAAATAGTCCAGTCCAGTTTCGCCAATCGCAATCACTTTGGGATGATTGGCAAGATTAATTAGTTCTTCTACAGTAGGTTCTTGAATATCCTCATAATCAGGATGCACGCCCACAGAGGCGTAAAAGTTTTCATTTTCCTCAGCGAGTGCCAGCACTTGGGGAAAGTCCGGCAATGTGACAGAAATACATAGTGCATGGCTAACCTCGTTATCCTGCATGGATTGTTTAATTGCGGGTAGGTTAGCTAATAGCTCTGGAAAATTAAGATGGCAATGAGAATCAACAAGCATGGTGTTTAATTAAATGGTTTCAACTAAATAGTATGGGTAGCACGTAGTGATTTCAAGGCGTTACCTAGCAGCCCTTCAATTTTGGTGCGGGCTTCTAAGCCGCCACTTTTTTCATTAAATTGAACACCAATGCCCTGTGGTTTATTACCTTGTGTGTTTGGAGTAATCCAGACAACATTACCTACCACTTTCAACTTAACTGGGTCATCAATCAGGCTCAGTAGCATAAATACTTCTTCACCTATCTGAAATGATTTTGTTGTCGGGATAAACAAGCCACCGCCCACTAAAAATGGCATATATGCCGCATATAGAGCGGCTTTTTCTTTAATGGCCAGTGATAGTACGCCGGGCTTAGGTGCAATGGTATTAGGGTTTTTAATTTCGTCTTGTGTATCTTCAGCCATAATTAAACTCTATTGGGGTTCTACTTAATGTGTTGTATCTGTTAAGTTAACAAAGAATGTCGAAATTAAAATTACTGTGTTTTATAGAATGCGGCAAATCACGTGGCACTAAAAAGCTTAGTGTAATCAAGTAATAATCCTTCCATCTGCAGATCATGGTTGAGCGGATGCGAGGCTAGTTTTCTTAACTCGTTCAGTTTTTTATGCATATCGAGTAACCGACTTAAGTTTACTCTGTCCGCCAGCGCTTGCAAAGCACCGATGTGCTGTAAGTGATAGCGTGCCTGCTGCCCTAATTTTACAGCTACCATATCATATAGCCACTTTTGGACAGCAATCACGCCGGCTTCGGCTGAATTGGCAATTAACAAAGGTGCAAGTACATAAGGTTCTAACTTTGCACCCAGCGCTAAGTGACGCCAAATTTCAGATAACTGGTCAAATTGTACTTGCTCAGCAAACACCTTGATTGGTGAGCCTTCTAAATAGGCTAGTTGTTGCTTCGCATTTTTAACCCCCTGCTGCTCAAGCCAAGAAAGCGCTTGCGGCTCACTAGGTACTGGCATGTTGATTTTTTGGCAGCGGCTTATGATGGTTGGCAGTAAACGCTGTAATTGATGTGCAACCAAAATGAAAATTACCCCGGGCGCTGGTTCTTCCAGCATTTTGAGCAACGCATTGGCAGAAGCAATATTTAAGGTTTCAGCGGGGTGCAGTAATACGATGCGTACGCCACTACTTTGATGGCTGGATAAACTTAAAAAATCACTTAAGTCGCGAATCTGAGCAACAGATATCTGTGTTTTTTTCTTAGTTTTTTTGCTGGGCACAGCATCGTCAGCTTCCGCTTCCTGCTCTGGGCTCAAGAGACGAAAATCCGGGTGGCTTTCATCATTAAACCAGTTGCAGCTTGGGCATGCTTTACATGCGCTTCCATCGGGCTTTCTATTCAAGCACAGCAGTGATTGGCTAAAACTACGTGCAAAGTCGTACTTGCCAATACCTGCCCTACCATGCAGTAAGATTGCATGCGGCAGGCGTTGGCCGCCCTGCGCTAAACGCTCCCATATCTGGGTTTGCCACGGGTAAATATCAGTAACACTGCTCATATCAGTCACAGCGATGCTATTGCCTGCATTACAGATTGGGCAACTTCATCTAAAGGGCGGTTACTATCAATCACTTTAAATCTTGCCGGGTTCTGTTGTGCGCGCTGCAGATAGGCGTTGCGAATGCGTGTGAAGAAGTCGGCAGATTCTCTTTCAAATTTATCCGGGGTGCGCGCGGCTGATAAACGCTGCATACTAACCTCAACCGGCACATCAAAAAGCAAGGTTAAGTCTGGTTGCAGGCTTTCTTGCACCCATAACTCAAGCTGCTCTATTTTTGATGCTAATACGCCCTTAGCCCCGCATTGGTAAGCATAAGTTGCATCTGTAAAGCGATCAGATAGCACATAAGCGCCACGTGCTAATGCGGGCACAATCACGTTGGCAATATGCTCACGTCTAGCCGCGAACATCAGCAGGGTTTCGGTTTCCGGGTGCATTGCTTCATGCAACAGCAGCTCACGCAGGCGCTCACCTAACTCAGTGCCGCCCGGTTCACGGGTGGAAACCACTTCTACACCACGTGCGCTAAGCGCTTTAATGATGTCAGCGATATGGGTACTTTTGCCCGCTCCATCCATGCCTTCTAAAGTAATAAACTTTGCTGTCATATTTTATTTCTTCAACTGATAAAGCACTACCGCACGGTTATGCTCATTTAAATTATTAGAAAAAGCGTGGCTACCATCGCCCTTACCTACAAAATATAGCGCCTTAGTGTCGGCTGGGTGTAATGCAGCTTCAATAGAGGCCATGCCTGGCATCGCAATTGGCGTTGGCGGCAAACCGCTTCGGGTATAGGTGTTGTAAGGGGTATCTGTGAGCAAGTCTTTTTTGCGGATATTTCCGTCATACTTTAAGCCCATGCCATAAATCACAGTAGGGTCGGTTTGTAAGCGCATGCCAAACCGCATCCTGTTAACAAAAACACCTGCAATCATTGGGCGCTCACTAGGTTTGCCTGTTTCCTTTTCAATTATTGAAGCCATAATCAACGCTTCATAACTATCTTTATAAGGTAAGTTAGGGTCACGAGTTTGCCATGCTTTATTCAGCTTAGCCTGCATTGCATCGTAGCTGATTTTTAACAGTGCGATATCTGGTGTGTGGCGATTAAAGTAAAACGTGTCAGGAAAAAACAAACCTTCAGGCGTTGTGTATTTAGAGCCTAATAACTGCATAATCTCACGGTCTGATAATGTAGTTGTGGTCTGTTTCACAGCATCATTTTTAGCGAGCTTTTCACGCATTTGTGCAAAGGTGCGCCCTTCAATAAAGGTGACACTGCCTTGTGTTGCTTTACCATAGTTGAGCGATAGCAATAGCTGATAAGGGGAAATATTTTTGTTTAAAGTGTAACTACCAGCCTGTAAGTACTGCTCTTTATTTAAAAGCTTGGCGAGTAAAATAAAACGCCATGGCTCACGTAACACGCCCTGTGCAACTAATTGATTTGCAATGCTACGCAGCCCGCTATTTGGCGCAATCACTACCTCCTGGCTGCTAGGTTGTAACCTGAGCGGAGAAATAGCGTAATACGCCAGCCAGGCTGTTATTAATACTATTGAAATTAGGCAGATAAACAGCCATCTTTTAATACGTTTAACCATGAGTCAGTATATTTCTAATTGTAGAAGCCAACGTCTGTTGTCCCCATGTTTGATCGCCTATGGCGGTTACCTGAAAAGCGCCATATAAACTATTACAAATGATCACTTCATCTGCCTTTAACAGCGCTAGCAAAGAAAGTGTTGTAACGTGAGTGGTTAAACCGAGCAATGCTTCTGAACCAAGGATGCGCTGCCTAGTGATGCCAGCCACGCCGCACTGACTTAAATCCGGGGTGAATAACTGCTTGCCCACCCGTGCAAAAATGTTACTCATGGTACATTCAATGACATTGCTATCTTGGTCCAGCATCAACCCGTCAAATGTTGACTCATCACGCCACTCCATACGCGCCAGTACGTTTTCAAGGCGATTTAAGTGTTTAATACCTGCTAGCTTGGGCTGTAGTGCCAAGCGTGTGTCACACAAATGCAATTTTACACCTTGCGTATAATGCGCCCCAGCATACGTGGGCATGGCTGACTTAATTAACACGCGTGTCGGAATTGTCACTGCAGGTGGTGCATAACCACGCTCACCCTCGCCTCTGGTAATAATGATTTTAACTACCTGCATTTGCCCATTGTCAAACTCATCAATTGGAAACAGTAGCTGAATGTCACACATTAACAGCTCCGCACTCGGGCAGACTATGCCAATCGCGGCACAATCTGCAACTAACTTTTGGTAATGGAAGGGCCAACTGACTGGCTGTCCATCCTTAATTTTCATGGTGCGGAATACACCATCTCCGTAAGTAAAACCACGGTCTACGGCTGAAATGGTTTGATCAAAGCTGCCATTGATTAAAGATGTGTGATGGGAAGCCATAAGACGTAATTAAACCATACACGCCATAAATACACTACTTAAAATACAGCATAAAATGGCCAATAAAAAGCCCGCGATTGGCTACCAATGCGGGCTCAGATTACTTCAGTTTAAAAGCTAGTTAGACTTTTTTAAACACCAAACTGCCGTTTGTACCGCCAAAACCAAAGTTGTTTTTCAGTGCGTACTCAATTTTCATATCACGTGCAGTATTTGCACAGTAATCCAAATCACACTCAGGATCTTGGTTAAAGATGTTAATGGTAGGAGGTGACACTTGGTTATGAATTGCCAGTACGGTAAACACTGATTCCAAACCACCTGCACCACCAAGTAAATGGCCAGTCATTGATTTAGTTGAGTTAACTACTAATTTGTAAGCATGCTCACCAAATGCAGCTTTAATCGCATTGGTTTCATTGGTATCACCAAGTGGTGTTGATGTACCGTGCGCATTAACGTACTGCACTGCATCTGGGTTAATGCCAGCATTTTGCATTGCATTGCGCATAGAGCGACGTGGGCCATCCATGTTTGGCGCGGTCATATGGTAAGCGTCAGCACTCATGCCGTAGCCACTTAATTCTGCATATATCTTTGCGCCACGTTTTTTGGCGTGTTCGTACTCTTCAAGCACCATCACACCAGCGCCTTCACCAATAACAAAGCCGTCACGGTCTTTATCCCATGGGCGACTAGCGGTTGCGGGGTCGTCATTGCGTGTTGAAAGTGCTCGCGCCGCAGCAAAGCCACCTACGCTTAAGCGTGTAATCGCAGCTTCTGCGCCACCGGCAATCATCACATCTGCGTCACCGTATTCAATCATACGTGAAGCATCACCAATGGAGTGCGTGCCAGTTGTACATGCAGTAACAATAGAAACATTCGGGCCTTTAAAGCCAAACATAATGCTTAAATTGCCTGAGATCATATTAATGATGGTGCCAGGAATGAAAAATGGAGATATTTTGCGTGGACCAGACTCTTTATACAGAATATCTGTGTCCTCAATCAGTTGCATGCCGCCGATACCTGAACCAATAGAAACGCCGATACGCTCTGCATTTTCTTCAGTGGCAACAATGCCTGAGTCTTTTACTGCTTCAATCGCGGCAGCTAAGCCGTATTGAATAAACGTATCCATACGTCTAGCGTCTTTAGCAGTGATGAAATCTTCAGGATTAAAATCTTTAACCTCGCCCGCAATGGTCGATGCAAATGCGCTCGTGTCAAATTTAGTAATTTGTGTAATGCCGGATTTACCAGCAATAAGATTATCCCAAGCAGTTTTAACACCAATACCTACAGGTGATACAACGCCAAGACCAGTAACAACCACTCTACGTTTAGACATACAGGATACCTCTAAGAATTCTTTACTATGTGCATTAAGCTACAGCAAACTGCTCGCAACTTAAACTGTACAACTAGCAATGTACAACAGGACTATCTCGGTTTCCGTCTTCCCTAGGTCTTAAGGTAAAAGTTATCCAGTGGAATCTAGAGTCATCTCTAAAAACACAGGTAGACTGGGATTAGGAAACAAAAAGGCAAAAGGCAGTAAGCCCTGAACGAGCAAACTGCCTAATTGTGAATTTATTTGAGGTTAGTATTGATGTAATCAATCGCTAATTGAACTGTAGTGATTTTTTCTGCTTCTTCATCAGGGATTTCACAGTCAAATTCTTCTTCTAGCGCCATTACTAACTCTACTGTGTCTAGTGAATCAGCACCTAAATCATCTACAAATGATGATGCATTTTTAACATCAGCTTCATTTGCACCTAGTTGTTCAGCAACAATTTTTTTAACACGTTGTTCGATGTCAGACATCTAAATACCCCTTAATATAAAAAATAGCTTAAATATAAAAAATAGTCAGCTAAGGCAACATTCTACCAAAACTCAACAATAATACAAAAAACTTAATCAATTGATAGCGAATCTAATGGTGTCTTGATACAAAAAGACTATTAAACCATCAACATTCCGCCATTTACGTGGATGGTTTCACCAGTGATATAAGCAGCATTAGGTGAAGCTAAGAACGCAACAGTGGCTGCAATCTCTTTAACCGACCCTAAGCGCCCTACCGGAATACGAGCCAGCATTTTATTGGTAATGTCTTCAGACAGCTCCGCTGTCATATCGGTTTCAATAAAACCTGGAGCTACACAGTTTACAGTAATTCCGCGGCTTCCAACCTCTGCAGCTAATGATTTTGTGAACCCAGTCATGCCAGCTTTAGCTGCGGCATAGTTGGTTTGGCCTGCATTACCCATATGACCAACCACAGATGAAATACTAATAATGCGCCCTGCGCGCGCCTTCATCATCGGGCGCAACACGGCTTGACTCATGCGGAACACTGAAGTTAAATTGGTGCTGATAACGGCATCCCAGTCATCATCCTTCATGCGCATAAGTAAGGTGTCGCGCGTGATACCGGCATTGTTAACAAGTACGCTGACATCACCGTATTTTTCGCCAATCGCTTTAAGCGTGGCCTCCACTTGTGCCGCATCATTCACATCTAGAGACATGCCCTCGCCTTGAATACCTGCAGCGGCTAATGTCTCACTGATGGCTGCTGCGCCTTTGTCAGAAGTTGCAGTGCCAATAACGATTGCCCCTTGCTTACCCAATTCTAAAGCAATAGCAGCACCAATGCCGCGGCTTGCGCCTGTGATTAATGCAATTTGACCAGCTAACATAAGCGACCTCTTATAATTTTTAAAGTATATTTTCTAAAGTGTATTTTTAAGCTCAAGTAATGCGTCATTACTTGTTAAAGCAACGCATGGCAATTCCGCAACTATACGTTTCGTCAGCCCGGCTAATACTTTACCAGGGCCGCTCTCTGCAGATTGTGTAACCCCTTGCGTGGCAATATACTGCACAGTTTCAACCCAGCGTACTGGGCTATATAACTGGCGTACTAACGCGTCTTTTATTTTATCGCCGTCATTGTAAGCCACTACATCAGCATTGTGTACTACAGGAATTAATGGCGTATTAATGGTCACGCTTGCTAAATAGTCTGCAAGTTTTAGTGCAGCTGGACGCATTAGCGCACAGTGAGACGGTACACTTACTGGTAAAGCTAACGCACGCTTGGCGCCTTTGGCTTTTGCAGCTTCCATACCACGCTCTACCGCAGCTTTATTACCTGCAATGACGACTTGTCCTGGTGAGTTTAAGTTAACGGCCTCCAGCACCTCGCCTTCCGCAGCTTCAGTACAGACGGCGCGCACCGCATCATCATCCAACCCTAAAATTGCAGCCATTGCACCCACGCCCGCAGGCACTGCGCTTTGCATTACTTCTGCGCGATATCTTACTAGCGGCAATGCATCTTTAAATGACAATGCACCAGCGGCTACTAATGCTGAGTACTCACCCAAGCTATGTCCTGCCACCACTATTGGCATTTGATCGGATACAGCCTGCCATGCGCGCCAAGCGGCTACGCCTGCTGTTAGCATAATAGGCTGAGTATTAGTAGTTTCGTTAATCAGTTCGTTGGCTTCAGTTGCCATTGCCCAAAAGTCCACACCTAAAACATCAGATGCTTCCTGGAATGTATCACGGATGATTTTATTGTCTCCAAAACCGCTCATCATTCCTACTGATTGTGAACCTTGACCTGGAAAAAAGAATGCTGTTTTTTTCATAAATTACTTTATATCATCTATATAGTTAATTGAATATTAATACTTAATTAATGCAGAGCCCCAAGTGAACCCGCCACCAAAAGCTTCCATTAATATCACGTCGCCACGTTTAATGCGACCGTCCTTTACTGCTGTATCTAATGCTAAAGGAATGGATGCTGCAGAAGTGTTGCCATGCCTATCTACAGTTACCACCACTTTATCCATGCTCATCTCTAACTTTTTGGCAGTAGCCTGCAGTATGCGGATATTCGCTTGATGTGGCACCAGCCAGTCAATATCTGATTTCTGCATATTATTGGCAGCAAGCGTCTCATCAACAATCTGATCCAATGTGTTGACCGCCATTTTAAATACAGCATTGCCTTCCATTACAACGGTATCAGGCTTGTCAGCATTACGCGGTACATGTAGCATGTTTTCATAACGACCATCAGCATGCAGGTGGGTGGAAATAACACCCTGCTCACTTGATGCTTGCAGGATAACTGCACCAGCACCGTCTCCCCAAAGGATACAGTTGCCGCGGTCGGTGTAATCAGTGATGCGCGAGAATGTCTCAGCGCCGATGACTAACGCACATTTAGCACCGCCAGCTTTAATAAAGTTATCCGCTGTAGTCAACGCATAAACAAAGCCACTGCAAACTGCTTGTATGTCGAATGCTGGACAGCCTGATATATCCAGTTTCTTTTGCACCATTGTTGCCACGCTAGGAAACACTTTATCTGGTGTAGTGGTCGCAACAATAATTAAATCAATATCATTTGGCGTCACACCTGCACTTGCAATTGCACTTTTAGCAGCTTGAAAAGCTAAGTCGCTTGTAAATTCGCCTTCGCCTGCAATGTGGCGTTCGCGTATTCCGGTGCGTGTAAAAATCCATTCATCGGTAGTATCTACCATATGCTCTAAATCAGCATTGGTAAGTATTTTGCTTGGTAAATAGCTACCGGTACCTGCTATACGAGAAAATATCATTGCATATCCTGAGAGTTTTTTACAGCCGAACTCGGTTGTAAATGTTCAATTTCCAGCTGCTCGGTAATACGACGCAGCACTCCGCTGCGCGCTTCTTCTATTGCCACATGAATCGCAGAGTAAAAAGCTACGCGATCTGCACCGCCGTGACTTTTAACTACAATGCCACGCAAACCTAAGAAGCTTGCACCATTGTAACGGCGTGGGTCTAAGCGATTTTTAAAAGCTTTGAGTACCGGCATCGCACAAAGTGCCATGAGTTTGGTTAACCAGCTTTTTTTGAATTCTTGGGTTAAGAACTTACCCATCATATGCGCCAAACCCTCTGTGGTTTTCAGCGAGACATTACCCACAAAGCCATCACAAACAACTAAATCGGTGGTTCCTTTAAAGATGTCGTCACCTTCAACATTACCATAAAAGTTTAAATGGCTGGCTTTAAGTAATTCACCAGCCTGTTTGACTACTTCATTGCCTTTAATATCTTCCGAGCCAATGTTTAGCAAGCCCACTGTTGGGCGCTCTTTATGTTCTACACAGCTCACCAGCATAGCGCCCATGATGGCAAATTGATACAGGTGCTCAGGCGTGCAGTCGGCATTTGCACCTAAATCCAGCATGTAGGTGTTACCTTTTTCACTAGGTAAGGCAGATGCGATTGCCGGGCGATCAATGCCAGGCAAAGTTTTTAACACAAATCGTGCTGTTGCCATGAGTGCGCCGGTATTACCCGCACTGACACAGGCGTTAGCTTCACCGCTCTTAACCAAATTAATGGCAACGCGCATGGAGGAGTCTTTTTTATTCTTCAGGGCGCTTTGCGGCGACTCGTCCATGGTGACCACTTCAGTGGCATGGTGAATGCGCAGGCGCGGACTAACTGTTGCTTTGTGCGCCTTAAGTTCTGCCTCTATGACATCACTCAAGCCCACTAAAACAATATTTAACTCAGAATCTGAACTTAATGCTTTTAATGCCGCCGGCACTGTTACGTGGGGGCCGTGATCGCCACCCATTGCGTCGATTGCAATTGTAATATCCATTACTTTATACTCAATCTGAATAGTAAGAGTTTAATCGGAACATCGCTGCCATCAGCTAGCAACATGATTAATTAGGTGCACCATTAAAACATAACGCCGCTCCAAGCTAATGGAGCGGCGTTATGTTTCCTGTACTGCCAAACAATTCAATCTACACCAAAGTTGTTATTGAGATTGTTCGCCGAGTAGATTTACTCGCCTTTTGATGGCAATACTTTACGGCCACGGTAGTAGCCATTAGGACTAATATGGTGACGCAAGTGCGTTTCGCCAGTAGTTGGCTCAACTGCTAATGGTGGATTTGTCAAAAAGTCGTGCGAACGGTGCATACCGCGCTTTGAAGGTGTCTTTTTGTTTTGCTGAACTGCCATAATAAACTCCAATAAAATGATTAAAACATCATCTCAATTACTTGTAAATCGATGCATATAAATGAATAACGCATCACTAATTTAAGATTACACTAAATAACTAACCCGTAATAATAATACAAAACATTAGTTTTGTCAGCCAATACTATATATTTTAAGATTTAATTAATCCTTTTAATGCAGCAAACGGGTTGGACTTCTCACCACTTTGCATTGTAACTGGCGCGCAATCATCCTCATGCACTGGCGCAATTGGTAGCGCAATTATAACCTCATCTTCAATAAGCAACTTAACATCCATTGCCTGACTAACCTCTTGAATGTCAAAATCATCACCGGCTTCCGCTTCAACATCATCTAGCGTGTCCGCATCTACATTGCTAATTAAGTAGTGAAAATTCAGCGCCAAAGCTAAAGGCATGTCAGCCAGGCAGCGCTGACAGGATGTTGCTAGGCTGGCATTTAGCGCCAAATGCAAAAAACATTGCCCAAGCACATTCTTCTCACCCTCCAACACAAACTCAATCTCGCCAGCCTGCATGGTGGCTTTTGTTTGCTGCGAAGCAATCAGCTCGCTTAACCTAGGGAAATCAGAAAGCGGAAGCTTGGCTTGCAGGCGCTCACCACGAGCTGCAAAGGCCAGATTGTCTATTAAGAAATTTTGATTAGTCATTTTTTATGCTTTAAATTAAATTGAATTAAGTTGGGTGAAATTATCCTAGATAATGGGCAGCACAGGTTAAAAAATCCCAGCATAAATACAAAGTCTTTAGCCAATCAATCAGATGCATGGGTATCACCACGGTTATTTGGCACTTAATTTGGGTGGCCAAAATCACTTTTCATACCAAATTTAGCGCTTAAATTCGCACTGGGGATTCAGCAATCAAGGCTCCCATGTTACAATTGCGCTGTTTTTGTAACGATATTTAATAAAATTAAGGCTTACCTACGTGTTCAAAAAAATTCTAGTTGCTAACCGCGGTGAAATTGCAGTACGTATTGTGCGCGCATGCTCTGAGATGGGCATCAAATCTGTGGCGATTTATACAGATGCAGACCGTCAGGCTTTACATGTTAAAAAAGCAGATGAAGCTTATCATATCGGTGCGGACCCTGTTGCCGGCTATTTAAATGCGCATAACATTGTTAATTTGGCAGTGGCTGCTGGTTGTGATGCACTGCATCCTGGCTATGGCTTTTTGTCTGAAAATCCAGAATTAGCTGAGATTTGCGAACGTCGCGGTGTTAAGTTTATCGGCCCTAAGGCTGATGTCATTCGCCAAATGGGCGACAAGATTCAAGCACGTAATGCAATGACTAAAGCAGGCATTCCGTGTACACCAGGCAGTAACGGTAACTTAAAGAACTTAGAAGAAGCCGTAGCGCTTGCTAGCAAGATTGGCTACCCTGTTATGCTCAAGGCAACTAATGGTGGTGGCGGTCGCGGCATTCGTCGCTGTGATAATGAAAAAGAATTGCTAGGCAACTATGATCGCGTGATTAGTGAGGCAAGCAAGGCTTTCGGTAAACCTGAAGTGTTTATTGAAAAATGTGTTGTGTCGCCGCGTCATATTGAAGTGCAAGTGTTGGCTGACTCTCAAGGTAATGCTATCCACTTATTTGAGCGTGACTGTTCAATACAACGCCGTAACCAAAAGTTAATTGAAATTGCACCATCACCACAGCTTTCACAAGCGCAGCGCGAGTATATTGGTGGGTTGGCAGTAAAAGCTGCCAAAGCGGTTGGCTATGAAAACGCGGGCACGGTTGAGTTCTTGCTGGATTCTGACAATACGTTCTACTTCATGGAAATGAATACACGCTTGCAAGTGGAACATACTGTGACAGAAACGATCACAGGTATTGATATTGTGCAGGAACAAATCCGCGTAGCTTATGGCTTGCCTTTACAGTACAAACAAAAAGACGTGTCCTTTAGAGGTTACGCAATGGAGTTCCGTATTAATGCGGAAGATCCTAAAAATGGATTCTTGCCAAGTTTTGGTAAAATTACACGTTATTACGCGCCTGGTGGCCCAGGTGTGCGTATGGATGCAGCTATATTTAGCGGTTATGAAATCCCGCCCTACTATGACTCTATGTGCGCCAAGCTAACCGTTTGGGCGCTGACATGGGAAGGCGTGATTGAACGCGGTCGTCGAGCATTAGACGACATGATTATTTACGGTGTGAAAACGACCATCCCTTATTACCAAGAAATTCTTAAGCACCAGGAATTTAGGGATGCTGAGTTTAATACCAGTTTTGTAGAAATGCATCCGGAGTTAGCAAACTACGCTAATGAAATTCCGCCAGAGCTAATCGCAGCAGCGATTTCAGCGGTAATTGCGGCGCACGAAGGTATTTAACAAGATTTTCAAGTATTTAAAATTAATTTTAACCTTAGATTGATAGATTAAAAATATGGCAAAAGTATCTGTTACTGAACTAGTTTTACGCGATGGTCACCAATCGCTTATAGCAACCCGCATGCGCACTGATGATATGCTACCAATTTGTGCAAAGCTTGATGCTATTGGCTTTTGGTCGCTTGAAGCTTGGGGCGGTGCAACATTCGATGCATGTGTACGTTTTCTTAAAGAAGACCCATGGGGACGTTTAGCTAAGTTGCGTAAAGCGTTACCTAATAGCCGCATTAAAATGTTGCTGCGCGGTCAAAACTTGTTAGGTTACCGCCACTATTCTGATGATGTGGTACGTGCTTTCGTACAAAAGTCAGCCGATAACGGTGTAGACGTTTTCCGTATTTTTGACGCAATGAACGATTTGCGTAACATTCAAACTTCCGTTGAAGCTGTTAAAAAGCTAGGCAAACATGCTGAAGGCGCGATTGCTTACACTACAAGCCCGGTACATGATGTTAACTACTTCGTGCAGTTGGCAAAAGAATTGGAAGCCATGGGTTGCGACACGATCGCAATTAAAGATATGGCAGGTTTACTCACACCTCAAGGTACTGGTGAATTGGTTAAGGCATTGCGTAGCGCGGTGAACTTGCCAATTCAATTGCATAGCCATGCGACTTCAGGCTTGTCTGCAATGAGCTTACTTAAAGGCATTGAGGCTGGTGCGAGCATTATTGATACCTGTAACTCATCTTTTGGTGAAGGTGCGAGCCATTCATCTACTGAAAGTTTAGTGGCTGCATTACAAGGTACTGAATACGACACAGGTTTAGATTTAGCTGCATTACAAGAAATCACTGCTTACTTTAGAGATGTGCGTAAGAAATACTGGCAGTTTGAGAGTGAATTTACGGGCGTTGATACCAGAGTTCTTGTTAACCAGATTCCTGGCGGCATGATCTCAAACTTGTCTAACCAGTTAAAAGAGCAAGGTGCACTTAATCGCATGGATGAAGTGTTGCAAGAGATTCCTAGAGTACGTGAAGATCTGGGCTACCCTCCTTTAGTGACACCAACATCGCAAATCGTAGGTACACAAGCTGTGCTTAACGTAATGACTGGCGCACGTTATAAATCAATCACTAACGAAGTTAAAAACTACTTCTTAGGTCAATACGGTAAAGCACCTGCTACAGTTAACGAGACAATCAAGCAACAAGCGGTTGGTGATGCTGAAGTGGTTAGCTGCAGACCTGCTGATTTACTCAAACCAGAAATGGCAAGATTAAGCAGTGAAGCTGAACGCTTTGCTAAGTCTGAAGAAGATGTGCTGACTTATGCAATGTTCCCGGATATTGGTCAGACTTATTTGCAAGAGCGTAATGCTGGTTCATTAGTGCCTGAAGTGTTGCTGGATAAAAACGCAATTAAATCTAGCGGCCCAAGATTTGCGCCAAATGAATTTAAAGTGACCCTGCATGGCGAAACATTCCATATAAATGTGACTGGCAGTGGCCACGCAGGTGAAGAGCAACGCCCTTACTTTGTGTCGATTGATGGCATTGCTGAAGAAGTAATCGTTGAAACCTTAAGTGAAATCGAGATTTCTAATGGGGGCAATGCAAGTAGCGGCGGCAAAAGAAAAGTAGCTAGCAACACAAGTAGCGGTCGCCCTCGTCCGTCTCACCCAGGTCATGTAACGACCTCTATGCCAGGTACTATCGTTGCCATTAAGGTAAATGTTGGCGATAAAGTAAAGGCTGGTGATGGCGTATTGGTGATTGAAGCGATGAAAATGGAAAATGAAATCCAAGCTTCAACCACAGGTGTTGTAGTTGCTATCCACGCAGCTAAAGGTGATACCGTGACTCCAGACGAATCTCTACTTGAAATTCAACCTGAATAAGAGATGTTTAATTAACAGACTAAGCCGACGGATACGTACTGTCGGCTTTTTTATTACTACAATAATCATGCACAATAACTTAATCCTTGCTTCATCCTCAATTTACCGACGCGAGCTACTAACACGTTTACAGATTCCTTTTAGCTGCATTTCTCCAGACGTAGATGAAACGCCGCTAGATAATGAGTTACCTCAAGAAACAGCTTTAAGATTAGCTCAAGATAAAGCCATCAAAATTGGTACTACGCATACTGATGCGCTAGTCATCGGGTGCGACCAGGTCGCTACGCTAGATAACATACAACTAGGTAAACCGTTAAATCACGACAATGCGACTAAACAGCTGCGTATGATGCGAGGTAGAGAAGTTATTTTTCATAGTGCATTATGCTTATACAACGCAAAAACCAAGCATATGCAAGCGGCGGTTGTACCTTATGTTGTGCAGTTTAGAAATCTAACGGATGCACAAATTGAAAGTTATTTGCTAAAAGAGCAGCCTTATCATTGTGCAGGCAGCGCTAAATCAGAAGGATTAGGCATTGCAATTATCGAAAGAATGACTGGTGAAGACCCTAACGCACTGATTGGCTTACCACTGATTGCTTTGATTAACATGCTGAATCATGAACAAGTGTCCGTGATATAAATGAACTAAATGCTATTAATTATTGCCACATTTACCCACTCTCACCAAGAAGGAGTTTGTAATGCCCAATCAATATAAATTGATCGTACTTTGCGTACTTTCCGTTTTATCAAGCAATGTTATGGCTACTGATGCAGATGAGGTCACCAGTAGCTTAAATGATCAGCAGTCTGTTGCAGTCACTATCTACAATGGCAATCTGGCGTTAGTTAAAGATCAACGCAAAGTTAAATTAAACAGCGGCTTAAACAATCTGGCACTACGTGACGTAAGTGCACAAATCAGGCCGGAAACCGCCTTATTGCGCAGTATTAGCCATAAGGGCAGCTTAGATACGTTAGAGCAGAATTTTGATTTTGACTTACTTACACCACAAAAACTACTAGAAAAGTATGTAGGGAAAATAGTACGAGTCATTAGCACGAACCCTGCTACAGGTGTAGAAAACAGCGAGCAAGCTTCTGTATTATCAGCAAACAACGGCGTCGTGATGAAAATCGGCAATCGTATTGAAACCGGCATGCCGGGCCGCATTGTGTATGACAATGTACCTGTCAATTTACGTGATCGTCCTACCCTGATTACCAAGCTAAATAATAAAACAGCTGGCGAGCAATCTGTTGAGCTAAGCTATTTAACTGGCGGTTTAGACTGGAAAGCTGATTACGTTGCAGAGCTAAGTGCTAAAGAAGACAGCCTCGATTTGTCTGGCTGGGTTACTTTGACCAACACCAGTGGCACCAGTTATCAAAATGCGAAATTGCAATTAGTGGCCGGTGATGTTAACCGCGTACAAGAGAACCACCCTCGTGCGATGAGCATGAGAAAAAGTCTGGAGATGGCGGCTGATGCTGCAGCACCTATGGCTGAAGAGTCGTTGCTCGAGTACCATTTATACAGCTTGGATCGCCCAACCACGATTGCGGAAAATCAAACCAAGCAAGTTGCCCTGCTCTCAGCGGCACAGGTGCCGGCACGTAAAGAGCTAGTGTTGCGTGGTGCTGACTATTATTACAACGCAAGCTATGGCGATTTGGGTCAAAAGTTAAAAGTTGGTGTATTTGTAGATTTTGATAACAAAGAAGCTGCAAAATTAGGGGTGCCATTACCTAAAGGGGTGATGCGCGTCTATAAAAAGGATAGCTTAGGTAATGCTCAATTTGTAGGTGAAGACCGTATCGACCATACACCTAAAAATGAAACAGTACGGCTTAAGCTTGGCGAGGCATTTGATGTAACCGCAGACAAAAAGCAATCTGACTTCAAAACATTACCACGCCCGACCAAGGGCACCAGTATGTTTGAGAGCGCATATGAGATTGTTATCAAAAATGCAAAAAAAGAACGTGTTACTGTTAGCGTGCAAGAACCGATTCCAGCCGATTGGAAAATAACAAAAGAAAGTCATCCTAGTCAAAAAGTCACTAGCAATACTGCAATGTGGAAAATTGATGTGCCTGCAGAAGGTAAGGCTACATTAAGTTATCGAGTACAAGTGAAATATTAATGATTAATCAAAAAACAGGAACCCTCTACTTTATTCCGGTCACCTTAGGTGAAGACAATATCACCAAGGTTTTGCCAGCAGAAGTGGTGAGCATTGCGCAGCAATTAGATGAGTTTATTGTGGAGAATGAGAAAACCGCGCGTCATTTCTTAAGTACCATTAAGCATAGCAAACCGATACGTGAGCTTTTGCTTAAACCATTAAATGAGCACACAAGCGATAAAGAACTACCGGCATTATTAAGCTCACTGATAGCAGGTAAAGACGTTGGCTTAATGAGTGAGGCTGGATGCCCGGGTATCGCAGATCCTGGCGCAAAACTAGCTGCACTTGCTCACCAAAAAGGGATTCGCGTTACTCCGCTTGTCGGTCCCTCCTCTATTCTGCTCAGTTTAATGGCAAGCGGCTTGAATGGGCAGCGTTTCACTTTTTTAGGTTACTTACCTAGCGATAAAGCCGCGCGCGTTATTCAATTGAAGGAAATTGAAAAGCGCTCAAAACTGCAAGAAACACAGATATTTATCGAAACACCTTACCGTAATCAGCATATGCTTGAAGATATACTTAACACCTGTAATGGTGAAACCAGAGTATGTATTGCCTGCAATATTAGCTGCAGTGATGAGCTAATTATCACAAAACGTGTAAAAGAATGGAAAACAGCAGTCCTGCCAGATTTACATAAAAAACCGACTGTGTTTTTGCTATTGGCTTAGTTAGCTTCAATCAGCGCTCGCACAGGTGCATAGCTGCGCCTGTGTACAGGTGACACGCCATGTTGGCGTAACAATGCTATATGTGCGGCTGTGGGATAGCCCTTGTGCTGCGCAAAACCATACATAGGGTATTGCTGATCTAACTCATACAATGCAGCATCACGCGCGGTTTTGGCCAAAATGGATGCTGCAGAAATCGCTTGTACTTTGCTATCACCTTTAACGATAGCCTCACACGGTAAGCTGATTTTAGGGCGTTGGTTGCCATCCACCTGCACTAGTAACTGAATTGATTGCATACCTGCTAACCTAGCCTGTACAGATTCACTCGCTTCTATTGCTTCAATAGCACGCTTCATTGCCAACAAACTGGCTTGCAAGATATTGATTTCGTCAATTTCCTCTACCGTACTATATGCAATGCTCCAAGCTAAAGCGTGCGCTTTAATTTCGAGCGCCAGCGCATCGCGCATTTTTTCACTTAGTTTTTTTGAGTCAGCTAAGCCTTGAATTGGCTTTTCTGGATCAAGTATCACTGCGGCAGCATATACAGCACCAGCTAGTGGGCCGCGCCCTGCCTCGTCAACGCCACAAATTAACTGAAATTGATTCATTTCAAATGTGAGAGCACAGCAATTGCTGCTTTTTCAGCCGTATTTTGTTTCAATTGATAATGAATGTCAGTAAATTCACTTTTAATGGTGGCAAGTTTTTCTTTATCGTTAACCAATTCCAGCGCTGCTTGAGCAATTTTTTCAGCAGTTGCGTCATCTTGCAATAACTCAGGTACGACAAACTTCTCTGCCAGTATATTAGGTAAACCTACATATGGCTGTAAGCGCATGCGCTTGAGTAGTTGCCAGCTTAGGTTAGACATTCGATAAGTAATCACCATCGGCTTTTTGAGTAATGCAGCCTCAAGTGTTGCGGTACCAGAGGCAACGATGACTACATTAGACGCCTCCATTGCATCATGTGCATGTCCAAACAGCAACTGAATCGGCAGTGCTTCAGGCTCATTAAAAATAGCCAACTCAAAAATACGTCGTGTTTCACGTGTAATCAATGGCACCAAAAATATGGCATTAGGTTGCTGCGCGTAAATTTGCTTTGCAGTCTGCACAAACAGGTTCGCATGCTGTTGCACTTCACTTTGACGGCTACCCGGCAGCATGGCTACAATCAATGCACTGGCATCTAGTTTTAAAATCTCGCGTGCACCAGCTACGTCAGGCTCAATTGGTAGCATATCCGCTAATGGATGACCGACATAAGCGACAGGCACGCCCTTTTCTTTAAATAAAGCAGGCTCGAAAGGAAACAGTGCCAACACTAAGTTGACGGCTTTCTTAATCTTATTGATGCGATTCTTACGCCAAGCCCAGATAGATGGGCTCACATAGTGAATCGTTTTAACCCCTTTATTTTTAAGTTTTCGCTCTAGCCAAAAATTAAAATCAGGCGCATCGATGCCAATAAATAAGTCTGGAGGATCGCTTAAATAATGATTAAGTAGTTCACGACGTAGCTTTAGTAAGCCCCATAAATGCTTAATTACCTCAAGGTAACCACGTACCGAAAGCCGCTCAATTGGGTAAAGTGATTTAGCGCCTTCGCTAATCATTTTAGGCCCAGCAATACCGATAAATTCAATATCTGGACGTTTTTGTTTAAGTGCTTGTATCAGGTGACTACCAAGTAAATCACCTGAGGCTTCTCCAGCCACAATGCCAATTCTAACCATAATGTGGGATTAACGGACGATGCCGCGAGTAGATACGTTCAGAAAATCAGTTAACAGCCCGATTTCTGGTGTTTTTGATAACATGGCTTCTAGTTCAACTTTAGCTTCTTCTAAAGTTAAACCTTTGCGATAGAGTGCTTTATAGGCACGTTTGATTTGCAAGATACTCTCAGGTGAAAAACCACGGCGCTTTAAACCTTCAGAGTTAATGCCATGTGGCTTGGCATCATAACCGGCCGCCGTCACATAGGGTGGAATGTCTTTAAACACCACAGAGCCTACTGCAGTAATCACATGTGAGCCAATTTTGCAGAACTGATGCACCAGCGTGAATCCACCTAAAATTGCATAGTCATCCATATCGACGTGACCAGCAAGTGATGAATTGTTAGCTAAAATGGTATGGTTACCAACTTGGCAGTCATGTGCAATATGCACGTATGCCATAATCCAGTTATCGTTACCTATTTTAGTGGTGCCTTTATCTTGCACGGTGCCGCGATTAAAAGTGCAGAACTCGCGAATGGTATTATTATCGCCAATCTCAAGTAAAGTCGGCTCGCCTTTGTATTTTTTGTCCTGCGGTGCCTCACCTAGTGATGAGTACTGAAAAATCTGATTGTTTTTACCAATAGTCGTTGGCCCATTAATCGCAACATGGCTAGCAACACGTGTGCCTGCATCAATCTTTACATGCGGCCCTATCACAGAATATGCGCCTACTTCAACGCTGGAGTCTAGCTCTGCTGAAGCATCTATGATTGCGGTTGGATGAATTTTTGCAGTATGCATTTTGACTTCACTTATTCTTTGTATGCGATGTAGCGCTAATTAATATCTTATTTCTCAATGGCTTTTAGTATGCACATCATTTGTGCTTCAGCGACAATGGTCCCATCAACTGTAGCGACGCCAGAGTATTTCCAAATACCCTTTAGAATTCGGTCAATTTTTACATTTAATACGATCTGATCTCCAGGAGATACCGGTTTTTTAAAGCGAGCACTATCAATGCCAGCAAAGTAATAAACAGAATCATCCGTAGGTTTAGTGTCCATCGTCTTGAAAGACAATATGGCAGCGGCTTGTGCCATCGCCTCAACAATCAAAACACCAGGCATTACTGGGTGATATGGAAAGTGTCCTGGAAAGTACGGCTCATTAACGCTCACGTTTTTAATTGCAGTGATTTCCTTACCCAGCTCTAAAGACAGCACGCGATCAACCAATACAAATGGATAACGATGCGGCAAATGCTCTAAAATTTCATGAATATCCATACTAGTCGTAGTGGTTGCATTATTAGTCATATTAATCTCGGTTTACTTCTTTTAAAGAGTTTTATCGTTAAGCTTTGAATATGAAGATTACTTTTCTTTTAACAAAGCAATTTCATTTTCAAGCTGTTTAATTTTTGCTGCAAAGTCATCCAAATGACGAATCTTTGCCGCTGTGTTTAGCCATGCCTTGTGTGTTTGAAAAGGCATGAGTGCGGTATAGGTGTCCGCAGTCATCAATGATCGCGTAATCATACTACCTGGTGAAACTGTGACATGATCGGCTATTTCCAAGTGCCCCAATATCATCGCTGCACCGCCTATTTTACAGTGTTTGCCAATCCGCGCGCTGCCTGCTACACCTACACAGCCTGCAATTACGGTATGCGCCCCAATTACACAGTTGTGGCCAATCTGAATTAAGTTATCGAGCTTAACACCCTCCTCGATAATGGTGTCATCAATAGCACCGCGATCAACCGTAGTGTTGGCACCAATGTCCACATTGGCATGAATCACCACCCGACCGACTTGAGGTATCTTAAGCCACTTGCCGGCTTCTTCAGCATAGCCAAAACCATCTGAGCCTATAATCACACCTGAAAAGATATGGCAATTCTCACCAATTTCACAATGGTGCTTAATGACGACATTTGGTTCCAAGCGCGTTCTTGCGGCAATCTTTACATCATTTTCAATCACGCAACCACTAGTAATAACCACATGCTCGCCTAATGACACATTTTCCCCAATAACAACTAGTGGGCCAATGCTACAAGATGCTGGAATATCAGCTGACGCGTGGATAACGGCAGTTTCATGAACACCAGTTGGCACGACAGCTAACGGGTTTAGAAAGGCTGATAGCTTTGCAAAGTAGGCGTAAGGATTATCAACGATAATCTTTGGTTGTGTTGTGAGGCTTGCGTGCGCTTCTTTCATGATAAAAGCACTAGCATTACTTGCAGCCAGTGCTTTTTGATACTTGCTATCATTAAAGAAGCTAATGGAGCCTGCTTGAGCATTGGCAATAGAAGATACTCTACTGATTAAAACACCGCCATCACCTACAACATGACCACCTAGCGCACTAACAATATCGTTAAGTGAATATTGCTGACCCATACTTAGCTCGAAAAAGTAACGTTATCAAACAAACTGCTTATTTCTTACCAAGCAATTTTAATACTTTGTCTGTAATGTCAATTTTTTTACTTGCGTAAGCAACGCCGCTATACACTACTAAATCATAACCTTCTGCTTCAGATACTGATTGAACAGCTTTGTTGATACGATCCTGTAAAGACCCTAGCTCTTCATTTTTACGTAAATTGATATCTTCACGTAACTCACGTTGTTTACGTTGGAATTCAATTTTAATATTTTGTGCATCACGCTCTTTAGTGCGGCGTTCAGATTCAGAAAGCGTTAAACCTTCTTTATCTAGTACTGTTTCAATATCTTTAATTTGCTTGGCCATGCGCTCAAGCTCTTGTGAACGTGGGCTAAATTCTTTTTCTAATTTTTTACCACTCTCAGCTGTTTGAGGTGCATCCTGCAAGATTTTATCCACTTGTACATAACCAACTTTTAATTCTGCTGATTGAGCACTTGCAGCGAATGTGATTAAACTTGCAACTAATAAACTTTTTAAAAACTGACTCAATTAATTTCTCCTAACGCTGTACTGCACATGTGTGCATCATTATGCCATAAGACAACTAATCGAATAAGCGGCTAGTGCCCTTATTCGATACAATTATGTATAAATCTCTCTAGAACTGTTGACCAAGCTGGAACTGAATTGTCTGCGTATTATCGCCAGATTTACTATTTAATGGCTTAGCAAACACTAATTTCAATGGTCCAAACGGTGATACCCAGCTTAAACCTAAACCAGTAGAATAGCGCAACTCACCAAAATCATAAGAGTCGTTAACACCAAAGACATTACCTGCATCCGCAAATGCACTCATTCTGAATTGTTTAGAGTCTTTTAAGCCTGGAATTGGAATATACAATTCAGCATTACCCAACATACGTTTTGTACCGCCTAAAGCAAAATCGTTGCCGGTTGTAGAGTCGATACCACGTGGCCCCAATGAACCATTGGTATAGCCTCTTACAGAGTTTACGCCACCCATGTAAAAGTTTTTAAAGAATGGATAATTTTTATTGCCATAAGAGTCAGCATACCCAATCTCACCGTTTAACATCAAGGTGTAGCCAGTAAATAGCTCTTTAAACCATGCATGTTTATAGTCAATTTTGTAGTACTCTAAATCGAGTACAGGTATAGAAACCTCGCCAGACAATCTTTGCAACACACCTTTGGTGGTAAACATGATGCTATCTCTAGAGTCATGCGTCCAGCCTGCGCTTGCTACAATAGAGTTGCTGGTACAACCACTCGCTTTTTCGCAGAAGTCTTTATATTGTTGCGGGCTTTGAGATGTCAAATCCACTGAGGTGAAGTCAGCAGCAAGGCCAAAGTTAATGCCATCACGCTCATTTAATGGGATGCCAAACCTAACACCACCACCATATGATGAGGTGTTATAAGTACCAATATTTAGCGAACTGGTATTAACATCACGGCGATACACATCAATACCGCGGCTTACGCCATCAGGTGTGAAATAAGGATCAGTGTAAGACAGTGAGTAAGTGGTATTAACTTTACCAGTATTTACCTGTGCGCTGACACGATTACCGGTACCAAGGAAATTGTTTTGATTGACGGTAATACCGAAAACCACGCCCTCGTTACTAGATAAACCTGCACCAAACTGTACGCTACCTGTAGATTTTTCTGTCACGCTGATATTCAAATCAACCTGATCAGCAGTACCTGCTACTGCAGGAGTTTCCACATTAACGTCAGAGAAAAAGTCAGTACGTGTAATTCGCTCTTTTGAGCGGTTAATTTTATTAGACGCATACCAAGCAGACTCTAGCTGACGCACCTCACGGCGAATTACTTCATCGCGGGTACGTGTATTACCTACCACATTGATACGTCTTACATATACACGTTTGCCTGGATCCACAAAAAAGGTAAATGCAGCAGTGTGTTTTTCTTTGTTGATATCAGGCACTGGGTTCACATTCGAGAATGCATAACCATCGTTACTTAGCCTATCACTAATCGCTTTGCTCGTTTGTGTCACTTTTTCACGGCTAAAGGTGTCGCCAGCCTGCACTTGAATCAATTGGCGCAGTTCATCTTCAGGCACTAATGTTTCACCAGCCAATTTCACTTCTGAAATAGTATATTTTTCGCCTTCAGTAATATTGATGGTGATGTAGATGTCTTTTTTATCTGGGGTAATTGAAACCTGTGTTGAGTCAATATTAAACTCAAGATAGCCCTGGTTCATGTAAAACGAGCGCAAGGTTTCTAAATCGGCATTTAATTTTTGCTTGGAATACTGGTCATCTTTATTCCACCAGCTCATCCAGTTAGGTGTGGTCAGCAAAAACTGTGCACGAAGATCTTCAATTGTGTATGCCTTGTTACCAACGATATTAATATCGCGAATCTTAGAAACAGCACCTTCTTCGATATCAAAGCGCACAGCTACGCGATTGCGCTCTAGTGGGGTTACTACAGTTTTTACCGTAGCACCATATTTACCTTGAGATAGGTATTGGCGCTTAATTTCCTGTTCTGCACGGTCCAATTGTGACTTATCAAAAATTTGACTTTCCGCAATACCAACTTGTTTTAAGCCTTCTTTCATTTTGTCTGTTGGAAATGACTTGTTACCACTGAACTCGATTTGTGCAATGGCGGCACGCTCCTGCACTGTGACAATTAGCACATTATTTTCGGCTTCAATTCGTACATCCTTGAAAAAACCAGTGCTATATAGAGACTTAATCGCTTGCGATGCGAGATCATCGTCCATAATTTCACCGACTTTAACAGGCAAGTGACTAAACACAGTACCAGCTTCTGTTCTCTGAATGCCTTCTACTCTAATATCTTTAACTTGAAATGGTTCAAGTGCCATCACTGAGCCAGCATATAAGCTAGAGACAAGCAATAACATAGATTTAAGTTTTAATTTAGGGTGTTTCAAATTTTGAATTGCCATTCAATCAGCCTGTTATCAATCTATTTATATCGTTATAAAACGCCAAAACCATCATAAATGCGAGAATCAGCACGCCTATTCTTTGCCCTATATTCATAACGGCTTCAGATACAGGGCGCCCTGTAAAAAATTCAACCATATAATACATGAAATGCCCACCATCTAATATGGGAATCGGTAATAGATTGAGCACGCCAATACTAATACTGATTAGCGCAAGGAAGCCGATAAAGGCTTTTAACCCCATATTTGCACTCTGCCCCGCATAACTGGCAATAGTCACCGGGCCACTCATACCCTTCCAAGACACATTACCCAACACCATGTTACCTAGCATCTTCAAACTGAATGTAGCGGTGCCCCATGTTTTCTCTACAGCTTTTAACAATGCACCGGCACCTGAATAATGCGTAGTAATGAACAGTTTATCTAACTCGTTTTGCGGCATATTAAAGCCAGCGCCGATGCGGCCTATTTTTTCACCTTTTTCTACCACTGCCTCTGGCGTGATATTGAGTTTAATTGTCTGACCATTACGTTGTGCCAGCAATGTCATTGGCATTTCAGGGTGTGCTCTAATTTCCTTAACAAAAGCATCCCAATCACTTACTTTTACTTGGTTGAGCTCTAGTACTAAATCTTTAGTTTTCAATCCACCTTGCTCTGCCGGGCTGCCCTTTATCACCTCCCCGATCTCAGCTGGGAGAGCAGGCATTGCAACTACAAACCCAATTTTTTCCAATACGTCTTGTTTTTCATCTTCTAGGTTAATGCTGGATACATTAAGGTGATAAGTCTTGACTTCTTGTTGCGGGTTAATGGTCTGTACATCAATAGCAGTCTTTTTGAGTGACTCTTTTAATAAAAGCCAACGCGCATCTTGCCAACTCACTACGCCTTGATGATTGATGCTTTGAATAACTTCTCCAGCTTGTAGATTTTGTTGGGCTGCTGGGCTATTTTCCACCAGTTTACCGACGACTGGTTTCAGTCCAACAACGCCAGCCATGAATAAAACCCAGTACAGAAAAATGGCAAGTAACAAGTTGGCGAATGGCCCCGCTAATACGATAGCCATCCGTTTACCCAAGCTTTGCCTATTGAGTGAGCGTGACAAGTCTTGATCAGCAGCCTGCGGTGCATCAGAGAGAGGCTCTTCCCCGAGCATTTTCACGTAGCCACCTAGTGGAATCGCTGCAATTACATATTCAGTTTGGTCTTTACCAAATTTTTTACTCCAGAGCGGCTGACCAAAGCCAATAGAAAACTTCAACACCTTAACACCGCACCACCTGGCAACCTGAAAATGACCATATTCATGCACGGTGACCACTATGCCTATAGTTATTATAAAAGCGAATGTTGTTAGCATGGGGTAAGTTTATGTAGATTGAAATGTGGCATGTACTTAATGAGTGTCTATCGATGCGGTTAACCAGTCTCTTGCTACGCGTCTAGCCACAGCATCCACATCAACCAGTTGAGGTATTGAGGTCACCGCTTCGATATCGGATGTGCTTAGTACTGACTCAATAAGCGCTGGTATTTGCATAAATTTAATTTGGTCAGCAAGAAATGCCTCAACTGCAACCTCATTTGCAGCATTGAGGATGGCAGGTGCAGTACCACCTGCATCCAAGGCTTCATAAGCAAGGCGCAAACAAGGAAACATGTTCTGGTCTGGCGCACAAAAATCTAAACGCCCTATTTTTAACAAATCTAAACTACTAACACCACTCACCAAGCGATCTGGGTAGCCTAAGCCATAAGCTATGGGCGTGCGCATATCTGGGTTACCTAACTGCGCTAATACACTACCGTCGTTGTACTCAACCATTGAATGTATAACGCTTTGCGGATGTACTACCACTTCGATTTGTGATGAAGTTGCATTGAACAACCAATGCGCCTCAATTACCTCCAGCCCTTTATTCATCATAGTGGCAGAGTCGATGGTGATTTTGGGGCCCATCACCCAGTTTGGGTGGTTTAAGGCTTGCGCACGCGTTACGTTACGCAACTGTTCTATAGTGGCGTTACGGAATGGGCCACCTGATGCCGTGAGCAAAATGCGCTTCACGCCCATGTCAGCTAATATGCGCGTACGCTGATATGGCATGACTTGAAAAATCGCATTATGCTCGCTATCAATAGGCAGCAAGGTTGCGCCACCGTCTATCACGGCCTGCATAAACAAGCTGCCTGCCATCACCAATGTTTCTTTATTGGCCAATAAAATACGTTTACCGGTTTTTGCCGCAGCCATCGCAGGGTGCAGGCCAGCTGCGCCAACAATTGCTGCCATAACTACATCAACATCCGGATGCGATGCAACCTGACTGAGTGCATCCTCACCCTGCAGCACTGTTGTTGCTATTCCGGCATTTTTAAGCTGTGCCTCCAAGGCTGAAGCCGCGGTTGGAGACAACATGACAGCATAGAGAGGTTTATACTTAACACATAAATCAAACAGACCCTGCACGCTGGTGCTGGCTGTTAACGCAAATACACCAAAACGATCAGGATGTTGACTAATCACATCTAAAGTTTGTGTTCCGATTGTGCCAGTTGCGCCTAGTATCGTTACTTGCTGTATCTTGCCTTGTGTGTTTAAACCCACATTATCAACTGACGACACACTAACCATGCAGATTAAACCCTGAGAAATGTAAAAGAGAAATAGAAAGTAAGATCATTGGTAACGTTGGAATAAATCCATCAATCCTGTCTAAAATACCGCCATGACCTGGTAATAACTGACCACTATCTTTTAATCCGGCTTGGCGTTTCATTAATGACTCAACAAGATCGCCCATAATGCTAAATAAAACCACTAGCCACAAGGCGAAGACTAGCCAAAGGCTATATTGGTGGTAGTAACAAAGTAAACCACCGTAAACAGTTACCGCAGCCAGCGCCCCTAATACCCCTTCCCATGTCTTACCTGGGCTGATGTTAGGTGCTAGTTTATGACGGCCAAAGCGCTTTCCAGCAAAGTATGCGGCACTGTCTGCCAAGCTTACAGTTGCTATTACGCCAATTAACAGCCATGGGTTAATTTCATGCAACCCCTCGAGCGCGACCCATGTAGCGCTAATAAGTAAAATCCCTAAAATGCTCATCATGAAGCGTTGTTGGCACGCTTTGCGCTGGCCTAGCCATAAAGGTGCAATTGCAATCCAAAACAATGCAGAAAGGCTCAGTAAGCTTAGCTCAATATAGGCCTGATATGGTGCAAGTGCAGTATGCTCTAGTGACAGCAAGCAAATACTAATGATAGCCGTAATGACAACGTAGGCAATAGACTGTGGGCGGCTAAGCTTAATTAGCTGCGCCCACTCATTGACAGCAAGTAGCGATATCCCAAGCGTTACTATCGCCCATACCTGTTTTGATGCTAAAAATACAGTCAATAACAGGCCTGTAACCAACAATATTGCGGTAATTACTCGGGTTCTTAGCATTTTTATATCATTATATTAATTAGAGTTTGAACGAGCTTTAACGTGGAGACTCTGAAAGTTGCTCGCTAGTGCGCCCAAAGCGACGCTCACGCTGCTGATAGGATTGAATTGCTGCGTTAAATGCAGATTCATTAAAGTCTGGCCACAATGTATCTGTGAAGTAGAGCTCGGTGTAAGCCAATTGCCACAATAGGAAATTGCTAATACGCTTTTCACCGCCAGTGCGTATGAATAAGTCCGGCTCAGGCGCATAGCTCATTGAAAGATAAGGCGTTAGGTGGGTCTCATCGTAAGCACCAGCCAGTTCAGGCTCGGCCTTTTGCATTTTAGTCACTGCTTGCAATATATCCCAGCGACCACCGTAATTAGCTGCAATAGTTAATACCAGCCCTGTATTGTTTGCAGTTAACTGCTCTGACGCTTCGATTTTTTCAATAAGACTGGCATCAAAACGGCTACGGTCTCCGATCATGATGAGCTTAATATTGTTTTGGTGTAGCTTACTCACCTCACGTTTAAGCGCCTCCATAAACAAAGACATTAGAAAAGAAACTTCTTCTGGTGGGCGACGCCAATTTTCACTGCTAAAGGCAAACAAAGTGAGGTATCCCACTTTAAGCTCTATACATTGCTTCACGATGTCCCGCACGGTTTCTACACCACGCTTATGGCCCGCAATACGTGGTAAAAAACGCTTTCTTGCCCAACGTCCGTTACCATCCATAATGACTGCGACGTGCTTAGGCACCTCAGAAACTGGAGGCACACGCTGCGTAGCACTTGAGAATAAAGCCAATTAATACCCCAAGACTAAATGCGTAAAGAAATTGCAATTAAAATGTGTCACCGCATTCACCATTTTTATAATTACACAGCCATTAAATCTGCTTCTTTTACCTGAAGCATCTTATCGACTTCGGCAACCGCTTTATCTGTTGATTTTTGCACTTCATCCTGTGCACGGCGCTCATCATCTTCAGAAATGGCTTTATCTTTCACCAACTTCTTAAGTGCATCGTTTGCATCACGGCGTACGTTACGTATGGCTACTTTCGCGCCCTCACCTTCTGTACGTACGATCTTTGTTAGATCACGACGACGCTCTTCAGTCAGCATTGGCATTGGTACACGAATTAAATCACCGTTAGTTGCTGGATTTAAACCTAAGTCACTGTCACGAATCGCCTTTTCTACTTTAGCGATCATGTTTTTTTCATATGGCTGTACATTAATAGTACGCGCATCACCTAAGTTAACGTTGGCAACTTGGTTAACTGCAACCATTGAGCCGTAATACTCAACCATCACGTGGTCCAATAAACCAACATGCGCACGTCCAGTACGAACTTTAGCTAAGTCATTCTTTAATGCCTCTAATGACTTCTGCATTCTTAAATCGGCATTCTTTTTCACATCTTCTAACATTTATTTCTCCAACTCAGTTTTCACGCTACAAACTGATTTATTTGTTAACTTTACTCTAACTCCAGAATGTATCATCTACATTCATCAAAGCCTTACTGCAGCTGCATATGGCAAACAATTATGGTAAGACCATTGTACCTTCGTCTTCACCCATTACCACTTTTTTCAAAGCACCCTGTTTGAAGATGCTAAATACAGAAATAGGTAATTTCTGATCACGACATAAAGTCAATGCTGTTGCATCCATCACTTTTAGATTTTTGGAAATTGCTTCATCAAAGCTAATGGTTTTGTAGCGCATCGCTTCTGGATTAGTTTTAGGATCGTCGGTGTAGACGCCATCAACCTTCGTTGCCTTAATTACGATTTCAGCGTTAATCTCCATACCGCGTAGTGCCGCCGCTGTATCTGTAGTGAAGAATGGGTTGCCGGTACCTGCGCCAAAAATCACGACGCGCCCCTCTTCTAGATAGCGAATCGCTTTACCACGAATATACGGCTCAGCTACTTGCTCAATGCTCAATGCGGATTGCACGCGTGCATTGAGGCCTATATTTTTCATTGCATCTTGTAATGCCATCGCGTTCATGACAGTTGCTAACATACCCATGTAATCGGCGGTTGCTCTATCCATGCCTTCTGCAGCTGGCGCTACGCCACGAAAGATATTACCACCACCAATGACGACTGCAACTTGCACGCCTAAATCAACTACTTCTTTGACTTCACTTACAATTCTGGTGATGGTTGCGCGGTTAATGCCATAAGCATCATCGCCCATTAAGGCCTCGCCAGAAAGTTTAAGTAAAATGCGCTTATAAGCTGGTGCAGACACGAGGACTCCTCAAATTTTAAGTTTGCTTATTTAAGCATAAAATAACGCACTTAGGCACAAAAATAAGCCACGGAAACGCAAATTGAATGCTTATTTTTTATTAAAAAAAATGGACTAAGCAGCTTGCTTAATCCATTTTATTTTTTAAAGGCAATTAACCTTTATCGTTAATTACACTTTAGCTGCTGCTGCAACCTCTGCTGCGTAATCAACAACAGCTTTCTCAATGCCTTCACCAACTGTGTACATTGTGAATGAAGCAATTGTTGCACCTTTAGATTTAAGCAGTTGCTCAATCGTGAATTTGTCATCTTTAACAAAAACTTGACTTAACAGTGTTACTTCTTTCAGGAATTTTTGCACAGTACCGTCTGCAATTTTTTCCAACATTGCTTCTGGCTTACCAGCTTCTTTAGCTTTTTCGATAGCAACACGACGCTCAGCTTCAATCAAGCTTGCATCAATGCCAGAAGCGTCTAATGATTTTGGTTTTGCTGCAGCAATATGCATCGCAACATCTTTAGCTAAAGTATCATCACCACCAACGATGTCTACTAAAACACCAATACGGCTACCGTGCACGTAGCTTGTAAGTTTACCTTGTACTGCTGGGCGTACAAAGCGACGTGGCGTGATGTTCTCACCAATTTTACCTACCAATTGTGCGCGAGTCTCTTCTGCAGTTGAAGCAGCCATAGCCAGTGCACCAACTTCAGCGATATCAGTTGCAGAGCTAGCAGCAATCACGCCAGCTAATTCATTTACATATTTCAAGAAGTCTTCATTTTTAGCACAGAAGTCTGTTTCAGAGTTAACTTCAACCATCGCGCCAGATTTACCATCAGCGCTAATGCTAATACCAACAGTACCTTCAGCAGCAACACGGCCAGCAGCCTTGCTAGCTTTGTTACCAAAACGTACGCGCAAGATTTCTTCTGCACGTGTCATGTCGCCTTCAGCTTCAGTTAATGCTTTTTTACAGTCCATCATTGGCGCATCTGTGCGCTCACGTAATTCTTTTACCATACCTGCGGTAATTTCAGCCATTTTAAACTCCTTAATATTCACATATTGCATTAAAAATGCAAATTAACAGTTTGATTTAATTATATTTTTATATCTAAATTATCAAAATCAAAAAGGGGCCTTAAGCCCCTTTTTTAAGCAGAGTTAATTATTCTGCAGCTGACTCAGCTACTTCTTCACTAGCTGATTTAACAATCTCAGTAATTACTGAGCTACGACCTTCCAATACCGCATCAGCGATACCGCGAGCGTACAAACGAATTGCACGGCTAGAGTCATCGTTACCAGGAATTACGTAAGCAACACCGTCAGGTGAGTTGTTTGTATCAACAACACCAATCACTGGAATGCCTAATTTAGCAGCTTCAGTAATCGCACCACTTTCGTGACCAACGTCAATAATGAAAATAGCGTCAGGTAAGCCGCCCATTTCTTTAATGCCGCCGATAGAACGCTCAAGTTTTTCAACTTCGCGTTTGTAGCCTAATGCTTCTTTTTTACCGAATTTTTCCAAGCTACCGTCTTGCAACATTACTTCAAAATCTTGCAGGCGTTTGATAGATTGTTTAACTGTTTTAAAGTTAGTTAGCATACCGCCTAACCAACGGTGATTTACGTAAGCACAACCTGCACGTGTCGCTTCTTCTTTAACAATATCACGAGCTTGGCGTTTAGTACCTACGAATAAAATACGACCCTTGTTAGCAGCCAATGTGCGCACATGTTTAAGTGCATCTTCAAACATTGGTAATGTTTTTTCAAGGTTTACGATATGAATTTTGTTGCGGTCACCGAAAATGAACGGTGCCATTTTTGGGTTCCAGTAACGAGTTTGATGGCCGAAGTGAACTCCAGCTTCCAGCATTTGACGCATGGTTACAGACATGTTAAATCTCTCTTCTAAAGGGTTATCAATTCACACAACACCAGAAACACCCAGATACAAATCCAAGCACCCTAGAATGGGTTGTATGTAAATTAGCCACTCACCAAATTAATGACGAATGTTTTTGCAAGAAAATGCAAAGGCGGGATAATAACACCAAGTGACTGAGTTTGCTAGGCTTTACTGCACATATTTTAAGATTGCTGTGCATCAGGCACGCCGACCACACGCATTACCTTATCTACATCCAAGCGCAGTAGTTCAGATATGTCTCGATAATCATCTGGCAGCGCTGCATCATCCCAGCCATTGGCCGAGTGTCTAGCCAAGTTTACTGCAAGCGCAACATTTCTGACGCGTTGCTCAGCAGATGCGCCATCCTGCATTAGCCTGCCAAGCAGCGGTGGCAACTGAAAGATCTCAACCAACTGAACTTGTAAATCATGCAGTATAAAACCCAACACTTCCTGCTGCACTACTTTGCTACGTAAAGCTTTGTCTGCTGCTTGCATGCTATGAATAAGATTCATTTTTTCTGGTGCATAACACCACATCAGCATTTCAGATAAGTCATGCAGCAGCGCTGCAATCAGCACCTCTTCCGCATGCAAATCATTTAAGTGCGCAGCCCACTCAACTGCAAAATTGGCGGCCCGATGCGCTCGCTTAATCAGCTTAAGCAACTGCATTAACGCCGTTAAGTTGGCTTTTAGTGCATCTTCGACCAGCGGCACTGGTGGAATGTTTCTAAAAAAAGTACCGGTACCCATCATCATAATAGCTTGCTCTACTTGAGCTAGGTCCTGCAACTGGCTGCGAGATTTATGCTTTTGAGCGTAACTAAGCACCTTAAAAACCATCATCGGATCATTAAGCACGACATTGGTGATTGCGCGGGCACTTAGGTTGTCTTCATCTTCTTGCAGACGTCCAATCTCACGCGCTGTTTGCTTAAGGACAGGGATTTCTGCAGCTTTCAAGAAAGTTACCCATGCATTTAAATCTCTTGCTGCCAAGTCTACGGGTATCGCCACCATGTACCAATCTCCTTTTTTGTTGACTATATTACATCTTACATTTTTAATCTGAAACAAAATCTATAAAAATAAAGACCTCTATAATCAATCCACCATCGATTAATCCATCAACACAATGAGTTATGCTTAGTATGGTATACCAAGCAAAATTGTAGGTGGCGCCTCAAAAACAGATGGATATGCTATGATAAAATGACATATTAGTAATCTTCAATAAAACTCATGGCAATCTCAATTAAAAACCAACACGATATCGAAAAAATGCGTATCGCAGGCCGATTAGCATCTGAAGTGCTAGACTTCATTACACCTTATGTAGTGCATGGTGTAACAACTGAGGCGCTGGATAAACTCTGCCATGACTATATCGTTGATGTACAGAAAGCAATTCCCGCACCGTTAAATTACGCACCGGATGGTCACAAACCATATCCAAAATCCATTTGCACTTCTATTAATCAGCAGATTTGCCATGGTGTTCCTAGCGATAAAGTCCTAAAAAATGGCGATATCGTCAATATTGATATTACCGTGATCAAAGATGGTTACCACGGCGATACTAGCCGCATGTTTTATGTAGGTGAAGCATCAATACAAGCAAAACGTTTGTGTGAAATCACCTATCAGGCAATGTGGTTAGGCATAAACAAAGTAAAACCTGGCGCAACATTAGGTGATATAGGTTTTGCCATACAAACGTTTGCCGAAAAGAGCGGCTACACTGTTGTACGTGAATTTTGCGGTCATGGCATAGGCACCGTGTTTCATGAAGAGCCTCAAGTGCTGCATTACGGCCGACCTGGGGCGGGACTTAAGCTACAGGCAGGTATGATGTTTACGATCGAACCAATGATTAATGCAGGAAAGCGTGATATCAAGCAAATGCCGGACGGTTGGACTATTGTGACCAAAGACCGAAGTTTATCTGCACAATGGGAACACACTATTTTAGTGACAGATACAGGCTATGAAGTAATGACGCTATCTGCAGGCTCCCCACCTCCTCCAGCTTTCATTACCAACCCAACAAGCACTTAATGCCAAATTAACAAATGAACGATGGTGCAGCATGCAATTAGATAACAATACAGAATCCATCGAAATTTCAAAAGATAGAATTGCTTTTTTACGCACCACCTTAAAAAATCAATTCTTAGCATTAAAAGAAGACTTTAACCGCCAACCCAACACTAGCCGCCTGTTTAAGCAGCATTGTAAATTTATTGACCAACTGCTCGTGGAGTTATGGTCAGATTTACAAATTGATCCAGCCTGCTGCCTGATTGCCGTTGGCGGATATGGTCGCGGTGAATTATTCCCCTACTCTGACATTGATCTGCTGGTTTTAATACCGACTAAACCTCAAGAAAATCGCGCACTCAACCAAAGTATTGAAAACCTGATCGGGCTAATGTGGGATTTGGGGCTGAATATCGGTCATAGCGTACGCAACTTGGATGAATGCATCAGTGAAGCGCAAAAAGATATCACCGTGCAAACTAATGTGCTTGAGTCACGCCTACTATCTGGCAATGTCGCCATGTATCAGGACTTTCTGGCAAACATTTCCAAGAACCTAAGCCCAATTGACTTTTTAAAAGCAAAACTAACCGAGCAGGAACTGCGCCACTCAAAATTTAACGATACCGCATACAACCTGGAGCCAAATCTCAAAGAAAGCCCGGGTGGCCTGCGCGATTTGCACATGATTATTTGGATAGCACGTAGTCTGCAAGTTAAAAATAAGCAATACGCAACTAGTAATGTTTGGACTGCGCTGGCAAAAGATCAAATTATCTCTGTGGCGGAATCCAGGCGCATTCGCCACCACGAAAAAAAGCTACAGCTATTACGCACGCATTTGCATTTTTTAAGCAGCCGGCGCGAAGACCGCTTATTATTTGACTTTCAGAATGATCTCGCAGCGACGCTAGGTTACACCAACACCTCACGCAGACGCGCAAGTGAGCAGCTTATGCAAAGCTACTACCGAAGCGTTAAATTTATCGAACTGATGAACGAAATTGTACTAAAGCTGCTAGAGGAAATTATTGTTGCAACACCGCCTGCAATTCGCGTCATCAACGATAAGTTTGAAGCGCGCAACGACTTACTGGAAGCCAGAACTGCAAACCTTCTGCAGCAAAACCCGTCTGCTATTTTTGAAGCGTTTTTATTGCTACAGCAACATCCTGAATTATCCGGGATGGGAGCTACACTGCTACGCACACTGCAGCGCGTAAGACCATTAGTGAATAAAGACTTTAGGCACAATGCTATCAATAAAAAAACTTTTATTGATATCCTGTCACAACCTAGTGGCGTTAATCGTGCGCTACGCGCAATGAATCGATATGGAATACTGGGCAGCTATATTCCAGCATTTGGCAAAATTGTTGGGCAGATGCAGCATGATTTATTTCATGTATATACTGTAGATGAGCATATTTTGAATGTGCTGGCGAATTTGCGACGCTTCGCCAAGCCTGAGCTCAAGCATGAGTTCCCCCTATGTAGCCAGATTTTTGCGGAGTTTGATGCACCGCATTTACTCTATCTTGCCGCACTATTTCACGACATAGCCAAAGGTCGCGGTGGAGATCACTCTACCCTAGGCACTGTAGATGCATTTAAATTTTGCAAGTTACATCACCTACCTAAAGCAGACTGCACGTTAGTGTCATGGCTAGTAGAAGCGCATTTAAAAATGTCGTCTGTGGCACAAAAAACTGATTTATCTGACCCTAGCGTAATTGAATCATTTGCGGGCTTTGTTGAAAACAAACGCAGATTAAACGCATTATATTTACTCACTGTTGCAGACATTCGCGGCACAAGTCCTGTGGTATGGAACGCATGGAAAGCCAGATTGCTGGAAAACTTATACTCAGCCACCAATCATGCACTGTCAGACCCAGGTTTTCATGCAAAACAAACCATACAGCGGCGCATTAAAGAAGCATCAGACAAGCTGATCAGGTTTGGCTTAAGCAGCCACGCATACGAGCCGCTGTGGGTGCAGTTTGGCGAGCACTATTTCGTTCGCCATGAGAGCGATGAAATTGCTTGGCACAGTCGCTTACTGACCCCACACCTCTATAGTGAAACGCCTATCGTCCGCGCAAGACTTAGCCCGCACGGTGATGGCATCCAGGTCATGATTTACATTAAAGATAAGAGTGATTTATTTGCGAGGATTTGCAACTTTTTCGACCGCATGGGTTATGGCATTGTTGAAGCAAAAATCTTTACTACGCAACATGATTACGCATTAAATAGCTTTATTATTCTAGATCAGTCAGGCAAGTCAGTCAGCTACAGTGGCTTACTGAAGTTTATTGAGCTTGAGCTGGCCAACCAACTTGATGACCTTTATCAGTTGGAGTCACCACTTAAAGGTCGGGTAAGTCGCCAAGTGAAACACATGCCGATTCAAGCACAGATTACCATAACCAAAGAGGCTGAAAATAACAATCACAGATTAGAAATTATTGCCAATGACAGGCCAGGCCTACTCGCCACGCTAGCGCAACAATTTTTAAAGTACAACATTAAGTTGCACAATGCAAAAATCAACACACTAGGCAATCGCGCAGAAGATACGTTCTTAATTTCAGATCAAAATGGCGAGTGCCTTGATTTTAACCGGGCGAATGCATTGCAAATGGCCTTGCTGGATGAAATCTAAAGCAAGATGCTGATTAACTCTAGCCAAGCTGATAATGTTTTTTGAGCGGCTTCTTCACGTGCCAAACACAAGACAATCCGGCAGGGAATGTCACTAAATCACCTACAGTAAAGCTCACAGCCTCGCCCTCTGCCGGCTGCACTGTCACTTCACCTTCCAGAATGTAAGCAATTTCCTGCGTACTAAAACGCCACGGAAACTGTGACACCTCTTTAGACCAAGTTGGCCAGCCTTTTACTCCTAAGGAAGCCAGTTGCTCTGCACTAGGTTTTTCTACGATGATTTTACTCATTCCAAACTCCTTAGCAATAAAAAAAGCCCCGACGAATCGAGGCTTTATTTTAAGCTTTATTCACTAAATTGCAATTATGAGTGCTTGTAGTGTTTTTTCAATTGTTTTGTTACTTCCCAGTTAGATTTCAAACCTTTAGGGAACACAACGAAGTCACCTGCTTTAATTACAACAGTTTCGCCACCTTGTGGAGTCACATGGATTTCACCTTCAAGTACGTATGCACTTTCAGTTGCTGAATCAAAGTTAAGTGGGAATTTAGAAGGTGCGCAATCCCAGATAGACCAGCTTGATACGCCTAATTGTTTCAATTTCTCTTCTGATGGGTTGTGATCTACGATGATTTGAGTCATGTTAATTCCTAGGGTAATGTTTGATGATACTAACGTTAAAAAACAAAGCCGCTTAATTGTAAAGTTAAGCGGCTTAAAATTCTTGGCGGAAGAGGTGAGATTCGAACTCACGGTGGGCGTGAACCCACGACAGTTTTCAAGACTGTAGCATTAAACCGCTCTGCCACTCTTCCATCTAAATCGTTACTTGCGTTACGAGGTCAACATTATAACAACAAATTAATCATCTTGAAAATCCTGATTTGGAAAAAAAACATCAGAATATCCAAAATCTTTTAAATTTGTTATCCGCATCGGATATAAAACACCATCCAAGTGATCACATTCATGCTGAACGACTCGCGCATGAAAGCCACTGACCAATCTATCAACTTTATTGCCGTACTGATCAAACCCTGTGTAGTGCAATTTCAGATGACGCGGCACTATACCTCGCATTCCGGGAACTGACAAGCACCCTTCCCAATCATTTTCAACTTTATCGCCAATAAATGTCAATTCAGGGTTAATTAGCACGGTGTAAGGTACCGCATCTGCATCTGGATAACGAGGATTGACAGCTGTAGACTCCTTTTGCCCAAAAATAACAACTCTCAAGCTAACGCCAATTTGCGGAGCAGCGATACCAGCACCATTCATATGCTGCATGGTATCTTCTAAATCTTGGATTAATTCATGCAATGCTGCTGTATTGAACTCCGTCACAGGTTCAGCTTTTGCTAGCAAGCATGGCTCGCCCATTCTTAATACAGCTTTAATTGCCATTTTTTACCTTAAGCCTTAGTCAGATTTAAGCGCTACCTAAATTTAAGATAGCGTGAGGTTCTTAGTGATGTCCATTTTGCTTAACCAGCTGCGCAATAATGTTACGCACACGTGCCATGGTGAGATTTAAATTAGAGATAACTTCCTCATATTTAATTTCATGTAAATTATCACCCCGACCAGCAGCATAATTTGCCACTGGGCAAATCGTTGCATAGGCTATGCCCAACTCACGTGCAAGCGCAGCTTCTGGCATACCTGTCATACCTACTATGGTTGCCCCATCACGCTCCAGGCGATTAATTTCAGCTGCCGTCTCCAGCCTAGGGCCTTGTGTAGCAGCATATACACCATGATCAACAACCTCTTCACCTACCGCGATGGCTGCTCTTTTCCACTTTTCACGTAAGGTTTGGCTGTATGGTTCTGTAAAGTCAATATGTTTCACTGGGTTGCTAATCCCATCATGAAAAGTTGTTTTTCTACCATAGGTATAATCAATAATCTGATGCGGAATTACTATTTTCCCTGCTGACAAGTCCGGATGAATTCCCCCTACTGTCGCAATTGCAGCGATCTCCGTCACACCTTGTAGATGCAAGGCAGCGATATTGGCACGATAGTTAACTTCATGCGGTGGAATCGTGTGCCCGTTACCATGACGCGCTAAGAAAATAACTTCACGCCCAGAAATCTCACCAAAAATAAGTGGTTGCGATGGCTCACCGTAAGGAGTTCTTACAATTAAACGTCTAGTAATATTTAAGTTGTCTAGTTGTGTCAGACCTGTGCCACCAATAATTGCTAACATAATCGCTTTCTAAATGAGTACGTTTTTATTCTAACAAAGCTTTAATTATTTCCTTAAAAATTTTACCATCTTAGAAAAACAAATGTTAATCACAAATAGCAGGCTTTGCCACCAAAAATGATTTAATTTTGTGGCATACTCACGCCATGGTAAATATTTGCTCAACGTCTAGCGATTCGTCAGTAGCAGTGGCTCAACAAAGCCTCGACTTAGCCAGCCGCCATTATGAAAACTTCCCTGTAGCTTCATGCTTTTTGCCTGAATATTTACGGCAACCTATTGCTTTGATTTACAGCTTTGCACGGCAGGCTGATGACTTCGCTGATGAAGGTGATCTGACTATTGAACAGCGACTGAATTTACTTAGTAGTTTTCGTGATGAGCTTGATTTGCTACAAGCCTACATCAAGCCAAAGTCCGCTTTCTTTATGGCATTAGGTCAAATGATTCGCGAGAGAAAATTACCCTTCGCCCCATTTTATGATTTATTAGACGCCTTCAGCCAAGATGTGACTAAAACCCGCTATGCGGATTATGAGGATGTACTCGATTACTGCACACGTTCTGCAAACCCTATTGGCAGCCTTTTGTTGCACTTATATCAACAAGCAACCCCGCAAAATATTACATATTCAAACCAGATTTGCTCTGCATTGCAGCTAATTAACTTTCTGCAAGACATTGCCATCGACTTTAAGAAAAATGAAGGTAAACAGCGCATTTACCTATGCCAGGATGAGTTAGCGGCTTTTGGCATCAGCGAGCAAACAATTAGAGCTTACGTAAATGCAACGCAGCCTATTGATGACTATTGGCAGCAGTTTATGCATTTTAACCTGCGCCGCACACATGCATTGCTTAATGCCGGCAAGCCTCTAGGCAACATATTAAAGGGGCGTATTGGTTTTGAAATGCGTATGATTATTGCTGGCGGTGAGCGCATCATCCATAAAATCAGCGCCGTCCATGGCGATGTATTTAACTGTAGACCTAAACTCAACTACTGGGATTGGGCTATCGTATTTTTTAAAGCACTGTTTAAGCTATAAATATTAATCACTTAGTTTCAATAATCTCAAAATGACTCCAAAGCAATATTGCCAAGAAAAAGCAGCAAAAAGCGGCTCCAGTTTTTATTACAGTTTTATGTTCTTACCAAAACATAAGCGTGGGGCCATTACCGCGCTATATGCCTTTTGCCGCGAAGTGGATGATGTTGTCGATGAGTGCACTGAGTTAAAAATGGCTCAAGTAAAGCTTGCTTGGTGGAAAGATGAAGTTCGCAACTTATATCTAAACAAACCCATACATCCAGTCACCAAAGCACTGCAGCCGGTCATCAAGCAATTTCAGTTAGATGAAGAACACTTTCATGAAATTATTGATGGCATGGAGATGGATTTAAATTTCAATCGCTATGAAGACTTTAAACAGCTGCAACTTTATTGCTACCGGGTTGCCAGCGTTGTAGGCATACTTTCTGCCCAAATTTTTGGCTTTAAGAATAGAAAAACCCTTAAATTCGCCCATGACCTCGGCATGGCGTTCCAACTCACTAACATTATCAGAGATGTAGGTGAAGATGCACGTCGCAACCGCATTTACCTTCCATTAGACGAGCTAGCAAAGTTCAATGTCACGGAAGAAGATATTTTAAGAAGCCGTGAATCCGACGCTGTAAAAAAGCTGCTAGAAAGCCAAATTGAACGTGCTGAAACTTATTACGACAAAGCACTCAACGAGCTACCTGTTGAAGATAAAAAGAGTCAGCGCGTAGGCTTAATCATGACTGCGATTTACCGCACATTGCTGCGAGAAATAAAAGTAGATGGCGCTGAAAAAGTACTGAATGCGCGTATATCACTGGGTACACTGCGCAAGCTATGGATTGCCGTCAGCACCTGGGCTAAGCATTTAGTTTAAACACTTAATAACAACTACAGAGAATACGTGTGAACACACATCAGCATATTGCAATCATAGGCGGTGGCTGTGCAGGCTTAAGTGCGGCGGCAGCCTTAACCGAGCGTGGCTACGCTGTCACCCTGTTTGAAGCTAGCTCGCAACTTGGCGGGCGGGCACGCAGTGTGGTGGTAGAAAACAAAGACTTGCTGCAATTGCTAGATAATGGCCAGCATATTCTGTTAGGTGCTTACAACGCAACGCTATCTCTACTGGAAAAAGCTGGCGTAAAAGAAGATGAAGCTTTTTTACGACTACCATTACAACTCAATATGCAGTCTAGTGCGGGTAAGTCAGTATTTTCACTAAAGTCCGCAAATTTCTTGCCCGCACCGCTCAACATGCTAGCTGGATTCTTGTTTTGCAAAGGCCTGACCTTTGGTGAGCGAGTCGCTGCACTCAAGTTCATGCAACATCTGCAAGCTTCAAACTATGAACTTTACACGGACCTAGTGTTAGCTAAATATTTAAAAGAACATAAGCAAACAAAAAACTTAATCCAAATGCTATGGGAGCCTTTGTGCCTGGCTGCATTGAATACACCGCTAAAAAAAGCGAGCAGCCGCATATTTTTAAACATATTACGAGATACATTTAGCGGGCATAAAAAAAATAGCGATTTATTAATCCCTAAACTGGAGTTGTCAAAAATAATATCGCAACCTGTAGCGCACTACATACAAGCTAAAGGTGGCACCATCAAATTAAACCATCGGATACGCTCATTGGTTGAGGTGGATAATGGCTTTCATTTGGAAACGAAACAAGGCACGCTACACTTTAGCCATGTGATTGTGGCCACTTCACCAGCAAGAACAGACAAGCTATTGGCACAACTCCCTAAACTCAAGGCTAGCCAAGATAAAACGCAGCATTATCAGTACCAGCCCATTTACACTGTGTACTTACAATATACAGCTGAAATTAAACTACCACAAGTGATGACAGGTTTGGCTAATACCACAAGTCAATGGGTGTTTGATAGAGGCGAGTTATGCGGAGAAAAAGGCTTACTAGCGGTTATTGTAAGTGCTGAAGGAGCGCACCAAAAGCTGACACAAGATGCGCTGGCTTTACTTGTAGCAAAAGAGTTACAGCAGGCTTTTCCGCAACTGCCAAAACCCTTATGGCATAAAGTTATTGCTGAAAAGCGCGCTACATTTTCATGCGCGCCTGATCTGACCCGGCCCACCAATAGAACTGCACAGAGCAACCTTTATCTGGCAGGAGACTACACCTATGCTAGTTACCCGGCCACAATTGAAGGCGCAGTCAGAAGCGGTATTTATTGTGCGAATCTGATTACAAACGCATCGTAAAGCTAAGTACAGTTAACTCAGTAGTTCTTCACATAGTTAAGCGCTTGCTCCAAACGCTCCACTGCAACTACTTCAATACCATCTATACGCTGCTTAGGCGCATTGGCCTTGGGTACAATTGCTTTTGTAAAGCCAAGTTTAGCAGCCTCTTTCAAGCGGTCTTGTCCGCGTTGCACAGGCCTTACCTCCCCCGCCAAACCAACTTCACCAAACACGATAAGTTTATTATCCAATGGTTTGTTTTTCAGAGAGGAAGTAATGGATAGCAGCACAGCCAAATCCACTGCTGGCTCTGAAATCTTAACGCCACCTACTGCATTAATAAACACATCTTGATCAAAACAAGCTACGCCGGCATGACGGTGCAATACCGCTAATAGCATTGCCAGACGATTCTGCTCTAAGCCCACGCACAGACGCTTAGGATTAGGGGCATGCGCTTCATCCACCAATGCTTGTATTTCAATTAACAGTGGGCGCGTACCCTCCATTGTCACGGTGATGCAGGAACCAGCCACTTGCTCACTGTGATGCGATAAAAACAATGCAGAAGGATTGGTAACTTCCCGCAATCCTTTTTCAGTCATCGCAAAAACGCCAAGCTCATTCACCGCGCCAAACCTGTTTTTAAATGCGCGAATCAAGCGGAAGCTAGAGCTCTGATCACCTTCGAAATACAATACGGTATCTACAATGTGCTCAAGCACACGCGGGCCGGCCAAGGCGCCTTCTTTAGTGACATGGCCGACCAATATCACAGTAATACCGGCCTGCTTTGCTAGGCGTGTTAATTGTGCAGAGCATTCACGCACTTGTGCCACAGAGCCTGGCGCTGATTGTAAAGCCTCAGAATAGACAGTTTGAATAGAGTCTATCACTGCAATATCAGGCTTATGTTTTTGCAGCATGCCGATGATTTTTTCTAGATTAATCTCTGCAAGTAATGATATCGGGCTTGCATCCAACCCCAGCCGTTTAGCACGCATGGCTATTTGTTGTGGAGACTCCTCACCGCTCACGTAAATAGCTTTGCGTGCAGTGCCGATATGACACAGGGTTTGCAACAACAGTGTAGACTTTCCGATACCAGGGTCGCCGCCGATTAACACTACGCCGCCTGGTACCAATCCACCACCTAGCACGCGGTCAAACTCGCTCACACCTGTAGGTTGACGCGACACTTCTGCGGCTTCTACTTCTGCAAGTTTTTGCAAGCCAGCGGTTTCTGCTAGCGGTGCAAAACGACTGGCACTGGTTGTTTCAGCGATGGATTCAACTAGAGTGTTCCAGGCATGACAGCTTGGGCATTGCCCCTGCCATTTGGGCTCACTTGCACCGCATTCAGTGCAGGTGTAAATGGTTTTGGCTTTAGCCATCAGTCAACCACCTTCATTGGCACGCGTGGTGCAACTGCACAAAGCAACTCATAGCCTACAGTATCCGAAGCTGCAGCTACGGCATCTACAGGCACTTGATTACCCCAAAGCTCTACAGATGCACCTATATCAGCCTCGGGTATATTGGTTAAATCACAAAACAACATATCCATAGAAACGCGGCCTAATGTAGTGGTTAATTTACCTGCCACAGCAATTGGCGCACCGCCCTGATAGTTACTCACCAAACCTGCGTGTCTTGGGTAGCCGTCGGCATAACCGCAAGCCACAATGCCTACACGAGTGTGCTGCGTTGCAGTAAAGCGATTACCATAACCTACAGTTTCGCCTGCTTTAACTTCCTGCACCCCAATAACTTCAGAGGTGAACTGCATTGCCGGCATCAACCCATATGCAGCAGCTGCCGCATCACCGACTGGGCTGGCGCCATACAGCATAATGCCGGGGCGCACCCAATCAGTATGTGCATTTGGATGGCGTAGAATCGTAGCGGAGTTGGCTAAAGACACGGGCAGGTTGAGCCCTTGAGTAATAGTTTTAAATAGGCTTAATGGCTTTTCAATCCCGGTCTCATCATCTGCGGTTGCAAAATGTGTCATCAGCGTAATGTCAGCAACATTTTTGCAAGCCTTTAAGCGCTCTAGAGCCTGCATAAAGGCGTCAGGCTGGAACCCTAGGCGATTCATACCGCTGTTCATTTTAAGGTGCACATGCATGGGCTTAACTAGATGTGCTAACTCCAGCATTTCTAATTGCAGCTGCGAATGAATTACGACATTCAGGCCTAAATTAGATGCAACATTAAGCTCTTGCGCGCCAAACACACCCTCTAACAACAAAATGGTTTGCTGGAACCCTGCATCGCGCAAATCTATGGCTTCATTGATACCGAGTACGGCAAAACCATCCGCCGCACTTAATCCATGAGCTACGTTGATTAAACCATGCCCATAGCCATTGGCCTTTACCACTGCCATGGTTTTTGAATGTGGTGCGAACTTACTTACAGCAGCTAGATTGTGCCGTAACGCATTAAGGGAAACGGTGGCAAGAATAGGACGCATGCTTCAGCTCTAGTACTCGTCTGCCATGTGTGCGCTACCTGCAAAGTTCTCAAAGCGCGTGTGTTGACCAAGGAAGGTCAAGCGAACTCGACCAATTGGGCCGTTACGCTGTTTACCGATAATAATCTCAGCCGTGCCTTTATCTGCCGAGTCTGGGTTGTAAACCTCATCACGGTAAATAAACAAGATTACGTCCGCATCCTGCTCAATCGCACCAGACTCACGCAAGTCACTCATCACCGGACGTTTGTCTGGGCGTTGCTCCAAACCACGATTAAGCTGAGACAATGCAATTACAGGCACATCAAGCTCTTTCGCCAAAGCTTTTAAAGACCGTGATATTTCAGAAATTTCCGTTGCACGGTTCTCACCCTGCTTACCTGCCGGTGCAGCCATCAACTGTAAGTAGTCGATAACAATTAAGCCTAGCTTACCGGTTTGACGGTGTAATCTACGTGCCCTTGCGCGTACATCAAAGCTGCTTAGACCCGCCCCCTCATCAATAAAGATAGGCGCTTCGTTTAGCTTACCCAATGCAGTGGTGAGCTTTTCCCAGTCTTCATCTTCTAATTTACCGGTACGCATGCGGTGTTGATCTAAGCGCCCTACTGAGCCGATCATACGCATTGCTAGCTGCGCGCCGCCCATCTCCATTGAGAACACTGCGACTGGTAATCCAGTATCTAGTGCTACATTCTCTGCGATGTTCAGTGAGAAAGCCGTTTTACCCATAGAAGGACGCCCAGCGACAATAATCAAGTCGCCGCCCTGCAGGCCGGATGTCATGGAGTCCAAGTCAGCAAAGCCAGTTGGGATACCAGTAACGTCTGACTGATTGTCGCGTGAGAACAGTTGATCAATACGATCAGCCACTTGCGGTAATAAGACTTTAATATCAATAAAACCTTCACTGCTGCGCTTGCCGCCTTCAGCAATTTGAAAGATTTTAGCTTCAGCTTCATCCAATAATTGTTGCGCGTCACGTCCATTTGGTAAATAAGCGCTTTCTGCAATACCAGAACCTACCACAACCAGCTGACGCATCACCGCACGCTCATGCACAATTTCTGCATAGCGGCGGATATTGGCAGCAGTTGGTGTGTTTTGCGCCAACAAACCTAGGTACGCAATGCCACCTACCCCAGATAACTCAGCCGCATTTTCTAGCGATTCTGCCACTGTCACGATATCAGCGGGTTTATTGTGTTCAATCAGTTTGGAAATGTGCTCAAAAATAAGCTTGTGGTCATAGCGATAAAAGTCTTTAGCACGGAGAATGTCCGCAACCTTATCTAGAGCTTCATTTTCAAGCAGCAGCCCGCCAATAACGGATTGCTCTGCTTCTACAGAATGTGGAGGTACTTTAAATGTATCTAATTGTTCGTCAGCCATAGTCGTGATTATATCAGTGCACGATTAACTCGCTAAGAATTTATGCCATCTAAAATTAATTATTAAGGACTGCTGCGGCAGTCGCGTTGAATGTTTATATATTGTGCTATGGCAAGTAAAGATATGGAGTGAGGACAAACCCTGCATGAGCATGAGGCCTAGATAACAAAAAAGCCGACCATGAGGTCGGCTTTCTTTTAAAACAGTAAAAGCTTACGCTTCTGCAACCACTGTTACAGTAATGTCAACAACAACATCATGATGCAACGCTACAGTTACTGCGTGATCACCGATTGTTTTCAATGGGCCGTTTGGTAAACGAACCAATGATTTAGCAACTTCATGACCTTGAGCAACCAAAGCTTCAGCGATGTCACCGTTGGTTACTGAACCAAACAGACGACCATCAACACCAGCTTTTTGTGTGATTGATACAACGAAACCAGCTAATTTCTCGCCACGTGCTTGTGCACCAGCTAAAATTGCAGCTTGTTGTTTTTCTAATTCAGCACGGCGTGCCGCAAATTCAGCTTTGTTAGCTTCAGTTGCACGTTTAGCTTTACCTTGTGGGATCAAAAAGTTACGACCGAAACCGTCTTTAACTTTAACAACATCACCTAACACACCAAGGTTAGCTACTTTTTCTAATAAAATTACTTGCATGCTTATATCTCCTTAGCCTGGGTGTTTGTCAGTGTATGGTAACAATGCCAAGAAACGAGCGCGTTTAACCGCTGATGTTAATTGACGTTGATAGCGAGCTTTAGTGCCCGTCATACGTGCTGGGATGATTTTTGCATTTTCAGAGATGAAATCTTTTAAAAGATCAACATCTTTGTAATCTACTTCTTTGATGCCTTCTGCTGAAAAACGGCAGTAACGGCGGCGTTTGTACATATCTCTTGCCATCTTAAACTCCTAAATTCTTTAATTTATGTAAGCACTGCTTACATAGTCTTTATGTCATTAATATGCATAACCAATTGTGTGCTTTTAAGACTGCGTTTAGCTAAAAAGCCTTGCGCCACTATTTGAACGCCTTGCTTTAAACCTGTTAATGCCAAGTCACCCAAGACCACTGCATTAATTTCACACTCTACTTTACGCTTCATGCCAGCTTCAATTTGCTCTGAAACATGGCGCAATACAACACTTAACAACGGTATGCCTGCTGGTGTGTAGCGAAGCGGTTCAATTTGCACCACCTCAGCTTGTATCACCAATTTATTCAATTAAGCAGCAGCTGCCTCTGTTGGTGCAGCTGGAGCCGCATCTTTACTCAACACTGATTTAGATTTCTCTTCTTTCATCATTGGTGATGGTGCAGTAACAGCAGTTTTTGTAGCCATTGTTAGGTGACGCAATACTGCATCGTTGAATTTAAACCCATGCTCTAATTCTTCTAACACTGTTTGGTTACATTCAATGTTCATTAACACGTAGTGTGCTTTGTGAATTTTTTGGATTGGATAAGCCAATTGACGACGGCCCCAGTCTTCTAAACGGTGAATTGCACCACCGTTAGTAGTGATAAGTGCGCGGTAACGCTCAATCATCGCTGGCACTTGCTCGCTTTGGTCCGGATGGACGATAAATACTACTTCATAATGTCTCATAGACACTCCTTTTGGATAAAAGCCACCTACTTTATGCAGTGTGACAAGGTAAAAAAACAAAAACTACTCGATATCACTACCAAGCAAGCGCAGGATTATAGACAAAAGCACAAGACTAATCAAATTATATTTAATAAAATCAATCGTTTTGCACTTTAATACCAGCATTCAAGCATTTAAACTTAAAACATTGCTAAACAAGGTCTGGCATTTCTGCACCATAAAATTTAATTCTGAGCTTTTTAAGTTGATCCCTAAAGTCCGCGGCCTTTTCAAACTCCAAGTTTTTGGCGGCATCGTGCATGGCTTTTTCCAAACGCTTCATTTCTTTAGTGATTTGTTTTTCGCTTAAAGATTCGTAATTCGCTTGGTCTTGCAACGCCTTACGCTCACGTAAGGCTTCATCTTTATCATAAACACCATCAATAATATCTTTAATGTGCTTACTAACTCCCTTAGGAGTAATACCATGCGCTTTATTGAACGCCATTTGCACGCCACGCCTGCGCTCGGTTTCATCCATCGCCAACTTCATGCTGCGCGTGATTTTATTGGCGTAAAAAATGACCTGCCCATTCAAATTACGTGCGGCACGCCCTGCTGTTTGAATCAAGCTACGCTCAGAACGAAGGAAACCTTCCTTATCTGCATCCAACACCGCCACCAGAGACACCTCAGGGATATCCAGACCTTCTCGCAGCAAGTTAATTCCAACCAGCACATCAAACTCACCCAAGCGCAAGTCTCGAATAATTTCCACACGTTCTACGGTATCAATATCACTATGTAAATAGCGTGTTTTTACGCCATGTTCACTTAAATAATCTGTTAAGTCTTCAGACATGCGCTTGGTAAGGGTTGTCGCCAATACCCGCTCACCAACATCAACACGTTTTTTGATTTCACCAAGCAGATCATCCACCTGTGTATCTGCTGGCTTGACGATGATTTCAGGGTCAATCAAACCGGTTGGGCGCGCAATCATCTCCACCACTTGCTGCTGATGATTTTTTTCATACTCCGCTGGGGTGGCAGAAACGAACACACTTTGGCGCATGATGCGCTCAAACTCTTCAAATTTTAACGGCCGATTATCCAGCGCAGATGGCAAGCGCCAACCATAATCCACCAAGTTTTCCTTACGCGAGCGGTCACCTTTATACATCGCGCCGATTTGGGGCACGGTCACGTGACTTTCATCGATAATCATTAAAGCGTTATCCGGCAAGTAATCAATCAGTGTTGGTGGCGGATCACCCGGGTTACGTCCAGATAAATGACGCGAATAGTTTTCAATGCCTTTACAAAAACCAATTTCGTTAAGCATCTCAAGGTCAAAGCGAGTGCGCTGTTCAATTCTGGCAGCCTCTACCAATTTATTATCTTTAAGATAAACACTTACGCGATCTTTAAGCTCATGCTTAATCTTTTCCATCGCGCGTATTGTGGTCTCGCGCGGTGTAACGTAGTGGCTAGATGGATAAACGGTATAGCGCGGAATTTTATTAAAAACTTGGCCGGTCAACGGGTCAAACAAAGTGATTGATTCAATTTCATCATCAAACATTGAAATGCGTACCGCGGTTTCATTATTTTCGGCCGGGAAAACATCAATCACATCACCGCGCACACGAAAAGTACCGCGTGAAAAATCAAATTCATTGCGGTCATACTGCATGCCTACCAAGCGCTGAATCATATCGCGCTGCGCTATTTTCTCACCCACCTGCACATGCAGCACCATGCCATGGTAATCAGTCGGGTCGCCAATACCATAAATAGCAGACACCGTTGCAACGATAATACTATCTTCACGCTCAAGTAGCGCTTTAGTAGCAGAAAGCCGCATCTGCTCAATATGCTCATTGATACTGGAGTCTTTTTCAATAAACAAATCACGCGATGGGACATACGCTTCTGGTTGATAGTAATCGTAATAACTTACGAAATACTCAACAGAGTTATTGGGGAAAAACTCTCGAAACTCACTATATAGCTGCGCTGCCAATGTTTTATTTGGCGCCATCACAATCGCAGGCCTACCGGTACGTGCAATAACGTTAGCCATGGTGTAAGTTTTGCCCGACCCCGTTACCCCAAGTAAGGTTTGAAACTTCAGCCCGTCATTCACACCTTGTGTTAGCTTCTCGATAGCCTGAGGCTGGTCACCAGCAGGAGGAAAAGGCTGATGCAATTGATATTTACTATTAGGAAATGTAACGAACACGTTATGCTTTATATAGATATAAACACTTAAATTTTAACAGAAATTTATACAACAACCCTCAACAATCTCACCCACCAACATCCTCAGACTGGATTAATGCGAACTTTGCCAAAAATAGGCGGTCATTTAACAAAATAATAAGTGTAAAAATTCACAACAACCATCAATCATCAAGCTGCCATTGATTACCCGCTCCTCTGGGTTTATCTAAAAATATGCAGCAATTAACTTTTGGAGTAGTTTATGCGTGGATTTATCCTGCTTGCCGCATTAATGAGTTTTGCACAAACGTCTTTAGCTTTAGATCAGGCAAAAGTACTTAAATCGTTACAATCAGTAGTCATGATACGGGGTTATAACAGCAGCGGAGGTTTAGCATACGGCTCCGGTGTTGTTGTGGAAGAAAACAAAGCAATTACCAACTGCCACATTTTTCGCAGCACCAGCGCACCGTGGGTGACGCGTGGCGAAGACACTTATGAAATTGAATCTGTACAGGCAGACCGCTGGCATGACTTATGTCTGGTCACAGCAAAAATGCCGTTTACACCAGCGCCTATTGGCAGCAGTGACAATATCAAAAGAGAGCAGGAAATATTATCAATTGGACACTCTAACGGTGTACTTGTCCCAATCACATCTTCAGGGGTGATTAAAACAACCTACAACTTTGATGGTGGTAAAGTGATCCGCAGTAGCGCAAAGTTTTTAATGGGCGCAAGCGGCAGCGGCATATTTGATACGGATGGCAATTTACTTGGTATCAATACATTTAAAACACCCGGGCGCCCTGCTTACTTTTACTCGCTTCCTATTGAGTGGCTGGCAAATTTAAAGAAATTGCCGGCGGAAACTAAATTCCCAATCACTGGCAAAGCTTTTTGGGAGGACGATGACGATAAAAAGCCATTTTTCATGCAAATGGCCATTCCAGAAATCAACCAAGACTGGCCTAAGCTAGAACAAATTGCAAGCAGATGGACCGAAACCTATCCTAAAGACACCGAGGCATGGTTTGAACTGGGCGTAGCGCAAGAGAAACTTAATAAACTGGATGAAGCAAAACAATCATATTTAAAGTCTGTAGCGATTGATGCCAATAACACTAGTGCACTTTTCAGGCTTGGGGTTATTGCACAATCTCAAGGTGATAAAAGTAGCATGTCGTCCATCAACTCCACGATTGCCAAAATTGATGAAAATCTAGCCAAAGAATTTAGTGAAATGCTAGGTTGCAACATCCACTGCTAACTTAGCATAACTTCAACGCTAACCAATCAATTCAAGACGGCATACATTTGCATGCCGTCTTCTTGCACTTTTTAGACTCTGTGCTATTCCTAATCCACATATTTGTGCGTAAAATGGCGGCAATTCAACCGGTTACATACAAATTTGTCTTAAGGAACAGACCTTGTCACACTCCGTATTATCCCAACGCGTTTTATCAATCAAAGAATCGCCAACTTTAGCCATTACAGCTAAGGCAGGTAAATACAAAGCTGAAGGTCGAGACATTATCGGCTTAGCGGCTGGTGAGCCAGACTTTGATACGCCTCAACATATTAAAGATGCGGCCAAAGCAGCGATTGACGCCGGCTTTACAAAATACACCCCAGTTGCTGGTATTCCTGGGTTGAAAAAAGCAATTGTTGCAAAATTCAAAAATGAAAATGGTTTTGACTACGCACTGAATGAAGTGATTGTAGGCGTAGGTGGTAAACAAACTATTTTCAATCTGTGCCTGGCTGTACTGAACAAAGGCGACGAAGTGATTGTTCCTGCACCATACTGGGTATCGTATGCAGATATCGCATTGGTAGCAGAAGCCACACCAGTGATTATTGAATGCGGTATTGAACAAGGGTTTAAACTGACAGCAGCACAACTAGAAGCTGCCATCACTCCTAAAACCAAATTGTTTATGATTAACTCACCGTCAAACCCGACGGGCGCAGTGTACACACTAGCTGAACTACAAGCATTAGGTGAAGTTTTACTTAAACACCCACATGTTTTAGTGGCAACAGATGATATGTATGAGCACGTAAACCTAACCGGCAACAAGTTCTACAACATTTTAAACGCTACACCAGCTTTAAAAGACCGCTGCATTGTGCTTAATGGTGTTTCAAAAGCTTACTCAATGACCGGCTGGCGTATTGGTTATGCAGCAGGCCCTGCTTACATCATTAAAGCGATGGAAATTTTACAGTCACAATCCACCAGCAACCCGGCCTCAATCTCACAAGTAGCGGCGCAAGCTGCACTTGAGGGTTCTCAAGAATGTATCGTGCCTATGGTGACCGCATTTAAAGAGCGCCATACTTATGTCGTTAATCGCTTTAATAGCATGCCGGGATTAAGCTGCCTGATGGCTGGAGGCGCATTCTATGCGTTCCCTGACGCTCGCGGCGCAATTGACACCTTATTTAAGGCTGGAAAAATCAAAGCTGCTACTGATATGGCGTTAGCTGAATATCTGCTTGAAGAGTTTGATGTTGCTGTTGTGCCAGGCTCAGCATTTGGCGCAGAAGGTTACTTTAGAATTTCGTTTGCAACGTCAATGGATAATCTGCGCAATGCGTTGGATCGCATTGAAAAGGCACTGCAATAAGGTAGCAATTGATTAGCAACATGGCTTACACCATGTTGCCCAATACAAATAAAGGCTTATTTAAAACGGTTAATCGTTCTTAAATAGGCCTTTAAGCTTATCTATAGCACCAGCAGCTTTAATCCCCACACTGGTACCTAGTCCGGGACCTAGAATTGCTGTGCCGGCAACAGCGCCAGCAAGCGCCGCCTTAGAAGGCAAAACCACGGGATTATCTACCGTGCCGGATATATCCAGCGGCACCGCAACCAAACTCACGCTGCGCTTAATCTCCACCTCAGCTGTGCCATCCAGCGTTTTATTTTCCGCAATCACAACCTGCCCGCTACCTGAGAGCAAACCTGAGCTGAGTTTAAGGTTATTTAAATGATATTGGTGACCTTTCAAATTAGCCATGCCAGAAAAATCATCAAAAGATGTTTCACCACCAGCCGTCTGCTTGGTTAATAAGCTCGCTACCTTAATTAAATCCAGACCATGCAATACACCGTCATGCACTTTAAATGTAAATTCTGCATTGATGTTATCCATTAACCTATCGGCATCTTTTGCTGCGCTTGAAAAAAGGCCATTACCCGACAACTGACCACTCAAGTAAACAGTCTTACTGATTAACCTACTCGGCTCTTTAACGGCAAGCCCCTCAACTTTCACTTTACCGTTACTACGCCAACCTTTTTGCCACGACATATTGAGATTAGCATTGACCTTACCACCATATAGCTCCATCTCGATACGCGACACATCTAACCGATCCGCTTTTAAGCGTGCGTCTAAGGTAGCTTTATCAATCAACAACGGCAAACCTACTGGCAATGTCCACTTTTCAGCATCAATAGAGATCAAATACTCGCCTTGCTCAGGCGTCACCTTAGCGCTTAAAGCACCATCGACAGACTCAAGGGTTGCGGCACTTAGTTGTTGATCATGCAAGAAGCTGATTTCAGCATTGAGCGCTGGCAACTTCAGGTTTGGCCAATCAAACTGCAATGCATTTACATTAACGCGCCTGACATTAACCATATTAGGCTCATTGTTCGAGTTAGGCTTTTTGTCAGCTAATGCCAACATAATATTTAGTGCAGATTTTTTAACGATAGGCTTAGTAATACTAATATCAACCACTTTGGTTGCAGAAAACATTGTAGTTAAAGACGGAATAATGGCGAAATGCTCAATCTTTAGCGCACTCCCCTCACCTACATTGACACCACTGATAACAACGCGCGGACTAGGCAGCAACAGCAATCGACCTAATTCAATCGTCACTGGCACCCCTAATTGGTCGCTTGCTAGCTTTTCTGCTTCATTTAGGTAGGTTTTAATGGGAATGAAAAAAGGTAGAATAATCAACACGCTAATTAAGATAAAAATTCCGATTAATATTTTTTTATTTTTTTTCATGAAAATAACCTAAAAATTAGCTAGTAGCGATTGACCAAAGGGCGCTCGGTAAGTATTATAGCGCCTTCACCGATTCCTCAATAGCTCAGTCGGTAGAGCGCCGGACTGTTAATCCGTAGGTCCCTGGTTCGAGCCCAGGTTGAGGAGCCAAAATTTTTGCTTTGCATAGTCGCAAGGCTTGATTTCAAGTGACACCACCGATTCCTCAATAGCTCAGTCGGTAGAGCGCCGGACTGTTAATCCGTAGGTCCCTGGTTCGAGCCCAGGTTGAGGAGCCAAATATACGAAGCCTTGCAGAGATGCAGGGCTTTTTTATTTTCTGACGCTTATGCTAAGCTCAACTAATCCAGATCGTGTTCACTAGGCCAGAATAAATTAATCTGGATATATCATTAATAATGCACCCCCTTTCTTTATTACGCGATGGCAAACTAACCGGCATTAAACGCCTTGATCTTGCTTGCCAGTTAACTGAGTTCCCTAGAGAAATCTTTCAATTGAGTGACTCTTTAGAGATACTTAATTTATCAAACAACTCTCTAACCAACCTGCCCGATGACTTGCCTAGCCTGAGTAAGTTGCGCATTATCTTTTGTTCAGAAAACAACTTTACCGAACTGCCAGAGGTGTTAGGCCGCTGCCCTAATCTTGAAATGGTTGGCTTCAAATCCAATCATATTAGTAAGGTATCAGCATCCGCTTTACCAACGAAATTACGTTGGCTGATTTTAACTGACAATAAAATTAGCGAATTACCTGATGAGTTAGGTAATTGCAAAGCGCTGCAAAAACTAATGCTCGCTGGAAATATGCTACGGGAGCTACCGGCATCCATGGCCAATTGCACTCAATTAGAACTACTCCGTATTTCAGCAAATCAATTTACAACCTTGCCTTATTGGCTAGTTTCGTTACCTCGCCTTGCTTGGTTAGCTTACGCAGGAAATTCACTTACTAAAGCATATGAAGCTGCAGCAATCAGCAATCAAAAGATTCCGCAGATTGATTGGCACAGTCTTGATGTTCAGCAGCAACTAGGTGAAGGTGCGTCTGGTACTATTTACCATGCTACCCATCAGCTAAAAGCCTTAACCTCACCTGTTGCCGTGAAAATATTTAAAGGTAAGGTCACCAGCGACGGCTTACCAAGCAGTGAAAAATCTGCGAGCATCGCAGCCGGTGCACACGCTGCGCTGATTCCAATCATTGGCAATGTAACCGGGCACCCTGCTGTAAAATCTGGGTTGCTGATGTCTTTAGTCCCGCCTAGTTTCGTAAATCTTGCAGGACCACCCAGCTTAGAGTCATGCACGCGTGACTGTTACGCAGAACAAATCAGGTTTAGTTTACCTTGTCTTCTCAGCATTGCCCTAGGCATTGCCAGTGCGGCGCAACATCTTCATATGCAAGGCATCATACATGGTGACTTATATGCGCATAATATTCTTTGGAACGAGCACGGCGATTGTTTGCTGGGAGATTTTGGCGCAGCCTCGTTTACCCCTCAACATGATGTGCAACTGGCAGCTAGCTTGGAGCGCATAGAAGTGCGCGCCTTTGCTTGCTTGCTTGAAGAACTGCTTGAGCGTTGCCACGCTCAACCTGAAAATCAGCACATCACAGATGCTTTAGGTATACTTCAGCAACGCTGTGCTCAGCCAGAAGTAAGTATGCGACCTCTTTTTAGTGAGATAACACGCAGTTTGACGGCACTAGCCCAGCGGGAAAACAATTCAGCAGTTATTAATCAATAAAGGTTGATTCTTAATGATTTTAGATACGATTACAAACGCGCATCGCTACGTTACTTTACACCCTTTATTTGCAACGGTATTTGACTATATACAAAGCACAAATCTACACGCGCTGATGCCCGGCAAACACCCTGTTGCTGGCGATGATTTATTTGTCATTATTGAACGAGTGCAAGGCCGGAGTAGAGAATCCACACAACTAGAATGCCACCGCAAATATATTGATATTCAATTAGTGCTAGATGGTTTGGATGAAATGGGCTGGAAGTCTTTGCCCGACTGCCAAAACCCTGTGAGCAATTACAATCCTGATTACGATGTGCAGCTATTTAATACGATGCCAACCGCATGGGTCGCTACACCAGCAAACTCTTTTTGTATTTTCTTTCCTGAAGATGCACATACTGCATTAGTTGGTACAGGTAGCATCCATAAAGCGGTGTTTAAAATAGCAGTCAATCCTGAAAGTAGAATGTAAGTCTACTTGCCATCGTCACTAACGTGATGCGTTTACCATGGCCTGCGTTTAATCACTGCATAAAAGGCTAAATACAGACTGAATAATATATAGTGCATCACGCAGACCTATATTCCATGCACATGACGATAAATACCACTGGGCTTATTGCACATTCAATACGTTCGGTGCAATATACAGCGTATATAAATAGTAAGAGTAAATTTATGTATGCTCAGGAAAAATTCAATTACGTGCCAAGTTGAATAACCAATCGTCACAAAACAAAAAATTAATAAATGAATAAACTTGAGGTTTAAATGGCACGTCCTGAAAAGATTCGCCTTGGTGAAGTGTTAGTTCAGCAAAATCTGATTTCTGCTGACGACTTAAATAAATCGCTAGAAGAGCAAAAACGCACTGGCCGTAAACTTGGCCGTATTTTTGTAGACAGCGGCTATGTGACAGAAACACAAATTTCTGAAGCGCTCGCACATCAATTAAAAATTCCTTACATCAATATTCAGCAATTTAGCACCAAAACCGAGGTAATTAACAAATTGCCAGAAGCGCAAGCTAGACGCTTCCGCAGTGCCGTTTTGGAAGATAGGGGCGCCACCTATTTGGTTGGCATGGTTGACCCAACAGACCTGTTTGCCTACGATGAAATCGTTCGCATTCTGCATAAGGACATTGAGCTTGCAGTTGTGCAAGAAAATGCGCTTCTGCAATTGATTGACCGCAGCTATCGCCGTACCGACGAGATCTCAAACTTAGCGATGGAGCTTGGGCAAGACCTAGGCGACACCGCCATTGACTTTGCTGCACTAGGCATCACTGGCAACAGTGAAGAGGCGCCAGTTGTTAAGCTATTACAAACCATTTTTGAAGATGCAGTGCAAGTTCGCGCATCAGATATCCATATTGAACCGCAAGAAAACAAGCTGCACATACGGTTTAGGATTGATGGCGTCATGCACTTGCAAACAGAGGCGGAATTGAAAATCACCTCTGCCCTAGTGTTGCGCCTAAAGTTAATGTCTAGTCTGGATATTTCAGAAAAACGCCTACCGCAAGATGGCCGCTTTGCATTAAAAGTTAAACAGCAACCTGTTGATGTGCGTATATCCACCATGCCTACGCAGTATGGTGAATCTGTTGTGATGCGTCTGCTAATTCAAAATAGCAGCAACTTCGCATTAGATAAGCTAGGCATGCCGCCAGATATGCTGGAGCGTTTCCGTAAGTTAATTCACCGCCCTAGCGGTATGGTGCTGGTAACTGGCCCAACTGGTAGCGGTAAAACAACCACACTGTATGCCGCACTCAATGAGCGTAACTCTTCTGCTAACAAAATTATTACCGTTGAAGATCCGGTTGAATATCGCTTACCCGGCATCAACCAAGTACAAGTTAACGAAAAAATTGATTTAGACTTCTCACGCGTATTGCGATCAGCCTTGCGGCAAGACCCTGACATTATTCTTGTGGGTGAGATGCGCGATCAGGAAACAGCACAAATCGGCCTTAGGGCCGCGATGACTGGCCATTTAGTGTTATCAACATTACACACTAATGATGCCACCAGCACCCTAATTAGAATGATTGATATGGGTGTGCCCCGTTACATGGTAGCAACCTCAATCGTCGGCGTTGTTGCCCAGCGCTTAGTTCGCCTGCTGTGCGAAGGATGCACAGAACCCTACGAACCGTTACCGTTTGAGCATGCATGGCTGCGATATGAAATAGGCCATGAAACCGAAAAACACCAATATGCGCACGGCAAAGGCTGCAGCCTTTGCAACGGCACTGGCTACCAAGGCCGACTTGGCGTGTATGAGCTACTAGAGATGAATAACGACCTAGTTGATGCGGCCAGTCATAGCGACCCTAATCAATTCATTAAATTAGGCCGCCAAAACATGGCTGGTAAAACGTTACGTAAAAGCGCAATTGACCTAGTGCTAGCCAAGCGTACAACGATTGCTGAAGCTATGCGCATCAACAATCAGTTTGAGGAATAAAGTAGCATGCCATTGTTTGCTTACAAAGGTAGAGACAGCCAAGGTGCATTGGTAGAAGGCACCTTGGAAAGTACAGACAGCAGCAATGTCGCCTCACAGCTATCTAGCCTCAATATCACCCCCATAGAAATTAAGTCCCAATCTGCAAAAGCAACATCCAAAGAAATAAACCTCAGTTTATTTCAGGAGAAAATTAGCACACTAGATGTCATGCTGTTTAGCCGGCAAATGTATACCTTACTTAAAGCCGGCATTCCTATTATGAATGCACTTAACGGCTTGCAAGCGTCCACACAAAACAAGGCTTTTTCTTTAGTAATAGGCAATGTACGTGAAAGCTTAGCAGGCGGCCGTGAGCTATCTGTAGCGCTGGCACAGCACCCTAAGGTTTTTTCCAGCTTTTACGTAAGCATGGTGCGCGTAGGCGAAAGTACTGGTTTATTGGATAGCGTATTTTATAGGTTATTTGAACACCTAGAGTTTGAACGGTTTATGCGCGACCAAATTAAAGCCGCGTTGCGCTACCCTACTTTTGTGGTGATTGCGATGGCAGTCGCCATTGTGGTGGTGAACTTATTTGTTATCCCAGCCTTTGCTAAAGTGTTTGAAAGCTTTGGCGCTGAGCTACCTTTGATGACGAGAGGCTTGTTAGTATTCTCGGGCTTTATGCAGGCATCGTGGCCCTATTTATTAGCCCTAGTGGCTGGTGCGGCATTTTTATTTCGCTCATATACGGCCACTAGCGTAGGCAAACTTAACTGGGATAGCTTTAAATTAAAAATACCTATTGCCGGCAAAATTGTGCACAAAGCGACCATGGCTCGCTTTGCCAGAAGTTTTGCGCTCTCTAGCAAAAGTGGTGTGCCGATTACCAACGGGTTAAAACTTGTGGCACAAACGACAGATAACGATTATGTAGGTAGCCGTATCGATCAAATGCGAGAAGGCGTGGAGCGTGGCGAAAGCATATTACGCACCGCAACCAATAGCGGAGTGTTTAACCCTATCGTACTGCAAATGATTGCAGTGGGTGAAGAGTCCGGCTCGCTAGATGATCTCATGGAAGAAATTGCCGACATGTATCAGCGTGATGTTGAATATGAAATTAAAACCCTAGGCGCTCAGATTGAACCCATCTTAATCGTATTCTTAGGGGTCATGGTATTGATTCTGGCACTAGGCATATTCTTACCAATATGGGACCTTGGCAACATTGCACTGCACAAAGGCTAATACTCCGTGCTTGTTTTGTTAAAAAAGCACAGTGCTGGTGCGCACCGGTTTGATTTTGCCATCACTTTGACAGTGATTAGTATATTGGCAACATTGTTGCTTAACAGTTTGAACCGGGCGCAGGTGTCAATTGAGCAGATGACCAGAGACGCCGAGCTTAATAATATAAGATTGGCCATTGCAGAAAGCTGGGTACATAAACAAGTATCTCATCAGTCAATTAATATAAAAGCGCTGGTAAACACTAACCCGATGCGGTTTATTAGCGAGCAGCCCAAAAACTATATTGGAGAAATATCAGCCAAACCGCACGGTTTATATACGGTTTGGTATTTCGATATCAATAGAAAACAGTTAGTATATGTGCATAGCGATGCTACCGAAGTTCGGTATGCACTGATCAACACCGCAAGCAAAAGCAGCTCATCAAAATTGAGTGCTGGCGGTTTGGATTTAGCGCAAGTAACAAACTAAATCATTTTTGTTAAAAAAAGGAAATAATAATGCCTAGCAAAATTAAAGGTTTTACCCTCATTGAATTAATTGTGGTGATTATTATTCTTGGTATTTTGGCAGCAGTTGCCTTGCCTAGATTCACTAACCTACAGCGAGATGCCCGCATCGCAAAACTAAATGCAGCCAGAGGCAGTGTTGCCGCAGCGGCAGCATTAGCCCATGCAACAGTATTGGCCAGAAACAATATCGCTGACACAACAGCTTGCCCAGGCGGAGGCACTGCAAACAACAGCAACGGAGCAACCGGCACCGTATGTACTGAAAATGGCATTATTAACCTAGTAAATGCATATCCAGCAGCTTCAGATTTTGGCACTGCCGGTGTACTGTCAGCCGCAGGCCTTACAACTACATTTAACCCAACCCAGACACAACTACAAGCAGATGGCTACAACTACATCGGTACCGGTGGCGTTGGTACGTTCCAAATCCAAGGTGCACCTACCCCTGCACAATGCCAGTTCACTTATACTGAAGCAGCGGCCAATGGTGCGCCAGTGATTACGCCAATTGATCCGACTGGTTGCTAACTGTAACAACCCCTAAGAAATTTAAGAGGCGCTCTACATTATTTAGATAAATACCCGTTAAATACTTAGTAGGGATTTTATTTAATGGTTACAAGCATAAATATCTTAAATTTATAAAAAATTATTTAACACCCCGTAACGTATTAAGGAGTTTTAACAATGAAACAACAACAATCTGGTTTCACCCTAGTTGAGTTAGTAGTGGTGATTGTCATTTTAGGTATTTTGGCTGCGACTGCTTTGCCTAGATTTATCAACCTTACTGCTGATGCACGGATTTCTGCGGTTAACGGTATGGCAGGTGGATTGCGCGCTGCTGTAGGTGTTGCACAAGCACGATACTTTGCTACAGGCAATAACACTGCAACAACAGTGGATATGGTAGGTGCTACAGGTGCTGGCTCAAACGTTACTGTTACGGCTGGGAGTGGAATTCCTGTAAGTACTACTGCAGGCATTGGTCGCGCAATTTCATCTACCGATGGATTTAATGTTGTCTATGCCGCACCAACTGCAACATTTCAACCAACTAATGGCGGCAACGCAACATGCCAAGCAAGTTACAATGATGCTACCGGTGCAGTGACTGTAACAACCACTGGTTGTTAGTTGCTTTCCTAATAGCCGCTTAAGCTAACTACTTTAGGCACTAATGCAACGTATATTCGCTCGAGCATGCGTCAATTAAGAGGCTTTACTGTTGTAGAACTAGTAGCAGTGATTGTGATTACAGGCTTAATTGCCGCAATTGCTGCTCCGCGTTTTATTGGTAGAGACGCTTTTGATGCAAGGGGTGCTTATGGCACCCTGATGTCAGCTTTAGTCTATGCACAAAAAACAGCCATCGCACAGCGCACCACAGTTTTCACTAATATTGATACCACAACTAGAACCATCTGTTTAGGCTACACCAACAATTGCAGCACTCCTGTACTCGACCCTGCCACACGAGCCGCATATGTTAAAGTGCTACCCAACAATGTCATAGTGACAGCCAGTACTGCTGTAATTGGCTTTGACGGCTTAGGTAGCCCATCACCAAATGCTGTTGCAACCTTCCAAATTCAAAATGCAGTGACCTTAGAGCCTGCACGTACCATTACAGTAGAAGCAGAAACCGGTTATGTCCGATAAGCCTGACCATCTAGCACCGCTTACTCGTAAAGCTGCTCCATTAAAACCGTTCGGATCACCTACTGTGGCGCAAGTTGGAATTGTACAACGAGGGGTTACTTTGGTCGAACTGGTGGTATTTATTGTAATTATGGGCGTAGCATTAGCCGGCGTGCTAAAAGTACTGGAAGTCACCGGGCGTAATAGCGCAGACCCGCTAGTAAGAAAACAAGCTTTATCAATTGCAGAATCACTATTGTTAGAAATTCAGCAGCAGCCTTTTACACTTTGCGACCCAGATGATGCTAATGCATCAGCCGCAACCAGCACCACCGATTGCACTACACAAACACAGGATACAAACCCCGCTGGCGCTGGAGCTATTACCGGGCCGTTCCCTAACAGTGAAAATCGCTACAGCAATATAGACCCTTTTGACAATGTTGCAGATTATGGTGGCTTTACCATGCCGAATGCTCAGTGTGCTGGCATTTGCGGTCCCGACAGTAACACGCCAATTGCAGGTTTAGATGCATATGCGGCAGCTGTCACCATTACCCGAGACGGCGCGACTTTAGGCCTAAACAACGATGCTGCACTAAGAGTTAGCGTGCGCGTCACAGGCCCGGCCAACACCGTGGTCACATTATCAGGTTACAGAGTTCGCTATGCGCCCAATATATAAGAGCCAACTCAAACATAACGACTTACCTGTGCTTAAGCTACAGGCGCATGGGTCTGCTCACTGCGCATTGCAGGCCGGTCAGCGCTTAACAGCTAAAAAGCCATTGGCAACTAAAATGACAGTTAAGCCTAAACGCACAGCCAGCAATCACTTTGCCGTTACTCAGGGCTTCACATTGGTTGAGTTGGTAGTTGTAATTACAATTGTTGGCATACTTGCCGGTGGCGTAGCATTATTTATTGGCAACCCTACCCAGTCTTTTTTTGATAGTGAACGACGCGCAAGCTTATCAGACCGTGCTGACACAGCTTTACGCCGTATGTCTAGAGACATCAGAAATGCTCTGCCAAATAGTGTAAGAATCACGACCAACGGTGCTGATAGCCTACTCGAGTTTACACCAGTAGAGCTCGCCGGGCGCTACCGAGCGTCTGTGGGCAATGCGCCTGCTACTGATAACCCTTTAGATTTCTCAATCCCTACTGACAACAATTTTGATGTATTAGGCGTGCCAATGACTGTTACAAACAATCAGTCATTAGTCATCTACAACTTAGGTATTCCAGGGTCTGATGTTTACGCAGGTACCAGCAGACGCACACTCAATGCTACGACTAATGGCACCATTTTGACCTTTACAGGCAGCAGCTTTCCACTTGCTTCACCTTCTAGCCGTTTTCAAGTGGTCGCTACGCCAGTGACTTATGCATGTGATATGACTAATCGCATATTGTGGCGATATCAAGGTTATGCGTTTCAGGCGGCTCAGCCTGCCAGCATTGCCGCGCTTGATGGTTTATCTGGCGTTCAGCGCAGTCAACTTGCCAATAATTTAGCCAACTGCCAAATCACCTACACAGCTGGCGTATTGCAAAGGTCAGGCATTGTTTCTGTCAATATCAGCCTTACAGAGGACACAGCCAGAGTAACGCTGATGCATCAAATCAATGTGGCTAACTCACCATGAATAAACACTACGCACGTGGATTTTTGCTGCCTGCCGCCATCTTCTTGCTGGTCATTTTGGCTGCGCTAGGTGCTTATGCTTTAAATATAAGCAGCATACAACAGGCAACCTCTAGGCAAGATACACAAGGCTCTCAAGCTTACCAGGCGGCGCGTGCAGGGCTGGAGTTGGCAATATTTCAAGTACTGGCACCGGGCACAGCAAATCTGGTGAACTGCCCTGCTCCAGCCAACATTAATATTGAGTCCTACGTGGTAGCTATTACATGCACTCAATCTGTAGATTACTTTGAACAAGGTACAGATCGCACTATTCGTGTCTTTGAGATCACATCCACGGCAAGCTCTGGGGTTGCTGGTACAATTGAATACAGTGAGCGCCGCTTGCAAGCAACCGTAAGCAAGTGCCGTGCAACTGACACCACACCAGCCAGCCAGTGCAATTAGAAAAAATAATATTGATGGTAATTTGGATTAATTATTAATGAACTTTCGGTTTCTTATTTTAATATTAAGCTTAGCGCTATCATTAATAAGTAGCCCTGCGCATGCTGCAACTTATGCATACAGAAATGATAGTTTTAGTTATGACACCCCTTCAGCTACCGCCACTACCGTTGCTTGGCATGCCACTGGAACTTCGCCAGCCTGTACCACTTACCCTCTAGGTGATGATGACTGGGCAGACATTAGCTTTCCGTCAGGGTTTAAGTTCACGTTTGGTGGTGTTGATTACACTAGTGTCAGAATTTACTCCAACGGCATCTTAAATTTTGGTGGCGACACTTCAGGCTACCATCGCAACTATTCAAACTTAGCACTTCCTATCACATCAAATGCGCTGGCATTTACTGGCTGCTCGCAAGGTATACCAACCAACATTATGCTGCCTTACTGGACAGATATCGTTGCTGGCACTGGGAACAATACAACTGGCGCTTCTGTAAAGTATGAGCTCATTACTGACCCGGTAACGAATCAAGATCGTTTTGTGATTTCATGGGTAAATGTAAAGCTGTACAACACCACTACGCGCTACAACTTTCAGGTTGTACTTTATGAAAGCAATACCGGCGTTAACGGCAACTTCAAATACAACTACACAACCGGCAGTAGCACAGGCTCCGCCGCTACTGTAGGCGTACAGTTAAGCACTACCGACTCCACGCAATACTCCTACAATCAGGCATTTATCGACACCACCAATGGCACCTCTATCTTATGGTACCCAGCAAACCAGTTAGACCCAAAAACTGCCGAATATCGATTTGATGAAAGCATTTGGGCTAACACCCCCAATGAAGTTAAAGACACATCTGGCAATAGCCAAAATGCATCTGTGGTTGGACTGGTTACTAATGTAGCCGCAGGTAAACTTTGCCGTGGTGGCAGCTTTACCAATAACACATCCAATACAACAATAGATGCAATTGCTACGCCTATTGTGCCGGGCAACACTGGCTCGGTAGACATGTGGTACAAATCGAATGTAGTGTGGAACGCCGGATCTTCGAATGCAACATTTTTTGATGCAACTAAAATTGCAGCGCAGCCTTTTTTCTTTATGAAGCTAGCAAATGGCAGATTAAGGTTTGCAATTACCGACAGTGCAGGCACAGTTCTTACTGCAGAAACCTCAACGAGCCGTAATTTTGCCGCTAACACCTGGCATCATGTGGGAGTGAGTTGGAACATCAAGCCTGGTAGTAATCAGACGGTTTTACAGATATTTCTTGATGGTGTGTTAGAAACAACCAATACCACCACACCATATCGCTCGACCTCCAGTGGCAATATTACAAACTTAAGCTCAATCTATATTGGCGACAACCGCACATCTGGCGTTACACCCAATACTGGCACGCCAAATGGCGCTAACGGCACTATTGATGAGGTGTATATATATTCCAGAGATATTAGTGCAACACAAGCTGACGCGGATATGAATATTGTACGCACAACTTGTACATCACTAGACCACTTTCACATTGTACATAGCGGACAAGTTGTTGGTTGCAACCCAGCAAATGTCGTAGTAGAAGCCCATGATGCAACCCATGCGCTATTTAGCCTAGCTGGCACCACCATGCAAATTGCAACCAGTACCAGCCATGGCACTTGGTCCAGCATATCAACCATTAACCCTGTTAACGATACCGGTAATGGAACAGCTAACTACACCTTCAGTAATGAATCTCGTATCACGCTAGGCTTAACCAACGGCTTTAACGAAACGCTTAATATCAACTTAGCATCAGGCCTTATCAGTGAGGCAAGCGGCGCAGGTGCGATTTGTCTTCCTCAAGACTATACCTTTGGATCTACCTGTGACAGCAACCTTACTTTTTTAGAAGCTGGTTTTTTATTTGATGTGTTGAATCATGTTTCAGAGGTCAGCCAAACTGTTACCATCAGTGCAGTTAGAAAATCTAATAATAGCCTAACGTGTACGCCCGCATTTGCCAGCGTTAACAGAAACATCAATTTCACTTGTAGCTACAGCAACCCAGCCACAGGCACTATGCCAGTGAGGGTTGGCAATAAAGCACTAAACTCCGGCAATAGCACAGCAGCGGCCTGTGACACTAGCGGCCAAAATGTCAGCTTAAGCTTTAATGCTAGTGGTGCTGCCACCACTACGGTGCAATATGCAGATGTAGGCAATATGGCACTCACCGCCAAAATCACCACTGGTGGGTTAAATATGACGGGGTCTGATAACTTTATTGCAGCGCCTGCCGCTTTTGCATTTTCAGCCATTACTGCCGCTCCGATTAAAGCTGGCAGTAACTTTGGCGTTACAGTTACTGCTCAAAACTCGGCAAGTGCTACTACCCCCAATTTTGGTAAAGAAAGCACAGCAGAAGGCGCTACACTGAGTTTTAACAAATGCCAGCCATCTGGCGTAAATTCGGTCAGCGGCAGCTTTACAGGTTCATTAGGCACATTTACAAACGGCGCAGCAACAGCCACTACGCTAAAATGGACTGAGGTTGGCAACGGAGATATCACGGCAACTTTAACCAGTGGCAACTATTTAGGTTCCGGTATAACGGCAAGCAGTAACACTGGCAATAGCGGCACCTCATGCAATGGTGCTGGTAATGTTGGCCGCTTCATCCCTGATCATTTTGATACCATCGTCACACAAGGGTGTAATGCAGGAAACTTTACTTACTCTGCGCAGCCATTTAGTGTGCAAGTTAAGGCAATGAACGCGCTTGGGAATGTAACGCAGAATTATGACGGCACAGCAAATACCAGCCCTAACTTCTCCAAGACCACAACATTGAGCGATGGTAACGCAGTTACAACCGGCTCACTTTTAAACAACAGTATACTTGCAACTGCTTTTTCACAAGGCATTGCTAACCCTACCCCAAACTATACATTTAACAGCGCTCTTACCTCACCAGCAACCATTAAACTAAGGGCTATTGATACAGATGCCGTAAGTTCTGCATCTGGCATCATAGAAGGCAGCACCTTGGTACGCAGTGGCCGTATACGTATGCAGAATGCCTACGGCTCTGAACTGCTAGATTTACCAATGCCAATGGTAGCGCAGTACTGGAACAATGGTTCGTGGGTGCTGAATAGTAATGATGCATGTACCACGGGGGTGAGTTTAATCTTAACTGATCCTAACCCAGCGGATGGGCTAATACCTAGTGAAGTGTGTGTTATAGATAGCGGCAGCCCAGGCAATAGTGGTTTAGGCTGCTCTACTGCAGGTATTGCATCCAAACGGTTCAGAGAGCCTCCAGGCAATGGCAACTTTAATCTAATTCTCAGAACGCCGGGTGCTGGCAATACAGGCTCAATGGATGTAACTGCAACCGCACCCGCTTGGCTTAGATTTAACTGGACAGGGTCAGGAAACACTAACCCTAGCGCACGCGCCACATTCGGCTCTTATAAAACCCCAATTATTTACATACGAGAGAGATTCTGACCCTAGTATCTAAATTAAATAAACGCACGTTTAATCAAACAAATTGAAAATTAAGAAAAAAATCATCAATAAATCATATATTACAATAAGTTACGACACACAACTTAATGTAGTATATACTGTTTAAAAACGACAAGAAATTTTGGTATAGATTAAGCGCTCATGATGAAGTTTTTTACTAAGAAAAAATCGCAAGGATGGCTGTGTATCGAGCACTCAGTGCGCAGCACGCAACTTGCTCACGTGGTTCAAACACGTGACCGTAAGCCTTTGGTAAAAATGACACTTTCACAATTAAACAACACCAAAGAAGCTTTCGATATTGAGTCCATTACAGCAGATGCTGACCTAGATTTAAATACCTTTCATTGCGCTTTGCTAATGAAGCAAGGCGAGTACCAAATATTTCAGATTGAAAAACCCAACGTTCCTTATAATGAATTAAAACAGGCAATTGGCTGGAAGCTTAAAGACATGATAGATTATGCCGTTGAACAAGCAACGGTAGATGTGATCCACATCCCTTTTGATGACACTAAATTAAACCGGCAATCCTATGTGTATGCAGTGTCAGCCAAAAATAGTGTAATTAGCAACTATATGCAGCCATTTGCAGACATTACCAAATCTGGCTTAGAGGTCATTGATATTCCAGAGATGGCGCAAAGAAATATCGCAGCATGTATTGAAGAGGAGAATCGAGGCCTAGCTTTGTTGTCTATCAATGCTAATGGAGGCTTGCTTACCTTTACAGCTAATAAAGCGCTATACCACGCCAGACAGATTGAGTTAAACACAGACGCCATTTCTAGCGAAAATAGCGAGCAAAAATCTAATATTTTTGAGCGATTTGCGTTAGAAATTCAGCGCTCTCTGGATAACTTTGAACGTCAGTTTCCGCAACTTGCAATTAACAGATTAGTCCTCTCCCCCTTTGTTGGGCGTGAGGACTTTTATGATTACCTCAGCTCTTATTTATATATTAAAGTTGAGCGTTTGGATTTAGCTGATATTTTTGACTTTGAAGGTGGCGCAAAACTCAACACTTTAGAGTCTCAATCCTTGTTCTTCCCTGTATTGGGTGCTGCACTACGCGACGGGGGCGAACTGTGAGTCAACAGATTAACCTCATTAACCTTGCCTTAATCAAGCAAAAACAGTTTTTAACACTTAATAGCATGGCTGCTATGCTAGGTGTAATCACAGTCGCAATGCTAGCTTATTACAGCTATGTTAAAAGCGAAGTTAGCACTCTAAGTTTGCAGCGCCAGCAAGCTGCTAACGAGTTAATCAAAACACAAAATGAACTTAAAGCAATCACGGCATTACACACACCACGTGATAAAGACACTGCTCTTGAAAAGCAAATTGCGGCGCTTGAAGAAAGCGAAAAAGTACAGCAACAGATACTTAATACACTTAACCAATCAAGCAACACACCTGCAAATAGTTACGCAGCATTAATGCGCGCATTTGCCAAACAAAACATTGAAGGCTTGTGGCTAACGGGCTTTAGTATAGATAGTCAAACCGACACACTGAATATTCAAGGCCGTGCACTGCGTGGTGATTTAGTGCCACAGTACATTAATGGCTTAAGCAACGAGCCTGCGTTAAAGGGTAAATTATTTTCTGGCTTAAATATCAGCGTGCCTAAAACAGCTAATACACCAGCGCCAACCATAGCTATCAAGCCAGAAATAGCGGCAGAAAAAACTAACACAAAGAACAACACATTAACCATTACAAACGAGCCTAATTACATTGAGTTCTTATTAGAGTCTAAACTAGATAACACATTGACCACACAAAATAGTAGCCCACTTAATAACGCAAACCCAACACCAACAACTGGAGGTAAACCTTGAAAGCTGCTTTCATGGCAAAATGGTTACTGCTCTCCAGCAAAATTGAGGCTCTTAATCAGCGCGAGCGCTTGATGGTGTTTGGTGCGGCAGCATTACTTACATACACCTTGATACATATGCTATTGCTAGACTCAGTAGAGACTAGCAAAAAAAGATTGTTGACTGAAATTTCAACAGACCGGGCGCTGGCGCAAGAGTTACAGCAACAAGTAAACTTGTACAAAAACAAACCTCCGATTGACCCTGACGCACAAAACAAACTGCGAATTACTGAGTTGCAAACGCAGGTGCAAATGCTTAAGTCTGCACAAAGCCAGATCAATGTTAGCTTGATTAGCCCAGATAAGATGCCTGAGTTATTACGGGATTTATTATCTAAAAATGGTAAATTAAAACTAATCGCGCTAAATACGCTACCACCGCAGAATCTGGTAGAGCAGTCGCCACAAACCACTGATGGCAGCACAGGACAAACCACTCCTAACCAAGTTGCACAGAATCTAGTAACCACACAGGAAAGCACCTTATTTAAGCATGGTGTGGAAATTACAGTCGAGGGCCGTTATTTAGATTTGCTGGAATATGTTACTGCCATAGAAAATATGCATTGGCACGTGTTGTGGAGCCGTGGTGAGCTTGCTGTAAAGTCATTTCCGAACAGCCAGCTTAAACTAACGGTATATACATTGAGCTTAGATAAAACATGGCTGAGCATATAAGCATGAACACTTTAAACCAATTATGCTGCATCGGAGCAATAGGCTTGTTTACACTGACGCCAGTCTACGCCGATACGCTGAAAGATCCAACCCAACCGCCTGCAGCCTTTTATAATCAGGCTCATAGCACTGACGGTAGCGGTTTGCTTGATGGCCCCGTGTTACAATCAATCATCCTCGGTGCAAATCACCATGCGGCAATTATTAACGGCCAAAAAGTAATGCTGGGAAAGAAATATGAAGGCGCGACATTAATCAGACTTAATGAACGAGAGGCCGTTCTACGCAATCCAGACAATACTTTGAAAGTGTTAACGATGGATTACGCTATAGAGAAGAAAATACTGCCGGCTAACGGTCAGGCTAGCTTTGCTAAAAAAGGCAGTCACGCCAAGTAACAATGACTGCTCAATATAGACAAAATGAACTAAACGAGAACAACATGCCGACAATTGCAATACGACTATCTCCACTATTGATTGTAATGCTACTCACTAGCTGCGCTGGTTTTTTGCAACCGCATGATCAAAGTACCTTAAATACAATTAAAGATGAATTAACGCTTAGCGCTGAAACAAAGCCAACCAAGACTGCTACGCCAGTAGAAATCAATGATGCCCTACTGCCGCCATTAAAGATCGAAATCCCCAAAGCTACAGCAAAAAAACTGGAACAACGTTTTGATTTAGTCATTAACAACGCACCAGCCAACCAGGTTTTGATGGGAATTGTAGGCGGTACACGTTACAGCATGTTGGTTCACCCTGACATCAAAGGTGATATTTCGGTTAATTTAAAAGATGTCACCGTATTTGAAGCATTAGACGCTTTAAGGGAGCTATACGGTTACGAATATAAAGTAGATGGCTCACGCATCTTTATTGAGCAGCAATCAATGCAGACCCGTGTATTCCAAGTAAACTACATTGTAGGGCAACGTAAAGGTGCATCTGATATCCGCGTGACATCTGGCTCTATTAGCGGCGGCAGTCAAAACAACCAGCAAGGTGCTAACAACACAGGCGGCACTTCACAAGTATCAAACAACATAGGTAGCGGTGCCAACAATAACCGCACCTTTACCAGCTCAAGCATTAACACCACATCTAATAACGATTTTTGGCGTGATTTAACAGAGTCATTAAACGGGATTGTTGGCAACGAGAATGGCCGCCGCATTATTGTTAACTTGCAGTCAGGTGTGATTGTCGTGCGAGCGATGCCGAACGAGATCCGTAATGTTGAGTCCTTTTTAAACCTAATGCAGGTATCAATTGAGCGACAAGTGATACTTGAAGCAAAAATCCTTAACGTGCAATTAAATGACCAATCCCAAAGCGGCGTGAACTGGTCAATATTTGGGCGTAGTGGCTCCAACACTGGTATCGTGGGCAACATTAATGCAAACACGCAACTCGCGAGCAGCGGTAATGGCAACCTAATCAGTGGTGATTTAGCTGCTGCCAATGGCAACGTAATCGCCAATGCCGCAACAACAGCATTAGGCGGCCCATTGTTTGCAATTGCACTGCAAGGCGCTAACTTTTCCACCCTGCTATCCTTCTTAGAAACACAGGGTGACGTACAAGTATTATCTAGCCCACGCATTTCTTCGATTAACAATCAAAAAGCCGTGCTCAAAGTCGGTACCGATGAATTTTTTGTAACGGGTATTTCTTCTAATACAACCGCATCAGTAGGCGCTACCACTACAGTACCAGAAGTGATATTACAACCATTTTTCTCCGGAATCACTTTGGACGTAACACCGCAGATAGATAAAGATGACAACATCATCCTGCACATGCACCCTTCTATCAGCCAGGTTTCTACCGTCAACAAGCAAGTAACATTAGGCGGCACTGCCGGCCAAATCAACCTACCATTGGCATCTAGCAACATTAGTGAGACTGACAGCATTGTCCGCACTCGTGACGGCCGCGTGATAGTGATTGGTGGCTTGATGACAGAAAGCGCATCCAGCACAAAATCTAAAGTGCCGGGTTTGGGTGATGTTAAAGGTGTAGGCGCCGCTTTCCGTCAACAAAGTGCCGCTAAAACAAAAACTGAGCTGGTTATTTTGCTAAAAGCATCTGTTGTTCAAGGTCAAGATAGCTGGTCAAACGACATGTTATCAAGCAAGCAGCGCATTGAAGATATGCGCAAGCGAGACACAGGAACCGAGGGTCAATAACCCATGTACCTGCAACATTTCGGGCTTAATGAGTTTCCTTTTAGCATTACACCAGACACAAGCTATTATTTTGCATCTGCGAGCTATCAAGATGCTTTAAATACCGTCATATTCGCAGTAACCACCGGTGAGGGGTTTATTAAAATCACCGGTGAAGTTGGCACAGGCAAAACCCTACTATGCCGCAAGCTTATGTCCAGCTTAGATCAAAGCTATAAAATAGCGTACGTACCTAACCCTTATCTGGAGCCACAATCCCTTTTAATGGTGCTGGCCGAGGAACTAAACATCAGTTTGCCCACTGATACGCAAATAACACAACACGTGATACTCAATGCACTAACTCATGCATTATTAAACTTTGCGCGTGACAATATTAAAGTTGTGGTCTGCCTTGATGAAGTACAAGCCATGCCGATAGAAACTTTAGAGGCGCTACGCTTACTCAGCAACCTTGAAACGGAAAAAAGAAAATTACTGCAAGTGGTCATTTTTGGGCAGCCGGAACTAGAAGATAAACTCAATCATGCTTCTATACGACAACTGAAACAAAGAATAACTTTTGCATACCAACTGGACCTGCTAAACCGCGATGAAATGGCATACTATCTGAACCACCGCCTAACGATTGCCGGCTATAAAGGTAGCCGTATGTTTAGCCGTACCGCTTTATATTTAATGTATTATTACTCCAAAGGCGTACCTAGGCTAATTAACATATTGGCACATAAAGCTTTATTGGCCACTTATGGTAAAGGCAAACATCAAGTAGACATGCGCGCGGTACTGGCTGCCGCGTCGGACACAGAGTCTGTCTACACAACATGGCGAAACCTAGGTTTAAAAAGCCTCTCATTAACCATGCTGCTGGGCGCATTTGGCTTAGTACTATTTATTTTCATTAACAATCTTAAGCCATATTAAATCTCAATAAAAAAGACAATCAATGAGTTTAATCAATCAAATGCTGAAAGACCTTGAACAACGTGGTGCAACATCCACTGAGATTCAACAACCTTCAATTACCCCACAGTTTGGCGCTTACACCAAAAAAAGTGGCAGCAAATATATTTATATTATTGGTGTTAGCCTGATTACCATCGCAATTGGCTACGCTTTACTTTCAAACCCTGGACAGCTGGCCCGTATTAAAGAAATGCTAGGTTTTAATCAAGCTAGCAACAATGATAATAACAAGCCAACGGTGAAGTTTGAAGCATCAAAGTTTGGTCAGCCTATACAGGACAAATCGGCAACTGCAGTAACATTACCGGAAGCACCAGCCGCGGCGAAAAACCAGCCAACAAATGATGCTTTAGGCACCGCAGGCGAGTCTGACGTAAGCGGTCCTATTGTTAGCACTCCAGTCACAAATACCTTAGTCAACCCCAATGAGCCGCCAGCTAACTTATTTGAGAGAACACTTAAACTCAACCCGCAGACAATCAAAGACCAGCCGGCAAAAAACACAGATGCCAGCCTACAAAAAAAAAGCAACCCAGCACTGATAGAAGCAGAGAAAGTCAGCGCAGTAGCGTCGCAAATAAAACAGACACCAATAAAAGAGTCTGAATTTAAAGAGTCTGCAGTCAAGGAGTCTGTAAAAAGTGAGGCCGAAAAAAGCTTTAGCAATAAGAATGTAAGCACAGCAGCACTTGCCAATAAACAGCCTAATATTAATAAAAAAATGAGCCCAGAGCAAACGGCTAATAGCAACTATCAGCAGGCGCTCATTTATTTACAGCAAGGCAGAGTGTCGGAGTCGGAGGCTTATTTAGCAAAAGCGCTAGAGTTTAACCCTGCACATCACGAGGCTAGACTAACTCTTGCAAGCTTGTTGCTAGATAACAAAAGGCTGAACGACGCCAAAGATGTACTGAATACAGGTTTGCAAATCAGTCCAGAACAAAATGAGTTCCGCATCGCCTTAGCCCGCCTGCAAGTAAGTTCTGGCGACCAGACTGCGGCTTTAAGTACTTTAGATCAAGGCTTGCCCTATGCAGCTAACCGCGCAGATTATTATGCTTTTCTCGCTACATTGTTACAGCGTAGCGGCCAGCATGATGCGGCGATTACCCACTATACCAAAGCCATTTCAATTGAAAACAATAGCAACAGTGTAAAAACCAATACATTGGTGGGTTTAGGCATTTCTTTACAAGCCGTAGGCAAGCTAGAAAATGCACAGCAGGCATTTTCTAGAGCGCAACAAATAGGTTCACTCAGCCCCGCTCTTGCCAGCTTTGTTGATCAGCAACTCAAAAAAATCCAACAAAACCTAAACAAGTAAAAAATACCAGCCAGCGGTAAAGACCTAGCGCGATCAAGCTCGGTAGATTCACCGAGTTACGACGGGCGCCATAACTTAAGTAATAGCGCATTAGAAATCACACTCACGCTACTTAATGCCATCGCCGCACCAGCTAATACCGGGCTTAATATGCCCATGGCCGCCAGCGGAATGCCCACCACGTTATAGATAAATGCCCAAAATAGATTCTGTCTAATTTTCTGGTAAGTGCGTTTAGAAATATCAATCGCTTGCGCAATCAAAGCTGGGTCGCCGCGCATTAATGTAATGCCAGAGGTATGCATAGCGACATCCGTACCGCTAGACATTGCAACACCAACATCTGCTGCGGCAAGGGCTGGTGCGTCATTTAAGCCGTCACCGACCATTGCAACTAGCCCATTTTGTTTCAGTTCAGCTACGATGGCTGCTTTTTCATCCGGCAACACTTGCGCATAATATTGTGTAATACCTAATTGGCTAGCTACATTAGACGCACTGCCTTGGTTATCGCCCGATATCAGCACAGTTTCTATACCTGCCTGTGATAAATCTGCAATTGCTTTCTGTGCTGTGGGTTTTATTGTGTCACCAAATGCGAAAAAGCCTAAAAGTTTGGGTGCAAAGTTATCTAGCGTCCTCGCTTGTGCTATCCATGAAACACTGTGTCCGGCTTGCTCCAGCAGCAGCGCATGTTCTTTATATTTAGAAAGATTGACCTTTAAGTCATCCATCAAACGTGAGCTTCCAATATACAGTTTATGCCCATTAACCTCCCCCACCACGCCTTTGCCTGCGATTGCCTGTAAACCATGTGCCAACTGCAACGACAAACCTTTGACATTGGCAGCATTCGTCACCGCTTTTGCTAATGGGTGCTCGCTACCAGCCTGTAAGCTTGCTGCTAACATCAGCAATTGGTCGTCATCTTGAGCTTCGCTCTCCTTGGCTGTGGCGTGCATGGTAATCAATTTAGGGTGCCCCTCTGTCAAGGTGCCTGTTTTATCAAACGCCACGGTTTTAATTGCATGGGCAAGTTCAAGCGCTTCAGCATCTTTAATTAAAATTCCATGCTGTGCAGCAACTCCGGTACCCACCATAATGGCGGTTGGCGTTGCCAAGCCCAGCGCACATGGGCAGGCAATAACAAGCACGGTTACCGCATTGATAATGGCAGCCTCCCAGTTACCATTGTATAAGCCCCATAGCAGCAGAGTTAGTAGCGCAATGACCAACACAATTGGCACAAACACTGCGCTTACTTTATCCACCAAGCGCTGAATCGGGGCTTTCTTTGCTTGTGCAGACTCAACCAACCGTACGATGCGTGCTAGCACTGTTTCAGCACCTACCGCTGTAGTTTTAACATATAGCGCGCCTTCACCATTCATCGCGCCGCCAGTGACCTTGTCGCCAACCCTTTTAGCTACAGGCAGGCTTTCACCCGTAATTAAAGATTCATCCACTTGGCTGTCACCTTGCTGTATATTGCCGTCCACAGCAATTCGCTCACCAGGGCGCACCAAAACCACGTCACCTACTTTTACTATCGCAATCGGGACTTGCTGTGCTTGCCCATCGGCTACAACAACTGTAGCAAACTCTGGCCTTAAGGTATTAAGCGCACGGATTGCTTTTGTTGTTTGCGATTTTGCACGGCTTTCCAGCCATTTCCCAAACAACACCAAGGTAATCACAATCGTAGAAGACTCAAAATACAAGTGGTGCGAAGCACCGCTGTGAGACGGGAAAAATAACAAATAAACGCTCAAGCCATAGGCCGCGGAGGTGCCGATGGCAACCAGCAAATCCATATTGCCAGCTCTAGCCTTGAGTGCATGCCAGCCTGCCTGATAAAAACGCCAGCCTAACCAGAACTGCACAGGTGTTGCTAAAAGCCATTGCAGCGAGCCAGATAGTTGACCGTCCCAACCTAGCCATTGGGCAACCATTGCAATCACCAGTGGAAGCGAGAAAGTAGCAGCAAGTGCGCTCGGCCACCATTGGTGCTGTTTATCGGCACTTGCCAGATGTTCAACCCTATCTTGTTCTGCGACTAATGATTGGGCTTGGTAACCTGCCGCAACCACCGCATCGATTAACTGTTTTGTTGAGACCTTGTCTACAGTAGCAACTTGGGCGGTTTCTAAAGCGAGGTTAACCTCAGCACTCACCACCCCTGACACTTTAAGTAGTGCTTTTTCAACACGGCTCGCGCAAGATGCACAAGTCATGCCTTTAATTGCTAAGGTCCGTTCACTATTTGCTTGATTAACCATGATTTTTTAGTATCAGTAAAGATGGATTATGTTGGTAATCTATTATAATCCTCCTCAATCCAATTCACCTTTAACTTTTGTGTAGAAACGAGCAATCATGGCCGGGGCAAGTCTATTAACGCTGATTGATGATATCGCAACCATTTTAGATGATGTATCTGTCATGACTAAAGTCGCGGCAAAAAAAACTGCGGGTGTATTAGGAGACGACTTGGCGCTTAATGCGCAGCAAGTGGCTGGTGTGAACGCAGATAGAGAGTTGCCCGTGGTTTGGGCTGTTGCTAAAGGCTCTGCTGTTAACAAAATTATTTTAGTACCATTGGCGCTGGTGATTAGCGCTCTAGCGAATTGGCTGGTCACCCCACTACTCATGCTAGGTGGTTTATTTTTGTGCTTTGAAGGCGTTGAAAAGCTATTCCATAAGTTTTTTCATGCTGAAGAAACCGTACATCATGATCCGAAAAAGATGATAGGCCTAGACGAGAGCAAAACCTTAGAAGTACTGGAAGCAGAAAAAATCAAAGGCGCAATTCGCACAGACTTTGTACTCTCCGCTGAAATCATTGTGATTACTTTAGGTACAGTGGCAACAGCAGCCTTTACGCAGCAAATATTAGTGCTGACTGGGATTGCTGTGATAATGACGGTTGGCGTTTATGGCTTAGTTGCAGGGATTGTAAAACTGGATGATGGTGGTTTATATCTAGCAAGCCGCAAAGGCCACAGCATAATGGCCAGCTTAAAACGTAAACTTGGTTTCGGCATTTTATGGTTTGCGCCACACATGATGAAAACTTTATCAGTCGTTGGCACTGCTGCTATGTTCTTGGTAGGCGGTGCAATTTTGGTTCACGGCATTCCGGCAGTACATCACGCGATTGAGCATATAGGTAATAGCATAAGCGGTAGCATTCTGCAAAGCATCACCCCAACCTTATTAAATGGGCTATTTGGTGTAGTTGCAGGCATTGCAGCCTTAGTGGTAATGCTAGCTGTAAAAAAACTATTGCCAGTTGCTAAGGCAAGCTAATGTTGAACATGACAGATTTTATTGGTTATTTATCAGCATTTTTAACAACATTTGCCTTTGTACCACAAGCAATACACTCTTGGAAAACCAGAGACTTGTCTGGCGTATCACTGCCTATGTACAGCATATTTAGCTTAGGCGTATTTGGCTGGCTGGTTTACGGCATTCTGATGATGTGCTGGCCGATTATTATTGCCAACAGCATCACCTTCATGTTGGCGTGTGTAGTGCTATATCTAAAAATCACTCACTCAAATTAAGCAGTATCTTTAGTGCTTTAACAAACCAAAATCTGATAAAGCGCTTTTTAAACCACTAGCCACTATGCGGTAGCCGTCTGCATTAGGGTGCACCGGATCTGCTTTCAGGCTATTTTTTGCTAACACATCAGAAAACACATCCTCTACCAATGGCGTGTTGGTTTGCTCCGCCAGCTTTTCATACAATGGATGGTCTTCTAGGCTGCCTAAAGCTGCCCCTATCGGACTAAACTTTGGGATAGCAATTAACACAGTATTAATATTGCGAGCTTTGCTTTTAGCCAAAATTGCACTTAAGTTACGCACAGTTTCTGTTTCAGGTATATGGCGCAAAAAATCATTGCCACCTAGCTCAACAATCAGCAAATCAATTTTCTGCGAGCCATCATCATGCGACTCTAACAATGCGTCTAACCGATCTAAACCATCCGCAGAGGTGTTACCAGGCACACCAGCATTCATGATATTCCACCCTGTGCTAGTGCTGAGCAGGCTCACATAATCCTCACCACTTGCGGCACCTGTGCCGTAAGTTAGGCTATCTCCCAAAATGACAACATTGGCATTGGATGAAAGTGAAGTAAACTGCGGGGCAGAGTCGCAGGCTGCCAGCAAAAGTAAAGCTGCAGCAAGCAAGAAGCGTTTAATCATTGAATGTCCTATGCATTAATGGAGTGCGTAAACCAAAATCTCATCTCCAGCAGGAAAGCCAAAAATAGCATTACCGCCAGCCACTACTGCTACATACTGTACGCCATCAACCTCATAGCTAATAGGCGGGGCATTAACGCCTGCAGTGGCTTTTGATTGCCAAACTCGCTGGCCAGTCTGGCTGTTATAAGCTTTAAAATAGCCATTACCTTCCCCCATAAATACTAGCCCACCGCGTGTAACCAACAGACCACCCATTAACGGCTGCTCTGTTTTCACCTGCCAGCGCATTTTACCTGTGCTTAAATTAATAGCTGATAGCACACCCCAGCGTGCATCATTGGTTGGCTCAGACGAAACATATTGTATGGCTGGTAAATTTCCCTTAGCTGGCTCTTCTACTAAGGTATATTTAATGGGTGCATGTATACCAGCCACATAGCTGGTTTGGCTGCTTTCATCCAATGCACTTGGGCTCCAGTTTGAGCCACCTAAAATGCCTGGATACAATACGGTACCCTCTTTCGTTGGCTTGGTGAACATATTATGCTGCGGCACAAAAGCTTCAGACTTGCTCAACAATGCGCCAGTTTGCCTGTCGTTCACGTAGTACCAGCCGGTTTTACCAGCCTGACCAACAGCAGCAATTTTTTTACCATTTTTTACGTAATCAAACAGCACGGGGGGGCTTGCTACATCGTAGCCCCAAATATCATGCGGCACTTGCTGGTAATGCCATTTAATCTTGCCGGTTTCGGTATTTAAAGCAACCAGAGATACGGTATACAAATTATCACCCGGGCGTGATACATCATTCATCTGTGGCGAAGGATTGCCGGTACCAAAAAACAAGGTATTGGTTTTGGTATCAATAGCCGGTGTGGTCCAAGCAGAGCCGCCGCCAAATTTCCAGGCATCTTGGTGAGTTTTCAGATTTTCTTTCTCAGCCGCAATATCACGATTAAGCGATACGCCATCAGAGGTGGTTTCTGCAAACTTACCCTCCCAGCCTTGAGATGGGATGGTGTCAAACTGCCATACCTTTTCGCCATTATCTACATCATAGGCGGCTAAGAAACCAGGACGTCCATATTGACCACTCACCCCGACAACGGCACCTAATGGTGCATCTATTCTTGGCTGGTCTATGTGCAACCCATAACCAACACCGGTAACGCCTACAATCACCTTGCCGTGGTATACAACAGGTGCCATTGCAATGCCAATTCCAGTGCCGCCGTACATTTCTTTTTTACTTTTAGCATCAGCTTTGCTGAGTAAGCCTGTATTTTCAGTTAGTGCAGTATCTTCAGCGACATCAATGTCCCATAACTTACGCCCGGATTTTGCATCCAATGCAATGAGCCTTGCATCCACAGTGCCAATAAATACCTTGCCATCGCTCACAGCCACACCACGATTAGCAGGGCCGCAACACATTTTCCAATCAGCTTTTCGGGTGTGCTCGTAACGCCAAATCTGCTTACCGGTCTTTGCATCAAGTGCAGCTACGTGATTAAAAGGTAAAGCAACATACATGATGCCACCCTGCACGATAGGGGTAGCTTGAAAGCTAGCGGATACGCCGGTTTTAAACGACCAGGCTAACGACAGCATGTTAACGGTTTGTGTGTTAATTTGGGTCAGGGGTGATAAACGCTGGTTGGTGTAATCGCCGCCATGTATAGGCCAATCTTTTTGTGTGGATGATGAGTGCTGATTTTCCAAACCAGAACATGCGCTCACTAAAACTGTAGTTGCTATCAATAACACACTAACGACAGGCTTTAACTGCTTAACACTCAATCGCTTATACATAAAAAGCATCCTTAATTTAGCTTAAATTGGCAATACTCAATTTTAAAGTATACAGATGTGTATACCTTTTGCCAACGCAAGCTATGGCAAATTAGTATAACTCTGCTAATTAACCGATATAGCGCTATACTCGTTAACAGGGAGAAATATTTACTGTAACTTATATAAGCCATTTAACTACACAAGGGATTTGCATGAACGAACGGATTCAACAATTACTAAATCAAATTACCGAACTTGAAGATGACTTGCGTAGCGCTCTAAATGAACAACAGTCCACTATATTCTTCCAAATCAAAGGAAAGCGTGTGGAGTTTGAAAAGTCAATTAAAGACACCCATAAGCGTCTTAAGAGAAACTTTTTTATGTGGCTTATCACTAATCGCCCACAAAACCTGATTACCGGACCTATCATTTACGCCATGATTATTCCATTGGTCATAACCGACATTTTCATCACGTTTTACCAGTTAACCTGCTTTCCGATTTATGGCATTAAAAAAGTACGCCGGGCTGATTATATTATTTACGACAGGCAACAATTACAGTACCTAAACTTTATTGAAAAATTTCATTGCACCTACTGCGCTTATGGGAGCGGCATGATCGCCTACATAAGTGAAATTGTGGCGCGCACAGAACAATACTTTTGCCCGATTAAGCACGCCAGAAAGATATTAGGCACGCACTCACGCTATTCGCGCTTTATTGACTATGGTGATGCTGAGCATTATCAGGAAAGGCTAGAAGAATACAGACGCGCCTTGAATAACGAAAAAAAATGAATAGCGAAGGAAGTTAAAAGAAAACCAAGCTCAAAAAGCGCAACGAAACTAAGGGATTAAACACTAGATTTAATCCCTTAGTTATTTCGGTAATTACTACCAAAAAACTCCATCATTAAGAAGTCTTCCAAACCGGCATTGTCCTCTAAGCGTGCAGATTGGGTGACCGAACGCGCAAGTCGATGTGACTCCCAAGTAAAATCGCCCTGATAATGCTCACGGATTAGTGCAATCATCCGTTTCACAATCATCAAGCGAATATCTTGGCCGCTGCTAGCCTCCACCTCAAAGTACTGAAGCTTGGCGTTGCTATAATCATTAGTCCAGCCTTTAAAGGCAAAAGTCGCGTGACGTGAGCTTCTGCTGGTAATTTCAAAAATACCGTTAGTACCACTTTTAAAGTTGTTTTTAATGCGCTCATCTCTAAGTTGCTCGGCACTCGGCCCTCGCTCTTTAGCTATTGCCTCCGCATTTTGCCGTGCTGCGTCATACTCAGTGCCCTGCCTGCTCGCCTGCACCGCCTTCATGTAAGAGGCCATATCTGGGAACTTAGCAGGGTCCAGCTTATTCTCCGGCACCGGCGGCGGTGGCTTAGGTGCATCTGGCACCTTTAAGCTTGAATCAGCAATCGTGGTTGGTATATTTGCAATCACTTTTTGCTTTGGTTTTACTATTGGTTTGCTTTTTACAGGCTCTACCTTGGGCTCAACTTTAACCGGAGGTTCTGCTTTAGGCTGCGGCGCTACTGCAGCGGCTGGTGCACGCTTAGGCGGCGCTAAGCTAACTTCAATAGTGCTGGCTGTGCTAGCCGGTGGCTGATCAAACTGAACTTTTGGTGCGAGAAAGAAAATAGCCAAATGAACCAAGATAGAAATAACAATCGCGAGTAAAGTATTACGGCTGATATTCACGCGTATCAGTTGCTCGTTAACAGGCTTGAATTTGAGCGCTCGCGCTAAAAACTCATCAAAGTTTTCTTCAACCTGATTGTTATTAATTTGATCTGAATACATGGAGATTAAAAGCGCATGTCTGCCCAAGTTTTTTCAAGCCGCTTGAGCGACACGGGGAACGGTGTTTTAAGCTCTTGCGCAAACAAAGATACACGCAGTTCTTCAATTAACCATCTAAAATCCTGCAAATGCTGTGGAACATCTAAATGTGCAGTATTCAAAGCATTGACTTTATCTTGCCATTTTTGCCAAACCAAGCCAACGCTTGCCGCATTTTTACCATCGCGATCCGGGTTAGCCGGATGCTTCTCGATACGTAGTCGCAGCGCTTTTAAATAACGAGGGATGTGCTGCAATTGCTCCCAAGGTGTTTGGTAAAAACATCCTTTGTACACTAGCAAGCCAATTTGTTGCTCTAAATCACGCTTTAGCCTATTGGCGGTAGTTGCCATTTGGCTTTGCTTTTGCACCAACAACTGATACTCAGTGGCAATAGCCTGCGCTTGCCGAGCCACCGCTTGCGTCACAGCTGGCAAACGCGTTCTGGCACGTTGCTTTAACACCATAAACTCTGCGTTGGTGCGCGGCAAATCATCTTCACCAATAAAGGCACGGTCTGCAATCGCTAAAATCATATCCTCACGCAAATCATCTGCCGACATCACATTACGCAAGACCATCGCATACTGATTAAAGTTTGGTAGGCTTTTTTCCAGCTGCTTCATCTGCTCTTTTAGCTCAAAACGCATCAGGCGGCACACACCTTTGCGATGGCTAAGCGCAGCCTCGCGCTCTGTATCAAACAGCTTAACCGCGATACTGTCATGCGCATCTTCTAGCGCGGGATAGCCTGTCACTTTTAGGCCATCTCGTTCAAAACTTAGTGTCTGTGGCAAATCGCCAAAATCCCACTGTTTTAAACCGGTTTTTTCAATATCTGGTGAAGTATTTCTAAAGGTAAGCTGCGCGGCTGAACCCAGCTGCTTTTTCAGGGCATTCCAGTCACGCCCCATTGCCAGTTCCCTGCCACCATCATCCAGCACACTAAAATTCATTAAATGGTGTGGCGGTATGTCGCTCAGGTTCCAATCTTCTTTGCTAATTTTAAGCGTGGTTTTACGCTGTATGTAAGAGGCTAGCGCGTCTAGCATTGGTTGTGAGAACTGCTCGTTTACATCATCCAAAAACCCGGTGACAAACTCCGGTACAGGCACACACACACGCCTAAACGTTTTAGGCAGTGCTTTAATCAAATAAGTGATTTTCTCGCGCAGCATGCCCGGTACTAGCCACTCTGTTTGCACTGGATTTAACTGATTCAATAAGGCGAGCGGTACCGTTGCGGTCACGCCATCCAGCACGTGGCCCGGCTCAAAACGATACTTCAAATTAGTTTCAACACCATCTAACATGACCTTCTCAGGAAATTGCACGGCCGTAATGGCATCTGCACCATGGCGCATCAAATCATCACGCGTTAGGTATAACAGCCTTGGTGATACTTTTTCAGCGTCTGCCCGCCACTTTTCAAAACTTGCGGCATTAAAAATATCAGCAGGTATTTTGGCATCGTAAAAAGCAAAAAGTTTATGCTCATCCACCAACACGTCCTGACGGCGTGCTTTATGCTCCAACTCTTCAACCTCTGCAATCAAGCGCTCGTTAGCGGTAAAAAATGCAGCTTTAGTGTCAAACTCGCCATTCGCAAGCGCTTCACGTATAAATATCTCACGCGATTCAGCCGCGTTAATCGGACCATAATGCACACGGCGCTTTGGAATAATCGTCAAGCCATACAAGCTCACGCGCTCCCATGCGTTGACCATACCCATTTTTCTATCCCAGCGCGGGTCTGAATAGTGGCTATCGGTAAGACCTCTGGCCAGTGGCTCTATCCAATCAGGCTCAATTTTTGCCACACCACGCGCATAGAGTTTAGAGGTATCAACCAGCTCGGCAGCCATTACCCACTTTGGACGCGTCTTTTTGAGCGTTGAGCCTGGCGCAACATGGAAGCGAATGCTGCGTGCACCCGCATATGAATCACTATCACCATCTTTAAAGCCAATATTACCTAACAAGCCTGCGAGTAGTGCTTTGTGAATCTGCTCAAAGTTAGCCTCTTGCTCATTGAGCTTAAATTCCATCTCGGAAACAATATCTAGCAATTGTCCGTGTAACTCACGCCACTCTTTCAAGCGTAAGAATGATAAGAAGTTACTATGACATTGGTTGAGCAAGTCTTTATTCGACTTTTTAGTTTTGAGTGCGTTATCGAAGAAATCCCATAGTTTGAGATAGCTCATAAAATCTGAGCCCTCACCCGCAAACTTGGCATGTGCATTATCCGCCGCTTCGCGCTTATCCATTGGACGCTCACGTGGGTCTTGTATGCTAAGCACACTGGCAATAATCAATATTTCTTTTAAGCAATGCTCGCGCTTGGCAGCAAGTATCATGCGCCCTACACGCGGGTCCAGAGGTAGTTTCGCTAATTGCAAACCCGTATCTGTAATTTGGCGACGCGAGTCTACCGCACCAAGCTCCTGCAATAGCAAATAACCATCGGCAATCAAACGTGATGAAGGTGCTTCAATAAATGGAAACTCGGTTACATCGCCTAAACGCAACGCAGCCATGCGCAAAATTACTGCGGCCAGTGAGCTGCGTAAGATTTCTGGCTCAGTAAACTCTGGGCGGCCATTAAAATCCTGCTCGGAATAGAGCCGCACACAAATACCGTTTGAAACCCGACCACAGCGCCCTGCACGCTGTTTAGCGGCGGCTTGACTAATTTTTTCAATCTGTAGCTGCTCAACTTTTGCGCGTGTACTATAGCGGTTAACCCGCGCCAGACCTGCATCAATCACGTATTTAATGCCAGGTACTGTCAGCGAAGTTTCGGCCACATTGGTTGCCAGCACAATGCGCCTGCTGCTATGGCTTCTAAATATCTTCTGCTGATCTTCAATGCTTAAACGGGCAAACAAAGGCAGTACTTCTATGTGCTTAAGCTTGGCTGAGCGCCCTTGATACTTGCGTAAGTGGTCTGCTACATCACGAATCTCGCGCTCACCTGGTAAAAACACCAGAATATCGCCATCACCCTGACGCAGCAAATCATCGGCCGCATCTAAAATGGCTTCTTCAATCGCCTCTTCTTCGTCGTCTTCTTCCAGCCAACGCGCTTCTGTTTTCGCTTTGCGCGCAATGCCAAAAACAGTCTCATCATCTAAATCAAATTGAGCGTTCTCTGCCTCGGCCACTTCACGTGCGCGGAATCCGGCTGCGCCTAATGGACGGTAGCGGATTTCTACGGGGAAAGTGCGCCCAGAAACTTCAATTACAGGGGCGCCGTTAAAGTGTTGTGAAAAGCGATCGGCATCAATGGTTGCTGACGTGACAATCACTTTTAAATCGGGGCGTTTGGGTAACAGCTGTTTAAGATAACCCAGCAGAAAGTCGATATTGAGGCTACGCTCATGCGCCTCATCAATGATAATGGTGTCGTAAGCATTTAGAAACTTATCACCCTGCGTTTCTGCCAGCAAAATACCATCTGTCATCAGCTTAACGTAGCTAGATTCTGATAACTTATCATTAAATCGTACCTTGTAGCCGACAGCTTCGCCTAATGGCGTTTTTAGCTCTTGTGCAATACGGCTAGCGACAGACCTTGCGGCAATACGGCGCGGCTGGGTATGGCCGATGAATCCGGAAACACCGCGCCCGAGCTCTAAACAAATTTTGGGTAACTGCGTGGTTTTACCTGAGCCGGTTTCACCGCACACAATCACCACTTGGTGCTTAGTGATTGCAGTTGCGATTTCATCACGCTTTCCACTCACTGGAAGTTCTAACGGATACTCTGGCTTAGGCAATTGCGCTAAACGCAATTGATACTTTTGCTGCGAGGCATGCATCTTTTGCACGACTTCATTGACCATGCGCTGAGCTTTGGCTAGTGACTTTTCATCCGCAAGTTTTTGTAGCGATTTGATTTCCTGCATTTTACGGCGCAATGCATGGCGATCAGCCAGCATACAGCTATGTAACGCATGTTCAAAATTAGCAGGAATTAAATTATCAGGTTTACTCACATTCATAGGCGCAAATTTTATCATGCCGTGCTGCTCTACTTTAACAATCATACAAAAGCATTTGCAAATAGCGCTTAATACGTCATTTTTGTATTCATTAATCTGTAATAAGTTAGCGTCAAATGCAAGAAATAAAAAGCCACTCCCTTAATTAAAAGCAAAACAGATATGGATTGATTTATATCAAACCAAGCCTAGGCAAAATAAAATAACCTGAGCCACGGTAATAAAATTATTTGAACTTTAGGCGCTGCACCCAATGCCAGCACAAAAACTAGCAACGTCAGCCATGTTGTATTTATTAAAGGCAGGCAATATGATGAATGAAAGTCTATCCTTAAAGCTTTCATTCAAACACCCCAAATTTATTGTTTTTAATATCATGCTGTCGCTAGGAATGTTAATCATCTCCTCTGCGGCAATGCTCACCAGTACAGAGCAAAGCAAAATCTCTGCATATACGCTAGAGCAAACCTATCAGTTACTGAACCTATCTAAAAATCTGCAAAGCGGATTTTATGACCACAAATCTCTGATTACTCAGTATCTGCATAATCCAACCCCTAGTCTGTTAGAAAACCTGCAATCTATACGTTCCAATGTTTTCCAGTCATTGTCCACAATTAAGAAAATGGCGGGACAAAACCTTGAAATGCAACGCCAGATTAAGAGCGTCGAAGAGATTTTTAGAGAGTCCATTAATGAGTCTGAGTCTATCTTACCGACTAAAGGCGGCTTAGTTATCGTTGGTCCTAGTATTTCTATCATTACTGAAGGCAACATCAACCACCTCACTAATTTACTGACTTCAAAATTGCATGCATTTGATATTGCCGTGCAAAACAGATCAAATGAACGACAGAAGCTGGCGTCGTTGAAAGTTGGAGTGGCGCAAGTCGTCATGCTAATTAGCTTGCTGATTGGTATTGGCATTTTGTTTTACACACTCAAAACATTGCGTGATGAAATGACAAAACGCATTGAAACAGAAAACAGATGGCGATTTGCAATAGAGGGGACAAGTGACGGCGTTTGGGATTGGAATCTAGAAACCAATAAAACGTATTACTCAAGTAAATGGGCAGAAATACATGGTTTAAGTCACGGCATCATCAATAATGACATGGACACCTGGGAGAGCAACATCCACCCGGAGGATAAGCCCTATGTATTTTCAAGCGTACACGACTATTTACACAATAAAACCAAAACCTACATCAGTGAGCATCGCATTATTGATAACAACGGCAATATTAAATGGATACTTGAACAAGGAGTAGCCGTCGCCCGTAACGCAATTGGAGAGCCAACACGCATTATTGGTGTACTAAGAGACACAACACAACATCAACTCTCCAGACATGCACTGCAGGACAGCGAATCACGCCTAAGGGGACTACTCACCGCCATTCCCGACTTAGTCTGGCTAAAAAGTCCTGACGGGATATACCTCACTTGTAACTCTCGCTTTGAAAGGTTCTTTGGAAAAAAAGAGTCTGAGATTGTCGGAAAAACTGATTACGATTTCGTTGATATTACGCTTGCGGACTCTTTCAGAGAAAATGACAGAAAAGCAATGGCAAGCAGCGTACCGTGCATCAATGAAGAATGGATTACTTTTGCCGATGATGGTCACTCTGAGCTACTGGAAACTACAAAAACTGCAATCTATGATGAACAAGGGAACGTTACTGGCGTTCTAGGCATTAGCCACAACATTACCGAACGAAAAACTATAGAAAATGAGCTAAAAATATCCGCATACGTATTTGAAGCGCAAGAGGGAATGATAGTAACAGATGCAAACAATATCATTCTGCGCGTTAACCATGCATTTAGCGCTATTACCGGCTATTCTGCTGATGAGGTCATTGGCAAAAACCCGCGCATCCTTAGCTCTGGTAAGAGTGACGCAAGTTTTTATAACGACATGTGGGAAAGCATTACAAATAAAGGCTCATGGAGCGGAGAAATTTGGAATCGACGTAAAAATGGTGAAACTTACCCAGAATACCTCACAATTACCGCAGTCAAAGACCAATATGGCATCGTTACTAATTATGTAGCAACGATGGCAGACATTACCTCTAACAAGGCTGCCGCAAAAGAAATAGAAGTATTAGCTTTTTACGACCCACTTACCCACCTTCCTAATCGACGCTTATTTATTGACCGCTTAAACCATGCTCTCGCCTCTAGTGCTCGTAGCCAAAACAAAGGCGCATTATTATTTATAGATTTAGATAACTTTAAAAACCTTAATGACTCACTGGGGCATGCGGTTGGCGATATGCTGTTGCTTCAGGTAGCGGAGAGGTTAAATAACTGCGTGCGCGAAGGTGATACGGTGGCCAGACTAGGTGGCGACGAGTTTGTGATTACGCTAGAAGACCTAAGCCTGCAATTGGATGAAGCTGCGTCTAAAACCAAATTAATCGGGGAAAAGATTTTATACCGACTAAGCCAGCCCTACCACTTAGGTGAGTACGAACACCAAATCACTTGCAGTATTGGTGCCGCGCTGTTTCATCATCACGAACAATCGCAAGATGAATTACTTAAACAAGCGGATATTGCCATGTACCAAGCTAAAAAGCTTGGGCGCAATGCAATATGCTTCTTTGACCCAGAAATGCAAACCAGTATTAATGCACGTGTTGAGCTTGAACGTGATTTAAATTTTGCTATCTATGAGCAGCAATTTCAGTTGTATTACCAAATACAGCTAGACAGCCACGGGCAAGCCATAGGCGCTGAAGCGCTTATCCGCTGGCCACACCCTGAGCTAGGGTTAATTTCGCCAGCAAAATTTATACCGCTGGCAGAGGAAACCGATTTAATTATCCCTATCGGCTCTTGGGTACTAGATACAGCCTGTGCGCAACTTAAACAATGGCAGCAAGACGCGCGCACCCAACATTTAGTCTTATCTGTGAATGTAAGCGCCAAGCAGTTGCATCAAGTAGATTTCACCGCTACCGTACAAAACACAATTAACAAGTATGCTATCAACCCTAATCTACTAAAACTTGAGATTACGGAAAGCATGCTGCTTAACTCGATTGAAGATACGATCAGCATCATGAGTAGATTACAAACAATTGGCGTTCGGTTCTCACTCGATGACTTTGGCACAGGCTACTCTTCACTCCAGTATCTCAAGCGTTTGCCGCTTAATCAATTAAAAATTGATCAGTCATTTGTGCGTGACATCACCGTGGATGAAAGCAACAGAGTGATTATCCGCACCATAATAGCGATGGCACAAAGCCTTGGTTTGGATACGATTGCTGAAGGGGTAGAAACCGAAGCTCAACGTGCTTATTTATTCCAAAGTGGCTGTACACATTTCCAAGGCTATCTGCTTGGCAAACCGGTACCTATAAACGAATTTGAGTCAGCACTTAAATCTTTATCTAAGCTTTAGCTAATATCAAAACAAAGACAAGCGATTGCGGTTAACTTAAGCCTCGGCTGTTTCCTGCAAGCAATGACTCAGCTGTTCAACATCAATAATTTGCAACATAGGCTCTTGTAGATTCTGCGAGCTAGATAGCACCAATGACTTCACTATCTGGTTGTAAGCGGATATCTCAGCTCCTACTGGACGGATCTGCTCCATCGCAACGTCCATCATTTCGCCCAGTGCATCTACAACCAGCCCGATATATTCACTATCAATTTTAACAACGACTACTTCTGTAATTTTTTGATTCACCGGCTTAGCGCCACCTAAAAGCATGCACGTGTGCACAAGCGCCAGAGAGTTACCTCTATACATCAAATAACCCGCCACTATATCTTGCTCACCGCCTGAAATTGGCAGGTGCGTATCCACTTGAATCGCACTGGCGACCTGGTTGGCGCTCAGTGCTAACCAGTTATTATCTACATAAAATGTAGCAAGTTGCAAATTGTAAATACTGTTATGCATAGAGTGCTGCACATACACAGGTTTGAGCGACGCTACCTGCTGCACCGATTGTGTTTCCTCGCCCAGATAAATCAGCACAAACGCAAATACCTCTTGCTGGTAGTGGTCGGCAGTGCCTTTGTATTCACGATAACCAGACGATTTACTGCACCCTACTGCGTAGTTCTTATGCTCTAATGTCACCACTTTGCACATAGACTGCCCGTGTGCTAGTGCAAAAAAGTCATCGCTGATATCAAACAAATCGCCAGCTAAGACAGTATTACGGGTAGAGGCAATCACCGATTTATCAGCATCTGTATAAACCGCAAAACTATAATCAAGTTGCCCTTCCAGCACACTTTCTAATTTGTCCTGTGGCAGTACATCCCGCAGCATTGCTAAAAACTGCGGTGCCGCATCAAATACAATACCGATTCCACCTAACACCTGCTCATCATCCATCGCATGGATAGCAGCCGCATAAATATAGCTAGGTAAGGCGTTATACAAAGGAGTAGCAATAAAATCTGAGACTACATAATCCTGTGCTGATTTTAATGCCAGCGCTTTTTTCACCCACGGCTCTGTTAACACCTGCCCCTGTAAGTTATGCTCCTGCGGGTTAGAAACAGCAATCACCCTGCCTTGTGTATCAAACATAATGATGTTGCCATAAACGGTATACAGGCTATTAATATATTGCAACACAGACTGTATTTCACTTATATCTTGTGTTTGCAGTGCCTGCTTGCTCATCAAACTTCTAAATGTTGTGGTAAGTGCCCACCAGCGGCAGTCGTTAGCGCGCTCGTATAAATTGCGGTCCATAATATCTATGGCGAGTGCGGCCATATTCATGCTGTCTTGTAGCACAGACGCAATCACGGTTTTTTGAATATCCGCAATGGAGTTCTCAAATATATGCTTGGTTAACACGCCGGTGTGTTTAATCTCGCTCAGTAGCACTTTAGACACTACCGCATCACTGCTGCTTTTATCTGTAGCCTGCTGTACGTTTCCGTTCCACACTAATCGATTCAACTCACGCTGAATTTGGCTTGCGCTAACTGGGATATTTTTAATCTCTGCATTAAATAATGCCCCCTGCATAACAGAATCAAGCAATGCAGGAGCTAAATCTATTGCCACATTAGACTGTTGGCTAAATATCTTTCTAAGGGGCACCATCACAAACCCAAGCCAGCCAGAACCATGATAGCCTTGGAAACCGTCGGTTTGCCTTGCACAGCAAAAGTATTCAACGCCTTCATAATTCACCAAGCTATAATCTTGCTCTAACGCTGGTTTAAACTTTGCGTTTAAAGCTACTTTGTCAGAGCTGCTTGCAATGACTCTACCATCTTGATTGAGTAAACTAACTATCGCCAATTGATCATTTGCTAACAAACCCGCAAAAATGCCATAACACTCATTTTTGAATTTAAAGCACAGGCATATCACCCCCAAGGCGTGGCCATCATCTGGTGATACAACGCGATAGGAGTAAATTAGGCTATTTTGCTCATTAGGTGATAAATCGCTATACCTGAAATTTTCCACATAAGCGTTTTCCGTATGCAATGACTCCATAATTAAAGCGTCTTTAGATTGCGCTACAGGATTACTCTGGTCTAGCTGCAATACCACATTACCTTTGGTATCTAACAAAATAATATTGTGATAAACAGAATATTTAGCAACATACTGCTCAAATCGGTCTAATAAATACTGGCGTTTCTCATTTAAAATCCCAGACTCGGGATCAGACTCCAGCAGTTGCAGATACGCACAAACATCATCATCCGTTGCAATAAAGCCGATATCCGCAGTACGTTCAAACAGATTGCGAATCATGATATTAATCGCCACTTGCGCCTTAAATCCATATTGACGCACCGATTTATTCAGTAACTCCAGCCCCAATTGATTCAATAATGTTCCGGTCAACTGGGTAAACTCTTTACGTGTTTTAGATAGCTCAGTGTCCAACTTTGCCAGTTGCCCTAATACCGACAAGTAATCCCAAGCTACCTGTTGCTTTTGTAAATCATCACGATAGTTTTCAACACCATTCATATGGCGAATCACTCCATACAAACGATCATCTACTTCAAAGCCCTTGTAATAGCTCATCCTAATTACCTCTATATCCAATCAACATCACTGCAACCGAATCATTACTAACACAAAATTTAGACGAAAAAAAAGGCGCATGACAACCGACCAACTCTTTAAAAAGAATAGTCAATTATCAAGACGCCTTTGTCTTGAAACACCCAATTAAATACGAGCCTACGTTGGCTCAAATAACTTACGCTATCTGTTTAATGCAGCAATCCGCCGTTGGATACCCGCACCAAACAATTTGTTACAAATGCTTACATTTTGTTAATCATATCAGAAAAATATAGCCTGCAAACTAGTGATTCACGGTTAACAAGTTTGCAGGCCTTCAATAACACCCTGATAATTATTGCGCTTCAACAACCCAAGACATTAATTTAACCACAATAGGTCTTACAAAAAGTATGCATACAAACGCAGATGGCATGGCCAATGTGTAAGCATGAATTAAGCGTTGCAAGTAACCAGCACCGATACCGCTATTGGCAGCAACAATGATGGTACACATCAAAAGTGCCATGATAGTAGCCATAAAAAATGCAAACACGTAACCGGTATATCGGTGAGGAATTTTCATCATAGTCCTTGAAGATAAAGATTAGGATGCAACTTTAATCCCTAACTTAACTCGTGCATAGAGCACTAACACTATCCTCAGTTTAAATATAAACTATCGAATAACACTAAAAATCGATAGCAATATGGATACACTAAGAAGCATAGAAAGCTTTGTTAAAGCAATAGAAGGCGGGAGTATTGCAGCTGCTGCGCGTATGCAAGGCATTACCCCAGCGGCAGCCAGTCAAAATATTATTAGGCTTGAAGCGTCACTGAACGCACGTTTGCTGACACGAACAACGCGCAGTTTAGCTTTAACGGAAGTCGGTGCGATTTATTATGAAAAAGTGCGCCATGTCATCAATGATATTGAGAACGCACAATCTTTAGTGACAGAGCTTCAAGGTGAGCCTCAAGGGCGGCTGAGAATAGCAACGTCAGCGGCGTTTGGTCGACATGTACTCTCGGCCATCATTCCATCATTTACAGCCATGTATCCAAAACTATCGATAGAGTTGCTTCTTACAGACCAGAATATTGATCACGTCAAAGAAGATATTGATATCAGCATCCGATTCAAACAGCAATTAGAGCTTGGCTTGGTTGCAAAAAGGATTGCCGTCGTTCCTGTATTGTTTTGCGCATCGCCTGCTTATATTGCTCTTAAAGGGGAGCCACATACGCCCGAGGACTTGCAGCGACACGACTGCCTGATGTTTCGTATGCCCACCAGCGGGCGGTTACTAAACTGGGGGTTTCTGCGCGACGAACTACGCTTTGAGCCTGAACTTAAACCTTCGATTATCAGTAACGACATCAACTCACTGGCTGAACTAGCCATTGCCGGCGCAGGCATTGCAAGACTAGCTGCATTTATAGCTAATCCACTGATTAAAAGTGGAAAGTTAATCTCATTGTTTCAGCAAGACACAAGCAACCCTTCCATCATGCATGCAGATAATGAACCGCTGGAGTTTTACGCCTGTTTTCGTGACCATCACGCCATGACGTTAAAAGTTAAAACTTTCATCAACCACCTAACTTCCGCCCTACCCGCTTCTTGGGATGTGATTTAGCATAAATTAACTAGCAGTAGGCTTTCCTGCCTCGTCCATCTCTAGCGCGAGTAAATCTTTAAGATCCTGGCGCCCTTTTTCTGACATGCTCAGCAGTGCATTCATATCGTGCTTTACGTTGCGGGCAGCCTCAAGCTGCTCTGTGTCATGGCGTTCAAAGTGTTTAATAATTTTTGTAGCAGAGGCTGGCGTTTCCCCCAGGGCTAACAAAGCTTGCTTGGCAGCGACTAATGATGAATAAAAAGTCTCGCGTATAGGATCAAGCCCGATATCAAGCAGATCAAAAGCATCGGTTCTGCTACGCGCTCTTGTAACGACTGCAAGGTTAGGCCACCGCTCTTTGACTAACTTACCAATTTGCACTGCAGCCACGGGGTCATTCACCGAAATCACCAATAACTTCGCGGTAGCAATCCCCGCCTCCTCTAGCAAATCTAATCTGGAGGCATCGCCATAATAACAGCGCCATTTAAACTTACGCATCAGGTCAACCTGATTCGGGTCATTATCAATTAAGGTCGCCGCAATTCCCTTTGCAAGCAACACCCTACCAACGATTTGTCCAAACCGACCAAACCCAGCAATGATTACAGTGTTATTTTCCTCAATACTATCTTTAGGGCGCTCGCCACATTGCAGTGTTAAAAATCGATCATATAGCAATAACAAGATGGGGGTAATGAGCATGGATACGGCGACTATCGCATTCAGCACATTGTAAATCTCACGTGGAATAGTGTTTTGCGTGAAGGCGATGCCAAATATCACAAACGCAAACTCACCAATTTGCGAGAGCGCAGCACCATATAACAAGCCATCTCTCAACGAGTATTTAAATACATACGCTAGGCCTAACAATATAGCCATCTTTACCACTACAACTAGCAAAGCCAATCCAAGTATCATCAATGGCGAGTTTGCCAATAACGATAAATCCACAGACATACCAACTGCAATAAAAAACAAACCTAGCAGCAAACCTTTTACCGGTTCAATATCCAGCCTAAGCTCATAACGGTACTCAGAATCTGCTAACAGTACACCCGCCAAGAAGGTACCTAGCGCCATAGATAAGCCCACAGACTGCATAGCTAGTGATACACCAATCACCAAGAGCAATGAGAAAGCTACAAAAATCTCGCGAATTTCCGTCTGCGCTACTATGCGCATTATGGGCCGCAGTAAGGTTCTGCTAGCGATAATAATGGCGGCAATTACAGCCAATGCTTTCGCCACTGCCCAAACATCAAAACCAGATTGGCCACTGTCAGGTGCAATAAACGCAAGCACCATAAACAGTGGAATGACTGACAAATCCTGGAATAATAATGTTGCAAATGATGCCTGCCCGCCAGGAGTGCTTAACTGTTTTTTCTCTGCCAGTGCAGTGAGCCCAATTGCAGTAGATGACATCGCCACACCCATACCAATCACGATAGCCACAGGCCATGAAAAATGCATCATATGCGCAACGATTGCGACCAGACCTATTGTGCCAACGACTTGCAGCCCACCTAGCCCGAATAATATCTTACGCAGCTCCCAAACCTTTTGAGACTCTAGCTCCAGCCCAATCAGAAACAGCATAAGCACGACACCAAATTCAGCAAAATGCAGCACATGCTCAGGATCAGGAATTAGCTTTAAAGCGTAAGGCCCAATTAAAATACCGGCGATTAAATAACCCAGCACAGAACCCAAGCCTAATCTTTTAAAAATTGGCACGAGCAGTATGGCTGATGATAAATAAATCATCGTTTGAATCAGAAAGTTAGAAGTGCCCATATGAAGTAATCGTTTTTTATAATAAATGTGAATCCATCTACGTTCATGGTATTTGCCATGCAGTATCAGCATCAGTTGGATTGTAATCGTTAAATAAACCGCTGCTCCGCAAGGTTACATGAATCCTCATGAGTCTGCATCAAGGCCGCTAAACAAAGTAATAAAAAATCACTAAAATTATATTAGCATTTAACTTTAATAAAATTTATTAACATAATGAATATTAATGATAAATAAAATTATAAAACACTGGAAATGTCGTAAGAATTCATACCAACTAACCCATGGCATAAAAGGAATAGCATGATTAAAGATATGCTAAATAACGCTATCAATTAGTGCGTAAAAGCCAACAACAATTTGAGATTAACAAAGAAAAAAGCGTCGCGTTTTAAAAAAGCCTGTTACTAATGGAGAACTGCCTGGTTTTTGCCTGTTGATTTTGCTTTATACATCGCCTCATCTGCGGCAGAAATTAAAGATTTAATACTTTTAACTTGGTCAGGGTAAATCGCAACACCTATGCTGACCCCCATAAAAATATCATTGCCAGCTATTGAAATTACCGGTTCTTTGAGTGCATTAATAATACGATTAGCAAGAATTAACAATTCATCCGCATCATTAAAGTTATGTGCCACTAGCGCAAACTCATCCCCGCCCACCCGTGCAATAAAATCAGAATCACGCAACACGTGACTAATCTTGACCACAGCCCCAATCAACGCATCATCACCTGCATCATGCCCATATTGATCATTAATTAATTTAAACCCATCAAGATCCATATATAACAAACCAATTTTTTGCTTACTGCGCCCTGTCTGTGAAATAGATTTTTTGAGATATTGCTCAAAATTTCTTCTATTCGGCAAATGAGTTAATGCATCATGCATGGCAAGATAACCAAATTCCTCAGCCAACTCCTGGCTAGACGATGCATGCTCAAACAGCGAGATAGTCCTTTTATAATTAACCAGCAGTATGCTGATAATTAAGAACACAACCACTAGCGAAGCTAATTTCAAACGATTAATGGTTAAAGACAGCGTTACTTCTATGCGATCATTTTCATCGCGCAAAATCTTATCAAGCTTATTCACCTCGTTGGCAATTTCATCAGTAAGCACATTGCTTGCACCTGTCGAAAATTTTAAATGAGGAGAGTATGACCCTGCTGTGAGTTGAACTTGGAGCGTAGACTCGATAGCGCTGAATTTTTCCTTAATCAGTTTATCGAGCGTGATTAGGATTGGCGGGAATTCGGCAAAGTTTTTTTCACGGCTTTTGATTTGAGAGAATATCAAGGCCGTATCTTTAGCTGCACGATTGTACGGCTCGAGAAATTGCACGCTACCGGTAAGGAGGTAACCTCGCAATCCGGTTTCAGCATTCACAATTGTATTCATGAGTTTGACTACTTCGTAGCGTGTGTCTGCAACTTTAACTTTGCGGTCACTTAACACTAACAAGCTCTGCGCACTAAAAAAGACCCATGACATTGCAATCAACAGTATGATTGATGCAACAATCGGTGGCAGTAGAATCTGTTTTCGGTAATTTAGAATAGAGACTCCCTTTCTGAAAGCACGAAAACCTGCAGCTACAACAGCCTAAATTACGTTAGAACGTACAAAATATCAAAATATTCAACCTATTACAGTATACATAACGCACCAAACATGTGCAAAATGTATATGTAGGCTACGCTCAATTATTCATTTGCACCATCAGATCATTATGGATTAGTTTAATTAAAGTCTGGCAGTAAGTTTACTTGTTTATATTTAAGTTGTTTGTATTTAACTATTCGAGTGTCGCCATTTCTTATGGTTCACTGCTTGTTTAATGCAGATTAAATCAACTCACATTCATTTCTGTATGAAAAAAACTTAATAATAATTAAGCATATATGCTGTTTTCTTATTCCACTTAAATAAAATTACGTGTAGATTATTACTCATGCACGGTTTTATTTTCTTGATGATTATAAAATTGAAAAACAAAAAACTCTAAAGAGTGAAATATCTTGACAAAACATAGTGTTAAGAATGAACCAACCGGAGAAATCAGTAGCCAATCAGCGCATCAGATTGGTGAAGCGAGCTATCGGGCACTCTTTGAATATGCGCCCGACGGCATTCTTATTGCTGATGCCCAAAGTTATTATCTGGATGCGAACCCAAGCATCTGTAACATGTTAGGCTACACCCGGGATGAACTGATTGGTCTGCATGCCACAGATATCGTAGTACAAAGTGAAGTTCCTCATATCCAGTCCGCACTGGATACCATTCAAACACAATCAGACTACATGCGAGAATGGCTACTAAGACGTAAAGATGGTTCCGTTTTCAGTGCTGAAATCATGGCAACCACCATGCCAGATGGCAACCTGCTCGGTTTGATTCGAGATATTACGGTGCTAAAAGAGCAGCAACGGGAAATATCTCAACTATCCCGGCTTTATGCTGCTCTCACTAAAATCAATCAGGCGATCATTTGGCTACCCACCAGAGAAGAGTTATTTAAAAGAGTATGCCAAACGCTGGTGGATGAAGGCGGTTTTCACATGGCATGGATTGGCTGGCATGATAGCAAAACTCATCAACTTACTCCGGTAGCATCTTGGGGTGAACATTGCGATTACTTTAATAACATCAAAATTTATGCAGACCATAAACGTGCAGTTAAAAGGCCAATTAACTTAGCCTTTAGCTCCGATGAACCCTATATTTGCAATAATATGCTTGAGGATCCGGCAACGCAGATTTGGTGTGAAGATTTAGTGCGTTTAGGCTTTCGTGCTTCTGCCGCATTTCCGATTCAAGCAAATGACAAAGTAAGTGGCATCCTAAGCGTTTACACCAATCAAAGCATGTTCTTTCACGATAAAGAAATTGCATTATTGGCAGAGGCTGCCGGCAACATTTCTTTTTCTTTAGAAAACTTAGCACGTGAGGAAAGGCGTAAAGAAGCAGAGCTTAATGCTAAAAATGAATCATTATTTTCAGACATGATGATTGAAAGCATGCCTGGCATCCTCTACTTCTACAATCACGAAGGTAGATTCTTACGATGGAACCACAACTTTCAGACTGTGTCTGGCTACTCCAATAAAGAAATCACCAAAATGCATCCGCTAGATTTTTTTGCACCTGAAGAAAAATCTCTCGTTGCCCATAAAATATCTGAAGTATTTACCCAGGGACAGGCATTTGTAGAAGCTTCGCTATTATCAAAAGACGGTAAAAAAACACCTTATTTATTTACAGGTAGGAACGTTACATTTAAGGGTTCTGACTGTCTTGTTGGCATGGGCATAGACATTAGTGAGCGTAAAAATGCAGAGTCAAGGCTCAATGCTAGTGAGCAAAAATATGGTGAGCTGGTAGAGTCAGCAAACAGCATCATCTTGCGCTGGAACGCGCAAGGCTATATCACTTTCCTTAATTCGTTTGGCCTGAATTTTTTTGGATATAGTTTTGATGAAATCATCGGTAAGCATGTGATTGGGACGATAGTGCCTAATACGGATAGCGCCGGGCGTGATCTACAAGACTTGATGCAACAGATCTGCTTAGATACAAAAGTATTTGAACAGAACATCAACGAAAACATACGCAGCAACGGTGAAAGCGTGTGGGTTTCCTGGACAAATAAGGTGGTGCTGGATGCAGAAGGCCAAGTGGTGGAAATACTTAGCATTGGTAATGACATTACCGAGAGACTGCTCGCCGAACAAGAGATTCGCGAGCTGAATGCCAGCCTAGAAAAACGCGTTAAAGAACGCACAGAGGAATTACAAACTGCGTTGGTTCGAGCAGAAGCAGCAGATAAAATCAAATCAGCGTTTTTAGCAACGATGTCGCATGAGCTAAGAACACCATTGAATTCAATTATCGGGTTTACCGGTATTATTTTACAAGGCATGGCTGGCCCATTAAATGTTGAACAAACTAAGCAGCTAGGCATGGTGAGAGGTAGTGCCAGACATCTACTTGAGTTAATTAATGATGTGCTAGATATTTCTAAAATTGAAGCTGGTCAATTAGAGGTGAGTACCGAAGCCTTTGATCTGGTGGCACTGATTGAACGAGTAGTTAACTCACTAACACCAATGATAGAAAAGAAAGGTTTACTCCTTCGTACTTCAATTAGTAATGAGCTAGGTGAAATTGTGAGCGACCGCAGACGACTTGAACAGATACTAATCAATTTAGTTAACAACGCTGCAAAATTCACAGAAAAAGGCAGCATCACCATTAAGGCGGAGTTAGTCAGTGACATCAAAGACTCATCAGACGCTGCCCCTGCTCCATTTTTAAAGCTAAGTGTCATTGATACAGGCATAGGCATTAAGCCTGACGATCTGGATTTGCTATTCCAGCCGTTTCACCAAATAGACAGTGGACTTTCGCGCCTGCACGAAGGTACTGGTTTAGGGCTTGCCATCTGCAGGCGCCTGCTAGAGCTCATGGGGGGGCAAATCTCCGCTGTGAGTGAGTGGTCAGTAGGTAGCAAATTTACTGTTTTATTGCCAATGGGGGGTGCGATCAAATCATGAAAAAAACCATCCTACTCATTGAAGATAATGAACAGAATAGCTACCTGACCACTTTTCTTTTAGAAACGCATGGCATGAATGTAGTGACCGCTGCTGACGGTGCAACTGGCATTGATTTAACAAAAAAAATATTACCTGACTTGATACTGCTGGATATACAACTACCAATGATGGATGGGTACGCTGTTGCTAGTGCTTTGCGAAAAATAGAATCATTAAACCAAGTTCCCATTATTGCTGTCACATCATACGCTATGGTTGGCGACCGTGAAAAATGCTTAGCCGCCGGCTGTAATGGGTATATTGAAAAACCAATCAACCCTGAAACTTTTGTAGCTGAGATTTCCCTTTATCTAACCGTTTGATGAGTTGTCCAAGGAAGTTTATGACGCATATTTTGATTGTTGACGACAAGGAGGAGAACCTTTATTACCTACAGGCACTGCTAACGGGTAATGGGTACGTTGTTGAGCTGGCACGCCACGGTGCTGAAGCACTCGTCAAAGCACGTCAGAACCCACCTCAGATTATTGTCTCAGATTTACTTATGCCGGTTATGGATGGCTACACTCTGCTACGCCACTGGAAGAGTGACTCTAAGCTCAAAAAAATCCCGTTTATCGTTTACACCGCAACATACACAGAGCCTGAAGATGAAAAGCTAGCGCTCAGTCTTGGGGCGGATGCTTTTATTCTTAAGCCTTGTGAGCCTGAAGATTTTATTGCGCGATTTATTGAGGTTCAAACCAAAGGCGTAGTGGCCACGCCTGACATCTCCAGCACAGCGAATAGCGACCAGAGCTATACGCTAAAAGATTACAGCGTTATACTGATTCGTAAGCTAGAAGAGAAAACGCTGCAACTAGAAGAAGCTAATCAAATTTTGCAGCAAGACATTGCCAGAAGAAAAGAAGCTGAAGATAAGATTCAACATTTAGCCTATTATGATTTATTAACGAACCTGCCCAATAGACTGCTGCTGATTGATCGTCTACAGCACACGTTAGCAATGAGCGCCAGGCACCATAACCATGGCGCCTTGCTCTTTATTGACTTAGACCATTTTAAAACACTAAACGATACCAAAGGCCATAGTGTTGGCGACTTATTACTGGTTGAGGTTGCTAAGCGACTGCAAACCTGCATGCGTGAAGGCGACACCTTGGCAAGATTAGGTGGTGATGAGTTTGTAGTGATACTGCAAGACCTCAGCGAGGATTCATCCCAAGCCGCAGTTCAAGCGGAGACAGTTTGCGCCAAAATAATCTCTACTATTAACCTGCCCTATTACCTAGATAGCTATCTATATCACAGCTCGACCAGTGTTGGCGTTTGCCTGTTTCGCAACCAAGAGTTTACGGTAGATGAGTTGCTAAAAAGAGCCGACATCGCCATGTATCAGGCAAAAAACGCGGGACGCAACACACAACGCTTTTACGACCCCACCATGCAGGCGGCCTTAGAAGCTCGCGCCGCACTAGAGAGCGACTTACGGCTAGCAATCAAGAGGAATCAGTTCAGGCTCTATTATCAGATGCAAATTGACCACTCTGGCAATGTGCATGGTGCGGAGGCACTTATTCGTTGGCAACACCCTCAAAAAGGGCTGGTACCTCCGTTACAGTTTATCCCACTCACTGAAGAAACAGGGCTCATTATTCCAATCGGTCACTGGGTAATGGAAACAGCATGCGCCCAAATTAAGCGCTGGGAAAGCGACCCTATGACCAGAGATTTGCAAGTGGCTGTAAACGTGAGCGCATGCCAATTCCACGACCCAAGTTTTGTCGAGCGTGTGGTTGAAATGCTAAGTCGCCATCAAATTAAACCAGGCAATCTCAAGCTAGAACTCACGGAAAGTCTAGTATTGGACAATGTAGAAGAAGCCATTATGAAGATGCAGGCACTCAAATCTTATGGCGTACTTTTCTCGATGGATGACTTTGGCACTGGGTTTTCATCACTGTCTTACTTAACCAAACTTCCGTTGGATCAGCTAAAAATCGACCAGTCTTTTATACGCAATATGTGTATGAATAATAGAGATGCCGTAGTCGTGCAAACCATTATTGGCATGGCTAACAATCTTGGCATTGAAGTTATTGCAGAAGGCGTAGAGTCAGAAATTCAACGTAAATTTCTAGAGCAGAATAAATGCAATTTGTGCCAGGGCTACTTGTTTAGCCAACCTCTGCCTGTGGACTCTTTTGAAAACAAATTAAAGCAGATGCACACGGCATACTTAACACAGCCCTAACAAACAACATAGATTTAATTGAAGGATAGCTGAGTTGTCTGTGCGTAACTTCTCACCCACCGACCAGTTCATCAGTAACTCAATTCGTGCCGCACTTTTTATGAATCTATTGAGTTAAGCAGATGCGAGTCATGCTCAACAGAAACTCTCATACTAAAACTTACAGCGGAGCAATAATTAGCCGCTCATAGGCTAGAGTTGAGTCTGGATACCTGACTAACGAGGTGAATTTGGACACGTTTATACCATATCCAAAAAGTCAAAAGGCATGCACATAAGCACAAACCTTTGATTTAATTGGTAGGAGATGCGAGGCTCGAACTCGCGACAAACGGATTAAGAGTTGTTATAACCAATTGATATATATATAAATTAACCCGCCAACAATCGCTTGCACTCGCCCAAGGTTTATTTTAACGGTCACGTATTTTTGAATTTACTACCGCATAAGCATAGGCCGACACTGCACATTTCTCACACACTATTGACATGATATATATAAATAGTTAGATTGGCACAACGTTCAATAGCAATAAGGGAGATCGACTATGAAAAATCGTAAATTTTTAGTTCCATTAGCTGTTCTAGCCAGTGCTTTAGGTTCAAAAAGTGCGTTAGCATCAGTCAATGAAAACAAAGACCCTTTGCTGGCAAAGAATACAGTAACTGAACCAAACCTCACCAAAAGTTCGCCAAATATCCTTAATTTTGAAGATAAAAACGCTTTATCTTTTATCCTACAAAAAAATGATCAAGGCTTAATGTACGCGTACCACTCTTCACACTCGTCACATAGTTCACACAGCTCACATCGTTCACATTCATCGGGTTACTAGTTGCATAATCTAGTAGTAATTTTTGACGAGCGAATCTACTCTGTATTGACACTACAGAAAGCAGCTTATCGTTTCATTAGTTATTTTGCATGTAATTTTTCGTTAACTGAAAATCAAATTCAGTGTGAAATCGAGTCTACTGGCAATATGACACTAGAAGCCTTTAACGCTAAAGTACATGATTTCAAAAAAGAGGTGCTTGACCAGCATCTTCGCGAAAAAATTAGAGTTGAAACTGACGATATCCGCAACCTTATCCTGAGTGTGGCATTCTCAAGCACTGGCCTGCAAAAAGTTGAGTAAATTTCAACCAATACAATTTTACAATAATGAATCAGGAACCTATGAGTTACTGCCATTCAATTTCGACAAAGTATCAGACGACCGTTATGTAATTACTAATTTAGTTGGAGAATATCTGACGATAGATAGTAAGTCGCTTCAAGATATTGTTAATCATGAACTATCTCCAACTAACAACCTATATTCTAAACTTCGCTCAAAACAATTTATAAGAGAGCCTGACGAAGCTTATCCGATCGAGTTATTAGCATTAAAGTTACGCACAAGATTCGCAAGACTAGCTAACTTCACAAATCTACACATATTTGTTGTTACTCTGAGATGCGACCATAGTTGCCCATATTGTCAGGTATCTCGGCAATCTGAGGACAAAGCCAGCTTTGACATGACTACTGAAATGGCAGACAAATCATTGGCAATGGTATTTAGGTCACCTTCACCTGCAATAAAAATTGAGTTTCAGGGTGGTGAACCTCTATTAAATTTTGAAATGATTAAGTATGTAGTTACAACCGCAAAAAAACTTAATGCCGTTCATCAACGAAATCTAGCTTTTGTAATTGCCACCACTCTATCTTTAATAACAGAAGAAATTTTGGTGTTTTGCAAAGAACACAATATAGTAATTTCCACCTCTTTGGATGGTCCAGAAGACTTGCACAATGCAAATCGTCCAAGGCCCAATAAAGATAGCTATCAACGTTTTATAGATGGGTTACAAAAAACAAGAGCTATTCTTGGTTACAACCAAGTTTCAGCTTTAATGACTACAACAGATAAAAGTTTACCTAGAGTTAAAGACATTATCGACGAGTATCTCAAACTGGGCTTTAAAGGAATATTTTTAAGACCATTGTCTCCTTACGGCTTTGCAATTAAGACAAGAAAATTCATGTCTTACAACACTGAGCGTTGGCTAGAATTCTATAAAGAGGGCTTAGACTATATTATCCAGCTTAATAAAAATGGGATTGAATTTTCTGAATACTACTCTGCCCTAGTTCTTAAAAAGATGATGACCTCTTCTGATCCTGGCTATGTCGATTTAATGAATCCTGCGGGGATTGGCATAGCTGCAATTGTCTTTAATTACGATGGAAACGTCTATGCATCCGATGAAAGTCGAATGCTTGCAGAAATGGGCGACTCCACTTTTTTACTTGGTAACGTTCTAACTAATACTTATGAAGAAATCATTTTATCTGACAAATTGTTAGATGCATTAGACGAGTCTTTTACATTAAGTGCTCCAATGTGCTCTGAATGTGCGTTTGAAATCTATTGTGGTGCCGAACCTGTCTACCATCATGCGATTCATAAAGACTTCTTAGCGAGGAAACCTGAATCCGAGTTCTGTAAAAGAAACATGACAACGTTCAAGCATTTAATCAACATAATGGAAGATGACTCAGAAAGAAAATCACTTTTTATCGATTGGGCTAACAAATGCTAAAGCTCGGTGGAAAAGTTATTGAGATTCAAAATGATAACAGTCCGAACTCGAAGCTGTATTCGGTATCTACCAATCCAAATTTACCATTGGTTTTGAGAAAGCAAAAAGCATTTCTCATTCAGTCAGAAGATATACCAGAAGGCTTTTCCCACTATATATTTTTTGATTCAACATCAAGCTTAACAAACAAAACACCAAGTAATTCAACTTACACAGTCCTAACTGATGACTTTAGTTACTTAGGGCATGACGATGTTATTAGAATTTCTTCAACAAAGAACAATGCTAGGGTCTTATTCAGAGCAAAAGCATCAAATAATAGCTTTTTAATTACAGAGCAATGCAATCATTATTGCCTCATGTGCTCCCAACCACCTAAAGTCATAGATGACTCATACATAATTGAAGAAACTTTTGAGCTAATCACTTTATTGCCTAAGTGGACTAAAGAAATCGGCTTTACTGGGGGTGAGCCAACACTATTTGGGCAACGCTTTCTTGAGCTGTTAAGACATACGCAAAGCCAACTTCCTAACACTGGCATACACATACTATCAAACGGTAGAACTTTTAAAGATATTCATTATGCTAAACAATATGCTGAAATTAGTCACTTTGACATGATGGTTGGGATTCCAATTTACTCGTCAGACCCAGCGAAACACGATTACATAGTGCAGGCTAAAGGAGCATTTGATGAGACTATAAGAGGAATATTAAATTTAAAACGATTTAATCAAAAAGTTGAAATTAGGGTTGTAATTCATAAGCAATCAATTGATGGACTGGTTGAACTATGTGAATTCATTGGACGAAATCTTTTATTTGTAGACCATGTAGCGCTAATGGGGTTAGAAATGATGGGATTCACGCGAGCCAACTTGGAAACTCTTTGGATTGACCCATACGATTACAAAGACACACTAAGTGAAGCTGTGAAGCTTTTAAATACATACGGTATTACGACATCTGTTTACAACCATCAACTTTGCCTAGTCAATAAAGATGTATTACCGTTCTATCGCAAATCAATATCTGATTGGAAAAATGAATATGCTATCGAGTGCAACGGGTGCAAGAAACAATCAGAATGCGGTGGCTTTTTTTCTTCAGGTATTAAACACGGATATAGTAGCAACTTAAAACCGTTCTTATAAATAGGCTACTCTCTTTGTGTAAGCATTTGTATTGTTTAGACATCAAATTCTGCTATATATCCTGCACCTCTCATTTACTAATATTCAGTTTAGTTTTGACATTAATTAATATTTACTAATCTATGCAGAACCCATCTACCTATCCCCTGCTATGTTAAAAAAAAGAATAAGGCACAATAAATGAACCAAGACACCACAGTATGGCCTGCCGATAAGCTTGATCGTAAAAAGGAAGCCGATTACATAAGAAGTTACTTGAATGCTTTATATGCAGAAGGTAGTAAGGACGAATATGAGGGCTCTTTTGTTCTGAACTTGAATGCACCATGGGGGTATGGAAAAACTTTCTTTTTAGCGAATTTAAAGGCTGACTTGAGCAAAAGCCATCACCCAGTTTTATATTTTGATGCTTGGAAAAACGACTACTCAAAAAATCCACTCCTAGGCTTTATCTCTGAAATAGAACAGTCTTTAAAAGGTTACCAAGCTGACATCCCTAGAGGCGAAGAGCTAGTAGGTAACTTCCTGTCAAACAGTAAGAAATTATTAGCTGTTATTGCTGGGATTGGAATGAATGTACTAGTGAAAAAGATCTCAGGATTTGGAGTTGAGGAATTTAAAGATAAACTGGCTAGCGGTTTAGATATAGATTCTGATGATATTGCCAAACCGTTAGGTGATAAGAGTGAAATTCTATTAGATAAAATTGTTCAAAAATCATTAGATGAGCACCAGCAGGTAAAACTACTGATAGATACTTTCAGAGAAAATCTAGAAGCAATAACTAAATCATTGCAAGCAACGGGAAAATACTCATTACCTATGTATATTCTGGTAGATGAACTTGACCGATGCCGACCTACATATGCGATTGAATTGCTAGAAAATATAAAACACATCTTTAATTCCAGCGGCGTTTTTTTTATTGTTGCTACCAATAAAAATGAGCTAGCTAATTCAATAAATGCAGTGTACGGATCCTCTTTTGATTCACTTAATTATTTAAGGCGGTTTTTTACCCAAGAATATACGTTAAACATACCCGATCGATCTAAATATATAGAGCAGCTTTTTGTTGATCATCGAATTAATTCAGACAAATTTATTATTCCTTTTGACGCTAAACTGAATAACACTGATCGTATGGATGTATTCCTATTTGAAAAAGTGTCAACGGCTTTTGGTCTTGGCTTACGAGATATGGATCAAATATGCACCCAGTTAAAGTCTATATTACTCACAACCTCTTATGAAAAAATACACTATCCGTATTTAATTTTTGTTCTTATGTATATGTTTAAAAACAAAAACCTTTATCTATTTAATTTTGATAACTTTAAAAATTTTAGTCTTATATGCCTGATTAAGGAGTCGACAGACTACTATAGCAACAGAAACCCAAATCCAGTTGATTTCAATTCTATTATTAGTTTTTATAGGGAGATTGCAGCTAGCCCGATGAAGGAAGTGAGTCAGTTTTATAATAGAAGCCTAAATGCGCATGAGGAATTCATAATGCACCCAATAAACAGCGAAATAAACCTAGGGTTAACATCTCCCTCCATTTCAAAATACCCCATTCTTGTACAGCAAGCTGGTCATATCACTTAAGTTATGTTGCTTGTGTTAGATAAAATCGGACTCTCACTCAATACCCATTATCTTAATAACAAAGAATCATGCAAAAAGAATTCGGTAAGTTCACCGCAGAGCAAGTATACGAGCTTATTAACGTTCTCCCACAAGTTCTGGAAGATCGCTCTAAGTATCTTGCAGGCCTTCGGAATAACCCACACAAGCTAAATGAAAAGATGGCTGAGCCTTTTAAATGGTCTTGGGCTTATGAGCTACCCATAGCTGAGCATCTTGCCAAACTCGCCATTGAGTGTGATGTAGGCGAACATCTTGTTGCACTTACTACTACAGACGATCCTCAGCAAGCTTTCCTCGATGACATGAAAGCTAAAAGTGATCCCTCACCTGTACCAGAGAACCCTCAACCAATATTAGCGCTTCTAGAGGCTTTAGCATGCTCACTCGAGTGTGTTGTGATTTACGGCCGATATATCAATGACATTATTGCTGATGTTAAAGCTAGAGTTGCTGGTTCTGAGGAGTGGTTGTTCAAGGCTATTCGCATCGATCCTAATGTTATTACTTGTGACACTACTCAAGATCGACTTTGTAGAGCAATTCTTCTAGATGATCGAGAATTCATTCACGAACTCCAATTAGCCTTAAGTGGTAAAACAGGCTCTCAAGCGAAATATTTAAATGATTTTAGATTGTTAATGCAGATCTTGAGTGAAAGTGAAACACCAGATCTACTTGATAGCCAAATTAATGAGTTAGTTTTAACGCTTGGCATTTATAAAAACACAGGTGACGCGCAACATAATGTTAGCGAACTAATTCGTAAGTATAAGAAAACAAAGAACCATTTCAAATCCTAAAATGAGATGGCTGCATAAGCACTTCATCATGCATAAAGTTCATATCCGTTGCAGCAAGCAATTGCATGGCTGCCGATGGATAAGGAATTTATATGCAACCGAATCACCAGTCAGAGTCTGGTAATAGCTCAGTTAGTTTTAACGAGGAAATCCAAGGATCTTCGCCTGACACGCCCGCACGCGCAGCGGCGGACGGATCAAGCGATGAACTTGGATTAGATACGGCGCTTACTAACAGAGTATCTAATAAATACAATCATGAATACTTTCAGCCCTTAAGATGGGGTATTGATAGTCTTTATCTATCTTTTGCGGGAAGCCTGCATACGGATCAAGAAAACAAACTGGATCGCCTTAAAAAGTTAGCACAATCAGACCAGCTTACCGATCAGGCTCAAGCTCAATTCCCAGTCAACAATCACATCTTTGAAGTAAAGGATAAAGGAACTGGCATGTTTCCTTACATTCTTGAAGATAACTGTTTTCGCATTCAACTATCCCGCCAACGTGCAAAGTCAATGCCTATGGCTTACGTTAAGATCTCCAGCGAGTATTTAACCCATAAGTCTATTGATGATGTGGTTAATGATTTAACTTCTGTTCTAGATGTGATGGGTGTCCTTGAGTCCATACCTAAAACCAGCCGTATTGATCTGTTTCTGGACTTCGCATCGAATGAAGATATGGATTCATGGCATCGTGATGATTGGGTCACACGATCTGAGAAAATCCATCAGTACGCGATTAAAGGTGAGTTCTCAGGGTGGTCTATCGGGATGGGTAGCGGTATGTCTGCGCGGCTGTATAACAAGACACTAGAGATTATTACAAGTAATAAAGGCTATTTGATCCCTTTGTGGGTTGAAGCTGGCTGGAATAAAAACAATCCAGTATGGCGTCTGGAGTTTGAGATTAAGCGTGATGTACTTGTGCAATTTGATGTGCAAGCCCTGAATGTTACTTTGGATAATTTAAACGGACTTTGGAGTTATGCCACAACCGACTGGCTAAAACTCACAATCCCTAGCGCTGGTGATACTAATCGATCACGATGGCCTATTCATCCGTTATGGGCTTATTTTTCTTCTGTTGATTTTGCTACTCAAGGTGGTGAGCTATCGCGTCACTTTACTGAGCAGCGGATACCTTCTAACCAACGCCTATTTGATTATGGGTTTAGTGCAATCTCTTCATTTATGGCACGTGAAGGCATTACCGATTTGCTTGAAGGGGTAGAGGCTTATTATCGCGGCTTATCTGATCACTTAAACAATCGTGCAATGAATGCAGGGGCAAGTTTTGAGGATTATCTGGAAGAGCGTGTTGCAGTTAAAGCAAAGCGATTTAATTCCATCCTAAACAAGCAGCTTGTTGAAGATCAGCTAACCAGCGATGAATATAGAAGATATTCGGACGGTGAATAACAATGAAAGATAACAACCTGCCCTTACCTGCTGTGCGTTGTCTTTCTAAAGATGAAGCTGCCTCTTATCTTGGTATTGGAATGACACTTTTAGCTGAACTAGATATTCCAGCGGTGAAATTTGGTCGCCGTACCGTTTATGACAAAGTTGACTTGGATCTTTGGTTGGAGGAATATAAGCGCAGCGAGCGAGGGCGGGTTGGAAAGGATTTAATATGCACCAACCCCAAGAAGGAATCTATCGGCGGCAAGACTCGCGCTACTGGTGGATTAGTACAACGCTCCCTAACGGCAAGAGATTACGCCAAAGCACTGGGACTGAACAAAGAAGTGAAGCCGAAGCATTTTTAGCTAAATTAAAGCTAGATAGTTATCGGGAACTTCACTTTGGCATTAAGCCCCAGCGTTCATGGCAAGAAGCTGTTGTCAGGTTTTTAGCAGTTAAAGCAACTTTGCGTGATGTAAAGGGTTACCAAGGGATTTGTCGTCGGTTACATGAATATTTAGGCGACTTTTCTTTAAACCAGATTAATGGTGACGTGATCTGGAACATCATACAAGGTGAAATGAAGCGCGGAAATGCAGTTGCAACCATCAACCGCCATTTAGCCGTCACACGTGCAATATTGCGTATGGCAAGGGATGAATGGCAGTGGATCGACTCAATGCCAAAAATCCGTTTGTTGTCGGGTGAGGTAGAGCGCGATCGATGGTTGACGCGTGAGGAAGCCGATCGATTGATTTCGGCCTCCCCTCCTCACTTAACTTCTTTAATTCGCTTTGCTTTAGCGACTGGTTGCCGTGCTAGGGAGATTACCAGTCTTGAATGGCATCGGGTCGATTTAGAACGTAAAACGGCTTGGCTGGACAAGACTAAAAATGGAACACCGCGAGGTGTACCGCTAAATTCGGATGCGATTGAAGTATTGTTGTCAGTACAGGGAAACCATCCCCAATACTGCTTCACCTATCAAAAACAACCGATTAAAACGGCAATAACGAATCATGCTTGGTATGCTGCAATCGAAAAAGCAGGATTGTCTGATTTAAGGTTTCACGATCTCAGGCATACATGGGCATCATGGCATCGTCAGGCTGGCACTTCATGCGATGAGTTGAAAGACTTAGGCGGATGGAAGTCACGCTCGATGGTGGATCGTTATGCTAAGTTTGCAACGGAGCAATTAACCGTCGCTGCGTCTAGGATTGAATCTGGGCGTGTGGCTAACGTGGTGAATTTGGTCACGTTTATGTCACGTCAAGAGAATCAAAAGGTCTGCGCTTAGGCATAAGCCTTTGATTTAATTGGTAGGAGATGCGAGGCTCGAACTCGCGACAAACGGATTAAGAGTCCGCTGCTCTACCAACTGAGCTAATCTCCCAAATACAACTATTATTATAGACGTCTGTACTAGTTAGACGCTAAAAATTAAGTTTAACTCTCAATTGCTTAACACTTGATTGCCCAACGACTATTGAATAGTGCACTCCTCTACTCCGGTATTGCCGCCTTTAAACTCTGGCTCAAAGTAAAACTTATGAAAGCTCCACTGCCCATTGGCATTCTTTTTCATTTCAGCAATACCTGTACCATAGTCTTTGGTCGTTTAATCTTGCAACGCAAAGTACATGGCCACGTGGTTACCATTGGCCGCAGCATGGCCTAAATAGCTGCCATAACCTGGCACTTCTAGCTTAAAATCATAGCTCGCGTAATTACCTTTACTGTGCGCTGGTTTTAATGCCATGGTCACCACCCCGGCATACTTTCCCTCGTGCGCGTCGTCCCCAGTGCAGTTGTATACACCACTGAAGTCTTGCACAGTAGCTTGTGCCGCATAACCGTTAAAGCTAGCCAATAACAATAAACTGCAAATAAAGTATTTCATCGTTAGATCCTCATCACTGCGCTAGAAATCTAGACTTCATGCTTTCTAGATTCAGTTCACTCAAGATATTGCCAATCCGCTCTTTTGCATTTTTACGCGGCTGGCCGGTGTATTTGGCGATGATTAACTCGTTTTTCATGGAGTGCTCCCAGCCCACAAGCTCGGTCACTGTAACACTGTAACCGGACGCCTCTAACTGCAAGCAACGTAATACGTTGGTAATTTGGCTGCCAAACTCCCGCGTGTGAATCGGGTGGCGCCAAATCTCACTTAATGAGGTTTTACCAAAGCTTTCATTTTTATGCTGTCTTAATACTTCTGCTACCTCGGCCTGACAGCATGGTACTAACACCATATATTTGGCATGCTTTTTCAATGCAAATTGAATCGCATCGTCCGTTGCTGTGTTGCATGCATGCAAAGCCGTCACAATATCCACTTTACTAGGGATAACATTTGACGTTGTCGACTCTTCCACGGTCAAGTGCTCAAAACGCATACGTGTAAAGCTAAGTTGCTGTGCTAAGTCCTTAGATTTTTCAACCAGCTCCGCTCGCGTTTCGATGCCCACCACCTCGCCTGCCGCTAGCTGTTTCAGCAATAAATCATATAGGATAAAGCCAAGATACGATTTACCCGCGCCATGGTCCACCAAAACTGGGTTAGGATTATGCGCCAATACATCATTGAATAATGGTTCGATAAAATTAACCAAGTGATACACTTGCTTGAGTTTACGGCGGCTATCTTGGTTAAGTTTGCCATCACGTGTGAGTATATGTAGCGCTTTAAGCAACTCAATAGATTGATTAGGCTTTATTTCTGGAATATTTTGCATATTGCTATTTTAATGGAAAATAATATTTTTATCTGACTTGTCGTCAAACAAATCACTACTGCGTTTTGTATACCAAGGACACATAACATTTGTGTTCCGGTGGCAGCAATCAAACAAACCGAGATAAGGACATCATGATGAAAAACATAATTTCAATCACAACTATTTTACTCACGATACTTGCTTCAGCAACTGCAACGGCCGACGAAATCACACATGGCAAAGTAGGCTTGGATGAGCGAGGTGATCGCATAGAACAGCGTTTAGATAACAAGGGTGACCGCGTTGAACAACGCCTTGATAACCGTGGTGATGCAATTGAAAACCACCTCGATGCCAAAGCTGATAGAGCACGTGAAAATGGTAATGTAAAACGTGCTAACCATCTGGAAAACAAAGGCGACCAAATTAACCAGCATTTAGATAACCGCGGCGAGCGTATCAACAACCACATGGATAGACAGGGTGAACGCATCAATAATCGCTTAGATAGACGCGCTAAACGTAAATAGACACAGCGGACATCTATGCCTATGGAGCGCGATTTCAATGAACAGTACATCAGCATGAATCATTTTCTTGCAGATGTTGAGGGTCGCGCTTTTCGCATGGCACAAATCGCCACTGGCAATCGTGACGATGCGTTAGAAATAGTACAGGACACGATGATGAAGCTAGTGCAAAAGTACAGCCATCATCAGGCTACCGAATGGAAGGCTTTATTCTACAGCATACTGAATACGCGCATTTTAGATTGGCACCGCAGGCAATCAGTACGTAACCGCTTTAGAAGCTGGCTGAACTGGAATGATGGCGAAGACGAAGCGATTGAAGACGTATTGGCTCAGCATCCAGATGAGACAAACCACTCGCCAGACGCCAAGTTGCAAGATAGTCAGTTCATGGCAAGTTTAAATACTGCGCTCAGCGCACTCCCGCTACGCCAGCAACAAGTGTTTTTACTGCGCATATGGGAAGGTATGGATATTAACGAAACCGCTGCCATCATGCACTGCTCTGCAAGCAGTGTAAAAACACATTATGCACGCGCATTAGAGAAATTACGCGAGAAGCTAGAGGATCACCAATGAGCACTGAGCTGACGAAAGAAGCTACAAAGTTAGAGTCCAAAATTAAAGCCAGCCTGGATGCTAGCGTCATGGATTTAGATCAAGATACGCAGCAGGCATTAGCTTCCATACGTGAAAAGTCACTCAAAAATCAGCAGGCTCGCACTTGGCTAAATTTCAATGCATGGAGGCCTGCAAGCGGTTTTGCGTTTAGCGCTTTGCTCGCGATACTGTTCGTGTACCACCCGAACAATCTGGATGATGCATTGCAGCGCATAGCAACCCAACAAAACATTAGTCATGAGCAACCTGAGCAGATCACTATGTTAGAGCTGCTCACCAACGCAGAAGATTTAGAAACTGCGACTGACCCCGATTTTTATGTTTGGATAGACGAAGTATTGGCAACTGAGGGTATTAATAATGCCGTTTAAATTAATGGCCCTCACCTTATTGGCGCTTATCAACTTTAGCTATTCAGCTCAGATTATGGCAGCTCCCAACCCGCCTTTAGATGTAATAGAACTACTGGGCGAGATGGACGACGAAAGCATGCTCGCAGCTGCACTAGCCGAGCTAGAAAACAAGCCAAGCAAAAACCAAAAAAAAGATAGCACCCAAACCAGCAGCAAACAAAATACAGAGTCAGCCACACCTGCAGGAGGCAACAAAAAATGAACATTACTTTATATTTTCAGCACCGTGTTATGACGTGCGCCCTATTACTGGGTTTCAGCGTGTTTGCAAACTCAGCCATGGCGGAGGGCGTAGCTTGGGAGTCTCTCAGTGAGCAGCAACAGCAAACCCTTAGTGCAGTCAAAGATCATTGGAATGAGTTACCACCACATCGGCAGGAAAGGCTGAGCAAAGGTGCGGAGAAATGGGCGAATATGCCGCCTGAGCAAAGAGAACGCGCCCAAGAAAATATCACTCGCTTTAAAAATCTATCACCGGAAGATAAAGCTAGGGTGAAAGAGCACATACAAAGATTTAGACAACTCCCCCCGGAGCAACGCAGTGCGTTACGGGAACGCTGGAAAAACATGTCTCCAGAGCAGAAAGAGGCATTTAAAAACCGTATCAAGAACATGAGCCCAGAACAACGTAAAGAATTGCGTGAAAAAATTAAATCAAGAAAAATAGAACAAGCGCAATAATCAGATACTTGTATAAATATTCTATGGAGAATTACAGATAAAAACTTGAATTGGAGCCGTCAATGCTAAAATAACGAAATTCGTTTAAAGCAAACTTCGCTTCAACATAGCAAGGCACAAAGCCAAAGAAACCATGCTTTAGACACTACACTTTTATGTCTGCCAAACAGTGGGTAGCATAGTCAGAATTATTAAGGGAATAAAATACATGGCAATTCAATGGTACCCGGGTCACATGACCCAAGCGCGTAAAAAAGCTGAAGAGACCATGGAGTTTACCGACATGGTTATTGAAGTATTAGATGCGCGCGTGCCAGCAGCCAGCCATAACCCAATGATTGATGAAATGCGTTTATTTCGTCAGCGCCCCCAACTTAAGATTTTAAACAAGGCAGACTTAGCAGACCCAGCCGCTACGCAAGCTTGGCTAAACTACTTTAACGCACAACCTAATACCAAAGCAGTCGCGCTTTCCTGTAAAAAAGCAGGCGATGCTAAAAAAATACCCGCTATCTGTAAAAAAATAACACCGCACCGTGGCACTCATTTAAAACCATTACGCATGCTGATTATGGGCATCCCTAACGTAGGGAAATCTACCTTGATGAACGCCCTGCTCAATCGCCGCGTGGCAAAAGTGGGCGATGAGCCAGCGGTGACTAAAAACCAGCAACGTTTTGATTTAGACGACACCATGAGCATTACCGATACGCCTGGCATGATGTGGCCTAGAATCGCTTACGAGTCAGATGGCTATATGCTAGCTGCCAGCCATGCCATTGGCAGAAATGCGGTGATTGATGAAGACGTTGCTACATTTTTAGCTAACAACCTATTAAAGAGCTACCCTGCACTGGTAAATGCACGTTATAAACTAGACGCGATGAAACTTGATGTAACACAAATGGATGGCGTTGACTTATTAGAGGCAATTGCAAAGCGCAGGTCGTACAAACGCCATGATGGCTTATGGGATATGGAAAAAACAGCAGTTGCCTTTTTAACTGATTACCGTAGCGGTGCCATTGGCCGTGTAAGTTTAGAAACGCCAAGCTCTAGAGCGGAAATGATGGCAAACTCGCAAGTCAGCCCAGCAAGCAATTCAGAGCAAGTCACAGAAACAGACGACTCAACCAACTCCGCACAATAGTAATCTGCAATGTTAAACTCGATGAATGCGCCTCAGCGTGAGGCGGTAAAGTATTTAGACGGCCCTCTCCTGGTACTTGCGGGTGCGGGCAGTGGCAAAACACGCGTGATTACGCAAAAAATCAGTTACCTGATTAATGAGGCCGGTTACGCACCTAAAGAAATTGCAGCGATTACGTTCACTAACAAAGCTGCGTTAGAGATGCAAGAACGTGTTGGCAAGCTGATGCAAGGCACCAACATCAAAGGCTTAACCATTGCCACTTTTCACTCGCTGGGCTTACAAATGCTGCGGGCTGAGGCAACCTTGCTTGGCTATAAACCACAGTTCTCGATTTTAGACTCATCAGATAGCTTTAAAATTTTGGCAGATGTGCTAGCCACCACAGATAAACAGCTACTGCGTAAAACCCAATGGCAGATATCCAGCTGGAAAAACGCGTTTATTAACCCCGACCAAGCCAAAGCACAGGCGGATGAAGAGCTGACTCATGCCGCAGCTAGGGTCTACCAGATTTATCAGCAAACCCTAAAAGCGTATCAGGCGGTGGACTTTGATGATTTAATCAAACTACCTGTTGAGTTATTTGAAAAGCACGAAGAAGCGCTCAACAAATGGCAACGCAAACTACAATATCTATTAATTGACGAATACCAAGATACCAACGCCTGCCAGTATAAATTGGTAAAAATGCTTACCGGCTTACGCGGCCAATTTACCGCAGTGGGTGATGATGACCAGGCCATTTACGGCTGGCGTGGCGCAGATGTTGAGAACCTGCGCCAACTGACTACAGACTTCAGCAAACTTAAAGTCATTAAGCTAGAGCAGAACTATCGCTCTACTGTCCGCATTTTACGTGCTGCAAACCAAGTCATTTCAAATAATCCAAAGTTATTTGAAAAGAAACTTTGGAGCGAGTTAGGTACTGGCGATTTAATTCAAGTAACAGCAGCCATGAGCGAAGAGCATGAGGCTGAAAGCGTGGTCATGAAGCTACAGGCACATAAGTTTGAGCATCGTACTTTCTATAAAGACTACGCCATACTTTACCGTGGTAACCATCAAGCCCGCATACTTGAACAACATCTGCGTAACCATAAAATCCCCTATACCGTCTCTGGCGGACAGTCTTTCTTTGATAAAGCTGAAATTAAAGACTTAATCAGTTATTTAAGATTAATTGCCAACGAAGATGACGACCCTGCCTTTATTCGTGCCGCAACTACGCCTAAAAAAGGGATTGGTAACACCACGCTTGAGCGCTTAGGTGAATACGCCAGCGCGCATAAAATTTCATTATTTGCGGCAGCGTTCGAAGGTGGTTTCCAAAGTGAGATTGGTAACAAACAATTAGAAGACCTGCTCAACTTTTGCCAATATATCAATAAACTGCAAGCACGCGCTGTAAGAGACCCAGCCAATGAAGTGCTGAATGACTTGTTATCATCCATACATTACGAGGCATTTTTATACGATTCTGAAGAACCACGTGCGGCAGAAGTGAAATGGGCAAACGTGCTCGATTTCACTGGATGGCTATCCAAAAAAGGTGAGCCCAGCACTGAGTACGGTAATGAAAAAGAAGGCAAAAACTTGCTAGAACTGACGCAGATGGTATCGCTCATGAGCATGCTGGAGGGCCGAGAAAACGGCGAGCCAGATGCGGTAAAACTATCAACACTACATGCCTCTAAAGGCTTAGAGTTTGGTCATGTGTTTTTAATTGGCGCTGAGGAAGGCATTTTGCCGCACCGCGAATCAATTGATAATGACAAGATTGAAGAAGAACGCCGCCTCATGTATGTAGGCATTACCCGCGCGCAAAAAACACTCAATATCTCATGGTGTAAAAAACGCAAACGTGCGGGTGAAATGGAAGTGTGCGAACCCAGCCGCTTTATTGCCGAAATTCCTAAAGATGATGTGCGCCACTTTGGCAACCCATTTAACAAAGACCCCGAAGCCAGTAAAGATTTTGGTAAATCAAAAATGGCAAACATCAGAGCCATGCTGAATAAGCAGTAACATTTGGCATCTCAACTACCAACATTTAATATATTTAAAGTAAAAATTTGAAAGTCACTCATGCCATACATTACCCTCGATAACGCCTGCCTCGCTTTTGGTCACCATGCCCTGCTCGACCATGCTGCATTTCAGCTAGATGCTGGTGAGCGCGTTGGTTTAATTGGCCGCAACGGCGCAGGTAAATCCAGCTTATTAAAAGCCATTGCTGGCACCATTAAACTAGATGATGGCACAGTTTGGCGCGCACCCAATGCACGCGTGGTTTATGTACCACAAGAACCAGAGCTAGTAGCAACCCACACCGTGTTTGAAGCGGTGGCAGAAGGCTTAGGAAACCTGCAGCAGATTCTGGTTGATTATCATCAAGTCACTCATGACATGGGCATGCCAGATGCCGACATTGATGCACTGATGACAAAAATGCAAGCGTTGCAACATGATTTAGATGCCCAAAATGGCTGGGCAGCACAATCCCGTGTAGAAGCAGTACTTAGCCGCTTAAACTTAGATGCAGATGCACTCATCAGCACACTATCAGGCGGCTGGCGTAAACGTGTGGCTCTAGGTCGTGCTTTGGTAGCAGAGCCAGAAGTTTTACTATTAGACGAGCCAACCAACCATTTGGACTTAAGCGCCATTGAATGGCTAGAAGATTTATTACTGGGCTTTAATGGCAGCGTGTTGTTTATTACCCATGACAGGCGCTTTCTCGACAAACTAGCGACGCGCATCACTGAGTTGGATCGAGGCAAACTCACAGATTTTGTTGGCAACTTCACTGCCTACCAAGTGAAAAAAGAAGAGCTGCTTGCCGTTGAAGAAACCCATGCCGCCAAGTTTGACAAGATACTTGCTCAAGAAGAGGTTTGGATACGCCAAGGCATTAAAGCACGCCGCACACGTAATGAAGGCCGCGTACGCAGACTGGAAGCACTAAGATTAGAGCGCGCCGCACGTCGCGAACGCCAAGGCAACGTAAAACTGAATGTAGATGTGGGCGAGCGCAGCGGCAAACTGATTGCTGAGCTTGAAAACATCAGCAAAGCCTATGGCAATAAAGTGCTGATTAAAGACTTTAGCACGCGTATCTTACGTGGCGACAAAATCGGCTTGCTAGGTCCTAACGGTGTAGGCAAAACCACTCTGCTCAAACTGATACTCGGCGATATTGAACCAGATAGCGGCTCGATTGAGCGTGGTAGCAAGCAAAGTGTCGCCTATTTTGACCAAATGCGCGAGCAGCTCAATGAAGAAGCCACCTTGGCTGACACGATTAGCCCAGGCTCTGACTTTGTACAAATCGGTGAAGAACGTAAACACGTGATTAGCTATCTGGAGGACTTCTTGTTCCCACCACAACGCTCACGCTCACCAGTTAAATCGCTGTCAGGTGGCGAGCGTAACCGCTTGCTGTTAGCGCGCCTATTTGCGCGCCCTGCTAACATTCTGGTGCTAGATGAGCCGACTAATGATCTGGATATCGACACACTAGAACTATTGGAAAACCTACTGCAAGACTTTAATGGCACGTTATTCCTAGTGAGCCATGACCGTGCATTCTTGGAAAACACAGTGACACAAGTAATTGCGTTTGAAGGTAATGGCATCTTGACCGAATTTGGCGGTGGCTATGATGATTGGCAACGCTTCAGCACTAAACGTGAGGCAGATAAAGCAGCACAAGTTAAAGCTCAAGCAAGCAAGCCAGTCACAAAAGAGGCTACCCCTAAAGCGCCAGCTAACAAACTTAGTTTTAAGGAACAAAAAGAGTTGGATGAATTACCAGCGCTGATTGAAGAGTTAGAAACTGAACAAAGCAGTATTAATACAACGCTGGCTGACCCTGGCATCTATGTACAAGACCCTGACAAGGTAAAAACACTACAAGCTCGCTTAGCGGCAATAGATACCGAAATTGAGACTAAGATGGCACGTTGGGAAGATTTAGACAAACGTAACGCATAACTTTACTAAGCCACAAAATAAAAAACCAGCTAAGATTTAGCTGGTTTTTTTACGTTAACTTATATGTATTGCATTAGGCGCATAACGCTACCAAGCGCTAAAGCTTAGCTTCATGTCTCCAAAGGTCTAGATACATATCCGATTGATTGAGAAGATCTTCATTCATTTCTTCATAATCTAATAGCAACGACAAGTCTGTCTCTTTAGACAACGCGGTATAACCTAAGCCTAATTTACCACCCGGCACTTTAAAACCGATAAACTCTAAAATGGTTGGGAACATGTCAAACGGTAATATCTGGTTACGATTCTTCTCAAAATGGTCATTTGAAATAAACTGATTATAAATATGACGCTCTTTAATCAAATCCAGTTTTTCGCTCACCGGGTTCTCCATCGCTAAATGATCCCCGAGAATGACGACGTTCGTATCTTTTAAGTAGCCGCTTTTCTGTATGAATTTAACAAAACTCGCTACCTGATTTGAGGTGCATTCGACAATACCTTCAAACGTCTTGATGCCTACAGATTTACAATATTTAGAAAAGTGCCCGTCAGGGCCGTGCGTGTCAATAGTAGTCACAGTCAGGTTAAAAGGCTGATTACTTTTATGCAAAGCAATCAACTTAGCCTTGGCTGATGCAAACAAATCATCATCATACAAGCCCCAGAAATTCAATTGTGCATCGGTAAGCTTACCTTTTAGTTCATCACGACCATACACTTCATCATAGTGATGGTCTTGGAAAAACATGCCCTTGCCTGCAAAGCCAAGCGCGTCGCCGCCCATATAAACATTGTGATAACCAGCATCGTGCAAAATATCACCCAAGCAAACTGCATTTGGCAAAAAGCTTTTAATTTTTTCACCTTGGTCATTACCGTCATACAAGCTAACGCTTTTTAGAGGCACGGCACATTGCGTTGCTGTAATACCGGCAATCGTCCACCATGTGCCCGGTGCTTTTCTATAGTCGCTAAAGCTTAAACCTTTTAAACGGTCCAGACTGCTTAGCAAATTTTTACCAAACAGCTCAGGCTGTTTATAGCTGTTCTCTAAGCTCTCTACATAAATCAATACTAGATTTTTAGGTTTTATCGTTTCCACCTGCACCTCTGAAGGATTCAGGTAGTGTGCGGAAAAGTAATCTTTACCAAATAAATTATGTAGAAAAACAGTGACTGAGAACTGCACCCAAAAATACACCGTTGCCACGGTTAATGCGTATAAAGGCGCTCTGTGCCCTATAAACCAATAAAACACTTTAATAAAATGAATATTGGCAAGTCTGGCAGGCTTAGTTAGCCAGTGTGAAGAGCCATGCGTAAGAAATAGTGCAATTGAATATTCAATTAACACCAACAGTAATGAGATCAATATAGGTAGCGCAATACACCAAATGACGAAGCTCTTGATAATCGCAGCATCGGTATCAATCAAGCCGCCCATGCCAAACTGCGCATGGTAGAACAATTGCTCTAGTGAGGGCTCGCCAAAATTATCAGCCACCCAGTAAGCAACGGCCACTAAAAAGAATGCGCATAAGTAAGTAGCAAACCTAATTGCGCCGCGCAAAACATGGCGGCTACGGTGATGCGTATTCATTTTATGCGGCTCTGGTGTATTCGTGTTCATCAAATGCTATTAACCATTTTCTCGTTTACTGATAATTTGGCAAGCAACCGCACTAATGTAAGGTAATGATTGTAGGCTCAACATTGCCACCCAGATTTGGGCATCGCTATTGCCCACTCCGCGTGTGGCTAGCATAGCAATGCTGCTCAGGGTTAAAGCCGTCAGTAAAAACAACTCTTCTTGAATTGGTGCAATCCAATCATACCAATTAGATTTTTTGAGCCCTTTGCCTTTTGCCGTTACTTTGAACACACCATCTTTTTTAATGATGCCGCTGATAATGCCTCTGGCAATTGCATGTGACAACCCCAGACTCGCAATAGATGCACCAAAAATATCAATCCAGCGACATGTCATAGTTTTTAAATACAACATCGGGCCCATAATTGCTTTAATCACCAAGAAGCAAATGATGGTGGTAATCATCAGAGACACAGGCAAACTCGCCTCTTCTGGGAATAACAGCATAGCCACAGACCATGCGATAGAGCCGATAGTGAAGCCTAACTGCAAAGCCTCACCCAACCAACCGAACCAACCCGTTAAAAAGTGATAGCGCTGCCCAAATGTCAGGGTTGAATCTCCTAACAGCTTAGGTATGTGATGTTTTAGAATTTGCATCGCGCCAAACGCCCAACGGAAGCGCTGTGACTTCAGGGCTTTAAAATCTGCAGGCGTTAAACCACGGCCAAACGTATCATCAATGTAGCGCAGTTCATAGCCATCTTCGAGCAAACGCAAGCCCAGTTCTGTATCTTCGCAGATGCACCATTCAGACCATTTTCCGCTGCTCATTAGCGCTTGGTATCTCACCAAAGTCATCGTACCGTGCTGAATCAAGGCATTACGTTCGTGCCTGTGGTGCATACCAATGCGGAAGAAGCCTTCAAACTCCCAGTTACCCATACTGCGGAAGAAACTATGCTCCCAATCTCTATGCGCCTGAGGTGCTTGCACCACAGCAACTTTTTGCTCAAGGAAATGCGGCACTAAATCAGATAGCCAATCTGGTGTTACTTCATAATCAGCGTCAACTACCCCTACTACCTGCGCGTTAGGATTGGTTTGCTCTAGTGCAAAGTTTAACGCGCCAGCTTTAAAGCCTGGCCATTGCGGTAGATGGAAGAATTTAAAATTCTCAGGCATTTTTGCCATGTAAGCTTCAAGCGGTTTCCACTTAGCTTCATCTTTAGTGTTGTTGTCGACCACTATCACTTCAAAATTGGTGTAGTTGAGCTTAGCCAAACTTTCAATAGTGGTAATCACCATTTCAGGTGGCTCGTTGTAACATGCCAAATGCACAGAAACAAACAGTTCTTCATCTGCTGGCAGTGGTTTTGCACGCTTAAATGCACGATTCCAGCCTTTTTTGAACATTACTTCACTAAACTCTACCGCATAAATCATCAATACCGCAGACGTTAAGCCCATACCAACCAGCAACGCGATTAATACGACAAAATCCTTCATCGTGTAGTAATAATCCCCAGGTAGATTCCAGGCAACCACTAAGGTGGTGATACAAGCCTGTAGTAACACTGCCATAGAAATACGTGCACGTAAGCCCCAATGCCTAAAACGATAGGCAATAAAGAATATTGGCAGCAGCCCTAACAAAGTTGCCCATAAGGCTTTTGCCTTCCAGCGGTCATCTTTAGGTACAGCGCCGTGCAGTGAGTATTTCTCATGACGCTCAGCATCAAACATACCCCAGTAAGCGCCAGCCCAGCCCTCAAGCTCTTTTTTCCAAGGCTGGTCAAATGCTTCCATTAAGTAATAATCGTAATTTTTATGCGCTGTTTTAGCCAAAAACTCTCGAACAAAAAGTGCTTGATTCACTTTAGATGCTACTGCCGCACCTAATGTAGGTCCATTGCTAGGCCAACCAATTTCCGTAATCACGATTTTTTTTCGTGGATATACATCCATTAACTCTTGATAACGCTTAAGTGAGTAATCCACAGCGCTCTCGACTGGCACGCCTTCATGATAAGGTAGCAAATGCACCGCAATAAAATCTACGTGCTTAACTAGCTCAGGATTTTTCAGCCATACATGCCAAGGCTCTGCAGTAGAAATAGGCAGTTTAGTGGTTTTACGAACGTCTTCTATATAACCAATCAATTGCTCGGGTGTAAGGTCGTTGCGAAGCAAAACCTCATTACCGACAATAGCACGTTCAATTTTGGGATAGATTTTAATCTTTGCCTTCAGCGCCTCAACTTCACGATAGTTGGCAGCCGCATCACTGCCTAACCATGCACCGGCAGTAACATGAAACCCTAAACTAGAAGCAAGCGCGGTTACTTCACTATTTTCAAGCGCACCGTAGATGCGAACGCGATGAGTCAAAGGCTTAAGTAAGCGCAAATCCTTTTCCAACTCAGCAGTACTTGGGTACTCTTTACGCAGAGGGCTTTGATTTTCTTGAAATCCACTAAAGGCAAAGCCATTTACAATTTCTGGTGCATTAATTAAAGGTAGTGCACGATTGGAAATATACCAAAGGCTAAAGTGAGCCGCAGCCACCAGCACTGCAAACAAGAGTGGAATTAAATAGCGTTTAGTTTTGTTAATCATAAGGTTACGCTGAGGATTTCTATCAAAGTTATGAACGAGTTGAAGTTTGAGGTTTTGGCCATAATGCAGTCACAAGTAAACCACAAAGACCAAGCCAATAATAAGCAGATATATTTTCAGTTTCTAAATAAACGCAATAGAGCGCTGCCGGCATTAAAGCTGCGCTGAGCAGATAGCCAAGCCAGCGCTGTGGCTTTACATCTATGTCTAAGAATACTGAAGAAAATGATAACAGCAAAACTGGCAATGCATATAAGCTGATGGGGAAATCACGGTATCTGCCATCAACTATTAATAAAATTGTGGCACTGATTGCTGCCACTGCAAGTATAAGCACACCCGTTTTCAAAAGCAGCACATGGTGTTTAGTTGGTTGGCATATGCGCCATACTAAACTAATCACGAGCAACCAGCCGAGGAAAGCCAAACCGCCCAAGGCTACCCATTCTGAGATGTTTCGACAAGCACTGACTAAATATTGAGCCTGTAACCAAGCTGATATACCAAACACGATACCAGCCGCGCACAATCCTAACTTCATATAAACTTCACGCGTTTTAGAGAAAAACGCCAAACCTATAAATAAAGCAAAACCTAATGCGCCAGACAGTGCAATAGCAGTTGCATCATGACGTGGCTTTATATCACCAGTGAACGCAAACTTAGGTGTTAGCTCCGTATCGAAAATACCCCAGTATCCACCTACGGTACCTTCAAGATCACGCTTCCATGGTTGATCAATTGCTTCAATTAGGTTGTATTGCCATGCATGATCATGCGCGAGTTGTAAAAACCCACGCAAATAGCTCGCCTGATTAATTAAACTTGGCTCAGAAGCCTGGCGCTGCCTACCTACGGATGGCCAGCCAGTTTCTCCAATTAAAATAGGTTTTTTGAAAGTATCCGCAAGTAAATTCATCACATTCACTACATGCTGGTTTGCTTCACTAATTGCCTGCGGATCATCTTCCCAATACGGCAATATGTGCACGGTCACAAAATCCACATTGGCCTCAAGCTTCGGATGTTTGCGCCAGAACTCCCAAACATCGGCATAAGTAACAGGGATCATTGTTGAGCGTTGTGCTTTTTCCAAATACGCCTGCATCGCGGCCTCTGATTGCTCACCGCGTAATAAAACCTCATTACCAACAATCAAAGCCTTCACAGTCTTTGGATATTTATTCGCAATACTGATAGCCAGATCCAGCTCTTTATCGTTGTTTGCAGCTACCCAGCCTATCCAAGCGCCTAGATAAACCTGCATCCCTAATTTAGCGGCGGCTTCCGGCACATAACTCAACCCCTGAGAGACTGAATAAATACGTACGCAATTAAATTGCTTGGAGAGCGCAGCAAGATCATGATCAATCTGTGCCGGCTGTATAAAACTATTTGGGTTAAGCGGTGTTTGCCCCGGATGGTAATAAGGAGAGTAAGAAACGCACTGCAACTTACCATCACTAGGCAATTGAGGCTGCACCACATTAACCGCTTGGCTTTCGCACCAAAGCCATAGTATCAACCCCAATAGCAAAGCAATATTGAAGATACTGAAACGCCAAAGTAACTTGGTTGATAATGCCTTAACTGGGGAAATTTGCATAAATTTTGATGTATTAAGTCAAATAATCGATTAAAAAATTGATTTAGGCGCCCATCATAATGCAAGCACATAAACAAAACAAAACATTAAGGCATAAAAAATATAAAAAGTAAGTTTCATCGCACAGCAGGCTCACGCTACAATAGACGCTTTTAAAATATACTAAAATATCCATCATGAAACGTGCGATTCTTACTTCTTTATTAATCACCATCAGCACCATTCAGATAGCCGAAGCAAAACCTAACTTTATCGGCGCGAACTACAGTGGCACTTATTTATGCAAAGGCAACAACAGTAAAGTTGGCGACTACCAAGTTCTTGCAAAACTCACACTAAATCGCGCAGCTAGCAGAGGCAGCATCGGCATTTATGATTTTGCACTAGAAACCGAAAACTCATTCACCTACAAAGGCAAAGCAGTCGCTAATTCAAACAAGATTGCGTTTAACCTCAGCATGTCAGAGGTCAACTCTGCAGAATTCAGTACCGGCATTGCAAACATAAGCAAAAACTCAGCTGGTAAATTCGCTTATACCAACCATTACTACGAAGTAGATTCTAATGTTGGCACCTATGGTAAAGAAACCTGCGTCATACAAAAAAGCGCACAATCAAACAAAAAATCAATCAAGCCAGCTTAAGCATTTATATATAAAAACCTCAAACGTAACTTAACCTGAGTGCTGCGCTAAGTAACAGCGGCTAGCTACAGCAGCACTCATACCAGTTATGGCTCTCGCACAATATTAATTTCATTAAATATTGTGCCGAAAGCATCACTGTTCAGCACACTAAACTCATTAACTCTGGCAGGATAAATAGGGTCATTCATATGCCCTTCTGCCGTTTCCATAGCTGGATGACACATCAACACCGACGTACCCACACTTTTCTTAGCTTGTGTCGCCCAATCAATTAAGCGTTTTTTGTAATCATGTACATCACCGCTAAAATTATAAACGCCTAATAACCCACTACTGCACTTAAACCCCAGTTGCTTAGCTTCTCGTTCTAGCGCAGTGGCTCCAAGCATTTTAATGATACGGCCTTTAATGCCACTTTCGTTATTGGGCTTGGCAATTCGTATCCAAGGTAATTGCTTGTGGTAACGCCGTTTTAATATCGACAACAAAACCTGTCGAATTTGCGGGAGCTGATGCACGTGCTGGTGCCCGTCAACATAATCGGGCTGCGTGCCCAATGCCAACTCAAACTGGTTTAACTGATGTTCAATACTGTTTTGAATTGCAGCCTTTGGCAAGCAGCGCAATAGACTCAGCAAGGTCAATACACTGTGTGGATAGCGATATCCGAATAACGTAAAATCAAGATGCAAGCCAATATGTGCTTTGCTTCTAATGTCGGAAGTGAGCAATTTGGCAGATGATGCCCAGTGTGGGCTATTGACCATGCATGATGCCGCAGTCAGCCTGTTATTTTCGATGAGGCTCACAATGGCCGTATCTATGGCTGGGCTTTGTGCAAAATCGTCAGCACAAATAATAAGATTCATGACTGCTTGCCTTTAAATGCCCAGTAACGGCTCAAAAAATAAGTAGAAACAGCAACAATCACCATCACCACACCCAATACCAGCCAGAATGGAATGTTAGTAAAGTAGATAGCATTAAGCACTAAAAACTGATTCGCCAAGAAACCGGTCACTGCAACGGCAAAAAAGCGTGGGAAAGCATGCAAGTGAGTAGACGTCTGTCCAGAAAAACTTAATTTACGATGCCCAAAGTAACTCACAGGAAACGCAAACAAAAAGCCTACCGTGTTTGCATGAATTGCTGTGAGCAAGTGACTAAGTTCCAAGCTCACGGCAACAACGTAATGCACGCCGGCCGCCAGGGCGCCAATCACTGCAAACCAGGAAATTGAATGTCGATGCGTTTGTGTCATTGATGCTGGGTGATGACTTTAGGCTTAAGTACTTCTGCCACGATATACGGTGGCCGACCTTTGACTTCGTCATAAATGCGAGATAGGTATTCGCCTAATATACCAATAAACAATAATTGCACCCCAGCAAAAAACATCATGCTAGCAATAATGGTTGGCCAACCAGGCACTGATTCATCAAAAAACATATGATCAACCACTACGTACATCCCATAACTGAAAGACAGCAAAGCTAGCAAAGCCCCTACTGCACTTGCTAAGCGTAATGGCATTACGGAGAAACTGGTAACGCCAGTCCAAGCCAGCTGTATAAGTTTTAACTTTGAGAATGCACTTTCACCATGAGAGCGAGGTAATGGTATAAATGGAATACCAATAGAATGGTAGCCAACCCATGCATAAATGCCCTTCATAAAGCGGTTACGCTCAGGCAAAGAAAGCAGTGCATTCACCACTTGCCTATCCATTAAGCGGAAATCACCAGCATCACGTGGGATGTGAATCTGACCACCTAGACTAATTGCACGATAAAAAATACGTGAGCCCCAACGTTTAAATCGTGACTCTACATCACGGTCTTGCCTGTATGCGTAGACCATGTCATAACCTTCACGCCACTTTTCCAACATTTGTCCTAGCAACTCAGATGAATGCTGACCATCAGCATCCATGCAGATCACCACATTGCCCGTCGCATATTCCAAACCAGCTGTAATGGCATACTCTTTACCAAAGTTACGAGAGAAGCGCACCAAGGTTGTTCGTAAACTTTCAGGTAAATTACGAACTATATCCGCAGTTTGGTCACGGCTTCCATCATCAATCACAATGATTTCCCAGTGTTCACTGAGCTGCTTAAGGCGATCCACTATGGTATGGATAGTGCTAACAATCGCGGCCTCTTCATTAAAAGCCGGAACAATTACGCTAATATGCGCTTCAGTGTCTACTCGTGGAAAAATGTTTTTATTCATGACCCTAATCCCGTGGTGCGGCACGCGGTATCCGCGCATCGCCTATTAATGTTCTACGATCTTTCACTACCGCGAGCGGCGCACCCAAACGTTCCACCACGCCTATTACCTCGCCCTGCAACACTTTATCGCAATTCATATTAGTGCTAGAAATAAAGAAATCAGCAGTCACCCAATTTTCAGTGATAGTAAACCGCTTGTCTAAATACGCCTGCCCCTGAAAAGCTTCTGCACAAACCGCAACTGAATATACAAGCTCACTTTTCTTTGTTGAACTCACAGCCTCAGCATCAACATACTGTTCTAACATTTTAGTCGCGTCAATCAAGCTACTGGACCAATAGTCACCTTCCCAATTATGTTGGGCATGTTTAAAGTCTGCGCCTGCAAAATGGTTATAGTATAAATATTGATAGGGATGCAGTGCGTACAGCGAACATATCGTGTTCAAACTCAATAGCGCACATACAGCAACAAAACCTAAGCGCCATTTTTTACACTCAGCCAATGCATCAAACATTTTTGATAAACCAATACCAGCAACAATCGCCAAAGTAGGAATCACAAAAGTAAAATGCCTTACGCCATTGTAAAGTGCTGGACGATCCAATAGCACAAACACCAAAGGGGTAAGCAAAGCGATGCTAACTGTAATCTCGGGTAAATGATTTACCTTCCAAAACGCGGCCTGCTTTAACCTCATCCCTAACACAACAACTAGGCTGATTAAGCCCAGTAAAAAAATCTCAGGCAAGCGAATGCCCAAATACTGGAATAAGTAAGTACGCGGCACGTCCCCGATACTAACAAACTGACCATTCACAATGGTATTCATATCAAAAGCGAAATGTGAAAAAGACTTAACAGCAATTTGAATATGATCAAACCCCATCACCGACCATGGCCAGAAAGTAGCCATTAAGCCTAAAGCCACAGTCCCTGCTGGTAGCAAACCGATAAAACTATTCCAATAAAATGTCAGCCTAAGTTTGCAGCCCTTATCAGTTAAGCATCCAGCCACTAACACCATTAACAGCAAATAGATAACAGCAAAGGCGCCACCAATTCTCAAGCCTAACGCCAGACCAACTGCCAGACCTAGCTTTAAACTCAACGCTAACGGAATGCGAGGTAAGTGTTTAGAAGTTAACAATGTGTAATATAACGCCCAAACCATACAAGCTGCAAAAGACACATCCTTTGTGTGCGTAAACATCGCACCGGTCCATGCCCCAGTAATGGTAAGCAAAAAGGCAGCAATAAAAGCTGCACGCGCGCCAGCTAACTCATTGGTAATTTTATGCACCGCCACAATGCCAGCTAAACCAAATAATGCTGAGAGCAAATGACGAATATCCCATACCCACAGAGGTAAAAGCTTCTCTAAAATTGCGGCAATTAAATCAAAAAAACCACCATACAAGTAAAGGTTTTTGTAACTAAAGGCTGCGTGATCTACAAACCCACTACTATAAAAATTAAGTAGCAACTGCCCATAAACGTGCTGTACCTGTTCATCATTACTAATGCCATATTGCTTAAAAGTCACAACAATAAAAACAGCTAGTAATGTAAATAGTGCTAGAGATAATCTTTGAAATACTGTTGATGTCATTTTTATAGGTTTTCTAATGGTCACTTGCTAAGGTTATGCAATTATTCCCAACTATACTTATTTCTTAATACGCCTACTTCTAAACATACATAATGAAACACAACTAGTTAACATATCGTTAGATATGCTTAAATCTGCAAACCATATCAACTTAAGTCAATATTGAATAATGGTGCCCCCGACACGAATCGAACGTGTGACCCTCCCCTTAGGAGGGGGATGCTCTATCCACTGAGCTACGGGGGCAAATGCTTTGCTAACCTTATTTAATGGTGGATTGAGTGATTCAACATCAGCTCGCAAAATAAAAAAACATTCAAAGCAACAGGCCGCACATTTTATCATCAAGCGATTAAACTTTATCAAAAAATGTATCGATCCAGCCTAATTACTGCCTAGTGTTATCAACCAACGCTCAGCACAATAAGCATCTTCATTTTAATTTCAAAACTACTAATAATTTCACTGTCTATACTGCTATAACTGACAAGTATTTTGATATAATTAATAATGATTATCATTTACATTGTTGTATGAAGTTTATTATTTATATTTTATTGCTGGCAATCACAAACCATGTGTACGCAGAAGTAGAGCGGGATGACCGAATATGGCTTACTTACCAAGCAGACCATCAGTTATCATCAAATCTAAAAGCTATGATTCAAATTCAACCCTATTGGCGGTATGAAGGGGTTCATAGAGATCAAATCACAATCAGGCCTGGGCTTTATTACCAATTTTCAAATACTGTTTATATTGGCGGTGGTTACGCTTACAACCTTGGCTTTAATAACAGCAATCAGCACACCCATGAACAGCGCTTGTGGGAAGACATAAGCGCAACGCTACTTGATAGTAATTCATATAAAGTTCAGGAGCGTACACGTTTTGAGCATAGGCAATTTGAACATCAAGGAGAAATATCAACCGGCTTGAGACAACTAATTAAACTGAGCTTTCAATTATCTACTGATTACACGGCCATTATCACTGATGAAGCTTATTTCAATCTAAATAACACCGCTCAGGTTAAATCTGGCTTTGATCAAAATAGATTGTTCCTAGGCGTAGGAAGAAAAATCCTTACAACAACTAATTTAGAGGTTGGGTATCTAAATCAGTATGTAGCAATAAGCACACCTGACAGAATGAATCATGTTATTGCTATTAATATCAACCAATCTTTTTAAGGATAAAATCCACGCTCAAATCGCAAACCATCATGTGAAATAGTCAAAAACGATGCTAACATCCTAGCAGTATGCTTCATCTCAGCAAAAAAACTAATCAAGGTAATTACATGTTTATTAAGATTCTATTCTACCTAGCGGTCATATTGGTTGCGCTCATTGGTTATCGTCATTACGCACTAAAGCAGCCAAGTTTAATTATTGGTGAAAAAGCACCAGAATTCACACTGGCAGATAAAAATGGGGTGCAGCACTCACTATCCGATTACAAGGGAAAGTATGTCGCACTTTACTTCTACCCAAAAAATGACACGCCAGGTTGCACCAAAGAGGCTTGTAGTTTTAGGGACGATTTATCTAAACTGGAAAAATTGAATGCCAAAATTATCGGCATTAGCGTGGACTCAGAGGCCTCGCATCAGAAGTTCGCAGAAAAATACCACCTCCCCTTCACCTTACTAGCTGATGTAGATGGCCGTGTTGCAAATGCATACTATGCACTCACCAATCTGATCTTTATTAAAATTGCTAAACGCTATACATTTTTAATCGACCCAGATTCAAAGGTAATTAAAATTTATAACAATGTGAATGTTTCTAATCATTCCCAACAGATTATTGACGACTTAAGCAACTTACAAGCTATTACAAACAAGTAAACTGAGCGATTGCGAAAATGGCCAAAGCTAATACATAAGACGCGAGAAAAATCACTAGTGGCGGGGGCCAATTGAAGGAACGCAAGCTGATTAACTTATTTGATTTAACAGTGATATAGCCGTGAATAGGCTTAATATTAACAAGGCCCACAAAACAATCGCATTGTCATTTTGTGAGCCTTAGAAGTGTTAGTAATTATAACTTACTAGAAGCCTAAACTATCAAGCAAGTCATCTACCTGCTCTTGGCTAGCCACTACATCCACTGCATCTGGGTCAATTTGTGGGCCGTTCAGTAGCGATGAATTATCAGCAGCGTCAGCTTTAGTTGCTTCCGTATCTTTTTTTGGAATTGCTGGCGAGAAATCAATCAGCAGCTGCACCAACTGTTGCTCCAACTCTTGTGCAAGGCCTGTGATTTTTTTAATTACCTGCCCAGTCAAATCCTGGAAATCCTGCGCCATCATGATATCCATCAATAGGGCCTTGGTTTCTGCTGTGTTTTTACCTGCCATTGTTAAATACGTGAGTGTTTCATTAGCCGCCAAATTATACTCACTCTTTAACGATGGCTCGCGCATTACATCTTGCCAGCGTTGCTGCAACGCAGTTGCACCAGCGGCAAGCTCTTCTTGTAATGGGATTGCCACGTCTGTTGCGTTCAAAACACGCTCAGCCGCCTGCTCTGTCATCCTTGCCACATAAGCCAAACGATCACGTGCATCCGGGATATCCTGCGCAACTTGCTCTAATATCTTATCTAAACCTAAACCACTTAAACTATCATGCAACGTTCTTGTGACGTGGCCCACGCGGTTAAGAATCTCATCACTTGATGACAGCCCTAGCGCAGACTCTGCATTTACAGCTTGTTGTGGTGTGGCTTCGCTAGTCATAGTTAAGCCCCTGCTTTCTCAAGCTTCTCGAATATTTTTGATAATTTTTCATCAAGTGTTGCTGCAGTAAAAGGTTTTACCACGTAACCATTAGCACCAGCTTGTGCTGCTGCAATAATATTTTCTTTTTTGGCTTCAGCCGTTACCATTAAAACAGGAAGTTTAGATAGCTCAGCATCAGCACGAATGTTCTGTAGCAATGTCAGGCCATCCATATTGGGCATATTCCAATCAGATACCACAAACTCAAACCCACCGCCTTTCAGTTTGCTTAGTGCTGCGACGCCGTCTTCTGCTTCATCCACATTGGTATAACCCAACTCTTTAAGCAGGTTGCGAACGATTCTACGCATCGTAGAAAAGTCATCCACTACCAGAAATTTAGTATTTGTATTTGCCATGCTTCCACTCCATTAGTATTAACTATTCCTGACGCTGCTAACTTTACATTACGCTCAACATCATGAATAAATTCTATAATTTTTATATATTGTACTGACTTATGACAAAGCCTGCTTTATTAACTCAAGACACCATGATGAATACAAATTACATGCCGTCATAAAAAAATTTAGCACTCTCAATTGAGCACTCAAGGTATAGCAGATTTTATACCCTTAATGCACGGGCGCTATTTACCATTAAATGATTAAGCACTAACTTTGGCAACTCATTTAAATGTGCAACCTCATCCACCCCGCCATGCGCTACAGCTTCTTTTGGCATGCCATACACCACGCAGCTCTCTTCATTTTGGGCAAAATTATAGGAGCCGGCGTTTTTCATTTGCGCCATACCTACTGCACCATCTTTACCCATCCCGGTTAAGATGACGCCAATCGCATTTTTACCTGCATGTAAGGCTGCTGATTCAAACAACACATCAACTGAGGGCTTATGACGATTCACTGGCGGAGCGTCACTTAGTTCCGTTACATAGTTGGCACCACTTCTTGCCAGCAATAAATGCTTATCACCAGGAGCAATATAAGCATGACCTGGTAAAACACGCTCCCCACCCTCTGCTTCTTTAACGGATATTTGGCATAAAGAATTTAGTCTATTTGCAAAAGATTTAGTAAAGCCTGCAGGCATGTGCTGGGTAATTAAGATGCCGGGGCAATCTGACGGCATCTGCAATAAAAACGACTTAATTGCCTCTGTACCGCCTGTAGAGGCGCCAACAATTATCAATTTTTCACTACTAATCAGCGGGTTACGCAATTGCGCCGGCTGTGCTCCAGCATTTGCGGCCACAGGATGGCGACTAAGTGACTTAACTTTTGCTTGAGAGGCTGCTCGAATTTTATCCGTAATTTCATGCGTATACTCACGCATACCCTCAGTGATAGACATTTTAGGCTTAGTCACAAAATCCGTTGCGCCTAACTCTAATGCACGCATAGTAATTTCTGAACCCTTTTCAGTCAGTGTAGACACCATAACTACGGGCATTGGGCGTAAACGCATCAGTTTTTCCAAGAAATCCAAACCGTCCATTTTTGGCATTTCCACATCCAGTGTCAGTACATCAGGATTTAATTGCTTGATCATTTCTCGTGCAATCAATGGATCTGGTGCAGCCCCGACGACCATCATATCTTTTTGGTCATTAATTATTTCCGTGAGTAAGCTACGGATTAGTGCTGAATCATCAATAACAAGTACTTTTATTTTCATTTGCTTATTCTCATGTCTTGTTGCTCATTCAATCAATTAGAACAAATCAATTGCACCACCGACATCAGCAGTCTTAAGCTTGCTTGCATAAACCTCTTCACGTTTAAACAAGGTGTCATTGTGCATTTGTTTCAGTTTCTTCACTAAAACCCGGCCGGTTTTAGGAAAGAAGTAAACTTTTCTAGGATAGATATCTAATAAGTCCTCACCTGTGATGCGTATACCTTCCGCATTCAGGTACTTCCTTACAAAGATTGCGTTACGATCGCCCACATTGGTCGTAGTAAAACTCTTCAAGACATTGCCTCCACCAAATATCTTAGCTTCCAAGTTCTCACGGCGTGCGCCATTACGTAACAGCTGGTTAATCAAAACCTCCATGGCGTAAGTGCCGTAACGCATAGATTCAGAAACTGGACTATCTCTATCCGCTGCTGCACTATCTGGCAGCATAAAGTGATTCATACCACCTACACCTGTTTTACTATCTCGTATACAGGCAGACACACATGACCCCAACACCGTCACAATCAACATGTCTTTATCTGTAAAGTAATACTCACCAGGCGCTATTTTTGCTGCGTCGCAATCAAAAGTCCGGTCAAAATACAGTGTAGTAGAAATTTCTTCTTCTAACATACTCATGACGTTTTCTCTTTCGCATGAGCGCCTGAACGTTTCAATTGGCTACCGTCATTTAATGTGTACACAGTTTTCCCTTTTAAATGAAAAGCATCTGACACATAAAGAAAGTTCTCTGAATGCCCAGCAAATAAGAGTGCGTGGGATTTCATTAGTGGTACAAATCGACTCAAAATTTTAGCCTGTGTAGGCTTGTCAAAATAAATCATTACATTTCTACAGAAAATGGCATCAAAAGACTCATGCAGTGCCCAATCTTCATCCAGTAGATTAAGCTGGCTAAACGTAATCATCGCTTTCAGCTCTTTTTTCACCGCAACCAGGCCGTCATTCAGACCTGTGCCTTTTAGAAAGAAACGCTTACGTCTTTGTTCTGAAAGCTTGCTTACGCGCTCGTAAGGATAAACGCCACGTGCTGCTGTAGACAGCACATTAGTGTCTATATCAGTAGCAACAATTTCAACTGGTGGATTTAGGCTGCCAAACGCCTCACAGGCGGTCATGGCAATGGTATAAGGCTCTTCGCCGGTGGATGCGGCAGAACACCATATACGTATAGGTTTTTTAAGGGTTAGCAGATGATCTGCAAGGATAGGGAAATGATGCTCTTCACGGAAAAACGAAGTGAGGTTTGTTGTGAGCGCATTAGTAAAAGCCTCCCATTCAGCTGGGTTGTTTTCACTCTCGAGAATATCTAGGTATTGCTTAAAAGAAGTAGCCCCTAGAACACGCAACCTTCTGCCAATACGGCTGTACACCATATCAGACTTGGCTTCAGATAGAGAAATACCAGCATGACGATAAATTAAGTGACGTACTCTAGCAAAATCCTGAGCAGTAAAATTAAACTCCCGCCCCTCGTCGTGCTGCTCTTTTTTCAACATTAATATTCACCACGTAATTATTGTAAGTTACTTACTGCACCAGTTTGGTACAAAGTACTTTAGCAATATGCTTTTGGCACTTTTAATTTTTTATTTATTAATATGTTGCTGCTAATCGCTTAATTAAAATTTTAATTATTAATCGACAATATTAATGTAATGACTATGCAGCAATGCAAGATGTAAATATCGACAAAACCGCTTAATTAAAATTGGCTTTTTGACATTTTCATCTTAAAACATTGCTCCACATCACTTCTTACATAATTACTAATTTTTATTACTTAATTACTGCGTATTACTGTATTACTTGTCTGTTGCTCTTCTGTTTTTGTCTGGTGCAGCAAAAGGGTGTGCTGAATCTTTGTAAACTTTCAACAAATCAGCCGCTTTTGGCTCACGTGCAACTGCGCTCTTAATCGCTTGTTTAGTAGCACGATAGTTCCAATCTTGAATACGGTCGTCCATATCAGCAGATTGGTCAATAAATACACCAACAGAAATAAACACATCATCAGCTTCTTCAACTGGGATTGTGCCATCTTCAACACACTCCATCACAGCCATCGCAACACCGCGTTGTGCTGGGCCAAACATTTGCACAGATTGTCTAGTGTTTTTCAAAGTCACTTTGTTAAACATCACAGTGTTTGGTTTTACCATCAGGTTAGGTGCAACAATAGCTAACAAGCCATTTACACCTTCTTTTTGATCAGTTAGTGTACGGCAAAATGCATCTTCTGCAGCGCTACCACGTGGACCCATTACCAAGTCAATGTGAGCTACATTTTTAAGATCTAAACCGCTACCATCTGGGCGATCTTCGATCACTAATGCTTCACCAATTAATACACGATCAATAACAGCCATTTCAGTCTCCTAGAACTTCTTAATAAATTTCAAAATTAACTACTTTTGTTACACTTGGCAGTTGAGTGTGGCGTTCCTGCCAATTTTTACTTACATATGGTGGATAACGTTACACTCACCACCTTACCTTAATCGGTCAAAATTAGCTGTTCGCTAACATTTACCCTCTATTATAAACCATTAGGCTCCAAACTATAAAATCCCTTTTTAAAACTCCTCCCAATCGCCATCATCACTGTTCGTTTTAACGCTCAGTTTGACAGGGGTAGGTCTTGCCACATGCGCGACTTTACTCACAGCAACTTTAGATACAGGACGAGTCGCTACTCGATTTTCGTGATTGCCGCCTAGCTGGAATACGCTAATAGCGTTC
>NZ_DASWWA010000004.1:0-69395 GCF_036401095.1 Methylotenera sp.
CATGACTTGGTTTGGCGTGGCTTGTGAGTTACACCGTGACTGGCGTAATGATGTGGAAGGTTTGGCTACTTTGTTATCTAACCATATCCCGGATTACCGTAATCTGATTACTTCGTATAACGCGCTGAGCGGTAATAAATAGTATTAATCAAAAAACAACAGAGGGGGAATGCTCCCCTTCTGCTCCTGCTAGTTATTTTTCTAAATTAACTCGCCAATCAACCAGCATCTAAAGAATTTGATGAAATCATGAACAAACAAATCAAAACCTCTTGTGTGAGTCCTATGCGTTTGACGGCAGTGATAATGGCCACTGCCTTCACTTTTCCAGCCTTAGCCGCAGATTACACACTTGCTGATAACAAAGAGCATGAAACACAATTCGTTCACCCTCATGAATCTATATTGGCAGAAGATGTACCGTTTGGCGCCCCAAATGCCAAGCCGCCACCTTATACCATTTTGCGTTACACCGAGCGTTACTCCTATCTGGCGGACCCGGCAAAACGTACCGACCCGTTTGATACGTTCAAATACATTCCACTAGACGCTGATAACCCGGAAAGCTATCTTTCCTTCGGCGGTGAAATCCGCGAGCGCTATGAACAATCGCACAATCAAGCCTTTGGCATCAAAGGTGCAGACAGTGAGCATTATGGCCTGCAGAGAATCATGCTACATGCCGACTTCCATGCCAATGAACGCCTGCGGTTCTTTGTACAAGGCATATCCAGTGTGCAGTTTGGCGGCGAGCAAAAGCTAGACGTGAACCAGAACCCGCTAGACCTGCAACAAGCATTTATCGACTATACCTTTGGCGACCCAAGCCCGAATGGCAACAGGCAAACCGTACGCGCCGGCAGGTTCTCCATGAGTTACGGCTCCGGGCGATTAATTGCCACGCGAGCAGGCCCGAATACGCAATTGAAATTTGATGGCTTGCAATTTATACACTCGAATGAAGGCAATAAAAAACTGTATGCGTTTGTGACGCGCCCGGTAAAAGAAGATAGATACGAGGCAGATGGGCCAAATCAGGCACAAACGTTCAGCGGCATTTATGCCAGCACGCCATTAAGCGCAACATCTGGCACCAGTGTAGATGCGTACTACCTTAACTACCGCAATGAAGAAGCGGCTTATGTAGGTGCCAAGGGTGTTGAAAATAGGCATACCTTAGGCCTGCGCTGGTTTGGCAAGAACGGGCAATGGGATTACGACTGGGAGGCCGTGGCGCAACTGGGCGAAGTTGGTAATCAAGACATTCGCGCCTGGACCTTTGCCAGTGATAGCGGTTACACCTTTAAAGACCTTGCCTGGCGCCCACGCCTAGGCATCAAAGCGGATATCGCAAGTGGCGACAGCAATAAAAAAGATGGCAAATTAGAAACCTTTAACCCATTATTTTTTAAAGCTAATTACTTCAATGATGCTGCATTTTTCCGCCCAGCTAATCTGGCCGATATTCATGCCTCACTGCAAATGCAGCCCAGAGAAGACCTGACCATCACGTTTGGTAGTGACTTCATCTGGAAACATACCAAGCAAGATGCGATTTACGCAACCACGGGGCGCGTGCTGTTGCCAGCTAGCGATGCATCCAGATATGTAGGCACCGCATTAGAAGCCGCTGCACAATGGAAAGTTAACCGGCACGTTATAGCGACTGCATCCTATGTGCATATGTACACAGGTTCACTGGTGGACAAAGCTGGTGGGGGCGATATTGATTACCTTGCTACCTGGGTTAGCTTTATTTGGTAGTTACTTACAAAATTAAAACGATTCCGCGCTAAGCAACGGTGAATATTTGAGATTGCCACACGTGGGTAATGAGTTACCCACCCTACTTGACCGTGGACTCGCCTTTCCAGCCGATCATTGCTGCCATGCTATACTCGCTGCAAACTTTTAACAGGCAACGTACCAAAAACAATGATTCAATATAACCCGAAAGACTGGATTATTTTTATCTTCCGTTTTCACGAATCGGATACCTTTAGGCGGCTTATCCCCATGATGATATTCATAGGGCTATACGCCGGCGGCATTGCCTACTTGGAGTTAGAGTTTTGGCAACTCTCCGATAAAAGCCATGTGAAGAATATCCCGTTAATGCACACCACCGTTGGTTTTGTACTGTCATTATTATTGGCTTACAGAACCAACACCGCTTACGAGCGCTGGTGGGAAGGCAGAAAACAATGGGGTGCTTTAGTCAACAATAGCCGCAACCTAGCGCTTAAACTCTCTGCTTTTTTATCCGATGAGAGCGACCGCAATTTCTTTAGAAAAGCCATTCCCACCTATGCTTCGGTGCTTTCCAAACATTTAGCCAATGAAGAAGTCAGCCAAGGTTTGTTTGAAGGGCTAGATTTAGAAATCGACCACCACAAACACAGCCCGCTGCAAGTGGCTAGGCTGTTGTTCCAAAAAACCAATGAGCTATACACCACAGGCAAAATCACAGGTGACCAGTTTTTCATCATTAAAGATGAACTACAATCCTTCACCGAAGTTTGCGGTGCGTGCGAGCGCATAAAAAACACACCGATCCCCTATTCTTACAGTGCGTTTATTAAAAAATTCATCTTCTTTTATGTGATGACGCTGCCGTTTGGCTATGTGTTTAACTTGGGCTACTACGTGATTCCAGTCGTAGTATTTATTTTCTACGTGTTAGCCAGTTTAGAACTGATCGCCGAAGAGATTGAAGAACCGTTTGGTGGCGATGATAACGACTTACCCACAAAAAAATTAGCCGCGAATATCAAAAAGCAGGTGGAAGAGTTGCTTTAACAATCAATAACCAATCCTACTTGGCTAGTCAGTTTAAACCTCAATCCTGCATGGCATGTGCAATACCGATTGCTGTACGCCAAGCCATCACTTTTTGCTCAAATGATAATGCTGCATGTGCCGGGCTGGTTGATGGTAAGCGCATATAGTCTATAGCAGTATGCTTGCATGTGGGTAATACGTGCTTTTGATAACACTGTGCTGCGGCGGCACCGTTGAAACATACCCTTGTAATATGCTGGTGCTGCGCTAGAAACGCATTAAAGTCATTCACTTCGATTGAGTCATTCTTAATCGCGGAATCCAGACTACCTTCACGGTAACATGAGTGCAAAACATCCCACAATGCGATACCAGCAAGCTTCAATGCTGCAACACGTTGCTCATAGGGAGCCTGCGCATCAAACCCAATGAGTTCGCCCATAATCTTCCAAAACGTATTGCGCGTATGCGCATAATATTGCCCAGCCTTAAGAGATGCCTCACCAGGAATGCTGCCAAGTATCAGTATGCGGGCAGAACTAATTGCTATCGGCTCAAAACTTACAATACGCACGCTCATGGCATTCATCCATTAAATAAAACAAGGGTATGCTAGCACCAATAGTGTAAACATTAGCGCGTAAAAAACGAGAAAAGCCGCTAACTTAGCGGCTTAACATAGGTTGTTTTAGGCAAAACTCCGTTGAGAATAAGCGACCGTACTAATACCCTCCTCGTCGGTCGTGGTAGCCGCCATCATGGTCATGATCTCGGTCCCTATATCTATCTCTGTCGCCATCTCGGTCTCTGCCATCACCACCGCGACCTCTATATCTGATTTCTTTAGGGTAATGGCTACGAGGCAAGTCTAGCCAAGGGCCTGAGCGTGAATGTGAATAACGCCAGTAGTTATTATCGTAATAGTAGTAATACCCTTGTTGATAATAATAAGGCTCAACACCAAACTCCACTACCACTGGCAAGGCCGGGGCTACAACCACCCTATCTGCGGGTGTAACCACGCAACCACCCAATAGTAAAATCGCAAGTGGTAAAACAATACGCATTTTAGACATTTGACTTCTCCTTTTGGGCGAAGCTTCAAAATTCCATCAAACTATCCGCGCCCTACTAAGCCAGCTAAACTAAAGTGCTCAAAACACTTTTAAGCAGTCTTTAGATTGCTTTACTTAACAATCTATTTGAATGCCCAAACGAGAGATAGTTTCTTACAACAAAGAATGAGATGTAAATGAGGATGTTCGATAAACCGCAAAAGCTAGTTAGGCCAATAATTGAACGGAAACTTAATCATTCAACTTCAACTTTTAGCGACTTAGGTGCTTGTGCTTTTTGCAGTGTATTTCAAAAATGCCATTCTTGAGTTGGCCATAATTTTTGACTCATCAACATTTACTAACAAAGATACTGAACGAGTAAACTGGGAGCTTAAAAATTTAGACTAGCCTTTCAAATCATCAATCAGTTTTCGTTATTGCAGACCATTTTTCTGAAAGTTGTTGGCTACGAAACTTATCAACAATGAAGTCTACGAAGACTCTTGTTTTTGCTGGCATAAGTTTTTTTGCAGCAAAATAAAGTGAAATTACGCCAATCTCAGTGTACCAATCTGGTAGTACTCTTAATAATGCACCGCTTTCTAAGTGCTTCAATACATGCGGCATAGGCACGTGTGCAATGCCCAAGCCTGCAATTGCAGCGTTACACAAAGCCTCTGGGTCATTGAGAGTTGCTCGCGGAGGCAGTTCAATAGTCACCTGTTCCCCTGCTAAACTTTTGAGATGCCAAGGTGTGATGCGATTAGTGGTTTGTGAATAACGAATAAGGGCATCAAATTTCTCTAAGTCAGCAGGTGTTTTCGGAATGAATTTATTAGCCAAATAAGCCGGAGAAGCCACCAAAACTAAATGTACTTTTGCTAATTCACGTACTACCACACCTGGTGCTAGCTCTATACCGCCGCCAATAGCCACATCAAAACCTTCGCCAATTAAATCTACTTGGCGATTATCAAAGCGCCAGTCTGGTTTGATTGCTGGGTACAAGCTTAAAAACTCGCCCAGTAAAGGCAGAATATGGTCACGACCAAAAGCCATTGCCATACCTACTTTTAGTGTGCCTGTAGGTTGGCCTCCAGCATTGCTTGTATTAGCAATGGCCGATTGAATAGAATCTAAACCACCACTCACTTGCGCTAAAAATTGTTCACCGGCTTCTGTAAGCGTGAGGCTGCGCGTGCTGCGATGGAATAATCGCACATTTAAATCTGCCTCTAACTTAGCAACGTTTTTACTTACACCACCTGGGGTCAGGCTTAATCTTCTGGCTGCGGCTGAGAAGCTGCCAAGCTCGGCGCTACGCACAAATGACTCGATACTGCTCAAGGTTTCCATAAGTTATCTTCTACTATTGGTATAAAGTAATTGTCACAATATACGACTTATTATTGAGTAATGAAAGGCTCATACTGCATTCATGCTTTAGGGCTAAAACAAATTAATCATTCAATAAGGAGTTTTATCATGAGTAACTTAAATACAAAATTAACAAATAAATCTTATCAACGTCTAGTTGGAAAAGTCGCTATCGTGACTGGTGCTAGTTCAGGCATAGGCCGTACCACTGCAAAACTATTTGCGCAACATGGCGCTAAGGTAGTGGTTGCAGCGCGCCGTGAAGCTGAGCTAGCGACACTGGTTGCTGAAATTGTGGCTGATGGAGGGGAGGCGATTGCTTTTGCCGGTGATGTGCAGTCAGAGGAGTTTGCAAAGTCATTAGTAGCACTTACCGTTAAAAGCTTTGGTCGTTTAGATATCGCTTTTAATAATGCAGGTACCTTGGGAGAGATTGGCCCAACAGCAGATGTGTCTGCAAAGAGCTGGAATGACACATTGGCCATTAATTTAACTAGTGCATTCTTAGGTGCCAAATATCAAATCCCAGAAATGGTGAAACAAGGCGGTGGTTCAATTATCTTCACCTCAACTTTTGTGGGATATAGTGCAGCATTTCCTGAGTTTGCAGCTTATGCTGCAAGTAAATCTGGCTTGATTGGACTGACACAGGCATTAGCCGTTGAGTATGGAGCTAAGGGTGTACGAGTCAATGCTGTGTTACCAGGGGCTGTAGATACTGATATGTATCGCGAGAAAAATAAAACCGCTGAATCACAAGCCTTTTTAACCGGCATGCATGCCCTAAAACGTGTAGGGAAGCCTGAAGAGATTGCAAATTCAGTGTTATACCTCGCATCTGACGACTCATCATTTGTCAGTGGAACTGCTTCTTTAGTAGATGGTGGTTTGTCTATTAATAGAACGTAGAAGAGCTACAATCCCGCAAAAATGTTGGTGAATCAATAAGCAGCTATTCACTAGTCAATTTAATCAATAGGTTAAATTGAGGCACGTCACCATAAGCCACAATTAGAAGTCCTCATAAAGTGCTAGTTTATGCAGAAATTTACGTATAAGTTGCAACTGAGATATTTCTAAGAAACTTCATATTTGTAGACAGAAATTTCATTTATTTGAGCTAATTAATTTAGCCAATACATTTAAGAACTGACTGATTAGATTCAGCAGCACCAAAGCCACATTATCGTCAAAGGTATGTGGCTTTTATATTATTAATGAATTAAACGGAGATTAGGTATGTTTGAAACAGGATTTACAGCAGTCGAGTTATTAAACCGATATGTTTCTTTTATTAAGAAAGAGATAAAAACTCATAGTGTCAATATCTATCCTATCCTTGGTGCACATGGGCCAGAGTTTTTTATTGAGTTGTCGTCAGGAGACTTAATTTCACGAGATATATTATTAACAATTGCAATCAAGTTTGGCGAGACAAACATGGACTACGAGCTAGCCAAGCAGGCTATAGCTAATCATTCAGAAATTTATGTCGGCGTTCTAAATTATGCATATCTAATCGCATTTTTAGGACTGTTAGAAAAAAGCTTTAAAGGCGATACTAAAATTTTACACCCTTTGAATAATACTGGCGATTTCCTACCTGGATGGAATCAAGCTATTGCTATGGTTTCTTCTTAAATACATTTTTGATATATAAATAGTCAAGATTCACAACTAGCAGCTCATATAGATTATTCACTAACATGGGTTGACCATAAGCATACCAACGTATTGGTGTTTTATCATTTACATACTGCTCAAGGGCTTTGAACAGCTTTAGATGAGACATTAAGGAATCGTCATGTAGAAGCGCATTATAAACTTTAATTTGGAAAGCAAAAGTATTGCCATTTACGCTTGTACTCACATCGCTAGAAATAATAAATCCATCTGATATTGCTTTTACAACTCCACTGCCATGATAAATCCTAGAGCGATTTGTATTTAAATATTTTGGTCCCCAAAATGCATCGTAATAATTTGTCTTATCACCCAAGGAAATTGGCATTTTAGTTAAGATGCTTTTAGTCAACGGTACCAGATCATTGGCATCCCAAATCTTATTTTTCACATTGCTATAACCATCAGTCCAAACACTGTTATACATCTCTACAATAGGCTGGAGTAAATAAGTCTTAGGAATTGGCTTACCTAATAACCCTACTTTTCTCCTACGCTCCAAGACCTCGATACTTGAGATGGTCAACCGTGGCCGCTCGGTAACTTTATTTTTTAAATTACGTCTGGGCGGCCGTTCTGTTAAAGCTTCTGGGAAAACTAATTCGTGAGAATCATAATGAGCCTGTCCTACTTTTTTTACTACTGCATTAGGGTAAATTGCTTCGCCATTACACTCGTACCTATGGGGCTCCCATCTTGCAGAGAAATAAGGCGAGCGTGAACTTTCACCATCGGTATATATCAAAAATGCGCATAGTTTAATGGCACAAAATGGACAATAAAAACTATCGTATCGAATGCCATCACTTAAATATAAGTAGCGGAATTCCCATGCAGACATTGGCTTATTGTCATATTCGGTAACAGCATAATCAGACATATGTATTTTTCTTATCTATTTACTAACTATTGTTCAATTCGAAGCAAAAGACTTTCACTTGTAGGTTCCACTTTGTCATAGTGGCGTATTTCCTTAAAAGCGGAAGCTGTGATTTAAGTTAACCTTTATCTTTTGGAGGGAATGGATCATTCCCATAGCTATCCTTCTCGCGAATTTGTCCATTCTTTCCATGTATTATCAATTCTGATTTTTGGTTTCTTGCTATATCTCTCGCATGCTCAATTGCCTGACTTTGTGTTGAATGTATTGCGGTTACACGTCCATTGCCAGCACCCTTTACTGCCCACTCGTTTTTATGCGGAACTACATGTTGATTCTTTTTCATCATGAAACCTTTCAATATAAATTTAAAAATAAACTTATTCCCAATCTCCGCTTTCTCGCAGAAACATACATAGAGCAATACAACTCCATATCGCAATCAATAAAAAAATCATCGCAAAAATAAATACTAATTGAACAAGGTAATGCCCAATCATGGTCAGGCTTTGCAAATCTTCACTAAAGGGAGCTATGAACCCAGCTAGTAACAACAATATAGCGGTCATTGCTGAAAATGCGATTATTTGTCTAACATAGCTACGGTATTGATTTAAAAACGGGTCACTCGTTTTTTGCCAGAAATCTATAATTGCAAACAAAATATTCAAAATTGATTCAAGAATTCGCATAGAACGGGTCTCCCATAGCCTCGGTATCTTTAAAGTGAGTACATACTGCAGTTTCTAAATACTTCATTCTTGGGCTGCTATTAATTGTTCCGTCTGAGCCGTCATACTCTAAATAAATCGCCCCTGTGCTCATCGAACCCCATGAAGTTAGTATTTGTACACCTATACCAACTGCACTCGACGCCAACACCCCATTCGGCCATATAACTTGGGGATTTCCGCCTGCATCCCCATATTTTTTGGCTTCTTTAGTTAAACGGTCTTCATTTAGAAACTTCATGCAATGCATACATAAATTCCCTGGCAAGGACAAAATTACCTGCCCACTAATATAATAGTTATCGTTTATTTTGTGCACATCCATACCTATATCAATATAAGGAATCAAATAGCGCCTAGTAAAGATCTCTAAGTCGCGTCTCTGATGGTATGAGTCTAAACAGCCAAAAATGAGATCACAATCGCGTAACTGTTTTGCCGACTCCTGCCAAGTAGTGTTTAAGACTTGTATGGATGCATCTGGATTAACCTGTCTAATCACTCTTTGGGCTATAGTCGTTTTTAGTTCGTTATGCTCGACATCTCTCACAGTGCCGCCTACCAGCCTATTCAGATTTGTATCTTCAATCCTGTCAAAATCAACTAATACGAAATTACCCAATCCAAGATGTGCAAACTGTTGTACGATATGTGATCCGCCGCCGCCCAAACCAATGAATCCAATTTTGGCACTTGCAAATATTTCATCGCTTTGCTCACCTAAAAAGCTTTGCCTAGAATATTTTCTTTTCATTAAGACCTTCTCCAAATTTTTGACAAAGGTGAGCCGGTAACTGTAATGTCAGTTATTGGGAATATGCTTTTAGGATTAGGTGTCCAACATAAGCCCCTTGCTAAGTCATGACTCAACACAATAGTTCCATGTGGTAACTTTGGCCGGACATTCCAAAAATCTGGAATGAATTTTGAGCTCTCTCTTAAATCAACCTTACTGAAACTTGGGACACCACGATGCTCGTGCATATGGACATGAAACATACACATATTCTCAATGTAAGCTATTTTTAATGCTTTCCGAATAGCAGCTGGCCCCATCATCGCACCCACTGACATATCATCTATATAGTCATCATCGTCCACTGGATAATAATCCTTGGCTAGCAATATCAGTCCATCATCCAATGATGCAACACTACATGCTATAAATCCTACCCGCTCAGCAGCAAACTTGTGTCTTGTTTGTAGATTAGACCGAATCGCACGATCTAATCCACTCGTGATTTTGAACGATATTTTTTTCATTTGAATGCCCTTAAATGCTGAGCAATAACATTTGTAGGGTTACCTGAAAATTCAACGTAATTCCATGAACAGGTATGCCAAGCTTTTCCGAGTATGCTATGTACAGACCAGTTTTGACCCTTTCCAGCTACCGGCTCTGAGAAAAATAATCGTGTGTTGTAACCATCTCTTGTGCTCAGGCATACCAATGCTTCTATTGCACCTGGTGTATTTCCAGGTGGTAAGGTAAGTGATGGAAAATGAATGTATGTCAACCCAGCCTCCACCATAATCGAAGCGTCATTACAGAATAACTTTTTAACCTCAGTCAGCATTTGTTCCGATACCATTACGATGATCCTCCTGCACGAACATGGCTAATAAATACTTCACCTCCTTTAATTACCACTCTTGAATCATCATTCAACGGGACAAAATCGCCATCAACAAACTGGTCTAACTCCTTGTCTGCCGAAACACCCAAGGTTGCTTTTAGATCTGATACTGTATAACTTCCTCTGTGAATAGATACAGATGTCGAATTAAGCTCAATGTCTACGTTAGACTTGCCTGGATTATCGTTCTTTTCCTTCATTTCTTTTACATCATGTTGATTATCTTCTTGATTTTTCATGTTTAAATCCTTATATGATTATTGCTATTTAGATAAATGGTTGCTATAATGCAATCAATGTCGCAACTATATACCATTGCTAAATAGAGTGTCAATACTCTATTTAGCAATTATTTTTCGGAGAGTAACAAAATGGCTACTTCAAATAAAGGTTTTAATCACGACGCCTTTTATGAGGCTGTGAACTTAACAAGAGAAACTAGGGAAATGAGTTGGAAAGATGTAGCAACAGCAACTGCTGTAGGCACTTCAACCTTGGCTAGAATGTCACAAGGCAAGCGTCCAGACGCTGATAGCTTAGCTTCCCTTTCTGCCTGGTCAGGCCTTAACCCTGCTAATTTTGTTGCGTCCGCTGAGAAAGCTGATCGCCCTGAATCTATAGCGTTAATTTCTTCGTATTTAAGATCAGATCCTAAATTAACTGCAGAGGGCGCGTCTTCTTTGGAGGAAATTCTCAAGACTGCATATAAGCATTTTGCTAAGTCAGAATAATCAAAATTCAAAGTTAATTATTTCTTTAATGTCATGCCAACTTTTGAAGTTAACCCATAAAAGATGTTCTTAAATTATTGAAATTGCTTTATTATTTCGCAGCTTTCAATAAATGAAATTTATCTTTTGCAATCTTTTTGATTGTCTGGGAATAAGGATGAATGATTATGAATAAATCAGACTTGTTACTATCAGCGCTAGCCGCTGGTGAAAAAAGCGAATACACACCTGTACAAATCCAAAAACTGATGTTTTTGTTAGACAAGAATATTAGCAATCGTCTAGGCGGACCATTTTTTGATTTCCGTCCATACGACTATGGCCCTTTTGACGCCTCTATTTACGAAGATCTCCGCGAATTAGAAAGACAAGGATATATTTCCACATCCCCCTCTAGTAGAGGATGGAAAAAATATCAATTAACAGATACAGGTCTCTCTAAAGCAAAGGAGTCATCAGCAGAAATTGATGCAAAAATATTCGACTATATCAAAGCTGTATCGAATTTCGTAAGATCATTATCTTTTGCTGATTTGGTATCATCCATTTACAAAGCTTATCCTGAGATGAAAGTTAATAGTATTTTCAAAGGCAACTAAATGACGATATTGGTTGGTATCAAGTGCAAAGATGGCATCATTATTGGATCGGACAGCTCAGCAACATTTAGTGCTGGCCAAATTTCCACTATTGAACAATCAACTAAGAAAATTCAAATTCTTCATGACTCCATTATAGTTGCGGGTACAGGTTCAGTGGGACTAGGACAACGCTTTTGTGATGTAATTGATAGTGCCTATGCTTCAAGAAAATTTGTTGGTTTGAACGGCATCCAAATGGCAACTAAAATGACGAGTCTAGCCATTGAAAACTTCATGAGCACAAGGGCTCCAGCAGGTCAATATGGAGCATTAGTTGCCTATACAGCTGACAACGATATACACTTGTGCGAGTTTGGTAATGCAGATATGCAGCCTGAGCTGAAAACCACAGGAATATGGTATGCATCTATGGGAAGTGGGCAATTGATTGCCGATCCATTTCTAGGATTAATGCGAAATGTATTTTGGGGTGATGGCATGCCGACTTTGCAAGAAGGCATCTTTATTGCGACATGGACAATAGAACATGCTATTAATCTTAATGCCGGTGGTGTTAACGGACCAGTTCAGCTTTCAATTTTAATGAAAGATGGTAAAGCTAGACTTCTTGATGAAGGAGAACTGGCTGAACATAAAGAAAATGTCTCTGGCGTAGTGGCCCATCTAAGAGCATATAAAGAAAAGTTTTCGGCGAATTCGGCTCCATCACTACCAGAGGTTCCAAAGGCTTAATTGCTTTTGTCATATACGCTAATTCCTACATAAAGCGGGATAAACCGTATCATCATCTACACGTAACACCTCAATAGCCTCCCCGCTAGAGCTCCTATCTACAAGGATGCCAGGCCCAGCTTTTCCCAGCAAAGCAGTGACATTAATATGTGCTGATAAAAAAGGTGTATCATTTGGCTCACCCGTTGGATCCAATATAACCTCTCCTATACGATTAGCATTATTTTTATCAGACTCAGCATAGTTATCAAGTAAACAAATTTCTGTAATCCATATCCTCTTAGGGAATTCCTTTTCCCTATAATACCTTTTTAAAATATCAGCCATACTAGCGTTTTTAGCTACCCATTCACGAAACCTGTATCTTTCTGATAAATAAGTTCTAACCACAACAGGCTTTACATCAACTTGTAATAATTCAGCAGACTTTGTTTCCAAGTACTCTTTTATCATCTGTAATATCACCTCAAGCGAGGTAGCTTCAGCCTCCTCTCCAGTGATAAAAACATCACTTGGGAGTAGCGGGACTGCAAAAACAGCCTGCTCCAAAGCATAATCTTGGTCAGATCTATCTTTAAGTTTTAAATATGGCCCAGTATTATCGTTGTGTATATAAAAATCATTCACCCAACTCACTGAGTGAAACATATTTAAAGTCGAGTTATGTGGCATTGTATAGTTGCCGATAGAGTTAGGCTTTATAGTTGCATCCCATCCATGCCCTATTAAAACCACTGCATGTCCAGATTGCGGGCTAGGAGGAAACAACCCCAATATCACAGGAATCTCAGACTCCACATATGTATAGATTTTTCTTTTTGCATTTTCTAAAGCATCATCTAAAATTTTCTCAGAGTGTCCTTTAAGCCATATTATATGAGACGAGTATCCAGCAAATCTAACGGCCTCAATAATTTGTTCTACGCTCAAACCCTCTCTGTTAGGGAGAGTTCTTCCACGAGTTAAAAAACGAGTTGCTGCTGAGGTAATTTGAGCAGGATCAAATGCAGAGTTGCCCTCTCTTTTTCTCAACGTTCGAAGCGCCATCCAAATAGACGCCTGTGCACATGCGCCTACAGCATTATCTTGTTGCATAAAAGGCGTTGCGCGTATGGAAAAGGTTCTGCCAGCTAAATGTACAAGAAACTCCTCATGTGCTAGAACGAAATGATTACCCGCCGGAGGTCTAATAATTGTTGCAGCTACTGGGCTTGACCTAATCGGCCTAATGGTCATAAAGCCTAAATAGTCGCTTGAATTATCAACATGAACACGATCTATATAGTCGAGTGAATCTTCATTATCTAAAGGTGCGGTAGAAAAAAAATGTAGTCTGTGACAATATTTATCTATTGATGCGAAAGTTTTAGAATAATATTTAGAATATTCTGCGTAGTAGTCAGAATCCTGTACAGGATACTGTTTAATTATTGCTTTACACCCCAAATTATTAAGCAACTGGAGAATGTTCGCTAAAGAATTGAAACGAGGCTTTTTCCCGTTTGTAGAAGTAAATGCTAAGCCTACAAAAGCATTATCAATATCTGAAAATTTATATAAGCTCAGTCTTTTTGACATATCAAACTATCCACATAAAAAAAGCCATTACATAATAATGGCTTTTTGTTCGTTAAGTCAAAGCTAAGCTAGGATTAGATTCTTACCTTCTTCATATGCTTTTCGTTGATCATTCCTTATATCTTCGATTTTCTCAGAAACATCTCGATAAAAGTCTTCGTAAAACTGCTGTCTTTCTGTTTCACTCAGAACTCGTTTTTCACCCGTTTCTAGCACCTCACTGATTATTGCTCCAAGTGTAGAAGTTGCCATCGCATACTCTCCGTATAAGTACATCAAATTTTGCACCGCCAATTATCAACATTCACTAGTCGACTTAAAAGCGCACTTTATTAATGCAAGTGTCTAATTTAGTGGCGATTTTACGACTTTTTATCAATACATGTCAAATTTAATTGACAAAGTGAAAAATCGGTAAGTTATGGATTTTAATTGACTTGCTACTATTTAATATCTACGAGCAAGCCAAGAAAAAAGTACTGAGTGTGTCGAAAAAGAAAGTAGGTTTTTAACTATTACATATTTAAATAAAGTGATATTGTGTTGGTCATAAATCTACGTTAAGCGAATGAAAAAACGTGGCGCCGTCTGGGAAACTGGATGTCACCTGGAGTGGCTAGGTGTGAAAGCACTGAGAGAGTCTCGCATGCAACGACCACTACGGTGGTCGTTGTTCTTTCTACGATTTAATTGTTAGTAATTAAACATAATCAACAATCAATCACCTCCAACCTGCCAATACGGTCAGAGAATCTATTAAGCGCATCAACTTTCTCTCGCTCAATTTTACATCTCTTGTTGTTATAGACCTCTGTCTTTAACCATTCTGCCTCTGATTCGAATAAAGACTCCTGAATAACGGTATGCCAAACTTTACGCTCTGCATTCCAGCGATAACCTCTAAACTTTAATAGGTCTTTAGATTCAAAAGGTGCTTGTAATGCAGACACTTTGTATTCTTTAAGCCTAGCGTTATCCAACATCTGTTTCATGGGCAGAATTCCTGACTCAGTCGGAGCACAGTGCAATACCTCTAGCAGTGCATGGCAATCAACAGATGCGCGGTGACCGTCATAATGAAAACCAGAACGATAAGCGAGAAACTCTAACTTGCTGCTTCCTAAACCCTCTGCAGCCCAATCAATCTGGGCGAAAGAACAGGCCCATGGCTTTGATTTAAATATAGGGAATCTTGACTCAACAAAGCGTCGATCAAACTTGGCATTGTGGGCAATGATAATAGAGGCTGAATCGATAAATGCTTCCAATTCATCATCGTTGATATATTTACCTTCTACCATGTCATCGGTGATGTGATGCACTTTGGTTGACTCTGGTGGGATTGGGAATCCCGGATCTTCTAGTTGATTGAAGGCGCCATGTACATCGCCAATTATGCCGGTACGTGGGCAGTAATCAAAAACCACCATACCAAGTTCAATGATTTTGTCTTGCGTGTAATCAGTACCAGTAGTTTCAGTATCAAGAATAACTGCCCGCATCATTTTGATATTGGTTGGTTCTGCTAGGTAGGTAGCTCTCTCTGCGAGAGGTCGAGTAAAACGATAGCCTAGGTCTTTGAGGCTTTCTAACAATATTTCGACATCGGCTTTATTTTGTGGAAGCATTTTCACGTAGGTCTTTTAGTAGATAACTGAGTTGCCACCCATTTTATAGATGCTAATTTATAAATACTATTGAAAGTGAAATATATCGTATCTAGAATACATATAACCACTTTGGGGGTGATTGAATGAAACTTCGTATAAGGAAATGGCGAAATAGTGCAGCTATTAGACTGCCCGCAAAGCTGTTGAAGCAAATTGATGCAGCTATTGGCGATGCTGTTGAATTAGACACACAAGCACTTCATGTAGCGCGACCTAAATATAAGCTGGCCGATCTTTTAGCTAAATGTAACAAAAATGCTCCATCCCCTACTGATTTAATATCATGGGAAAGCATGAATAAGGTGGGGACAGAGATTGTTTGATTCCACAATCTCTGTGGACAATGATGTTGAGTGGATGGGGATACAAGCGTTAAGTGACTGGTTCAGCAATAAAATACTGGATACATCAAATTTTAATCAGCACTGTCATAAAAACCCCAGCCGAAGCTGGGTGATGTTGTATCAAGATCAATAATCCAGATGAATATTTATGCAGCAATCATCTCCTGAGTACCATCATTAATACCCAGTAAATTAACATAGCCATTCGGTATCCAATAAATGTCAGTGTTACCTTCGATCTTAATGATTGGAATGCGCAGCTGCTTACATAGCTTTAGAACTGATTTTTGTGTTGATTTTTTAAGAGCTGCAACCTGATGACACTGAATCATACTGTTATTGAAATGGTTAAATGAATGCTCCGTGATGCGTAGCCCAAACCCTTTTAGATAGGTTTTCGTGAGTAGTCCATGTTTTATCAACGCAAATAGAGTCGGGCGTTTTATTGCCAGCTCAGACTCAACTTCACTAAGAGAAACAGTGTTCTGTAGTGCTAGCTTGATATTATCAAAATAGCTTTTAACTTTACGTGCATCAAAAACCAATCCACTAGGTAAAGCACTAGCAGTGCCAACGGCTAAAATTTGACGATTACATACCGCATTCAGCCACATAGCTTTCATCTCTGATGTAACTTTAAGTCTCATTACCTGATCCAATGTTAGGTGACGCTTACTCACCAGAAATGGCACTTTAAATTGCATTCTCTGCATCAGACAACTGTGTAGTCTTTCGACATCACGCTCATGAAACATATGCATTGGTGCAACAAAGTGCTTAGCCTCGTAATAACCATGTGACCGATAGGCATGTATTACTTTTACAGGAATATCAAGTCGCTGGGCCACCTGCTTCAAACTGAGCCGATCTCCTGAGGCAAACTCAAAGGGCTGCTGTGCGGCCAAGGTTACTAGCTTACGTGTTGCATTCAACTCATTAATCTCAACGTTAATCACCTTATCTTCAATCATCTTTCTGAGTGTGCTGGGTTGTACGCCAAGTGTAGTTGCCAATTTCTGCATACTCATAGAATGAATTGAATTGACCGCGCAGACCGCTAGCTTTTAGGTTAGTAGTTGGTGCATGCACCTCGGTCAAGTAGTCATGAAATCGGTGTGGCCAATCTGAAAAAACATCAGCAGTTGTTTTCACAGCTGCAAATTCAACATCCTCTTCTGCTATAGGCTCACAGTTGAACAGTCCAAAACGATAAATTATCGAAAGCAAGGTTTGTATCGATAGTTGCTCCATCGCTTCTTTCGGAAAACCACAATCATCCATCTGTGCATAATTCAAAGGCTGGCGCATCAGCTTTGCATATAAAACGGCTAGTAAAGCCAACACTGAAGGATCAGTAACGCTCTCAGAAGTATTTTGTGTGAGGTCTGCGCCACAACTGCATTTGGTTAATCCCATACGATGCCAACTCAAAGGTCTGTGACATTCAGAACAGCTAGTCACAACTCTAACCTGATGCTTATGACAAGCCACTGCGTATTTCAACTCATGAAACCCATCCACATAGCCAAACTTCTCTACACACTCCAAGCATAAACTAGCATGTTTAGATCGCGTGAACATGGATGGAATAGCATGACCCATGACCTGCAAATAACGGCCACTATGCTTGGCATTCTGGCCGTCCAATCCAACAGCTTTAAGTTCTGATGGTGTTTTACCAAATAACACCGCCAGCTTATCAAGCGGAGGTCTTGCTGACCGCGCTTCGTTATCGTCCATACCAGCATAATGTAATATGCCTAATGGTGATTTATAGCCATTGGCTTCAGACGTCCTCAAAATAAAGCCAGGTAAAGCCTCCCCCTCTTTGGGGGAGGGTGTGATCACCAATGGCTGGATAGCTGACTCATAATTTAGCCCATGATACTCACTAGAACCTATCATCGCGTCAGCGCCTCCGCTGCACTCATGTCCTTGGCTTTTGATCGGCTGGCTCTTGGTTTTATAGGCTCAGGACTTGCTGTCCCAATGAGTTGCACTGCTTCTAGCAAGTGTTCCGTAGGAACCATATCAAACTCAGGCCAGAATGGATTGGTCATTGGCGCAACCTCATCTACCCACACTGCCTCTTCATAAGCGTTAGACAGATCTTCAAACGTAATGCTGGACTGATCACTCATTTGTGCATTCAAGCATGCTTGATGTAGCACCTTCGCTACATAACCGATCAATCCTCCGGTTGCACAGTAAAATCTGAAAGCCATTTCATCAGAAGCCAAATCAGGAAAATGATAAAGACTTAAGCCTGCTTGGAAAGACTCTAAGCATGCGATAAATTGTTCTCTTGAGTCTTCGTTTTCCCAATCAAAACGTGGCATACGGATAGGTGCTAAGAAGCGGCCACGCAATTGCTGGTTCTGATTAATAACAGTCATGCAATCAGGTAGGCCAGCGACTATCAGCATCAAGCCAGAACGATCCACGAAAATCTTTAACCAATCTGACAAGTAGTGTTGCACTTTATGAGACACCTTGTCATAGAAGTGTTGAAACTCATCAATGATTATCGTGTGTGTTTTAGTGTGCTTGAGTAAGGTATATAAGCGTTCTGTCTTTTCGTTTTCTGACTCTCGTTTGTGCCATAACTTATCACCAATCTCCCTTAACAATATTTCAACCAGCGCTTTTACTGTAGGTTTTGATGGCGTTCTGATACTCAGGACTGGCACCACTAAGCCTTCGGGAGTACGGTATTTTTTATACTCCTTAGTGATGTACTCTAACAAACGTGATTTACCAGTGCGCGCTTCGCCTACTACGGCAATGCAAGTGGGCTCTTGGTAATGTTGTGCAGCGATTAAATGCGTATCGATACGTAATTTCGCTTTTTGAAACATATCATGTGGTACCAGTATTTGATCCACAGTGGTTGGAATGTAAGTCGCTTTATTCATGATGTGTACCTTCAATATTGTTAATTTCACTATGCGCGTTGGTCGATAACCGGTGTGTAACTAGGACGGACCTTAGCAACGACTGGTTTATTTGAACTCACTGGAGCAACTGGTCTCTTGCTGACAGCGTTTGCGACTTTTTTAGGCGTCGATTTGGCAGCAGATTGCTGGTTGGTATCCTTATATCGAGCGACCCTTGCGTTAGATTTTCTGCGTTTCAGATTCAAGTCTTTTTCAACAATCTCACGAATTTCTGTCTTAGCCAGGGCGTAGCTGTAAACGTCTACTTTGTTGAAATGCTTTTTGGCGTAATCACGACAGATCTTGTGTAGCCACAAGGTTGTACCTTTAGCGTAATCTTGATCAAGTGCAGGCACCTCAATATATCCTTGATGATCCTTTAAAAGGACATATAGATGGCCAATATCGGCTTCATCCACACGGATATCTACTGTTAAGGGATCGCCATATTGACGTCTTAGATTCATCAACTCAGGAGAGTTATAGAGCAGGTTATTAATCTCAATGCCTTTGTGAGTGACTTTCTTATTTTCAACCGCCTTACCCAATAACATATCCATTTCTGCTGGGTTATGAGCCAAAGCGATATCCTCAGGGTGGACGCTACTGGTCCAGACTACGGCTGGTGTTTGGTTATCTAGACTACGGTGTGGCTTTTGGTGATAGTAGTCAGCAATCCATTTATGGATGATTCGTCGTAATGTACTTAAAGTCACCACTGCATGCTTGGCAGGATCGTAATCATCCTTCTCAAAAATATTACTGAAGGTAGTGCCGGCAATCCCGTGACTGACATCATCGTTAATCGTACGATTGAATCGCTCTATCTTGCCTTTAAACCAAGGTTTTTTACGCGGTGTGTAAACAATCTCCACACCGAAAGCAAAGCAGGCTTTTTCTAAACTGATACTGTGAAATTCCAACCCATTATCAACAAATAATTGCTCCATCACCCCATGTGCATCCCAAGTATTTCTAATGTCAGGGAATTGCTCCTGCAGGTTAGTTTTAGGTAGGAAAGCATGCTTTAAGCATTTACCAACAGTAAGATAGCTAGGCGGTTCAAATCCTATGTAAATACCTAGGATGCAACGCGTATGACTATCAATACAGATGGTGAGCCAAGGCCTACCTAATGGCATATGTGAGTCGTCATCAATCACGAATAAATCGAGCTGAGTATGGTCGATCTGTGCCGACTCTAGTGCTTTCTTTGTGACCAGATGTTTTAGTTTGCTACGATATAAACGATTGGCAGCAATACGCCCATATCTTGCTGCGCATCGATCAAAAGCAGGGATAAGGTTAATCAATCTTTCGATTAACCTTCTTGTAGGAAGTGGTAGTTGCAGAGTATTGGGGCGCTGTTTGTTTTCACGCCCAATCATAACCGCCATCTCTTCTGTCGTTTCCACCACGGTACCGCGTTCACGGCGCATATAGATGCGGTCTATACAATCTTCTGCTATTTCAATTACCTCTATAGGATAGCGTGGTGTTCTATTACCCTTGCGCTGATGTTGTTCGCCAAGAGCAAAAGCATTTTTACCATGAGCGATGTATTTTTTCTTCCAAGCACACACGCTTACCCAATGAGGAGCTTTCTCTGGTAATTTTATTTTCTCCCATACTTCATTAATTGCCTGCTTAACAATGCCTTCAGTACTAGGTAAATGCTCAATAGCCTTGGCATATATACGCTTAACCTTGGCTCTATCCCATGCCTTACCTTCTAACTTGTGATTAATCTTATTTGGCAGGGTTTTAAAGGTCTCCTCTTTGTTTACAGTTTTATTGGCATCTTCTGTGAATACTAATTTGCCATCTGCATAACGCTGTTGAAGCTCAGATGTTTTGAACTCATGAATTCTGCCAGTACGTACTTCTTGTAGCTGCCAGAGACCAGCTGCTATTTCTTGAGTAAGTTGATACTCACGTCCATCCATATCAAATGATGTATTTTTACAAAAATATGCGATTGCCATGATGTGCTCCTAGTGTTGTGCGTTGAAGTTGCTATGGATTGAAGTAGCAGGACTGATGGGTTGATTAAAATCGATACTGAGCATGCCTTGGAGTATCAAGCGGCTAATATTGCGTAATGTTTGCGTAGATTGTTGTTCAAACATTCCCCAAGACATCTCTGGCTCATTGGCAAATAGGCGTCTGATGCGCTCTTGCTCAAGACTAGAAATGGGTTGGCGTCCAAGCTTGTTTAAGCGTGTTACGTTATCAAGCCGCGGTTGTTTGGCTAGAGCTTCTGCAAGCACAACACGATAGGTGTATCCATAATCTGGTAAGACATTAGTCAGTAACTCTGACCGCTCAGCCACTTCAGGACTATTAGCATCCGCTTCAGTTTTAACTTCCCATAGCTCGCGATAATTACCTTCAATCACCATCAGATCTGGGTAATGCCGATGTTGCATACCGTTAAGTGTGTAAATTATTTCACACGGCTGTTCTGTGAATGAAGTGACATGGGGTGTCGCATCAAGGATACGCATCGCATTCCCTTCATGGACTGATTCCCACTGCATCATGCGTTTCATTTTCCAGCTAGGGTACTTGCCAGTGTTACGAGCATTGGAGCGTTTAACTACTTTGCGACTACGGATTTTTCCATCTTTTGGGAAAATGATTTGTATCTTCGGTACTGCTGTTAATAGATTCATTGCTAACTCCTAATTTGCATCAAACGGAGTAACTCAGAAATTTAGGCGTAGGGAGTCCTATCTAGCTAATCAGCATTTTTACTAATTAGAAAGTTTAGGGTGCAAGGGGGCCAAGACTATCGTCTTAAATTTGACAAAACATACTGATGTCGTAGAATGTAATTAACTAGTGGGGACTAGGGATTGCTTATTACATTCATCAGACTCAAGTGCATTCCGCTTGGGTCTTTTGCATTTTAGTAGCCTAATAATCTATGCTACTTCACTCATTCAGCTTCTTTTCTTCGGTACTTCCTTTCTGAAAATGGCAGTTTTTAATACTGCCGCCTAATCAAATCACCAAAAAAAATTTCTGAGTGGTCTGAAAATCAAATTAGCACGAGTTTTAATCCTGTCAAATCTAGGCAAAGAATTAATTATTAAACTAAACTTGAGACTAATGCAACTTAAATTAAATGTTAACATATTGATTAATAAGTAAATTTATGAACTGCCAGTTACTGATTTGTAACTGGCAGTTCATAAAGGTGACTTGAAAATGAAAAAAGCCGCTAATTAGGCGGCTAGATTTGACAAAATAAATTTATTTGATTGGTTCGAGTTTTTAAACTGCTAGTTAATCAAGTACCATTGCTTCCGCGAGGAGATTTGCACATGACAACAAAATCAGACTTACAACTTCGTATCGACGAACTGGAAACAATGGCTATTGAAACGTTTGGTTCTAAAACTATAGCTGATGTATGGTTACACAGAGAGAACTTTGTGTTGGGTGCGACCCCAATTTACATGGCTGAATCAGATTCTGGGCTTATGGAAGTTAAGAAAATTTTAAGTGCAATAAACTATGGTGGAGTAGTGTGACATAGCTTTTATTTAACTGGCCGCTAAGGGTTGAACTCACAGTCCAAAGTTGACGCTCAACGTTTGGTTAACGGGTGGGCTTTATCCTTTCCCTGTGGCAAAGCGAACAACTTGATCCATTTGTTAGGTCTTACTTTGACGGGCGCTAAGCTCTTTGGTCAACTGATTTAGTGAGCACGTAGCCGAAGCTAGTTGAGCAGAACGACCGAGATACCAATCGCCGATAACGCTTAGACAATTTACTGCTTCTTCAAGAGCTTCGATATTTGCTGGACCAGTAATAACTTTTAACTTACCTCCGTTGCGAAGATTAGCCTTTGCACGCATCCACTGACTTTCCTCTCCGCCGACAAACCAAAGCGAATGCACAACGGCGTTTCTGAATGTCTCAGCTGACATCAGTGCATTACGTGCGCTCTCAATATTTATCGGGGGCCGTTTTGGATTCTTTCTGTCGTCATAAAGATCGCACATTAAATTTAATTTCTGTGCGTAACTCATAGCGGCAGTAACGCGATGGATATCTTCAGATTCGCGCATTTGCAATAATGAGGCTAAAATTTCTGCGATTACATTTTCTATTAGCTGAAATTTAACGACGATCTTTCCAATACAAATGTGAAGTCGATCTGTATCAATTATGATTTCTGAAGCCATTGAGTTTTCCTGATGCTTGGTTAAGGGGCCATCTTTAGCCAGTCCCGAGCTCGCGAAGCGAGCGACTTGGACATGTAATTAAAGGACTACACATGGCCAAATTTCTTTAAATTGCTTACGAACTCTTCAAATAACTGCTTGGTATTTAGGGCTCTCTCATGAAGCTCAGTTTTCAATGTATTATATTCAGCAATCTTTTCGGCATCATAGAATGTCATCCCACGATCCATATTTAGGTGTGGTGCTAAGCAGTACCTATATTCGCCTGTTGCTGAGCGACCCTCAGGAAAAGTAAAGAAATTGACTGCGACAAAATTGTGGAGCTGCGCTGCTGCGTCCGTGAATTTTTTGTATGTGTACTTAGACTCTTCTAGTTGGAGCTCAGATTCTGCTTTTTTGAAGTATGTGTATGCATTGTGAAATGCTATATCAAAGCTAGATTCATATGAGTGGTCGTCGACTAGGTTTGTGAGGTAGTACCTTACAACGTCAATTTTAAGTGGAGATGCAGTAATGGTTCTTTTGTCGCTCTCTTTTCTTTCTGCATGCTTATCGATAATGAAATGCTTGTAGGAAAGTAGTCCGACGCCAAGGGTTACTTGTAGAACTCCTAGAATGAGTTGGTATGTATCATTTATTGTTATATTAAGACTGCCAAGCAGTCCAATAAAAATGCTTTGCCACCAAGGCCCCGAAAGTGTAAGCAACCCATTGCTTACAAGTAACAGGCCAAGGGCAACGAAAATGTGGCGCTTAAATGAAAACGACCATTTTCCGCTTTCTTTGTCATGCTGAATCTCGATGCTCATATAGCTCTCTAACGATTGAATTAAGGGGCGCCATTAAGCGTTCCGCTTGATGGATGGATGGGTTAGCAATTTTTATTGAACTTCAGGTTCTGGGCCATCATTACTAAACCACCACCGCATTAAGAGTGTTTGAAATACCCAGCCCAAAACAACGGCTATGAAGCCAACGCCTACAAAAATATAAGCCGCCTCAGGCATTAAGAAATAGATCACGCCGCCAATACCTAATACTATACCTACTCCAGCAATAGAAGCCGTAGTCAGCACGAAGCGACGCGTCAATTTGGTGCGAAGATGAGGGTAGCTTTCTTTACCTAGAAAAATGTAATACTCGTAAATAATGCCAAGTAGTAGCCACAGTGGAAGAGCTATAGAAACTGAAATTAGACTAACTTTTATGCAAAGCTCTTTCATGCTAACTTGAGTTAACCCGAACAAAATCACAAGACAGGCGGCAGCACCTCCATAACCAAGATTACGCATTAGCATCAACCTTTCAACACTTGAGTATCGGCGAAGGCGGTTGGCAAAGCGGTCTGATTTTGAATTTTCTGCGGACATGTATATTTAGCTAACGTTTGAATTAAGGGCGCCCTTAGGCGTCCCGCTTGAATGATGAGTTAGAAATGATTTTAGGCAGAGTGGTTACCAAACACTACCATCATAGCCAACGAAGCAGCCGCGATGACAGATGTTACTTTTGCCCTCACACTTACTTTTGTTTTACTGCTGGAAACACCAGTACTACGGATTGGTCGATTTTTCTTCATATTGTTCTCCTTAACTTCAATTACAGACATTGTTGAATGGGATACTTCTAATCCAAATGATGCGACTGCCTCCACTGGTTTCTGATGGCGCTGAATCGAACAGCTCTCTCTACCCGTCTGCCTAAAATCACTACTCCTTATTATTTCTAACAGTAATTATTATAGAGACTCATGGGCTCTATATTAACTATTGAATGTTCGTAGCACATGGCTGGCATTCCTTGTCTTTTCTTAGTTTTATTGTTTCTGCGTCTCTATATTGAAATATTAATATAGAGACAGAGCATAGATTAATTTAATTGTAATTGAAGAATTGCATTCATAGGAAGTTAACAACGAATGTCCGCTTTGGGCAGACAGGATCCCTTTCTCAATAGATATAAATAAAGCCTGAATTATCAGGCTTTATTACTAGTGCTTTATGCGGTTGGTACTAGCAACTTATGAGGTAGAACTAGTCGCTTATGGGGTGTCGCACAAAAAAAAGGAGCCAAAGCTCCTTTTTTAATTTAACCGCACTTACTCTCACCACAATTCAAGCAAGTTAAGCATCCATCCATAATAATGCTAGCTTTGGTATTACACTTCTTACAAAGCTGCGCACCTTTTGGGAAGCCTTCTTCGTTCACTTCTTCACCTGATTTAGCGTGCTTTTCCAAGTATTCTGCTTTTTTCTCTTCTACCAGTTTTTGTTGGTGTTCATCTAAACCTGGCTTTTTAAGCATGCCGATTTCTTGCAGGTGTTGTTCTACCACTTCACCGATTTCTGCCACTAGGCTAGGTACAAACTTGCCGCCTTTTTTGAAGTAGCCGCCGCTTGGTTCAAATACGCTTTTAAGCTCTTCTACCAAGAAAGTCACATCGCCGCCCTTACGGAACACGGCTGACATCACGCGTGTTAGTGCAACAATCCATTGAAAGTGCTCCATGTTTTTGGAATTGATAAACACTTCAAACGGGCGGCGGTGCTCTTGTAGCGTGCCTTCGTTCATCACGATATCGTTAATGGTGATGTAAAGCGCGTGTTCGGTTACTGGGGTTTTAATTTTGTAGGTGTTGCCCACCAATTTCTCTGGGCGGCCTAGTGGCTCGCCTAGTTGTACAACGTTAGTGCTAGCTTCTGCTACTTTGGCTTCGGCAGCTTTTGCTTTGTCTTCTTCTGACACTAGGTTGTAGCTAACAATTTTCTTTTCAATTTTAATCGCCATGTTTGGTCTCCTGTGGGGTCTTTTTGGCTTTCCCGTTCCGTAGTTGCTTGTTGTCTAGCTTTAAGTCAATGACGGCTTATTGCTATTTAAACTAATTCAATCAGTAAAACGTAGCGAGCGATGCGAGTGCTAGGCGGAAATCAGTTTTGAACCGGAGTGTACAAATAGTACATGAGGATTTAAAACTGATTTTTAACAACGCAATCGCGAGCGCAGCCGTTTTAATGATTAGAACTTTCCGTAGTAACCTTCTTTTAATGCATCGTACAAGTTAGCTGCGCTATGAATCTCACCATCATATTCAATCTCATCATTACCTTTGGCTTCAATCTCTGTGCCGTCTTCTAAGGTAAATTTGTAAGTGGTGCTTTCTAAGTCTTTTTCTGTCACCAATACGCCTTGGAACGCTTCAGGGTTGAATCTGAAGGTTGTGCAACCTTTTAGGCCTTTATCGTATGCGTATAGATAGATGTTTTTGAAGTCTTCAAAGTCATAATCTGTAGGCACGTTAATGGTTTTTGAAATTGAGCTATCAATCCATTTTTGTGATGCAGCTTGGATATCCACATGCGCTTTAGCCATGATGGTTGAAGAATCCAAGAAGTAATCCGGTAATTGCTCTTCTGGCTTGTCGCTAAATGGCATTGCATTTGGGTTGATCAACTCACGGTAAGCTAGCAACTCATAAGAGAACACGTCTACTTTCTCTTTTGATTTTTTACCTTCACGAATCACGTTACGTGCATAGTGGTGCGCGAATGATGGCTCGATACCGTTACTTGCGTTATTAGCCAATGACAATGAAATAGTGCCTGTAGGCGCGATTGAGCTATGGTGCGTGAAGCGTGCGCCTTTAGCTGCAATTTGGTTACGCAAGCCTTCTGGGAACTGCTGCATGTAGCGGCTGTATTTACCTAGCAATACTTTACCTGCGATTTTTTGGCCAACTTTAATACCGTCTGCCGCCATTTCTGGGCGTTTTGCCAGCATGTCTGCTGTTACTTCAAACTTCTCGTCCATGATCGGTGCTGCGCCTTTTTCTTCGGCCAATTGCACACCTACGCTCCAGCCTTCTTCAGCCATCACGCGTGTTACTTCTTCTGTGAACTTGATTGAATCTTCTTCACCGTATTTCATTTTCATCATGGTGAGGCTAGAACCTAAACCTAGGTAGCCCATGCCGTGACGGCGTTTGCGCATGATTTCATCGCGCTGTTGTTGTAATGGCAAGCCATTGATTTCAACCACGTTATCTAGCATACGCGTGAAAATCGCTACTACTTCGCGGTATTCTTTCCAGTCGAAGTAGGCTTCATCGGTGAATGGCTTTTTCACAAAACGGGTGAGGTTTACTGAACCTAGCAAGCATGCGCCATAAGGTGGCAATGGTTGCTCGCCGCATGGGTTGGTTGCGCGGATGTTTTCGCAGAACCAGTTGTTGTTCATTTCATTCACGCGGTCGATCAAAATGAAGCCTGGCTCAGCAAAGTCGTAGGTTGAGGACATAATCACATCCCACAAACGGCGTGCTTTGATGGTTTTGTACACGCGGCATGCTACTTTACCTGCATCTACACCCTCAGTTTTAGTCAGGTATTTACCCTTGATTGGCCACTCGCGCCATACTACTTGGCTTTCGTCGTTTACATTCAAGCCATCGATAATGGATTCTTTTTCAGTCACAGGGAATGCTAGTTTCCATTCAGCATCCGCTTTTACTGCTTCCATGAACTCTTTAGTGATTAAGCATGACAAGTTGAATTGGCGTAAACGGCCATTTTCACGTTTTGCTTTGATGAAGTCTGTCACATCTGGGTGTGAGATATCAAAGGTTGCCATTTGCGCACCACGACGGCCACCCGCAGAAGATACGGTGAAGCACATTTTGTCGTAGATATCCATGAAAGATAATGGACCGCTGGTGTAAGCGCCGGCACCCGCTACAAACGCACCTTTTGGACGCAAGGTAGAGAACTCGTAACCAATACCGCAACCTGCTTTTAGGGTTAAGCCTGCTTCGTGTACTTTGCCTAAAATATCATCCATGCTGTCTGAGATTACGCCAGAAACAGTACAGTTGATGGTAGAGGTCGCTGGTTTATGCTCCAACGCACCTGCGTTTGAAGTAATACGGCCAGCAGGGATAGCACCACGGCGCAATGCCCATAAGAATTTTTCATGCCATTCAGCACGTTTTTCTTCGGTGGTTTCTACATCGGCTAAAGCACGTGCTACGCGCAGATAGGAGGCATCCATGTCTGCATCAACATTTTCGCCCTGCTTAGATTTCAAACGATATTTTTTATCCCAAATATCAAGTGAAACAGGCTGAACCGGAATTTCTTTTTCAACATCTGTACTTGAATTCTTAGCAGCATCTACGGCTTTTAGCATTATTTAACCCTCTTTATTGTTAGACTTAAATCAGCGATAAAACAATGAGATAAGTCTGTATTATTTAACGGCAATGTAGTTGGAGGTGGTAAGCACACACTAACTTTTTAACACCACCACAACTAAGCATTAACCACTATATATTGTGTTTTTTTAGTAATTTAATCATTCTGTAGTGGTAGGTCAAGCTGTTTTTCTATAAATATTTTTATCTAAAACTGCAAATTTCTCTTGCCAAATTTCAAGGCCGCACCGGCGCTGGCTTAGGGCAAATTAGCAAATTAAATCTGCTGCGATGCACTTAAAAAACTATATGAAAAAATTTATGCGAAAATACAACAACTCTATATTGCACCTGCCCAATACCAATAAACAAAATGACGCGCAACCTCTACACATGCTTACTCTATTTATTGCTGCCATTCACGCCACTTAAGCTACTTTGGCGCGGCAGAAAGCAGCCAGAGTACTTACAGCACTGGCGTGAGCGCTATGGCTTTTATCAGGCACCAGTACAAAAGCCTGTGATTTGGCTGCATTGCGTTTCGGTTGGTGAAACACGTGCCGCAGAGCCGCTGATTAAAGCCTTATTGAACCAATACCCAACACACCAGTTATTGCTGACACACACTACACCCACTGGCCGCGCCACTAGCGAGCAGCTGTTTGGAAATAGCGTTACGCGGGTTTATTTACCCTACGATGTACCATTTGCAGTTGCCCGCTTTTTACAGCACTTTAAACCGGTGGTAGGCGCACTGATGGAAACCGAGCTATGGTTTAACCTGATTGTGGGCTGCAAGCAACGCAATATCCCTGTGATGTTAGTAAATGCCAGACTCTCAGAAAAGTCTGCCACGGGTTATGCCAAACTAGGCCAGCTCTTAACGCAAGGTTTGCAAAACTTAAGCGCGATTGCTGCGCAAACCGAAGCCGATGCCAGCCGCCTGCAAGATTTAGGCGCCGCAGAGGTAAGCATTACCGGCAATATCAAATTTGACGTTGCCCCACATGCAACCGCACATAGCTTAGGGGAGCAGTTACGCCAACAATTAGGCACAGCACGCCCGGTGTTTTTAGCCGCGAGCACGCGCGATGGTGAAGAAAGCTTGATTATTGATGCGGTGAACCAAGCCAATATCCCCAACTTACTCACGATTATTGTGCCTAGGCACCCGCAGCGCTTTGATGCAGTGGCCGAGCTGCTGAAAAAAGCCAACCAACCCTTCATGCGCCGTTCCACACTTAACGATGCGGCGGTACCAGACGACACACGTTACTTATTAGGTGATTCGATGGGGGAAATGTTCACTTATTATGCCAGCTGCGATATTGCCTTTATCGGCGGCAGCTTGCTGCCACTGGGCGGGCAAAACCTGATTGAAGCCTGTAGCATGGGCAAACCCGTATTGGTAGGCCCACATACCTTTAACTTTGAAGAAGCCTCCAAAATGGCCATAGCGGCTGGCGCGGCTAACCGGGTGCAGAATGTAGAAGAACTAAGCCAAAAACTACAGCAATTATTTGCGCACGAGCAACAAAGACAGGCCATGTGCGATGCCAGCATTCAATTTAGCGCACAAAACCGCGGCGCCACACAAAAAACCTTAGACATAGTGCAGGCTTATATTACAAAGTAAACCTAAATTAGGAAAATATATATGAAACGGATGCAGTTGTTGTTTGCATGCTTATTGTTATCAGCCTTTACCTCTATGGCTCACGCTGCTGATGCATATATGGGGCAGTTTCTTTATAAGTATGAGGGAGGCAATGTTTACCGTGTTACGGTTAATGATGCTAAATCAATGTCATGGGCGTGCATAGAAGGCTCAGAAAAAGGCGCTAGTGGATTAGAAAAGCCAGAGCGTTTTAAGGTGGCTGACAAAATTTACTTTGCTACATGGGTAGAAAAAACCGGTATCACCGTTTCTCAAGTAATTAACTTGAAAACGATGAGGGTTTACTCAACCATCATCGACGGAATAGAGCGCTATGTACTTTCGGGTATGGTCGTGCGTGAAAAATAACCTTGCGTTCTAACCCATCGTTCAGACGTTAGACTTAAATGAGTAATTTATTGAAATGCCCTAAGCGCGAAACTCCGCTGGAGTTTACGAAAAATAAAGAAATTAGTGCCATCGATATAGCGGGCACTTTAGTCGTTGGCTCTCTTGTTTTTGGTTTTCTTAGTTTGTTTTTATTCTCAAGCCATGTTTTACGTGGTTTAGTATTGCTTGGTGGATTTGTTGCTTTTGGTCTTTATTACATGGTGGGCTACTCTAAGAAAGAGCAGTTAAAATGTAGCCAGTGTGGCTTTAAACATACAAGCGAGACACCTAACGGCGCCCCTTAAATTCAAGCGTTAGCGAATCAGCTTGCTAATCGCCTTAAATGCATCGCCCTGCGCCACCCCTAGCCACTCAAACACTAGCGATTCGGTATTGGTGATAATGCAGCCGGCGCTGCGCATACGCGCAATGGCATTTGCTTTATTTGCAGGGTTGCGCGAGATGATGGCATCTTCCACCACAAACACCTGCTTACCAATGGCGATTAAATCCAGCGCGGTTTGCAGTACGCAAATATGCGCTTCCATCCCCGCCAGCGCCACTTGTGCATGATCACGCGTTAATTGGCGGCTAAATTTAGGTTCAGCCAAGCAAGAGAAGCTTACTTTTTCTACTGCGTGGGTATGCGGGCTCACCGCGGATAGTTCAGGCACGGTATGGCCCAAGCCTTGAGGGTATTGTTCAGTAATAATCGCGGCTACATTGAGCATATTGGCAGCTTGCAGCAATATGCCGCAATTTTTAAGCACAGCCTGCATGTCGTTTGCTGCCATCACTACGGCTAACTTGGTTTGTACGTCCACCACTACCAGCTGGCTTAGCGCGACATTCGCTTTATTGTGAACATCCATATTATTGTACTCCCGCAACCACCAGTTGCTGGTTAATATCAGCTAAGTCTACCTCGGCCACTACGCCAGAAATTGCTTTCAGGCGGATGATATTCACCAGATAGCTATAACGTGCCTGCAATAAATCACGCTTAGCGCTAAACAGCTGTTGCTGCGCATTCAGTACGTCCACACTGGTGCGCACACCTACCTCATAACCTAGCTTGGTAGAGTCTACCTGGCTTTGGCTAGACACCAGCGCCTGCTCGTAGGCCTTTACCTGCGCAATACTGGAGCTTAAATTAAGGTAAGCGCGCTGTGTTTCAAGCTCTGCGCTACGACGTGCGATTTGCACATCGTCTTGCGCTTTTTGCTGGTTGAGCACGGCTTGGCGCACGCGTGAACTGACTGCACCGCCCTGATACAATGGGATTTGCAATTGCAAACCGATGACCGCGGTTTTAAGCTCACTGCCAATGCCGTTTGCACTGCCATTGCTGTAATTGTCGTTATAATTCGCCACGGCATCCAATGTAGGTAGATGCCCTGCATTTAAACGCTCTACTTCTTGCGCAGAAAGCGCCAATGCATCCTGCTGAATCTGCAGATTTAAGTTGTTTTGACTGGCAACTTCTAGCCACTTATCCACACCCTGCGTCAGGCTGGTGGCCGCCATGTCTGGTTTAACGCTAGCCAAGCGCTGTGGCGATTGGCCGGTAATGGCTTGCACCGCGCGCTGTGCAATCTGATGCTCGTTCACCGCTGCAATTTCCTGTGCAAACACCAGGTCATAGCGCGCTTGCGCCTCGTTCACATCGGTAATTGTGGCAGTCCCCACCTCAAAATTAGCCTTGGCTTGCTCCAGCTGGCTGAGGATGGTGGCTTTTTGCGCAATGATTAAGTCTATTTTGTCTTGCGCCAGCAGTACATCAAAGTAAGCCTGCGTCACGCGTAAAATCAAATCTTGCTTACTAAGGTTCAACTGCTTATCTGCCTGACTAACCTTTACTTTGCTTTGGTCAATCTGCACCAGGCTATCTTTACGATAAATGGGCTGGCGCGCCTCTACGCCATAGCTATAGCCTTCGTAGCTGGTACGCCCTTGCACTCTAAATGGACTGGCACCGGATAGATACTTAAGGTCAGACTGCGTGGCGGTAGCTGCTGCGTTTAAATTAACCGTGGGGCGATACAAAGCCTTGGCTTGCTCTATGGTTTCTTGTGCTGCCTGATTGGCACTCAAGGCTGAGGCCAGCGTGGGGTCATTAGCCAGCGCTTGCTGATAAACCTCTATCAGTGAATAAGCTTTGTCATCAGCATGGGCGCAAGACACCAATACTGACCACAACACCATGCATTTAATCAAGACTCTAAGCATATTCAACGTAGGCGTTAATCAATGACTTGTAATTAAAAAGCAAACTTAGTGGCCTGTGGCGCGTTTTCCAGCACTGGCAAGCAGGTTTCAAAAATCGTTTCATGGCGGAATGAAGCCTCGCTCACACGTTCAGTTACCGTGGCTTCCATAATCGGCGTATTGCCTACTACTGCAAACAGACGGCCACCAACGTTTAGCATTTTTTCTGCAGCTATCGGGCGTAGTGGCAATGAGCCAGCAAACACGATGACATCATACGGTGCAGCAGCTGCAAATCCATTTACGCCATCGCCTACGTATAGCGTAGCGTTATGAATACCCTGCGCTTGCAAACGATATTGCGCGGTATTAGATAGCTCTGGATAAATTTCAACAGCGTGTACATGCTGTGCCAAAGTAGCCAGTAACGCAGCCAAATAACCACTGCCGGTGCCAACTAGCAATACTTTATCGGTCTTTTTAATATTCAGCGCTTGCAGAATACGGCCTTCCAGCTTAGGTGACAGCATGGTTTGGCCTTCACCGATAGGTAGTTCTACATCCGCAAAAGCTAAACCCACTTGAGACTCTGCAACAAACTTTTCACGCGGCACGGCATCCAGCACGGATAGCACTACCGGGTCTAATACTTCCCAAGTGCGAATTTGCTGCTCAATCATGTTAAACCTAGCTTCACCGATATTAAATTGAGCACTTTCTACTGTTTTTGCTGTTTGTGTCATGTTGATTACTCTAATGGGTTTTATTTAATGTTAATTATAACGCAAGTGCTTATTGGCTAAGGTACTTTTACGCTAATCCATACTGTGTACAAGCCTGGCAAACTAGCGTGCTAGCTAATGCCGTATTGGCTGAGCTTATACCATAAGGAACGCTCGCTAATTTCCAGCACTTTTGCTGCCTTGCTTTTGTTGCCATTGGTCTGCGCCAGCGCTTGGGCAATCAGCTGACGCTCTAACTGTTCCACTGCGTTGGGTAAACAAAGCGGGTTGTGCGGCGCTTCGGCAATCGCTGCATCATGGCCTAACGCAGTGGCAGCAATGAACTCACTAGTGCTATTGAGCATTTCAGCAGGCAGATGCTGCGGCTGTATCAGCTGATTACCGCTAATAATTGCCGCGCGCTCTAATACATTTTCCAACTCGCGCACATTACCCGGCCAATCATATTGCATTAGCACCTGCACCGCTTGTGCCGAAATTTCTACGCGACGCTTAGCCAGAAAGTGGGTGGCCAACAGCTCGATATCCGACTTACGCGCTTTAAGCGCTGGCAAGTCTATACGGAACACATTTAAGCGGTAATATAAGTCTTCGCGCAGCTTGCCGTCTTTAATCGCATCACGCGGGTTGCGATTAGTCGCCGCCACCACGCGAATATCCACAGCAATCGGGCGATTGCCGCCTAGGCGCTCAATTACGTTTTCCTGCAGTGCACGCAACAGCTTAGCTTGCAATTGCATCGGCATTTCAGTCACTTCGTCCAAAAACAAAGTGCCGCCATCGGCTAATTCAAACTTGCCAATGCGTTCTTTCACCGCACCGGTAAATGCGCCCTTTTCGTGCCCAAACAGCTCAGACTCCAACATTTCATGCGGAATCGCCGCGCAGTTCACGGCAACAAATAATGCATTGCTACGTGGTGAAGCAGCATGAATGGCACGCGCCACCAACTCTTTGCCGGTGCCGGTTTCACCCGCTACCAGCACTGTTGCTTTTTCGGGTGATACCTGACGGATAGATTCAGCCAAGTGCTGCATCGCAGGGCTATTGCCAATCAAACCGGTACCAACTGCTTTATCTTCACGCAGGAATCTATTTTCAACCACTAAACGTGAAAAAGACAGGGCGCGCTTAATTGCCAACTCCAACTCGGTTAAATCAAACGGGCGCAGAATGTAATCGGACGCGCCATTTTTCATGGCCTCAATCGCTGAGTTAATTTCGCCTTGTGCCGTCACAATAATCACAGGTAATTCGGCATCGGTTTTACGCACCTCTTTCAGGAGCTGCAGGCCATCCATGCGCGGCATATGTAAATCGGTGACTACGCAGTCCACCTTTTGTGCATTAATCACATCCAACGCTTCACGCCCATCTTTGGCAGTGAGTGGCTGATAGCCAGCCTGACGCAGACTAATCTCCAGCAGGCGCAGCATGCTGGGCTCATCATCTACGGCTAATATATATTTGGTACTGTCTGACATAATCTCACTTTGCCATTTCACTTTTCTTATGATGCCGCATCTTGCAACAGCTGTCGTTTTGGTAGTTCAATTCTAAAATCTGCACCGCTACTGCCCAATGTACTTTTGTCAACGGCCAGCGTTCCAAAGTGAGCGGTTACTATCTGCTTGGACACTGCCAGTCCTAAACCGATACCACCCGGACGCTGCGTAAAGAATGGGTCAAATATCTGCTCTTTTTGCGCTTCGGTCACACCCGCCCCATTGTCGGCCACGCTAATAATGACATGGTCTGCTGCATCGATAATAGACGCCACCACCTTGCCCCCAGCCGGCAGCACTTGAATCGCATTCAAGAGCAAATTCAGCAGCACTTGTGTCATTTGCTCGGCATCGCACTCTACCAGCACCCGGCTTACAGCGCCGGCTACAGAGGGCTGAGGCAGCACCACGGCCAGATTAACATCCTTTTTATTGGCCTGCATACGCAGCATCGCCACCGCATGCTCTACCATCGGCACTAAATCATGCAGCGCAAATTCAGGCGGACGTGGACGCGCAGAATCCACTAACGTAGACACCAATTTATTTAAACGTTCAGTTTCCATATTGATAAACGCCACCACCTCTTGCCCTTCCGGGCTCAGTTTCTTTTCACGTGCCAGCACTTGGGCAGATGAGCGTAATATCCCCAGCGGCGTTCTAATCTCGTGGCTCATCGCCGCCGCCATTTCACCTGCCACTGCCAGCTTGGCGGCGCGGGTCAGGTTTTCTTTAGATAGGGTTAAATCATCCATCATTTTGCTAAACGCGTTGGACAATGCCCGCACCTCTGTCGGCCCGTCCACCTTGGGCGGCGCCCCATTGGTGGCGCGCATAAAGTGATTGGCATAATCCGTCAGCCTAGCCAGCGGCCGGGTAATACGTGCCGACAATGGCGCGGCAAACGTAGCAGCGAGTAAACCGGTAATAATCAACAGCAGAATAAACATATAACCCATACGATGCACTGGTGCCATCACCACTGAGCGATACTGTGCAATTGACACAATCCAGTTAAATATTGGCGGCTCGGCAGCAGGCTGCAATACCGAATCGACAGAAATATCATGAGCCGCCACGATTTTCTTCCAGTGCTGCGTTTCTGCCAGCACGCGCGTTGCCGGATGCGGGTCATCCAGATTGATCAAGGCAGCGGCACTGCCCTGATTAGCGGTGCTTTCCAAGATTCTGGTGACTGCGCTCCAATCAAAAACCACCCATAAAGTACCCACTTTATGTTGATTGGCATCCAGAATATCACTGGCCATGCGCAACTTGTGCTGCTGTAGCTGAGACAAGCGCACAATACGATTGGCAAACGAAATTTGTAGCCATAACGGCACACTGGCATTGGGCTTGCCAATATCGGCGGGCTGGCTGGAAGCCACGATCACATTGTGATTATTCACAACATAAATCGACTGATAAACCCCGTGATAGCTTACTTTAAGCTCATTGAGAAAGTTAGATAAGCGCTTGTCAAAGTCGCCAATCACCACTTCATCCATAATTTCCAGGCGGCTCCAGGAAGCAAGATTCTGCAACCGCTCAAACATCATGTTATCCACTTGGCGTGAGGCTGCATTAGCGCGTGTTTGCATATCGCGCGCTATTTCTTCCCTGAGCACGGTACGCGCCTCGTAAAAGGTAAGCACTGTCACTATCAGCATAGGCAGCAGTGCCGTCATTAAGAAACCCAATAAGAGCAATTTCTTAACTGACATTGATTTTACGGTGGATAGATTCAAAGTATTTCGCCTGTGCTTAAGCACCTATGATTAACGCAGCATAGATGAGCAGTATTACTCAGCTATTGACCTGCCGCAACGCTTTGCAATGGATATCGAATATAATCCGCGTATGCATTTAATTTCAAAAATTATCGCTGATTTTAAAGCCTGGAGCATCCATGCCTCTAATCAATAAATTCCGTATCAGCAGTGTAGCCGTGCTACTGCTGCTGTGCAAGGTTGCCTATGCAGAGCAGCCACCCACATCACAAAAAGGTGTGATGGATGGCTTTAGACTGGGCGGCTACAGCAGTGCAGGCATTACGGTGCCGCGTGAATCAGAAGCGAGCGCCGCCATTAACGAAATCAGCCTGATTTTGACTTGGGAAAACGAAAGCCGCTTTAAGTTTTTTGGTGAACTAGAGTTAGAAAAGCCGCTTACTTGGGATGATGATAACAAGTTCCACAGCAAACAAAGCAATATTGATTTAGAGCGCTTTTATCTGGATTACAACTTGTCAGACAACATCAACCTGCGTGGCGGGCGCTTCCTCACCCCTACCGGCCGCTGGAACCAGCTTCACGCCTCGCCGCTGGTATGGACAAGCTCACGTCCCATTGCAACCAGCAGGCTGTTTCCAACGGCAATTAATGGCGTCATGACCTTTGGCGCTATTTCGCTGGATAAAAGCGCGCTCGAATACTCCGTATTTATAGAAACACTCAAAGACCAAGATATCAGTCAGGACGAGCTAAAGTTCAAAAACACCAAGGGTGCACGTATTGCATTTGGTCAGCAGGCCAATATCGGTGTGAACTTAATGTCGTTTGAAGAAAAAAACACCACTAGCACTCGTTATCATATGCTGGGGCTAGACTTCCTTACGCACTACCGCGACATTGAAATATTAGGTGAGGCGTTCCAACGCTGGGATGCACATAACAACAGCAGTGGCTATGGCGCCTACCTGCAAACGGCAATCCCCCTGCCCATCGGCACCAACTGGTATGGCATTACACGTGTTGAAACCTATCAGCGCCCTGACGAAGGTCATCAGCAACGCTGGCTGTTAGGCGCCACTTGGCGCGTTAAGCCTACCCAGTTACTTAAACTGGAATTTACCGGCGGCAGTGGCGACCAGCCTGAGTCAGCTCGTGGCTTTTTGGCTTCATTTGCGGTGCTGTTCTAATGCGCTTACTGATTGCAATCTTGCTAGTAGCCAGCAGCCTATGCCTGCCTACGCCTAGCTATGCCGCAGATAAAACCGTGATTGCGGTAATTGTAGCGAACGACAATCCCATCAAAAGTATTGGCGTGGGCGAGCTCAAACTCATTTATTGGCGCAAAAAAACTTACTGGTCACATGGCCAGCGCATTCACCCCATTAACCTGCCGCCAGACAACCCGCTTAGGCTGCACTTCTCTAACAGCATCTTAGGCAGCTTACCAAATACACAAAGTGATTACTGGAACGGCTTATATTTCCACGGCGTATCACCGCCGCATGTACTATATTCGGACGAAGCCGCCATCCGCTACGTGCAAGAAACCGCGGGTAGCATTGCCTATGTGGATGCCTGCAAACTGGATAGCCGTGTTAAACCAGTGCTATGGATATTACCTAATGGTGACACCAGTGCCGACCCTGCCACGCTGAAATGCAATTAAAACGTCATCTGTTTTCTCTATCAACACCCATAGACTTTCAAACACCTCCAGCACGCACTGAGTTCCTGCCAAAAAATAAACTCAGCGCCGGCACCAAAGCTATAAACCCAATGTCAAAAATGCTCTAAGGCACCAGCTCGGCGTGAGCAGTAACTAGCTGTTATTTCAGAGATTATTAATTTATAGCACCGTGCTGAATTGACTATCTTCATTAAGTGCAATATTTGCATGATGTAAATTTATCAGCCTTTACCTACATACCATTTTTGCATGCACTTTGTTTGTGCAGGCAACGCGACAGATGGTATGAATATATGATTGAAAGGGTTAAATGCCAATCCATTAGAATATATATCATGTTGATTTATATATACATTTAATTACTTAATAAGATGATTGATGTAGATATACCTCACAAACTGAGGCATGGGCACGTTACTTGCGTTAGGTTATATATGATTAATTGAAGGTGAATGACAATATGCTGAGCCTAAGTTTTAATGCAAGTCCATTATTTTTTAATGCAGAAGCTGCGTATAAAACCCGCCCCTTTGCCGCAGCCAAACGCCACCTTGCTAGCGATATCCAAGCTGCCAGCGTTGAGCTAGGCGCGCCTGATCGCCGCGAGGTTGAACAATTTATTCATGATGTATTCGCACACACCTATGGCGCCGACATACAGCACTTTATGCCACAGCTCATCAGCCTACGCGGCGAGAATAACCAGCTAGTCGCGGCATTTGGCATGCGCAAGGCAGATGTAGAGCCCTTGTTCCTAGAGCGCTATTTGGATGCACCGATTGAAACCGTAATGTCTAACCACTTTAACCGTGCAATTACACGCCAGCAAATTACTGAAATTGGTAATTTAGCGGTATCTAACCCACGTAATGCCGGTGTTCTCATCGCACATGTTATTCAATACAGCTTGGATAATAACGTGGAGTGGTGCGTAGCCACTGCCCATCACCGCCTGCAAAATGGCCTGATTAAAGGTGGACGCGATGTTTATGCGCTACAAAGTGCGGACAAATCACGTCTCACAGCTACAGAACAAAGTGCATGGGGGCGCTATTACGACAACTCACCACAAGTAGTGGCGGTAAGAGGTATAGCTCAGCTATAAACGCTATGCAGCAAAATATCGTTATCAGTGCTATCGCAAAACATGCAGTCCAGCATGGCAATAAAATTGCGTTGCGTGGCATTGATAGCCAGCTCACCTATGCTGAACTGCAGGCCGCGATTACAGCACAGCAACACATGTGGCAATGCCTAAGTGAGCAGCCAACCATTGCCTTAGCGATAGACAACCATCCGGCTTGGGTGGTGTTAGATTTAGCCGCGTTAGCGAGCCACATCCCCCTTATTCCACTACCGTTGTTTTTTTCAAACACACAATGGTTGCATGCTATTGCAGATGCAGGTGCGGATATCGTGATCACCGACCATCCAGAACTGTTTGAGCCCTTATTAGCAAACAACATTGCCAGCCACACACAGTGGACAGTGGCAGGAAAGACGCTCACCCAATTTGTATTAAAGTTGCCAGCAAAAACGGTGTTACCTGCTCACACTGCCAAAATCACCTACACCTCTGGCTCAACCGGCACACCGAAAGGCGTGTGCCTCAGTGCAGACAACATGCTTAGTGTGGCAAGCTCTATTGCCGTTGCTACCAAATTAACGTCAGACGATATTCATTTAAACGTACTGCCACTCGCTACCTTATTAGAAAATGTAGCTGGCGTTTACGCACCATTGCTTGCCGGTGCCTGCTGTGTATTACTGCCGGGTAGCGACATCGGCCTAACGCGCGCCACCGGGCTAGATATTCAAAAACTACTCAATACATTTATAAAAACGCAGGCCTCTACAGCGATTTTTACCCCAGAGCTACTCAATGCCATGCTGCAGCAAATAGAAGCAGGCGCCAAGTTACCCAGCAGCCTACGCTTTTTGGCCGTGGGCGGCGCATCCGTGTCGCCGGCGCTACTTAAACGCGCACAGCAAGCATCGATACCGGTTTACGAAGGCTACGGCCTCTCTGAGTGCGCATCAGTGGTAGCGCTCAATACCCCTGCGTTTAATAAAATTGGTACGGTGGGTAAGGTGTTGCCACATCTAAGCGTAAGCTTTACAGACGAGCATGAAGTTGTGGTGAGCGGCAATGCTTACTTAGGCTACGTAGGGCAAACCGCCACCCATGCGCCGCAGATTTACACCGGAGATATTGGCTACCTTGATGCAGATGGCTATTTGGTAATTTCTGGCCGTAAGAAGAATATTTTTATTACTTCATTCGGGCGCAATGTGTCGCCAGAGTGGGTGGAGCGTGAGCTGACCATTTCGCCCGGCATCGCGCAGGCGGCCTTGTTTGGCGAGGCAAAGCCTTGGAACACCGCAATTATCGTACCCGGAAAAAACAGCACCACAGAGCAGATTAAAGCCACGATACAAAGCATCAATCATGGCTTGCCAGACTACGCCAGAATCACGCAATGGCTGCCAGCCGATGAGCCATTTACGCTAAGCAACCAACAGCTTACGGCTAACGGCAGAAACCGTAGAGACGTGATTTGGCAACATTACCAGCAAAAAATTAATGCGCTTTACGAAAGATAATGCATATGAACTTTTACCAAAGATTACTACAGACCACTGAAAAGGAACGCAATGAACTACTCAGCCTGCCGCTCATTACCAGAGGCGCTACCGGCAAGATTTCACGCGAAACTTATATAGGGTTTTTAACCCAGGCTTACCACCATGTGAAGCACACCACCCCTCTGCTTATGGCATGCGGCGGCCGCCTGCCAGCGCATTATGAATGGCTGCGCACTGCCATCGGTGAATATATTGAAGAAGAAATGGGGCATCAGGAATGGGTGCTCAATGATATTGAAGCATGTGGTGGCGATAAAGAGGCAGTACGTCATAGCACTACAGCAAGCCACAGCCCGAGTTTCGCCACCGAAGTCATGGTAGCCTATGCCTACGACATGATTAACCGCGTGAACCCGGTTGGCTTTTTTGGCATGGTACTGGTGTTAGAAGGCACCAGCACTGCGGTTGCCACGCATGCGGGTGAAGCACTCATGCAGTCATTAAATCTGCCGAAAAAAGCCTTTAGCTACTTACTCTCGCATGGCTCACTTGATATTAGCCACGTTACTTTTTATGAGAGCTTAATGAACCAAGTCAGCAATGCTGAAGACCAAGCCTTACTGATTCATAGTGCTAAAACATTTTATAGATTATATGGCAATATATTCCGTACAATAGAAGCTGAATACATGCAAGATTGAATAGGGTTACTTAAATAGAGTCACTATATGCAACTAAAAAACAAATGCATTCTACTCACTGGCGCCACTGGCGGCATAGGCAAACATCTAGCGCTGATGCTGGCACGCAAAGGCGCCAACATGATCCTAGTCGGGCGCGATAGCAACAAACTCGCTGCATTAAGCCAACAAATTCAAGACAAAGGCGGCAAGGCCAAAACCATTGTGGCTGATTTAGAAGCCGCTGGCAGCGTACAGCAAGTGGCGCAACAAGCCCTGCACTTATTTGATGGCATAGATGTGCTAATCAACAATGCAGCGATTCTGGATTTTATTCAATTTGAAGACCAAAGCCCTGAGCGCATAGCGCAAATGGTACAAACCAACGTCACCGCGCCGATTCAACTAACCAATGCGCTGTTACCGCACTTTAAATCTAACAATCAAGGCCAGCTGGTGATGATAGGCTCTGTTTTGGGCTCATTAGGCTTTCCGCACTATGCCACCTACTGTGCCACCAAATTTGCAGTACACGGCTTTTCACAAGCCCTACGCCGCGAATTGTGCGATACCAATATTGGCGTTACCTATATTGCCCCGCGTGGCGTCAACACAACCATGAACGATGCCGCAACGCTAGCGATGCTGGCTAAAACTGGCGGCAATATTGATGAACCGGAAAAAGTGGCACAAATTGTTGTGAAAGCAATTGAACATGAAAAGCAGGAAGTATTTATTGGTCAACCAGAAACGTTCTTCGCTTGGCTCAATGGTGTACTGCCAAGCGCTGTTAACCTCGGCCTGAAAAAACAAGCAAGACTGGCGCGTGAGTTTGTGACAAGAAAATAATGAAGGGTTAGAGGTACGACGGCAGATTCAAAGGTAAGGGCTTAAACGTAAAGCACCACAGGAAATACAGTTGCCGCCAACACCAAAATCACCCACTCCATACCCCAACGCTCCAAATGACCAGTGAAATGAAAAAAGAGCGCTGTAATCGCCACAAGGTAATAACCGATATAGATAGCTAAAGCCATAATCTCACCAATACCATTTAAGTTTGAGTTAAATACGATACGTACAATACAAGTGTACCAAAAAACGCTCACAGCGACTGATTTTTAAGTATATAGCATCAAAAACCAATTTAGCCGTACAGCTACAGCAACCGCAGGCGTGACAATGCGTGGCTGGCACCCTTAAATAGTTACGGTAATCTCGCACCTTACTTTAATACACAGGTTACGCCAATTAAACACTTGACTTAAACACTTGGTTTTATAGCAAATTTAGCGTATATTTCGCTAATTGCTAGGGGTCTGTATTTTTACCTAAATACAGTGAGATATACCCTTCGAACCTGATGCGGGTCATGCCGCCGTAGGAAAGCATCAATCCGCTTTCCTACAAATATACTAGTAAGGGGCACGCAGTTTTCCTGCTCCTTACGTTTTTGCTAGGAGCCACACTTGAACGCCACCGATAAAAATCTTACCAAGTTTCTTAATGAAACTGCCTCTGTTGATGAGAGCGCAACCACCCCTTTTGCCAAATCACGCAAAGTTTATGTTGAAGGCTCACGCCCAGACATTCGCGTACCGTTTCGCGAAATTTCATTAAGCGACACCCCTTCTGCTTTTGGCGCAGAAAAAAACCCACCAGTTGTTGTTTATGACACCTCAGGCCCATACACAGACCCAACCATCAGCATCGACATCCGTAACGGCTTACCTGCATTACGTACCGGCTGGATTATGGAACGTGGCGATGTAGAGCAATTAGACGGCCCTACTTCAGAGTTTGGTCACCAACGTTTAGTTGACCCTGAGCTTTCAGAAATGCGCTTCAACCTGCACCGCAAACCATTGCGCGCTAAAGCAGGCCAAAACGTATCGCAAATGCACTATGCACGTAAAGGCATTATCACTCCTGAGATGGAGTTCATTGCTATTCGTGAAAATCAACGCCGCGAAAACATGAGCGAGCTGTTGCAAACACAACACCCAGGTCAAGATTTCGGTGCAAACATCCCTAAAATGATTACACCAGAGTTCGTGCGTGATGAAGTGGCTCGCGGCCGCGCTATCATCCCACTGAACATCAACCACCCAGAAATCGAGCCTATGATTATCGGCCGTAACTTCTTGGTAAAAATCAACGCTAACATCGGCAACTCAGCATTAGGTTCTTCTATCTCTGAAGAAGTAGAAAAAATGGTGTGGAGTACACGTTGGGGTGGCGATACCGTAATGGATTTATCAACCGGCAAAAACATCCATGAAACACGCGAGTGGATTATCCGTAACTCACCAGTGCCTATCGGTACTGTGCCTATCTATCAAGCTTTGGAAAAAGTAAACGGTAAAGCTGAAGACCTAACTTGGGAAATCTTCCGCGACACATTGATCGAGCAAGCAGAGCAAGGTGTGGATTACTTCACTATCCATGCAGGTGTACGCTTGGCTTACATCCCGATGACAGCAAAACGTATGACCGGTATCGTGTCACGCGGTGGTTCTATCATGGCGAAATGGTGTTTGGCGCACCATAAAGAGTCTTTCTTGTACGAGCACTTTGAAGACATCTGTGAAATCATGAAACAGTACGACGTTTCATTCAGCTTAGGTGATGGCTTACGTCCAGGCTCAATCTACGATGCCAACGATGAAGCACAATTTGCAGAATTGAAAACATTGGGTGAATTGACCCAAATCGCTTGGAAGCATGACGTGCAATGTATGATCGAAGGCCCAGGCCACGTACCTATGCACCTCATTAAAGAGAACATGGACTTGCAACTTGAGCATTGCGGTGAAGCCCCGTTCTATACCTTAGGCCCATTAACTACGGACATCGCGCCGGGTTATGACCATATCACCTCTGGTATCGGTGCCGCGATGATCGGCTGGTACGGCTGTGCAATGCTTTGCTACGTAACGCCGAAAGAGCATTTAGGCTTGCCGGACAAAGAAGACGTGCGTGTTGGTATCATCACCTACAAGATCGCTGCGCATGCGGCAGACTTAGCAAAAGGCCACCCAGGCGCACAAATCCGTGACAATGCATTATCAAAAGCACGTTTCGAATTCCGCTGGGAAGACCAGTTCAATCTAGGCCTAGACCCAGAGAAAGCTAAAGAATTCCACGATGAAACATTGCCACAAGAAGGTGCAAAACAAGCGCACTTCTGCTCAATGTGCGGCCCACACTTCTGCTCAATGAAAATCTCACAAGACGTACGTGATTACGCAGCTGAGCAAGGTGTTTCTGAACAAGAAGCGCTGACCAAAGGCATGCAAGAGAAAGCCATTGAGTTTGTGAAAAAAGGTTCTGAAGTCTACCAAAAGGTCTAAACACCTTTTTCTGGGTTTATTTGTAAGTTTAAATAAACTTCTTAGCCAGTAAAAAAGCCAGCATTCTTGCTGGCTTTTTTACTTTTAGCATAGGATTTCTGTCTTTAATCTTATTTATCTGCTTTATCTATGCGTGTATTTCAGCCAATCTGCATTATGCTAAACTTTTGCTATCCTCTTTTATCTTAGATCTGGCTGCGTTGTGAACAATATCGAATCCACTATCGTTGCTGACTTTAGGCAAACCCTACTTTGGCCTGTACAACTGATTTCAGAATCCAATAGCCAGAAGATCCAGCGCCCGTGGGATATCCTTAAAGCTGAAAACTGTCCTTGGCAAGAAATCCAAGACGAATTTTCATTAGCCAAACAATCTTTAAGTGAAGTACGTTACCAAGAGTTTGTTACGTTCATGCCGTTTGCGCAGCGCTTTTTATATGGCGAAGGCAAACATGGGCGCGAATCTGGCGGCTATGGTGAGTCGCCAATTCATATTTTTTCACGTTCTGACGTGAATCAGGTACGCATTACGCTCAATAATCACGAAGCCCCTATCGTATTAAAGGTAGCCCATATTGAGTTGTATTTTTTCTATGATATCGATGTCGCTTTTTTAGCGCTTGAAGTCACCGGAGAAAATATCCAGCTCAATCATGCCATGGAGATTTTGTACCGCTTAGGGCGCACCTACCCTAATTATTGGGAAGAAAATGGCGATGCTGGTCACTGCGCAAAAAGCATTGAGTGGTTAGATAAACAAGGACAGGTGCTTGCATGCTCTGACTATCAAGACAAATCCCGATATTTATCATTTGTAAAAGATAACCACGTACCCTGCGTTTCTTTACACTGGGAGTTCTTGATGCACCCATTAGTGCAGCATTACTCCAGCCAAGAGGGCGAAATTCGCTATCGAGAAATTGAATATCAGCGCATGCCATTAATGGCGTACCTAGCGTTTGAAGACATCAGCAACCTCACCCGAGGCGATTTGATACGTTTAGGCTTGGTCACTCAGCCGTGGGATTCTGAAACGCTACCATTTACCGAAGAGTTTTTAAGCAATTTTGAACAAAAGCACTGCTACGACCGCTACTGGGATAGCAATAAAAGCGACCCGTGGAGCACCACTCGCATTATGTGTACGGGGCAAAATTTTATTGTGGTTGGCAGTAAACAACACCGCGTGTATACCAATGAAAGAACTGGCATTAAACGCAATTATCAAAGCCAATATTTCTTGCTGTTTTTAATCGCACACTTTCAAAAAGCAGCCCTGCTAATGCTGTCAGACCGCATGGTACAAGCCATTAGCCGCTTAAACATCGAAGATGAGACTTCTATCAAAACCTTTAGGCAAAGCATCCGTAATGTGATGGGCGTGTTTTTGCGATTCACCCATCGCTATTGGTTTGAAAGCGTATCAGACCAGGCCGTCGCAAAAGATATATTTGCCATGATGCATAAACAATTAAACACGCTAGATTTATTTAAAAAAACGCGTAGCCGCATTATGGATATGGCTGAATATTTAGAAGGCGAAGAAATTAAACGTCAAGCAGATACGGTAGTGAGACTAACGGTAGTCACAATTTTAGGTTTAATCGGCACCATGACCAGCGGCTTACTAGGCATGAATATTTTTGACTTCTCTCAAACAACTATCTTAGAAAAATTCGCCTATTTTGTAGGCATCTTTGTACCGGTGAGCATACTCACCTTTTACACAGTGATTAAATCACGCAGGCTATCGCTATTCTTAGATACGCTTTCTAATGAGAATACCGGCTTATTGTATAAAATAACCAAACTGAAAAGCGTGTGGTTTGGTAAGGATGATCACTAAAACATAGGCCTTACGTTACCGTAAGTGCTGCAACTAACCGCTCAATCAATTAAAAAGCACAATTGCCTTTAGTCACTTTTAACTAAGCTTCAACCTTGATGTGATTAAAAATAGCCAGCCATCTGCCGGCTATTTTGTTTTTAATTCAATCAATTGTATTCACGCCTAGCCAATAAAAAAGGCGTAAAATAGCAACATTCAAGGAAAAAACTTTTGACTACTCTAAAACTCTCAAAAAAATCTGGTGATGCCCCAAGCAATGTGGCAAGTAAAGCACCTGTACGCCGCACAAACACGCCTACGCGTGATAGAACAACTGCACCAGTTAGGCCACAACGCCCTAGCGCTCCAGAAGCAAGCGCACCTGTGCGTGCCAGAAATGAATCTAGAGACCAAACTAGAGATCAAGCAAGACCTTCGTATCAAGATACGCCACGTCAGCGTAACCATCGTCATGATGGTTCGTTACACACGTCCTCTGCACCTAAAGCACAAACACCAGATAGCCGTGCACCGTCACCGCGCCCGATTAATCCGGATGCGCGCAGACCAGATGCTCACAAATTAGACAGCATGCAAACCACCCGCGATAGAGCAGACCGTGAAGGCGCTTACCGCAACCCACCACGTCGTGGCGGTAAAGTGCGCGATGGCTTTGTAGCTAGCGAGTTTGATAAAACCCGCACCAATAAAGAAGCATTTGCTGCTAAAGCCAATGCCAGCCAACCAGATTTACCACGCTTATCTAAAGTGATGGCCGAACGCGGCTTATGTTCACGCCGCGAAGCGGATGAGTGGATTAGCAACGGCTGGGTAAAAGTAGACGGTGAGATTATTGAAACACTAGGCTCACGCATCAAACCTGATGCTGAAATCATTATCAGCAGTTACGCACAGGAATACCAAGCTGAAAACGTGACGATTATTCTGCACAAGCCTGTGGGCTATGTAAGCGGTCAGGCTGAAGATGGGTATCAACCAGCGATTGTATTGATACACCCAGACAACCAATGGGAAGACGACCCAGAGTTACACCACCATCACCCTAAACAATTCCACCGCGGCATGCTACAGGGCCTGGCGCCAGCTGGCCGCCTGGATATTGACTCTACCGGGATGTTAGTACTCACTCAGGACGGCCGCGTTGCGCGCCACTTGATTGGTGAAGACTCTACCGTAGAAAAAGAATATTTAGTACGCGTGACCGGTGAGCTTAGCGATGCTGACTTAAAACGCTTGAACTACGGCTTAAGCTTAGATGGTGAAAAGTTAAAACCAGCCAAAGTAAGCTGGCAAAATGAAGACCAATTACGCTTTGTATTACGTGAGGGCAAAAAACGCCAAATCCGCCGTATGTGTGAAATGGTGGGTTTACACGTAGTGGGCTTAAAACGTATTCGTATCGGCAGTGTAACTTTAGGTAAATTACCGGTTGGCGAATGGCGATATTTACGCAACGATGAGCGCTTTTAATGTAGCATCTGGCTTAATGATTAATTATTGATAGCGAGGTTTTATCATGGGATTATTTGATAGTTTAGCTGGCGCAGTGTTAAGTAATATGGGCGGTGATAAAGGCGCTATGCTGCAAATCGCCATGGATCTGTTTAAGCAGAACGGTGGCTTAGAGGGTGTAGTTGCCAAATTCAATGAAGCTGGCTTGGCCGAACAAGCTGCGTCCTGGATTAGCAAAGGCGATAATCTGCCAATTTCTGCCGAACAAGTGATTGAAGTGCTAGGTCGCGACAGCATTGCCGGCATTGCCGAAAAGCTAACGATGTCACCTAGTGATATCAGCGAGAAAATTGCAGAATACTTACCACAGGCCATCGACAAAATGACACCAAACGGTGAAGTAGACAGCAACTCAGGCAGCCTGCTAACAGCCGTCATGGGTATGCTTAAATAACAGCACCAAAGTAGAAACGGCGCTTAGGCGCCGTTTCTGTTCAATATTCACATGCTTGGCATCATGGTGCCAAGCAATGCACACACTAAAATTACTGTACGTTAACCTTTGCCTGTAAGCTCTTTTACTGCTTACCAATCACTTTATTTATTAAAATCAGCATATGGATATCTTGTTACTACTTAAGGCCGCCTTACTAGGCATTGTTGAGGGCGCGACTGAGTTCTTGCCTATCTCCAGCACCGGGCATTTGATCTTGGCCGGTGACCTGCTCAATTTCATGGACCATGAAAAACGCAACGTATTTGATATTGCCATTCAATTAGGCGCTATCTTGGCGGTAGTGTGGGAATACCGTACGCGTTTTGTCAGTACATTTGCTGGCCTAGGCCGCGACCCCATTGCCAACCGCTTATTCATTAACTTGAGCATCGCGTTCTTGCCACTTGCCATCTTGGGATTGGCTTTTGGCAGCATCATCAAAACTCACCTGTTTAAACCGGTACCGGTTGCCTTGGCATTTATTATTGGCGCTTTTATTATTTTATGGGCAGAAAAGCGCACACACAAAGTCACCATAGAAACCGTGGATGACATTCGCCCTGTGGATGCGTTAAAACTTGGCTTAGCACAAGCAGTTGCGCTGATTCCAGGCATGTCGCGTTCCGGCTCAACCATCATCGGCGGGCTGTTTTTTGGCTTATCGCGCAAAGCAGCTGCGGAATTTTCATTTTTCCTCGCTGTCCCAACCTTAGGCATAGCCTCTATTTATTCTATGTACAAAGACCGCGCCCTGCTCAGCATGGATGACATGGGCGCATGGGCAATGGGGTTTATATTTTCTTTCATTAGTGCCATGATTGCGGTTAGAGCGCTTATTCGCTATGTCAGCAACCATGACTTTACGATTTTTGCATGGTATCGCCTTGCGTTTGGTGGAATCGTACTGCTAACGGCGTATACAGGCTTGGTGGACTGGACTGTACACTAAAGTAAAAACAACAATATGAACGTGCATATACTGATAATCACAACATGTGCATTAGCAGTATGGCTAACAAAGGTGACATCATGAAAAAATTATTAAAATACGGTCTCTATGGCGTAGCTGGCGTGGTTGCCTTGCTGGTTCTGGCCGTTGCCATCATCTCCGCAACATTTAACCCCAATGATTACAAGCCGCTCATCATTAAACTGGTGCAAGAGAAAAAACAGCGCACCCTGAATATTGAGGGGGATATCAAGCTCGCTTTCTGGCCAAAAATTGGCGCAGATTTAGGCAAGCTTTCCATCTCTGAACATAAGTCTGACCAAACCTTTGCTTCGATTCAAGGCGCAAAAGTGGCGCTGGCACTGCTGCCCTTGCTTAAAAAAGAGCTGGTGGTAGATACCGTTTACATTGATGGCGCTCAGGCCAATATCATTAAATATAAAGACGGCACCACTAACTTTGATGACTTGCTCAGCAAAGATGAAGAAGAGTCAGAGCAAATTAAGTTTGATGTAGATGGCGTTAAAGTTACCAACTCTGCAGTCAACTATACCGATGAAGGTACAGGTGCAAAATATGCACTTTCTAAATTCAATTTAACCTCTGGCCATATTGCATTAGCTGAGCCAATTGATTTAGCCACTGACTTTAGTGCAACGGCAAATCAACCAGCGCTGGCGGCTGATGTAAAACTCAAGGGTACGTTCCTGGCAGACCCAGAGGCTAAACACTTTGCCGCAAAAAACCTAGACGCCAGCATTAAAGGCGACTTGCTAGGTGGTAAAGATGTAGCAGTCACCCTGAGTGGTGATGTGGATGCCAAACCTGAAACACATGAGTTCTTAATCGATAGCTTGAAATTAGCCTTAGCCGGCCAATTTGACGGTGCCAAAGTCGCCTTGGATTTAAACGCACCCGCACTGGTTGCACAAAAGGATGAAGTCACCAGCAAAAAAATCACCGTGAGCTTAAGCCAAGAAAAAGCGAGTGATAACTTTAAAGCCAACCTAACACTGGCGGATATTAAAGGCTCACCTAAGGCATTACAAAGCAGCGGCATCAGTGGTGACATTGCTGGCACACAAGGCAAGCGCAGCATTAACGGCAAGTTTTCATCTCCGTTCCAAGGCAATCTGGAAAGCCTGATTTTTGACTTGCCAAAATTCGCTGGCAATATCGATATTAAAGACCCTGCCATCCCCAATGGTAGCGCCAAAGTGAGCTTTGATTTAAGTCTGCATGCGGACGCCAAACAAGAGCAAGTGCATAGCAAGTTCTTGATGAATGTGGATAACACCAAGCTTAACGGCAATGTGGCACTAGCCAACTTTAAAAAACCCAATATCCAGTTTAATTTAACTGCTGATGCCTTGGATTTAAACAAGCTTTTAGGCTCCAACCATGCACAGAAAGCGGAAGCCAAACAGACAACAGCCGCCAGCCAGAAGCCAGCAGACATGTCGGCATTGGCTAATTTACTGTTAGACGGCAAAATCAATATTGGTCAAATCAGTTACGACAAATATCGCTTATCTGGCCTTAATGTTAACGTGAAAGCCGATGGTCAAAAACTGACACTATCCGGTTTGAATGTGAAGTTTGACGATAGCCAAATCAAAGGCGGCCTGGGCATTAGCCAGTTCCACAAGCCGCTTTACAGCTTTGACCTTGATATTGACCAGTTGAATCTGGATAAATACATCATTGCCAGCGACAAACCAGCCACCGAAACCAAAGCCCAAGCTAACACTGGCGATGCGCCGCTGGATTTAAGAGCACTGAAAGCGCTAAACGCCAATGGCTCTATCCGTATTGGCAACTTAAGGTACGGCAAAACCAAGGCTTCAAATGTGCGTGTGGATTTAAAAGCTGCTGATGGCGTTGCCACCATTGCGCCACTCTCTGCAAATTTGTATCAAGGCAGTATGAATGGCTCGCTTAGGGTAGACGCACGCAGCACACCCAGCATCGCCTTTAAGCAAGACATGAAAGGCATTGCCATTGGTCCTTTGTTGGTAGATGCCATTAATAACGATATGTTAGACGGTAAAGGTACACTTAGCGTTGACGTAACGGCAGCGGGTAATACCGTAGGCGCCATGAAAAAAGCACTCAATGGTACATCTTCACTGCAACTGGCTGATGGCGCGGTTAAGGGTATCGACATTGCTGGCACCATCCGCAACGCCAAGTCTAAAATCAATATTTTTAAGGACAAAAGCAGCATTGGTGCTGACCAAACGCAAAAAACTGACTTTAGCGAACTTACAGCATCATTTAACATTAAAAATGGGGTAGCCCACAACGAAGACCTTGCTATGAAAGCGCCTATTCTGCGCTTAGCCAAAGGCGATAGCCGTGGCGATGTAGATATTGCTAACGAAACCATCAACTACTTAGCGAAACCCACGATTGTTAAATCCCTTAAAGGCCAAGGCGGTGCAGAGCTAGACTCACTCGCCGGTGTATCTATCCCCGTGAAAGTGACCGGCACCTTTTCTGCGCCTAAATACGGCATTGACTTTGCTGCACTGGGCACTGCAATTGCCAAATCCAACCTAATCGACAAAGTGGGTGGTGACAAAGCCGGCGCTGTGAAAGCGTTAGTGGGTGATGGTAACAAAGTAGACGCCTTAAAAGGCTTGCTCGATAAAAACAAATCGACCGATAGCGCTACCACGCCAGCAGACGGCAGCACTGCAGAACAGCCAAAATCAACTGAAGAGCTAGCGAAAGAAAAAGCAGAGCAAAAACTTAAAAAACTGTTTAAATTTTAAGCAACTTTTCTGCTGTTTAGCCCTATCCCACTTTCATTTTTATAAAGTAGCTTCATTCATGACTGACTTTGCCAGCCGCCTGATTTCTTGGCAAAAAATACACGGGCGGCACGACCTGCCTTGGCAAAATACCACAGACCCTTATGCCATCTGGGTATCTGAAATCATGCTGCAACAAACCCAAGTATCAGCTGTGATTGGTTACTACGGCAAGTTCATGGCGCGCTTCCCTACCATTGCCGATTTAGCTCATGCCACGCAAGATGAAGTATTGCAGTACTGGAGTGGCCTAGGTTACTACTCAAGAGCGCGTAATCTGCACCATGCCGCACAAACCATAGTGGATGAACATGCAGGGCAGTTCCCGCAAGATTTCGACACTATTCAAACGCTATCTGGCATTGGCCGCTCCACCGCCGCAGCAATCGCCTCGTTTGCCTTTCATCAGGCGCAAACCATTTTGGATGGCAATGTTAAACGCGTGCTGGCTAGGCACTTTGCTATCAGCGGCTGGACTAGCGCGCCCAAAATTGAAAAAGCATTATGGCAGCTGGCTGAAAGCCTATTGCCGCAGTCTGACATGGTAGCCTACACCCAAGGCCTGATGGACTTGGGTGCAACCGTGTGTACCAGAAGCAAGCCTAAATGTGTGGAATGTCCTTTAAATGAAAGCTGTTTAGCACGTCAACAAAACCTGACCTCAGTATTACCTACACCTAAACCAAAAAAAAGCATCCCGGAGAAGAACACCACCATGCTCATATTGCAGCAAGGCAATGAGGTGATGCTGGTGAAACGCCCACCCACAGGCATATGGGGCGGTTTATGGAGCTTTCCAGAGTCGGATGACACCGAAAACCACGATTACGCGGCGACCGTGCTCAATCAATTTGGCGTCAACGCAACGGTAGACGTGCCACTAGCCACCATCAGCCACGTTTTTACGCATTTTAAGCTGCATATCAAGCCTCAGCCACTTACCGTTAGCCAGCATGCATTACAGGCACGCGAAGCAACTGCTATCTGGCTGCCGATAGAAGACGCACTTGGTGCCGCCATACCTACCCCGGTACGTAATATTCTATTAAAACTTAGCGCGCATCAGTCTTAACCACACTCTTCTTGCCCTCTGGCCAAGCAAGGCGTAGGATTAAAACTATCATCACCGTCAATTAAATTGAATCTAATGTTTAGATGGCGGTCAGACCTCTGTAAAACAACAATGCACAAGGAGAAAAATAAATGAACAACAACAATTTACCTTCACCAGTAGATGTTTCTAAAGAACAATTGATTGCCGACTTCAAGGTAGTAATCGCTGATGCAGAGGCATTGCTAAAAGCGACAGCTAGCCAAGGCGGTGAAGCAATGGCGAATCTACGTGCAAAAACTGAAGAATCTCTCGCTGTTGCCAAAGAAAAATTAGCTGATGCACAAGAAGCCCTAGTTGCCAAAACCAAAGCAGCAGCACGTGCAACGGACGACTATGTACATGACAAACCTTGGCATGCAGTAGGAATCGCAGCAGGCGTTGGCTTATTGGTTGGCTTACTTATTGGCCGCCGTTAATCACAATGAGTGATAGCAATAGCAATGACGGGCTATTAGGCTCACTAAAAAGGCTCACCAACACCTGTATCGGGATTGTGCACACGCGTCTTGAGCTACTAAGCACAGACTTAGAAGAAGGACGCGAGCGTTTAATCTCCTTACTAGCGATGACCTTTGTTGCCTTATTCTGCCTGTGCTTTGGCATGGTACTGCTGGCAATTCTGATTGTGGTTTTATTTTGGGATACCCATCGCTTGCTGGTGTTAAGCTTACTCACAGGTTTGTTTATTTTCACTGGCGGCATTATTGGTGCGCTAGCGATTCGCGCCCTTAAATCCATGCCTAGGATGTTTGAAGCCAGCTTAGCTGAGCTGGTAAAAGATCATCAAGAAACCAGTAGAGACTAGGAGCGATTTGTGAGCCCAAAACGCGCAACCATCGCCGAGCGCCGTGAAAAACTAATCCTTAAAGCAGCATCGCAACGTGCTTTACTCGCACAAGATATCGCACCTTTAGGCAAACCCTTAACTATTGCTTATCGTGGCTTTCAACTGGTGCGTTATGTACGGCAGCACCCTATTTTGATGCTAGGAGTCACCACGGCCATCAGCGTTATTCGCCCTAGCCGGGTGCTCAAGTGGTTAAAAACCGGTTTTTCTGCACTCAATCTGGCACGCAGTGTCAGTGATATCTTAATTAGGAAATAAAAAAAGCGGCCATCAGCCGCTTTTTTGTTCACCTACACTTTAAATGCCAGGTATTGCTTAGGTATCTAAATAGCGTAATCAGCTATCTTATTTTTGATCCCAAGAATCTTCCCACATGCAGTGTTTGATTTTGTTGCGGTTAGCAATCAACTCATCAATGCTAGGCTCGTCGTTCAATGCACGTTTGATCGCCAATTTAGTCGCATCGTAGTTGTTTTTGTACATATCAGCTTTGTCTAAAGTGCCTGCCTTTTCTAGCTCGATACAACCTGGGTCAATCCACACCAAGCTGATGATACATAGATCATTTGCTTGCTCTTTAGGGATGATGCCTTCGATTACACAGTCCAAGATCGCATCAGCAGTAGCTGCTTGCACCACACCACCGAACAAGGCTACATCTGTGCTGCCTTTTAATGTTACTTTTGGTACGGTCATACATACTGGGCGTACTAATTGGTTGATATCACGTACCGCAAACATTGCAGTGTGGCCTTTGCTTTGTGCCATTAAGTTTGCAAACGCTTGGCCTACTGGGCCATCAACCGCGCCGATTAAGATTTCTGGCATTGCTGCGGTAACGTCTTTACCTTCTGAGTAAACAGTAGCTTCGCCTGCTTTGAAAATGATTTTTGACATGAGAAATCCTTGAGAAAATAAAACGATGAAAAATACGAATAAAATCAATGATGCTATTCTATAAAGTAGGATTTTATAGAATAGCCCTGCTTTAAGCAATTTACATGCAAATAAAGCACCTCTGGCATGTAACACGAGCCAGCCGCGCACTAATCTGGTGCGCTTAATTGGTGCATAGTGTAATATCCTTAAAAATCTACTTAGGTTCACAAGCTTGGATAAACTTAAAAACTGGCTAAAAGGCTTTGTCCCAGAACGCATTGCCGTTAATCATACCGAACGCCTGCGCGCGGGTGTCGGCGCTTTTGTCGGCATTTTATTAACAGGCCTAGTGACCGTTTTAATTGAGGGTGATACTAGCACTCTCCCCTATCTTATTGCCCCGATGGGCGCCTCTGCCGTACTGTTATTTGCAGTACCCTCAAGCCCACTGGCTCAACCGTGGTCAATTATTGGCGGCAATACCACAGCAGCCTTAATCGGTGTGACTTGCGCCATGTGGATTGGGCACCCTGCCGCAGCCGCAGCTGTCGCAGTCAGCCTCTCCATTGTGGCCATGTTTGCATTAAGGTGCATACACCCACCCAGCGGCGCAGTCGCACTGACCGCAGTGCTAGGAGGAGCCACTATTCATGCACAGGGTTACTGGTTTGTGTTGGCACCGGTCGCGCTTAACTCTTTTATCCTGTTACTAGTTGCCATTATTTTCAACAATGCAACACGCCGCCCTTATCCACACCTCGCAGCAAAGGCTTCTCAGCAGCTAGCTAAGGATATTCCCGCTGAAATGCGCTTTGGCTTTAATACTGAAGATTTAAATGCCGTGCTCAAAGAATACAACCAAGTGCTGGACGTAAGCCGTGATGATTTGCAAACCTTGTTACAACAAACCGAAATGCACGCCTATCGGCGCCGTTTTGGTGAGATTGTTTGTGCAGATATTATGTCTAAAAATGTGGTCAGCGTCGTGTTCGGTACTTTGCTAGAGGATGCTTGGCTGCTTATGCGCCAGCATGAAATTAAAGCCCTGCCGGTGATTGATCGAGCACGGCGTGTGGTTGGCATTATCACCCAGGCCAACTTTATGCAGCATGCCAATTTAGAAGTATATGAAGGCTTTGAAACTAAACTCAAAAGCTTTATCCGCAGAACCCACACCTTGTCTTCGCACAAACCGGAAGTGGTAGGTCAAATCATGACCTCGCCAGCCGTCACAGCATCAGCCAATATGCATATTATTGAATTGATTCCGCTGATGTCGCAAACCAAGGTTCACCATCATATTCCTGTAGTTGATGATGAGCGCCGCTTAGTGGGCATGGTGACACAGTCTGATTTAGTGTCTGCGCTGTACCACGGGCGCGTGGCCAACTTAAAAACGCTGGGTTTATCCTCTTAAGCTCAAGCGGTGCTGCACATATCCATCTCGGAATAGGTTGCTACTTGGTTACGCCCGCCCTCTTTAGCACAATACAGCGCTTTATCCGCCGCCATCACTAAATCGGCAAACTCTAAACCAACCACGCTTGAGTCTGCCACGCCAATACTCACTGTAATATTAAGCCGCTCTTTACCCACGGCTAAGCTAAACTCAGCAAAAGCCAAACGCAAGCGCTCCGCCAAATCTAATGCTTCATTTTCGTTTGTGGAGGTAAGCAGCATGCAGAACTCCTCACCGCCATAGCGGGCAAAATAATCCTCTGCACGAATAGATTTTTGTGCGATATCCGCTAGTGCACACAACACCTTATCACCAACTGGGTGCCCATAGCGATCATTAATAGACTTAAAGAAATCAATATCAATCATCATAATCGCCAAGGTCTCACCAGTGCGCATACAACGCGCCCTCAAGCGCACGGCCTCTTCTTCAATACGTCGGCGATTAAGCACACCAGTAAGCGCATCACGTGACGCCATCTGGTAAACGTCAGCAATCAGGCGGTGATTCAGCATCAATAACAGGCCAAACGCCGCACAAAACTGTAGCAGGCAACCAATCACAAATGGCAAGGTATTAATGGGTGTGTTTACATGCAAGCCGATCACCGCATCCGGCGACAGCAGTATCACTACACCTCGCGCGAGCGTTAACAATGCTAGTATCGAAAAGGAAACTCCAGTAAACCAATAGGCCACCTTCAGCGAAGCTTCCACCCTCACCAACAGTACGCGCGCGCATGCAACATAAATAGCGCAGAATAAAAAAGAATTAATAATCGCCCGTGCATGAAAATCTGGGTGTATCACGCTAAACCAAGTGTTCAGGCATAGAATCAACGCGATAAGCGGCACCAATATGCGCCAGCAAACTGGTTGCTCTTTAAAGGTTTGTATTCCAGTTAATTGTAAGCCAGCCCCCGTTGCAATTAGAGATACCCCTATCACAGTTGCCCACTCACGCCCCGGCGTTGTTTGCCCATAAAAATAAGCGAGGCTAAACCCTAGGCTGATACATAGGTTAGCAATCGCCCATTGCCTAACGCCACGTATATTACCTACGCGCAAACCTGCTAATTCAAACAAGCAGAAAAACATAAACGCCAGCATGGAAAACATCACCATGACAGTACGTGCATCTAAACCCATGTAAACTCCTAATAACTATCAGTATTATCTATTAATTACGGATATTTAAGAAATTTATCGCAAGCTCAGTCAGTTAAATAATTACGTAAAATCATGATGCTGCATTCATTAAACTACATACGCCTAGGCTGCAACTGTTAGGTATGATACTAATCATACAAGCACAGCATCAATTTAGATGTCACTTAACTAACAGGAGAGTCATTATGTGGACAACACCAGCAGCAACAGAAATGCGTTTTGGCTTTGAAGTTACTATGTACGTAATGAACAAATAATACGCATCAGCCAGCTATGCCTGGCTAAATTAAAAAAGCCTGCTCAATAATGTGCAGGCTTTTTTAATTTTAAACGCGTGTTTAACGCTTAAATCTACGAAGCATCGATGCGCTGCATATCCCTGTGCAAAATACCGGCATCCATATACGCCTCACTACACAGCTTAAAACCAAACTTCTCATAAAAGGCAATCGCATGCACTTGTGCGGATAGCGTAATCACAGGCTGTGCGCGCTGCTGGTAATAATTTATCGCCGCCGTCAGCAAGGCCACGCCCACACCCAATCCGCGCCAGGGCTTTAATACCGCCATGCGGCCTATACTGCCATTACTTAACAATCTGGCGCAGCCTATGGGCTCGCCTACAGCGTTGAGCGCTAACAAATGATGCGCTTGTTGATCTAAGCCATCCCACTCTAGTTCTACTGGCACGCTCTGTTCATTGATAAACACAGTTTCACGCACCGCCCTCAGTTGTGGTGCATGCGTTTGCCAGCTGACTTGCGCTATATTGAAACTATCTTGCAATGTTAACCCCTTGCGAGCGTTGGCAGTAACAGGCATTATGCAGCCTTGGTCTTTAATTAATGATTAAGGTTTTATATGCAAAAATACTTAGCAACTGCAGCACGCGTTTTATTATCACAATTATTCTTAGTTCAAGTTGTGGTGCTGATTATTGGTTTTACTAATAATCCTGATGGATATCAGCAATATCAAGCTAGTTTAGGTAGCATGGGCTTGCCTGGCATTTTTGCCCCGCTCATTATTTTAGTGAACTGTATCGGTGGCTTAGCTTTATTATTAGGTTACAAAACCAAAGCCTTTGCATTAGTTATGGCATTTTATATCGTGGGCTTAACCCTATTACTGAAATTGCCACTATTGCAATACTTAGCCATTGCTGGCGGTTTGTTGCTGTTACACGCAAACCCCAATACTGCCTGTAGTTTAGACAACCGTAAGAAAAATGCTTAATCGGCATTTAGCTTAAACTAGCAACACCCAAGCGGCTTAATAAGCCGCTTTTTTTATTCCCACTCCAGCACCGGGTATATCGTATTTACATTGCGTCTATTAGCAATCTCAAATAGCTGCCATTTACTGCGCTCACTCTCTGCCGCCGTATCCATGGTTTTTTCCATACTAATATTGCGCTTAATGTTAGCGCGTACATCGCTCAATAACACGGTTAAATAGCGCTCAGCATCGGTTAAAGCCGCTACCCAATCCTTGGTCACCGGACCATGGCCTGGCACTACCTGTTTTGCCGGGCTGCTCTTCAAATTAATAATTTCCGCAATCAAGCCTTTAATATCGCCCTCCACTACTGGTGTACGCGTGATAAATAACAAATCGCCAGCAAATAAGGTACCCGTTTTGCTATCCAGCAAGCTAATATCAGTATTGGTGTGAGCAGGCGGATGTGCAGTTACTGTCAGTACCCGATCACCCAAATCCAACTCTAACTTGCTGGTGACTGGTAATGTAGGCTTAACTAAATCACTACCTTTAGCGCCCTCATGCAACAAACGCTCATTCAGTTTGGTGTACTGCTCACTTCTCAAGTCCATGGCATGGCCTAATTTCTCATGGCCTACAAACTCAGGCTTGGCTTCAGTAGCGGTTTTAGGTAAAAAAGCAGCGTTGCCGTAAATGTGGTCTGGATGCACATGCGTGTTAACCACATACAACACTGGTAGCGCGGTTACTTTACGTATCGCTGCATGCAACTGCCCCCCCACTTTCAGGCTGCCGCCAGTATCAATCACCGCTACGCCCTTGCTGCCGACAATAAAGCTAATATTACAGATATCGCCCTGATAGCCAGTATCAATATCTAAATTCTGCCCATGGTGCACATAAACACCTTCAGCTACCGTCTCAAGCGCAAAGTTTTCATGCTGTATTTGCGCATGTGTACAGCCCATTATTGAAAATAGGCTCATGGTTATCATTAAAATTCTCATGAATGATTCCTTGCGTTAAAGTTAGCGATTAAAATAAGACGCTTATGCAATCATTTGTGATGACTACAGTCACAATTAGACGTCAATTGAAGTGTTACTTAGGATATTACTATGAATCAAGATTCTTCACGCTATACAAAACCCGCGGTTATTCTGCACTGGCTAATTGCACTTGTGGTGATTGCCATGTTTGCACTGGGTTGGTACATGACAGAACTGCCCAAAGAGGCGGCCAAGCAAACTGCTTTTGATTTGTTCGATTTAGGTGTTTACACCTGGCATCTTGCTGAGGAAGCCAGCCCAAGAAACTTTTACTTTAATCTGCATAAATCTATCGGCGTTACCTTATTAGCCCTGATTGCTCTGCGTGTGCTCTGGCGCATTACACACCGCCCACCGGCGTTGCTTGCTTCATACAAAGCATGGGAAAAGAAACTAGCCACCGGTACTCATCACCTGCTGTATTTATTAATGGTGGCAATGCCAGTGAGCGGCTTAATCATGGCCATGAGCGGCAAGTACGGCGTAAAGTGGTTTGGCATCGATATTATTGCCGGTTTAGATAACAGTACGCTGCGCGACATCTTCAAAGAAGCGCATGAGATTATCGGCGTTATCTTTCTAATTGCCATCATCCTACATATTTTAGGTGCATTAAAACATAAGTGGATTGATAAAGACGGCACCATGAAACGTATGTCTTTTTAATCACATATATTAAGCAATAAAAAAGCCCGCACAATGCGGGCTTTTTTATTGCAGTCACGTTAATGCTAGTCAGGCTTTCTGGTCGCAATCAAGCTTAGTAGCATGCTGGTACCCAGCACTGCCACCACCACTCCCAATGACACGGCCACCGGTACTTTAAACCATTCCACGATCAGCATTTTGGTGCCGATAAAGATTAATACCAGCGCCAAACCGAATTTAAGCAAGTGAAAGCGCTCAGCCATATCTGCCAGTAAGAAATACAAAGCACGCAAACCTAATATCGCAAAAATATTGGAGGTAAACACTATGAATGGATCATCGGTAATCGCAAAAATGGCCGGGATACTATCCATCGCAAAAATCACGTCCGAGAACTCAATCAACACCAACACCAAGAACATAGGCGTAAACCAGCGTACACCGTTCTGCGTAATCCAAAACTTATCCGCATGAAAGTTATCGGTAATACGCATATGCTGACGCAGCCATTTTAATAATGGATTAGTCGCTAAATTAGGCTCATGGTCGGCAAACACAAACATCTTAATACCGGTGATCAATAAAAACGCGCCAAACACATATAGTACCCAGTGAAACTCTGCAATCAACCAGGCCCCTAGCAATATCATTAGTGCGCGCAAAATAATCGCGCCTAGCACCCCATACACCAATATGCGCTTTTGATATTCCAGCGGCACGGCAAAATAGCTGAATATCATCACAAATACAAAGATGTTATCCATGGCCAAGGTCTTTTCAAGCAGATAGCCGGTCAGGTACTCCATGGCTCTGGCATCTGCAATCGCTCGGCCACTGGTATGGTCTAGCCACGCCCATAGTGCCGCGCCAAATAGCATGGCCAAACTAAACCATACTAGCGACCAGATAAGCGCCTCACGCGCCCCTACTTTGTGTGCGCCTTTGCGGCCTAAGGCAAACATATCTATAGCCAGCATCACGATGACAAATACGCCAAAACCTGCCCACATCCACCAAGCACCTACCGACCCTAATTCACCCACGTGTGCCTCTCATTCATACTTCACTATTAATTAATCGGTATTGCTTAAGATAACGCTACCGAACATAAATAAGGCCGAGAAATACCATTTAGATCTCTCAGCCTAGTTTTACTGCAGCGGCCACCGAATAGCGGCCGCTTTTACTTATTGTGCTTCACGTAATGCGGCAATACGCTCATCCAAACCTGGGTGGCTAGCAAATAGTTTTGATAACCCACCCTTGCCAGATATACCAAAGGCAGCCATTTGCTCAGGTAATGCTGAAGGCTCGTGCTGTGCCTGCAAGCGTTGTAGCGCTGCAATCATCTTGTTCTTACTTGATAATTTAGCCGCGCCAGCATCTGCTCTAAACTCACGTTGACGAGAAAACCACATCACAATCATCGATGCCAAGATACCCAATACAAATTGCGCAATCATCATGGTGATAAAAAATGCAGGGCCAGTGCCGCGTTCAGTTTTAAACACCACTTTATCCACAACATAGCCAATCACACGTGATAAGAACATCACAAACGTATTCACCACGCCTTGAATCAAGGTCAGCGTCACCATGTCACCATTGGCAATATGTGATACCTCATGCGCCAGTACCGCCTCAGCTTCATCTCGCGTCATGGCATTCAATAAGCCACTTGATACCGCAACTAAAGAGCTGTTTTTAGTCATGCCGGTTGCAAACGCATTTACCTCAGGCGTATCAAAAATTGCCACTTCCGGCATTTTGATACCAACGGAATCTGCTTGCGCACGCACGGTTTTTACCAGCCAGATCTCGGTCGGGGTACGTGGTTCTTCAATCACTACCGCGCCAGACATGCGCTTTGCGCTCCATTTAGAAATGGCTAGCGAGATAAACGCACCGCCAAAACCCATGATGGCAGAAAATACCAATAAATTACTCAAGTCCAAACCGTTGGCGTTTAAATACGGCTCTACCCCCAAAATGCGCATAGTGATAGAAAGCACAAACACGATGGCTAAGTTGGTTGCTAGAAAATATAAAATACGTTTCATATGGTCTCCTTCGGTTGAATCAACGCTTAATCAACACTTAGTTAAATCAAGCATGATTATCATGCTGCTACTTTAGTCTGTTTCTATATTCAATAAAAGCAGAATATTTCTGATTGATTATTCGGTTTTTACGAGCTATTGTTCACCTATATGATTAATTACAAACAATTCCATTACTTTTGGGCGGTGGCAAAAGCTGGCAGCATCGTGAAAGCCAGCAAACAGCTACATTTAACGCCACAAACCATCAGCGGACAAATCGCAATTCTTGAAGCCTCACTTGGTGTTTCATTATTCAGAAAAGCCGGGCGCGGTATCGAGTTGACAGAAACTGGAGAGTTAGCACTCACTTATGCGGATGATATATTTCAAACAGGCAATGCACTAGAAGAAACACTACGCGCAGGCTCCAAAGAGCGCTCTCGCTTATTTAGAGTGGGTATTTCCGATGCCGTTCCAAAATCTATCGCCTATCGCTTACTGGCGCCGGCAATGTCATTAGCAGAGCCGATTAAAATTATTTGCCGTGAAGGCAAGCTAGAGTCTTTACTCGGCGAGCTTGCCATTCATCGTTTAGATTTAGTGCTATCAGACCGGCCAATGCCTAGCGAAATTGATATTAAAGGCCGTAGTCAACAGCTCTTGGAGTGTGGCTTAAGCTTCTTTGCCGCCCATGCCCTTGTACAATCCCCTGAGCTGGTATTTCCACAACATTTAAGTAGCACGCCGTTACTGGTGCCAGGCGAGGACAGCGCAGTACGTAAACGCCTGATGTTATGGCTCAATACATTGCGTATCCAACCACAAATTGTGGGTGAATTTGATGACAGCGCACTGATGCGTGCATTTGGCCAAGCTGGTGTTGGTATATTCTGCGCGCCGTCCATCATAGCGGACGAAGTGATTACACAGCACAATGTGATTAAAGTTGGTGAGACCGATCAGGTTGCCGAGCGATTCTACGCCATTTCTGTAGAGCGTCGCGCCAACCATCCAGCAGTCGTCGCTATTAATATGGCATCATCAAAGGTAAGCTAAAAAACCACGTCTATAGAAGAACTTATTATTTTTGCATAGCTCATATCTAGCAATATTTGTTAAGTAATAAGGGTTAAACATGCGCAATCTAATAGTTAGTCTCTTAGCTTTTGCCTCACTATGCTGGCTTTCCTTAAATAATGCCTACGCTTGCCTAGACTATAAATCGATTGAGCAACTAAAAGTAAATGAGGAAATGTATCTAGTGTCACGTAGCGTAGCCACCATGACAGATGCAATTGAAGACAAATTGTTATCAGTGAGCGTCGCACTGCAAACCAAAGCGGACGTGAAACAACCAGAGGATGCATGTAATGTAACGATTACTTATACATTACCTAATGCAGATATTGATGAGGCTAACCAACTATTGAATGCCAACCCGGCAAAACGCATTATGCTGGCTGGTCAAGGTTATGAACTGCCAAGCCAAACTACACTGATCGCCAACGCTAGAGTTGAGGCTAATACTTTATCAATCCAGCACAAAGATATATTACAAAGCTCCGCACTAGGCAAAAATCGCGCTTCAGTGGAGTTGTTATATGCAACGCTCGCGCAAAGCAGAGCAACGCTGAGCCCTAACAGTAAAAATACTGAGGCTTGGCCAGCAAGCTTGATAGATCGAGAAAGAAGTTTATGCGAAAGCGAATATATCAGCGAAAGTAACGCAAATGCCTGTACGTGTAAAACTGATTTGATTAGTAAAAAAGTGAGCCCGCGCCAATTAAAGTACATCAAATATCTAGCTAGTGACCCTTACTCCTCTGCCACGGGAGCACTTTCCCGCTATAAAGAGTTGTCAGACCAAGTGAGTTTTGAGTGTAAATTAAAAAAACGTTAGATATTTTCAATATTGACATTAGATGGTGATTTAAATCTTCTACTGTTCTATATCTGTCAGATTCATTCCGTTTTCCTGACACCAGGCTATCAAAGCATCATCAGAAGCCTGCGCCTCAAACGCGTACCACTTTTCTAGCAAGCCAGAGTATTGCAACATATCTTTAAAGCGCCTGTAGGCACCTCTCTTACGAAATAAACTGGCTACAAAGTTGTACTCGTGTGGTAATTCTTGATCAATAAAAGACAAAGCAAAGCTCTGACCAAGTTTTAACGCGTTTTTATGCGGCACTTGTATGTAATTTGATGAGGTTTCAAGGTCGTCAGGTACCTCTTCCTCTAGCGTCAGCACGCTGGATGTCCAGTAAATTGCGCCTGTATCTTTATCGATATAGGCATGATGCTGCGATGGTGAGCCTGAGCTCACAAATTCAAACGCATTTCTAATTTCTGTAAAGCTAACACTAAGCATTAATTATTCAACCTATTGATTAATCTAAATTTACGCATCGTTATCGCTAGTAATATCGGATTTTTTGGCTTCTAGTATTCTAGGTAAATTTATTTCTATCCAATCAACTAATAGTTCTACCTGTTTTGCTAACTCCTCACCCAGTGGCGTTAATGAATACTCTACATGCGGTGGCACTACCGGATAAGATACACGTAAAATAAAACCATCCAGTTCTAATGTTTGCAGTGTTTGTGCCAACATTTTCTCACTCACACCGTTTAATTTTCTGCGTAAATCACTAAAGCGGTGCATACCCTGCAATAGCGCTACCAGCACCAACCCACCCCAACGATTAGTCACATGTTTCAGTATTTCACGTGATGGGCATTTATCTGAAAACACCTCACCACGTAACATGCGCTCAGATAATGTAATTACTTGTTGTGTTGTCATTATACTTACCTTTTTGTATGTACTTACTAATAGTAAGTATATAGATTATTATGCATTACACCAATTCATTCATCATATTTGAAAGGTTTTTTATGATAGTAATTACAGGCGCAACCGGTCAATTAGGCCGTTTAGTGATTGCCTCACTTTTAAAAACAATTCCAGCATCTAGCATAGTGGCAGCAGTTCGCAACCTTGATAAAGCCAAAGACCTAGCCGATTTAGGCGTTCAAGTACGTTATGCCGATTACAGCCAACCTCAATCATGGGATGCAGCTTTAGCCGGTGCTAGCAAAGTATTACTGATTTCATCCAGTGAAGTCGGCCAACGCTTTGCGCAGCACCGCACAGTGATTGATGCTGCAAAAAGAGCAAACGTTAAATTATTAGCCTACACCAGCCTATTACATGCAGATACCTCCCCACTAGGCTTGGCAGCTGAGCATCAAGCTACCGAACAATATCTTGCAAGCGCTAATGTGCCATTTGTACTATTACGTCATGGCTGGTATACCGAGAACTACACCAGTTCCTTAGCTCAAAGTATTGCCCACGGCGCCTTGTATGGATGTGCAGCAGACGGGAAAATTGCTTCAGCCAGTCGGGCAGACTATGCACAAGCAGACGCAACGGTACTGATTACAGAAAATCAAGCAGGAAAAGTATATGAACTAGCAGGCGATAGTGCCTACACACTCACCGAACTAGCGGCTCAAGTATCGCTACAAACCGGAAAAACCATCAACTACATCAATCTGCCTGAGCAGGAGTATCAAGCATTACTGGTCAAAGTGGGCTTACCAGAGGCCTTTGCACAACTGATTGCAGATTCAGATACAGGTGCATCCCAAGGTGCACTCTATGACGACAGCAGACAACTTAGCCAATTAATTGGCAGAGCCACTACACCATTGAAAGTGGCAATCGCGGCAGCGATTTAAGCTATGTAGTATAGCTAAGCAATAATCTAAATTGTATTAACGAAACGGCAACCAAATAGTTGCCGTTTCGTTAAATCTACTGCATCTTTAGGGCAGCATTAGTATTCAGACACCTGATAGGCATAAAACAATAAGTTAATATTTATCTAATCAGAGTTTCTAGTTTAGAAATCTCATTTTTATTGTTGAGACTCACCAACTGCCATGGCGGCATCTTTGTAGCTACTACGCCTTCAATGTTGCCATATCAATCACAAAACGATACTTCACATCACCCTTGAGCATACGTTCGTAAGCCGTATTGATATCTTGAATTGCGATGATTTCAATATCAGAAGTGATATTATTCTCAGCACAAAAATCTAACATTTCTTGGGTTTCTTTAATGCCACCAATTAATGAACCAGCAATTTGTCTGCGTTTAAAGATTAAACTGCCAATATTAGGTGAAGGATGCGCGTGCTCTGGAACACCATTCAAGCACATTGTGCCATCACGCTTTAGCAATTCGGTAAACACATCTAAGTTATGCGCTGCAGCTACAGTGTTTAATATGAAATCAAAGCTATTAAGATGCGCTTTCATCTCATCAGCATTTTTAGAGATGACAACTTCATCAGCCCCCAATCGCTTAGCATCTTCAACTTTATTACTAGAGGTCGTAAATAACACCACGTGCGCACCCATGGCATGTGCAAGTTTTACTGCCATATGGCCAAGACCACCTAAGCCAACAATGCCCACTTTACTTCCTGCACCAACGTTCCAGTGTTTTAGTGGTGAGTAAGTCGTAATACCTGCGCATAACAAAGGTGCTACAGCAGCTAAATCTAGCTTATCTGAGATATGCAGCACAAAATGTTCATCAACTACTATTTGGCTTGAATAGCCGCCATAAGTCGTTTTACCGGTATGTTTGTCAGGGCTGTTATAAGTAAATACTTCGTGATCACAGTATTGCTCTAGGCCATCTGCACAATCCGCACAGACTCGACATGAATCAACTAAACACCCCACACCTGCTAAGTCACCCACTTTAAAAGTTTTGACGTCTGCACCCACACTAGTCACTCTACCAACAATTTCATGCCCAGGAACCACTGGGTAAACAGAGTTTTGCCATTCGTTCCTTGCTGTATGCAAGTCTGAGTGACAAACACCACAAAATAAGATCTCTACTTGTACATCTTTAGGGCCAACTTCACGTCTTTCAAACTGAAAAAAAGATAATGGCTCTTTGGCAGAATGTGCTGCATAACTAATTGCTTTCGTCATTGACTACTCCTTTAATTACTAATTAACCCTGATTACTGTCTTGCTTTTAGAGTGAAAGACAATCAAAAATGACTATCTAAATATGGAATCCTGCTTACAGATCAAGTAGTGAAAACTCATATTAACTAAATGTATTATCCAATAAGACAGCCAATCAAAATATGGAACAATAGGGAATTGATAATTCCTAATTACGGATTAAATAAGTATGCATAATAAATTTTAATTATTAAGCTCTGTAATCATTCACACCTAACTCTTTGAGCTACCCCTATCAGACATTAAAGTATTAAGTTATTTGAATGTAAGTTACCCATCGTACATACGCTACTAAAGCTTAAATTTAATAATTACATTTTTAATGTGTGCGTACTGTTAAGTAGTTCAGAAAAATTAATTAGATCTCCGCCAGCTAATCCAACAACAATCAAAAATGATCACATGTGCAAAAATCTGTTTGAGTCTATTTATTGAGTTGCACTTACCCAACTTGCTTTCTGAAAGTACCTAATTTAATAGCTATAAATCAGAATCCAATGTATCTAATTTGTTCGTAAGTCAAAATTTTCAGTGATAGGAATCATTAAATGTCCATAATAAATAATCCCATACATGATCCTAGACAAAACAACATACTTGCAGCGTTAAAGAAGGAAGAATATGAGCGAATTCTCCCTTACCTAGAGTTGATTGAAATGCCTTTAGGTTGGAAGCTTTCTGAAGCAGGTGACCATGTGAAATTTATTCACTTTCCAACTAAAGGAATAGTCTCGCTGATTTATGTTTTAGAAGATGGATCATCCAGTGAAACCGCGATTGTTGGAAATGAAGGCATGATAGGAATTTCAATCTATATGGGCGGTGAAAGTATGCCAAGTAGCACCGAAGTACAGTGCGCTGGTTTTGCTTACAGGCTCAGTAGAAAAATTCTGAAACAAGAGTTTGCTTTGGGCGGGCAATTACAAAAACTTGCTTTGCTTTACACTCAGGCATTAATAGCACAGACCTCACAAACTGCAGTGTGTAACAGGCATCACGGAATTGAACAGCAGCTTTGCCGCTGGCTATTGATGAGTGTGGACAGGTTGCATGACAATGAAGTGAAAATTACACAAGAGTTGATTGCTAATTTACTGGGTGTTCGTAGAGAAAGTGTGACCGACGTAGCTGGTAAATTACAAAAATATGGCATGATTGCTCGTTCTCGAGGTCGTATTACGGTGCTGGATCGCCCCAAACTAATGAAACACGTATGTGAATGCTACGATACCGTGATCAAAGAATATGAACGTTTACTTCCGTTAATTAAAAAATAATCGCAAGAAAATCAAAACAATTGCTAGTAACTCCTAAACTGCCCAGCAACAACACCATAGATTGCAAATTGCTCTTTAGGTCGGATGATGTCAAAGTCTTTATTGGCTGGGATAAGTACAAACATATCTTTTTCTTTACCCAATGTCTTGATGGTGAATTTATCATCAATGATTGCAACCACGATATCGCCAATATTAGCTAAAGGCCGTTTTTCGACAATAACCGTATCTCCATCCAGTATCCCTAGGTCTTTCATTGAGTCACCTTTAACTGGAATTAATTCAGTAACTGACGGTTTTTTAACAAGATACTCGTCAATCGTAATGTAATCTACACCATCATTGTAAGTGGCAGTAAATCCACCGGCTTGCACAGTGTTGCTTGAGAGCGGACGCTCGAAGAA
>NZ_DASWWA010000005.1:0-116901 GCF_036401095.1 Methylotenera sp.
AATGAATGGTGCATCTGGGAACATCTCTTTCAACTCTGGCATCAAAGGACCGTTCGGGCCATTCTCAAAGCTAGTAGTTAAGATCGTTGGCAACTTAAAGTACTTAGCTGCATCTGCTAATGCCAACACATTGTTCTTGAAGCGGTCTGGCTCGATATCGCGCACTAAAGATAACAGGCCTGCTTGGTGATCTACTAATAAAACTACTGCGTTATCACGGTCTAGACGTACGTATGGTTTGTTCATTTTCATTTCCTTTTTTATAGTGTGTTAGTTAGTTAATTCGTTTGTTGCTGGAACGGTTCCCACTATACGGAGATGATTAATTGCACACTAGATGGTTAAATAGTAAATTACTTTTTATTTAATTGAACAATGGCTCGTGGTAACACTATTGGTGTAATTTGTAACTTACATTTGTGCAGGCCGCTTGGGGCGGAAGCAGGCAACAATTCTTTAGTAGTGCTACTATGTTGATAACATCCCCAATAAAATTTGAGCCTAGCCTTAGGTGCAAGCTTTTCAGCAGTAAAGAGTAAGTTGCGCGCCGTTGTTGCTAATGTCACAGCTAATATAAGCCATTGATACAGATGAAATTTATGAGTACCAATCAGAGATGGAATCTTAAGTGCCTCGCAGCCGCTGTGATCACTGTGCTAGTGGTGTTTCTTTTTCTTAATCATTTCCTTCATTTGCAAAAACAGAAGTTGCAAGCAGACGAAGCATTGAAGTCGTCTGTTTATGGCAACCTGCTTTGGACCGAGGTTGACCGCGAATTAAATTCACTTTTATTTATTTCCAATGGCATGGCCAGTTTTATCTCTGCCTATAGGGATGACCTGCGTCCGGAGAAAATCCAGTTCATACTTAAAGACTTATGGCAGCGTTCCAAGCATGTCCGTAATCTGGGTGTGGCCGTCGGTTACAAAATTACTTATGTGTACCCTGAGGCTAATAATTTAAAAGTAATTGGTAAGGATTTCCGCGATATCCCTCAGCAATGGCCCAAGGTAAAGCAGGCTGTGGATACCCGCCAAGGTGTGTTTGATGGACCTGTAGACTTAATACAAGGCGGCAGGGGGTTTGTTTATCGCTACCCCATATATCTGGATGATCAGTATTGGGGAATCATGTCTACTGTCATCAATACCGATGACTTTTTAGATGCAGCATTCAAAAATACGCCCAAAAATCATCAATTTGCCATCCGAACTCATGACAATAAAAAAGTCTTTTATGGTGATCCGCAGCTGTTTACAGATAAAAACACCTATAAGCAGACCAGTATCGTGCCAAACGGCAAATGGGAATGGGCGATTAAAAACCATACCAACACATTTACCAATCAATTGCTTGTTTACCAGATTGTTGGGTTTTTATTCAGTTTGCTATGTGGGGTAATGGTTTACCGGATGATCCACGCAATGCGCAGGCTATCTGAACAAGCCATGCTGGATAGTCTGACTCACCTGCCAAACCGTAGGTTGTTACAAGATCGTATGGATGTTGCCTATCAGTCCTGTAACCGCTTACACAAGATGATGGCAATCCTAATCATCGATATCGATTACTTCAAAAAAATTAACGATACTTACGGCCATGATTTTGGGGATGAGGTGATTAAAACTGTGGCAAATGGCATTAAAGCCACGTTGCGTGATACCGATACCGTGAGCCGAGTAGGCGGCGATGAATTCATTGTACTGCTGAAGGAATTTAAAGTTTTAGACAATGTACATGCTATTGCACATAAGTTGACAGAGGTGTTTGCCAGCCCATGGCTAGTATTGGATAAAGAAATCACCATTCATTTAAGCATAGGGATTTCGGTTTACGACCCAGAGCACCCTGTGAGCATTAAAGAGCTGTTGAAAGAGGCGGATATCGCTTTATATGACTCTAAAGCGCAAGGCCGTAACCGCTTTAATTTTTATCAGAAGTAGCTGTGATTTTGCTTGCAGTATAAGCGTACTAACGATGCAGAGCCTGCAACAGTTAGAGCAAAGCAACAGGTTCATCTAAATTTTCAATCGCCTAATTGTTATGCACAAAATCCACAAATGAAGCCAGATTCATGGGTTTGGCTATAAAGAAACCCTGTGCGGTATCGCAACCCAGGCTTTTGAGCGTATTCCAGTCTTTCTGCGTTTCTACGCCTTCGGCCACACTTTTAACCTGTAGTTTGTGCGCCATTTCTATGCTGGATTCCACCACGATGCGCATTGCCTCGCAGTCAGATAAATCGGTGACGAACGACTGATCAATCTTCAGCTCACTAAATGCAATTCTTGTTAATTGCTGCATGGTGGAGTAGCCGGTGCCGTAATCGTCGATAGATAGCGTGAACCCTTTCATGCATAAACGCGTTAGATTCTCCAGTGCATGTGCCGCGTAGGACATTGCTGCAGTCTCGGTGATTTCTAAAATAATATGGTTAGGCTCAAGCCCGACTTCTCGGACGATACGTGTAATCTTGTCGGCAAACGTAGTGTCATCCAGTGATGCCAGAGAAATATTGACGGATAGGTTAAAGCTATGACCTCTATCGTGAAAATCGCGCAAGGCCATGGATGCTTTTTCCAGCATCATAAATGTTAAGCCTTCAATATTATTACTTTGCTCAAGCTGCGGGATAAAGCCATGAGGGCAAACCAAGCCGAAAGTTGGGTGATTCCAGCGTGCTAATACCTCCGCGCCTACTAATTGATCGGTGGCTAAATCTATCTTAGGTTGAAAGAATGGCTCAAACTCATCGGCTTCGATGCCTTGCAGAATATCTTTAAGCATAAAACCATCTGCAATATTTGCGGCTTCTAGCCATTTATTTTCTGAGCGCTCATATTTATGCAGCATGCTTCTGAGCTGAACCAGTGCCACGGGTTTTTCAATGGCGCCCAATAGTTTTATGCCATACATTTTTGCCATGCGCGCCGCCGAGCCGAGCAGCCTGCCGCCGAGTGCGCTCATCAGGATAATAGAAACATTGTGACGCTCTTGGCTTAAATGACGCAAAAACTCCAAGCCGTCCATCTCCGGCATGTTCAAGTCGCAGATAATAATATCTACCAGTTTTTCACTATTTCCACGCACCATTTCAATAGCGAGCTGGCCATTTTCTGCATCGTGGATGGAGTCTACCCCTAGTGTGCGTAGCATGTTAATGAGCATTTGACGCTGAAAATCATCGTCTTCAACAACTAAAATATTGAGCTCTTTTGTTTGCATGATTTTTCCACTTATTATTTTGTTTTTGGGGTTTTTATTGCAAGTAGACATGTTTCAAACTGCTGTATAGCGTCATTTAATGCAAAGATCATGGGCTGGAGGTTGCCCAGTTCGTTGCTTTTTGCTGCCAGTTCTATAAAGGTATATATTTTGGTGAGTTGGGTTGCGCCTACCATGCGGCTAGAGCCTTTAAGGCGATGTGCCATGCGCTGTGCATCTTCTTGTTCGCCTTGCTCCAATGCTTGAATAAGCTTAGGGTTGTCACCACGAATATAGCTCAGAAAGTCGGCTAGTACTTGAGCATGCTCAACACTATCTGGCACGACTTCTTTCAATATTTCAAAGTCGATTGGGCTGTTGCTGGGGCTGGTTACAGCAGGTGCTTCAGTTTCGCCATGCGTGTCCGCACTTACTGCGATGTTTAGCCACTTAATGAGAACCTCTTTCAATTGCATCAAATTAGCGGGCTTCACTAATAAATCATCCATGCCCGCGAGTTTGCAGCGTTCGTTTTCTTCGGCGAGTGCATTGGCTGTCCAGGCAACGATAGGTGTGTGTGGCCTGGCATCTTCTGCCTCAATTTTGCGTATGGTTTGTGTGAGTACATAGCCATCCATTTCCGGCATATGGCAGTCAGTAATGATCATGTTAAAACCACCGTCGCGCCACATTGCGAGAGCCAATTGGCCATTCTCAGCAGTTTTAGAACGCAAGCCCAGTAATTTTAGCTGGCGTGCCAGCAGGTTGCGGTTGATGGGGTGGTCATCTACCGCTAGGATAAGTGGCGCTTGGTTGTTATATTCAAATAAGGGTTGCACGCTCCTTCTTGCTACCTCTGGGTGCTGACTATGTACGGTCTCCGCGAGTGCGCTAGAAACAGGTAGCGTTAAGGTAAGGCTGAAAGTAGAGCCATGACCTAGCTCACTCTCTAGCTCAATTTTACCGCCCATCATCTCTGCCAGACGGCGACAGATGGCCAAGCCCAAACCAGTGCCGCCATACATGCGCGCAGTATCTGCGCTTTCCTGCCGATAGCGCTGGAATAGGTGCTGCTGCACCTCTTTACTCATGCCTATACCGGTATCTTTTACCGAGAAGCGTATGGTTTCGCTGCCATCAAGTTGGCTAACCAACTCGGCACGAATTTCAATGCCGCCATGCTCGGTAAATTTAATCGCGTTGCTCACAAAGTTATTTAATACCTGTGACAGACGTAGCGGGTCCACCATATGTGCGCTACTTAGCCGTGGGTCGGTGTGCTGCGCAATCATCAGGCTTTTGGCACTGGCCACCCTTGAGTAGGTGTTGTCTACTTCTTGCAATAACTGCTTAATGTGTGTGACGCTAGGTGAAAGCTCTAGTTTGCCGGCTTCGATTTTTGACCAGTCCAGAATGTCGCTCACAATGCGTAACAAGCTTCTGCCAGAATCCCAGGCCGCTTGCAGGGTTTCGTTCTGCTCATGGTCTAAGGGGGTTAATGACAGCACTTCCAACATGCCCAACATACCGGTGAGTGGTGTGCGTATTTCATGGCTCATGGTGGCGAGGAAGGAGTCTTTGGCGCGATTCGCCAGTTCTGCCTGCTCTTTGGCAGAAACGAGCGCCTGCTCGCTGAGCTTGCGCGCAGTAATATCTTTAAACACAATGCCGACTTGCTTGCTGTCATCTCCCCCGATGCGCGACGCAAATACATCGTAATGCCGGTTCATTGCATTTGCACGGTTTTCAAAACGAATGGCTTCGCCCGTGAATGCTACTTTTCCATAAATTTCAAACCAATAACTATCGTGATCAGGCACCATTTCACGAATGGTCTTGCCTAAAGCTTGTTTTAATCCTGTTTGGTTTTCGAAAGCGTGATTTATTTCTAAAAAACGGTAATCAATTGGCTTCCCCTCCGCGTCATAAAGCATCTCTATCACGCAGAAGCCTTCATCCATCGAGTTAAATAACATGCGATAGCGCTCTTCGCTATATAGCAAAGACGCGTTTGCTTGTTCAACTTCTTGGATAAATTTGCGCTGGCGGCCCAGCACTATACTGAAAACAACCCCCATTAATGTAAATACGCCGATAGAAATTAGCGAGAATGGGCTTTGCAGTTTGAATGAAAATACCGGTGGAATGAAAAACCACCAGACGATGACTACAGAAGTGAAGGTGGCGAGTAATCCGCCGCGCAAGCCACCTAGCCATGCGCTCAGAAAAACTGCGGGATAAAACAGAAACCATGCAAACGGCTGCACGTCATTTCCATATTCCCATTGTACGAAGAAAGCAAGGCAAGGCGGTAGCATTGCCAAAATCAGAGGCAGACTATTTAGACTGCGCTGACTCATTGCAGTTGATAAATCTCAGTATTAATAACAACGGCCGCCCAATTTAACATAGGGTTCCTTATTATTTTTTTTAGATGTCGGATTGATTATGAGTGTTTATAACAAGAAATGCAAATGACAATTAATGCAAAGGTGGGTTGCACAGTTAATACTTATAAATCAATAGGTAATGAATTTTTGATGGTGTTGTTCTTGATGCAGATACAAGGTGGTGTCACTGAGGGTTTAACTTAGTAGATAAGCAAACCCTCAGTGTTAGTGCAATATTATTGGGCTAATTACTGGCCTAGGCGTCTGCCATAGCTCACTGCATAAGCAGCAGGACGCGCTAGTAATATCGGGTCATCAGATGCTGCGATGCCATCCACTAAGTTAAGTGGGTTGAACATCGTTGCTTTCTCAAAGGCGACACCATTTGCATCCACATTTTTAAGGGTAAGCGTGCCTAGTTCAACTTGCTTTCTTGTCTCTGGCCACACTACTGTAGGGTCATTTACTGCATCATTTTTATCCGCCAATTGCACTGAAATTTTGAACTTAGCAGGCGCTTTGCTCAAGCGTGCTGGCAACTCATCTATTAAATAATTAGGCGCGGCATTGGCAGTTTGTTCTTTGCTTAAGAATTCAGTACCGTTGATTGGGGTAATGCGGTAGCGACCATACTGGGTTACACCTTGAGCGTTGGTAAATTTAAATGCGTTTACACCATAAAAGGCCTCTGTGGCAAAGCTCACAGGCGCGGGTTTAGGCATTTGTACGAAACTTAGCGCAGCAGGGTGCGAGCCTAAGAATTGCTCAATCGGTGTTGGTTTGGCAGCGCTCGGGCCACTCGTTGCAATTGCGTTGAGCAGGCCTAAAAAGTCTTCAGGTGTAGCTGCCGGAAAGCCATTGGTAGAAATGCTCACAATATCTGTATAAGTAGCATCCGCTAGCTGAAAGCGGATGGCGATACCTTTAGGAAACGAGTTGCCATCGGCATCCGGAATCGTTGGCAAGCCGGTAGCATCGGAGAAACGCACGGTGACAGGGCTGGCTTTTGCCTGCAAGTGCGCAGCACTACTGAGGCTGGCCGCAGATTTGGCTGGTACAAACTCACCTTGTACCACTATGCCCTTGGCGTGGTTGGCGCGATAACCTTTGTATGGGCCGCCTGATAACTTGGTGAGTGTGTTCACAATTTGCTCAACGACGGGTTTATCGCTTTCAGCTATGGGTGCATCCTCTGCATAAGCGTTAGCAATGTTTAAAACTAGGGCCGTGAGGGCAAAACTTTTAATCAAGGTATTTTTTGTTTTCATCATATTGTCCTAAGTATAAAAAGTGGTTGGCACGTTAAATAAAAGTACTTCAGTTAAAGGGGATTTAAATTCTTAATCAAATTGGTTCTAAGCAAAATAAGCTGATTATTTAACGCTTGCAGTTCGTTGATGGTACAGCCAGTACTACATGCAATTTGAGTATGTACATCAGTCGCCTGCGTTTGCAGTAGCTTTCCAGCTTCTGTGAGCGTGATAATCACTTTGCGTTCATCTTCACGAGCACGCTGGCGTTGAACCATGCCTAGCTTCTCTAAGCGTTTAAGTAAGGGTGTTAAGGTGCCAGAGTCGGAAAATAATCGTTCGCTGATGTTATTGACCGTCATACCGTCTTTTTCCCACAACACCAATAACACTAAATATTGGGGATAAGTCAGCTTTAGCTTTGATAGCAAAGGTTTATATGTCTTGGTCATACTCAATGATGCTGAGTAGAGCGCAAAGCAAAGTTGTAAATCTACATTCAGCACTTTGGTTGCTGAAATACTTTCATTAGGTGTTGTAGTATCGTTCATGGATTTATAATACTTCACAATTAAATTGTGTGCAATATAATTGTTGTAAGTAAAAATGCAATCTTGAGTTTTTACTGGATTAAGTGGTATTAAATATAGAAGTTGTTCGTGCTTGTTATTAGCAAAAATCTTAATCTATACTCAATTATTAATCTCAATACAACTTGCGCATCGCTTAATTTGTAGCATCAGGCGGCAATATTGCCGCATCCGCTAGAATTACTTTACGCTTTGTTGCAATAAAAAATTAGTGTGGATAGGCAACAAGAGAATATTGCCTGAGCGTGGCTTGGGTAAACAGATCAGCCTTTTATTATAATTATTAGTTTTTAATATATAAGTTTTAAATATTAAAAGTTATATATATGCCGTTATATTATCCAGCCTGAATTGCATTAGGGGTACTTTATGGGGCATATAGAATTTAACGAGTATGGTGAAGCCGAATATAAGGCAAGAAGCGGCCCGCCCGTCATCACCTTTAAAAATCTCAATCAGGTTAGCCTTTCAATCAGGGCGAGTGCTTTGGTGTTTGAAGACCCAGAGTCTTGCAAGTTGCTATCATTGATTGAACGGGTTGCCCCTAGTGATGTGACTGCTTTTATTATGGGCGAGACCGGTACCGGCAAGGAACTAGTAGCGCGCCATTTGCACGCATTAAGCCCACGTAAACACGGGCCATTTGCAGCGATTAATTGCGGTGCATTTTCTGAGTCCTTAGTGGAAAGTGAGCTGTTTGGGCACGAGAAAGGCTCGTTTACTGGTGCAGTCTCCAGCAAGCAAGGCTGGTTTGAAAGTGCCAATGGCGGGACCTTGTTCCTAGATGAGATTGGTGATTTACCGCTATCCACACAAGTTAAATTATTGCGCGTGATTCAGCAGCGTGAGATTGTGCGTGTAGGTTCCAGAAAAGCCACGCCTATTGATGTGCGCCTAGTGGCAGCCACCAATGTCAATTTGGAAGATGCAGTAAAAGCCGGCCGCTTCAGGGAAGATTTGTATTACCGCATTAATGTGGTGCCAATTCAGATTGCACCTTTGCGTAATAGAGTTGGTGATATTTTGCCGTTAGCCGAGCATTTTCTGTCCATCTACAAAAATCGCCTGCATACCAAACAGCCGATTTTAGCGCCGGAAACCATCAAGCTACTGCATGACTACCCTTGGCCAGGCAATATTCGTGAGCTTGAAAATGTGATTCACCGTGCATTATTGGTGAGTGACGGTAATGAGCTGCGCCCGCGCGATTTAAATTTACCGGCAATCCAGTTGGCGTCAGGCGCATCATCTGGTGCGGCGGCTGATAACGCTTTTCATTATGCAAGTAATGAGGCGTGCACATTAGATAAAGCGCTCAATGAGATTATTCAATCCGAGCCTGAGCACTTATATGAAACGGTTAATCGCAAGTTAGTGTTGTCTGCTTATACATATTGCCGCCAAAATCAGGTGCAAACCGCCAGAGTGCTTGGCATTAGTAGAAACATCTTACGCACGCTATTAAAGCAGTTTGGCGTGATTCAATAATTAGCAATCATGTTGTTCACTACGCAACACCCCTGTTTGATAAGAAGCAGGGGTGTTTTTTTTTAACCATAAATTCAGGCAAAAACGCCATTTTTAGCCCTTAATTGCAGGCATGAATCGTGCTGATGTTAATGGGTACGTTTTACTTAATTGACGCATTATTCGCAAAGGATTAAAAAATGAAAGTTGTTGCTATCTCAGGCAGCCTTAGCGCGCCATCCCGTACCAAGGCATTGGTAGAAAATATTCTTAACAACGTAACGCAGAAAGTGCATGCCAAACATACTCTGATTGATATTGCACAGTTTGCCCCCGAGCTAGGCAGTACCGTTACTTATAATGATTTCCCTAAAGTGTTGTTTGATGCGTATGCGGCAATAGCCGAGGCTGATTTAATTATTATCGGCACGCCTGTGTACAAAGCATCCTATACCGGTTTATTGAAACACTTTTTTGATTTGCTGGATCCTAAGTTGCTGGTGGGTAAGGTTGGTGTGTTGGCAGCTACTGGCGGCACCGACCAGCATGCTTTGGTGTTGGAGTATCAACTAAGACCATTGGTTAGCTTTTTTGGCGTGACCACAGCACCTACCGCTATTTATGCGCGTGATAATGAATTTATTGATTACCGTTTACATAGCGAGGCGATTGAAGCACGCGTTAACACCGCGGTTAACCAGGCGCTTAATTTGCTAGAAAATAAAGCTGCTCAGGCATTAGCTGCTTAAATTAAACAGTAGTAAACATAAAAAAGCCCATGCATTTCTGCATGGGCTTTTTACTTTGGTTTTTTATTATTGATAGTTTTAGTTTGCTTGTGTAATAACCGCAAGCTTGGTGATGCCAGAGCGCTCAATTGCCGCCATCACTTTTGCCACTGAGCCATATTTAACAGACTCGTCTGAGTTCAAATGATAGGACTGCTCTGGGTTGCTGTTGTACCTTGATTTCAACTCAGGCTCTAGTGCCGCCAGTGCCACCGCCTGCTTATCAATGTAAACATTGCCTTCTGCATTCACGCTAATAGTGACCGGAGTGCTGGAGTCTGCTAGTTTGGTTGCGCTGGCTTTAGGTAAGTTAACGGTGATTGCATTATTGAGCAGTGGGGCAGTCACAATAAATACCACCAGTAGCACCAACATTACATCTACTAAAGGGGTGACGTTAATCTCGCTTAATACGTCATCCCCATCGCTTTGGGAGGAAAAGGCCATTATGCTACCGCTCCTTTCAGGTTGTGCACCACGGCTTTTTCGCCTTGGTTAGCGGTTGCGTCAGTATTTTTTCTGAACGTTGCCTTGCGTGACAGAGTAATCAAGTCTTCTGCAAAGTCATCCAGATTATTGCTGCTGGTTTTTAATCTGCGTAAAAAGAAGTTATAAGCCAATACCGCTGGTACCGCTACCGCGATACCTACTGCAGTTGCAATCAAAGCCTCACCAATCGGACCAGCCACTACATCCAAGCTGGCAGAGCCAGTTTTGCCGATAGCAGACAGCGCATGCATGATGCCCCAAACCGTGCCAAACAGACCAACGAACGGTGCAGTGCTGCCGATGCTGGCAAGCACCACTAGGCCGCTCTCTCTGGTGACGCGCTCCTTCTGGATTTGCTGGCGTAATGCGCGCTCTAATACATCTTGTCTATCGCCAAAGTGCTGTAAATCATTGGCGGTGTTGGAATCAATATCTTTTAATACATTAAAACCTACAGTGGCGACCCGGTAGGCCGGGCCATTGTGGTCTTTAAGATCAGCGGCTGATTGGAAGTTACGCGCGCTCCAGAATGCCGCTCTGTACTTAACATTTTGCTTACGGATTAACCATACCTGTAAAGATTTGGCCAAGATTAAAGTCCAAGTGACAAAAGACCCTGCAATCAGCGTTAGCAGCACGGCTTGTACAACAATGGAGGTAGAAGTGTCAGAAAAATTATACATAGTAATATTACCTTTATTTAGCTAGTTTGAATTCAATAGGGACAGTCGCCCAGCCATCAATGGCGGTGCCGCCACGTTTGGATGGAATGAAGGTCCAGTTTCTTACGGCATTGGTTGCCGATTCATCCAAGGTCTTGCGACCGCTGGATTGTTTTATTTCCACTTTGTCCGGCTTACCGTTTGCCAGCACATGCACGCGCAGCAGAACTTTGCCTTCCCAGCCTTGGCGCTGTGCAAACGCTGGATAATCTGGCGGTGGGTTATTTAAATAAGCCGCGTTACCCGTGGCCTCGGTGATCGGTTCTTCCACTTTTACCGGCGGTGCTTCTGGTGCCGGTGGCGCAGCAACTACTGGTGCCGCAGTGACCGGTGCCTGACGGTTTTCTGGAATCGTGATTGCATCGGCTGGCACGTTGTCCTGAGCCACTGCTGTGCGTAGCGCCGGCGCAGGTTTCTCTGCTTGTGGCGTTACCGATTTCACCACCTTGGGTGGCGGAGGTGGCGGTTTAGGCGGCTCTATTACTTCAGGTGGTTTGGGTTTGATAAACTCAATTTCCACCTTATTCACTTTAGGCTGCGGCACTGCCGGTGTTGCCGGGTAGTTCAAATAAGCAATCACAGCCGCGCCATGCAAGAGCGCCGCCAATGCGCCTAATGCAAACAAGTGACTTTTATTGATGGCGGTATGCTCAATCGCAGTGTCTGGTTTAAAGTCGTATGCGGTACGGTACGGATAGGTCACCGTTTCAGTGTCGTAGGCCGCGGGTGCCTCTATACCAACACTGGCAAATGCGACTGAAGATCTGGTTAATGTAGACATATTAATCCCTCTGCCAGGTGTGATGATTTGCAACCAGCATTACTCAACCCCCGCCATTGAGAAGTCAGACATCACATCCGTCTTGATACTTTGAAATAAATACGAAGAGCGGTCGCGCGGACGAGGCAGTGGAACCGGCACAATGCGCTTGATGCGGCCTGGGTGAGACTCCATGACCACAATACGGTCACCCAAAAACACTGCCTCTTCAACATCGTGCGTGACTAAGATGGTGGTGAGGCCTTCTTGCTCCCACAGGCGTTGCAGCTCTTGCTGTAGCTTTAGTCTGGTCAGCGCGTCCAGTGCGCCAAATGGTTCATCCAGCAGCAATAGCTTTGGTTTTAATACCAGGGCTCTGGCAATGGCGACACGCTGTGACATACCGCCAGAAATCTGGTGCGGGTAGGCTTTTTCAAACCCAGTCAAACCAACCACGTTAATCTGCTGCTGCACACGCAGTTTGCGCTCATGGCTAGGCACATCGGTGGCGGAAAAAGCCAGGTCGATATTTTCTTCCACGGTCATCCACGGGAACAAGCGATGCTCCTGAAACACAATGCCACGGCTAAGGTCGGTTCCGGTCACCAAATTACCCTGATAGATAATAGACCCTGCGTACTGAGTATCCAGCCCTGCGATTAACCTGAGCAAAGTAGATTTGCCGCAACCACTGGTGCCGACGATAGATAGAAACTCACCCGGGATAATTTCAAGGTTAATGCCATCCAGCACTTTTAACGTCGTATTTTGTAATTGGTAACTTTTTACTACGTCCTGAATCAGTAGCGATTCTTCATTCGTCGTTTTATTGGTTTCTACGCCGACCAGATTTTTATTGGGGTGAAGCTCTGCAGGGGAATCTGTTGCTATATTCACCTTGTTAAAAGGTGTAGCGCTTTTGCTAAAGTCTATAGCCACGTTATATGTTGTCATGCCTTAAATTCTCCATACCGATAAACAATTGCCACAAGTGGCTCTGAATCTATACTGCAAGCGCCATGCCAACATAAATTTATGTTTATAAACATGGTGTTAATTTATTTTCTCTATTTTTTAAGTAGAAAGTTTGTTGCTTAAACAACAGCCGTTATGTGCTTGCTGTTGAATTAGCAGCATGTGCATATGCTGCCGTGTGCATGCTGCGGCTGTTGCCTAGGCAACAGAGCTGTTGCTGCTGCCACAAGTGGGCTGCGGCTTAATCAGCAGATTGGCTAATAAATTAAGTTTATGTTGCGTAACAAGTTGATTTGTATGCATTTTGTTTGTTGGCATGAAGCGTGCTCAATCCTTATGAAACTTGCGTGTATCCATACATTAAATATTTCACGCATTAAATATCTAAGGAGAAATCATGAGTAAAGCATTAGACACACTTTGGTATACACGTTGCCCAGTGCCAACCGGCTTAGGCATTGCCGTGCAAAAAGGCTGGTTGGAAGAGAGCTTTCGCGCTAAATCTACCAAGATTGAATCACTGCGCGAGTCTGCAAATCAATCGGTACGTGAATCGCACTTTGACCATACGTTGGCTAATTCAGTCAGGCATGGCGGTAATATCCCGGCGATATGGGCGCGTGCTATTGGCCGTGAAACCAAAGTAATCGGCCTGTCATGGGCAGACGAGGCGCAACTGATTTTAACGACGCCTAACTCTGGCATCCGCAATGTTAAGGATTTAAAAGGCAGGAAGTTTGGCTTACCTAAGTGGGTCAATGTACAGATTGATTTTGTGCGCGCCCAAGCATTGCGTGGCCTGGAAAATGCACTGAGCCTAGATGGATTGGCAGTAAGCGATGTAGAGATTGTGGATTACGAGATTGGCATAGGTTATAGCGATGCGCCAGCCAAGAAAAGTGCAGATGGCAGCTATATCTTTGGTAGCCAGTCCGGTAGCCGTAACGACGAGTTAATCGGCCTACTGCGTGGCGAGGTGGATGCCATCTTCCTCAAAGGCGCAAGCGCGGTAGCGTTGGCGAGCCAGCTTAATCTGGTGACGGTGATTGATACCGGTGCGCATCCTGAGCCGCTGATACGTGCTAACAACGGCACGCCACGTACTTTAAGCGTAGATACCCATTTGATTGAAAACCATTTTGATGCGGCTGAGCGCATCGTGGAGCAAGTGCTGCGCGCCGAAGATTGGGCGCATGCGCACCCAGATGAAACGCGCCGCTTCTTGGCCAAAGAAACCAACAGCAGTGAGTATTGGGTAAGCGTGGCATATGGCGCTGATGCGCATTTACGTTTGCAGACCGATTTTGCGCAGACCTCTATCGATGGTTTGCAGGATTTCGTGAATTTTCTGCATCGCTGGGAATTTATTCCTCAGTCATTCAATGTGAATGACTGGATTGATACCAGACCTTACGATTCCGTAATCAGCAAACGCCAGGCGGCTACCGCCTGATAGGCTTGGTATGCGAGTGCCAGGCTACTTCTTGTATTTGAATGTGAGAACAAAATGAATTTCAGTGTTAAAAATGGTACCCCTGTGATTGCGTGGTTATTGGTGGGCTTTGCCTTTATGTTTGGCCTGCTTACCGATGCCAATGCCGACCCAGCCAAAGAGGTTAGGATTGCAACCGTAGCTTATAACGTAAATGGCAAGATAGGCTTTAACGGTACGGCTGCCATTGTTGAGGAGCAGGGCTGGCTAAAAGAGGAGCTTAAAAAGCAAGGCGTAACACTGACTTGGGTACCGGTTACCGCGCAATCGGTAGGGGTGACCATCAACGAGGGCTTTGCCAATAAAAGTATAGACTTTGCGGGCTATGGCGATTTGCCATCTATCATTCTTAACTCTGGCGGCATAGAAACGCGCATTGTGGTGCCGGGCGGGCGTGGCAATAACGTGTATCTGGTGGTGCCTCCTAACTCCACTGCAAAAACGCTGGCCGACCTTAAAGGTAAACGCATTGCACTGCATCGTGGCCGCCCTTGGGAAATCGCATTTGCGCGCTATGTGGCAGCCAGTGGGTTTAAATTCTCTGATTTCAAAATTTCTAACTTAAACCCGGGTGCTGGTGCTGCTGCGTTAGCTGCCGGCAATGTGGATGCGTTTGTGACTTTGAGCGATGCTTATCAGTTGGAAGATAAAAAAGTAGGCAAGATTATTTGGTCCACTAAGAGCGCTGCGCAAGATTGGAAAATGCGCGCTGAGTTATGGGGCGCCAAAGACTTTATTGCGCAAAACCCGGCCATCACACAGATCATTGCTACTGCTTACGTCAGAGCGGTGTACTGGACCTCGCAAGAGGAGCATCTGGATGATTATTTGAAAATTGCCAATCAAAATGGTCAGCCTGAGAATGTATTCAGACGTGAATATTCAAATGATTCTGTGCCATGGAAGATACGCTGGAGCCCGCTGTTTGATGACTTAGTGCTCGATCATTACGCAAATGTTGCCCAATACAGCCGTCAGGCCAACCTGATTCGCAAGGATGTGAATACCAAGCAGTTATTTGATGCTCGCTTTTTAAATGCAGCCATCAAAGAGCTCAAGCTTGAAGGTTATTGGCAACCGAGAAAAGTAGCACTTAAAGGGGCTTAAGTGATGAAAAAAATACGGGATTTAGCCAATAGCCTGCATACCAATGCATTGTTCTTTGTGTCGCCGATATTGTTGTTGCTTGCATGGGCGTGGGTATGCAGTGCGGGCATATTTCCTGAGCAGATTTTAGTTTCACCCGCTGGCGTATACCAAACTGCGCATGAGCTTTGGGGTAGTGGCGAGTTGCAGTCACATCTGCATGACAGCTTGTACCGTCTGGTATTGGGTTTTGCTATCGGCGTATTGCTAGGCATGGTGTTTGGTGTGTTGATGGGGCTGTTTAAACCTATTGATGCTTTTTTTGCACCTAGCTTTAACGCATTGCGTCAGGTGCCGACCATCGCTTTTATCCCCATGCTGGTTATGATTTTTGGGGTGGAAGAAACATTCAAGATAGTGGTGGTGGCTAAAGCGGCCTTTTTCCCGATCACTATGGCTACCTATGATGCAGTTAAAGGCATACCGCGTAGTTATTTTGAGGTTTCTAAGGTGTACCAGCTATCGCACTTTAGTTTAGTCCGGCACGTTATTCTGCCAGCGACGGTACCGCCGATACTGACCGGCCTACGCTTAGCGCTGGGTCGCTCTTGGATGGTGCTTGTGGCGGCCGAGCTGATTGCGGCAGACAGCGGCATCGGGCAAATGATGGAAATGGGCAGGCAGATGTTCAGAATAGATATCGTGTTGGTGGGGGTGCTGGTAACAGGGCTGATCGGTTTCTTGCTGGACCGTAGTTTGCGCTCGGTAGAGACGCATCTTGGCCGCTGGCAACAAAGCTAATTAGCAGAGGTAATGATGAATATAATTAATCAGTTTTTATTGAATGTTAAGCATTTTAGTGGGTTGTTACTGCCCATTACGGTGGCCGTGGTGTGGGAGTTTATGTCGCGCCAAGGCGATGCCTATACCTATATTTTTGTGCCGTTAAGCCAAATTTACAGCGGTTTTGTGGAGCTGATTCAAAGCGGGGAGTTGTTGATTAACCTCGTGGCAACTTTACAAACCACTGTGATTGGGTTGGTGATAGGTGGCTTTGCCGGCCTGTTTGTAGGTGGGCTAATGGCGGTGTCTCCGCTTGCCAATAAATTAATCGGCCCGCTATACCACACCCTGCGTCAGGTGCCATTGTTAGGCTTAATTCCGTTAATCGCCTTATGGTTTGGCAATGATTTGTTTTCTAAAATCTTGATTGTCAGCCTCGCGGCATTTTACCCGATTGTGCTGAATACCTTTGAGGGTATGCGCGGTGTAGAGCATAAGTATGTAGAAGTCGCATCGGTGCTTAAATTTAACCGTTTGCAGTTGTTAATCCATGTGTTGTTACCAGCGGCTACGCCATCCATCATGACAGGCCTGATGCATGCATTGGCTTTTGCCTGGGTATCTACCGTAGGCTCTGAGTTGCTATTCTCTACCGGCCCTGGCGTGGGTGGGTTGATGCTGATGGCACAGGAGTCATCAAGAATGGATATTGTGATTGTGGCTGTGGTGAGTATCGGTTTGACTGGTTTGCTGATGAACGCTAGCTTGTCTCATCTACGCCAATATTTGCTGCGTTGGCGCAGCGTACGCTGATGTTGTATTAAGCAAGTTATTCTCGTGGTGTTGTGTGCGGTGTGTCTGTGGATGCACCGCATTTTTTTTGTATAGATTTTGTTAGCCAGATTTTTCCGTATAAAGCTTAGTCAGCAATCATATATAACGGCTGTTTATTAACAAGCAACTGTTTAGATTGTTGCTGCTTATACAACATAGGCAATCATGTGTTTTTTGCTGTTTACTTGAATATATTCAATTAAATCAATGCATTGTGTTTAATTTTTGACTTGGCACATATTCTGCAATCTCTATAACTGTTAAGGCGCTAGGTTACGACCATAAGTTACGACTTAGGTGCCATGCAAATTTCAATCACAGTTAAAGAGAGTATTCAATGAGAAGTAAAGAAATCAAAGGCGCACACCTGCGTCAGGAAACCTTCCAGTTAAAGCCGCTGGTGAAAAATGTATCAATAGCATTGGCAATTAGCGCAGCTGCGGTGTTCAACGCTAATCTGGCTTATGCAGAGGAGAGCGCCCCTGCCCAGTCTGAAGATAAAGCCAAAGTAGAAGGCGTGGCGCTGCCTTCAGTGACAGTAACTTCACAAAAGCGTGAGGAGAGTGTGCAGGAAGTAAAAACCGCGATTACTGCCTTAGGCGGTAAAGATTTGCTAGACCAAGGCGTAGGTCGCTCAGCCAGTGAAGTATTGAACTATGTACCTAATGCCTCAGCTGGAACGCAGCAGCATGGGCGCCCACGTTGGTGGATTCGTGGTGTAGGTGCTGGCCAGCAGCAATATGACTTATCCAATCCGGTTGGTTTTTATTTAGATGAAGTCTATATCAGCAACGCCAGTTCTACCGGCTTCCCCTTATTTGATATTGAGCGTGTGGAAGTGTTGCGCGGCCCGCAAGGTACATTGTGGGGTAAAAACACCACAGGCGGCGCGGTGAGCGTGGTTACAAAAAAACCATCATTTAATACCGATGCTAAAGACAATTACGTAAAAGTTGATTACGGTAGTTACAACGACAGAATCGTCCAAGGCGGTGTGGGTGGCGTGATTATTGATGAGCGCTTGGCAGGCCGTGTTTCGTTTTTACAAGAAGACCAAGATGGCCGTTTAAAGAACCAATATACCGGCAGCAATGATAGTGGATTATCTGAAGGTGCGATCCGCGGGCAGTTACTGGCTGTTTTAACGCCGGATTTAGAAGCACTGTTAAATGTGCATTACCGCAAATATGAAACCGATGGTGCCATTACCACCACCAGAAGTTATGCGGCCAATGGCGTGTTCCGTAATGGCTACAAGCCAAGTAAAGATATTAAGCATGTGAGCACCAATGCGCCTGACTCTAGCGACAACACGCAAAACGGCGTGAGCTTGAATTTGAAGTGGCAGTTGGGTCGCCTAGCGTTGACCTCTATTACGGGCTATGAAGATTTTCAGTCTGAAATTGTGACGGATAACGACTACACGCCGCTTGAGATTTCCAGGTCACATACCGATGGCAAGAGCCGTCAGTTTACCCAAGAGTTTAGGCTGGCATCGCCTAAAGAGGACCGCTGGAACTGGTTAGCGGGTGCTCACTATTTTAATGAAAATGTTAATTTTAGTACACAGGGCGCTAAGTTGCCGTCTGCCTCTGTGCCAGGTTTGGCAGGTGCGCCACCGGGTTCCACTTATAACAAGTCCGACTTAACGCATAATGCGGAGAGCTTTGCCTTGTTCGGCAGCAACACCTATAACTTTACCGATCAGTTCAATGCGACCTTGGGTGTGAGATGGACGCGCGAGACTAAAGAGTATGACCTGAACAGAAAAGGCTCAACCGGAACTGGTAGCTGGAGCAACCTGGCGCAGTGGTGGAGCACATATACCGGAGCATATGCAGCAGCAGGCCCATCTGGCTCTGGCACGTTTAGCGCTAAAGACTCTAAAACCTGGAATGCGTTAACTTACGATATTACGCCTGAGTATAAAATCACCCCGCATGACCGCGTATATGCAAAATATTCGCATGGGGAGAAATCTGGCGGCTTTAACACTGCCGCTACCAGCTTGGCTGCGGTGAATACGGTGAAACCTGAGCAATTAGATGCTTATGAGGTTGGCTATAAGTCAGAGTGGCTGGATGGGCGCTTAAACTTTAATACCAGCTTGTTCCATTACAACTATAAAGACGTACAGGTGAACGTGGTTGGCTTTAATGCCAATGCTAATACCACCGTTTCTTATTTGCAGAATGCTAAAAAAGCCACGGTAAACGGTGCTGAGTTTGAGGTGGAGGCTTTGCCGCTAGAGAACTTGCACGTGAATGCCAGTCTGGGCTTGCTAGACGCAGATTATGACAGCCTGCAGGTGGTGAACGGCGGTGCAGATTTGAGCGGTAGGTCATTGGTGCGTTCACCGCATGTAACCGCACAGCTTGCTGCTGATTATCGCATTCCGGTGCGTTACGGTAAGGTGATTATCGGTGCGGATGCACGCTACCAAGCTAAGCAGTATTACTTTATTGATCCACAGTCTGAAGCGCGTGCACATTTGAATCAAGATGCTTATACCTTGGCAAATGCACGGATTTCATTCGCGACGCACAATGACAAATATTTATTTACTGGCTACGTGAATAACCTATTTGATAAAGAGTACAAAAACCACTCATTACCAGCATTTAACGCCGGCCAGGGTGTTAATGGCGACAGCGTGTATTGGGCAGCGCCAAGAACAGTTGGCGTTTCAGTCACCACGCGCTGGTAATTATTCGCGCAAGCGTTGATGCAACAAACGCCAGATTCCCATTCGGTAGTCTGGCGTTATTTTTATCAGTAACACGCATATCGCAACATTGCGCCCGAGTCTGGCGCAAACCTTACTGTTATTCATTTCTATCCTGAGAGTTCATCCATATGAGCCAGTCCAATACGTTAAATACGCAACGTCCATTATTAGCCACCCACCATTTCACTTATTCATTTGTTGGCCTTGCGCTGATGAGCGGCATCACCATCGGTATGAATAAGATTCTAGTCACGCTGTTAGCGCTGCACCTGAACGCTGAGTCATGGCAGATAGGCTTGTTAATCGGGGCGGAAAGTTTATCCATGATGCTGATGTCGTTACCGGCCGGTATCTTTATCAGCCGCTTTAGTGCGCGCTGGGTATATGCAATTTCTAGTTTGGGTGCCATGACCTTATATCCGTTAATTGGTTATTCAACCTCTTGGTATCTGGCGGCCATCTTTTTGTTTATTGCCGGAATTTGTATTCCGTTTCGTGTGGTTGCCATGAACACCTCGTGGCTCGAGCGCCTACCCGAGGTGGGCACCAGCCGTGGTGGCTGGTATAGGGGCACCTTAATGCTGGGCATAGGCTTGGTCGGGCCATTGCTTGGTAATCTGGTCTCTAGCCATTTGGGGATACAGGGTAGCTACTGGATCACCAGCATATTATTTGCGGTGATGTCGTTTTATGGCTTCACCATTTTATCGCGCACGCGTGAGGCCGACACTGGCAAGAGCGTACGTGGCGGCGTGAAAGAAATGCTGCAATATCTGCGCGACCCGATGGTGCGTCAGGTATGTATCTATGATGGGCTGGGGGGCATGGTGCGTGGCTTCTTCGGCACTTTTATTATCGTGATTGCTGTGCGCCAATTTCACTGGAGTGCACAACAGGGAATCACGCTGATGGTGGTGGAGGGCGCAGCCTTTGTTGCGGTGCTGCTGTTGCTCGGGCATGTAGTGGCAAAGTTAGGTGAAAGGCTCACCTATAACTTAAGCCATGCCAGCCTGATTATAGGCTTGGCATTCTTAGGGCTAAGTAGTGGTGTGGTCGGTCTTTTGATTGGCGCTGTACTGCAGGCGATAGGCCAGGCGTTTAATCATCTGGTTAATATTTCACGTTTGGCACACTCAGGTAAAAATATGGGTCACGTTTCCGGCTTATTTACCATGGTAGGCATGGCTGGTGGCTTTGTAGGCGCCACGCTGGGCGGTTTTTTAAGCAAAGGCTTTGTGCTGCAAGATATATTTTTACTGTGGATTCCTATCTGGCTGGCGGTATGCCCGGGCTTTCGCGCGTTTATCAGCAGCAACTTTAAAAAACTGGCTGCATAAGGTGTTAATGGTTTGCAAAATCAACAGCGCTGTTTCTAGCCTTGTTGATTTTGCAGCAACTATTTAATTTTTATAACAATAGAAAGGTTTAATTCTTAAAAATAACAATAAAAATCAATTGCTTGCATTGATTTTTATTGGTGGCTGATATTGGCATGCATCCTGCAAATTAAAAGAGATAGCGCTACAGACAAATCAATGTAGCTAGTTAATCCAGTTTAATTTTAGGAGGAATGTATGACTACAGAGTTCTTGTGGCAATTGCCAACCAGTGGTGATGGACGTTACGGAAATAGTAGAAAAGAGCGTCGTGCAGAACGTACCTCATCAGCGCATCCCTACTCGGATGGCGTGACCGACCCGCGTGGTTTGAGCTTCAACTATTTTGATTACCTGCATCAGGTTGCGCGTGCGGCAGACCTTGCTGGTTTTGACGGCATCCGCATTCCGGAAGATATCAACGGCGATGAGCCATGGATTATTGCCGGTTATGTAGCACGTGGCAGCCGTCATTTAAAGCTAGTCACCGAGTTTGATGCCTCACGTGGCTCATCGGTGTATGCGGCAAAAAATACGGTGAGCTACCAGCGCTTTACCGATGGCCGCTTTGCCTGGCAGATTAGTGCCGGCGGTGATGATAAGCATAGACGCGCTTTGGGTGATTTTGTAGAAGATAGTGAAATTAACCCGCGTATTGAAGAGTTCGTCACCGTGGCGCGCGGTGTGCTCACCCAGTCTCCATACAGCTTTAAAGGCAAGTATTTTGAGGTGCTCAATGGCGGGTTCCAAGGTGCTTTATCTAACCAAAAAGTACCGCCTATCTACCTTTCCGGTAAGAGCAAAGAAGCCTTAGCGCTATCGGCCAAGGTGGCGGACTTTCACATTTTTGATGCAGACACGGTTGAAAATATTCAGCAGCAAATCCAAGAGCTTAGCGCGCTAGCCAAGCAGTACGGGCGTGAGCCAAGGTTTGCACTGCGCATAGATATCGTGAGCCGCGAAACTGAGGATGAAGCCATTTTTGATGCGCGCCGCTATTGGCAGCAGTCGGAGCAAGGCAATCATCAGCCTGTCATTAACGGTAATTTATGGGCAGGCCTCTCCACTGATACTACCGCGGCCAATGCCACGCTGGTGGGCAGCTATGAGCAAGTGACGCAAGCGCTTGTGGCTTATGCCGCCGCTGGGGTCAGCAGCTTCCTGCTTTCATCTGTCCCGCACTTTGAAGAGGCCTACCGCCTGGGTGAACACGTTTTGCCTGCGGTGCGCGCCCAAATCAAACACGACCAGCGTCGTGCAGCCTAACTAAATTTAAGGAATATTGTATGACTATTGATGTTTTCTGGCGGATTCCAACCCATGGCGAACCAAGCTCACACCGTAATCGCACCCCGCACCGCGGTGACTGGTTTCCTGGCGATGACACTAAAGCCAAGCCCGGCAGCGTAGGCGGCACAGGGCAGGGTTATATCGATTATGTGGCAGAAATTGCGCGTGCTGCCGAGATTTCAGGTTTTCAGGGAGGTTTGATTCCATCGTTCCCAATGACGGATGAGCCTTGGGTGATTTCTTCGTTACTGGCGCGTGAGACTTCTACGTTCCGCTTCATGATTCCGTTTCAGCCCGGTTTTCTTAACCCGGTGGTTGCTGCGCGCATGACTGCAAGCTTGCAGCGTGCAACTGGCGGCCGTGCTTTATACAACATCATTACCGGTGGCGGTGGCCCAGCGCAGCTATGGTGGGGAGATTCCGCCTCGCATGATGACCGCTATGGCCGCACCACTGAGTTTCTGGATGTATTAAAAGGAGTTTGGAATGGCGGGCCGTTCTCTTATCATGGCAAATTCTACCAAGTGGAAGATGCAGGCTTGGCGCACCCATTGTCGCAGGAAGAATATCCGGAAATCTACTTCTCCGGCTCTTCAGATGTAGCCCTGGCATCTGCTTCTAAGCATGCTGATTACTACTTAACTTGGCTGGAGCCGTTTGAGCAGCTGCGCGAGAAGTTTGACCGTGTTAAAGCACGCACCCAGACTCTCGGGCGCAAAATCAAATGCGCTATCCGTGTGGATATAATTGCCAGACCCACTGAAGAAGAGGCATGGGCGGAGATTGAAAAAGGCTTTAACAGCCTGAGCCGTGAAGCCTTGGATAAATTTCAGAACCCAGATGCCAGTGACTCAGTAGGTGCTGCGCGCCAGCGCGGCAATCGGCCGACCACCATCAACAGTTATAAAGATTTGATTATTGAGCCGAATGTTTGGTCAGGTTTTAGCCTGCTGCGCGGCGGTCAAACCAACGGCATCGTCGGTAGCTATGAGCAAGTGGCGGAGCGCTTGGATCAGCTGGTGGCACTGGGTGCAGATGCATTTATTTTGGCCAGCACACCACACTTGGAAGAAGCGTATCGCGTGGGCGAAGAAGTACTGCCGCTATTGCGCGGCAAGACTGACACCGCGATTTTACGTGCTGTGGGGTAATCAAGATGGCTAATCCATTATCAGTTAATCAACCAGCCAATGCTCCACTCAAAGACATCTGGTTTACGCGCTGCCCAGTACCCACGGCAACTGGCTTGGCGTATAAATTAGGATGGCTGGAAGACGAGTTTGCAAAAGACGGCATCTCTGTGGCAACGATTCAGGACGCGCCTAAAGCACTTGCGCGCCATCATTACGACCATGAAATCCCCAGCTTGATTCGCGAGGGCGGCAGCTTGCTTGCCCTAGCGGCCAAAGCTCAGGGTGCAAAAACAAAAGTCATCGGCCTTACCTGGATAGATGAGTGGCAGGTGATTTTGGTGCGTCCAGACTCGCTTATCAATCGTCCAGCAGACCTGAAAGGGCGACGTGTTGCGCTGCCAGCCTATGTGGAGCGTGAAATACCGTCACATGTGCGCGGCAGCAGCATTGCACGCGGCATGACCTTGCAAGGGGTGAAAGGCGTGTTGGCGTATGCAGGATTAACGTTGGATGACGTGTCCTTTGTCGAAGTTGGTTCTGGACAGGATTCAGATTCCGGCTTAGGCGGGCTATGGGCAGGGCTTGATAATCTAGCCCGCGGCGAAGTGGATGCGGTTTACGTTAAAGGAGCATCAGCAGTGGATGCCGCCAAACGCTACGGTGCTGTGGTCGGTATTGATATTGATCGATTCACCGACCGTCAATACCGTGTCAATAACGGTACGCCGCGACCAATTACTGTGCATGAAGACTTTATCGAAAACCACTTTGATTTGTTAGTGCGCTTTCTTGCACAAACCTTGCGTGCCGCAGATTGGGCTGCTTCTAATCTGGATGGGGTACATCAAATTTTAAAAAATGAAACCCGTGCCGGTGATGACGGGGTAGCAACGGCGTATCGCGATGGATTTCACCAATCGTTACACCCTAGCTTATCAAAAGAGTTACTGGACTTATTCAAAATCCAAAAGAACTTCACCTTAATCCACGGTGTGTTAGACCGTGATTTTAATCTGGACGCATGGGTAGACCCCAGACCACTAGCTGCTGCCCACCAGTGGCTGGATAACTATTACCAAACGCAGAGCAAAGCTGCGTAATTTATTTAATCTTAACGAAGGAGTTTTAATATGGGAAAAATCGATACAGAATTAGCCGCAGATGTGACGGCATTTGCACAAAGCGTGAAGCAAGACGCCGAGCACGCTTTTAGAGTGTTGCGCGAAACCGACACTACCACGGCTTATGGTACGGTGGGTTTTGTGGTGCGCGTGCCTGGGCACGAAAAGCTGGTGGTAGTGAACGACCCGGGTCCGTGGAATCGTGGCGCAGAAATCACGCCGGCTATTATTGGTTTTGATGGCACGGTGTATGCTGGCAACCATAGCGGCGGCAAGCGCTACAACAAATTGTTTATTGAGCATCCTGATGTGAATATCATTTCACACGTGCATACGCTGTATTTGGCGGCTTGGGCACAAACGCACCGTACTTTCCCAATCAACTATGTTGCGTTTAATCGCCACCATCTGGTGCGCGAGCTGCCAGTTTATATTGATAGACGCCAGCCGGAAGTAGATTTTATTGTTGAGAAAGTAAACGAAAACCCACATAACTTTGCAATCATTGAAGCCAATGGCGGCGGCACGGTATGGGGCAAAGGCGGTGTGCGAGCGCTGACTGACACCATTATTCTGCTGGAAGAAACTGCACGTTTACAGCTGCTGGCTGAAGCGGTAGGTGGATCAAGAAACTATGGTGCGGGTGCTTTAAGACAAAACTGGACCATGACTGGTTTGTTTGATGAAGCTAAAACCTTAGGCTTGTTGCCTATTACTGATATTTAGCGCGTCAGTATCACCATATTGCATACCCGGTAGTTGTCTGTGTAGGTAGACAGTTACCGGGGCGCATCCAATTTTAAGTTTTTTCATTCGGGTTTTTCTCAACCCCTGTTTTTACAATACTGATTTTTTCAAGGCTAGACGATGAACGATGACCAGCTAGGCATAGTTCGGCTTACTCACGACCGCAATAAAATTTACGCATGGCTTCACCCGTTATGTCAGGGGCAATGTGCTCCCACTGTGCAGGCGTGCTGTTCTTAAGGATGGCTTCGCCACTCCCCATATTCAGCTTGTAGTAGCTAGCGGCCATGGTTCTACGCATTTTGGTTTTACAGTTCACCTCAAGTAAAGATTTAACGGAGAGGTAAGTTTTATGCTGCGCAGTTTGCGTTGAGTTGTAGTCCTGCATTTGCCAAACTTTTAGCACACTGTCTTGATTGCGCAGCGTAGCCAGATTGTAATAAACCTTTACGCCACTCTGGTTGCTTGAGCCGCTAAACTCAGTCCAGTCCGCCCATGTGCTGGTGCTGATCAGTGCCAGTGTTAGAGAAATTAGCAGTTTTTTCATGTTGTGTTCCATTGTGGCTTGCTAGCAGGTTAATGTGTTATTGGTGAATCGCATTCATTTTGCGATCAAGGTCAGCAATGTCATTGGTGAGTTTGGCTCTTTCCTCTTCACTGATTTGCGAGCTGTTTAGGCGCTGCTGCAATTGATTGCGCACGGCCGCTAGCATTTTTGTGTGGGATGCCTGCGTTTCGACTTGCGGTGCTCGCATTTTAGCAAGTGCTGCGCTCAGTGCTTCGTACTCTTGGTCGGTAAGGCCAGTAATGCTTTTTAGCTCGGTTGCTGGTTGTGCTGGTGTGTTTGTCATGGTGAGGTTAAATGCATATTCAATTAAAAGATGGTGGAATCTTATCACAGGCGGCCTTGCATAGAGCGCTGGTCATCACATGCTGTGTTATATGATATAGGTGTTTAAAAAGTGCTTGAAAGTTCAAGCATAGACCCCAAATAAAAATTGGTAATCTATGGCTAAAAGGTAGATGATTATAGATATGTAGAATAATTCTAAGATTTTTAGTCAAGGAGAACGCTATGTCTGCACATACTTATAAACTCATCGAACTCGTAGGCAGCTCTAGTGTAGGCACTGATGATGCAATTCGTAACGCGATTGCGAAGGCCGCGCGCACCGTCAAACATATGGACTGGTTTGAAGTAGTTGAAACTAGGGGGCATATTGTGAATGGTGAGGTTGCGCATTTCCAAGTGACCATCAAGGTTGGTTTTAGAATAGAAGATTAAATAATAATGATCCATGGTTCCAGTTCATTACAAATACCTGCTTTATCCGATAATGATACGCAAGCATGGATAGATTCGTTAGCTAAGCATTACTCGCTTGCCGACGTCGAGCTCATTCGTCAGGCCTGCCAATTGGCAACGCTGGCTTATGATGCGCATACTGAGCTGAATGGTGAGCCGCTACTGCAGCATGCAACAAGCACGGCTGCTATATTAGTCAGCCTGAATATGGATGCTGAATCCATTATTGCCACCATTTTGTATGCGGCGCCTCAGCATATCGATAATTGGCAAGAAACCATCAAGCTGAGGTTCGGCAATAATATTGCGAGCATGGTTGAAGGCTTGCTACGTATCGCGCAAGTGCAGGAGTTCAGCGAGCTTGAGCGCTTGCACCTGCAAGAGCAGGGAAATGCAGATAACAGCAAGCAGGTTGAAAGCCTGCGCAAAATGCTGTTGGCCATGGTGCAGGATATTCGTGTAGTACTGATTAAATTAGCTGAGCGCACGCAAATACTGCGCAGCTTGGCTGGTGCCAGCCGTGAGCAGCAAATACTGATAGCGCGCGAAGTGCAGGGCATTTTTTCCCCGCTTGCCAATCGCCTTGGCGTGTGGCAACTCAAATGGGAGATGGAAGATCTCTCACTACGCTATTTAGAGCCACAGCTCTATAAAGAAGTCGCCAAGTTGCTGGATTCGCGCCGTGTGGACCGCGAGCAGTACATCGCCGATGTTGAGAATACCCTCAAGCAGAAGTTAGCGCAGGCGGGTATTAAAGCCGAGGTTTCCGGTCGGCCTAAACACATCTACAGCATTATCAATAAAATGCGGCGCAAAAATCTGGATTTTGAGCAGCTGTTTGATGTGCGTGCTGTGCGCATTCTGGTGGAGGATGTGAAGGACTGCTACAGTGCACTCAGCCTAGTACAAACTTTATGGCAGGCGATTCCGGGCGAGTTTGATGACTATATCGCACGCCCCAAAAGTAATAATTACCGTTCATTGCACACAGCCGTTACTGGCCCGCAGGGATTGGCGCTAGAGGTGCAAATCCGTACCTTTGAAATGCACCAGTACTCTGAGTTAGGCGTGGCAGCGCACTGGCGCTACAAGGAGGGTGGTAAGTCCGATATCGTACTGGACGAGAAAATTGCCTGGCTACGTCAGATTTTGGCATGGAAAGAAGGTGCCACTGATAGCGGTGATTTACTGGAGCAATTTAAGACCGAATTGTTTCAGGAGAGCGTATATGTGTTTACGCCGCAAGGGCGGGTGATCGATTTACCCAAGGACGCCACGCCTATTGATTTTGCCTATGCCCTGCATACGGATTTAGGGCACAGAACCCGTGGCGCTAAAGTAGACGGTAATATCGTACCGCTTAATTACAAGCTGCAAAACGCACAACGTATTGAAATCCTCACCACCAAGCTTGGTGCGCCCAGCCGTGATTGGTTAAGCCCGACTTTAGGTTACCTAAAAAGTGCCAGCGCACGTGCCAAGGTGCGGCACTGGTTCAGGCATCAGCACGCAGAAGAAAACGTGACGCAAGGCCGTGCAAAGTTAGATAAAGAGCTACACCGTGCAGGCGTAGGTGCGATTAATCAGGAAAAAATCGCCCAGAAGCTGCACTTTAATAAGTTAGAAGACTTTTTAAGCGCGATAGGCCGTGGTGATGTGAGCGAGTATCAAATCGCGGGTGCAATCCACGAAATCGCACACCTGAAACCGATGGAAAAAGCTAATCAGGTGATTGCGCGCAAGACAACAGCCCAGCCCGTGGCAACCGAGGTGACGGTAGAGGGCGTTGGCAACCTGCAGACCTATATGGCACAGTGCTGCAAGCCAGTTTTTCCGGATGCTATTGTCGGCTATGTGACCTGCGACCGCGGTGTGACGATACACAGCCAAGCCTGCACGTTTATTCGGCGCCTGCCTGATGAACGCCATGATCGCTTGCTACACGCGCAGTGGCGTACTGGTAAAGACAAAAAACATACAGCCTAAGCACGCGTTGGCATCGCCGCAGCGTGCGGTAGGCTAAATTGTCAGCACCGTTGCGCCCGTTGTTTTACGAGCCTCCAGGTCGCGGTGGGCGATGGCGGCATCTTTGAGCGCATAGGTCTGGTTAACATAAATGTTCACCTTGCCGCTCGCTACCACTTCAAACAAGTCTGCGGTGTTTTCTTCAAGCTGGGGGCAGCTGGCAATAAAGGTGGCAAGTGCAGGCCTGGTCACCATAAGTGAGCCTTTTTGTGCCAGCACGGATAAATCCAGCGGCGGTACTGGGCCTGAAGAGGCGCCGAACAGCACCATTAATCCTCTAGGTTGCAGGCAATCTAGCGATTGCATAAAAGTGTCTTTGCCGACTGAATCGTAAATCACCGGAAGTTTTTTGCCATTGGTAATTTCTAATACACGGGCTGCAAAATTTTCGCGGGTGTAAATGATGGGGTAATGGCAGCCATTGGCTTTTGCTAATGCCGCTTTTTCTTCGGTAGAAACTGTGCCAATCACGGTTGCACCCAGCGCCGCTGCCCACTGGCATACGATAAGCCCCACGCCACCAGCTGCGGCATGTACCAGTATGGTATCGCCGGCACTCACCTTGTAGATATCTCGAATCAGGTAGCGTGCGGTCATGCCTTGTAGCATCATGGCGGCCGCGGTGTTGTCATCAATGCTATCCGGCAGTTTAATTAAGCGCTCTGCCGCAATCAGTCTGGATTCAGCATAGGCACCAATCACTGAGGCATAAGCTACACGATCCCCCACTTTTAAATGCGTAACATCCGCGGCCACTGCTTCTACAACGCCTGCAGCTTCCATGCCCGGAATGAACGGCAACGGTAGCGGGTATAGTCCGGTACGGTGATACACATCGATGAAGTTCAGCCCCACTGCAGTTTGCTGTAGTCTGACCTGACCTGCATCTGGCGTGCCTACTGTAATTGGCTCCCATTGCAATACTTTGGGGCCGCCTGTTTGATGAACCTTAATCGCATGTGACATGGTCTAATTTCTTTAACACGATGGAAATAATGCTAAAAATAATAGCACTAAATATTGGCCGCAATGAACAGCAGTTGTGAATAATTATGGCAATTGAATCAGCCTGATATTGACTATCCGTTGGGTTGTCAGTATAGTGCCGGCCTTCGGCGTGTAGCGTAGCCTGGTAGCGCGCCTGCTTTGGGAGCAGGATGTCGGGAGTTCGAATCTCTCCACGCCGACCATAATATCCCCCTGTTTTACCTCTAGGTTTTGCATCATTTGCAAACCGTGACTTCTGTGCAGCCTTGCGTGTTGCAGTCTGATGTTGTTTAGATATTCCCTAGTATTTTAGTAATATTCCAGAATGAAACCATTGCTGCACTGTTTAGTCCAATCCAGTGATTGCTAGGACAATCCTGTTTGCGCAATCAGTTTGATGTTAAACATTTTAGGAGAAACATCATGGCAAAAGGACAGCTACACAAAAACAAAGAGGCAAAAAAACCTAAGCAAAGCAAAAAACCAGTAGTGATGCCGGGTTCCACTGTTATGCCAAGCAAACCTGCTATGCCCAAAAAGTAGGGTAGACTGGAGTTGCACTTCATCTCGCGTGGTAGGTGGGTACCGTGCATTTAACTTTAAAGGAGCTTAGGCTCCTTTTTTGTTGCGGCGTCTTGCTGAAGTCTAGTCTTAACCAATAGTAGCTTGCGACTAATAGCTTTTTAACTTTAATAAGTTATGGCACTATGCCATTATGAAACTTCCGCACAATTCAGGCTCAGCCACTGGCCCAACGAGTGTACCCGCTGGGGATGCTGAAGACATGGCGCTACCAGAAGCTTTATCCACGCTTTCTTCTGCTTTTGATCAAGAGGCAGAGTCATTATTATCATCCAGTGCTGTGATTCAGAAGGTACTCGATTGTTTACCATCCGTGGTCGGCTATTGGGACAAAGCGCTAAAAAACCGCCTTGCCAATAAAGCTTACGAACAGTGGTTTGGTGTTGAGGCGAGTGAGCTGCGTGGCAAGCATATTTGGGAGTTGCTGGGAGATGAGTTGTACCGTCTCAACCTCCCACATATTGAAGGCGCATTAAGGGGCGAACCTCAAACCTTTGAGCGCATTATCCCTAAGGCTGATGGCAGCTCCCGCCACTCCCTAACAAACTATATTCCGGATGTAAGAGATGGCGAGGTAAAAGGCTTCTTTGTTTTGCTCACCGATATTAGTGCGATTAAAAAAGCAGAGGCGGTGTTGCGGGGGAGCGAAGAGCGTTTCCGTTCAGTGGTGCAAGATCAGACCGAGGTAATTTCAAGGCTGCGTGCTGACGGTACTTATATTTTTGTGAATGATGTTTATTGTCGCTTCTTTGGTAAGACCGAGCAGGAGATGATAGGCTCAACTTGGAAGCCCGTGGTGTACCCTGAAGATTTACAGCGCGTGGTGGACGAGCTAGCCATGTTGTCAGCGTCTAACCCAGTAGTGATGATAGAAAATCGGGTGCTTTCAGCTACGGGCGATGTTCACTGGATGCAGTTTAGTAACCGCGGTATTTTTGATGAGCACGGTCAGCTCACAGAAATCCAATCGGTAGGCCGCGATATTAGTGACCGTAAACGAGCTGAGGACGAGGTACAGAAGTTAGCCTACAAAGACCCGTTAACTGGTCTATCTAATCGGCGCTTAATGCTGGATAGATTAGGCATAGCCTTGGCAACTTCCGCGCGCAGCATGCAGTATGGCGCTTTGCTATTTCTGGATTTAGATAAATTTAAAGTTATTAACGATACACAAGGCCATGGTGATGGCGATTTGCTCTTAATTGAAGTGGCAAAAAGAATTACCGCTTGTGTGCGCGAGATAGATACCGTTGCGCGCCAGGGTGGTGATGAATTTGTAGTGCTGGTAGAACGTTTAGGCGAAAGCTTGGAAGATGCCTCACGTACGGTGGCTAAGATTGCTGAAACCATACGTCTGGCGCTGGCTGAGCCCTACCAAATTAATAATGTGCATATCCATAGCTCATCCAGTATTGGTATCTCGCTGTTTTGTGGCCATGATAAAGATGTAGATGAGCTGATTAAGCGTGCCGATATGGCAATGTATCAGGCAAAGGATGGCGGCCGCAATCGTACCCGCTTTTTTGATCCGCAGATGCAGGAGCTGGTGGAGGTACGCGCTACTTTGGAGTCTGATTTACACAATGCACTGGAGACTGATCAGTTTGAGCTGCATTATCAGCTACAGGTTGATCATGAAAATAAACCCATCGGTGCAGAGGCCCTGATTCGCTGGGTGCACCCGCAACGCGGTATGATTTCCCCCGCTCATTTTATTCCGGTAGCAGAAGAAAGCGCGCTTATCCTGAATATAGGGGATTGGGTGCTGGATGAAGCTTGTCGCCAAATTGCAGTTTGGAGCACCAATGCTAGAATGTGCGATTTAGTGCTGGCGGTGAATATCAGCGCACAGCAATTTAAGCAGACGCATTTTGTAGACCAGGTGATTGCTGCGATTCATAAGCATGGCATAGATCCCACGCGGCTAAAGCTGGAGTTAACCGAAAGCGTAGCGCTGGATGATATTACCGATGTGATTGCCAAAAAGAATTTGTTAAGACAAAAAGTAGGCGTGACGCTGTCTTTAGATGATTTTGGTACCGGCTTCTCTTCACTCTCTTATTTAAAGCGCTTACCGCTAGATCAGATTAAGATTGACCAAAGCTTTGTACGCGATATCACTACCGATAAAAGTGATGCGGTGATGGTGAAAACCATTATCGATATGGCGCAGAACTTTAGCCTAAACGTGATTGCGGAAGGGGTGGAGACTGAGGCGCAACTGGCTTTTCTGAAGCATCATGAATGTAAAGCCTACCAAGGCTATTTATTTAGCAAACCGCTACCTATTGAGCAATTTGATGCATTAATGCAGGATTATGCGCATCATGGCAATATCACCAAGTTGGTTTAAGCCTAAGTTTACTCTTAGCAGCTTACCGGATGCTGCGTTTCTTCCCTATGAATTAGCCTCTGTCAGCATGTGCGCCACCGCCCGTTTAAAGGGTGAGATACGGTTACCTAAACGCAATGATGCCGCTCTAATCAGGCGTGCCGGCAGGGTGTCATTACCATACAACTTGGCAATTGCATGCGTGGCTAAAAACAGCGGGCGTGTTTTGAGGCGATGCTTTCTTTGGTAACGCTCAAGCAGGGCGCTGGCCGCGATATTACTACCACGTGATTTAGCCATTTTAACTTCCTCAGCAAGGATATTGATGCCGAACAATCCAAAATTAAAACCATGTGCCGTGACTGGGTGCATCCCCACGGCAGCATCGCCAATTAAAGCAAAGCGTTTTGCCACCAATTGGCTGGCGTAGGCGGTCACCAGCGGGTAGGCATGGCGTGTTGATGCCAGTTGCATGCTGCCTAATCTATGCTTAAAGCGTAGCGCAACTTCCTGATTAAACTCTGTTTCGCTTAGCGCCATCAGTCGTTCAATGTCTGCAGCGGGCAGTGTAATGACCACAGAGGATTGTGTGCCGTTCATTGGTAAAAGCGCTAAGGTTTGGCCGTAATCAAACCACTCCCATGCGACGTGATGATGCGGGATGCTGTGTTGCATCACACATACCATCATGGTTTTGCCAAAGTCATGCATGGTGGCAGGGATACCCATGGCGCGTCTGGTTTCAGAAAAGCGACTGTCTGCCGCCACCAATAGCTGTGCTTGTAGTTTACTGCCATCGGTCAGGCTGATGTAGGCACCGTCGTTATCTGTGCTAATGGCCGAAATGGCTGATTCAGTCAGTAAGGTAATATCTGCCGATGCTTTCACAGCCTCATAAGCGGCCTTGCGGATAAGGTGATTGGCTACTAAATAGCCTAAGGACGCGGTTTTATTGGCGTCGTGCTCGATATGCATAGCATACAGCGAGGGGCCATTGAGCACCTTGGCATCGCGTAATAGTGAAATAGCGTCGGTATCAATGCGTTGCCACATCCCTAATGCCTGAATAATATGTGCAGAGCGGTGTGTGAGTGCAATTTCACGCCCATCAAAAGCTGGGTCTGCCAGCATAGATTCTGATTGACGCTCCAGTATAGCGATGCGCAAGCCGCAGCCGGCAACCGCCTGAGCAAAGCATAGGCCAGCCGGCCCGGCCCCGACAATCACGATATCAAAGTTCATCATAATGCTAGCAAGCGCTATTGGTGTTAGAGATAGCGCTTAGATTACGGTAAATACGGAGGTTGGCATTGACTCAGGTCAAGCTGCCGCAGATTGAGAACAATTCTTGTGGATTACCGCATAGGTTAAGGCAGTAAATTTAGCCTTTTTGCTTGATGGCGAGTACTGACTGATTACGTAAGGTGCGCAATAGGGAAAGCTGCCTGGTGGAAACCTGCATGCTATTGGCCTGTTCCATATCTGCGTAGAACATCCCCAGTGCTTTGTTATTTACCATAATTGGCAGTAGTAAAAAACTTTGTGACGATACCGCTTGCCTGTACCACTGCGGAATCTTGGCGGTTACATTTTCTGCCGTAATATCTTCTAGCATCAAGTCGGCACCCTTGCTGGTTGCAAGGTGAAATACATCAGGAGTGAAGTCTAAACCAAACCTGAATTTCTTCAGTACCGTATCAATGTCCTGACCAAAGCCGAAGCGTGCCGCCATTTGATTGTTTTTGACATCGCGAATAAACAGGATAGTACGGTTAAAGCCCATACCACGGTGCATGGTTTCCAGCACCATCTGCATAATGTCATTCAGTTGATGTTCTTCTATCAGGGTGTTGGTCACTTCCTGAATGCCCTCGGTGAGGATAGACTCAGAATCAGGCTTCGCCGGCTCACTGCCTTTTTCATCCGCTGCTTCAAGATTGATACCTAATGCGGTGAGTTCAGTTTCTTCTGCCGCTTTGTTTGATGCCTCAACCCGCGCGCCTATCCAAGTGTTAACGCGTGACATTAGCTGGCTTTGTGCCACATTAATGCCGACCACTCTGGCGCGCGTGGCAAGCTCATCTAAAGCCTGCTCCATCGATTTACGCAGTAGTGGCTCTGATACGCTAAGCGCATTTTCGTAGCGGGTGGTTAGTTGCTTGAGTGCTTTGGATTTGTCGGCGATATTGCCGTTGCTGGCAATCGTGCATAACTCATTAGCCAGATTAACCGTTAGCGACAAACTCTCCAGTTCACCATTGGGTTTGATGATTTTATTGCTGTCCAGTTTACGCATGCCGGCGATTAAGCGTGGTGGGAAGTTCCAGCTTTTAGCAACGCCTATGCCCAGCTCGTTATAAGTCATGCCCAGTACTTTAATTGCCGCTTTGTCTTCGCTATCACCTTGCTCAATCAGGCGTGCAACTTGCTGGCTTTCTTCAAAAAAGTAAAAGCTGACGAGCAGTTTGCCTAAGTTGCGGAACATGGAGCAAATAATGGCTTCTTCTGCATTTCTGACATGGCTGGTGGGAGCTAGCTGTGCCGCGACGATTCCGGCAAAGAAAGATGACAGTACATCATCTTTTAACTGTGATGCCTGTGCCTTGTTTTGCAAAAAATCCAGCAATATCAGTGACATTGCTACATTTCGTATGGTTTCAAATCCCAAGATGACCACGGCTTTGGAGATAGTGTTGATATGGCCGCCAAATTGCCCGTAGGTAACTGTATTGACCAGTTTTAATAATTTATTGGTAAGTGCAAAGTCATTCAGAATGCTCTGCGCCAGCGCGTTGTTGCTGGCTGAGTCGTCATCTGCTAGCCGATTGATTTCGCTAATGGTGTGTGACAGTGCTGGAAAGTCACTTTTACTGCGCATGCGTCGCAGCAAAAAGTCCATGGTGCTGTGCGCGTCTACCGGTTTATGCTCGCCCTGTACTGGCGTCAGATAATCTTGCAAAGCCTTGCGCATAGTTTCGGCATCTGCGTACCTATCTTCCGGCGCTTTACTCGTGGCTTTCAGGGTAATACATTCTAAGGCTTCATCAAGATGGATCTGCATTGATTGCAGGCTGGTGGTACCAGCCTTGGCCGCCGCGATCGGTTTTTTTGCTTTTTCAATAAATGGCAGCCCGGTCACTAGCTCCTGCAACAATACCCCTAATGAGAATATATCTGCAGCAACTGTAGCCTTGCCACCAGCGATAAGTTCGGGAGCGGTATAGGGAGTGGCGGATTGCGCGTGATCACCTTTTGCTACAACACTCGCCATGCCTATGCCTATCAGCATGGGGCTCTGGTCTTCGGCAATCATAATGTGTTCTGCCTGCAGGTCTAAGGGCAGAACGCCCTGAGCATGTGCGTAGCTCACTGCTTTTAGTACGTCAGCAATCATTTGTGCAGCTTGTGTTGCCGCCCATGGTTGAGATGATTTTAATTGCTGCGATAGCATGGTGCCGTTAACCAATGCATAAACCAGATAAGGCGCACCTTCATGCTCGTCTGCCTCTAGCAGGGTGGCAATATTCTTATGCTGTAATTTGCTGACAATCCTTACCTGCGGTAACAAAGCTTCTAGCGGCACATCGCCATTGGGCAGCAGTGTAATCAGCACTTCGCGCTCCATGCGCGGGTCGCGGGCTAAACAGATAGTGCTTTGCTTGCTTTCATCAAGCTTGCGTAGCAATTCAAAGCGACCTAACTTGCTGTGCATGGGTTTTCCTGGCGTGGGTGACTTTGCTGGTGATTAACACGGAGTATGTTGATATGAGTGCCACATCATTCTGTGCCTGTTATCTGGCAAAAGCCACCCCTAATTTTTGTTATGTAATTTTATAGTGTTTGTTTGTCTACATCATATCACTAGGCTTGATGGCAAGCATCAAATCCGGTGGATTGTATTGAAGGGTTGTGTGCGAGAGCTAAGCTTGGTACAGAGGCTGTTCACTAGAATGGGTGGTTGACTGATTTTATAAATGTACTGATACTCATGCGGCATTGCATTTGAAAAAGGCAAACTCAGCTGAAAAGCGAGGGCGCAAAATCACCGGTCTAAGGGGCGTAAGTTCTAAGATAGCGGGAGTACCAGATGTGCGGTTTTCCCGTATCTTCTCAATATCACTCCCATTTTATCTTCTGCTCCCCTTGGTCATTCAGGAACGAGATTAGTAGTTTTGTGGGAGAACACATGTTATTGCACCAGCCTACCGTTGATGCTTTGATCGACAGCATGACCCCGAGCGCCGATGAAGTTCAGTCGCGTAAGGATTTTCTTGAGTTCAGCGAGCAAGACTCCAAGTTGCTCAAAGAGCTTGGCCCTTTACTTGCGCCCAATGAAAATGCCTTTGCTGACATGTTATCTCAGCATTTTGATGCCCACCCGGAAATGGCTGCTAGCCTTAGCAATCCGGAGCAATTGTCAAAGCTTAAACAAAAACAACAAGAATACTTTAAGCAAGTTTTTGCCGGAGATTACGGCCCTGACTATATTAAAAGCCGTTTGCAGGTGGGTGTTACCTATCAGCAAATAGGTTTGGAGCCGCGCTGGTATTTAGGCGCATATAGCAAATATCTGTCTTGGTTACTCCCTGAAGTTATGCGTTTGGTGGGTAACGATGCTGAACGTTTTCTTGCCTACTCCAAGGCGATTACTAAAATCGCCATGTTTGATTCTGAGCTTTCGCTCTCCGCTTATTTTCATGCTGACCATGAAATGCTGCGCTTACTGGCACAAGTGTTTGAAAGTAACTTAGAGGCCGTGATTATTGCTGACGCAAAAGGCCGTATGCTGCATGTCAATAAGTCGGTGGCTAAAATTACGGGCTATGCTTCCGACGCGCTGATCGGTACGCCGATGCAAAACTTGCTGGCAGAGCTGGAGCCAACTTTATACCAAGACCTTTGGACCACAGTGATAGCTGGCGGCCAGTGGCAAGGGGAAATCTGGTTGAGAAACCAGCAAGGTGATGATTACTTGGCGTGGATGAATATGAATGCCGTTAAAGACGCGGCCGGCAAAGTGACACAAGTCATTGCAGAGTTCTCGGATATTACGGCATTCAAACAGACCCAAGAGGCTTTGGCGCAGCGTACAGAGGAGCTGGCTAACTCTAATCGTGAGCTAGAGCAGTTTGCTTATGTAGCTTCACACGATTTGCAAGAGCCTTTACGCATGGTGGCCAGCTATACACAGTTATTGGCAAGGCGCTATAAAGACAAACTGGATGAGGATGCGAACGAGTTTATCGGTTATGCGGTTGATGGTGCTACACGTATGCAGGCGCTGATTATTGACTTGCTTACCATGTCTCGCATTGGTACCCACGGTAAGCAAATGGAAACGTGCGAGACCTCAGTAGCACTAGAGCGTGCAGTGTCTAACTTGCGTCTGGCGATTGAGGAATCAGGTGCGGTAGTCACTCGTGATCCTATGCCTAGGCTGGATGCAGATGTTTCGCAGCTCACACAGTTGTTCCAGAACCTGATAGGTAATGGCATCAAGTTTCGCGGCGATACTTCCCCCGTTATTCATGTGGGCGCAGAGAAAAAAGAGGGCGAATGGTTGTTTTCCGTACGCGACAACGGCATCGGTATCGCCCCAGATTTCTTTGAACGTATTTTCATTATCTTTCAGCGCTTGCATGGTAAGCATGAGTATCCAGGCACGGGCATTGGTCTTTCTGTGTGCAAGAAGATCGTTGAGCGGCATGGCGGGAAGATTTGGATAGAATCCGAAGTTGGCAAAGGCGCAGTTTTTTATTTCACCTTACCTATGCATCATGGGGAAAGGAAACATCATGGAGAGTGAAGTGAGTAGGCAGGTTGAGTTTTTATTAGCCGAGGACAACCCCGGCGACGTTAGATTAACGCAAGAAGCATTGCGCGAAAGTAAGATCAGTAACAACCTGAATGTGGTTAAAGATGGCGTGGAAGCGCTAGCGTTCTTACGTAAAGAAGGCCAATACGCAAACGCGCCAACACCGGATGTAGTGTTGCTAGACCTAAACCTTCCTAAAAAGGACGGGCGTGAGGTATTAGCTGAAATCAAATCAGACCCTGCACTTAAACGTATCCCAGTGGTGATTGTGACTTCTTCTGAAGCTGAGAAAGATATCCTGCGCACTTACGATTTGCATGCAAATTGCTACGTAAGCAAGCCTGTGGATTTAGATCAGTTTATCAAGGTGATTCAAGCGATAGAGAGCTTCTGGCTCACCATCGTTAAATTACCATCGGACGTTAAAGATTAACTGCGTTATGGGGGCTCTATGAGTAGCACGTCACTGACTATTTTACTGGTTGAAGATAACCCAGGGGATATCCGCTTGGTACGCGAGCTATTGGCCGCGGATCAGAATGAGAGCTTCACTTTGGTGACTGCTGATCGCCAGGATGCCGCGCTCGCTATACTGGATAGTCAGGACATTACCGCTATTTTGCTCGATATAGAGCTGCCAGATAGCAGTGGTCTAGATACGCTGCTTAAAATACATGCCAATGCGCCGGGTATCCCGATTGTAGTGCTCAGCAGCATTGCCGACGAAGGCTTGGCTGTCAGGTCTGTGCAGCAGGGTGCGCAAGATTTTCTAGTAAAAGGTTATGTAGATGCACACCAGCTGACACGCTCTTTGCGCTATGCGATTGAGCGTAAACGTACGGAAGAGCGTTTAAATCATCTTGCTCATCATGACAGTTTGACTGGTTTATCTAACCGTAAGCATTTTTACGATACCCTTAAAAGCTCTATTGCCTTAGCACGCAGGCACGATACCAAGCTTGCTCTCTTGCTGCTCGATCTCAATGGCTTTAAAGCCATTAATGATACCTTAGGCCACTATGTGGGTGATTTGCTGTTGCAAGGCGTAGCGCAGCGCTTGCGTGATTGCATGCGCGAAACGGATTGTGTTGCCAGAATCGGTGGTGATGAATTTACCATGATATTGAGCGATATTTATGACGAAGAGGACGCTGTTGCTGCTACCAGCAAGATTATTGAGTCGATTGGACACCCTTTCCTAATTGATGGCCGTGCATTGGATGTTGGCGTCAGCATCGGTATCGGTATTTATCCCACAGATGCGGATAACCTTGAGTCACTTGTGCGCAATGCTGACGTTGCCATGTATCAGGCTAAAGCTGAGATTGGTATGCAGAATACTTACCGTTTCTTTTCAGCCAATATGAATGATAGAGCTACTGAAGACCGTGTGTTACTCAGTGAGCTCGCAACCGCCGTTACACAAGGCGAGTTTGTAATTAACTATCAGCCACAGGTAGATGTGAAAACTGGCCATATCAATGGCATGGAGTCACTATTGCGCTGGCAGCATCCGACTCGTGGCCTGCTATTGCCAGCAGCGTTTATGAATGTGTTGGAGAGCTCACCACTAGTGCTGGACGTTGGTTTGTGGGTATTACGTAGCGTATGCACACAAGGCCAAGTTTGGCGCGAGACCGCAGATGCACCTTTAGTGCTGTCTGTTAATTTATCCTCACGTCAGTTGCTGCAAGATGATTTTGCCGAGCAGGTTTCTGCGGTGCTGGCTGAGACTGGTTTGCCTTCGCATTGCCTAGAGCTTGATATTTCTGAGCATGCGCTATGGGAAGACGAAGAGTGCGCACTCAAGCAAGTCACTAAACTTAATCAGCTAGGCGTGCGTTTGGCACTCGATAACTTTGGTAATGGCCGTGCTTCATTCTATTACCTGCGTAAGTTTCCGTTCCACGCGATTAAGCTGGATCGCCGGCTTACTCAAGCCGCATCTGCCAGCACTGATGGCGCTGATATGGCACGTGCCGTGATACAGGTTGCCCATGTCTTCCGCATGAAGGGTCTGGCTGGCGGTGTAGAAACCACAGCACAGCTCGATACTTTGCGTAATCTTGCTTACGATGATGCGCAGGGTTATCTGTATTGCCATCCATTACCTTGCGATGCCGCGACCGCATTGTTGGAGCGTGGCCAGCATCTTGGCCCAGTGACGGCGGCATAGTATGAAAATATTACTGGTAGAAGATAATCAAGGGGACGCGCGGCTACTCGATATTATGCTGCGCGAAGTGCTTACGGCGTGCACACTTACGCATGCCGATACTTTAGGCAAGGCGATATCACATGCATGTTTAATGCAGTTTGATATCATTCTGCTAGATTTATCACTACCAGACTCGCAAGGCAGCAGCACTTTCTGGAGTCTGCACGATGTGGTGTCAGATGTGCCGATTGTGGTGATGACCGGGCACGATGATGAAATGCTGGCGACCGAGTTGGCGCAGGCGGGTGCCCAAGATTATCTGGTGAAAGGTAGCGTGGATGGGCGCTGGCTGCTACGGGTGATGCGTTATGCCATTGAGCGTAAGCGCGCTGAGCTGGAGCTACGCCAGAGCGAGGCCAAAGTGCGCGCTTTGTATGAGGCTGTACCCGATCTGCTGCTGTTTCTTGATTTAGAAGGGCGCTTTTTAGAGTGCAAACCGGCTAAAGATTTTCAAACACATATCGAGCCTGAGCATTTTCTAGGTAAAACCATCCATGAAGCCTTGCCTGAGGGGGTTGCTGATCAAGCCATGCTTTGCCTGGAAAAGGCAGTGGCTGGCCGTGACATTACTTCTTTTGAGTATCAGATGGCATTGCCGCAAGGGGTAGCTAATTACGAGTCCCGTTTTATTCGAGCCAGTGAAGAGCAGGTGTTGTGCATCGTGCGCGATATCAGCGAGAGCAAACGCACGCAGCAGCAGCTGCATTTCCTTGCCCACTACGACACGTTGACCGGCTTGCCGAACCGACTGTTGTTTAATGAAAGTCTACAACAGGCACAAACATATGCTAATCGTACCAGCGATACCATCGCGGTCATGTTTATCGATCTAGATCGCTTCAAGAATATCAACGATACACTGGGACATGGGGTAGGCGATAAGCTGTTGCAGCAAGTAGGCAGCCGCGTCAGTCTTTGTATCCGCGAGTCTGACACGGTGGCCAGGATGGGTGGTGACGAATTTGCCGTTGTGTTGGTGAATGTACGGGAAGAGCGCGATGCAGCAGTGGTGGCAGAAAAAATTATCGATGCGCTGCGTTTGCCGTTCATGGTGGACGATCACGAGGTATTCGTTGGGGCAAGTATCGGTATTACCTTTTATCGCCCGGGCCAAGATGATAGAGACGTGTTGCTGGAAAAAGCAGATGTAGCGATGTATCACGCTAAAGAGCGTGGCCGTAATAACTACCAGTTCTACTCCTCAGAGATGGATGAGGTAGCTTATGAGCGCTTGGTGATGGAAAATCACCTGCGCCATGCTTTGGATCGAAATGAGTTCATTTTGTATTATCAGCCACAAATCGCAGTAGAGGGCGGCCGTGTCACCGCGGTAGAAACTCTGTTGCGCTGGCAGCACCCGGAGCGCGGCTTAGTAGCCCCGGGAGAGTTTATTTCGCTGCTGGAGGAAAGTGGCCTGATTGTTCCTGTAGGCAAATGGGTATTAAAAACTTCATGCCAGCAAGGGCGGGCATGGTATGACGCTGGCACGCCAGTGCGGGTAGCGGTTAACCTTTCTGTGCGTCAGTTTAAACATCCGGGCTTGGTGGCCGATGTGGCGGAGATTCTAGCGGAAAGTGGCTTGCCGCCAGAGCTCCTAGAGCTGGAGTTAACCGAAAGTATGTTTATGGATAGCGCGACTGGCGATGTTAATAAACTTACACAGCTTAAGGCCTTGGGCGTTTCGCTAGCGATTGATGACTTTGGTAGTGGCGCCTCCTCGCTGGCTTACCTTAAAGACTTTCCTGTGGACACCTTGAAAATTTGCCAATCTTTTGTGCTTAACCTGCCACATAATAATGACGACAGTGCCATTGCCAGCGCGGTACTCGGTTTGGCGCAAGCAATGAACTTCACCAGTGTGGCAGAGGGTGTGGAGAATGCGCAACAGGCTGACTTTCTGCGGGAGCGACGTTGTGATTATTTCCAAGGCTTCCTGTTCAGCAAACCTTTGCCGGTGGAAGAATTAGATCTGTTGTTAAATGGTAGCAAGCTACAAGACAGTTAATAAGAGCTTGTTGATGTAGAGATTAAGGGTGGTTTTCGCCACAAACCTGAGGCTACTTTCCCACCTAAAAACTATTTTTTAACGGCTTTGATATCACTTACCCAGTGCTTAATCTGGCGCCAATATTCCCCAGCCTAAATACGGTATAGCTTGCCTGTAGCTGGCTAGGGGTAAGGGCGGCGCTATTGCACAGATAATGGAGTGCCAAAGTGTGATAAAGTCCGTCTTGCAATGATGAACTCAGAAGACTTACAGCGATTAGTTACCCTAGCCATGCCTTATGGAAAATATAAGGGTAGGCTGATTGCCGATTTGCCCGGCAACTATTTAAACTGGTTTGCAAGAGAAGGCTTTCCTGCGGGTGACTTAGGCCGCTTACTGCAGTTAATGCAGGAAATAGACCATAATGGTTTGTCGCAATTACTGGATCCGCTCAGAAAAGTGGCAGCTCAAAATGATTAAAAAACCATTTATTGATCTGCGCGCTATCAAGCAATATCGTTTCAGTGTCGCGCAGCTAAGAGCGCTGTTATTTGTGCTTGGGTTGAGCATTCTGCTTATACCAGTAGCTATTAAAAGCGAAAACAGCGTAAAAGTTCATCACAAGTATGGTGAAATCCAGTTAACACCGAATGAAGTTGCCTGGCTAAAGACGCATCCAGAGGTACGTGTGGCAGTTAAGCATGGGTGGATGCCTATAGAGTTCAAACTAGAGAGTAATCAGCACCGCGGGATCAGTGTGGATTACCTGCAAGCACTCAGCAGTATTTTTGATATTCGGTTTGTGCTCTCAGATTACTCTGAGAATATGAACACTTCTGCTGTAGATGTTATCTCAGGCGTGGTTAGCACTAACGTCAAATATCCACAATTCAAGCGGCAGCCTTATCCGTTTTTAACTTTCCCATTTGCAATCTACGTCAATAAAAAATCAAATGATCGCCTTGAAATCACCTCGATGGCTGATCTTAATAATAAGCGCGTTGCCGTATTTAAAAATGGGCCGGTAGCCAGAGAGATTGCGGCAAATTACCCGCAAATTAAATTGCTATATGTGGATATTGCAGACGAGGCGATAGAAGAGTTAAGGTTGCAGCGGGTTGATGCCTATATCGGTAACGAGATAATTATTGATTATCATATTGTGGTGCATCGTTTGAAGTTTGTGGAAAAAGTGGCGATGACCCCTTTTAGCTCCGATGTATCAATGGCTGTCAGGGATGATCTGCCTGAACTAGCGTCCATATTGAATAAAGGCCTGCAGGCTATAGGCAGAAATAACCAAGAGATACTAGAAAATTGGCAGATCTCAGACAACCAATATAATCGTTGGTTAGTCCCTGTGGCTATTATCGCGAGCCTGTTTTTAATCCTTGGGCTGATGAGGATTTTCAAATTAAAACAGACCATCAGGCGACAAAATTTTGAGGCGCAGAAAACGATTTGGCATCAGGCAAATTATGATTATTTAACCGACCTGCCAAATCGCCACTTGTTGGACAGCCGATTAAGGCAGGCGATGGATAAAGCAGATGAGTCGCTGTCGCCAGTGGGTATATTGTTTATAGATTTAGATAACTTCAAGCATGTAAACGATACCGCTGGTCACTCTATCGGAGATAAGCTGATTAAAGAAGCGGCCAATAGAATCACACGCTGTGTGAGGGCGTATGACACTACAGCCCGATTTGGCGGTGATGAGTTTATGGTGGTCATGTCAGATTTTGACAACGAAGAAGCGCTGGAAAAAACTTCAAAAAAAATATTGGCAGTGCTGCAACAGCCGTTCCAGATTGATAATGAGCTTTTTTACATCTCGGCGAGTATAGGGTTGACCATCTATCCGAACGATACTTCTGATCCCGAGGCTTTGTTTAGTTATGCAGATCAGGCGATGTATGAAGCCAAAAAACTGGGCCGTAACCGCTTTCAGTTCTTTCAAGCCTCCATGCAGCTTGATACGACAACAAGACTGGCGCTCATGAATGACTTGCGAGAGGCGATTGCGCAGCAACAGTTCGAGCTTTATTACCAGCCAATCATCAACTTGGATACACAAGAGATTTTAAAGGCAGAGGCCTTGATTCGATGGAATCACCCTCTCAAAGGGCGGATTAACCCTTCAGAGTTTATTGCACTTGCCGAAGAAACTGGCCTCATAGAAGAAATTGGGGCGTGGGTATTTAATCAGGTGCTCCATGATATCAAGCACGTTCATGCGCAATATTCACCAGATTTCCAAGTCAGTGTGAACGTATCTCCCAAACAGTTTATCAGGCCAGAGCGCTTGCTAGCTTGGAAAACCGCCATAGTTAATGCGGGTTTGGCAGGGCGCCATATTTGTATTGAAATCACAGAGGGCCTATTACTCCAGCCTAGCCTGTCAGTCGTTAATACGATTTCCGCGTTACGCGATTTTGGTATTCAGTTTTCTATCGATGATTTTGGTACCGGTTATTCTGCGCTGGCTTATTTAAACAAGTTTGATATCGAGTATGTAAAAATTGACCGTTCCTTTACACATAATCTACAGGCAAATAATCAAGATGCAATTTTGTGTGAAGCCATTACCAGCATGGCGCATAAGCTAGGGATGACGGTGGTAGCTGAGGGTATAGAGACTGAAGCACAAGCACGGATGTTAACTGGTTTTGAGTGTGACTATGGTCAGGGCTACCTCATTTCTAAGCCTAAGTCATTCGCTGATTTCATGCAGTTTTTGTCTGAACATCAAAAAAATAATCATTAAAATTATTTAGTGCGCGTTCCAATAACCTGTCCTAAATCAATTTAATCTGATTCAGCTTGCGCTAAGATTAATGCCACATTTTCAATGAAAGGCATGATGACTATGGCAGTTGTGCAAATTCAGATGCGTAAAACTAGCCCGGCCAAAGGCTGTGCATTATTCAACCTTGGGTTTCGCCCATTCTTCCTAGGCGCAGGTATTTTTGCCATTCTATCTATTGTTTGGTGGGTGCTAGTGTATAGCGGGCACGGTTTTGTGCAGATTCAATCGATTACCAATGCGCAGTGGCATGCACACGAAATGTTGTATGGCTACGGCCTCGCCGTGGTTGCTGGCTTTTTACTCACTGCAGTACGCAATTGGACCGGTGTGCCCACCCCGCACGGTAAGCCATTGATGGGTTTGTTTGCATTGTGGGTCAGTGCGCGCCTGCTATTTTTGTTTGGTACCAGCTTAATGCTATGGGCCGCCATAGCCGATTTGCTGTTTGGCTTAATGTTGATTATCGCCATTAGCATGCCAATCTTTCGTGCAAAGCAGTGGCCGCAGCTCGCGGTGATAGTGAAGGTCGCCATGCTATGGGTTGGCAATATTGTGTTTTATTTGGGCTACTATCAAATCCTGCAAGATGGCATGTTGTATGCCATTAACGGCGCGGTTTTGTTGCTGATCGGTTTGATTCTAATGATAGGGCGTCGCGTTATTCCATTTTTCATAGAACGCGGCGTATCACAGCCATTTAAAATTCAGCATTATCAATGGCTGGATACCGGAATTTTAGTGGCGTTTCTAGCCTTATTTATCAATGAGATTTTTTATCGGCACGCTGAATTAACGCCTTACTTTGCGATAGCTTTGTTTATGATGAATGGTTACCGCTTATCTCGCTGGCATGTGTGGGGCATCTGGCGTGTGCCATTGTTATGGAGCCTATATTTATCGGCATGGATGATTAATTTAGGGTTCCTGCTCTATGGCTTGCATAACTTGTACGCTATTCCGTTAATTTTGGTATTGCACCTGTTCACAATTGGCGGCATAGGTCTAATGAGTCTAGCCATGATGGCGCGCGTGGCGTTGGGGCATACCGGGCGTGATATCCGTGTTTCATCGGTGTGGTTAATACCAACCTTTATTGCCGTAATGTTAAGTTTGCTATTGCGCGTATTTGCACCAATCTTTGCCATGCAGCTTTACCCGAGTTGGATTATTGCCTCTGCGCTATGCTGGATAATGGCGTTTGCAATTTTTCTATGGCTATATGCGCCCATACTGTACAAGCCTAGAGTCGATGGTAGCCCTGGTTAAACCCTGCTTTGTAGCCAGCGCTCCAGTACAACAACAATATAAGCTTGCTCTGCTAAGCTGAGCGCACACCCTTGCGGAATTTGGTGCCATTTCTGCAAGCAGCCACGACAGCAGCAAGCAGTGGCATGCTGCGCTACAAACACGGGGTGACCGTGCATCGGCGTTTGTTTGCCATCGTTGTCGATGCTGGCGGGTGCCAGACGTTTGCCTATAAAGTCCTCGGCATGGTCCAACAGGGTAGATAAGCCTTTTTGCCGTAAATAGGCTAAATCTTTAGCGCGTAACTCAAAGCTGGTTCTGAACGTGGATTGCGCTAGGGCGGCAAATAATTGGTCTAGGTCTCTCACGTTGCTGGCTAGGCTTAGTGCAGCTGGTGTAGCTCTAGTTTGCGTAGCTTTGGTGCCAGTTTGGCAGTGATACCGACTACGCTTAATGTCATGAAGCCACCAAATACTACAGATGGCACCAAGCCCATCAGCCGTGCTGTCAATCCTGATTCAAACGCGCCCAACTCATTAGAAGAGCCGATAAATATACCATTAATAGCAGAGACACGTCCGCGCATAGCGTCCGGTGTGGCAAGCTGCATAATGGTTTGTCGTGTGATGACAGAAACACCGTCAAACACGCCAGAAAGTAGCAACATAATTGCTGCCATCCAAAAGCTAGTGCTGAGGCCAAAGCCAATAATGCATAAGCCAAACCCGGCAACCGTGCCGAGCAACCAGCGCCCGGCATTCAAGTTAATCGGGTGCCGCGTGAGCCACAGCCCGGTGGCAATGGCACCTAATGCAGGTGCCGCACGTAAAATGCCCAGACTTTCCGGGCCCATTTGGTAAATGTCATGAATAAATGCAGGTAGCATGGCAACCGCACCGCCAAATAATACGGCAAACATGTCTAGTGATAACGCTCCTAAGACGATTTGGTTGCTAAAGACAAAACGCAGGCCTTGTGCAATGCTGGTAAACACAGGGATGCTTTCCGCTTTTTCAGGTTCTTGTAACTTAAGTACAGCAATCGAGGTGGCAGCACCTAGGCAAAGCGCAGTAGCAACGCTGTACGCGAGTGCCTTACTGCCAAACCCCACTAGCATGCCGCCAATAGCTGGGCCTAATACCAAGCCTATCTGAAAGGTAGAGGTGCCGATACCCGCAGCGCGTGCATATTGCTCACGCGGCAGGATGACGGCGAACAAAGTATTGTAACTAGGCGCAATAAAAGCACGTGCCACGCCGGTAAAGGCAATAGAGCCGTAAATCCAATAGGTAATATTACCTTCTAGCCAGCCTAGCGCTACTAAGGTAAGCGTGAAGGCATTGATGGTGAGCAACACTGCCGCCAAGCCAGCAAATAGTCGGCGTGAATAATAATGATCTACTGCATGGCCAGCAAATAATGCGGAGGCGAAGTAAGGGATCACTTCGGCTAAACCTACTAACCCTAAAGACAATGGGTTATGGGTAATCTGATAAATATGCCAGCCGACCACTACCGCTAATATTTGGTAAGCAAGTACCAGTTGAATACGAAATGCCAAAAGTTTGGCGAAAGCAAATTGATGATATTTAAATAATTCCATGGGCATCATTATAAGTGCAAATAGGCTCTGCTTAATCAGCAGTCACAGTGAATTGGCTTGTTGGCGTTGATAAAAACATTTAAAGCGAATAGCTAAACGGATAGAATGTACGGGTTAGTGCAGTGAATAAGGTAGTAAGCAAGCTGAAAGATTTATCTGAACTTGCCGATGAGTCATCATTGACCTAGTGTGATTCTACCGATATAGATTAGGCGCACTAACCACCATTGGGAGTGTTTGTCGCAATGGTGCAATATCATACAACTTCGCATTCTGTTGCATAGCGTGATAACCATTTGATGCGTTTCGTGACACATTTTAATTCTTACCTCAAACTGCTGAGCCTAAGTTTGGCGGCCGCTCTGTGCTTTTTTCCCAGCTTAAATTGCTACGCGGAGGGTGACACCAAGCCCACAATTAAAATCTTTGTTACTGTCGATTGGGAAGGATGGTCGCTCGATGATGAAAATATCGAAGTGATGCAGGCTTTTCGCAAGCAGTACCCCCATATCCCCATGATGCAGTTGTTAAATCCAGTGTATTTGTTACGTCCTGGTGCCAATATTGCATTAGAAACCGAGAAAATACGCGCTACCTTTTTACCCGCAGATAGCATGGGTCTGCATGTTCATGGCTGGAAGTCGCTGCTTGATGCTTGTGAGGTGCCATATCAACATTCCCCTACATTTGCAGCGCAAAGCGAGGGGTGTGAGGCGGGTGATTGTGGGTATGCAGTGAGTTTGGAATATGCGTATTCAGCGCAGGATTTAACAAAGTTAATTGCCTGCAGTGCCAATTTATTAGTAGAACAGGGTTTTGCACGCCCTCGTTATTTTAGGGCTGGCGGCTGGCAACTAGGACCTAAATTAGCGCGCGCGTTGGAGGCGAATCAGTTTGTGTTCGATAGCTCACGTACCGATGCTAACTTACTGACCACTAAGTGGGCAGAAAATAGCGGCTTGGCGCAAATGGTGAAAGCCTTGCATCCTGATCCATCAGTGTTGGATGAGCCTTATCAGTTAACCGCCTCGGTGACGGAGTACCCCAATAATGGCAGCTTGGCTGATTACACCAATACGCAGCAACTGGTGAAAATTTTTAACACACTGATTGCGCATAACAAGCAGGTGCTAGTGCTAGGCTTTCATCAAGAAACCGCATTCTCTTATTTAAAGCATTTGCAAGATGCCATCCCTTTGTTTGAACAAATCGCACGGGAGCAAGGAATCACCATCGCATGGGTCAGCCATTAACCTAGCTTATTTAGGCACCCGCCACAAATACCAGCTGGCGACTGTGCGATAAGGGCTCCAAGCCTGGCCAATTTCAGCCATTTGTTTGCGTTTAGGCGCGGTTTCCAGTTTTTTCAGCCGTTTGTAGCCTTCTAAAATAGCAAAGTCATCCGCGGGCAAAATGTCCATGCGCGCTAAAGTAAACATCAGCATCATTTCTACCGTCCATTGGCCTATGCCTTTAATGGTAGTAATTTGTTGGATTAAGGTTTCATTGCTCATGCTGTCCGCCATTGCCTGTGTGGGGACTAATCCGCTTAAAGCTGCGTTTGCAATGCCTTGCAGCGTTTCTATTTTTCTGCCAGAAAAGCCCACCGCACGTAGCTCATCAAATGTGGTGGCTAGTAGCTGTGGCGGCTGTGGAAATTGCCCATAATGATTAACCAGCTTTTTTAAAATAGCGTCACCAGCCTTGGTGTTGAGCTGTTGATACGCTACGGCACGCACTAATGCCTCGTAAGGGTCACGTTCACTTTTTGTTGTAAACTTGCATGCACCAACGTTGTCAATCAACTGTGCCCAGTCGTTGTCAATCGTCCGTAAAAAGTCTTCAGCCTGTTGGTAAGGAGCGTTCATGCTGTGATTATAAGCATCCGCTTTAATATTGTTCAATATTCTGATTAAACAAAGCAGAAACATATGAGTGGAGTGATTTAGCTTGGATTTATTTGGCAACATAAAGCCTGCCGAAACTGCACTTGCTGGTGTGATTCTGCTCAAGGGTTTTGCGCTTAAAGATGAAGCAACTTTACTAGCAGATTTAACAAGCATCATCACACAGGCGCCGTTGCGTCATATGGTCACGCCTAGCGGTTTTGCGATGTCGGTTGCCATGACCAATTGTGGTGAATTAGGTTGGGTGACAGATCGCCAAGGATACCGTTATGCTCACTTAGACCCGCTTACACATAAGCCGTGGCCGTCTATGCCTGCCAGTTTTTTAGCTTTATCACAAGCGGCTGCATTAACGGTAGGCTATGCTGACTTTATCCCAGATGCCTGTTTAATTAATCGCTATCTAACCGGTGCGCGCATGGGTTTGCATCAAGATAAAAACGAGCGAGATTTCACGCAGCCTATCGTTTCGGTGTCTTTAGGTGTGCCTGCAATGTTTCAGTTTGGTGGTTTTAAGCGTGCGGATAAAACTTTGAGTTTTCCGCTCTATCATGGCGATGTGGTGGTGTGGGGCGGGGATGCACGTTTACGCTATCATGGCGTGTTGCCACTGAAGGCCAGTACGCACCCAGCTCTAGGAGAAAGTCGTATTAATCTTACTTTTCGTAAAGCTGGGTAATGAAAAGCTTATAGCTTTAACGCAAGTTTAATGCGGCGGTAGATTTGGCAAAGTTTAGAGCCATCTAACTGGTAGTGTTTATGTAGCGGTTTTTTAACTTCCCAGCTTGCGGTCATGCCTGCTGGAAAAGTGACTAAATCACCTTTGCTAAAGGTTACCGGTGTGCCGCCAGTTGGCGTAATCACGCATTCACCTTCTAGAATATATGCAATTTCTTGTTCAGGGAACGTCCATGGGAAAACAGAAACTTCTTTCTCCCATGTTGGCCATTTGCTTACGTTCAAAGCTTCTAAACGTTGTTGGCTTGGATTTTTTTCAACAGTGATTTGGGTCATGAGTCTTCCTTTTAAAAAATCCATTTTATCCCATCAGGCCATAAAGCTGAAATGTTCTAATTTAGGTGCGGATGCGCGTAAAGTAGTAAAATGCACATTTTAGTTATCGTTAAATATTATGCGTGTTAGTTTAGAACAGGCAATCGCCGAGCTTAAACAGGGCGGTGTCGTTGCGATTCCTACCGAAACGGTCTATGGCTTGGCCGCAGATGCGACTAATGATAGCGCACTGAGGAAAATCTTCGCGATTAAACAGCGCCCGGCAGACCACCCTTTGATTGTACATATCGGTGACATAAACCAAGTGCAGGATTGGGTGACCACTTTTCCTGATGTTGCCATTGCACTGGCAAGCACATTCTGGCCTGGCCCGTTGACTTTGGTGTTGCCAGCACAGCCTCATGTCTCGCGCGTAGTGCGTGGCGATGAACCTACGGTCGCGCTACGCATTCCTAAGCATCCGGTGGCTTTGGCGTTGCTGACGCAGGGCGGTTTAAGTGTTGCTGCCCCTTCTGCTAATTTATTTACACAGCTTAGCCCCACTACAGCCGCCCATGTTGAGGCTGGCTTGGGTGAAGCCGTTCCAGTGCTAGATGGCGGTGCCTGTGACGTGGGGATAGAGTCTACCATCGTGAGCGTCAATGCCGATGGGCAGTGGCAACTGCTGCGCCCGGGCATGATCAGTGAACAAGCAATTGCTGTCGTTGCTGAGCGTGCAGCCCATCCGCACGTGCCAGCTGCGACGGGCGGTGATGCCGCCCAGCCAATACCTAAAGTGCCAGGTCAGCATGCTTTACATTACTCACCGCGTACCCCCTTGCTGTTGTTTAAAGACCGAGCGTCACTGAAGCAAGAGAATGAGAGGCTACAGCTGGCAGGTTTATCTTGTGCGGCTATGCTGCTTGGTGATGGAGATGTGCCAAATTGTCCACATGTGAACCTGCCGAACTCGCCTGACAAAGTAGCAGAGTTGTTGTACAGCACATTGCATGACTTGGACGCGATGAAAGTTGACCGTTTGCTGGTGGAGTTGCCGCCCAATCTACCCATATGGCTGGCGGTGCTGGATAGATTAAGTCGCGCGGGATATCGATAATTTGTTGTATATTACGGATTGCTTAAGTTCATTTAAGTGATTTGTTCGCATAATTTAGGTTTTAAATATGATTATTAAATTACAACAGTTTGTTCTGGCCTTTTTGTTGGCGGTATTAATCTCCGCCTGTAGCTCCATTGGTTTAAGCAACCCTTTTGGCGCTAAAAGCAGCGAGCAATCGCGTAATCCGAAAGACGCAACTGAGTACGTCTGTGATGGAGATAAACACTTTTACGTGCGTATGTTGAACAATGGTAGCGATGCTTGGCTAATCTACCCTGATCATGAAGTTAATTTACCAAAATCAAGCGATGACAGCCGCCGTTATGCGAGTGGATTGATTGCATTAGTCATTAATGGTGATGCCACCACGCTTAATGACGGTGAAAAAATAGCTTACGTTAATTGCAAGCCGCAGTTGAAAAAATAGTATTTTCAAAAAATATCGTCAGCCTGTAGCTGGATGATGCTTTTTTGATTATTTGTAACTGGCAATCTTAATTTTATTGGTGATTCAGACTGTTCGCGCCCTGTAACCCGATGAAATTATGATAGGATAATTTCAACCTAGGCTTCTAGTCCTTTATGCAAAAAAAGATTTCCACAATTTGGCGTTTCCTGCTGCCCGTGTTAGTACTGCTAACGGTAGCGCCTTTTGTTTTAACAGGCCAGCAAGCCTCGCAACAGTTAGGGCATATTCATGCCGGCGCAACTGAGCAAGCGCATACCTTAGTCAGGCTTTTAGATGTCACTGAGGAGCTGGTCAGTGAGCAAGCCAATGCGGCTATGCGTTTATTGAAGCAACGCACTCAGCAACTTGGGGAAGTTAACATTGATGGTGTGGTGCAGTTGCAGGCACAGTCCCTACCTAATCTCAAAATGGGCAGTACTGAAATCACAGGGCATTTTGATTTGGTGGATGGCGTTAGCGACCTGTTTGGCGGCACCGCCACAATGTTTGTGCGCTCTGGTGATAGTTTTGTACGTGTTGCTACTAATGTTAAGCGTGAGAATGGCACTCGTGCTGTCGGGACATTGCTTAACCCCAAAGGCAAAGTGATCCGTGCCTTGTTGGCTGGTAAAGAGTATAGCGGCGTGGTGGATATTTTGGGCCAGCCTTATATCACGCGCTACGATCCACTTATTGATGTCAGCGGTAATGTGATTGGTGCTTACTATATCGGCTATAAAGTCGATATTAAAGTGCTGCGCGATACCGTACAAAACATGCGTCAGCTCACCACGGGCTTTGCGGTGATATTGGATGAAACCAATAATATTCGCTTCCTTTCATCACATATTACTGCTGCCAAAGCAGTAAGCTTGTTGCAGTCTCGTCCTGATAACTGGGAGTTTGTCACTGAGAGTGTGCCTAAATGGGGCTTTAACGTCATTGTGGCATACCCGCTCAGTGAGGCACGCGCTGTCAGTTTAGCGAATGCATGGTTTGTTGTATTTGCCGGTATTTTGCTTGGCACTTTATTGATAGTGATTATTTTGTGGCAATTAAGACGCCTGATTCTGAACCCTATCGGTGGTGACCCTGCGCTAGCGATTGACGTGGTAAAACGCATTGCTGCGGGTGATTTGGCACAGGATGGTTTGCACGCCAAGCCAGATACCTTAATGGCGAGCGTGCTGGAAATGCGGCAGAAACTGCGTGAGTCTATCGATACCCTGCGCCAGAATGCTGAACGCATGCGCTTGTCTGCCAGTGTGTTTGATCATGCGCATGATGGTATTTTTATTACAGACGCCCATGCCAACATTGTTGAAGTCAATTATGCATTTACTCAAATTACCGGTTACTCACGCGATGATGCTCTAGGTCGTGTGCCGCAGGAGCTAGGTTTTGTCACTTATGATGACAGTCTGCTTGATATGTTATGGCTACAGGCGGAAAGTAACAGTGAGTGGCGTGGAGAGACATGGAGTCGTCGTAAAGACGGTGATGTTTATGCCGCCTGGCTCGATATCTTTTGCGTGCGTGATGAAGCTAATCAGATTAAAAACTTTGTGGGCTTGTTCTCCGATATTACCCAAGCCAAAGAGCAACAGCAAAATCTGGAGCGTATGGCTTACCATGATCCGCTGACACAACTACCTAATCGCGCTTTACTGTCTGACCGTTTGCAGCAAGCGCTGGCAAGGGCCGAGCGCTCCGGTGAACTGTTGGCGGTTTGCTGTTTGGACTTAGATGGTTTTAAACCGGTCAATGATACCTTAGGGCATGAGGCTGGCGATTATCTATTGGTGCAGCTTGCTGTGCGTATGAGCGCTTGTTTGCGTGATAGTGATACGGTGGCGCGTTTAGGCGGCGATGAGTTTGCGGTACTGCTATGCGGATTGCAAAATGTGGATGAATGCGTACAGACGCTGGAACGCTTGCTGAGCGTGATTAAAACGCCCTATAGCATAGGCGATAAATCCGTGACCGTGTCTTCTAGCATTGGCTACACTATTTTCCCTGATGATGGCTGCGAGCCTGACACCTTGTTAAGGCATGCCGACCATGCGATGTATCAGGCAAAACTCAACGGCGGTAGCCGTGTGCAGCAGTTTGACTCACATCATGACCGTCAATTCAGAGGTCTACGTCAGGATCGTGAGCGTGTAGAAGCGGCATTGCCTAACCAAGAGTTCCGCCTATATTACCAGCCCAAAGTAGACTTGCGCCAAGGCAAAGTGGTTGGCATGGAAGCATTGATTCGTTGGGACCACCCTGAGTTGGGTCTACGCTCACCAGCTACTTTCCTCCCACTGGTAGAAGATACGGATTTCTCTATTCCGTTGGGTGAGTGGGTGATACGCGAGGCCTTAGGGCAAATTCGCGTATGGCAGGCTGCCGGTCTAGATTTCCAAGTTAGTGTGAATATTTCAGCTAAGCATATTGTGCAATCTAACTTTACCGAGCGTCTGATTTTATTGCTGTCTGAGTTCCCTGAAATTGCCCCGCATAAAATTGAGCTGGAAATTACAGAAACCGCCGCGATTGAAGACGTTTCAGGCGTTGCTAACACCATTAACAGTTGTAAACAGCTGGGCATCAGCTTTGCGCTGGATGACTTTGGCGTAGGCTACTCTTCACTTACCTATTTACGCCGCCTGCCGGTAGAAACTATTAAAATTGACCAGTCATTTGTGCGCGATATGCTGCAAGACGTGGATGATTTGGCTGTGGTGGCCGGTGTCATCAGCTTGAGTCGAGACTTCAAGCGTAAAGTGGTGGCAGAGGGCGTGGAAAACTCAGAACAGGGGCTTTGGTTGCTACGTATGGGATGTTCTGTGGTGCAAGGCTATGGGGTAGCTCGCCCTATGTGCGCAGACGATGTACAGCAATGGGTGGAGTCTTACAAGCAAGCTCCAGATTGGACCCAAGGCCTGGTTTAATCAGTGTTGGTATGAAGTGCTTGGGGTAAGTGAGGGCAAATTACGCTTGCGTGATGTTTAAGATAGGTAAGTAGTAATTGTGAAGTGTTAAATGACTTGCTGGCTTCATGAAAGAGGCGTAACTTTACTAGCGTAAACTTAATATCGAACATGGAGTCTGCCATGGATAATAAATACGGGTTAGGCAGTAGCAAGGTGGCGACTGAGCATCATCGCTTGCATCATAAAGTCGCCGATGAGAATGTGCCGCATTGCAAAATGTGCAAAAGCATGCGACTGGTGTTAAGTCCCACTATGCATGATCATTGCTGTGCCGATTGTGGCGCATGGCAGAATGACGTGCCAGCAGGCTACTCAACTGGCAGAAGCAGCGATTATTAAAGGTTCGTATTCTCAACGGTTATCGCGTAGCAACTACCAGTTAAGGTTAATATGCCTCAACGCCTGCATCTCAATTGCATTAGGCTGCGCACGGGTGATGATGACTTTAATCTGCACGTGCAAACTCTAACTTTATCCGCAGTTTTAGCAATTTATGCCGAATCTTGTGATAAGTTGAAAATAATTCTCTGATCTACGTCAATTTTCAGCAATTAATTCATAAAAAAGTTCTATAATCTTGCCTACCAAAAAAACCTTTCCATTAAACAACTCCAAAAGAGAAGATAAATGACTACGAAGAATGCTGATATTGGCCTAGTTGGCCTAGCTGTTATGGGCCAGAACCTGGCTCTGAATATTGCCGATCATGGCTACACCATTGCGGTTTACAACCGTGACCCAAAAAAAATGGTGAATTTCATTGAAGATTGCAAAAAAAATGAACCTTCACATGCCAACGTTGTTGGTCATGCTGACTTGGCTTCATTTGTTTTAAGTATCAAACGCCCACGTAAAATCATCTTGCTAGTTAAAGCTGGTAGCGCAACTGATGTAACCATCAACGCACTATTGCCATTCTTAGAGCAAGGCGACATCATTATTGATGGTGGTAACGCGTTGTGGACAGACACTATCCGTCGCGAAAAAGAATTAGCGGCTAAAGGTATTGATTTCATCGGTTCTGGTGTTTCAGGCGGTGAAACAGGTGCACGTTTCGGCCCATCATTGATGCCATCAGGTACACGTAAAGCTTGGGCGAGCTTAGAGCCAATCTGGCGTGATATTGCAGCTAAAGTTGACCCAGTAACAGGCGAGCCTTTAGAAGGCGGCAAACCAGGTAAGCCAGTAGAAGGCGGCTTCTCATGTGCTGAATACATCGGTCCAGACGGTGCTGGTCACTACGTAAAAATGGTGCACAACGGTATCGAATACATCGATATGCAATTGATCTGTGAAGCTTACTGGTTGATGAAAAATCTGCTTGGCATGCAAGCGGATGAAATCGGTAAAGTATTTGCTGAGTGGAACAAAGGCGAATTATCAAGCTTCTTGATTGAAATTACTGCTGATATCCTGCAACAAAAAGATCCAATGGGTAAAGGTTTCTTGGTTGACCAAATCTTGGATACAGCTGGTCAAAAAGGTACAGGTCAATGGACAGCAGCGAATGCGCTTGAATTAGGCGCACCAGCTAACGCGATTGCAGCTGCGGTATACGCACGTGCATTATCAAGCTTAAAAGAAGAGCGCGTTGAAGCAAGCAAAATCCTTAAAGGTCCAGTGATTAAAGTTGAGTCTGATAAGAAAGCAATTATTGAAGCGATTAAGAACGCTTTATATTGCTCTAAAATTTGTGCATACGCTCAAGGTTTCCAATTGATCGACAAAGCACAAGTGGCTTACAACTGGAAATTGAACTTCGGTGAAATCGCACAAATCTGGCGCGGCGGTTGTATTATCCGTGCACGTTTCTTGCAAAAAATCACTGATGCTTACGCATTGAACTCACGTCTCAAAAACTTGATGCTAGATCCATACTTCACACAAGCGATGAACGAAGGTCAAGCAGGCTGGCGTAAAGTGATTGCCTTGGCAGTCACCAACGGTATCCCGGCGCAAGGTTTTGCTTCTGCAATGGCTTATTACGATGGCTACCGCAGTGCAGACCTGCCAGCAAACTTGCTACAAGGTCAACGTGACTACTTTGGTGCGCATACTTACGAGCGTAAAGATCAACCACGTGGTCAGTTCTTCCACTTGGATTGGCCTGAAGCTGGTCGCCCACAATTAGAAGTGTAATAAGTTCTAAACGATAAAAAACCCGCTTAACGGCGGGTTTTTTATTGTCCTAACGCTATAATGTGACGGCTTTGACTCTTGCGATGGCTACGGATTGGTATATTAAGCAGTAGCGCTTACCATTACACGTTAGCTTGCTAAAGTTTCACACGCTAGAGATTAATCGTTACTTAAATATAAGCCATGACTTTGCTGAGCAGCAAGTAGGTGCGCTTTAGATATGGATATACAGAATATGTTGGATTTGTTTTTGCATTTGGATAAGCATTTGGCGGTTGTCGCTAGTACTTGGGGTATGTGGATTTACGTGCTGTTGTTTCTCATCATATTTATAGAAACCGGCTTGGTGGCTATGCCTTTCTTACCGGGAGATTCACTGTTGTTTGTGGCGGGTGCTATTGCTGCGATTGGTGGTATGAGTTTGCCGGTGTTGATGGTTTTACTGTCGCTAGCAGCTATTAGCGGTGATGCGCTCAATTACTCTGTGGGTAAATGGGTAGGGCATAAGGTTTTTGCCTGGGAAAATTCGCGCTGGTTTAATAAAGATGCTTTTAATAAGACACATGCATTTTATGAAGAGCATGGTGCTATCACTATCGTGGTGGGCAGGTTTCTACCATTTATCCGCACGTTTACTCCGTTTGTTGCTGGCGTAGCGCAGATGACCTATCCAAAATTTGCTTTTTATAATGTGATTGGTGGCCTGATTTGGGTGTGTGGCTTAACCGGTATCGGCTTTTTGGTGGGTAATCACCCGTGGGTACAGGCTAACTTCTCTTTGGTGGCGTTGGCGCTAATTGTTATTCCTAGCTTGCCTGCGGTTTGGGTGTTTCTCAAGCACATGATCCAATCACGTGCTTGAGGTTGATACTGCTCTTTTTAAAGTCTTATTTCTCTACGAAAGCACGCTCAATTACGTAGTCACCGGGTTGGCCTACACGCGGTGACACGATAAAGCCTCTTGAGTCCAATAGCTCTTCGGTGTCTTTCAGCATTTGTGGGCTACCGCAAATCATGGCTTTGTCATTTGCTGGGTCTAGCGGCGGTAGGCCGATATCTTCAAATAGTTTGCCTGAGTTAATCAGGTCAGTTAAGCGGCCTTGATTGCGGAATGGGTCTCTGGTCACAGTTGGGTAGTAAATCAGTTTTTTACGTACTTCTTCACCAAAGAACTCATTGTTTGGTAGTTCTTTTTCAATAAAGTCAGCATAAGCCAATTCGTTCACATGACGTACACCGTGGATTAACACTACTTTTTCAAAGCGGTCATATACTTCGATGTCTTGAATCAGGCTCATGAACGGTGCTAGACCTGTACCTGTTGATAAAAAGTAAAGATTTCTACCTGGTTTCAAATCGTGAGTCACCAATGTGCCTGTCGGTTTTTTACTTACTAGCAGGTCGTCACCCACTTTCAAGTGCTGTAATCTTGATGTAAGCGGGCCATTCGGCACTTTAATACTAAAGAACTCTAGATGCTCTTCATAGTTCGGGCTGGCAATACTGTAAGCGCGCGTAAGTGGGCGGCCATCAACCTCAAGCCCGATCATTACAAACTGGCCATTTTCAAAGCGTAAGCCAGGGTCGCGTGTGGTTTTAAAGCTGAACAGGGTGTCGTTCCAGTGGTGTACGCTTAAGATGCGTTCGGTAGAATATTTACTCATAGTTAGTTTCTTTTAGTTTAAATTTTTTTAAATGGCTGCAGTCAGCTCTGGAATCACTTCAAATAGGTCGGCAACTAGCCCGTAATCTGCCACTTGGAAGATAGGGGCATCTGGGTCTTGATTGATGGCAACCACGACTTTGCTGTCTTTCATGCCGTAGGTATGTTGCACGGCACCTGAAACACCAACCGCGATATATAAATCAGGGGCTACGGTTACGCCGGTTTGGCCCACCTGAATATCGTTTGGTGCGTAGCCTGCGTCTACCGCAGCTCTGGTCGCACCCAATGCTGCACCTAGTCTAGCTGCTAACGGTGCGAGCATTTGTTCAAAGGTTTCTGCGCTGCCTAAAGACCTGCCGCCAGAAATAACGATTTTTGCCGTGCTGAGTGCCGGACGGTCTGAAGATGTGCGTGTTTCAGACAACCAGCGTGTTTGATGCTGTTGTGCTGGCGCTGCTACTGTGGTGATTTCAGCGCTTTGCGTGTGCGCACTGGCTGCGCCAAAGTTGCTGCTGTGTACAGACAGTAGTTGGATGCGGTCTGCACTTTGTACAGTGGTGTGTATGTTGCCGGCGTATACTGCACGCACGTAGGTGTTGTTATCTTTAATTTCCAGCACGTCAGAAATCATAGCAACATCAAGCAGCGCAGCGGCGCGTGCCAGTATGTTACGGCTAAATGATGAATGTGCAGCTAACACTACGCTGTATTCATTACCAATATTGGCAATAATCTGTGAGACATCTTCAGCTAATTGGTGAGCTAAGTGCTCGGCATCGATTTGAATAACATGCGCTACGCCATCAATTAAAGCGGCTTGCTGTGCAATAGCGCTGATGTTGTTGCCAGTCACTAAAATATCAATCGGGGTGTTCCAGAACTGTGCAGCCGTTACCGCTTGGTAAACTGATGCGCTCAGTGTGGTGCCGTTATGTTCGGCTAGAATTAGGGTTTTCATAGTTGTATTCCTTCGTGCTCGCGCAATTTCGTCAGCAATTCTTGTACGCTGCTCACTCTAATGCCAGCTTTTCTTGCTGGCGGCTCTGATACTTTTAACAACTGTAGCCGCGGTTTGGTATCTACACCAAATTCAGCAGCTTTGATTGTCTCAATCGGTTTTTTTCTCGCCATCATTAAGTTTGGCAGTTTCACAAAGCGCGGATTGTTCAAGCGCAGGTCCGCGGTAATTACTGCTGGCAGGTTTAAGCCTATGGTTTCTGTGCCGCCATCTACTTCACGGGTGGCTACCACTTCGTTACCGTTAATGGTAATTGCTGATACGTAAGTAGCCTGCGGGTAGTTTAGCAATGCAGCTAACATTTGCCCCGTTTGTCCTGCGTCATCATCGACCGCTTGCTTGCCCAGCATAACCAAGCCCGGTTGCTCACGCTCTACCAAGGCTTTCAGTAGTTTGGCAACTGCCAGCGGTTGTAGTTCTTCATCGCTATCAATCAGTACCGCGCGATCGGCGCCCATGGCCAGGCCGTGTCTTAATACATCTTGATTCGCTGCGCTACCCATAGAGACTACTACCACTTCAGATGCAATGCCTTTTTCCTTTAGTTTTAAGGCTTCTTCGATTGCATTTTCATCAAATGGGTTTACACTCATCTTTACGCCATCAATCTCTACATTAGAGCCATCAGGCTTGATATGTACTTTGATGTTGTAATCTACTACACGTTTTATTGCGACCAATATTTTCATTGCAATTTCCTCAGTAATTGCTGCGTATTTTACATCAGCGTATAATATATATAAATTAGATTGTAAAGATATTATATATCTGTGGAATAGATATAGGAGTGTATGAAATATACCCTAAGGCAACTAGAGATTTTTGTTGTCATCAGTCGTACCGAGAGCGTCTCGCGCGCAGCCGATGCTTTAGCGCTATCACAATCGGCAACCAGCACCGCACTAAGTGAGCTGGAACGGCAATTCGACCTGCAGCTTTTTGATCGTGTTGGTAAAACGCTGCGTATCAATGAAACCGGGCTACAGTTACTTCCCAAGGCTGTAGAGTTATTAGACCGGGCAAGTGAAATAGAAAATATGTTGCGCGGGCATGTGGGTTTTGGCTATATGAAAATTGGCGCAACCTTAACGGTTGGTAATTATCTTGCCACCATGCTGGTAGCAAAGTTCTTGCAGGATCACCCTGAAAGCCGCATTCAATTACAGGTTCACAATACCAGCACCATCGTGCAGCAAGTCGCTAATCATGAACTGGATTTGGGCTTGATTGAAGGGGATTGTAACCATCCGGATATAGAGGTGCAGCGCTGGGTGGCAGATGAACTGGTGGTTTTTGCTGCACCTAATCATCCGCTGGCAAAGTTAAAAGCAATTTCGATAGAACAACTATTGCAGGAGCAATGGATTTTAAGAGAGCAGGGGTCTGGTACCCGAGCAACTTTTGATCGAGCCTTTCATAATAACAATGCGAGGCTGCATATCCGTCTGGAACTGGAGCACACCGAGGCAATTAAGCGGGCGGTAGAGTCTGGGCTTGGTATTGGCTGTATCTCGCGCTTGGCCTTGAAAGACGCTTTTCGTCGTGGTAGTTTAGTGCCGTTGGCGACACCAGAACTCAGCTTGGGAAGGTATTTCTATTTTCTCTGGCACAAGCAAAAATATCAGACAACAGGTATGCGTGAATTTATCATGATATGCAAAAAAATGGTGATTGGCGCGGAACGCAGCGATCAGGTTAATTTGCCAGAAATAGCTTAAAGGACGGTCTTTAAATGACAGATGTGCAACGCGATGTAATGAATTATGATGTTTTAATTGTAGGGGCTGGGCCAGCGGGCTTAGCTGCAGCGATTAAACTTAAACAGCTAGCGAATGCGGCTGGGCAGGAACTCAGTGTATGTGTGCTGGAAAAAGCGGCAGAAGTTGGCGCGCATATTTTATCGGGCGCGGTGATAGATCCTATTGCATTGGATGAACTGATTCCGGATTGGCGTGAAAAAGGTGCGCCAGTGCATACCAGTGTCAATGAAGATGAGTTTTTGCTATTGGGGCAAACTAAATCGTGGTCGATTCCACATTGGCTAATGCCGCCTCTGATGAGTAATCAAGGCAATTATATTGTGAGCTTGGGTGATGTTAGTCGCTGGCTGGGCGAGCAGGCAGATGCTTTGGGTGTGGAAATCTATGCAGGCTTTTCGGCGCAGGCAATGCTCTACGACGAGCAGCAGCAAGTGGTAGGCGTGATTACCGGTGATATGGGCCGTGATGCGCATGGCGCAGAAACCGCGCAGTTTACGCAGGGCATTGAGATCAGAGCGCAATATACTTTGGTAGCAGAGGGTACGCGTGGCTCGCTCACGCGTGAGCTGGAAAGTAAGTATGCGCTACGTCAACAGTCTTCACCGCAGAAATATGGTTTGGGTCTCAAAGAGCTGTGGCGCGTGCCAGCAGCCCAGCATCGTGCCGGTTTAGTGCAGCATAGCATCGGCTGGCCGTTAAGTGCTGACACCGGTGGCGGCTCTTTTATCTACCATTATGGCGAGCAGTTGGTGTCTATCGGCTTTGTGGTGCATCTGGACTACGCCAATCCGCATCTTTCCCCATTTGAAGAGTTTCAGCGCTTTAAAACACATCCAACGATTAAAGCTTTACTGAAAGATGGCGAGCGTTTAAGTTATGGTGCACGTGCGATTAGTGAAGGTGGCGTACAAGCATGGCCAGAGTTTATTTTCCCCGGTGGTGCGCTGATTGGCTGCAGTGCTGGCATGGTCAATGTGCCGCGCATCAAAGGTAGTCATAATGCAATGAAATCGGGCATGTTGGCGGCGGAAGCTGTATTTAATGCTGTAACCCAGGCCGATAAACAAGATAGCCGCTTGCTAGAGGCGTATCCGCAGGCACTCAAAAACTCATGGGTTTGGAATGATTTAGATGCAGTGCGTAATGTAAAACCACTGTTGTCGAGATTTGGCAGCTGGGGTGGTACTTTGTTGGGAGGTATTGAGATGTGGCTGCATGCGCTACATGTTCGCTTGCCGTGGACACTGAAACATCAGAAAGCAGACCATGAATGTACCAAGCCAGCTTCTGAAATGCCGCTTATCCATTATGCAAAACACGATGGTGTGTATAGCTTTGATCGTCTAAGTTCAATCGGCTTGAGTAATCTTGCACATGATGCAAATCAGCCTTGCCATTTGACGCTGTTAGACAAGAACGTACCAATCAGTGTTAATTTAGCTAGATATGATGCGCCTGAGCAGCGCTATTGCCCGGCGGGAGTGTATGAAATAGTGAAGACGAAAGACGCTAGTTATTTACATATTAATGCGCAAAATTGCATACACTGCAAAACATGCGATATTAAAGACCCTACACAAAATATCGTTTGGGTACCGCCTGAGGGTGGCAGTGGCCCAACTTATATGGGTATGTAACAGCGCTGGTTTTGCTCCAGTAAGTGCCAGTGTAGTGATCTGACTGTTTTGGTAAAGTAAATTGAACGATAAAAAACCTCAACCTAAATCAAGGTTGAGGTTTTTTTATAGCGTGATGCTAATGCTAGACTAGTTTAATCAAGCTAAATCAAAACGATCCAGGTTCATTACTTTAGTCCATGCCCGTACAAAATCACGCAAGAAAGTGGCTTGCGCATCGCTGGCCGCATAAACTTCAGCAATTGCCCGCAGTTGTGAGTTAGAGCCAAACACTAAATCTACTACCGTGCCAGTCCATTTAAGTGTGTTGCTGGTACGGTCGTAGCCTTCAAGCACATGTTTGGCGCTCGCAGATTTCTGCCATCTTGTGTTCATGTCCAGCAGGTTCACAAAGAAGTCGTTAGTTAAGGCTTCTGGGCGTTGTGTGAACACACCATGTTTAGATTTGCCATGGTTTGCATTCAACGCACGTAAGCCACCAATCAATACGGTCATTTCCGGTGCGGTTAAAGTGAGCAATTGCGCTTTATCTAACAGTAGTTCTGCCGGATTACCCTCAACACTGTTTTTTGTATAGTTACGGAAACCATCGGCAATTGGCTCCAGCACGGCAAATGATTCAACATCCGTTTGCTCTTGGCTCGCATCTGTACGTCCCGGTGTGAAAGGCACGAGCAGTGTATGCCCTGCATTTTTGGCGGCAACTTCAATTGCGGCACTGCCAGCCAGCACAATCAGGTCGGCAATTGAAATCTGCTTGCCGCTGCGCTGTGTGGAGTTGAACTCCTGCTGTATGGCCTCTAGTTTCTGCAGTACCGCAGATAACTCTGCTGGCTGGTTGGCTTCCCAGTATTTTTGTGGCGATAGGCGAATGCGTGCGCCATTGGCGCCGCCACGCTTGTCCGAGCCGCGGAATGTCGATGCCGACGCCCATGCTGTGCTAACCAGTTGTGAGATAGAGAGGCCAGACGCCAATACTTTTGTTTTCAAGATGGCAATATCCTGTGCATCTACCAATGCGTGGCTCACTGCAGGAACCGGATCCTGCCAAATCAGCGTTTCTTTAGGTACTAAAGGGCCAAGATAGCGCGTTATAGGGCCCATGTCACGGTGAGTGAGTTTGAACCAAGCCCTCGCAAACGCATCTGCAAATGCTTCTGGATTAGCAAAAAAGTGTCTAGATATTTTCTCGTACGTTGGATCCATTCTCATGGCCATGTCCGCAGTGGTCATGATAGGTGCATGGCGCTTGGATGGGTCATGTGCATCTGGTACGGTGTTTAATGCAGACGCTTCTTTTGGTGTCCACTGGTGCGCACCGGCAGGGCTCTTGGTGAGTTGCCACTCATAGCCGAACAAGTTCTCAAAATAATTGTTATCCCATTGGGTTGGATTGTTAGTCCATGCACCTTCGATGCCACTGGTGATAGTGTGTACACCTTTGCCACTGCCAAAGCTGTTTTGCCAGCCAAAGCCTTGTGCCTCAATCTCTGCTGCTTCTGGCTCGGCGCCAACATGGCTGGCATCGCCTGCACCATGACATTTACCAAAGGTATGGCCGCCAGCAACCAGTGCTACGGTTTCTTCGTCGTTCATTGCCATACGTGCAAATGTTTCTCGAATATCGCGGGCGGAGGCAAGTGGGTCTGGGTTGCCGTTCGGGCCTTCCGGGTTCACATAAATCAAGCCCATCTGCACTGCGCCTAAGGGGTTATCCAACTCACGATCCCCGTGATAGCGCTTATCACCCAGCCATGTAGTCTCAGGGCCCCAGTAGATATCTTGTTCTGGCTCCCAGATGTCTTTACGTCCGCCGGCAAAACCAAAGGTCTTCAGTCCCATGGAGTCTAGCGCAACATTCCCCGCTAGTATCATTAAATCTGCCCAAGAGATTTTATGTCCGTACTTTTGCTTAATTGGCCAAAGCAAACGACGTGCCTTATCAAGGTTGCCATTATCGGGCCAGCTATTGAGCGGTGCAAAGCGTTGTGAGCCTGAACCTGCGCCACCACGGCCATCGTAAATGCGGTAAGTGCCAGCACCATGCCACGCCATGCGTACAAAAAATGGGCCATAATGACCATAGTCAGCAGGCCACCATTCTTGCGAGTCTGTCATTAATGTATGCAAATCTTTGATAACCGCATCAAGGTCTAGGTTGTTGAACGCTGCGGCATAATCGTAATCTTGACCCATGGGGTCTGATTTAGAGGAGTGTTGGTGCAGGATGTTGAGGTTTAGTTGTTCTGGCCACCAGGTTGCATTGGCAACGCCCGCAGATGCTGTAGGTTTGGATGCGCCTCCAGAGAATGGGCATTTTGATTCGGCTGTCATTGTGTTCTCCTGTTATTGTTTAGAGTGTGATCGACCTGTTTCAATATCCGTGCTGAACATCAAGCACGAATATTCTAAGCTTTTACACCGCAGTGTAAAAGCGGTGTGCAGGCCGCACGTATAGTTTGCTATTGGCTAAATGCGTATTGTGCAAACATCTCAATAAAAATTTCTTGTAACTCATATAAATAATTTTTCATTTTTTTCTCCATTGATGTTGCCATCTCGTTAATTTGGAAAAGCAATGTTGAGTAGCAAGTGATGCCAGTGTATAGAGCTAACATTGATTTGTATAATTGAATGTTTTAATTTTATTGATATGCTATGCTTATCGATAATGCATAATCAGGGTGCTGTAAATGACGCTAAGTGAATTACGTTTTGTAGTGGCAGTAGCAAAAGAGCGCAACTTTAGGCGGGCTGCCGAAAAGTGTTACGTTAGCCAGCCCGCGCTCAGTTTGGCAATTAAAAAACTGGAAGAAGATTTAGGCGTGCAAATTTTTGAACGCAGCCGTACTGACATTAACCCCACACCTATTGGTGAAAAAATTATCGAGCAGGCTATTAAAGCGATAGAAGAAGTGAACTATATTCGCGAGATAGCCCTGCAAGGTAATAACCAGCTGGGTGGCGTATTCCGGCTGGGTTTAATCTACTCGGTGGGGCCTTACCTGCTGCCTGAGCTTATTCCTATCTTGCGGCAAAATGCACCTGACATGCCCTTGGATATTGAAGAAAACCTCACTGTTCAATTGGAAGCACAGCTCAAGAATGGCGTGATTGACGCAGCGGTTGTGGCCCTACCGTTTGAGGTGGCGGGTATCAATACATTGCCACTATACGACGAGCAATATCTGGTGATGGTGCCAGTAAATCACGCTTGGGCAGACCGTGCATCCGTGAGCGCAGATGAACTGGCCGATGAGAATGTCCTACTGTTAAATAGTGGCCACTGTTACAGTCATCAGGTGTTGCAGGCTTGCCCTGATTTGTCACGCAAAGGGCAAGTATTGCAGGGTAACTCCTTAGAAACCATACGCAATATGGTGGCGTCCAATCTGGGTATTACCGTACTGCCATGCAGTGCGGCAACCGACCGTTATTTAAACCCATTGGTGAGGGTGATTCCATTCTCAGCCCCCGTGCCTGTACGCCGGGTGGCGATAGCATGGCGTAAAAGTTATGCCAGAGATTTAGCGGTGATGTGTGTGGCGGATGCGATTCAGGCAATTCGTTCAGATTGCCTGCAAATGATTAACTGAGCGAATCTTTAGTTACCCTTAAACTAGTACGTGACGAACAGACGGTAGCCAGCAACGTTTACGTCCTGCGTGGTGATGGCAAGCTTCACCTTGATTTCATTGCCAGCACTGAAGCCCGCAGCAATGTCTGTATGCGGCGGTAAATATTCTGCAGGTTTAAATACACGCCTTAATACTGCACTGTCGTCAGTATTTGTTAGGGTTAGCTCTAGGTTAGGGTAAGCCTGCACAAAGCCAGCCTTGTTAAATAGGCTGCTGCTAAGGTGCATTACTCCTGTGTGTTCTAGGTCTTCCTGCATATCCGAATCGTCAATCACAATCCACTCAATCTGCTTAGGTAGTTCTATGCTGCATTTTAAATGCTGGCATGCTTGCACTAGCTGCGGTTTGAGATTGGGGTAATAGATAGCAATGGAGTTGCGTAAGAAATAGGTGCTTTGCGCTACAACGCTTAGCAACAAGACAAACGTACCTAGCGTCCAAAGCCAGCGCAGACCATTACTTTTTTTGCCATCACGTTTGGTGTGTTTGGCTAGCTCATTAAAATCGTTAGAGTGATGATGAGAAAAGTTTAGTGTGGCCGAGTCGTGAGGTGGGTGTTCCGCTATGCTGCTTGGGTCATGTGGTAATTCAGCAAGTGCGCCGGTATGCACTGTGGCGTGTTCGTCAGTTGGTGCAGTGTGAGTCTCAGCAGATGCTGCTACGCTTGATTGTACGGCCGCTGGCACCATAGGCTCGGGCTCAGTTTCTGCGCCATGTGTACTTGGTGCTGCTTCTTCAAAACTTAGATCAATTGTTGGCCAGTTGGATGGTGCAGTGCCATTGGTTGTTTTGTCAGTAGCTGCTGGCGTAGCATTGGGTGCTATGAGTGCAGAGCTTTCTGGGGTAGGAGTGCTGGTGGGGACAAATTGTTCTTTGGCATTGAACACGTGCAGGCATTGCCCGCAACGCACTAAGCCACCATGCTGCTTGAGCTGATCTTCACTAACAAAGAATTGAGTTTGGCAATTTGGGCAATGGGTTATGTCGCGCATTTTTTCGTGCCTGTGAGCAACACCCAAGCATCCATGTGCTGTGGTGCGCCCATATCAAACCATTCAGCATAAATGGCAGAAACAGCGGCTTCTTGTTCACGTAAAATCCCAGAAAGCGCAATCTTGCCGCCAGCCTTGCATGATTTTGCCAACGCAGGTGCTAGTACGCTTAAGGCACTGGATAAAATGTTGGCAACTACAATATCAAACTCTTTAGATTGATATTGATTCGCATCGTAGAACTTTGCCTCAACCTGATTCTGTTCAGCGTTATATAGGCTAGATTGTATAGCTTGAGTATCAATATCGGTACCCACCACCTCATCTGCACCTAGCTTCTTGGCGGCGATGGCTAAAATTCCTGAGCCGCAGCCGTAGTCCAGCACTGAGCTGCCTACTTTAACTGTTTTTGTTAGCCAGGCCAAGCATAAGTGAGTAGTGGGGTGGCTGCCGGTACCAAAAGCTAAGCCTGGGTCTAATACAATATTGATTGCATCTGGGTTAGGTGACTCATGCCAAGTTGGCACAATCCACAGTGTGTCTGTGATTTTAATCGGGTCAAATTGCGATTGTGTGGCACGCACCCAGTCCTGCTCTTCTATGGTTTCTGTCGTGTAGTTCAGATTGCTGAGTTTGGCCTGGTGCGTTAATGCATCAATGACGGCAGGGATGTCTACACCTTCATCAAACAAAGCGCTGACTAAGTTTTGCTGCCAGATGCCTGGTGGCGGGTCACCTGGCTCGCCAAAAATGGGTTGTTCATCAATGGTTTCAGCATTGGCGTCTTCAATAATAGCTGATAGCGCGCCTAGCTCCATGAGCGTATCGCTAATTAAATCAGCATTATTGTCCTGTGCTTCAATTTTTAATGATACCCACGCCATACTCAACCTATCTAATACTTAACCTATTTAAACTACTATATGCAAATACGCGTATACCGCATGCGCGGTAACGCGTATTTTTCAGTGTTGCTACAGAAATAACAATTACTTGTTATAAATGCCTAGCTTTTGCTCTAGGTAGTGGATGCTTGTACCACCTAAATGAAACGCTGCATCTGCCATTAAATCGGCATGTAATGCAATGTTGGTGCTAATGCCTTCAATCATCATTTCAGATAGTGCAATGCGCATACGAGCAATCGCTTGTTCGCGCGTATCACCGTAAGTAATTAACTTACCAATCATAGAGTCGTAATGCGGTGGCACGGTGTAGCCTGAATATGCGTGCGTATCGATACGCACACCTGGACCGCCTGGCATGTGGAACTTAGTGATTTTCCCTGGAGAAGGTACAAAGTTGTAAGGATCTTCTGCATTTAGACGGCACTCAATCGCATGGCCGCGTAATTGAATATCTTTTTGACGGAATTTCAATTTTTCGCCAGCCGCTACAAAAATTTGTTGCTGCACTAAGTCGATACCGGTGATCATTTCAGTCACAGTATGTTCTACCTGCAAACGTGTGTTCATTTCGATGAAATAGAACTCGCCGTTTTCGTACAGGAACTCGAAAGTACCCGCGCCGCGGTATTTGATCTTGCGGCAGGCTTCAGCACAGCGCTCACCAATTTTGTCTCGTAAGCGCGCATTAAGTAGCGGTGCAGGTGCTTCTTCCAGAATTTTTTGGTGGCGGCGTTGCATAGAGCAATCGCGCTCACCTAGGAATACCGCATTGCCGTGTTGGTCAGCTAATACCTGAATCTCGATATGACGTGGTTTTTCCAGGTATTTTTCCATGTAAACCATTGGGTTGCTAAAGGCTGCCTGTGCTTCCGCTTTAGTCATATTCACTGAAGTCAGTAACGCTGCTTCGGTATGCACTACGCGCATGCCACGACCACCGCCTCCACCAGCTGCTTTAATAATGACTGGGTAGCCAATTTGTTTAGCAATCTTGATGATTTCGCTAGGGTCATCCGGCAGTGCGCCTTCTGAGCCTGGTACGCAAGGTACGCCAGCTTTACGCATTGCATCTTTAGCTGATACTTTGTCGCCCATTAAGCGGATGGTTTCAGCGCGCGGGCCAATAAACACAAAGCCGCTTTGTTCTACGCGTTCTGCAAAGTCCGCGTTTTCTGATAAGAAACCATAACCAGGGTGGATCGCCTGTGCATCAGTCACTTCGGCAGCACTAATCACCGCAGGGACATTTAAGTAGCTTTGACCAGAAGGGGCAGGGCCGATACAAACTGATTCGTCCGCTAATTTTACATATTTAGCTTCACGGTCAGCTTCGGAGTGCACGGCTACCGTTCTGATGCCTAGTTCGCGACATGCGCGCTGTACGCGCAACGCGATTTCGCCGCGATTGGCGATTAAAATTTTGTCAAACATTGCCATGAAAGTGAAATCCTAGTATTTAGGTCTTAGGTAAGACCTAATTAATTAAGCAGTAATTGAATTAAGTTAACAGCAATTAGCCGATGATAAACAGTGGCTCACCGTATTCAATGGCTTGGCCGTTATCAACCAAGATTTTTTTGATAACGCCAGCTTTGTCTGCTTCAATCTCGTTTAATAGCTTCATCGCTTCGATAATGCATAGTGTGTCGCCCACTGCCACGGTGTCGCCAACCTCAACAAACGCTTTAGCATCTGGTGATGGTGAGCGGTAGAAAGTACCTACCATTGGTGATTTAACCGCATGGCCTTCTTCTACTGCTGGTGCAGCTTCAATCGCTACCGCGGGTGCTGCTTGTGGTGCAGGTGCTTGTTGCTGTGGAATATAGTGTGCGTAATTTTGTGCCGGCATGTTGGCCGTGAAATTACGGCTGATGCGTACTTTTTCGCCGTCTTCTGTCAGTTCTAGTTCAGAAATGCCTGACTCTTCTACCAGATCAATAAGCTTTTTAAGTTTACGTAAATCCATGATTACCCCTAACTAATTCGATATAAATTATTATTTTAAGAATGATTGATTTTTTCAATAGCGAAAGCCAGTGCAAGTTCATAACCTTTTGCACCTAGCCCGCTAATAATGCCTACAGCGATGTCTGTAAAATATGAATGGTGACGAAATGCTTCTCGTGCAAACACATTTGACAAGTGTACTTCTATAAATGGAACCTTAACCGCACTCAATGCATCACGCATTGCAACTGACGTGTGTGTGAATGCCGCCGGGTTGATGATGACAAAATCTACGCTTTTAGTGGCAATAGACTGAATTTTATCGACAAGATCTGCTTCGGCATTGCTTTGGAAGCTCTCTAATGTGATGTTAGCTAATTTTGCTTTGTTTGTTAGGGTCTGGTTGATGCTATCGAGTGTAGCACTCCCGTAATGTTGTGGTTCACGCAGACCCAATAGGTTTAGGTTAGGCCCATGTAATACCAAAATACTCTTAGCAACCATGACGATTCACCTGTTTTAAACAATTTATGCATAAATTACTATAATTCATAAACGCGAGTTTGCCGAAGTTAATGGGTTTTGTCCAGCAACTTTAGAGAATTTAAGCGAATTTGCCCAAGTTGATTTCGGGTATTCTCTATGCTAAGTGAGTAGCTTAATTTCGGCGAAAATGTATAGATTGCACTGATAACTAGTGTGCTGGCGCCAACACTAAAGGCTTGATGGCGGCTTCGATAATGGCTTTGGTAATGCGTCCAAAGTGAGTGCTGATAATTTTACCATCAGCATCAATAATCACCGTGTAGGGCAGAACGCCTTTGTCATTGCCTAGTTGTTCGCCTAGCAAACTGCCTGCCGTTTCAGAAGCAAAAATAGGGTAGTTCACAGGGGTGGCCTTTAAATACTCTGCAACTAGTGCAGGATCATCCAGCGCAATGCCTAGTACCACCACGTTTTTATCTTGGTAAGATTGCTGCAGCGCAATCAACTCAGGCATTTCATCTCGACATGGTGGACACCATGTCGCCCAAAAATTAACGATGATAATTTTGTGCTGATATTGCCCAAGGTTCTGCAATTTTCCGGATGTGTCCGGCAGGTTAGCCGCATATAGGGTTGCGCTGTCAGGTTTGTTGCTAGTTTCTGCAAGGTAGCGCAAAGCGATTGCCATGCTTAATGCCAAGCAGAAGGCTAGGGCGGTAAAGAAAAATGCTTTCAGTATGCTTTTTAGCATTCGATAGTTTCTGGCAGACAGCTGCCGCGCTGATTCAGAATTTGCAGAAACGTATCCGCATTTTTATAACCAACCACTTTTAAATGGCTTTCTTCTTCCGCCTTAGCATTAAAGAACACGATGCCGGGCGGGCCAAAGATATTGAATTTTTGCATTAAGGCTTTATCGTCCTCGGTATTGTTGGTGACATCGGCCTGTAATAATACGGTGTCTTTTAAGGCAGCTTGGACGCGCGCGTCACTAAAAGTAAACTGCTCTAGCTCTTTACATGCCACACACCAGTCCGCATAAAAATCGAGCATCACCGGTTTGCCGGATGCATTGTTGAGCGCGCTTTCTAGCTCGGCAATGCTTTTAATCGGCTGAAAGCTCAGGTTGTGATGCACTTGCTCTTTGGCGTTGCTGGCAACGAGCCCGCTTAGCGGCTGTAACGGTGATTTTGCATTAGAGAGTGCGCCGATGAGCAGTGCTAAACCGGTGACTACCATCATCACGCCTATGCCTTTCCAGAACTTAAGTGCGGCTTTGGCTCCGGTGGGTAGGCTATCAAGCGCATGCATAAAAATGGCAGGCACGATTAATATTGCTGCCCATAGCGCCAGTTGCACTTGCATAGGAATAATCGGGGCAATCAGCCAGATTGCAACGCCTAGCATCAGCACGCCAAATAAGTTGCGCACTGCGTTCATCCAGCTACCAACTTTAGGTAGCAGGGTGCCGGCCGATGCGCCTATCAGTAGCAGCGGTGCTCCCATGCCAACGGATAGTGAGAACAGCGCTACGCCACCCAGCAACACGTCATTGGTTTTACTGATATAAAGTAATGCGCCTGCTAGCGGGGCAGCCACGCATGGGCTGATAATCAGTGCTGAAAGTACACCCATGAGAAAATCACTGAAGAAACGCCCGCCCTTAATACGGCGGCTTAAGCTCATCAGGCCGTTTTCCATGCTGCTGGGTAGCTTGAGTTCGTAAAAACCAAACATGGAAAGTGCTAGCAATACAAATATGAATGCGCCAAACCCTAATGCCCACGGTGTTTGTAATGCGCTACTGAGCATTTGTCCGGAAAGGCCTGCGGCAATGCCGGCAAGGGTATAAGTGAGGCACATGCCCAAGGTGTAAGCCAGCGATAAATTAAACGCATGCAGGCGCGTAACATGTGCATTTTTACCGATGATGATAGAAGATAGGATAGGAATCATCGGAAATACACATGGCGTGAATGCAAGCAGCAACCCTGCTGTAAAGAAGCCGAGAATAATCAGCCACCATTTTCCACTTTTAAGCAGATTAGCTGCCTGACTGTCGCTATCAGAGGCGTTGTCGTTGCTGGCTGTGGTTGTATTGTCTGCTGAAGGCGCTGTGCTGGTAGTGCTTGCGCCAGGGGTGATGGTGAAAGTTTTGTGTTGCGGGGCATAGCACAGGCCTTTTTCGCTACAGCCCTGGTAGGTGATTTTAAGGTTAAGTGGTGCGCTGATTGGGTCTTTTATCAATAAGCTGGCGGTAAAATCCTGATGGTAGACCTCCATTTTGCCAAAGTTGGGGTCATTCTTAATATCAGCTTTAGGTAATGTCGTGTCGAACGTTTGCGCAGGCGTGAACTCAAATTTAGTGCGTGTTTTATAAAGATAATAAGTCGGGGCAACGGTAAAGTTTGCAAGGATGCTTTGCCCATCTTGTTTAATGCTTAGGCCAAAGGCAGCATCTGGAGATAAAAATTCATCTTCTGCAGAGTCTCCCGTAAATAAGCTTTTCAGCCCGCTACTGGTGTTGCCTGCATGGCTAATAGACGCTGAAAGTACAAAAAAGCTAAGCAACAAAAAATACGAGAATCTTTTAAACATTTTATTCCTTACGCAGATAATTGCGTGGTTACCCATTGTAAATATTCAGGTAAGCCACCATCTACGTTGATAGAGATTATTTCAGGAAGTTCATAAGGGTGTGCTTTTATAATAGCGTCTTGCAGAGCATGATACTGTAATTGGGTGGTTTTAATAAGCAAGGGTATTTCATTTTCGTGTGTTAGCTTGCCCTCCCACATATAGGTGGATTGGCATGGACTTAATATATTGACACACGCGGCTAGCTTTTGCGTTACCAGTGTTTCCGCGATTAGATTAGCAGTGGCTGCATCCGGCACGTTTGTGAGCACGAGTAAAATATTTTCTGGGTTCGACATTATTATGGGTTCGAAATTATTTAGGATAGCAAATATGCGTTTATTGATAGGTTTGATTTTACTCGCTTTTCCAGTCGCTGAGATATGGCTGTTGATCGAGCTGGGGCAACAATATGGGTGGTGGTTGCTGGTTTATCTGGTGGGGATTGCCTTGTTAGGTTTACGATTAATTCAAGACGAGAAAACACTATTTACTGGGCGTGTGCTACAAACCTTAAGTGCCGGCAATCATCCGGTGAAGGCGATTTTTGGCAGTGCGCGCAATATTATTGCAGGCGTGTTGTTAATATTGCCAGGTGTAATTACTGATATGATTGCAGTAATTTTACTGCTAGTGCCGATTAAAACTAGCCAAACAGCCAATACGCAGTCACCCTATCAAGCAGGCCAAGCGGCGAATGATGACGTTATCGAAGGCGAGTTCCGCCGCGAAGACTGAATTAAACATACTTAAAAAATACATCAATAGAAACATACGACATGACATATCAAATTACTATTCAGCCAAGTGGGCACAGCTATCAGGCAAAAGCTTATGAGACGGTTCTTGAGTCAGCGATAGAAGCTGGTTTTAATATTCCATATGGTTGCCGCAATGGCGCCTGTGGTAGCTGTAAAGGCAAGGTGTTAAGTGGTGAGGTAGATCATGGCGATTATGCCAGTAGTGCCTTGACGGATGCGGATAGAGCTGCAGGTAAAGCATTGTTCTGTTGCGCCCGTCCACTAACGGATTTGACAATAGAGTGCCGAGAAATTAACTCAGGGGTGATTCCGCCACGTATTTTGCCTACGCGTGTAGAGCGCAAAGAGCAGCTGTCGCATGATGTCATGGCTTTGTTTTTAAAGCTGCCAAGCAGCGAGCGCTTGCAGTTCATGGCGGGGCAGTATGTTGAATTTTTGCTGAAAGACGGTAAGCGCCGCGCTTTTTCATTGGCAAATGCGCCGCATGCGGATAACTTATTAGAGATACATTTGCGTTTAATTCCGGGCGGACAGTTTACTGAGTATGTGTTTAATGAGATGCCGGATAAAGCGATTTTGCGTATAGAAGCACCGTTTGGTAGTTTTTACTACAGAAGTGATTCAGAAAAGCCGATGGTGATGGTGGCTGGCGGTACCGGCTTTGCGCCAATCAAGGCGATTATCGAGCACATGATACACAATGATATTAAGCGCAAAGTGACTTTGTATTGGGGTGCACGCGCGTTGGAAGATTTGTATATGCCAGCGCTGCCGCAAGCATGGGCTGAGGCTTACGCCAATATTGAATTTATCCCGGTATTATCGGATGCGTTAGCAGAAGATAATTGGCAAGGTCGTACAGGCTTGGTACATCAAGCAGTGCTGGACGACTTTAGCGATTTGAGCGGTGTTGAGGTTTATTGCTGCGGCGCACCAGGTATGGTGGAGGTAGCGCACGCTAGTTTTGCACAAGCAGGTTTGCCTGAAGGTGCCTTCTACTCAGATGCGTTTAATTACGCGAAACCTGTACCTAGCGCTACGACTGTTTAGTGTAAGTGTATTAGCGCTCGTAGCTTCTTAAGAAGGTTGCGAGCGTTTATTTTTTTCTGCAGTAAGCTTTTGGATCAGCGTTTCAAGATCCGAATTTTGAATCAACTCCTGCGCTAGTTTTGCCGAAGCCTCTGCGGTTTCAAAGTCGCCTGCTGCTAGCGCATGCATTCCTTCTAGTAAGGCTGTATTGCCTGCTTTTAAGCGTAGTGACTCCCTTTTACTTTTCCGTATTCCCGGTAAGTGCCGGAGAAATCTTAAAAATCTCAAGCAGTGATGTAAGCCAAAAACGCTGAGTACAAATACTAACAAAAAGAAGTTAAACGAGATTTGGATGCGATACGGCGAGCGTATGATCAGCACATAGCCTTGATTGTTGCTGGCTAGCCATACAATCAGCATGATGGCGAACAATGTTGCCGCCCACCAGAAGAATCTGTTTTTAAGCATGGCAGGTTTACTCGTTTTTCTCTAGCATGAGTTTGTAGCTGTTAACAGCGGCTAAGCTGTCACTCAATTGCGGTAGCTCTAGGCTGATATTGTTGCTGGATAGCTTATTCAATAGTACCAGTGCCTTGATTGTATCCGGGTGTTTGGTATCAAAGTATTGATTAAGCCAGGTTTTAACCATGCCAAGATCAGCTTTATATGTGCTTTCATCATGTTGCAACAAGGCAATACGTGCAGTAAGTAGACGCAGTTTTACATTTTCGCGCAGGTATAAGGCGTGCTCTGGCGACAAAAGTGGTGGTTCAGGCTTATCAATGCGCTCTACGGTGACTAGGTTTTTAATATCATCCCAAATTGCCCACCAGAATTGTTGCACACCATGCAGTGGTTGAGCAGGTGCCAGATTTTTACTCGCATTCATGTTAAGGGTAGGCTGGCGTTCGCTAATCAGCGGGATGGTGTTGCATAGCTCTGTCAGATAAGTGAGCTGCGCGCTGAGGGCGATCATATCGATTTGCGGCAAGTCACGTAAGGTTTCAATTTCTAGCTGCAGGGTTTCGCGTAGCTGCACCGCTCTTGGTAAGTCTAGCGGTTCTAGTCTGTGGTCTGCCGCTTCCAGTGCTAGTAATGCGGATTTCACATTGCTGGCAAGTTGCAATTGTTGTTTAGCAATAGTTAACAGTTGCTCAACTTCAGCAACGGCAGTTGCCTCACGGTTTTCTGCGAGTTGTGTATATAGGGTTTGGAGCGCCTCTTGCTGGTCGCGCGACTCAGCTAGTTTTTGTTCTAAAATGATGGTGCGCGCATTGGCTTGTGTGCTGCGCTCTTCTGCTTGTTTTGCTAGCGCCAGACTTTGCTGATTTAGTGCCTGATATGTTTCTAGCTTGATACTGAGTGATTTTTCAATCTCGTTGAAGCGGTGGCGCGTGTTAAGCCATTGCCAAGCCAATGTCAAAATGGCAATGATGACCAACACCATGGTGCCAACTGCAAACATGGACGGTCGTTGTCTATCTACAAATGGTGTGTCCGTTGTATTAGTCATGATGTTTTACAAGTTGTGATAGGCATTGCAGCATCGCTTCATCCCCCGGTGCACTGGCGACCAGTACTTTTAAACCTAACTGTCTAGGCTGCTCTGCGATTCTCTCATGATTTACACATAATGTAACATGAGTTAACCATTCTGCATGTTGCGCCATCTGCAGCAAATAGCGCATGGCCTCGCTGCTGGTAACAATCACAGCATCTAGTTTATTTTGTCGCCATTGAGCTGCTAGCAAGTCTGCATTCTGCTGTGGATTTATACGCTTATAACTTTCTGCGAAATAGACGGCTGCGCCCCTGGTTTTTAGCGTCTCTGCCATCAGTTCTCGGCCACCCACGCCGCGAAATATCGCGATGGTTTTTGCTGACACATCTTGCAACTCTGGCAAGGCAAGCAGGGTTTCACTATCAAAGCGGGTGTGCGGTACTAGTACTTGGTGTGCGCCATACTGTGCCAGTGCTTTTGCTGTCTGGTGGCCGATAGCGGCAAACTTTAAGTGTTCAGGAATCTTGCCAAATTTTTTGATTAAATGCGGCATGGCGTAATCAACAGCATTAGAGCTGATGAAAATTGCCCAATCCGTGGTGTTGATGCGGTTTAGCTGTTGCTCAAACGCTTGGTAGTCGTCCAGTGCGGCAATCGCCAACAAGGGGAAAGAAATTGCGGTGCCGCCGTGCTGGGCAATCGCAAGGTTCAGGCTTGCTGACTGGTCTAGCGGTCGGGTGACCGCAATATGCAAATTGCTCAATAGATGGTCGGTACGCATGGGTAAGCCGGTCTAATGTGGTTGCCTGAGGTGATTATTCTAGTGTGATTACAAAGCAGCGAGAATCTTGTCTGCACCTTTGGCGACGAGTTGATTAGCTAGCTCCTTGCCTAGTGCTTCAGCGTTGGCTCTGCTACCTACTGCTGTTTCCACCAGCATTTGTTTGCCATCTACACTCGCCACAAAGCCAGTAATGCGTATGCTATCTGCCTCGCATACTGCGTAAGCGCCAAGCGGCACGGTGCAGCTACCAGCAAGCGTGCGGCTCATGCCGCGCTCAGCTTCTACACATACTTGTGTATCTGAGTGGTTAAGCGGGGCGAGGGTAGTGATTAAATCTGGACGGTCGGCGCTGATTTCTATGCCTAACGCACCTTGGCCTACCGCGGGAATGCTGTGTTCAGGTGCGATGAACTGGCGAATTCTGCTACCTAGCTCTAGTCGAATTAAGCCCGCAGCCGCCAGAATAATAGCTGCATACTGACCTTCATCCAGTTTGCGCAAGCGGGTTTGCAGGTTGCCGCGCAGGGATTCAATTTTAAGGTGCGGGAAGCGTGCCTGTAGCTGGCTTTGGCGGCGCAGGCTAGATGTGCCAACGATGCTGTTAGCCGGCAGGTCTTCCAGTGATGCGTAGTCGTTAGATACAAAGGCATCGCGCGGGTCTTCACGCTCACCGGTTGCCGCTAATATAAAGCCTTCTGGCAGGTTCATCGGCACATCTTTCATGCTGTGGACTGCCAAATCCGCGCGGCCATCGGCCAGTGCGGTTTCTAGTTCTTTTACAAACAACCCCTTACCACCCACCTTGGCTAATGGCGTATCCAAAATTTGGTCACCAGTGGTGGTCATCCCCAGAATAGTGACTTCTGTTTCAGGATAGAGTGCTTGCAGCCGGCTTTGAATATGGCGCGCCTGCCACATGGCGAGTGCGCTTTCGCGTGAAGCAATCACTAGTTTTTTAGGAGGTGTGTGTAGGTTTGAGTTTTGCATTTGCTAATTTTAACACAGCACTTGCAGGCAAGCATTAGGCGGCGAAAGTTTCCGTTTCGTGTTTAAATGGCGTTAGCTTATGAGGTAAGCTTATGACTTAGTTAAACTTAAAACGAAATGGAAAGTACACTTTTAACAGCGTTAAGGAGGTAAAAATGCAATATCAATTTGAAGTTTTCATTGAATCTCTCAACCAGTTCTGGTTACAGCTCGTGCAATTTGTACCTAAATTATTAGCCGTAGTGGTGATTCTGTTTTTTGGCTGGATCGTTGCAAAGTTGGTGCGACTGGTAGTGAAGCGTTTGTTGGTGCTGATGCAGTTTGATCGATTTGCACAGCGCTCTGGTCTTGAGGCTTTTATGAACAGTGGCAATATGCATGTCACCATGAGCGGCATTATTAGCCAGGTAGTGTATTGGCTGGTGATTATTTTATTTATTACCACTGGTGCCAGTATGCTGGGGCTCAGCGAAGTGGCTAGTTTGTTGCAGCAGCTGGCAGGTTACCTACCACGCATTATCCTGGCGATTTTAGTGATTATTTTTGGTACGTTACTAGCGCGCTTTGTGAATAAGTTAGTGTTTGCCTGGCTGCATAGCATTAAGTTCTTTGCAGCGCTCACTGTAAGCACCTCAGCAGAATATGGTATTCAAATCCTTGCGATATTTGTGGCGTTAGAACAGTTAGGCATCGGCATGCAACTGATACATTCACTATTTGTGATTGTGTTTGGGGCAATTTTCCTGGCCTTGGCTCTGGCGTTTGGTTTAGGCGGTAAAGATTGGGCGGCTAAAACCATTGCAGAACTGGATGCCAATAGGCTTAAGAATAAGTAAGTTTTGGCGCATGTGGCTAGTGCCGCATGCGTGTTCCCTTTGTTCCGTAGATAAGGTTTTGGTATCAGAGCTACCCAAACCGTACGTGCCTAGAGCGTCACATGTTTAGAGTATTGTCTGGCGAATCAAATGTTGCTGCCTGCGACTAACGCTAATGGTTTCAGGCACGTGTTTGAGTAGTGCTACCCACTGCTTCTCCGTATGTTCATCTTGGTGGCGCTTCTCATAGCCCAAAATATAGGCATTGGCAGCTAGGCAGTTACGATGCAGCCGCGTGAAAATGTGGCTGAACTCTTGTTCTAAATGCGAGAGCGATTCTTCTATTAAATATTCGCGTTCAGCGGTGCGTACGGTGATGTATTTGAGCTCTGCACGCAGATAAATCACGTCGCTAATCGGTACCAGTAAAATACGACCACGCTCATTGATGCTGAGATGTGTACGCTTAGGGCTAAGTGGGGTCAGCGTTTCAAGCTGGCTAGGTAATAGCGCACGTGCTTTTTGTAGCGCAGTTTGCAGGCGCTCGAGACGGATAGGTTTTAATAGATAATCCACGGCACTCATATCAAATGCGTGTATGGCGTAATTGTCGTAGGCGGTGGTGAAGATTACCGCAGGCGGTTTGGGCAGCTTCTGTAAATGTTGGGCGGCTTCTATGCCGTCCATTTCCGGCATGCGGATATCTAGCAATACGATATGGGCTGTGGTTTGTGCATCGTGCGCTTGATTAATGATTTCTAGCAGCTCTTTACCATTTTTAGCTTCAGCCAGCACCTGCGTATTTTCTATATCTCCCAGCAAGGTACGCAGACGATTGCGCGCCGGTGCTTCATCATCCGCAATGACAATATTAAGATGAGTGTGATTAAGCATAAGTCTTGTGCTGTTGATTAGGCAGCGTAATATGTACTTGGTATGTATCGCCTACCTGCTTGCTTTTCAGTGAGGCCTCTAGGTCAAAGTGTAGGGTCAGCCGCTCTTTGATGTTTTTTAGTGCCATATTATTACCGTTATGGTGTCTGCTGTGCGCTGTGTAAGGGTTTTTTAGCAGTAAATGTACTTCATTTTGCTTGGTGTAGATCTGGATAGTAATAGTGCCGCCACTGGCAGATGGCTCTATCCCGTGATATACCGCATTTTCGATTAGTGGCTGTAGTAGTAAAGGCGGGATTAAAATATCCGGTGGCACTTCATCAATCAGCCATTCTACGTTTAGCCGCTCATTCAGGCGAAGTTTCTCTAGTGCCAAGTATTGGCGACACAATGCGATTTCCTGCGTAATCGGTACTAACTCTCGATTTTCGGCCATCAACACCCGAAATAAGTCCGCCATGTCTTCCAATGCAGTTTCGGCCTGTTTAGGCTGGTCGCGAATCAATGACAATACTGCATTTAAGCTGTTAAACAAAAAGTGTGGGCGTATGCGTGCCTGCAGGGCTTGCAGTCTGGCTTCGGTCACTGCGGGTGAATAGGCCCGATGATGCAGGTTGAAGTAATACAGCGTAAGTGCGCCGATTATCCAGGCATATAAAATAACGCGAGTAAGAGATGGCAGTTCGCTAAAAATCCAAAACTGTGAGAAAAACGCATGGATCGCAGTAGCGCTTAGCCCAATTAGGATGAAGGTGGCGGCAGTAGCACGGCCATAAGAGAGTTTGCAGAGTAAGGGGTAGCTGCTATAGAGTAAAAACAGGCTAATCAGCAAGGTAGGCTGGGCGAAGGTGGAAATGCCGGTGAGTTGATACATAAATGCCTGCATGCCATCGCTTAAAATAAAAGCCCCCAATATCAGCGCTAAATTGGCGATGATGAGTATGCGTAAGGCAACCCCTAAGTTACGTAGATTGGGCAGGCGGCTGGTATTTTTCATCGGATTTTTATCTGCATTTATATCGCCAAGTACAATCGCTTTATCTTAAATGACTTTATTTTGCATTATACTAATGCATATAAGTATATTGTTATTAAGCATTTTTTTAATGTTGAATAAAATTTGTACAACAATCGCAATTTAATTTCCTCAGATGTAAAAGTGAAAATATAAAAAAGAAAAGGTGCGCTTGTGTGAAGCTAAGGCGACAAGGCGTGTTTTTTAAACATTTTTATCATTAATCGGAATACGACAAGTTAATACTAGATAGGCAAATAAAGTGGCAGAGAAAATAAGCGCGCTCAATAAAAAAGATACCAGTTGGTCTGGGCGTTTTAACGAACCAGTAGCAGAGCTGGTTAAAAAATATACGGCATCTATTGGTTTTGATTACCGTTTAGCACCTTACGATATCGAGGGCTCTATTGCGCATGCGCGCATGCTCAGCACACAGGGCATTATTTCAGCGGCAGATTTCAGCGCGATTGAAACTGGTTTGCTGGAGATTTTGGCTGAAATCAATGCTGGTCAGTTTGAGTGGTCGCTAGATTTAGAAGATGTACATCTTAATATTGAAAAGCGCTTAACTGATAAAATTGGTGATGCAGGTAAGCGCTTACATACAGGCAGAAGCCGTAACGACCAGGTGGCTACCGATGTGAGGCTTTGGCTGCGCACGACTTGCCAGCAGGTGATTGCAGGTTTATTTAATTTGCAAACCAGCTTGCTAGATTTGGCTGAAGCTAATTTTGATACGGTGATGCCTGGCTTTACGCATTTGCAAGTGGCGCAGCCTGTGACTTTTGGCCACCACTTAATGGCGTATTACGAGATGTTAAAACGTGACGCTTCTCGTTTTGAAGACTGTCAAAAACGCTTAAATATGTTGCCTCTGGGCGCTGCGGCATTGGCCGGTACTAGCTACCCGATAGACCGCGCTAACGTGGCGGCGAGTTTGGGTTTTGCCGGGGTCTGTGAGAACTCACTGGATGCGGTGTCAGACCGTGACTTTGCGATTGAATTTACCTTTGCGGCATCTACCGTGATGATGCACTTATCACGACTTTCAGAAGAGCTGATTTTATGGAGCTCACCAAGATTTGCCTTTATTGATATTGCAGACCGTTTCTGTACCGGCTCATCCATTATGCCGCAGAAAAAGAACCCGGATGTACCAGAGTTGGTGCGTGGTAAAACTGGCCGTGTATACGGGCATTTGACTGGCTTGCTGACTTTGATGAAAGGCCAGCCGCTTGCTTACAATAAAGACAATCAAGAAGATAAAGAGCCATTGTTTGATACCGCTGATACCTTGTTGGTAACACTAGAAATCTATGCAGACATGCTGCGTTTACCAGTGGTGGAAAACGGTGTGGTGGTGAAAGCCGGCTTTACCGTGAATAAAGAAAATATGCGTCAGGCTGCGAGCGAAGGATTTGCGACTGCGACCGATTTAGCAGATTATCTGGTGAAAAAAGGCATGCCGTTTAGAGATGCACATGAGGCGGTAGCATTGGCTGTGCGTTATGCGGTAGACCAAAAAGTAGACTTAAGTGATTTGCCTTTAGCCAAGCTGCAAGAGTTTGCTCATGAAATCACGGACGACGTGTACGGCGTGCTGACGCTGGATGGTTCGTTAAATAGCCGTAATCATATTGGTGGCACCGCACCGGCACAGGTAAAGGCTGCGATTGCACGCGCGAGACAGTTGTTGCAGAGCAAGTAGTTATTAGCAGGCGCCAAGCGGTTAAAATGGCTAGCTTGGTGTTGTTGTCATGTTGTTATTTAAAGTAAATCATGCAGGTTGAATTGTCGCCTTATTGCTTCAGCTTCAACTGCATGTGTTGCTTGCGATAAAAGCAGATCTGCTTTTACTGGCCCGTAATATTCACATAGCGCAATATAGTTGAGGTTAATCAGCTTCTGCAGGGTTGTCAGTTCAAAGTTACATGGAAACATTGTGCTTCTGTTAATAAACCAGTCTTTGAGGCTGTTGGCATGCTCGCTGCTAAGTTTAAGATGGGCTAGGTTTCTTAATATAAAGTCGATGATGCTTTTTTCGGTCATTTCATCTACGGCGGTCCATAGCCGGGTAGAGAGCGCGATAAATATCGAATTTTTTGCATCAAGTAATATCTCACTTGCTCCTTGATTCGACATGGTCAGTTTGCCCACCTGTGAGCCAGGGTCGCTTAATAATAGCGACTCGGGTGACTCGAGCGCGGCGATAAGTGCACTTAAAATTTGTGTACGTATTCTTCTTAATTCATCTGTAGTGCAGCAGCGTGTCACAAAGCTTGCCAGTGCATAGGCCGGTTTAGACGAAAACTCAGTTTCCCACATGCTTAATGCTGGCGCCATTTCAGTGGTGCTCAAGAATGGTTTTAGGCCAGTATAAATGGCGCGACGTCTTAATACTAAGTCCATCATGGTTCTTGTAATTTCTGCTTATAGCTTCTGTAAGTGTGGTAAGTGTTCAGTCTTATAGGCTGCGTTATGTGTGAATTCTGGATATGCAATCTCACCGTGTTCGGTAATGTCTAAGCCACGCTGCTCATGCATGGTGCTCACACGTAAGCCAAAGGTGATTTTGATTAAGCCGTACATAATCAATGCTGCAAAAAACACCCAAATGAATGTGGCGCTAATGCCGATTAGCTGCACAATAATTTGGTCGCCATTAAACATATTGCCTTTTAAGAATATGCCTGCCGCCAATGTGCCCCACACGCCGGCAAAGCCATGAACCGAAATCGCGCCGACTACATCATCAATACGTATTTTTTCTAGCAGTTGCACGCCCAACACAGAAATAATGCCACCGATGAAACCTGTCAGCGCTGCGTAGCTAGCATCCATGGTGGCACAGCCGGCAGTAATTGCAACCAAGCCTGCAATGCTGCCATTAACCGTGCTGCTAATTAAAATAGGTTTACGTAGAACAACGCTAATCAGCAATGCGCTAATGGCACCCATCGCCCCAGATAGTTGCGTATTGAGTGCAATCAGCCCAATATTGGTGCTTGCTTCCAACGTGCTGCCAGCATTAAATCCAAACCAGCCAAACCATAAGATAAAGCCACCCAGACCCAACATGCCGACATTGTGGCCAGGAATGTTATGAATAGTGCCGGTTTCGCTAAAGCGCCCCAAGCGCGGCCCCAGCAAGATAACACCTGCCAGCGCACACCAGCCGCCAAGCGAATGCACAACGGTAGAACCGGCAAAATCAATAAATCCCATTTGTTTCAGCCAGCCGTTGCTATTCCAGATCCAACTGCCCAATACCGGGTAAATGATGGCTGTGATGCCGATAGCGCCAAATAAATAGGATAGGTAGTTAGTGCGCTCGGCCATGGCGCCACTCACAATGGTGGCGGCTGTAGAAGCAAACATAATGTGGAAGAACAGTAGGGTAAACTCCCAATCTCCGCCATCACTAGGCGCGAAGTGGTCAGTCCCTAACCATCCGGTCGGGTTGAAGCCAAACATTAAGCCGTAGCCTAGCAGCCAGAACAGCACGGTGCCTACGCATAAGTCCATGTAGTTCTTCATCATAATGTTCACGGCATTTTTAGAGCGTGACATGCCAGTTTCGAGCATGGCAAACCCGGCCTGCATTAAAAATACCAAGGCGCCTGCCAGGACTACCCATACGCTATTGATGGCAATGGTTGATGCAGCAGGCTGGCTAACTGCGCCACCTACTGCGCCAGCAAGGGCGGCAGAGGGGGTGAGTAATGCTAAAGTGCTGCTCAATATCAGTTGACGAGTCATTCTTTGCATATACAACCTGTAAATGTAAAAGCGTTATAGTTATCGCGTTATACAAAAGCAATATATGTGCCACGGGTGTGGTGGATGTAGGTGCGAATGTGGTTTGGCGGCATTAACTAATAATGCGTGCTTGGCTGGTGGTAAAGCGACTGAATAGTCGTAGGGAGCAGTGCATGTGCTTGCACTGCTAGGTATTTTAAACATTACGCAGTTCTATACAAGCCTGCGCCTGAGCTTTGGTGCTAACTGCTAGTCTAAAAAGAATTGCAGCAGTTCATTTAGGTAGCGTTGGCCGAGCAAAGTCGGTTTGATATAGCCATTTTCAATCACAAGCAGTTTTTTCTGCTGTGCCTGCTTGATTGCCGGCTCTAAGGTAATTAGGCTAAGTCCGGTGTGCTGCTGGAATAAAGTGAGTGGAACCCCATCAATTAGCCTGAGTGCATTCATCATAAATTCAAAGCCTAGGGCGTCTTGGCTAACGATAGACTCACGCTCCACGGCATTACCCTGTAGTGCTTGTTCCATATAGGCTTTGGGGTGCTTGGGGCGAGTTTCTCGGGTGATTTTGTCGTGATAGCTTAATTTGCTATGTGCGCCTGCACCTATGCCTAGGTAGTCGCCAAACTGCCAGTAATTCAGATTATGTCGTGCCTGGCTGCCTTTTTTGGCAAAGGCTGAGGTTTCATAATGCTCATAGCCGTGCTGCGCTAGGAAGTTTTCAATCTCCACTTGCATTTCTGCGCTGGTGTCGTCATCCGGCAAGCTGGGTGGCGTGTGGTAAAACGGCGTATTTGGTTCTAGTGTCAAATGATAAAACGACAGGTGGTCAGGGTTGAGCGCCACCGCTTGTTTTGCATCAGCCAGCGCATCGGCCAGTGATTGCTGCGGCAAGCCGTACATTACATCCAGATTTACGCGGTCAAAGGTGGCGAGCGCTAGTTCGGCAGCTTTAATGGCCTGTTTGTCATCGTGAATACGGCCTAATGCTTTTAAGTAGCCAGCATTAAAGCTTTGTATACCTAGTGACAGGCGGTTTACCCCTGCCTGCTTGTAGCCGGCGAAGTTGGCGATGTCCACTGTGCCTGGGTTGGCCTCCAGTGTTATTTCTGCATCGTACTCCAAGGGGGTGAGTGCACGCACCTGACTTAAAATGGCATCGATGGCCGTAGGTGAAAATAAGCTTGGGGTGCCGCCACCAAAGAATATGCTTTTGATTTTTCTGCCCCATACTTTGGGGGTGGCAAGCTCTAAATCTTTGATTAGTGCTTCTACATAGGTTTTTTCTGGAAGTTCGCCGTTTTTATAGCGACTTTCGTGGGAGTTAAAGTCACAATACGGGCATTTCTGCACACACCACGGGATATGGATGTATAAAGAAAGCGGCGGCGGGTTACTTAAGCCAGAAAGTGTGGCAGCACCTGCTAATGGGGCTACGGTATTAATCGACTGCGGCTTAAATTCAGCCGCAGCCTTGATTTCAATAATCTTTTTAATGGTACTTACCTTTGGTAGGGGTTGATCAGCGCATCTACCAATTGGTGTAGCGCTTCACGCATTTGCTGCTCGGATACTTCCATCAATAAACCGTCTTCCAGTGCATCTTGTGCAATCTGTTTCAGTTCATCAAAGTTTTCTGTCATCACTTTTACTTTTTCCGTGCAGGAAACTACGCTGCCATCATCACGTAACCATTTAGGCCATGCTTGTTCTGGCTTAGTCATGGCTTAGCCTTTCTAGCTTTTGCAGTAGTTTGACCATGGCGTGGCCACGGTGACTAATGCGGCTTTTGATTTCTAACGGGAGCTCGGCCACGGTTTTTTCGGTTTTTGCATCCAAAAACAGCGGGTCGTAGCCAAAGCCATCCGTACCGCGTAAGTCATTGAGTATCTCGCCTACCCATTGGCCTTCTGCAATGATAGGCTCAGGGTCATGCTCGTGGCGAACTAGTACCATCACGCAGTAAAAATGTGCGTGGCGATTGGTTTCACCTTGCAGGGCATTGAGCAGTTTTTGGTTGTTGCGCGCATCCTGGCTAAGGTTGGAATTTGGATCTGCTTCTGCATATCTGGCTGAGCGCACGCCGGGCGCGCCTAACAGTGCATCCACACACAGGCCGGAATCATCTGCCAGCGCTGGCAAACCAGTATGTTTGCTGGCATGACGTGCTTTGGCTAAAGCATTTTCAATAAAAGTGCAGTATGGTTCTTCGCACTCAGGCACGTTTAGCTCTGACTGCGGAGTGATTGCAATCGCCAATGGGCTTAGCAAGTGCTGAATTTCGCGTAACTTGCCTTTATTGCCAGTGGCAATCACAAGTTGATTAAATGGAAGTGCCATGTGTTTAACCAAGTGCTTTGTTTTGTTCAGTAATCAATTGTTGGATGCCATGCGCTGCCAGATCTAGCATTGCATTCATTGCATCACGCTCAAAGGGCTCGCCTTCTGCGGTGCCTTGAATCTCCACAAAGCCGCCTTTGCCGGTCATGACTACGTTCATGTCGGTGTCGCAGTCAGAGTCTTCAATGTAGTCCAGGTCTAATACTGGTGTACCTTGATATACACCTACAGAAATTGCAGCAACAGAATCTTTTAATGGTGATTCGCTGATTTTACCGTTTTTTAGCAAAAATGAAATTGCATCGTGCAGGGCTACGTAAGCGCCGGTGATGCTAGCGGTGCGGGTGCCGCCATCTGCCTGAATCACGTCGCAGTCAATTTGAATACTGCGTTCGCCTAGCTTTTCTAAATCGATAATCGCGCGTAGTGAGCGGCCAATTAATCGCTGAATTTCTTGGGTGCGGCCAGATTGCTTACCGCGTGCGGCTTCGCGGTCCATGCGGCTACCGGTAGAGCGTGGCAGCATGCCGTATTCTGCGGTTACCCAACCTTGACCTTTACCTTTAAGGAAGCCCGGTACTTTTTCATCTACACTCGCGGTACACAGCACGTGCGTGTCACCAAATTTAACCAATACTGAGCCTTCCGCGTGTTTGGTGTAATGGCGAATAATTTCAACCGCTCTAAGTTGATTGCATGCGCGTTGGCTGGGTCTGATATTTTGTTGCATGATTTAAATCCTGAAATTTCTAGAAATGTATAAATGTTTAAACGCGTTTGGTTTTGCGTAAAGCCTGTTGAATCTCGGCGATGGTTCGCTCAATATCATCATCGGAGAGATCAAGATTGGCATGATTGTCCGGACGCGTGATAGGGTTCATGATGGTGGTGGTGGCACCCATAGGCATGGTGATGGTGGAAACTGCTAACTGGCTATGCAGTTTATCGCCCCATTGTAGCCCAATCGCACTCATGTTATCGCCTCGTTCTTGGCTGACAGCCTCAGCTTCGTCAAGCAACTGTGTTACGTTTTCTGAAATAGTGGTGCCATTTAGCATGTGCTTGATCTGGTCATCTGTCAGCGCACCCCATACGCCATCTGTGCAAAGCAGGACAGTGTCGCCTTCTATCAGTTCCTGTCTATCTGACAGCGTGATTTTAGGGGGTACGTCACCGCCTAGGCAGCTATAGACTTTGTGTCGGTAGGGGTGTGTAGACATGTCACTTTTTTCGATCATGCCGCGATTGTAGAGTGATTGTACGACAGAGTGGTCTTCTGTGCGGTAGAGTAAATGCCCATCGCGGAAATGATAGAGCCTTGAGTCGCCTACGTGTGCGCAGTACAACATGCCTCGCTGCACGATTGCCGCCACGATAGTAGTGCGCGGCGCTTCTAACATCTCTCGCTCTTGAGTGAGCTGGTCTATCATGTCGTGCACTTGCTGGATATGGTCGGTCAAAAACTTAGCAGGGTTAGATAGTGCCGGTACTGCTAAGCGTTGAAACGCATCGGTCATGGTGGTCACTGCAAGTTGTGCTGCAATCTCCCCGTGACGATAGCCGCCCATACCGTCTGCCACTACAAGCAGCAGTGCATCTTTGCTGTAGGAATAAGCGAGCCGATCTTGGTTGTACGGGCGCGGCCCCTGACGGCTGTTCTGGAAAATGGTAAATTTCATTGTGATTTATTGCTGTTTAGCGATATTGATTTATTTAGAACATTCATCACTCTATGTACTAGGCCTGCCTTTTTGTCGGTCTTGGGCATGTTTTCCAGCAATGATTTTTGTAGTGAAAATACGCTTTGCGGGCGCTTAAGATAATCTAAGCTTAAACACTTGTCGATGGTTTGCAGCAAGTCTTGCGAATAATGGTCTTTACCTATTTTAACCGCTGGGACCAGTAAATCGTTTTTAATGCGCTGATTAGCAGCCAGTGGTGACGTGCGCGTTAAGCATGAGTACATGGTAGCGCCTATACTGTAAATGTCGCTCCATGGCCCCAGTAATTTTCTGTCGTAATACTGTTCCGGTGATGCAAACCCTGGCGTATAGCTTGGCGAGACTTTAGCTTGGTTCTCTGTGAGCGCCTGGCGCGAAGAGCCAAAGTCCAGCAATACTGGTGAGCCATCTAGGCGAATATAAATATTGGCTGGCTTGATATCTAAATGCAGCAGCTTTTGCGTGTGTACCTCGCGCAGGCCGTTTGACAGCTCGCTAAACACGCGTCGTATAAACTTTTCTGACACCGGCTCTGATTGGCTCAGGATATATTCTTGCAGCGATTTTCCACGTTCGTACTGCATCACCATGTATACAGTTTCATTGGCGCGGAAAAAGTTAAGCACCCGCACAATATTCTTATGCTCAATTTTTGCGAGTGCTAGGCCTTCGTCAAAAAAGCATTTTAAGCCGTGGCGGAACAAGGCCACATCGTCAGAATTGGGCAGTACCGTGGCACTGTCTGCGCGGGTGGCGATAGAGGTTGGCAAATATTCTTTGATGGCGACAATGTTTTTTTCTTTATCACGCGCCAGATAGACAAAGCTGAAGCCACCAGAGCTTAATACTTTGGTAATTTCATAGTCATGTAGTTTGTAGCCAGCAGTTAACGCTAAATTGACTGACGATAAATTCTTGGTAGAGGTCACTTTAAATTGATTTCTTTGATGATATTTACCATTAAATTTGCGTGCATGATGCGCACAAGCTTGCATTTTCAGGGTGGGCTACTTTTGTCTAAATTTACTACAGCAATATAGCGCGTAATGGGCTTAAGTTAAAGTTTTTTGATGTAAAGTTTGAATCTAGTGTGGGGGTTGTGTGTGTTTAAAAACTGTAGTGCGCTATTTTTAGTGCTTAATGGCTAGTATTTGATAACATGGTGCCAATTTATTTTATTCATTGGAAAATCTTAAGATGATTTTTAGCATGACGGGTTTTGCGGCATTAGAACAGCCGATAGAAAATGCCACGCTGTTATTAGAGTTGCGTGCAGTTAACAGCCGTTATTTAGACGTGCATTTTAAATTGGATGAAAGTATCCGCAGTTTAGAGCCTACGATTCGCGAATTGATTGCGGCGCATTTGAGCCGTGGCAAATTGGAATGTAAGGTTAATCTTATCCAGCGCGCACAATCCAATCAGGCGCCTAAGCTGGATGAACAGTTAATGCAGCAGCTAGCGGCGTTGCAGGCAAAAACGCTGGCACTGTTTCCTGCAAGCCGTGAGCTAAGCGTGGCAGATATTCTGCGCTGGCCGGGCGTGGTGATACAGGATGGATTAAGCCAAGAGTCTTTGATAGAAGATGTAAAGCAACTGGTAGAGCGCGGTCTGCAAGACCTGAACGCTTCACGCCAGCGTGAGGGTGAAAAGCTAAAAGCTATTATTTTAGACCGTGTGCAGCAAATTGAGGCATTGGTGGCTAAGGTGAAGCCGTTATTGCCAGCTTTGAATAAAGAGTATCAGGTAAAGCTTGAGCATAAGTTACACGAAACACTTAAAACCATAGACCAAGACCGCATCGCACAAGAGTTGGTATTGTTTGCTCAGCGTATTGATGTGGATGAAGAGCTTGGTCGCTTGACTGCACATGTTTCAGAAGTGAAGCGTATTTTAAGTAGTGATGTACCGGCTGGTAAGCGCTTGGACTTTTTGATGCAGGAATTGAATCGTGAGGCAAATACCTTGGGTTCTAAGTCAGTATCCGTGCACACTACCCAAGTGTCGATGGAGCTGAAAGTGTTGATCGAGCAAATGCGTGAGCAGATTCAAAATATTGAGTAAATTTGTATAGATAAGTTTGAAGTATACGGGTGTAGCTAAACGGCTCACCCGCGCAGTTGGCTGATGCCGCTTGTGCATCGTGTAATAAATGTAATCCCCCTTCCATAAAGTTACTCTCCCTAATTGCACGTGTTATTTAATCTGCGTGCTGTTGTTATATATCAATCTTGTGCTATGTCTGCACATTAATCTTGCGTAATTGCTTGCTGCCATTTATTTATGCACTCATTGTGGGCGTTATATTGTTCCTGTCGTTGGGATTGTTGTTAACTTAATGATTTTAAATGGTTAATTATCTGGTATGCCCCTTGCTTATGCTTTAGGTATCAAGGGAAGGCTTACATCATGAAAAAATCACAACCGCAATTTTTTAATGAGATGCAACTGGATTTAGCCGCAAGCAGCCCTGAGGGGGTGCGTGAGATTTACAAAGCCTATCACCAGTGGCTCAAGAATGTGCCGCATCATCAGCTGAACAGCAAGCGCATGGAGGCCGAGCTGTTGTTTCGCCGCGTAGGCATTACGTTTAATGTGTATGGCGAGAATGATGGCGCGGAGCGTTTGATTCCGTTTGATGTGCTGCCGCGTATTTTGTCGGCAAGCGAGTGGCGCCATTTGTCTGCTGGCTCAATTCAGCGGGTGAAAGCATTGAATATGTTTTTGCATGATATCTATCATGATCAGGACATTATCAAGGCTGGCATCATGCCTGCGACCATTTTAGCCAACAGCCAATACCGCCCGGAGATGTTCGGCGTGGATGTGCCTAACCAGATTTATGCGCATATTGCGGGTGTGGATTTAGTGCGCACTAGCGAATCGCAGTTTTACGTGCTGGAAGACAATTTACGTACACCGTCTGGTGTGTCTTATATGTTGGAAGATCGCAAAATGATGATGCGATTATTTCCTGAGTTATTCCGTCAGTACCCGATCGCCCCGGTTGAGCATTATCCGCAAGTGTTGCTTAACAACCTGCGTGCGGTGGCGCAAACCAATGTCCAGGAACCCACGGTGGTTGTATTGTCACCCGGGGCATATAACAGCGCCTATTTTGAACATGCGTTCTTAGCGCAACAAATGGGTATCGAGTTAGTAGAGGGGCAGGATTTATTCGTGCGTAATAATGCAGTGTATATGCGCACCACAGAAGGGCCGCAGCGCGTTGATGTGATTTACCGCCGCATTGATGATGACTATATAGACCCGCTGGTGTTTAACGCGAATTCTATGCTGGGCGTGCCGGGGCTGCTGTCTGTGTATCGCAATGGCGGGGTGACCTTGGCCAATGCTGTAGGTACGGGAGTAGCGGACGATAAAGCGACCTATATCCATGTGCCGGCCATGATTCGCTTTTACTTAGGGGAAGAGCCGCTGCTGGAAAATGTGCCTACCTATGAGCTGAGCAAAGAGGATGACTTAGCCTATACCTTGGCGCACTTGGATGAATTGGTGGTGAAAGAAGTGCAAGGCTCAGGCGGGTATGGCATGTTGGTTGGGCCTGCTGCCAGCAAGCAGGAGCTGGAGGAGTTCCGCTTACGCATCATCTCCAGCCCAGCCAGCTACATTGCGCAGCCTACGCTGGCGCTCTCTACATGTCCAACCTTGGTGGCAGAAGGCATTGCGCCGCGCCATGTTGATTTGCGGCCGTTTGTGCTGTCAGGCAAAACCTGCAGCTTGGTGCCAGGTGCGCTGTGCCGTGTGGCGATGAAAGAGGGTTCGCTCGTGGTGAATTCATCCCAAGGCGGCGGTACCAAAGATACCTGGGTGCTGGAGGAGGATGTAGTGATGCCAAGCAAGGCTAACGTTAATCAGGCAGAGGAAGTGCTATGTTAAGCAGAACCGCAGATCACCTTTATTGGATGGCGCGCTATATTGAGCGTGCAGAGAACATGGCACGTGTGCTGGACGTGACCTACAACATGTCTTTAGTGCCGAATGCGGCAGAAAGTGAAGCCGCCTTGTGGCTGCCTGCGCTGGAGATTTCTGGCAATGTGACTGCATATGAGCGTGATTACTTTAATGAAAACCAGCAGGAATACACGGCGGCAGGCGTGATTCATTATCTCGCGATGGATATGAATAACCCCTCCAGTATTTATAGCTCGCTACGCAGCGCTCGGGAAAATGCACGCGCAGTGCGCGTGGCCATGACCTCGGAAACATGGGAGAACATTAACTCACTATGGCTGGAGTTTGGGCAGTTTTTTGGACAGGATTTATCGCAAAGTGGTTTGAGTGAGTTTTGTGATTGGGTAAAGGCGCGCTCGCACTTATTCAGGGGTGTGTGTTTTGGCACCATGCTGCGCGATGATGCCTTTAGCTTTGTGCGCTTAGGTACGTTTATCGAGCGTGCAGACAATACCGCACGCTTGCTGGATGTGAAGTATCACTTATTGCTGCCAGAGCAAGAAGAGGTGGGTGGTGCGGTGGACTATTACGAGTGGAGTGCAGTGCTGCGCTCGGTGTCTGCGTTTCAGGCCTACCAAAAGATATTCAGCGACACCATAGAGCCGTGGCGAGTGGCAGAGCTGCTGGTGCTCAGGCGCGATATGCCTAGGTCGTTACATGCCTGTTTTGATGAAATCACTTCCATTCTTGAGCAACTTTCCAGCTCGCGTGCCGGTGAGTGTAGGCGCATGGCGGGTGAGCTGCATTCAAAATTGCGCTTTGGCAAAATGCGCGATATTTTTCAGCGTGGCTTGCATGAGTTTTTAAGTGATTTTATTTCCGCCAATAATAAATTGGGTGTGGAAGTGCATAAAACTTTTTTAAGCATTTCTTAACCTCAATTCAGGCAGGACTATCATGTTACTTAATATAGAACACCACACGCGCTACGCTTATAGTGAAGACGTGAACTACACCATACAGGAGCTACGTCTCACTCCGCAGCATGGCTTTGGTCAGCACGTGAGGCACTGGGACATTAAAGTCAATGGTGAGCTGCAACCTTCGCAAGATGCCTATGGCAATGTGACGCATACCTTGGTGGTGGATGCGCCGCATAGCGAGCTGCTAATTGTTGCCGCTGGGCAAATTGAAACCGGGCTGGATGCAGTATCGCAGCATATGGCATTGCCGCTACCTATTTATTTGCGCGATACGCCGCTTACGCAGTACAGCGCAGAGATAGTGGCCTTCGCCAGCCACTACCTACAGCCGCAGCGCCAGAATGCAGCATTAGAGGACATGATGCACGCGCTGCTGGCGCGTGTTCAATATATTAAAGGCGCCACACAGGTCACCACTTCCGCGGTTGAGGCATTCGCGCTCGGTCAAGGCGTATGTCAGGACCATGCCCATGTGTTCATTGCCTGTTGCCGTGCTATTGCGTTGCCGGCGCGCTATGTGAGCGGATATTTGTTTACAGAAGATGGTAGTTTAATGCAGACTCATGCATGGGCAGATGTGTTTGTCGCGTGTGAAGGCTGGCAGAGTTTTGATGTATCTAACGGCTGCCGTGCGGGTGAAACTCATGTGCGCCTTGCCACGGGCTTGGATTACCGCAGTGCCAGCCCAATTAGTGGTATGCGCTCAGGAGGCGGTATTGAGGGGATGGCGTCTAGCGTGATTGTGAATCAGGCCGGTTTGGTGGTAGAGCAGCCGAAAAAGATTAATACAGTGCAGCTACTGGAGCAGGCGCAATTAAACCGGGTAGCCCGCGCTGAAGCTGTGCTGGAAAGGCAGTCGCAGTATGCGCAGCAGCAATAGCGTTTGCGTATCAGGCTTGCAAGCAAGCCATTAATGAAAGCGAAACTACTGATGAATAAACCTGTTAGCTCGCTCGCATATGAGCGTCATGGCGACAAAGTAAACTCTGCATTCTTTGAAGAAAACCTGATTCGCCTGCTGGAAGAGCGTGATGCACTAGGTTTAACCGCCATGATTCATGAAATTGACGCGCTTATGATCTCGGTCGACCCCGGCCACGCTATCCAATATATTGCAGAGCTGGCGTTAATGACGCCTTACCATTACCTAGTCACGCTAGAGAGCGAGCAGCACCTCACGCATGTGCTGCGTATTGATTTAAATTCGCCAGATATTCTATTGCGCGAGGTAAAAGACCCTAGCGTTCGCGATATTTTTAGAAGCTTGAATGAGGTTTACCCCATAGGCGCTAAACGGCCGAATAGCCGTTATATGGGTGAGATTCTGCGGGTGACAGATTTACATAGCGTGGTGGATTTACAGCAGGCCCGTGATTTCAGGTTTTTCAGCCAAGATGACGTACGCAAGCTAGAGTTGCCAGGCAACCTTGCGGTGAGCAAGCCTTCACCCTATACCCATAATATTGTCGCTTATTTAGAGCGAGCGCCGGATGAAACGCGCGTGTATTCGTTAGGTTTAAGCACTATTTCATCTGAGGCGCAGGCTGCCTATGAAAATGCAAAAACTTTGCAAAATAAACTAGGTATCAGCGACTTATTGCTACCGCTGGATCATCTGGCAACCCGCGTTTATAGCCAGAACCGCGAAGTCGCCATTTTGGAGTATCTATCATGGTCTAGCTATTACTTTTGGGGCGCTTACAACATTAAAGACCAGAACTCTTCGACCAATGTGACCAAAAGCACTCATGCCATCCCCGAGTCTAAAAGCCCGGCCAAAGTGTTTACCGCCAACAATACGCCTTATTTCATCAGCCATTTAGAGCATTTACCATCACCGACTGAAGTATTTGTACGCAACTACGGGCCGCGCCTGCACCACATGGCGATAGCGGTAAAAGATGGTGAGCGTGATGGCAAAGAGCATATCGACATTGTCGTTGATGCGATTTCACACAACGGTAAAGGCTTTTTGTTAGATGTGATTGGCTCTAAAGAACAAGGGCTGAAGCAGATATTCTCTAATGCCTCCGAGCACTCTTCATTGATTATCGAATACGTGCAGCGTTATGGCAGCTTTGATGGATTCTTTACTAAAGAGAATGTGGCCAAGCTCACTGAAGCTGCAGGCTTTATGTAAAAATTGAGTGCTGGCTGTGGTGCGCAATCTGTTAATTTTCGCCATGATGTGAGCATTGATTCGCAGTAGTTTTTTGGCGAGTGATTACGCAAAATGGTATGATGGCAATTCTTCCAAATTAAACAAAAATTATGACTTATTGTGTCGGTTTATTACTGAAACAAGGATTGGTGTTGGCTTCTGACACGCGCACGAATGCAGGCGTGGATCAGGTGGCTTCTACGCCTAAAATGCATATTTTTGAGCTTAAAAACGAACGCGTGATTGTCTTGTTAACCGCGGGTAATCTTGCGATTACCCAGTCTGTGGTGAACGCACTGAGAGCGCGTATCGAGAAAAATGTGCCGGATAGTAAGCACTTGCACAATGTGGATAGTTTGTTTGATGCGGCAGGGTTAGTGGGCGCTGAATTAAGGGCGGCATTTGAGCGTGATGGTGAACATTTTAAAAACCATCAGATTGATTTTAACGCCAGCATCTTGGTGGGCGGCCAAATTAAAGGTGAAAGGCCGCGTTTGTTCAATGTCTACGCGGCAGGTAACTTTATTGAGTCTACACAGGAAACGCCATATTTCCAGATTGGCGAAACCAAATATGGCAAGCCTATCATTGACCGCGTGGTGGAACAGAGCAGCGACATCATGGACACAGTGAAATGTGTGCTGATTTCGTTTGATTCCACCATACGCAGCAATGTTTCTGTGGCGGCGCCGATAGACTTGCTGATTTATCGAGTAGATAGCCTGCATGCGGATTGCCAGCAGCGCATTACAGAAACTGACCCATATTACGTACAAATCCGCCAAGGCTGGGCAGATGGCTTGCGCTCAGTATTTAGTGCATTGCCAAGCCCGGATTGGTGTTAATCTAGCTTGCTAGGTTATTTTAATAATCAGAACATATCGCTATAGAGAGTTGTCATTGAATGGTTCCAGGTAATCTTTTTATCATCACCGCAGCGTCAGGCGCAGGTAAAACCAGCCTTATTAAAGCATTGCTGGCTGAAGATGCGCATTTGAAATTATCTATCTCGCACACTACGCGCAAGCCGCGCCCAGGTGAGCAGGATGGAGTTGACTATCATTTTGTGGATGATGCCATGTTTTTGCAGATGCTAGGCGAAGCAAAATTCTTGGAAAGTGCAGAGGTGCATAGTGCGCGTTATGGTACTTCACAGTCTGCCGTGGATGCGCCGTTAAAAGCTGGGCATGATGTGATTTTGGAGATTGACTGGCAAGGCGCGGCGCAAGTGCGTCAGCTGTATCCTAATGCTATAAGCATCTTTGTGCTGCCGCCTTCTATCGAAACGCTGGAGCAGCGCTTGAATAGCCGCGGGCAGGATAGCCAAGAGACTATTTCTAAACGGGTTGCCGCTGCACGTGCTGAAATGCGCCATGTGAGCGAGTTCGATTATGTTACAATTAACAACTATTTTGACGTAGCGTTGCAGGACATTCGCGCTATCATCCGCGCACATCGCCTAGTTGGTGCCGCACAGTTGCAACGTTATGCCAGTTTAATTCAAGCGCTTACTTAATTCTTAGCTTTAGTCGCTAAGCGCTTGCTGGTCTTTTAGTAATTAATTTTGTTTATCATTAGGAAATATCATCATGGCACGTATCACGGTAGATGACTGTTTAGAAAAAATCCCAAATCGCTTCCAATTGACTTTAGTGGCCGCTTATCGTGCCCGTCAGTTGCACAATGGTGCAGAGCCGCAAGTTAACGTGCAAAACTCACGCGATAAATCAACAGTGATTGCATTGCGTGAAATTGCTGCGGGTAAAATCGGTGTGGAAATTTTAGCGCGCGGGCATGCGTAGTCTGTCGCGTCTTGGCATTTATTAATTTATTCGTAAAATAGTGACACCGGCATGCCAAAAACCGCAAACAATCTTAAAGCGGAATTATCAAAGTTAACATCGGCTCCCTTGCTGCCTGCGGACAGCGAGGGCTCAGCCTTAAGCATACGTTTACACTCGTATTTAAAACCTCAAGATATAGAACAAGTATGGGAAGGCTATCGTTACGCGTTTGCCGCCCATGATGGCGTCGTACGTAAAACTGGCGAGCCATATATTACGCATCCCGTCTCCGTGGCCTGCATTCTGGCTGATTTGCATATGGATGTGCCCACTATCCTCGCAGCGTTGCTACATGATGTGGTCGAAGATACAGACATTACCACCTTAGATATCAAGCAAAAGTTTGGCCCGCAAGTCGCTGAGTTGGTCGATGGCGTAACTAAACTGGATAAAATTGAATTCCAGAGCGCTAGCCAAGCGCAGGCAGAGAACTTCCGTAAAATGCTGTTGGCGATGTCGCAAGATGTGCGTGTCATCTTGGTGAAGCTGGCAGACCGCTTGCACAACATGCAAACGCTGGAAGCGATGCGACCAGAAAAGCAACGTATCATTGCCAAAGAAACGCTGGATATTTATGCGCCAATCGCCAATCGCTTAGGCTTAAATGATGTCTATCAGGCCTTAGAGGACCTCAGCTTTAAATATCTGCACCCCATGCGCTATAACGCGATTTCCAAAGCGATTATGGCTGCGCGTGGTAATCGTAAAGAAGTCATCAGCAAAATATTAGATTCAATCAAACAGCAGTTAAGTAGTTTTAATGTTGAAGCTGAAGTGTCCGGGCGCGAAAAGCACTTGTATAGCATCTATAAAAAGATGACAAGTAAGGCCACGCCGTTCTCGCAAGTGTATGATATTTATGGCTTTAGAATCGTTGTTAAAGATTTACCGAGCTGCTATTTGGCGCTAGGTGCGCTGCATGGGCTGTATAAGCCGATTCCCAGCAAGTTTAAAGACTATATCGCTATCCCTAAAGCGAACGGTTATCAATCGTTACACACCACCTTGTTTGGCCCTTTTGGTACGCCAATTGAGGTACAGATTCGCAGCGCTGATATGCATAACATTGCCGATGCGGGTGTTGCTGCGCATTGGCTGTACAAGGCAAGTGACGCGCAGTTGACCGCATTGCAGCAGCAAACCCACCAGTGGCTACAGCGCTTGCTGGATATTCAAAGCGAGAGTGCTGATTCACTCGATTTCCTTGAGCATCTTAAAATTGATTTGTTCCCGGATGAGGTTTATGTATTTACGCCTAAGGGTTCTATCATGGCGTTGCCTAAGGGCGCAACCGCGGTTGATTTTGCCTATGCGGTGCATTCTGACATTGGTAATAGCTGCGTGGCAGTGCGTATTAACCACGATTTGGCGCCATTGCGTACCGAGATGCATAATGGTGATCACGTTGAAATTATTACCGGCTCTTTAGCTAAACCTAACCCAGCCTGGCTTAATTACGTAGTGACCGGGCGCGCACGTGCGCATATACGCCACTTCTTAAAATCACAGCAATCTACAGAATCAGCTCACTTGGGTGAGCGCTTGTTGAATAAAGCCCTGCGCGCCTTGCATGTGGATCCTAGCCATATTTCAGAAGAGCATTGGCAAAAACTGATTCGCGACTACGGCGTGAAGAAAAAAGTTGAGATACTTTCTGACATTGGCTTAGGCAAGCGCCAAAACGTCATGGTGGCACACCAATTGGTGGCTATGACCGATGACCATGCCGAGAAGCATACTAAGCTACCAGCAGCCTCGCTAGATACCATCACCATTCGTGGTACTGAAGGCATGGCGGTACAGTTTGCGCCTTGTTGCAGGCCAATCCCTGGTGACCCAATTTTAGGCTTTATCAATAAAGATAAAGGCTTGGTGATTCATACACATGATTGCCCAAGCGTGCGTAAATTCAAATTAGACCCGGATAAATGGCTGGATGTAGAGTGGGAGCCAGAAAGCTCACGCCTATTCAAAACTAATTTAAATCTCACTGTGGCAAACCAGCCTGGCATGCTGGCGCAAATCGCCTCAGGCATTGCGGATGCTGGCTCTAACATTGACAACGTCAGTGTTGAAGAGGCGGATGGCAGCGCATATGCCAATTTATACTTTACCGTACAGGTGAAAAACCGTGTGCATTTGGCGGAGCTGATGCGTGGTCTGCGCAAGATTCCCGACGTGGTGCGTATTAACCGCACCAAAGGCAGTGCGCCCGGTAATCGTAAAAACTCGAATGTAAAACTATACTCTCAGTAGAGGCAAAGCAAGCAGTAGTAGCGATGCATGATTTCTTTAACAAACCGTGGTTTAATTAAATGACAACTAATACAAAACAAATTATTCAAACAGCAGGCGCACCAGCAGCCATCGGCACTTACTCACAAGCGGTCAAAGTAGGTGGTACCGTGTATCTATCTGGTCAAATCGGGCTAGACCCAGTCACCATGCAAATGGTAGACGGCATTGAAGCACAAGTGCACCGCGTATTTCAAAACCTAAAAGCGGTGGCTGATGCTGCAGGCGGCAGTTTGGCTGATGTAGTTAAACTTAATATTTTCCTGACTGACTTATCTCACTTTGCCTTAGTGAATACCATTATGGCTGAGTACTTTAGCCAGCCATACCCGGCACGTGCTGCGGTAGGTGTTGCTTCATTACCACGCGCTGCGCTGGTTGAGGCTGATGCCGTGATGGTGCTTTAAATCAGCTAAATGCTGGCTTGAGGCGCGTGCCTTTACGATATTTTAAGTAAAGGCATTTCTGTGCCTTGGGTCAGCCATATTCAATGTGACGCAACTCACTCAAATTAAAGCCTTCAGTAAACCCATGATTGCCAACTTGGCAAAGTTGGGTATTAGTAATCTGCAAGGCTTGTTGCTGCATCTACCTTTACGTTATATTGATGAAACTCATGTAACCGCAGTGCGTGATTTACGTATGGGGGAATCTGCACAGGTTGAAGGTGAAATTGTGCATGCAGAAGTTACCTATAAGCCACGCAAGGCGCTGATTGCCAGATTAGAGGACGCCAGTGGTCAACTCACGCTGCGTTTTTTACATTTCTATCCCAGCCAGATTAATGCACTTAAAGTAGGTAATAAACTACGCGTTTACGGTGAAGTACGTAGCGGCTTTTTTGGCTATGAGATGGTGCATCCCACCTGTAAAGCGGTGGGTGAAAAAACCATCGTCGCAGAAACCTTAACCCCGGTTTACCCTACGGTTGCTGGCTTGGGGCAGGCCAGTTTACGTAAGGCTATCGGCATTGCTTTGCGGCAGCAGGGCGAAATGCATGAAACCTTGCCTGCGCAGATTTATGCCGATTTAAATCTTCCTAGCTTTGCTTCAAGTTTGGCGGCACTGCATCATCCTAGCCCAGATGTCAGCCTGCGCGCGCTGGATAATAAAAGCACCACTCACTGGCGACGTTTAGCATTTGATGAGCTACTAGCACAGCAGCTATCGATGCGTAAGCATTACGCGCGCCGCCGTAGCGTGAGTGCGCCGCAATTTAAGCGTTCTAAACAGCTGGTTTCTGCTTTGCTAAAAAGTTTACCGTTTGCGTTAACTGGCGCACAGCAAAAAGTAGCGTTGGAAATCGAGCGTGACTTAACGCAAGCACACCCCATGCAACGACTGCTGCAAGGTGATGTGGGCAGTGGTAAAACTATCGTGGCCTGTATGGCGGCACTGCAATGCGTGGAGAGTGGCTGGCAGGTTGCCTTAATGGCGCCCACGGAGATATTAGCAGAACAGCATTACCGTAAAATGCTCAGTTGGCTACAGCCGTTAGATATCAAGATTGCATGGCTCACTGGCAGTCAAAACAAGAAAGACCGTGACGCTGCGCTAGCGTCTATTGCCAATGGCGAAGCCAAATTGGTGGTTGGTACGCATGCCTTGTTTCAAGAAGCGGTGCGCTTTAAAGGCCTGGGTTTAGCCATCATTGATGAGCAGCATCGCTTTGGTGTACATCAGCGCTTAGCGCTGCGCCAGAAAGGACAGCCCGAGCCGCATCAGCTCATGATGTCAGCCACTCCCATTCCGCGCACGCTATCCATGAGCTATTACGCGGACCTTGATGTTTCTGTGATAGACGAATTGCCGCCTGGGCGCTCGCCTATCGTGACCAAAATAGTTTCAGATGCTAGGCGTGATGAAATCCTACAGCGCGTGCGTGAGGCTTGCTTGCAGGGCAATCAGGCTTATTGGGTATGTCCGTTGATTGAAGAGTCTGAAGCGCTGCAATTGGCTACAGCTAATGACACCTATGCACTGATGCAGCAAGAGTTTCCCGAGTTAAAAGTTGGTTTGGTACATGGCCGCATGAAGCCAGCTGAAAAACAGGCGGTCATGGCTGAGTTCAGCGCCGGGCATTCTCAGCTTTTGGTTGCTACCACGGTGATTGAGGTTGGGGTAGATGTGCCAAATGCTAGCCTGATGGTGATAGAGCATGCAGAGCGCATGGGGCTGTCGCAACTGCATCAATTACGCGGGCGCGTGGGCAGGGGCGCGGCAAAAAGCACTTGTATTTTGCTCTATCAGAACAAGTTGTCTGAAACCGCGCGTGCCAGATTAAAAGTGATTTATGAGAGCAATGATGGCTTTGCCATTGCGCAGGCAGATTTGCAGATTCGTGGCCCGGGTGAGTTGTTAGGTGTGCGTCAAAGCGGTGTTCCCATGCTGAAAATTGCTGACTTGGAGCGTGATGTGGATTTACTGGAGGCAGCAAAAATCTTGGCTGATACGCTACTACAAAACTATCCAGCCCAAGTTGAGCAGCATTTGGATCGTTGGATGAGCACTGCGGGCGAATTGGTGAAAGTGTAACTGCATGTCTCTAGATTTCAATCACTACATGCGATAATTCTGCCGTGAAGATACGTAAAAGCCCCCCCCAATCGCGTTATCGCTGGTTAATAAAACCGTTGCACAGCCTTCGCTATCGCTCATGGCTGATGCATGCTCAATCCTTAACTGCCAAGTTGCAGCAAACCTATCCTGATTTTTATGTGGCGCCGCTCACTGTGGCTTTGCGTAAACCTATCCGCGATGAAGCTGCACTGTTAAATTTATCTGCAGATAAACTGGTGCTGGTGCGCGATGTGTTGCTGTGCGGCGGCGCAGAGCCCGTGGTGTTTGCGCACAGTGTCTTGCCAGCTCAGCATTTGCGTGGTCTATGGCACGGTTTGGGTAAACTCGGCAATAAGCCGCTGGGGGCAACCTTATTTGCCAACCCCAAAGTCAAACGCACTGCATTAAGTTATAAAAAACTATCAGCCAATCACGTGCTATATCAGCATGCGAGCAAGCATTTAATGGTCAAGCCCAGCTACCTGTGGGCGCGCCGCTCAGTGTTCAGTCTGAACTGCGCTAGTATTATGGTTACTGAAGTTTTCTTGCCGAGTATTGTTGCCCCATGAAAATACAAGACCCCAAAATAAACAACTTGGTTTATAAAATAAACAGCTATGAGCGCCTGATGCGTTTAGATAAACCGATAGGCATCCTGCTGTTGTTGTGGCCTACCCTGTGGGCACTTTTAATTGCCTCAGTTGGTAAGCCGGATTGGATTATTGTGTTGATATTTGTCACCGGCACAGTATTGATGCGTAGTGCAGGCTGTGTGATGAACGACATTGCCGACAGTCAGTACGACGGTTTGGTGGAGCGCACGCAATATCGCCCCTTGCCCAATAAAGAAGTCACTAAAAAAGAGGCGTATTTATTGGCGTTGGTGTTAAGTGTCATCGCGTTTGGGCTGGTCTGCCTACTGAATGTGTTAACGATTAAGCTGTCGGTGCTTGCCTTGTTTTTAGCCATGACTTACCCATTAACCAAACGCTTTTTTGTGATGCCACAGGCGTATTTAGGGGTGGCTTTTGGTTTTGGCATCCCAATGGTGTTCGCTGCGGTCACTGATGCAGTTCCTGCTGTTGCTTGGATACTGCTGTGCGCCAATGTGTTTTGGGCAATTGCATATGACACTGAATACGCGATGGTGGATAGGGATGATGACTTGAAAATAGGTATAAAATCATCTGCCATTACGTTTGGCCGTTTTGATGTTATTGCCATTATGCTATGTTATGGCTTGACCTTAGTCTTACTGGGGCTTGCAGGTTATCTGCTGGAGCTATCCTACGCGTATTATGTTGGATTAGGCTTGGCTGCCGGTGTGGCGGTGTATCACTATTACCTTATCAGAGCGCGCATCAGGGCAAAATGCTTTCAGGCATTTTTAGGTAATAACTGGTTTGGTTTTTTTGTATTTGCTGGGTTGCTAGCGCATTACTTGATGCAAGCCGGTTAGTGATTAAGTATAAGCGCGGTGTTATGCGCTAGGCACTTTTAACTAATGGGCTTATTTATTTGATTTGGGCAAATCCCACTCAATAATGTTGGAGTCTTTAGCTTTTTTATTCTCCAAATCGTCCTCAGGCTTGCTTGAAGCATTGTCTGCCGAACTCGTCTCTTCTGGGAATATATCTAAAGGGAAAAGAAACTCTTCTGCCATTTCGCTCGGTGCGTTGTTTAACAGCGCAGGAGCCGTAGGTTGCTCACTTGCAGATGTAGTATCGATGTCTTCATCAAAGGTCGGAACAACAACCTCAATGTGGTCATCAAAGTCTGCGAGCATATCTACTTCGTAAGAAGGTACTTTTTGAAAGGGCGAGTTCGCGAATTGTGCGTTCATTTCTTCCTGCGTAGGTCTGCTCCATACAGCTTGTTCCGGCATTTCTGGGAATGGCGCAACAGTGAAGTCTTCATCGCTGATTGTATTGGTTTTCGGTTTTTCCGTAGTTTCGTTTTGCGTGTCTGTGTCAGAAGAAATATCATCACTAAACGCAACACTGTTAAACACGGCGTTATCTAAACTGCTCGGCGCAGGGTTGCTATGTGGGCTCTCTGCTTTAGCCGGGGCGCTGCGATACAAGGTGTGCTGACTGGCTGAAATGCCCGTGTTAAGCAGCTCGGCGATTCTTTTCAGGAAGAATAGCTCTTCAAAGTTGTTGGGCGAGAAGCCTTCAGCTGGTTGCGCGTATTGATCGTAAATCAAGTCATTTAAAAATTTAACGGCAAATGGTGAGCCCCAAACCCCCTCAAGTCTGGCAACAATATTTGCGTATTCTTCAATTGAAGAATTGTCTTCATGATTCGCGTCTGCAAAATTCGGTGCTTTGATATTAAAGTGTTTGTTGGCTTCAATCACGGCTGCCTCATACTCCGCTTCCGTCCCTTCTTTGGCAATCAGCGAGAGTAGCTTTAGCCAGATTTTGGGTGACTCAGCCGGAAAATCATTTAAATGGTTTTGCAGTAACTGAATGGCTAATAATGGGCGTTCGTGCTCTATAAAAACATCTGCGTTGTCGATAATGCTGTCGTGTTCATCACTTACATGTTCCGCTGGCGATAATATGCCTGCCTTGGATGGCGTAGTTTTAGCGTACTCATCGTCAGTTTCATCGTCAAGAAAGCTATCTGAGAATGTATTCTGTTTGCTCGCTTTATAATCAGCGCTTGGTGAGGTCGTGGCGGCAAAGGATGCTTGTTCGCTATTGGCGTTTTCATCTCCGTCAAACCAATGCTGCTCTTGCTTGAGCATACGTTTAGTAATGATGATACGGCGTAGCCATTCAAGCGCAGCTAATCCAAGTACGGCTGCAACGACTATCCATAGGTAGTTGAGCCAGCTAGATTGCTGTTCGGCTAATGAATTTTTTGCTTGTGCTGCTTCGTTTCTTAACTGCGTATTTTGTGTTTGCAGGCTCATAATCTGCTTTTCTAAATGAGCCAGTCGATTCGACATCACGGTCGCTTCATCCTGCAAATCGATGCTGCTAGGTGGGTTGCTCGGCGGTGCGCGATTAAGGTCGATTTGCGTTTCAAACTGCAGGCTGAGGTTATGTTGTCCCGCAGAGGTGTCCGATGCCAAGCTGCCACCAGAAATACTTAAATACGGCTTGCTAGAGGTGTCTGGTTTAGCCGGTGCAGGTTGCCCGATACTAGCTGTGCTTGCCGGCAGTGCTGGTTTTGCGGCATTTTGTGGCTTGCCTACGTAGGCTTCCATGATTTTTTCATCAGCGCTGGATGCTGCATTAGCTTGGCGTTTTTTTAGCTTACGTTTTGGCTTGGGCGGCATATAGCTGTCCGCATCGCTGGCAGCTGTGCTGTTATCTGCGCTGCTAGAGGGTTTGGTTTTGCGGCTTACTGGCTTTTCCGCTGTGCTGGTTGGATTGGCGGTGACATTGCTGCCTGAAGTTTCGCTGCTGATAGATGCTGGGTCTAATAATAAAACGTAGTCGCGGTGCAGCTGTGGTTCGCAGTGGTAAGAAACGCGTAAACTAAGAATTGGCTCTGTAATCACCGATTGCGTAGTGATAGTGAGTAAAAAACCATCTTTTTGCGTGCTTAGTGTAGAAAATGCTCTTTTAAAAGCAGGTGTGTCGTTGGTGTCTGAAACTGTAAAACAGCTGGCATCTGGCGACTTTTCAACGTCAGTGACATTTAGTTTAACAATGAGTGATTCACCCAGATACGATTTAAGCGTAGCTTCGCCAAGGCCTAGCGCGAAGCTCGCGTTGGCGTATAAGGCTAAAATAAGGGGTATGAATAATCTCAAAATTTGTTTGTTTTCAAATTGTTATGCTAATTTTTATTGCATTGTTAAGCTGGTCTGTTAGAATCTCGTTTGTGCAGACATACTATGGTAAAGCGCTTATAAGGCAATGTAACACTACCATAACAAAAAGCACAACTCATGCCAACATAAGTATTGGTATGAATATCAAGCAATATATGGATGCGAGTTGTTTGATATGGCGCTAAACATATTGCTGTAAGTCAGCAATAAACTTAAAAATATCTCAAGAACAGCATAATACTGTTTGACAAGACGTATTTATTTAGCATAAAATCCGCCTCTTAATTTTTTTAGCTCATAGTATTGGTAACACGATGAAAACCTTTTCAGCAAAATCACACGAAGTGAAGCGCGATTGGTTTGTGGTTGATGCCACAGACCTAGTGCTAGGCCGTCTAGCTAGCGCAATTGCACACCGTTTACGCGGCAAACATAAAACAATTTATACGCCTCACGTTGATACAGGTGATTATATAGTTGTTATTAATGCCGACAAATTAAAAGTAACTGGTAATAAAGCGGATGGTAAGCTTTACCACCGTCACTCTGGTTATCCAGGTGGTATCACAACAACAACATTCTCTAAAATGCAAGACCGTTTCCCAGGTCGCGCTTTAGAAAAAGCGGTTAAAGGCATGTTGCCTAAAGGTCCTTTAGGCTATGCAATGATCAAAAAAATGAAGGTTTATGCAGGTAGTGAGCATGACCATGCGGCACAACAACCGCAACCATTGACCATCTAAGGATAAAAAATGATCGGTAAATATAACTACGGTACAGGCCGCCGCAAAAGTTCAGTAGCGCGCGTGTTCTTGAAATCAGGTAAAGGCAATATCATTGTTAATGACAAGCCAGTTGATGAATACTTCTCACGCGTGACTTCACGCATGATTTTGCGTCAACCTTTAGAGTTAACAAACAACACAGCTAGCTTCGACATCATGGTTAACGTAATCGGTGGCGGTGAGTCTGGTCAAGCTGGTGCAGTTCGTCACGGTATTACACGTGCGTTAATCGACTTTGACGCTACACTGAAAAGTGCATTGTCACACGCTGGTTATGTAACACGTGATGCACGTGAAGTTGAGCGTAAAAAAGTTGGTCTACGCAAAGCACGTCGTCGTAAACAATTCTCTAAACGCTAATCAGGCGGTTGGATTGGAAAAAGGTCGCTTTGGCGGCCTTTTTTATTGGATGAAAAAGATAGAGCGCTTATAATCAGAACACTTGGTAAATGAATATAAACAACATGGCATCGAAAAAGATAAAAGTAGGGATTGTTGGCGGCACCGGATATACCGGTGTTGAGTTGTTACGTCTATTGGCACTACATCCACAAGTGGAGTTAACGGCCATAACCTCGCGAGGTGATGCTGGCCTACCTGTTGCTGATATGTTCCCTAGTTTACGTGGCTATATTGATTTAGCATTTTCTGATCCTGCTACTGCAAACTTGAGCGCATGTGATGTGGTATTTTTTGCTACTCCACATGGCGTGGCTATGAGTCAGGCACAAGCACTGCTGGATGCTAATGTTAAGGTGATTGACCTTGCAGCAGACTTCCGTTTGCAAGATACCTCTGTGTTTGAAAAATGGTACAAAATGCCGCATAGCTGCCCGGATGTGCTAAGTGAGGCTGTGTATGGTATCCCTGAGCTTAATCGAGACCATATTAAGTCGGCTAAGGTGATTGGTAACCCAGGATGTTATCCAACCACAGTGCTACTAGGTTTAGCGCCTCTGTTAGAGAAGGGTTATATTGATTTTTCTGCACCGATTGTGGCTGATGCTAAGTCTGGCGTGTCTGGTGCCGGCAGAAAAGCAGAAGTTGCAACTTTGTTTGCGGAATCCAGCGATAGTATGAAGGCATATGGCGTGGCTGGGCACCGTCATCATCCTGAGATTCATGCGCAGCTTACGCAGTTGGCAAATGCTGAGGTTCAGTTTATTTTTGTGCCACATTTAATTCCGATGATACGTGGCATGCTTTCTACAATTTACGTTAAACTGACTGATGCCGCTAAAGCTGTAGATTTGCAGGCTTTGTATGAGTTGCGTTACCAACACGAGCGTTTTGTGGATGTAATGCCAGCTGGCGCATTGCCAGAAACGCGCTCAGTGCGCGGCTCTAATCAATTGCGTATCGCCTTGCACAAGCAGGAGGCTGCAGGCTATTTAACCTTGGTAGTAGTGCAGGATAACTTAGTAAAAGGGGCTGCTGGTCAGGCCGTACAGAATATGAACATCATGTTTGGATTTGATGAGCGCAGCGGTCTAGAAGTTTTACCCTTGTTGCCTTAACTGAATGAAACCAGTTCGTCGTAGAATTCGCCGTCATTTTGGGTTAACTGCTAAGCAGGTAGCAGTCAGGTCCAAGCGCCCGTGGTACTTTCAGACTGGCACAGCTTTTGTGTTTGTTGGGCTGGGTTATGCTGTCGCCTACTGGCAGTATGCAACAGGCAGTGAGAGTTTGCGTCAGACTATGCTTGATAATCAGGCCTTGAATACCAAGGTAATACAAGTAGAGCGGCAGTTGCAGATTGAGCAGGCCGCACAGACTGTTTTAACTAAAGAGTTGCGTGAAGTTCAAGATGAAAATATTCATATTAAAGAGGATTTAGCTTTTTATAAGAATATGACCAACAGTAAAAGGTAATCGTACTTACTTTTTATGGCAGTACCATGCGTAGTAGTCTATGAATGAGTTAGCTATCAAAGTTTAGAGGATTTACGATGTTTTTTAAAAAAAGTAACCGCGTGCAAAACACCATTGATACCTTGATTGGTGTTGGCACTCGGGTGGAAGGTAACATTAATTTCGCAGGTGGTTTGCGCGTTGATGGCACAGTAATTGGCACCGTGGCTGAACCTAATGACCAGCCAAGCACACTAATACTTAGTGAGTTAGGCCGTATTGAGGGTGCCATTACTGCATCTAAGGTTGTAGTAAATGGTACCGTGATTGGCCCAGTGAAGGCTGCGCAGTTTATCGAGTTGCAAACCAAAGCACGTGTGACGGGTGATGTTTATTACAACACCTTAGAGATGCATACCGGTGCCGTGATTGAGGGAAAATTGGTTTATTTGGATGATAATGCAGAATAAGCTGGTAATGACAGGCTTTTGCTATTGAAATTCAGTGCGTTAGGTCGCATATTAACAAAGATATTTAATTGAAATTTTAGGAGTACACCATGAGTACAGTTGCAGAAGTTCAGGAATTAGACATTCCTTCACCTTTAGTTTTTACCGATAATGCGGCTAAAAAGGTAAAAGAGTTAATTGAAGAGGAAGGTTCGCCAGATCTTAAGTTACGTGTTTTTGTTAGCGGTGGCGGTTGTTCAGGTTTTCAATACGGCTTTACGTTTGAAGAAGAAGTGAATGACGATGACACTCAAGTGCAAAAAGACAGCGTGACATTGTTGATCGATCCGATGAGCTTACAGTACTTGATGGGTGCAGAGATTGATTACCAAGATAGCCTACAGGGTTCACAATTTGTGATTCGTAACCCAAATGCACAAACAACTTGTGGTTGTGGTTCATCTTTCTCAGTTTAAAGTTTAGCGCAGTTTAGCTTTGCTAAATTGACAATGACACGCTTGTGTTAATTTGAGTGCTTGGAGGTTAAGTATTCGATTAGCAAAGCGTGTTTTGCTATTAACTGCCAGCATATGTCGTTGCATGGTTGGAGATAAAACAGACTTGATGCGCTAGCTGTGGCAGATTAAGTTGGGTTATGTTTAATTAGGCGCCAACTAAAATAGCTTTCCGTTAAATTAGGTGCAACCCAGCTCTAGCCTGACTGCTATGCTGCACCTAACGTTGTTCCTACCTTTTATTTAACTCTACAAATGGACGTTTTGCTGAGCCAGTGTAAAGCTGACGCGGCCTGCCAATTTTAGCTTCTGGGTCAGAATGCATTTCAGACCATTGTGCAATCCAGCCTGCTGTTCTGGCAAGTGCAAAGATAGCGGTAAACATACTATTAGGAATACCCATCGCACGCATCACAATGCCGCTGTAGAAGTCTACGTTAGGGTAGAGTTTGCGCGACACAAAGTATTCGTCTTCTAGTGCAATCTTCTCTAGGGCTAATGCTAGTTTGAACATAGGGTCATTATTAAGCCCCAACACATCCAATACTTCATGACATGTTTTTCTCATGATGGCGGCTCTTGGATCCATGTTGCGATAAACACGGTGACCAAAGCCCATGAGTCTGAAACTGTCTGATTTGTCTTTAGCGCGGTTAATAAATTCACCGATACGTGACACGTCGCCAATTTCTTCCAGCATGTTCAGCGTTGCTTCGTTTGCACCGCCGTGTGCAGGCCCCCATAGTGATGCGATGCCTGCAGAGATACATGCAAATGGGTTGGCACCGCTAGAGCCTACTAGTCGTACTGTCGATGTCGATGCGTTTTGCTCGTGGTCAGCATGCAAGATTAAAATGCGTTCAAACGCTTTTGCCAATACAGGGTTAGGTACATATTGCTCACAAGGAGTAGCAAACATCATGTACATAAAGTTTTCCGCATAATTTAGATGGTTCTGCGGATACATGAATGGCTGGCCTATGTTGTACTTGTAGCTCCAGGCAGCAATGGTTGGTACTTTAGCCAGTAAGCGGTGCGCCGATATTTCGCGATGCTTCGGGTTAAGAATGTCCATTGAATCAAAATAGAAGGCAGAGAGTGAGCCAACTACGCCCACCATCACGGCCATCGGGTGTGCGTCACGTCTGAAGCCGCGGAAAATATTGCTGAGTTGATCATGCAACATGGTGCTACCGGTAATGGTATCGGTAAATTGCTTTTTTTCCGTGGCATTTGGCAGTTCGCCGTGCATTAACAAGTAAGCAACCTCTAAGTAGTCACAGTGCTCGGCCAACTCTTCAATCGGGTAGCCACGGTGATACAGTAAGCCTTGTTCGCCATCAATAAAGGTAATGTTGGAGTTGCAGGCGGCGGTAGACATGAAGCCTGGGTCGTAAGTATATACGCCATGCTTGCCTAAGCTGCGGATGTCAATCACATCATTGCCAAGTGATCCTGAAAGTATAGGTAACTCAATTGGAGATTTACCATTTTCAAAGCTGAGTGTTGCGGTACTTGTGTTGTTTTTCATGGTGTTTTTGCAGTTCTAATCATCATTGATTGTGATTATACTTTATCAAGGCGAGCAGATGAATGTTAAAAGCTTAACTAAGCTTGGTAAATCGCACCTAAAATGCGTAGGCCTTTGGCGCCAGTCACTTGCGGCAGGTTGGCCGTTTGTTTGGTGATACATTTCTTTGCCAGCCATGCAAAGGCAATTGCCTCAACCCAATCAACACCCATGCCGAGCTGATCTGTGGTTGCTATGCTGGTTGTATCCATGAGTGATTGCAACTCGCGCTGCAAAAGTTTGTTCTTTGCGCCGCCGCCACACAGGTATATTTCATCGACTTGGCCGCAGTGTTGGTCGATGGCGTTGGCAATAGAATGCGCACTCAGCGCCACTAAGGTGCGTGCAACATCGTGCGCTGCGTGCTGTGATTCGTTTAGGTAATGATTTAGCCAGGCTGTATTAAATAGATCACGGCCTGTGCTTTTTGGTGGTGCGGCAGCAAAGTAGGGTTCGTTCAGCATCGCGGCGAGCAGTGGGTCAATAGTGTTACCTGTGCTAGCCCATTGGCCGTCTGCGTCGTAGTCTAAGCCTAAGTGTTGTTTAATCCATGCATCGAGCAGCATGTTGCCAGGGCCAGAGTCAAAGCCAAATACATCACCAGCCTTACTAAGATACGTAATATTGGCAATTCCGCCGATATTGATAATGGCGCGATTGTGAATTTTGCTGCTAAAAACATCCTGATGAAATGCCGGTACTAAGGGTGCCCCCTGGCCATTAGCAGCAATGTCTCTACTCCTGAAGTCGCTCACTACGGTGATGCCGGTCAGTTCGCTCAGTAAAGCTGCATTGCCAATTTGCATGGTAAAGCCCAGCTCTGGGCGGTGTCTGATGGTTTGACCGTGGCAGCCTATCGCGGTGACTTCACCTGCGCCCACTTGTGCGGCAGCAAGCAGGGCATTGACTGCGTCTGCATATAAATAGGCAAGGGTGTTACCCATGCGAGCGGTTGTTTCTAGTTCGTTTGTGGTGGGGTGTTGTAAAGCGAGAATCTGCGTGCGTAAATCTGCAGGATAAGGCAGAAAATGCGTTTTAAGCAGCTGTGGTTGCTGTGTATGGTCGAACGTAACTAGGGCAGCGTCCACCCCATCTAGGCTAGTACCCGACATTAAGCCGATAAAAAGCTCGCTAGCCATGATGGTGATGTGAGTGCTAATTATTCTAAGGCTGCAATATTGCTGGTGCCTAGTAATCTGAGCTGAGCGGTCATTTGGCCGCTGATCGCTTCAAATTTAGCCTTGTTGCTACCTTGAATGATATTGGTTTTAGGTAATGCAACTTTCATAGGGTCCTGGTGCTGACCATTGATCAAGAACTCATAGTGCAAATGCGGACCTGTTGCCACGCCCGACATGCCAACAAATCCTATCATCTGACCTTGTGTGATTTTTGAGCCACGGCGCAACTCTGGTGCAAAGCGTGAAAGGTGACCATATAGTGTACTTACGCCATTTGCATGTTTCAGGATGATTACGTTGCCGTAACCGCCTTTTTGCCCTACAAAATCAACCACAGCATCAGCAGATGCTTTAATACGAGTGCCAGTAGGTGCGGCAAAGTCTACGCCTTTATGTGCGCGCATTCTTTGTAAAACCGGGTGAAATCTAGCAACGCTAAAGCCAGAACTTACGCGGCTAAACTCCAAAGGCGAACGTAAAAACGATTTATGCGTGCTTTTACCTTCAGGTGTGTAGTATTGCATTTGATTGTTGCTATCGCGGAAACCGACTGCGCGGTATACCTTGCCGTCATTTACAAACTCAGCTGCCAGTACTTCGCCTACTTTAATCAGCTCACCCTGGTCATAGCTGCCTTCATAAATCACATTGAAGTGATCGCCACGGCGTAAATCAGTATGAAAGTTAATTTCACTTTCAAAAATATCTGCGAGCTGGATTGCAATATTGTCTGGGATGTTGGCCGCATCTGTTGCACCAAATAGTGAGCTGGTAATCTTTGCCGATTTTAATACAGGGCGCACTTCAAGCATGCGATCATCTTGCTTGGCTGTATAGCCATCATCAGTTTTAGTTACTGTTAGAAACGCGTCAGCACTGACTTGGTATTCAAAGTGAAACAAGTTGCCATCTGCATCAGTCTCTGCCTTTACTTGACGACCCGGAATGATGGAGCGTGCAATTTCACTAGCAACGCTGTCGGTGCGAATAAATTCTAATGCATCGCGATTGCGGATGTTGAGTCTGGCTAATACGCTTTGTAGCGTGTCGTCTCTGCGTACGTAATCTTTATACCAAAACTTCTCAGTTAGGTTGGCATCAGCATCTAAAGCTTGCTCAAGTGCCGGCAGGGCTACTTCTTCAACGACCATAGAGGTCGCAATATTAGTTGTGATTGTTTGCGGTGCAATACCAAACGCGGTGTAAATGCCAAACAATGGTAAGCATGAAATTGCCAATACCCAGCGCAGCTTAAATTTACGCTCTGATAAGCGTTGTTGCTTGCGTTCAGCTTTATTGGCGTTTTGCGTTAAAATAGAGTTTTGGGGTGATTGGTGATGATTGGGCTCGTTAATATCCACGGGCTAACCTTTACTTAATTATTTCAGCTCTTGATACTAACAGAAAATTAAGTTTATACAAATAAACTAGCGGTAAAAAAACCATAGAGTTTAAGGACGTTAAAACGTGAATATTGAAATCAGCCAACAGCTTGCGGTGATTAAACGTGGCGCAGATGAATTGTTAATCGAAGCCGAGTTAATTGAAAAGCTAAAAAAGGGTCAGCCATTAAAAATTAAGGCGGGTTTTGACCCAACAGCGCCAGATTTGCATCTTGGACATACCGTACTTATTAATAAGCTGCGTCAGTTTCAGGAGCTCGGGCACACTGTGCTGTTCTTGATTGGTGATTTCACCGGTATGATCGGTGATCCTACCGGTAAGAGTGCAACGCGTCCACCACTGACTGCCGAGCAAGTGCAGGAGAATGCAAAGTCCTATACGGCGCAGGTTTTTAAGATACTTAAACCTGAACAAACCGAGGTGGTATTCAACTCAAAATGGCTCACTGAGCTTGGGGCTGCTGGTATGCTCAAATTGGCGGCTAGCCATACTGTGGCACGCATGCTGGAGCGTGACGATTTCTCTAAGCGCTTTAAAGGTAATCAGCCGATTGCGATTCATGAGTTTCTCTATCCTTTGTTGCAGGGCTACGACTCTGTTGCGCTAAATGCAGATGTGGAATTGGGTGGCACCGACCAGAAATTTAACTTGCTCATGGGGCGCGAATTGCAAAAGCAAGCGGGGCAGAGTCCGCAATGCGTGCTTACTATGCCTTTGTTAGAAGGTTTAGATGGCGTCAATAAAATGTCTAAATCGTTAGGTAACTATATAGGTATCGCAGAGGCGCCAGAAATCATCTTCGCTAAAATCATGTCGATATCAGATGAGTTGATGTGGCGTTATATAGAGTTGCTCTCATTTGAGTCACTAGAAGCTATTGCGCAATGGAAAGCAGATGTAGCCGCAGGTAGCAACCCACGCGATATTAAAGTGCGTTTCGCACAAGAGATCGTGACGCGCTTTCACTCGCAAGCAGATGCAGAAAAAGCCCTCGCTGATTTCCAAACGCGCTCAAAAGGCGGCATTCCTGATGATGTGCCAGAAGTGACAGTGACGATTGATGCTGAGCAAGTAGGTATTGCGCAGTTGCTTAAATTGGCTGGTTTGGTTGTTAGCACCTCAGAAGCGTTTCGAGCCATTGAGCAAGGCGGCGTGAAGTTGGGTGGCGAAAAGGTGTCTGATAAAGCCTTTATGTTGAACAAGGGTAGTACCATTGTTGCTCAGGTTGGTAAGCGTAAGTTTGCAAATGTAACAATTTTGTAACGGGCTGAATTTGGGGTTGACCAAATTGTTTAGCCCTGTAGAATGCGCGCCTTCGCTAACGAACACTGTTAGCGATTAGCAGTAAAAACAAGTAGTAAAAGTAATAAAAAAGTGCCGTAAAAACTATATTCAATATTAATTAGATTTATTTCAAAATTACTGTTGACGAGATTTAAAACCTCTGTAGAATGCGCACCTCGCTGACGAAACACTGTTAGCGAAAAGTAGTAGAAGGCGCAGTAAAAAGTACGGTTAATTTTAATTAGTAAATATTACGAAATTAAGGTTGACGAGCGGTAAAAGCTCTGTATAATGCGCACCT
>NZ_DASWWA010000006.1:0-53865 GCF_036401095.1 Methylotenera sp.
CTCTAGGCCAAATCCATTAGCACTCGCTTTTACAACAGGGGTTTCTTTTTTAGCTGCTACTGCAGCCTCTTCATTGATTTCATCTTTTCGTTCAATAACTTTTACTTTTTGGCTAAGCTCTTGAACTAAAGCGCGTAGCTCTTCAAGCTCATTGCTATCATTTGCGTTAGCAATGGCTGGTGATGATAAGATGCCTGCTGATAATAGTGCGACGGCAAATTTTGAATATTGGAATTGCATGCTAAATCTCCTGAGTCAAACTTCCAGTTAACTGGTCAGCTAATCTAAATTAATGGTTTTAATTAATAGTTTTATTGCCTGCTGGTGCAGTTACGAAAGTTTGCTAATGTTTCCTGAGACTGAAGTGTGGTTAAATCTTAATCTCTCGCGCTTTTCGATAAATGTCACACGCCCTCCGTGTACGGTGATCTCTACCGATCCAAATCCAGTGCCACTACTGAGCTCTTGCACTACACGTAAAATTTCTTGTGTAACAGTTTTAGTTGTCTGGTTGCTTGGCATCTGCGCTATAACTACTTAATAAGTAAGAAAGTACGCACTATAAATAAACCATTTAATAATTAAAAATAATTAATTGTCATAAATTTATAACTAAAAAGAATATAAGAGGGTAATTCATACAAAAAGCACAAAAACCACACTTTATTAACTGTAGTGTTTCCAATTCATTGAATTGATTGGTATAATGCGGATGAATTTTTTGATGGGCTTTGTGCCCATTTTTTGTTTCTGCAATCTGCGCATGCATTCGGTATGCGCGCGCAGATTGTGCAGTGAAAGTGAAGGATCGATTTATGCAGGATTTGCAAACGTTAATAGAAAAATCAGTAAGCCAGCTAGGCTATGAGCTTGTGGATTTAGAGATTTCTAATCGAGGCAAATTGTTGCGTGTGTTTATTGATAAGCAAAATCCTGCTGATAGCAAAGACAGCGTGAACATTGATGACTGCGTACTAGTAAGTAACCAGTTGGGTAACTTGCTGGCGGTTGAGCATGAAATTGATTATGACCGCTTGGAAGTGTCGTCTCCAGGTATGGACCGCGTATTGAAAAAAGAGTCTGACTACCTAAGGTTTATAGGTGAGCGCGTGTCTATCAAGTTGCGCGTTGGTATCAAAGATGAAGGTCCTAACGCAACAGAAACAACACTGCCGAGAAAGACCTTTTTAGGGTTGATTAAAGGCGTTGAAGATGGGCATTTGATGCTGGATTTTGAAGGCATTACCTACAAAATGGCGCTCAGTAATATTGATAAGGCACGGTTAAACCCAGTGTTTTAAATGCAAGTGTTTGTATTGTAAGAATTTAATAAATAAGGCAGTTAAGCTGCAATATATAGTCGGAGATTGAAAATGAGTCGTGAAATTTTACTGTTGGTAGATGCCTTAGCGCATGAAAAGAACGTTGATAAAAGCGTTATATTTACCGCGCTAGAGCTTGCTTTGGCTTCGGCTACAAAGAAAAAACATCACGATGACGCCGATGTGCGTGTTGCTATTGATCGTGAGTCTGGTGAGTACCAAACTTTTAGACGCTGGCAGTACGTGGATTATGACTTGTTGGAAAATTCGGCTTATCAAATCGATGAAGAAGATGATCGCTCTAAAGGTTTAACTATCGGCGATTATTACGAAGAGCCTTTAGAAAACCTTGAGTTCGGCCGTATTGGCGCACAAGCTGCTAAACAAGTTATTTTGCAAAAAGTACGTGAAGCTGAGCGCGAGCAAATCTTGCAAGACTTCTTGGCGCGTGATGAGAAGCTGGTGACCGGTGTAATCAAGCGCATGGAAAAAGGTAATGCGATCATTGAAGTAGGTCGTATCGAGTCATTATTGCCGCGTGAGCAAATGATTCCAAAAGAGAATTTACGTGTGGGTGACCGTGTGCGTGCTTACTTATTACGTATCGAGCGCAGTGGTCGTGGTCCTCAATTAATCTTGTCTAGAATTATCCCTGAGTTCTTGGTGCGCTTGTTTGAGTTGGAAGTGCCTGAGATTGAAGAGGGTTTGTTAGAGATTCGCTCTGCAGCCCGTGACCCTGGTTTGCGTTCAAAAATTGCTGTTAAGAGCAATGATCAGCGCCTAGACCCAGTGGGTACTTGTGTGGGTATGCGTGGTTCACGTGTACAGGCAGTAACTGGCGAGTTAGCTGGTGAGCGTGTGGATATCGTGTTATGGAGCATGGAGCCGGCACAGTTTGTAATTAACGCAATGTCGCCAGCTGAAGTTTCTAGCATCGTTGTCGATGAAGATGCGCACAGCATGGATGTGGTGGTAGAAGAAGAGCAATTAGCGTTAGCGATTGGCCGTAGCGGTCAAAACGTGCGTTTGGCTTCAGAGTTGACCGGCTGGACATTGAATATCTTGACAGTTGATCAAGCTGCACAGAAGAATCAAGAAGAGTACGCTGGTGTTAGTCAATTGTTTATGGAAAAACTAGACGTTGATGAGGAGGTGGCTGAAATTCTGGTGCAAGAAGGCTTTAGTACATTAGAGGAAATCGCTTATGTACCACTAGCAGAAATGAACCAAATTGAAGCTTTTGATGAAGATACTGTAGAAGAGTTGCGCAAGCGTGCTCGTGCTGCATTGTTGACAGAAGCGATTGCCAAAGAAGAGAAAGTTGAAGAGGCTGCTGAAGACTTGTTAACGCTAGAAGGTATGGATGATGCGACTGCACATCAACTAGCGGCAAAAGGCATCTCAACCATGGATGATTTAGCTGAGTTGGCAATTGATGAGCTGGTTGAGTTAACTAACATGGACGAAGAGCGCGCGAAAACACTAATCATGACAGCTCGTGCACCTTGGTTTAAATAGTACGGTTTAAGTAATTTCAAATGTAGCGCTTTATAGAGTCGGTCAATTCAGTTTGGCCGAACTAAAGCGTAGTAATAATGAGTGGTAACGCTAGGCAATAAAGCTTAGGAAGAAGAATACTGGAGCAACAAGATGGCACAAACAACCGTAGAACAATTTGCTGGCGAATTAAAGCTGCCGACGGCATTGTTATTAGAACAGCTTAAAAGTGCTGGCGTGCATAAAACAAGCGCAGAAGATGAGTTAAGTGAACATGATAAAGCGGCATTGCTAGATCATTTGCGTAAAGAGCACGGCACGCTTGCTCCTAAAAACAAAATTACCCTCACACGCAAATCTAGCACGGAAATTAAAAAAACCGATAACAGCGGTAAAGCCCGTACCATTCAAGTGGAAGTACGTAAGAAACGCGTGATTGAACAGCGCGAAGATGCTGACCTGCTAGAAGAGGATGTTGTTGAAGATGTGGTAGTTGAAGCAGCTGTTGAGGCTCCCGTTGAAGTGCCAGCACCAGTGGTTGAAGCGCCAGTTGCTGAGCCTGAGCCGGTCGTGGTTGAAGCCCAGGTAGCGCCGGTGGTTGAGCCTGAGCCTGAAGTTGCTGCGCCAGTAGTGGCTGAAGCGCCAGCTGAGCCTGTGGCGGAGCCAGAGAAGGTTGTGGTTAGGCAGCAAACCATTAGTCGCAAAGATTTGCTTGGTGCAGAAGAAATTGCCTTGCGTGAGCAAGAGGCTAAGCGCCATGCTACCTTGTTAGCATTGCAAGCAGAAGATAAGCGCAAAAAAGAAGAATTAGCACAACGTCGTTTAGACGAAGAGGCGAGAAAGTTGGCAGAAGCAGAAGCTGCCAAAGCTAAAGCAGCTAAACTTTCAGAAGGTACCTTGCATAAACCTGCGGCAAAAGAAGGCGCTGAAAAACCAGGTGTGAAAGATGCGAAAAAAGGTAAAGGTAATAATAAAGAGTGGACCGATGCCGAAAACAAAAAACGTGGATTAAAAACACGTGGTGATGTAACGAGCGGTAAAACCGGCTGGCGTGCGCCGAAAGGCAAAGGCGGTAAGCATCACGATGATGATCAGCAGCATGCATTTACCGCGCCAACCGAGCCATTGGTGTATGAAGTGTTAGTGCCAGAAACGATTACGGTAGCTGATTTGGCTCACAAAATGTCAGTGAAGTCAGGCGAAGTGATTAAAACGCTGATGGGCATGGGTATGATGGTAACCATCAACCAAGTATTGGACCAAGAAACTGCGATTATCATTGTGGAAGAAATGGGCCATAAAGCCCAAGCTGCAGCACCAAATGATCCGGATGCGTTTATCGAAGAAGCTGAACATGCTGAAGCGGTCATGGAAACACGTCCACCTGTTGTTACGGTAATGGGTCACGTAGACCATGGTAAAACATCATTATTGGATTACATTCGCCGTAGCCGTGTGGCAACTGGTGAGGCTGGCGGTATTACGCAGCATATTGGTGCTTATCACGTAGAAACCCCTAGCGGCATGGTGACATTCCTAGATACTCCAGGCCATGAAGCGTTTACTGCGATGCGTGCGCGTGGTGCTAAAGCGACGGATATTGTGATTCTAGTGGTGTCAGCTGATGACGGCGTGATGCCGCAAACCATCGAAGCGATTCACCATGCTAAAGCGGCGGGTGTGCCGATTGTGGTAGCGATCAATAAAATTGATAAACCGGATGCCGATCCTGAACGTGTAAAAATGGAGTTGGTGAGCCAAGAGGTGGTGCCTGAGGACTTTGGTGGCGACACTATGTTCCGTGCTGTATCAGCTAAAACTGGTCAAGGGATTGATGACTTGCTAGAGGCAGTGTTGTTGCAGGCTGAAGTGTTGGAGTTGAAAGCACCTAAAAATACACCGGCCAAAGGCTTGGTGATTGAGGGGCGTCTGGATAAAGGCCGCGGTTCAGTGGCAACTATTCTAGTGCAGTCTGGTACGTTGAAGCGTGGCGATATGATTCTCGCTGGCACTACTTTTGGTAAAGTACGTGCGATGTTAGATGAAACCGGTAAAGATATTCAAGAAGCTGGCCCATCTATGCCAGTGGAAATTCTAGGTTTGTCTGACGTGCCTAGCGCGGGTGAAGAAGTAATCGTATTAAATGACGAGCGCAAAGCACGTGAAATTGCATTGTTCCGTCAAGGTAAATACCGTGATGTGAAGCTTGCTAAACAGCAAGCGGCGAAACTGGAAAACATGTTCGAGCAAATGGAATCAGGCGAAGTGCAAACACTAGGTTTGATTATCAAGTCAGATGTACAGGGTTCATACGAAGCATTGGCAACCAGCTTGCAAAAACTATCTACCAGCGAAGTGAAAGTCAATATTATTCACACCGGCGTGGGTGCAATCAGTGAGTCAGATGTGAACTTGGCTGCAGCTTCTAAAGCTGTGTTGATTGGTTTCAGTGTACGTGCTGACTCAGGCGCACGTAAATTGATTGATACTTTAGGTGTGGATGTACGTTACTACAACATTATTTATGAAGCAGTAGACGAAATCAAAGCGGCGCTTGGCGGCATGTTGGCACCAGAGCAAAAAGAGAGCATGATTGGTACTGTAGAGGTACGTGAAGTATTCCGTATTTCTAAGATTGGTGCGATTGCTGGTTGCTATGTACAAGACGGTATGATTAAACGTAACTCTAAAGTACGTATCTTGCGTAATAACGTGATCGTACATACTGGCGAGTTAGATTCACTCAAACGCTTTAAAGATGACGTTAAAGAAGTTAAAAACAATTTCGAGTGCGGTCTGTCATTGAAGGGCTACAACGATATCGAAGTTGGTGATATCTTGGAAGTTTACGAGATGATTGAAGTAGCGCGTACGCTATAAGCGCTTACCCAGTGTTTGATGTATGGCTTGCGAGCAGTGATATGCGGCAGGTCATATATCAGCACTTTTAGGATTAGAATGGCAAAAGATTTTTCACGTAGTCACCGTGTGGCTGAACAAATGCAGCGCGAAATCGCAGACTTGCTGATGTTTGAAATTAAAGACCCGCGTGTTGGCATGGTCACTGTAACCGCAGTTGAGGTAACGGGTGACATGGCGCATGCTAAGATTTTTTATAGTGCTGCAAAGCAGAGTGATAGTACGCAGCAAGGCTTGGAAAAGTCTGCTGGGTTTTTGCGTACACAGCTCGCAAAGCGCATGTTGTTGCGCACAGTGCCACAGTTGCACTTTGTGTATGATGCGTCCATCGATAACGGCATGATGATGTCTAAGTTGATTGATGAGGCGATTGCTTCAGATAAAACCAAGACTTAACTTCTTAGAGTTAACCTCCCTTTGCAATTCAAAAGAGTCAAAAAAAATATCAATGGTATTTTGTTATTAGATAAGCCTTTGGGTTTTTCTTCTAACCAAGCCTTGCAGCGGGTGAAGTGGCTGCTGCAGGCGGCAAAAGCTGGTCACACCGGTACACTAGACCCTTTAGCTACAGGTTTGTTACCACTTTGTTTTGGCGAAGCCACCAAGTTTGCGCACTACCTCACCGATGCAGACAAAACTTATCACGCAACCATTAAATTAGGCATCACCACCACTACTGGTGATGCTGAAGGTGAAGTGCTGAAACAAGCGCTCGTGCAGGTTAGCGCAGCACAGTTTAGCCATGCGTGCCTACCGTTTGTTGGTGTCATTAATCAAACCCCTCCTATGTATTCGGCCTTAAAGCATGAAGGCAAAGCTTTGTATGAATACGCGCGTGAGGGTATAGAAATTGAGCGTAAAGTGCGTACCGTTAATATCCATGCCATCAAGGTGCTTAGTTTTGCAGAGGATGTTGCAGAAATTGAAGTATCTTGCAGTAAGGGTACCTATATTCGTACGCTGGCGGAGGATATTGGCGCCAGCCTAGACTGTGGTGCGCATCTAATCGGCTTACGCAGAACCTATACCGCAGGCTATGACATTGCTCAGGCCATCACCTTGGCCGAGTTTGAAGCGCTGAGCGCTGATGAGCGCTTGGCAAAATTAGCTGCGCCAGATACGGCAGTAGATGATTTGCCAGCGCTGGTATTGGGCGCGGATAGCGCTTTCTATTTAATGCAGGGACAAGCTGTGTGGCAAAGTGGCAAGGTGCCAGCTGGTTTGTTGCGCTTGTATGATGAGCGCCATGTGTTTTTAGGTTTAGGCGAGCAGCAAAGTGATGGCAAAATTGCACCTAAACGCTTGATGCAACAAGTAATATAGTGAGGCGGTTTGTTAAAATAACTTGTTAAGCTGCAAACTTGTCACTATAATGTGCGGTTCATGTAAATGAATGCAATTGTGGGTTGGTATCTAAATCAGATTCTGGGCTACTTTTGTATTGACGCAAAACCTCTAAATTTAGGAAAAAGTTATGGCAGTTACAGCACAAGATACCGCGAAAATCGTTGCAGAATATCAACGCGCACCAAATGATACGGCAAGCCCAGAAGTGCAAGTTGCACTTCTAACAAACCGCATCAGCTATCTAACAGAGCACTTCAAATCTAACAAAAAAGACAACCACTCACGTCGTGGTTTATTAGCTTTAGTTAGCCAACGTCGTAGCTTGTTAGACTACCTAAAACGTAAAGACTCTAGCCGTTATCAAACATTGATTCAACGTTTAGGTCTGCGTAAGTAACAGTTATAAAAGTGCTTAGCTTTTTGGCTTCACTTATATAATTGCTGTAAAAAGCCGATAGCATCAATATGCATCGGCTTTTTTTATTGTTAGATTGTTATTGGGTAGTGAATAACAGTCTGTTGAAAAAGGAAAATAAATGTTTAATAAAGTTACTAAAAGTATTCAATACGGCGCACACACGCTAACCCTTGAAACCGGTGAAATCTCACGCCAGGCAGATGCTGCGGTGATGGTGAGCTACGGTGATACGGTAGTGTTAGTAGCCGTTACCAGCAAACGTGAAGTTAAAGCAGGTCAAGACTTCTTCCCGTTAACTGTTGATTACATGGAAAAAACCTATGCTGCGGGCAAAATCCCAGGAGGTTTTTTCAAGCGCGAAGGCCGTCCTTCAGAAAAGGAAACCCTAACTAGCCGTTTAATCGACCGTCCATTACGTCCTCTGTTCCCAGAAGCGTTTTATAACGAAGTACAAGTAGTGGCAACTGTGTTGTCATCAGATCCAGAAATCGATGCTGATATTCCTGCAATTATCGGTGCTTCAGCAGCGATGTCATTATCAGGTATTCCATACTATGGTCCACTAGGTGCGGCACGTGTTGGTTATATCAATGATGAGTACGTATTAAACCCAACTAAAGCACAGTTAGAAGAAACTGAGCTTGACTTGGTGGTTGCAGCAACAGAAAGCGCTGTAATGATGGTTGAGTCTGAAGCTAAAGAACTTTCAGAAGAAGTGATGCTAGGCGCTGTGGTTTACGGTCACGAGCAAATGCAAGCAGTGATTAAATTGATTAGCGAATTAACAGCTGAAGCTGGTAAAGATGCTTGGGACTGGGTTGCACCAGAGCCAGATACTGCATTGATTGAAAAAGTAGCTGGCTTAGCTGCTGCTGACATTAATGCCGCATTCCAAATTAAAGCTAAAGGCGCTCGCTCAGCTAAATTGGAAGAAATCACCAACCGTGTGTTGGCTGAGTTAGTGACTGAAGAAACTTCAACTTCAGAAGCGAACAAAATTAAAAATGAAATCTTTAATTTAGAAGCCAAAACTGTACGTAGCCAAATTTTAAATGGTGAGCCACGTATTGATGGCCGTGATACACGCACTGTACGTCCTATAAGCATCCGTACTGGCGTGTTGCCACGTACGCATGGTTCAGCACTATTTACGCGTGGTGAAACACAAGCGTTGGTAGTGGCTACTTTAGGTACCGGCCGCGATGAGCAAACCATTGATGCGTTGCAAGGTGAATACAATGACCGTTTTATGCTGCATTACAACATGCCTCCGTATGCAACTGGTGAAACTGGCCGCGTAGGTACACCAAAACGTCGTGAAATCGGTCATGGCCGTTTAGCAAAGCGTGCTTTGGTTGCTGCACTGCCAGCGAAAGAAGATTTTGATTACACCATGCGTGTGGTTTCTGAAATTACAGAATCTAACGGTTCAAGCTCAATGGCATCAGTATGTGGTGGCTGCTTGGCATTGATGGATGCTGGCGTGCCAATGAAAAATCACGTTGCAGGTATTGCAATGGGCTTGATCAAAGAAGGTAACCGCGTTGCTGTGTTGACTGACATCTTAGGTGATGAAGATCACTTGGGTGACATGGACTTTAAAGTAGCTGGTACAGAAGATGGTATCACAGCGCTACAAATGGACATCAAAATCACTGGTATCACTGCACAAATCATGCAAGTGGCTTTAGCGCAAGCTAAAGAAGGCCGTGCACATATCTTGGGTATTATGAAACAAGCTGTGAGCGGCGCGAATACAGAAATGTCACAATTCGCACCACGCATTATCACCATGAAGATCAACCCTGAGAAGATCCGTGATGTGATCGGTAAGGGCGGCGCTGTGATTCGTGCGTTAACTGAAGAAACCGGCACAACGATTGATATTGAAGATGACGGTACTGTGAAAATTGCATGCACAAGCTCAGAGCAAGGTGCTGAAGCGCAACGTCGCATTGCAGAAATCACTGCTGAAGTTGAAGTGGGTCAAACCTATGAGGGTACTGTGATCAAGTTGCTTGATTTCGGTGCGATTGTTACTTTGATTCCAGGTAAAGATGGCTTGCTACATATTTCACAAATTGCACATCAACGTGTGAATGCGGTTGCTGACTTCTTGAAAGAAGGCGATGTAGTGAAGGTTAAAGTAGTTGAGGCTGATGAAAAAGGTCGTGTACGTCTAAGCATGAAAGCTTTGATTGACCCGCCAGCTGCAGAAGCTAAAGCTGAAACAGAAGCTGACGAGTAATACGGTAGTCGTGTTACTTGCTAGATAACAAAAAGCCCGCAATTGCGGGCTTTTTGTTATCTTATTGTTTTAAATATGCATTTAAGTTTGGTAGGTAAAGCTTAAATGGATAAAACGCTAAAGTTTAGATGCTACTTATTTGGCGACTTGGCGCTCTCTTAGTTCGTCTAATGTTTTGCAGTCGATGCATAAAGTAGCTGTTGGACGTGCTTCCAAGCGTTTTAAGCCAATTTCAATACCGCAGCCTTCGCAATATCCGTACTCGTCGTGCTCGATGTTGCGTAGAGTTTCATCAATTTTCTTAATAAGCTTACGTTCGCGGTCGCGGTTACGTAATTCAAGCGTCATGTCTGATTCTTGGCTGGCTCTATCGTTTGGGTCGGCAAACATCGTTACCTCATCCTGCATGGTGTGTACAGTGCGGTCGAGTTCTTGGCTTAACTCAGCTTTCCAGTCATTTAAAATAGAACGAAAATGTTCTAGTTGAGCTTTGCTCATGTATTCTTCATCAGGTTTCGGCTGATAAGGCGTGAATTGCTTACTAATTACATCTGCCATAATAATTACCCAAATACAAAAAATTAAAAATATTGAAAACTGAGCTAACTAAAATGTTAGCTCTTAAAATTAGCGCATGAGTGTACACTGATTAACGGATAGATGCAAAAGCCTAATTAGGGAGTATCTATCCAATTGATTTCATGTAATTAAATTGCGCCGTCTTGCTCGCTAAGTTCTAGCGAGAGTAATGTATTCTCCATCAGCGTTGCAACCGTCATTGGGCCAACGCCGCCTGGCACTGGAGTAATCCAGCCGGCACGTTCTTTTGCCACGTTGAAATCTACGTCACCACAGATACGGCCATCCTCTAAGCGGTTAATGCCGATATCAATCACAATGGCGCCCGGTTTAATCCACTCGCCCTTGATTAAGCCTGGCTTGCCTGCAGCAGCAACTACTAGGTCTGCATGTGCAACCATCTTCGCTAGTTCTTTGGTATGGCGGTGACAGTTGGTTACTGTACAGCCAGCTAACAATAGTTCTAAGCCCATAGGACGGCCCACGTGGTTAGATACACCTACCACCACGGCATCTAGCCCCATTAGGTTGATCCCTGTGGCTTCTAGCATTTTAATGACGCCAAATGGTGTGCATGAGCGTAGCGTTGGCTGGCGCACAGCCAAGCGCCCAATATTGTATGGGTGGAACCCGTCCACATCTTTGTTTGGGCTAATGCACTCAATGATGTGCTCTTCTTTAATTTGCGTTGGCAGAGGTGACTGAACCAGAATGCCATCAATCGTATTGTCTTGGTTGAGCTGTGTGATCAAGGTAAGCAACTCTTGCTCACTAGTCGATGCCGGTAAGTTATAAGCAACGGAGCGAATGCCCACTTTTTCACAAGCTAGGCGCTTGTTGCGTACGTAGATGGCGGAGGCTGGATCTTCACCTAACAAAATAACCGCAAGGCCTGGCGCGCGTTTGTTAGCTAACAGGCGTTGGTTGATTCTTTCTTTGATTGAGTCTAATAAATTGTCGGCAATCGCTTTGCCATTGATAATTTGAGCAGTCATTGGGTATCAGAATCTAAAAATTCAATTAATTTATAAAATAAAGTGCTATTTTAGCATATAGCGATTGACCTTAATCTTAGTTTTGGTTATATTACTGCCTCTTCGGCGTGTAGCGTAGCCTGGTAGCGCGCCTGCTTTGGGAGCAGGATGTCGGGAGTTCGAATCTCTCCACGCCGACCAAAATTTTTGGGTGTTAAAAGTAAGATTTACTTTTAACACCCAAATTAAAAGTCAGCCCGAAAAGTTAGTGCTTTATGTTGTAGATGATATAAAGCCTTGTAACCAAAATCTGCCCGTAGCTCAACCGGATAGAGCACCAGCCTTCTAAGCTGGGGGTTACAGGTTCGATTCCTGTCGGGCAGGCCATGTTTTAAAAAAGTCTCTATGGTGGCTGTAGCTCAGTTGGTAGAGTCCAGGATTGTGATTCCTGTTGTCGTGGGTTCGAGCCCCATCAGCCACCCCATATACTCCCTTAAGATTCAATCTGTTAGTAGCACCCAAGTTTCTCGGTGTAACTTAGCAAATCTATTTGTCCTTCTCTTGTCCTTTTGGAGAAGTGAATGGCGACCTTTCGAAAGCGTTCTAACGCATGGCAAGCAAGAGTTCAACGTAGTGGGTATCCTGACCAATCAAAATCGTTTAAGACTCGTTCTGAAGCTGTAGTATGGGCTAGAAAGATTGAGTCAGAGCTTGATAGTGGAGTATTCACTCAGCAACCTATAGTCAGCTCTAAAGATTTACTCAAAGATTTACTTGAGCGGTATAAAAGTGAAGTTACTTGTCACAAGAAGCATTCATCCGCAGAAGCATACAGAATTAACTTTTGGTTGAGGCATCCCATAGCCAATCAACCTATCTCTAGTGTTAAAAGTTCAGACATAGCGAAGTGGCGTGACGAGAGAATTAAGCTTGGTCGCTCCCCTAATACCCTTAGGCTAGAGTTAGCCGTACTATCAAACCTGTTTACGGTTGCAGCTAATGAGTGGGGTTACGAAAACCTTACTAACCCTACTACAAAAGTTAAGCTTCCAAAGCTACCCTCAGGAAGAGTTAAAAGGCTCAGTAGTGAAGAGTTCGAGTTAATCATTCAAAACAGTTGCTCACCCCTCCTAAGACCCATTGCAATACTCGCTGTCGAAACAGGTATGAGGAGAAGTGAGATTGCCTCAATTGAATGGGAGCACATCAATCTAATGAAGAGAACACTGTTAATACCCATTACCAAAAATGGTGAAGCTAGAGAAGTTCCTTTGTCTCCTGTAGCCCTAGACCTACTAAAATCGCTGACACATGAAAATCATAGTAAGGTTTTTAATATTACTGCTCATGCTATATCAATCGCTTTTGGAAGGGCTTGTAAAAGAGCTAAGTTAGTTAACTTACACTTCCATGACTTAAGGCATGAGGCAATAAGCAGATTGTTTGAGAAAGGTCTTTCGTTACCCGAGGTTGCAACTATAAGTGGCCATAAGACTTGGGCGATGCTTAGGCGTTATACGCATCTCTCCGCTGAAAGTATTGCAATGAAGCTATGTTAGTCTTTTTACGAAGGCCGAGAGCAATTCGTTAGCAGTAATTTATGAGTAATCACAAAACATAAAAAGGATAAAAATGGAAAAGTCTACAGTAGATAAGTTGTCATCAACGATATTATGGGCAGCAGGTATTTTGGCTGTTTCATTTATCTACTCAGAATCTAATACATCTCCTAAAGTAGGTCGTTATACTTTTACTCCAGAGAGACAAAATTGGGTTCTAATTGGCGACACTAGAACAGGTAGGGCTTGGAGTTGTGTAGCCAAGGCGCTTTATGAGGAAGGGTTGAGAGATCGTGCAGATTTTCCAGCAGGTTTCGAAGGATGTCATGAGATGTCTGTACCCTCTAAAGTTCAAAAGAGAGCTGCCTATGATTAGAGCGTACTTGACGAGTATATAAATAGAGAGGTTTAGCTAAACAGTAGCTTTAGTCTTTGCAGAGTCAGTTAAACCTATCTGAAATCCTTGCGTTACTGATAACACTATTCCGATAAGCAACGTTATTCTTTTTGATGCTCTCTGAATTACTAACAGTAAGTTAACTATTTTGGAGTAGCTCTAGTTTTTCGAATTGTTTTAATATGCCTAAGTTTTAGATAGGCTTGGGGAGCTGCTTTGTTAAGCCCTTTGTTATAAGTTTTTATTAATTGCTTTCCTGTATTGTCGAAGCTTATGCTACCAACCAAAACTGAGTTGGCTACCTCAATATTAGCTTTTCTTAATTGAAGATAGTGCTGACTAGTCCATGATTGAATAGCTTTAGCTAGAGGATATTGAGCTCTTCCAAAGTCAGTGGTGGGCTTAGGAGTGTCTATTAATATGTTTAAACAAAAGCCAAGAATCCTTGAGCTTTTATAGTTGGGGAATTGTTCTAGTCGCACAATCTCATCATAGATAAGCCTCCGGACTTTATGGCGTACAATTTTCCATGCGTTTCCATTATTGTGCGTAAACAATCTACTCCAAACTATATTGTAATGAATGCCCCAACAAGTATCTTGCGGTGACTTAACGCTAGAGGCATTGAAACATAGCTCAAATATAAGGGAAGCTAATTCATCGTAGAGGTTTTCAGAGTAAGTATCCTTTTGAACATTTCTTAACAGAATTTTGATGCTTTTATGATGGTCAAGTAACTTTATTGCGTCTTCTACAAAGTGGACAATCACTGAGAGTTTTTTAGAGGTGTCCATATCATAAGTTGAAGTAAGCCCATTTAATGTATGAAGGTCTAAGAGGGCGTCTTCCATATCATTAAGTGCGTTAAAAATTGAGTATGCGCTATATGGGCTTCTACTTCTTACTAGGTAATCTTTAATGGTGATTAGTGTCGCTCTAGAGTATGCTTCCCATTGCTCTGAGTCCCATTTCCATCGTTCTTTGTAGTTGATATCCAATGGGGACATATTATTTACAGCTAGAGCTTCAACTAAAATTACCATAAATGGCTGTACTTACTGGTTTTAGATATCCTAGCAAACCTGAGGTGTAGCCTTCTGACTCTACATATAAAAATGAACCTTTTTGTGCAATAGCTTCACTAGAGATGTTTTTAGCGAATTGACCTATTGGAATATTAAACTTATTTCTAGCTGCCATTTCTTCAAAGAAAGCTTGTGCTGTAATTGGTGATGTTGCGACTATATGCATACATAACCTGCGGCTGCCTAATAGTAATAATATGTCGTGAGCATAGTCTCGAGCACTCACTTTCCTTTTTGGGTGATGCTGCCCCTTAGTATTGTCATAACTCTCAATATTATGTGTTAGTTCGATTAGCGTACGCGCTGACCTAGATAGCTCGTCTGCAATTACTTTGAGCTCATCATCCGAGCCTTTTAAAACATACTTATAGAGTTCTCTTGCATATCTACGGGCATTGCGTTTACCAAAAATTGGAGGGCGTATAAATGCGTAATACATCCAAGTAAGAAATATCCCTAGAAATAACATGCCAAAAATCATTTGCCAAATTGAATAGGTTAGACCTTTTGTGACAGGAACCCACCAGCCTTCAGCAATCCAAACTTCACTTAGTAAGCTCTGAATGCCGATTATTGCAAGTAAATAGTAGGATGTAGTATGCAGATGTCCGGGAGTTATAGCGATGCGGAATTTGTATCTAGTGTCAGTAATTGTATATAGCAGAGCAAGCAGGGCTACAGCAGTGAGGTATTCAGAGAATCCAAATATTCTTTCATTTGAGCTTTCTAGGATTGGAGTAAAGCAAAGCAGCCAATAGCAAATTTCTTCCATTACTCTAACTTCCTCACTGAGCATAAAACGGTATCATTAAAAGGTTCTCGGGTTATTTTGTCAAAGCATAAATTTACCTTTCACCCTTTCTCCAGTCCCAAGGAGGTATCGGGTTAGGTTCTATCCATAAGCCTACTTTTGCTGATTTAGCTTGCTCTTGAGTGCGCGAGTAAGAGGTTCTGTCTTCTATAAGTTGCTCTTTTGCATATTTGGTAAAGTGCCACGCCAACCCTCGCCTTATTTGCTCCAAGTTAGCATCAATCTGATTGACCCACACCTTGCCGAGTATGCGGTCATAACGGTCTAGCTTAGACCAGTCTATCAGTACTGTCTTGTTGTAGACTAAATCTGAAAGGGACTGCTTAGAAGCTTGTCCAAATGGTTGCTTCTTTTCAGGAGCATCTATACCAACTAACCTAATCTTATATTGATTGTTGTTAGCATCTAACACTGTTATCGTGTCTCCATCAGTAACACCTACAACTCTAGCCTGAAGAACATCAGCTTGAGCGGGTGATAAAAAGAGGAGCGGAAGTAAAAGTAAGTATTTATTCATAGCGGGATTATCTTACACACGTTTGTTGAATAAAAAAATAGATGAACAAGCACAGGCATCCTAAGTTTATCTTAAGACACCTGTGGTTATTTCACCTATCTAAACACTAGCTTTGGTCTTTGCTGCTTTTGTAGAGCCTGTTTTAACCTTAAGATAATCAGAACCTATCTGTAAGCCTGACTCAATGAGGGTAGGGGCTTTACGATGAGCTGTATTGATAGTGGATTGAGCTGTAATGTTGCTGTTAGCCATCTTAGAATTGATTCCATTGACGTCATTCAAACGATTCTGCTCAATAGTAGATATATCAGTGCCTTCCTGCATGAAGGAGTTATTGATTAACCTATCGCTAGAGAGACCTAACGCACCTGACTCACCAGCAATAGTAGATAGTTTAGCTCTTTCATTCATCCCTTCTTGAGTTCTAATAGATTTCTCTTGAGCTGCTCGTTGGTTGGTCTGATGCTGCTGATTGTTTAAGGCATCGTAATTGTTTGCTAAAGCTTCATTCTGAGTCTTGGTGACACTTTTAGCGTTCTGCTGACCTCCAACATAAGAGAGTCCTGCTGAAGCGCCTGAGGCTATTAACATAGCTGTTGTTGGCTCAAGGCACATTGGTATATCCTTTCTTGGTTAGATACACTTTATTCTTAGCTACAAAATAGTCTTGTAAAGAGTCTCCATTGTCATTAATTTGTAGCCATGTTCTACAGCCTTTACATTTAGATCGGTTACGGGAGATTGGAACGAGGTGGGGAGTTTTGCAAAGTGGGCAGGGTAGAACCATTCGGTCGTTGTTCATAGTTTCTTTCAATTTATATGGATTGCTATGCTTAAAATAGCTAACAATGAAGAGGGGAAATGTAAGTGGAGAGAGGCTGTAAGTTACTACTAGAATCAAGTGGTAACTTTTAAGTATCTATAAGAATTAACACTTGTAGCTAGTAGTGCTACTTATGGTTAACTGACTAGAAAATTAGTTAAATAGATATAAATAATGAATAAAACTCACCCTAGTAATCTCAACATAACAGTTAGTAGATTCAAGAATTAACCTTATAGATTACTAACTGATACTTGAGTTAATGTGATTAGTTATTAGACTTAATAAATATGTTAGTTAGTTGTATCTTTGTATATCTCTCTATATATTTATCTATCTATGTGTCTGTATATCTATTTATATATCTATTTATCTATCTATCTATGGCTAGCACTGGTTACAGTTTGGTTAGCCACGGCTTAGCGGTGGTTAAAAGTCATCTGGGTCATCATGTGAAGTTACTAAGTGAGTTCTAGAGTGGCTACGTGGTAACTTAGCTCTAGCTGATTGTCTTGCGCTGAGGTCTTTAACCTCTTCAAGTTGCCTATCTAGTTCATCATGGCTATAGTTGCCATCGGCATCTTTAGGGAAGAACTCATCGAGTATTTCACTGAGAGCTTTTTCACTTTCTGCTGATATAACGCCAACTTTGCGTTTAATTGAATCTAGTTCAGGTAGCTTGTTACCCCCAGCCCAGTAAGTAATCATCAGTTTGACGTAAATTGCTATGTGCGCATCACTATATCCGGCCATATCTAGCAAGAATCCTGTAGTTGGTAATTTGAACCATGCCATGCTGTCCTTAGTTGTCTTACGCGCCATTGCTATTCACTTCCTACATTTAATTGTTTATGTTCAGCCAGTAATACAGCTATTGCTTGATTGTTGTTGATAGATACTTTGTGCTTCTTTAGGTATTGCCTTTGAAATAACTTGAGATACTCAAAGGTGACTAAGGGTAAGGCGAAGCTCCTATACACCTTTACTTCGTTTATATCCTGCATTGTTTTCCTTATTCAGATAGTTAATAGATTTGGAACTGGTATTGCTAAGGTGTGTACGTCAGCCCCTAAGTCCATGACATATATGAAGCAATGTCTTTATTCCTAAGGTGTGTATGTGAGCTTGTAAGTTGCTGATGTGGCTAGCCTGTTAGGACTTTTCATACCCATACTAAAACCCTACAAAATCACTCCCTCAGAAACCCTATAAAACCTAGCCTCTTAACAAAGATGCTTGACCATACCAAAACAAATGATTTAGTATGTATTTAGATTAACTCTAAAGAGGTAGCATAATGACTACAGTTAAAGCAAGGCGGGTGGCTCTATATGCTCGTGTAAGTACCGAGAATCAAACTACAGATAACCAGTTGATTGAGCTTAGGGCTGTAGCTGAAAGGATGGGGTGGCTCGTTGTAACTGAGTTCGTAGACCAAGCAATTAGTGGAGCGAAGGGTAGAGACAAGAGACCAGCATTTGATTTATTACTTAAGGGTGCAACTCGTAGAGAGTTTGATATGGTTGCAGCATGGTCAGTGGATAGGCTAGGGCGTAGCCTTCAGCATCTCGTAGAGTTCTTAAGTGAGATACACTCTAGCGGAGTAGACCTATATCTACACCAACAAGGGATTAATACAGGGACTCCAGCAGGGAAGGCTCTGTTTCAAATGTGTGGAGTCTTTGCTGAGTTCGAGAGAGCAATGATTAGAGAGCGGGTGGTATCAGGTATTGCTAGGAGTAAGGTGTCAGGCACTAAGTCAGGTAGACCTCATGGTCGTCCAGCTTCAATAGAAAACCCTGAGCCACTTGTTAGACAGCTTAGAGCTGAAGGTAAGGGTATGCTTAAGATAGCTAAGGAATTAAAGATAGGTGTCAGCACAGTGCAGCGTATCCTAGCCACCCCTTAAAGCTTCTGCAAAGCACCCTGTAAGCCCTTAAGTCTTCTCTTGGGTGCCCTTAGTTATCTAGGGTGTATTTAAGAGCGTATGCCTCAATTGCATCTTCGTTTAATAGTTCTAAGTATAAATAATAGTTAGCTTCCTGATAGTCTCTTATAAGTAACTAACTATATGATTATAAACAATATTTAAGTTTACACGCTTACTTGAGTTTGATATTCTGTAGTTCCTCTTAGACTCCTAAGAGATTAACTAAGGATAAAAACAAATGAGACCTACTTACCTAAGACTATTCAACTTCGAGTTTATGCTTGAGCCTGTTAGCTACTCAAGCTTTAGCTATATCAAGGAGTCGGCTACAGAGCGCGAGTTGCAGCTAGGGAAGGTAAGAGTACTCATTAGTAAGGCAGCAGCATCCCCGAATAAACTGGTGTTTGAGAGATTTAACTAAGCTTACCTCTTAAGCAATACCCTTGAAGCCCTTGAGATAAAACTTGAGGGCTTTTCTCTGTGTGTCGTAAAGGAATAATTCCTAATATCATCTGTTAATTAAAACTCATTAATTGCTGGATGATTTGAATAAGATAGGTTTGAGGGTGCTAAAGACTACCCCGGAGGGGGAAGTTTCTGCGCTCAGCGTATAGAGAAGCTAAACAAATTTTTCTAGTGAAATTATTTATAGTCCGGGGTGTTTATAGAAATTGTTTATTAATGAATGTAGTTACGTTCCCATTAACCGTATTTATATCACCTATTGCTACTTTAAACCCTTGGCTTTTTACAGCCTCCCCAATAACTCGGAGGAAATTCTCATCTTGCTCAAACTTACCTAATGAGAGTACTTGTATTCCTAATTTAGTGATTGCATAAGCTGGCAACGTGAGTTTTATTTGTGCATTTTCATGGGATATTTGAAGAAACCTACCATGATATTTAAAGTTTACAAGGAACTCATCTGCTAAAGTAGAAGAAAATTCGGAACTCAAGCCGGTTGAATCAACCCCAGAAACAATGCCAAGTTCCTGCATATCTAATAGAAATCCAAAAGAAATACCTTTGCTCATTAAGTAGCTTTCACTCTCTTTGAAAATAGCATCAGCGAGTACGTAGCTACCTAGAGTTTGAATTTTACCAGCTTCTTCTTTGGATAAATTACGTAGAAACTCAAGTGTCCTTAACGAAAACTTTCCGGGAGCTTTAATCTCACCTGCGAGAACGTTGCCCCATAAGGATTGTAATTCTTCCATTGAAACATCACCTGCATAATCTCGCCAACGATATATCCAATCTTTGTCAACTTGCTTTTCTGAGGGCTTTTGAGAGTCCCCGGCAAGTGTTGCCTCAGCTATTAATATAGCTTTACTTACGTTTATTTCTTTTCGCATTGCACCTTTAATGCCGTTGCTGACTACCAGTTGTGCAAGATTATTTGGATCAATGTAAGGCTCAATTTTATTAGATTGGTTGTGAGATGTGGTGTTTGACTCTGAATTTGAATGGGGTAGAAATTTACCTTCAATGTAAATTCCTTTACCTAACTTTATCTCCTCAACGTCTTTTTCTGCTTGGGCAATAATTTTCATTGCTTCTGCTTGAGCCTCTGCAAGAGCTTTACCTTCACGCTTTATTTGCAAGGGTTTAAGTAGTGAGCCAATTCCTCTATCTGTAATGGTTTCCCAAAGTTTTATAACTAGCTTTTCGCCCGGTAAGTTAATGTTGATATCCATCTTAATCTCTAATGCTGAATGTATAGTTGAGTATAGCTATAAACCTACAATTTATGACAGTCAGAAATCTCAATAAATTTGATGGGTGCATACGCTTTTACTTGTCTTGAAAAGTGAAACTAATGTGGGCTTCTTCATTTGAGTCTAAAAATTCATTCCACCTTTTCTCACCTTCTTCAGAGCTAAAGTATTCATTAATAATGTCTATACGACTGTTAATAATATTAAGTGACAAGACCAGTACCTCCTTTTGGGAGAAGCTAACATCATGTTGGTTTGTTAACCATTCAATTGCTTTAATTCTGACTTCAGCTTCGTCTAGATTCCATTTGGCAATGAAGTTGTGTACAAGAAAATTTCTATCTGTATTAATATCGTTAAAAAACTTTATAGCTGCGTTTAATGGTTCATAGTCTTTAAGTAGGTCGTATGTATGATACAAATCAGTATCATTTTTCACACTTAATTTAGAATCAATTTTGGTTAATACGGAAGTGTCGCTTAGTCTACCCAACGACAACTCATTAATTTTCCTTTTCCGTTCTAGAAGATTATTTTCCGTTCCTGCACCATGTCTCAGATGATTAATCTCTTTTAAGAGGAGCTCTACCTCTTGAAAAAGTAATATATTTCGCCCTACGAGCATCTCAATATGATTTATTTCTTCCAGAGCTTTTGGGTTGATGTCATTCACTACTTAAATCCTTTGTGGCGTGTGAACTAGAAGGCTCACTAATCATTTTCTTGGATTCATGATTTTATTTTCATAAAGCATATCTCATTTTCTCAATCACACAAACTTACAGCTTTGATATATCATTATTCATGTAGTTTAGCAGGGCAGTGGTTTTGTCCTTTTTTTGTCCTTTTGAGTAGGACAAATAGCATTGAATTTTAAAAAAGTCTCTATGGTGGCTGTAGCTCAGTTGGTAGAGTCCAGGATTGTGATTCCTGTTGTCGTGGGTTCGAGCCCCATCAGCCACCCCATATACTAAAAGCCCCGCTAACTGCGGGGCTTTTTATTGCCTGTTAGTATGATTAAAGTAGCCGTGTATTCTGCAGGCATCTAATATTTGATTTTAATCTGTATAGAGCGCACGATACGTTAGCTATTGATCACGCTCTTAGATTAAGGGAATGTATGAAGAAGGCAAAAGTTGTCGCTTTAGGAATGTTGGCTCTAGTTGCTATTGGAGTAAGTGTTGTTAATGCAGATATGTTAAATCCAAGGCAGCCTGTAACGTTCTTTGGGGGCCATACCCATGACGCAGAAGGTACGCATGGCGCGCCTTCTCATGGTGGAGGCTTGGATAAGTACGGCTGTCATAATAAGTCTGTGCCATATCACTGCCATTAGTGGTTACTTTAGTGCGGTTGTTTTCATAGGCTTATATTTGTTCCGTTGTTGCGGATGTCTTGTGTTCTGCTAATGCCTAGGCCCTAAACTGGCCTCTCAGGCTGCGCACCCCTCTATATTGTCTATGTGCTTTGTGCACATGCCGTCAGGTCAGATTTGACTTTAGCTGGCGGTATCTATACAAAGCTAGCGTTACTTAGTTATGCTCTGGCTGTTAATAGCCATTTTGGTGGTTGAGTAAAGCCAATTTTCTTGCGCGGTAATGCATGGTTTTGTACATGTGGATTTTAAGTGATTGATTAAATGTAAATATTGTAAATTCCTGATGTTGGTATGTCTTTTGCGTACTAGACCCCCGTATTTAAAATAACTATAGGGAGATGTATGCAAAATACAATAAAACCAAAGCTGATGTTGCTGGCCATATTGGCCGCCTATTCAGCGCCGCATATGGCGCAAGCTGGAGACAAGATTACAATTGACAAGGTTGAGGTGGTGAGTACAACGCCGCTGCCATCTGTAGGCGTGCCAGTCAGCCAAATTCCATCTAATGTGCAGACTGTAGATGCTGAAGATTTAGAGCGTACACAATCTCTAGATATTAGCGAATACATGAAGCGTCATATGGGTAGCGTGTATGTGAACGAAGTTCAAAACAATCCGCTACAGCCTGACGTCAACTACCGTGGATTCACCGCATCACCTTTGCTTGGAACGCCGCAAGGTCTTTCAATTTACATGGATGGTGTGCGTATGAACCAGCCATTTGGTGATGTAGTTAGCTGGGATTTGATTCCTAAAAATGCGATTAAAGGCATGCAGCTTATGCCAGGCTCAAACCCGATGTTTGGGTTGAATACCTTAGGTGGTGCATTGTCGATTCAAACTAAAAACGGACGTGATAACCCGGGTGGTGCGTTACAGACATTGTTTGGTAGTTGGGGCCGTAATGTTACCAATATGGAGTACGGTGGCGTAGTTGATAATATTGATTACTTTGTAGCCGGTACTTTCTTTGATGAAAACGGCTGGCGTGATCATTCTGAATCTAACTCTAAGCAGTTGTTCGGTAAATTGGGCTGGCATGGCGAGAAAACCGACCTGAACCTCACTTACGCTTGGGCTGATACCGACCTGAATGGTAATGGTATGACGCCGCAAAGTATGTTGCGCCGTAACTACGACAGCGTATTTACATGGCCGGATAATACGCAGAATAAATCTAACTTTTTAAACCTGCAATTAGCACATTACTTTACTGATAATGTGTCTCTGACTGGTAACACCTACTACCGCAAGATTAAAACCCGTAGTTATAACGGTGACCTGAATGATGGCGCGTTACCTGAAGAAGTTGGTGGCGTGGGGCAGAACATTTTGACCGCCGGCTTTGTCTCTGGATGCCCAGTGCAACTTGCTAGCGTGGGTGGTGAGCCCTTGGAAAAATGTACTGGCTTAATTAACCGTAGCGAAGTTAACCAAGAAAACATGGGGATTTTCGGCCAGGTTAACGTAAATAGCCAGCTTTGGGGGCGCGCTAACAGTTACAGTATTGGTAGTGGTTTTGACTTCAGCCGTAGCACCTATAAAGCATCTTCTGAATACGGCAGTGTGACTAGTGATCGTGGTATACGCGGCACAGGTTTCTTCCTTGATCCTACTAACGGTATGGGCTTTAATGCGGATAATGAGTTGGATGATGCGCGCGTTAATTTACGCGGCAAGAATTACACTTGGAGCATTTTTGCGACAGACACCTTGGCGGTTACCGACAAGTTACATGTGACTGCCGCAGCACGCTATAACCACATCCGTGTGAAAAATAGTGACCGTCTAGATGGGGATGTCTATCGCGATGATGATGACTCATTAAGTGGTAATCACACATTCAGCCGTGTTAATCCAGCATTAGGCCTGACTTATGCGGTAAGCGATGGCTTGAATGCTTATGCTGGCTACAATGAAGGTAGTCGTGCACCAACTAGTATTGAGCTTGGATGTGCGAATCCGGATAACGGTTGCCGCTTACCTAATGCCATGGCTGGTGACCCTCCGCTTGATCAAGTGGTCACTAAAACCTGGGAGGCTGGTTTGCGCGGTAAGCTGAATAATGCGGTATCTTGGAATGCGGGCTTGTTCACAGCAACTAACTACGATGACATCCAGTTCATTAGCAGCCCAACCTCTGGCGAAGGCTACTTTAAGAACTTTGGCGAAACCCGCCGTCGTGGGGTTGAGGGTGGCCTGAATGCAGTGGTTGGTAATTTAGGCTTTGGTGCAAACTATACTTTCTTGGATGCGACCTATCAAAGTAACGAAACCTTCATGAGCGAGGCGAACTCTTCAGCTGATGATGGCGAAATCAACGTGAAAAAAGGTAATCGCATTCCATTGGTGCCAAGAAACGTGTTCAAGTTCTATTCTAATTACCGTGTGACGGACAGGTTCAGCGTAGGCGGCGATCTGCTAGCGATTGCTGGATCGTACGCGCGTGGCAACGAGAATAACAAGCATGAGTTAGGTGGTAGCTTCCTTGGTGGTGGAAAAATTGCTGGCTATAGCACCATTAATTTATCGGCAGCGTTCCAGATTAACAATGAATGGAACCTGTTTGCTCGTGTGAATAACGTGTTGGATAAAGAGTATGCAACGGCCGGCCAGTTGGGCGCGAGTCCGTTTAGTCCAGCAAGCGGTAATTACATGATCGGTGGTTCAAATAACCGCCGCTCCATGACCGTGGGTGAGACGTTCTTGGCGCCAGGTGCGCCACGCTCAGCATGGATCGGTGTACGGTATGAGTTTGGAGGCAAGAAATCAGCTTACGCACCATCTGCAGATTAATACTTAGGTAGATATGATAATGATGTGTCATTGTTCAGGCCGCCACTTAGCGACCGTAATCACTATTAGCTATCTGTTAATGAGCTTGAAAATGTGACTTTTGTTCGTATGGGTTAGTGCTTTTTGGTTAACCCTCTGCTTTAAAGCCCTGCACTGTGCAGGGCTTTTTTTGGCAGTTTTCACTCGCATGGGATTCCAAATACGTAATCATTAGTGCTGAATAAACACATAAATTACATATTGGCCAGATGATGCTAGCTTAAGCTGTTTGCGTTAAAGTAGTATCAATTGCATGATAAAAAGGGTATCTTTGCTTTGATGGTCGATCTATATTTTGTGCGGCTTAAGTAGTGCATGTTGGCCTAGGTGAGCTGATTTTTGCTTGTAATCATTATATTTAATGTGGGGTGTTCGTCATGTTAATTGAAGATATTGAGAATCGAGATCGCTTTCTTTTTATATTTGAATGGCTGATGGCGATTATGTCTAGATACATGTGCGCTATGCAGTTTGGCTTAGTGCACATAGATCATGGAGATAAAAATGAGCTGGGAAATGCTTACGGCGCAAAAGATGCTGCCGAGCAGTTGGTTGCAATGACGAGCCATCTAAAAGCGGCGTTTAGAAGTACAGATTTAGTGGCTAGGATAGGAAGTGATTTCTGGATCATCGTGCCATATACGCCCGCTACTGAGAAGGTTCAGGATAAAGTGCGAAGCATAGTACAGGACACAGCACATGATGGTTTGAAGGTTGTAGGGCAAGATGCGTCAATCTTTTGTTTTCCCAGTGAGAATGAAGAGGTAAATCAAAAGCTCAGGGAGCTTAACGGTGTTGAGTTCTTGGCTTACTTAAAAGCACATCGCCATATACTTTCTAGTCAACTTGCAGAGTGATCGTCTGCAAAGTGGCAAATAATAACACTAGGGAACTTCGCCGTTTTTGCTGATGAATTGGCTAGGTGTTTAATCATGATTTTTATCTAAGCTTTCGCTATGCTGCAAGGGCGGTGAAAGTGTTGATACATCAAACTATTCAGGCTATAGTTGCGTTGGTTATAGTTGTTATCTAATTTAGAAAAAAGGGTTTGTTAATGGCGGCACTACGTCCTGTATTGATGATTATTGATGATGACCCGCTAATCACTGATACCTTACATTTTGTGTTGAGTAAATATTTTGAAGTGTGTGTGGCAGAGTCATATACGCAATTGAAAAGTTTACTGCAACAGTTAGATGCCCCTCCTGCCCTGGCTTTAGTAGACTTGGGCTTGCCGCCAACGCCCCATACCCCTGAAGAAGGCTTTAAAGTTATCAGCGCACTGCTGACACACTCTCCAACGATTAAAATTCATGTGCTTTCAGGTCAAAGTGATGATGTGAACGTGAAGCATGCGCTTGCATTGGGCGCGGTGGATTTTATTGCCAAGCCTTGCGATGTAGAAAAACTTAAAGACATGTTGTTGAATGCGCTCAAGGTACAAGACGTTGAGCTGAATGAGATGCGGGTGGAGCAAGAGCATGGCGGCTTGCTTGGCGATAGCTTACCTATCCAAGCGTTACGTATGCAAATTAGGCAGTTTGCGGACTCTCCCTTCCCAGTTTTAATTGAAGGTGAATCTGGCAGCGGTAAAGAATTGGTGGCGAGTAGCTTTCATTTTGCAAGCCAGCGTTTACTCTATCCTTATCTATCGGTTAATTGTGCTGCGGTTTCCCCATTGTTGGCCGAGTCTATCTTGTTTGGTCACGCAAAAGGCGCATTTACAGGCGCAGTGGCTGCACATGCTGGCTATTTTGAAGATGCGGGTGAGGGCACTTTATTTTTAGACGAGATTGGTGAGCTGCCTTTGGAGCTGCAGGCAAAACTGCTACGTGTATTGGAAAATGGCGAGTATCAGCGTATCGGTGAGACGCAAACACGTAAGAGTCGTGCGCGCATCGTGGCTGCGACCAATCGTGATTTAAGGGCAGAGGTGCGTGCCGGTAAATTTAGGTCAGATTTATACCACCGCTTAAGTGTATTTACCGTACATGTGCCACCGTTACGTGAGTTGGCGGATGATAAGCACTTGTTGCGTGATCATTTTATTGAGTTTTATACCAAGCAAATTGATAAAGCGCCATTTAAGCTAGATGCTAAAGCTGAAGTGCGTTGGTTAGATTATGATTTCCCCGGCAATGTGCGCGAGCTAAGAAATATAGTGATACGATTAATTGCCAAGTACTCCGGTAAAACCGTTAAAGAAAATGAACTGATAGCCGAGTTTGATTTAAGCGAGCCGGCATCAGGTGCGGACTCCTTCAATTTTAACGATGATGCCAGCATGACCGCGCAAGCGCAAAAGCATTTACAGCGCCAAGTGAATGTGAGTTTGGATGCTGTGCTTAAGTCTTGGGAGCGCGCGTACATAGATGCAGCAATGAAGATGACGCATGGCAATTTAAGTCAAGCGGCTAAATTGTTAAATGTGAATCGAACAACGCTATATAGCCGCATGAACACACAAGAAGACTAATCGTCGCTAGGAAATCACTTGTATTATCCACACTTTGGTTTGCAGCAGCCCCCATTCAAGATTACTCCCAATACAGACTTTTTCTTTTCTGGCGGTAATCGGGGCGCAGTGCTGGATGCCTTAGTTTATGCCATTAGTAATGGCGAAGGTATTATCAAAGTAGTGGGCGAAGTGGGTAGTGGAAAAACCATGTTGTGCCGAATGTTGCAAACGATACTTCCCGAGCGAATCGAGAGTATTTATCTTGCAAATCCCAGTGTAGCGCCTGAAGATGTGTTGCATGCAATTGCTTTTGAGCTGCAGCTTGATTTGCCTAAAGATGCGGATCGGTTGAAGGTGATGCAGGCTTTGCAGGCGCACCTGTTAAGCCGTCATGCTGAAGGCCGTCAAGTCGTAATCTTCGTTGAAGAGGCGCAAGGCATGCCATTGGCAACGCTAGAAGAGATTCGCCTGTTATCTAACCTAGAAACCAAGCAGGATAAGCTGTTGCAGATAGTGCTGTTTGGTCAGCCTGAGCTGGATGAAAATCTCAACCAAGAGCAAATCCGCCAATTGCGTGAGCGTATCACGCATCGTTTTAATTTAGGCCCTTTGCACACTAAAGATGTAGGTGAGTATCTGATTTTTAGGTTGCGTGCGGCGGGCTACCATGGCCCCCATTTGTTTACCGATGCGTCAATTAAAAAACTGTCTCATGCGGCAAAAGGCTTGGTAAGGCGTGTGAATATCTTAGCGGATAAAGCTTTGTTGGCAGCATTTGCTGACAATGTCTATCAAGTAACACCTAAGCATGTAAATGCCGCCATCCACGATAGTGAGTTCGCAGAAAGCCTATATGGGCAGAAATTTGGCCGTTATAAACAAGTTGCCGTGTGGTTTCTATGTTTGCTGGTGATTATAAGTGGTGTGCTAATCGCAACAATGATTTGGCAGCGCTCATCTGCTTCACCAAGTGGTGCAAAGGTGACAACTCCAGCAATCCAGTCGGAGCCTACCGCCGTTAAGTCTAGCCTGCCTCAGGTAGCTAAACAATCCGCTGTTGCAGTTACTAATACACAAGTGAAGGTCAATGACTTTTCTGCGCTGACTAATGCTAATGCACCCGTCACATTGAAAGATATCGCTGTGGCTGTTGATAAACCTACTCTAGAAGGCGCAGAGGGGTTGGTGCGTCAGCGTTTGGATGCGATGAGTAAGCTATTGCAGAGCGCAAAGCCAGAAACTGTGTTGCTGCAAATTAAATCAGTGCCTAATGCGGTGTCGACCGATGAGCAGATTGAGGATGCGCAATTGGTTACCGAGCTTGAGGGGTTAAGTCGACAAGTGGAGGTGGATAATATTTATCTTTACCGTATGCGCAAATCTGATGGCTTATATACAGTAGTGTTGTATGGCGCTTACGCGCAGCGGTCTGATGCACTGGATGCACTCAAAAGCTTGCCGCCATCTATTAAAAACAATCGGCCTTATTTAAGAACCTTAGCTGGAATTAATAAAGATATAGTGCCGCTTAATTAACTTTTTGTAGTGGGTATTTAGTGATATTTATCTGTTTTTAATGATTGTGCGTGTTTAGATTGACGATGCTACGCGGGTGTAGAATTTAATTACGCATGAGTTCGCTGTAAAGTTTGGTGTTCAACCTCATTAATAACCTTGATTTACTCCTGTAACTTGTTGTTGCTATTTGTATTTTCTTGCATTTTTTGCGGTATCATGGAAAATGATTAAAAAGTGTACAGATAAAGTTACAGAATGTAGGGGTAACCAAGCCGTGATAAAGAATAAAACAGTATCAACACTGCTATGCATGACCTTGGTTTTGGGGGTGTCGGCGTGCTCACATCAATCCAAAGTGAAGCCATCAACAGGCCATATTGATGGCAAAAATACATCATCGCCATCCCTAACGTCAAAACCAGCAACGCCTGCAGCATCTGCAGCGATTCCTAAGCCAGTTACTAACAGTCCCTACTTACCACCGCCTACACCTAAAGCAAAAGAGCCTGTTTACAGCATTGTTGTTTACGACACACCTGTGAAAGAAGTGCTGTTTGCAATAGCCAGGGACAGCAAGCTCAATATTGATATTCACCCTGCCATTCAAGGGCGCGTGACTTTAAATGCCGTAGACCAAACCCTGCCTGCGATTCTAGAGCGCTTATCTAAGCAGGTGGATTTAACTTATAACGTTAAAGGTAAAGTGCTGACAATTACGCCAGATCAGCCAGTGTTGAGGACGTATAAAGTTGATTATGTGAATATGTCGCGTGATGCTGTTGGTTTTATCGGTGTGGATGGCCAAATTTCCAGCACCGGTCAGAGCTCTAGCGCTAGCGGCAGTACAACAAGCAATACCTCAGGTACAGGGGCGAATAATAGCTCTCGTACTATGGTTAGAAGTGAGTCAAACAATCGCTTTTGGGATACCTTGGAAAAAAACATTACTGCACTGTTGGCCGAGAGTGACAAAGAAATCATTATTGGTCGATTAGAGGCAGATAAGCAATCGGCTAGCGCTGATAGTCAAAGTGCTAAAGAGGGTTCCGCTGGTGCTATCACGGGAAGTGCGCAAAAGACTGATAACGTAAAAGTGGATACACAAAAAGCCTTTACTGAATACAAAACCTTGTTTGCTGCCAATGTCATTTCTAATCGTGAGGCTGGCGTCATAAGCGTTCGTGGCAACAACAAGCAGCATGAGCGAGTTCAGGAGTTTTTGGATAAAGTGCTGGCGAGTGCTAAACGTCAGGTGCTAATTGAGGCAACCATTGTTGAAGTAAGGCTTAGTGACAGCTTTCAGGCTGGTATTGATTGGAGCCGGCTAAACAATAGCGCAACTAATAGTGGCTTTCAGTTTAGGCAGCAGTTAGGGGCGCAAACGAACGGTATTAATGCTACAGGGAATACCTTCAGTACTACAGCGAATGCCTTTGGCGTAGCGACCAATGCGGGATTTGTGGCTGGGTACCTTAACCCAGTGAGCAAAATAGGTAATATTGCTGCATCTATTAATTTACTTGAGCAATTTGGGTCAACTAAAGTGCTGTCCAGCCCAAAATTGATGGTGCTAAATAACCAAACGGCAGTGCTAAAAGTTGTAGATAATTTGGTTTACTTTACGGTGCAATCACAGCAATCACAGGGCTCGGTAGGCGGCGGTATATTGTCTACCGTGACAACTACGCCCAATACTGTGCCTGTTGGTGTCGTTATGAGTGTTACCCCGCAAATCAATGACTTGAGTAACGTGAATATCAATATACGACCAACTGTTTCGAGAGTGTTGGGGTTCAAAAAAGACCCTAACCCTAATTTAACGGTTGAAAGTTTGGTGCCTGAAATTCAAGTGCGAGAAATGGAGTCTATGTTGCAGATTCTAAGTGGTAATACAGCGGTGCTTGGCGGGTTAATGCAAGACGATGTGTTGACGAATACAGATAAAGTGCCGGGTTTATCAAAAGTGCCTGGTGTAGGGAAGGTGTTTACTGGGCAAAACGATGCAAATCGTAAAACCGAATTGGTGATTTTCCTGCGGCCTACGGTGATTATTAGCGCTAGTTTAGAAAGTGATGAGCTTTCTTCTTATAAACAGTATCTACCTTCTCAGCAATTGGAAAATACATCAGATGACGAGAGTGAAAGGTAATTAGCAAATGAGTTTGCTAATCAAAGCACTGGCGACTGCAGAAAAGGATAAAGAGAAGGCTAATAAGGCCGGACGCAGCGAAGCCTTGTCTTCTGATGCCTTGTCACTTTCGCCACTTGAGCTTGAGTTAGATAACGCAAAGGTTGTTGCAAGTTCTGATGAAGGAGCAATGGGTAATCATGTTGAGTCCTTTGCTTTGGCGCAAGATAATGGTGTGTTCAAGAGTATGGATTTATCTCTGGCTGAAGAGGCTGGCTTAATTAGTACCGATACCAAACCTAAAGAGGATGCGCTCACTAAACAAGTTGCCGAGCCAAAGCAAGCCGCTACTAAGGCAAAAAGTAAGGCGGATGCTTTTAATGAAGCGGCAATGGCAAGCGTTGCTAACCTGAAAGCGCAGGCTGATGTGGCTAAGGGTAATCAGAAAGCAGCTGCCAGCGTATTTGTGGCGAATCATGCAGCTAAGACGGCGAGCTCACGCACCGCCTTGCTTTTGCTGGGTGTGGCTGGGGCTTTAATGATTTTACTGGGCTTGCAAGGATATAAGTATATTAAAGCACTTGGCACCAGTGAAGTAGTGGTTGTCACGCCAGCGCCACCACCTGCGGCTAATGTTGCTGTAGTAGAAGATCAAGTGAGTCCCGAACCTGAGGTCGCTGCTAGTCCGCAGGATGGGGTCGATGGCGCAATTGATGGTGTTGCTGATGTGGTTGCTACTAAAGCGCAGGATAGTGGCACAGTGGTGAACCCAGCATTAGAAAAACATAAGTTGGCAGAGAGCAAGATAGATGAACCAATGTCAGCTGGCGAGCCTGCTGCAGGGGATGCGACATTAGTGCGTCAGCAGTCAGCTGCGGTTACCACGCGCAAACCTGCGAAAGTGGAAGAGGCGGTGCGGCGTGAGTCTGCGACGACAGAATCGAGTGAGCCACTAAGGCTGATAAGCAAAGCGCAGGCTGCAGGGGTTGATCCGACATTGCTGGGTGCGTATGAGGCATTTAACCGCGGGGATGATGCTTCAGCGCAGCAGAAGTACCGCCAAGTATTGCAAAGGGATGTCCGTAATGTGGATGCGTTGCTAGGCATGGCGGCCATCGCGCAGCGCCAAGCCCGCAATATGGATGCGCTGGGATGGTATCGTAAGGTCACGGAAATTGAGCCTAGAAACAGCATCGCTCAATCTGCGATGGCAGATTTAGAGGCGAATACAGACGCGGTAGGGGCGGAGAGTAAGATTAAAAGCATGCTGGCACGCCAGCCGGAAGCAGCTAATTTGCATGCGGCCTTGGGTAATTTATATGCAGCGCAAAATCAGTGGGCTTCTGCACAGGCCGCTTATTTTAGTGCTAGCCAGTTTGCGCCGATCAGTGCAGATTACGCATTTAACTTGGCGATTAGCTTAGAGCATTTAGGTAAGCCTAAGTTAGCGCTAGTGCAATATCAGCGTGCGCTTGATTTGCTGAATATGACGGGTGCTTCCAGTCCGGATCGTGCTCAGGTAGAGGCAAGGGTTCGTGCGTTGCAGTAATGAGGCTTCAGCATAACTATTCAAGATAGTCTTAGTGCCGATTAAGTAAACGAAAAAACAATAATGAACTTATATAAACAGGCTAAATTAAATGGCTGAACAGCGGCGTAAAATTCGCTTAGGCGAGTTGATGGTGCAGCAGGGCTTGATTAGCCAGGATCAGCTGCGCATTGCGCTTATTGAGCAAGAGCATAACGACTTGCCCTTAGGGCGCCAATTGGTGCGTCTGGGCTTTGTGACTGAGGCAATGGTGCGTGACACCGTTGCGCATACTATCGGTACCGAAAGTGTTGACCTAACAACGGTAGTGGCTGATTTTGAGGCACTACAAATGGTGCCGCAAGATTTTTCACGCCGATACCATTTGTTACCAGTGGCGTACGATGCGCTGACCAGAACCATGGTTGTGGCCATGGCAGATTTATTCAATGTGGTGGCATTGGATCAGTTACGCGCCATGCTAGGCGGCCAGATTCAGTTAAAGCCGGTATTAGCCGCCGAAGCGCAGCTTGAAGAGGTAATCGACCAGTTTTATGGTTATGAGTTGTCGGTTGACGGCATTCTGCGCGAAATTGAAACCGGTGAAATTGATTATCAGAGCTTAAGTGCCGATGATAATGAATATACACAACCGGTAGTACGCTTGGTCGGCGCTTTGTTGATGGATGCGGTCAAGCGCGGCGCCTCGGATATTCACTTTGAGCCTGAACAGGCTTTTTTACGCATACGCTATAGAATCGATGGCGTATTGCAGCAAATTAGAAGTTTGCATAAAAGTTATTGGGGTGGTTTAGCTGTCCGCTTAAAAGTGGTCAGTGGGCTAGATATCGCAGAAACGCGTGCGCCACAAGATGGTCGCTTAAACATGAATTTATGTGGGCGCCCTATTGATTTTAGGGTGTCTACACACCCCACTATTCATGGTGAAAATATCGTATTGCGCGTGCTGGACCGCGAGAAGTCTATTATCCCGATGGAGCGCATGGGGCTACGCCCAGAAACACTAGACGAACTACAGTTGATGATGACCCGTCCTGAGGGGATTCTGATTGTAACGGGGCCAACCGGTAGCGGTAAGACCACCACACTCTATTCATTACTCACGCATCAGAACACCGAGGCGGTGAATATCATGACGCTGGAAGACCCTGTGGAGTATCCGGTGACCATGATGCGCCAGACGTCGGTGGCAGAGGTGAATAAGGTAGACTTTGCCAATGGTATCCGTTCAATAATGCGGCAAGACCCCGACATCATTTTAGTCGGCGAGATCCGCGATGCAGATACTGCCATGATGGCGTTTCGTGCGGCGATGACCGGGCATCAGGTATTTAGTACGTTACATACCAACTCAGCATTGGGTGCGTTCCCGCGTTTGACCGATATTGGTATTTTGCCTGACATTATGGCCGGCAATATTATTGGCGTGGTGGCACAGCGCTTGGTGCGCGTACTATGCCCACATTGCAAAGAGAAACATAAGCCAGACGATCTTGAGCGTAAGATTTTGCGACTTAAAGCAAACGACCAAACCCCGATTTACAAGCCCAAAGGATGTAAACATTGTAATCAAACCGGTTACAGGGGCCGTATGGCGATTATTGAATTGCTACGCATAGACACGGATATGGATGCCTTGATTTCGCGGCGCGCACACTTGGATGAATTGAAAAGTGTGGCGTTGGATAAAGGCTTTATCACGTTGGCAGAAGATGGCGTGCGCCGGATTTTAGAGGGATACACCAGTGTGCCAGAAGTGATGCGGGTGATTGATTTAACCAGCAGGATCAGTACGTAATCTATGCCATCTTTTAGTTATAAAGCCGTTGATAAGTTAGGCCGCATTGCCATGGGGCAGGTGGATGCGCTTAATGAAGTGGATTTAGAAATCCGGCTGGAGCGCATGGGCCTAGATTTAATTACTTTTCGCTTAGCGACTAGATCTACCAGCCTCTTTAATCGTAATAAAGTCACAAATCAAGACTTGGTGATGTTTTGCTTTCAGCTGGAGCAGCTATCTAATGCCGGTGTGCCGTTACTGGAGTGCTTGGTTGATTTGCGTGAGAGCAGTAACAACCCGTACTTTCAAAAAGTGCTGGGTGCCATTAGCGCGGAGGTTGAAGGTGGAAAAATGCTGTCGCAAGCCTTGGCTGAGCATCCTGCGGTATTTAGTGATGTATTTGTGAGCTTGATTGATGCCGGCGAACGTACCGGTCAACTGTCGGTAGTGTTGAATAATTTGTTTAATACTATCCGTTGGCAAGATGAATTAATGTCGCAAACCAAAAAGCTATTGGCTTATCCAGCGTTTGTTGCTGTCGTTGTGTTGCTAGCCGTTGTATTTTTAATGATTTATGTAGTGCCGCAGATGGTGTCGTTTTTGCGTAACATGGGGCAAGAGCTTCCGCTTAATACTAAGATTTTGATCGCGATGTCGAATGCCTTTGTGGACTATTGGTGGCTAATACTTGGTTTGCCGGTGGCTGCGGTTGTTTTGTTGGCGGCAACGATTCGCTCTAACCCTGCAGCGCGTTACCGGTTTGATTTGTTTAAATTAAGCATCCCAGTTACCGGGCCGATTCTGCATAAAATCATTATGGCGCGCTTTGCCCGTTATTTTGCCTTGATGTACCAAACCGGCATTCCTATTTTGGATGCGATTAAAATATGTGAAAACATCGTTGGTAATCGGGTAGTGGCAGATGCCTTGACGCGGGTGCATACGCAGATTAATGCGGGAGATGCCATGAGTGAAAGCTTTCGCAATGCTGGATTATTCCCGCAACTTGTGGTGCGCATGATTAAGGTCGGTGAAAGCACAGGGGCGCTAGATAAATCGCTACTAAATATCAGCTACTTTTATGACCGTGATGTAAATGATGCGATGCAAAAAATGCTCAAGATGATAGAGCCCGCACTCACGGTACTACTGGGCGGCATACTTGCGTTCATTATGTTCTCGGTACTTGGGCCGGTTTATGACTCATTTAGTAAGCTTAAAATTTAAGTGATTAAATATAACAAAGCATGATATTCGCTAATCCAAAAAAACTAGTGTTGTGCGCTACGGCTAACCAGTTGCTGGTAGGCGTTTGGCATGCGGGTAAACTGCAAGGTAACCAGGCTTTTGCGAATAATGAAGCTGGGCATCAGGCATTTGCAGCATTTTTGCAGCAATACCCATCCAGCCCGGTTTATTTGATTGCAGATGCTGTAGAGGAAGATTTTAGGTTAGAGAGTTTGCCGCACACCACAGGCAGTGCCAAGCAAGAGCTGATTACGCGTAAGCTGAATCAGCACTACCGAGGTTTGGATTACCGCACAGCCCATTTTATTGACCGTGATAAAGACAAGCGAAAAGACGATAACTTTTTGTTTGTTGCCATCAGTAAAGATGATTTTCTGCAAGCCTGGGTTGCCATTATCAAGGCTCAGGAAGCGCAGTTAGTGGGCGTTTACTTGCTTCCTATGTTAAGCCAGGTGTTAATGCGGCAGCTAAAGCTAACCGCGCCACACTTGTTAATTTGCGAAAAGCTCTCCTCTGGGTTGCGCCAAACGTATTTCCATCATGGCTGTTTACGCATGAGTCGGTTAGTGCCGAATGTGCCTGATGGGTCTGGGCAACTGGGTTATTTTTATCTGGTAGAGATTGAGAAAACACGTCTTTATTTGATGAGTCAGCGCTACATCACGCGCGACACGCACTTGAACTTAGCGTTGGTCAGCGCCAATGGCTCTACTCAACAGATTAGCCAAGGTATCAGCCAGGAGCAAGGTTTGAATTGTTCTGATGTGAATCTCAGTAGCTTAGCTAAAACATTAGGTTTGCCAGTGCCCTTGCTGCAAGAAAAGCCGGAGCTTATGCATATGCAACTACTGGCAAGCGGACATTTTGTTGATAACCTGGCACCAGACTGGCTTACTAAATATTTTCAGTTTAATAAGTTAAAACAAGGTCTGGCGATCGGCACCGCCTTAGTTGGTTTCTTTGGCATGGCCGCTGCGGCGTGGATGTTTAAAGAGGGGTGGGATCATAAGTCTGCTTTTGAGCAAGCGCAGCAAGATACGCAGATTCAGCAGCATCGCTATGACGAGGCCGCAAAAGATTTTCCGGTAACGCAAATTAGCGCCAATGATTTAAAAGTCGCAGTGGAGTTAGATAAAACCATCGCCGCTTTTCCAAAGTCACCAAGGCTAATGATGCAGGTGGTCAGTACAGCATTAGCGCCTACCGCTCAAGGCACGTTGGATGAAGTGCAGATCGATCGATTGCATTGGGTGCTGACCAATGACAGCAACGTCAATGATCAAGATAAATTTACGCCACTGCCTGTGGCAACGGGTAGTGTGCAAACACCCACAAACGCTTTGCCGCCTGCTGACCCGACTAAATTGATTGAAGTTGGCTTTCTTACAGCGCAAATTTCTGGTTTTACTGGAGATTATCGGCGCGCTTTAAATAGCCTGAACCAGTTTGTGACCAACATTAAGGCAGATGCCAGAGTTGCTGACGTGACTGTGCTGCAAGAGCCAGTAAACGTGAGCTCATTTGTTAGCTTACAGGGTAGCACCACTGATGAGCAGTCTACACAAAAGCAGCCGGCGTTCTTTAAGTTAAAAATAGTGCTTAAGCCTGCATCAGATGTAGCTAACGTAAGCGGGGTTCAGCCATGATGAAACTAGAGCCCAATGACTGGAAAAAGCTGCAAATTCCACTGGTGGTATTAGGTGTGGTGATTGCCGTGGTAGTAGCGTGTATTGTGCTTGTGCAGCAGTATGAAACTGAGCAGGAATTGGCATTGCTTAATCAGCAGAATCAACTCAATGCAGCGCGCCAACGCTATCAGTCTTCTGGTTTGGAAAAAGAGATTATCACTGCATATCTACCGCAATATCAAACCTTGATTAATAAAGGTTTTGTGGGTGAAGAACGCCGCATAGAGTGGGTGGAAAGCCTGCGCGATCAACATAAAAACCATAAGCTATTTGGCATTAAATACAGTATTAAACAGCAGGAAAAATATACGCCTGCATTTGCACCTAATCTAGGTGGTTTTACATTAAACCGCTCTGTCATGCAGTTTGAGCTGGATATGCTGCATGAAGGCGATTTATTACAGTTGACGGAGTCTTTAAGTAAAGCCAGTGTTGCGGAGCTGATTTTAAGGGACTGCGAAATGACCAGATTGAACGAGAGCGGCGCTTTGAGCAGTCAACTGATTGCCAACTTACATGCGCAGTGTGAGCTAGACTGGCTTACACTGCGTGAACCTGCAGCAATCCAAGCCGTAGCGGGGTCATAGCCATGCTTAAGTTGCTGTTCCATGCGTTTGTGTTTAGCTTAATGAGCCTTGGGTTCACTGCAATCCAAGCTGCGCCTAATGATGACTTTGGTCGGCTATTTAGCAAGCCTGCTGAACGTGAGAAGCTGGATAAACTCAGGCAAAGCCAACAATTAAAGGTCGCCACTCCTCAAGAGGCCGCTCAAGAAAGTGACGCGGAGCAATTGCCTGCTGATACTTCCGCACCAATTACCATGCAAGGCTACGTAAAGCGTAGCGATGGGGTCAAAGGTACGCTCTGGATTAATAATCAGGCCGTGCAAGAGGGGGGCGCTGTTGATAATGTACAAGTCGGGCGAATCAACCGTAGAGGATTTTCAACTAAGGCCACAAATACCGAAGGTGTTGATGTGCAAGCTAGCGGTAAAAAGATTCGGCTTAAAGCTGGACAAGTGTATGAGCCAGAAACCAGCCAAATTAAAGAGCTACAGGTGGTGGAAAAAGCTAAGCGACTGAGGTTGGACGAGGCTGGAGTGATTGGTGGTGATGAGTAGTCGTCCACTTGGGCGTAGTGGCCAGCGAGGAATAGTGCTAATTCTAATCGCATTCATCATTGGACTAGGCGCTGCAGCATTCATGTATAAAATGTTCAACGCATCAAGTTTGCAAGTCGAGCAAGACGAAAAAACAATGCGTGTGTTAGGTGAGGCTAAATCAGCATTGATTGCATGGGCGGTGAGCCATCCCAATCATCCGGGTCAGATGCCTTATCCGGACCGGAATGGCGATGGCAATTACGATGGATATAGTGACTGTTTTGCTACTAACGTAAGTTTTTCATATAGCTTTTTACTTGGTAGGTTGCCAATTCATGGTTTAGATCCAAATTGTAATAATCATGGAATTACAGTAACCGCGGCATTAGGTGCAGATTTCCGAGATGGGACAGGTGAGCCATTATGGTATGCAGTATCTAAAAACCTAGTACATGATTACAACGGCACAGGCTCTAATCCAATCATCAATCCAGGCATTGCGAATGTAGCAACAGATTGGATAGAGGTAGTGGATAGAAATGGGAGTGTTATATCCAATCGTGTAGCCGCTGTAATTATTGCGCCAGGGACGTCAGTTGGTGGGCAGGATAGGTCATCTGCCACACCTGACGCACGAGAGTATTTGGATAGAATCGTTAGGAGTTCCGATGGCGTGCCGTTTAAAAACTATGCTCTTCCTCCGCTGGAAGCTAACCAATTTATCATGGGTGAGGATATTAGGAGAGTAGGTGCTAATGATACTGTCTTTCAAAAGCCATACTATTTTAATGATAAGCTGGTGTTCATCACAGCAGACGAGCTATTAACTGCGCTAGAAGCTCGGGCTGCAAACGAGTTAAAGAATGCTCTTTTAAACTATTACGAGCCTGCTTCGGGCGATAGACCGAATGGAAGAGGAATCGGCTACTTTCCCTACGCGGCTAGTTTGGGTAGCAGTAAAGATTATGCCTGTGTGACGTCAAACGTAGCAGGGGTCTTGCCGATAAGTAGCGTTGCGCCGGCTGATTTTACTTGTAACTATAGTCGTGGCGGGGGGGTGACGAGTGCAAATTGCAGTACTGGCTTTACGAATGTCAGTTCAATTGTAATGCGGAAAAATAATAATTTTACGAGCTATTCTGGCGCTTGCTCTTACTCAGGGCGAGATTGCACCTGCACCGGTGCGGGCTCGTGCTCAAGAGGTGGGCAGACTTTTAGTTGTAATGCGCTGGCTAGCTGCAACGCTAACTTCAACGGTACGGTTACTTTTAAGGGAGGGGAGTTCACCTCTGCTAACTCACGCTGCAGTTTGAGCTGTACGGATGTTGCATGTTCAGGAGCTGGCGCGGGTAGCGCTACCAGAACTTCGTGCGTAGACCCTGTTTTTAATACGGGAGGATCGCAACTTCCTACATGGATTATGACGAATCAATGGTACGATTATTTTTACTATGCTTCATCTAGGACTGGTATTAAGTTAACGGGTGGCAGCAAAACAAATGTAGATAGTTTGTTAATTGGTACCGGCCGTTCGATAGTTGCACCATTTAGCGCACTCTCGAAAGGTAGTGCGCAGTTAAGGCCGTCATGTGTGATTAATGATTATCTGGATAGTGCTGAAAATGCTAATGTAGATCAAATATTTGATAGGCAAAATATAACAAGAACTCCAAATTACAATGACCATACTTATATCGTAGCACCATGATAAAAAAATCATTCTCACATCGTCGTGTTGGCGGGTTTACACTGGTAGAAATGGCCATTGTCATCGTTATCCTTGGATTTGTCCTTGGAGCGCTACTGATGCCTATGCAAGTGCAGCGACAACAACAAGCTCAATTACAAACGGAAAATACGCTAGCGATTGCCAAGAGGGCGTTGCTAGGTTACGCGCAGACGCATGGCCGCTTGCCTTGCCCAGCAACAGCGGTTAGCAATGGTATAGAGCAACCGATAGGTGGTACGGCTGCTTGTACGCAGGCTGTAGGTTTCTTGCCAGCCGCAACCTTGGGTATGCAGCCTGCTGATGCGCAAGGGTATGCATTAGATGGCTGGAATAATCGTATCCGTTATGCTGTTGCTCAATCTAGCGCAGGTGGCGCCGCAACCCCAGACTTTACGACCAATATTGCAGATAATGCTGCGACGCCGCTAGTAAACGAGGCAGATGGTATGAATGTGGTTGGTATGTCTAATTTGGCACCAGATTTACGGGTTTGTGCTAGCTCTGTAGGCATAACTGCTACGGTGTGTTCTGCCGCAGTGCCAGAAACAAATTATCTGATTAATAACGCCGTGGCTGTTATCTACTCTATAGGCGCTACTGGGAATCAAGCCATTGGCGGCGCAGACGAAACTGCTAACTTAAATGATGCTGATGCTAACGGTATTGTGGATGATGGCGTGTTCGTAAGCCATGAACCTAGAAGTGCTGCTGACGTCAATGGTGAGTTTGATCATATCGTGACTTGGATTTCTCCTTATGTTCTCTATAATGCCATGATCGAAGCAGGACAATTGCATTAACTTATGAACGACAATCAACTTCTCCGCTATAGCCGCCATATTTTATTACCGCAGATTGAATATGAAGGACAAGAAAAGCTAGTCAATAGCCATGCATTAATCGTGGGCGCTGGGGGCTTAGGTTCGCCTGTGGCCTTATATTTGGCGGCGGCGGGAGTGGGTACTCTTACTATCTGTGATTTTGATGTGGTGGATTTAACTAATTTACAGCGGCAAATTGTGCACACCACAAGCGCTGTGGGTCTGAATAAAGCGGTATCCGCACAAAAGACACTGCTGGCTATTAACCCAGAGGTCACGGTAAATACTGTTTGCGAAAAGTCATCTGCCGCAGACTTTGAAAAGCTAATCGCACAGACGGATGTGGTGATTGATTGCAGTGATAATTTTGCCACACGCTATCTGTTGAATCGCCTTTGTGTGCAGTTAAAAAAGCCGCTGGTGTCTGGTGCTGCTATTGGTTTTGAGGGGCAGGTCACGGTGTATGATATGCGTTCGGATGTCAGCCCATGCTACCACTGCCTATTTCCCGACAATGGAGAAGACAGTGATTTACGCTGCGCTACGAATGGTGTATTTGCGCCGCTGGTGGGGATGATAGGCACTTGCCAGGCGGCAGAGGCACTGAAAATACTGATGGGTATTGGTGATAGTTTGCAAGGCAGGCTGTTGTTGCTGGATGCATTTTCTATGGAGTGGCGTACCATCAAGCTGAGTAAAGACCCAGCCTGTACCGTGTGCGCTTAACTTGCCATGCATGCTATGTGCAGCATGGCAAATTGGCTAGATTTACTTGCCACCTACTAAGCTCTTAACAGCGCCAACCAAGTCACCTGGCATCACAACAACTTTGCTGTTCTCCGATGTCGACATTTTTTGTAGCGCAGTAATGTAACGGTCACCTAACAAGAACATAGCGGATGCGTTGTTTTCTTGTACTGCTTCGGTGATGAATTTAATTGATTCCGCAGAGGCTTTTGCCGCCACCATCTGTGCCTCAGCATCTTTACGCGCAGCTTCTAAGCGTGCCTCTGCATTTAAAATAAGAGATTGTTTTGCACCTTCTGCCTCGGTTACTACTGCAACTCTTTCGCGCTCAGCAGCGGCTTGGCGTTCCATCGCATCCTGCATATTAGGCGATGGCTTAATGTCTTGAATTTCAACTGACTTAACGGTTAAGCCCCAGTCTAGCGCCTCATCTGCAATTGCAAGTTTGAGCTCAGACTTAATGCGGTCGCGTGAGGTAAGCGCTTGGTTTAGATCCATCCCGCCAATGATAGAACGCAAGCTGGTTTGCACCATATTGCGCATAGCTTCACGGAAGTTTTCAATGCCGTACACAGCGCGGTCAATTTTAGTCACTTTAATAAATGCAACTGCATTGGCTAAAATCACTGCGTTATCGCGGGTGATGACTTCCTGCTCTGGTACATCAAGGATAATGTCTTTGGTTGTAACTTTGTAGCTCACTCTGGTAAAAATCGGGTTAATTACATGCAGTCCTGGTGTGAGTACGCCAGCAAATTTTCCTAGGCGTTCCACCACCCACTCCTCACCTTGCGGCACAATGCGCACGCCTTTAATGATGGCGACAATCACTAAAAATATGAGTACTAAACTAAACTCTGTCATTTGGAAATTTCCTTAAGTTAGAAGATTAAAAAAGCGTTAGTTAATTTTTGTAATGCGCAATGTATTACCTTCAACAGCCGTCACTTTTGCCTGGCTGTTGGCCTCAATTACTTCATCGGATACGGCTACCCATTCGCGGCTACCCATCAGGCCTTGCGTAAAGCGAATTAAGCCGCTCTGTGCCGGGCTGGTTGTTTGCGTCACGGTGCCGATGCGCCCAATTTCCTCGCCTTGAGACTGACCCACGGCTGAGTTGCTATCCGTTTTTTTGTAATAACGCCGCCATGTTGCCAAAGACCCGATAGAGAGAATGGCAAACGCGATGAGTTGTATTGCATACGGGATGTTGGGAAGCAGCCAAGTGACAATGGCTAAAAAAATGGCGGCGATGCCAAACCATAAGATATATAAAGTACCAATTGCTAATATTTCTACCGCGATTAAAACGATACCTAATACCGCCCAAATCCAAGTTGCTTCTATCATTTGATATCCTGATACAAAGATTGATAAGTGTTTAGCCTAAACATCGGTGATTATTATTGCATGATATTTCAATATTTTTTAATATAAAATTCTGCAAAAAAGGTGTACCCTTTTGGGTGGTATATCACGCTCCATTAACATTGTAGGAAATACTCCTATGGGCCCTGCACAGAAACTTAATCTTCCTAGTGATCGGCTAGAGCGATTGCATTACATCAAACGTATTTTTGCACAGGCAAAGGGCCCAGATCTTGCAGTGGATTGGTCTGGAGGTAGAACTGGCGCGCTGAGAAAGCTGCATGCAATTGATGCCGTGCAGTATGGTCGCAATCGTAATTTTATCAATGGTGCGGTCACACATTTATCTCCGTATCTACGCCACGGCTGTTTGAGCTTAAATGAGGTTTTTGCTTTTGTGAAGCAGAAGTTTGGCTTGCAAGGTGAAAGCCTACTAATGGAGCTGGCTTGGCGCGACTTTTGGCGACAAGTCTGGTTTTATGAGGGCAATGCCATCTTTAGTGAAATGGAGCCACCTAAGGTTAACCTTGATTATCAGCCGCTGAGCGATGCTGTTAAGCAGGCAAGCACTGGTTTACCTTGCATGGATGGCTTTATTAAAGAATTGCTGGATACTGGCTATATGCATAACCATGCGCGCATGTGGTTTGCGAGCTATGTTGTGCATCACCTTAAAATGGATTGGCGTGAAGCGGCTGATTGGTTTGAGGCGCACTTGTTAGATGGCGACTTTGCAAGTAATCATTTGTCCTGGCAATGGATTGCTTCTACATTTAGTTCTAAGCCCTATTACTTCAACAAAGAAAACCTGGAGCGTTATACAGGTGGGAAATATTGCGCCACGTGCACAGTGCAATGCCCGTTTGACGCCAGCTATGAGGCGTTGAATGCACGTTTATTTACGCCAACAGCCAGCGCTAGCCCAAAGCAATATCAGATTAAAGCATTACCGATGAAGGCCGCGCATACATTTAAAGCAGTGGCAGTGCTGGTGCATGATGAAATGCTGTCTGCACAGAATGTTCTGCTTAGTAAACCTTACCCTAAAATCTTTGTGTTTGACCCTGTGCTGTGTGGTCACTGGTCGTTAAACCGTTTGCAGTTTGTAGCTGACTGCCTGCATGAAATGATGAATGTTGAAGTGTGGATGGGAGATACCCATACTGTGCTGCTGCAAAAAGGGGTGGGGCAGGTTTTTACGCAGGACACACCAAACTTTAGGCTTAAAGAGATATTGGCTCCATTTTCTCCAAGTTGGGAGTACGCGCCGAGGCTGGCGAATGTGCGGCTGAGTGAGCGGCGCTTGAAGCGTTTTTCTCGCTACTGGGAAAAAGTAGGCCCAGTGTTGATGGCGGATGTTTAATCTTTAAGTAGTAAATGCTACTATCCATAGCGACTACAGTTTTATAAGTAGCCGCAGGCCAATATCATCAATAAAAATAAGGGGATATGATGTTAGTGTGGATAGTGTTAGCCGTTGTTGTGCTGTATTTTGTGATCACATACAACAGCTTGGTCAGTGTTAAAAATAATGTTGAAAAAGCATGGTCTAATATCAATGTTCTGTTAAAACAGCGTCATGATGAATTGCCTAAACTGATTGATACTTGCAGGCAGTATATGCAGCATGAGCAGGCAACGTTAGAGAAAGTGATTCAAGCACGCTCGCAAGTGAATGAAGCGCGCGACCAGCATGATGTCACCGCGCTAGGCCATGCGGAAAGCGCTTTGCGTGTAGGCTTAGGCGGCCTGTTTGCAGTGGCTGAAAGCTACCCTGAGCTTAAATCCAACCAGAATTTCTTAATGTTGCAGACTCGCATTACCGGGCTTGAAAACCAAATTGCAGACCGCCGCGAGTTTTATAACGACAGTGTGTACATTAACAATGTGCGCGTACAGCAGTTTCCGGATTTAATCGTGGCAAGGCTGCTTGGTTTTGCTAAAGAGTCATTACTTAAATTTTCCAGTGAAGAGCTAGTCGATGTTGACGTGAGTCAGCGTTTTAATGCCAAGTTGTAGGTGGCGCTATGCGCCTACGTAGTTACTATTTAAATCCGCTCGCCCTCTGTGCTTGCCTTGGGCTGGTGCTGGCAGGTGTGTATGTAGATTTGCAGGATAGGCAAGCGCAGCAGCTCCCCATGTTGTTTGGGGTAAGTGCTCTAGTGGCTATATTGGCTTGGGCATTTAACTATAAAAGGCTGTTGGCAATATCCGAGGTGCCTATTTCAACCATTGCCTCGGCTGCCCAAGGTTATGTTGAGTTATTTGGCAAGTCTAGGCAGCGCTTGCCTATGCGCAGTCCAATCCAAGGCGTAGATTGTGTTTGGTTCAGGTTGTGGGTGTACACGCGCGATAGCAACTACATGTGGCGTTTACAAGACTACCAAGTCAGCGAACAAGTATTCGAACTGCATGATGAGTCAGGTATCTGCTTGGTCAATCCTAAAGGTGCGGATATTTATGCGGCAAAACGGCATGTGGTCACGCAAAATGGGCATCGCTATATTGAGGATGTGTTGTTCGCGGACAAGTCTATTTATGTGCTGGGTGATTTAGATGCCAGCACGCAAGCTCACACCGAGGCCGAGATAAACCATGAAGTTGGTAAGCTGATCACACTGTGGAAGCAGTCTAAATCCAGACTATTGCAGCGGTTTGATCTGAACCGGGATGGCGAGATTGATATGCTGGAGTGGGAGCATGCGCGGGAGCAGGCATACTCCGATATTAAACGTCAGCAAAGCCAGTTGCTTAAAAATGAGCAGCATTTGATTGCCAAGCCTGAAAGCAAGCGCCTATTTGTGATATCCGGCATTACGCCGCAAGCGCTAAGGCAGCGCTATCGTTATTGGGCAATTGTGCATTTTTCAATATTTTTCATTGCGGTTCTGTTTTCTTTTGTAGCGAGTTACCTCGCGATATAACAGCAGGTTTGCCCTGTGATAAAATGCTAGGTTATGACAACTGACCATTCGACACAGAATATGCAAGAAAACAAAGAGCTAGCCAAATCATTCGACCCTAAAACCATTGAAAGTAAATGGTATGAGTTCTGGGAGGGGCAAGGCTATTATGGCGCTGGTTTAGATGCCGCTAAGCAAGATAACTTCTGTATTTTACTTCCCCCGCCTAACGTGACTGGCACGCTCCATATGGGGCACGGTTTTAACCAGACCTTAATGGATGCGTTAACACGCTATCACCGTATGCGTGGCGACAATACCTTGTGGCAACCGGGCACCGACCATGCTGGTATTGCTACCCAAATCGTGGTGGAGCGCCAGCTCGATGCACAAGGCGTATCGCGTCATGATTTAGGCCGTGAAAAGTTCTTAGAAAAAGTGTGGGAGTGGAAAGAATACTCCGGCGGCACCATCACTAGACAAATGCGTCGTTTAGGTACCTCACCAGACTGGAGCCGTGAGCGCTTCACCATGGATGAAGGTCTTAACAAAACTGTGACCAAGACGTTTGTGCAGCTTTATAACGAAGGCCTGATTTACCGTGGCAAGCGCTTGGTAAACTGGGACGTGAAGCTAGGTACTGCGGTATCTGACCTAGAAGTGGTGCAGGAAGAAGAAGACGGCTTTATGTGGCACATCAACTATCCGCTTGCAGATGGTTCAGGCGTGTTGACAGTTGCAACCACACGTCCGGAAACCATGCTGGGTGACGTAGCGGTGATGGTACACCCAGAAGATGAGCGTTATAAACACCTGATAGGTAAAACTGTACAGTTGCCATTATGCAACCGTGAAATTCCTATCATTGCCGATGACTATGTCGATTTAGAGTTCGGTACTGGAGTAGTGAAAGTAACGCCAGCGCATGACTTTAACGACAATATGGTCGGTCAACGTCAAGGTTTGGACAAGATTGTTATTCTTAATCTGCAAGGTTTTGTTCCTGCAGCAGCTGAAGTGTGGGCTGCGGACGGCTCTAGCAAGCAAGCTATCGAGATGCCAGCTAATCTGATTGGCTTGGAGCGTTTTGCTGCACGTAAACAGGTGGTGGCAGATTTAGAAGCGCAAGGTTACTTGGTCAAGGCAGATAAGCACAAACTCAAAGTACCGCGTGGCGACCGTACCAATGTGGTGATTGAGCCTATGCTTACTGATCAATGGTTCGTTGCCATGAGTAAGCCTGCGGCTGACGGTAAATCTATCACGCAAAAAGCATTGGATGTTTTTGCCAGTGGCGAAATCAAGTTCTACCCTGAAAACTGGGTCAACACTTATAACCAATGGCTGAATAATATTCAAGACTGGTGTATTTCTCGCCAGTTATGGTGGGGGCATCAAATCCCAGCTTGGTACTCTGATGACGGCAAAGTTTATGTGGCGCATGATGAGGCAGAAGCTAAGGCGCAGGCTGCAAAAGATGGCTATGCCGGCAACTTGAAACGTGACGATGATGTGCTGGATACCTGGTACTCATCAGCCTTATGGCCGTTCTCAACGCTAGACTGGACCGGCGATGCAGAGAAAGATGCCGCCAATGTTGCATTGCAGCAATATTTACCATCTTCTGTGTTAGTCACAGGTTTCGATATTATTTTCTTCTGGGTAGCGCGTATGGTGATGATGACCACGCATATCACCGGCAAGATTCCGTTCAAGCACGTGTATGTACACGGTTTGATTCGTGATGCTGAAGGCCAGAAGATGAGTAAATCTAAAGGCAATGTGTTAGATCCTATCGATTTGATTGATGGTATTGGTCTGGATGAGCTGATTAAAAAACGCACTACAGGTTTGATGAACCCGAAAGATGCAGAAAAAATCGAGAAGCGCACACGTAAAGAGTTTCCAGAGGGTATTAACGCCTATGGTACTGATGCGCTGCGTTTCACGTTTGCAGCATTAGCTTCACCTGGCCGTGACATTAAGTTTGATTTACAGCGCTGTGATGGCTACCGTAATTTCTGCAATAAGTTATGGAATGCAACGCGCTTTGTGCTGATGAATACAGAAGGTCAGGACAATGGCTTTGGCCTTGGTAGCTGCGTAGAGGGTGGCCGCGTATTCTCAGCCGCAGACCGCTGGATTGTGAGCATCTTGCAGCGTACAGAAGCTGAGGTTGAGCGCGCGTTTGAAGATTACCGTTTCGATTTGGCCGCTAAAGCGATATACGAGTTTGTATGGGATGAATACTGCGACTGGTACTTAGAGTTGGCTAAAGTACAAATGCAAAATGGCAGTGAGGCAGAAAAAATCGGCACACGCCGTACTTTACTGCGCGTGCTGGAAACCATCTTGCGCTTAGCGCACCCTATCATGCCATTTATTACCGAAGAAATCTGGCAAACTATCGCGCCGATGACGGAAAAACATGGCGCTAGCATTATGTTAGAAACTTATCCGAAAGCGCAGCTAGACAAGTTGGACGAAGTGTCTGAGGCTTGGGTGGCGCAGTTGAAACAAGCTGTGGATGCATGCCGTAGCCTGCGTGGTGAAATGGGTATTTCCCCAGCGGCACGGGTGCCACTGTTTGCTGCGGGTGATGCCGAGGCGTTAGCTGCCTACGCACCTTATCTGAAAGCGCTGGCTAAGCTGGAAGACGTAGCGATTGTTGCTGAGCTGCCAGAAGCCGATGCACCGGTGATGTTAGTGAATGATTTTAAACTGATGCTAAAAGTTGAAATCGATGTTGCAGCAGAAAAAGAGCGTTTAGGCAAAGAAATCGCACGTCTGGAAGGTGAAATCAATAAAGCCAACGCCAAACTTAATAACGAGAGTTTTGTGGCAAGAGCTCCATCTGCGGTGGTAGAGCAGGAAAAAGCGCGAGTGGCAGAGTTTAGTGCTAGTTTGGATAAGCTGTTAAGCCAGTTAGCCAAACTTAAATAAAGACTGCTGTGTGGGATTTAGCGCCGCATTATGCACCGATTAAGTCGGCTGCTAATGCGGCGTTTTTTATGGTACTAGTGGCTAATCAGCGTTGTAAGCGTTAATCGCTAACAGTGCAATTAGCTGGCGCGTTTTTTAATGTAAAACGTAAAAGCGGTATCGTCTTCTTCTAATAATAAAAGCTCATGCCCGGTTTGTACGCAAAAAGCATTAAAGTCTTTAACCGAGCCTGGGTCGGTTGAGATGATTTTTAGTACTTGCGCAGGTGCCATATCGCTAAGGCCTTTTTTACAGCGCAAAATTGGTAGCGGGCAGTTTAGGCCGGTGGCATCGACTACTTTATCAAAATCCATAATGGTTTTCCTGTGTTGCTTAAAGCGGGGTAGTTATTTAGATTGAGTGTTGATCTGCACAAATGGATAGCCTGCTCTCGCCCAAGCCAGCACGCCACCAGCTAAATTATAAACGTGCTTACAGCCCTTGCTGGCAGCAAACGCCGCTGCATGCGCTGAACGCACACCGCTATGACAGTAAAACACGATGGTTTCTGCCTTGTTTAGCGACTCATATTGAACGGGCAGCATCGCTAATGGAATGTGCACTGCGTGTTCAATCACGCCACGAGCTACCTCGTCATCATTGCGTACATCTACGAGTAGAAGTGATTTTGTGGTGAGCATGACCGATAAGTCATGTGCGTCAATTTCATTGTAAGTGCTCATTAAATAAACCTGAATTAACTAATAAATTAAGTGGCTAAGAACTTGCATTTGTTATGCCTGCATTCAATAACATTGCGTGCATTGCGGTATGCAAGTTTTGATCATTCTCAACGATAGACAAGCTACGCAGTAATTTGTTTAGATTGGCTCGCAAGCAGCATCGCCAATACGCGGTTTGCAGATGATGGATGATTATTCCCCATATGGTAATACAAAACATAGCCTCCTGAATATAAAGCGTTAATATTCCTAATATAAATCGTGCAGAAGCTCATCTCCGGCAAAGTATAAGCTTATGGTCAGAGTGCTAGGGTAAGCGCATGATTGCCATACTGTATCTGTCACATGCCATTGCTCATTATGAAGTATGGAGTTTTTGTGTTCAAAATTTCTACGATTAGCCGTTTGCTATGTGCAGCAGTGACTTAGCTACGCTATCCCCATCGCACCCACAAAGTTATCCACATAAATTGTGGACGTGGCCAGTGCTGGGAGTTGTGTTGATATGGGGCTGTCACAATTTACATATATGATGACTCTCTGGGTTAACCCGAGGTGTCTTACCCCGTGTTTGCATACAGATATCGATAAAATATTTTCTTAAGTATAGGTTGGGAATAGCAACGATGAATAGATTAAGCTTAATCATGCTCACGCTGATATGTGCAATTAGCACAGTGCCGGCGATGGCTGAAAATGCAGAAACCTGGATTAACGACGGTGAGGCTGCTTTGGCGGCAGCCAAGCAACTGCGTCCAGAGCTAGGGCGGGCTAAAAACGTTATCTTGTTTGTGGGTGATGGTATGGGCATTGCAACCATCACCGCTTCCCGTATTTTTGAAGGGCAGCGCAAGGGTTTGGATGGTGAGCGCAATCAATTGGCATTTGAGCACTTACCCTATTTAGCGCTTTCTAAAACCTATTCTGCCAATCAGCAAACCTCAGATTCAGCGCCAACTATGACAGCGATAGTGACTGGGGTTAAAACCAATGATGGCGGCTTGTCGGTGAATCAATCGGTTGCGCGGTCAGAGCCTAGTAATACAGTGATACAGGCAAACAGATTAACCACCATTTTAGAAAAGGCTGAGTTGAGTGGTCGCTCCACTGGCATTGTATCCACGGCTCGCATTACCCATGCCACGCCTGCTGCCACTTATGCACACACGAGCAACCGCGATTGGGAGTCAGACAGTAATTTGCCGTTAGGCTCTGATGTAAAAGATATTGCCGCGCAGTTGGTTGATAGTTTTGGGTCGGGTCAGATTGGCGATGGCTTAGAGGTGGCGTTAGGTGGCGGCCGTACTTATTTATTGCCTAAAACACAGGCTGATCCAGAATACCCTAGCATTAAAGGTAAGCGTAATGATGGGCGTGATTTAACACGGGAGTTCCAAACTAAATTCAATGCGCACTATGTATGGAACAAGGCGCAGTTTGATGCTTTTAATCCAGCCAGCGGACAACGGTTATTGGGTTTGTTTGAGCCGTCACATATGCAATACGATCATGACCGAGCAACTGATGCTGCGGGTGAGCCATCTCTGGCCGAAATGACCGATAAAGCGATAGATGTATTAAAGCGCAATAAAAATGGCTACTTCTTAATGGTAGAAGCTGGGCGCATAGACCATGCATCACATGCGAATAACGCTTACCGCACGTTAAGCGAAACCGTTGCATTATCGGATGCGGTTAGATTGGTCATGCATAAAGTCGATATGAAAGACACGCTCATTATCGTGACGGCTGACCACAGCCATACCCTGACGATAGGTGGCTATGCCAAGCGTGGCAACCCCATATTGGGCAAGGTAGTCTTTCCTGGTGATAGTACACCGGAAAAGGCGCTGGATGGTAACCCCTACACTACTATAAGCTTTGCTAATGGCGCAGGGTATGCAACCAATCGCGATGCGCATGAAAAGGCGCCGCGTGCTGGCCGAGTAGAGGATATGAGTGCTGTGAATACCGAAGACCCAGACTTTCATCAAGAAGTGATGGTGCCGCTGGCATCAGAAACTCATGGCGGGGAAGATGTCGCCATTTTTGCCGGCGGCCCTAACGCGCAATTGTTTCATGGCATACAAGAGCAAAGCTATATCTATTATGTGATGGAAGACGCGATGGGGCTTGCTGCCAAGCGCTAGCGTTGAGTTCATTACGTCGCAAATGCGACGTCGGGCTGGTGGTGGCTGGTAGAAGTGACGTAAACATTGCGCAAGGGAGTGGCTTTAGCTTGGCTCCTAGCGCAATTAGAAATAGACGTAAAAAAAGCCCACATTTCTGCGAGCTTTCTAAATTCTGGTGGCCGGGGCCAGAATCGAACTGGCGACACGCGGATTTTCAAAAAGATAGGCAGTATTTATATTTAATTAAATCAACAACTTGCAACGCTCGCCACTTTGAAAGTTAACTACATTTAATCTAAATTAGCGTGATTTATTCTCAATAAGTTACGTTTTGGCTACGGATATTTGATCTAAGAAAACAAGTTTTAATACTTATGGATAACTATCGCTGCTAATTTTATCAGTTACTGTTTTCACAAACCATGACCTCAATAAAACATGCCCCCTAGTTTTGGAAGAACGGCAATTATCGGCCCCAAGCAGACATTCAATCAAAACATCTGCTTGACCTAATTTAGACTTAAAGATTATCAAAAGGGCTCGTCACCAATTTTGTTGCCTCAATCACATGGGTGTAAATCATGGTTGTTTGCAAACTACGATGCCCCAATAGCAATTGAATCGTTCTAATATCAGTACCAGCACTGAGGAGATGGGTAGCAAACGAATGACGCAAAGTATGAACAGAAGCGTGCTTATGGATATTCGCCTGTCTTAAAGCCACTTTAAATGCCTTTTGAATCGTGCTATCTGACATATGCCAACGTACCTTCATCTTCCCATCTCCCCATAAACGTAAAACACTAGATGGGAACACATACTGCCAAGCCAAAGAACGTGAAGCTGACGGAAATTTTTTATATAACGCACCTGGCATTGCAGCAAACCCAGCCCCACGATTCAAATCAGACTGATGCAACTGAGCTACCTTAAGTAAATGTTTTTGTAGGGGTGCAATTAACTGTCTGGGCAGCAGGGTCGTGCGATCCTTACCACCTTTACCATCTCGTACACTCAGTGAGCCTGTTATAAAATCCAAATCTTTTACTCTAAGCCCCATGCATTCATTGACCCGCAATCCTGCACCATAGATTAGTTGCGCAATCAACTGGCAAGTCCCACTCATAAGCTCTAAGCACGCCTTAACTTCTGAAACATTCAACACCACAGGCATCCGATGACGCTGTTGTACTCGATTCAATCCCTTCATCTGTCCTAAAGGCTTATCTAATACTTCCTGATATAAGAAAACCAAGGCATTTAATGCCTGTGTTTGGGTGGAGGCTGAGCATGATCGATGAAACGCAAGATAATTCAGAAAAGCTTCGACTTCTGGAATTCCCATTGAATCAGGATGGCGCTTTTGGTGGAAAAAGATAAAGCGTTTAATCCAATGGATATAAGCTTCTTCAGTTCTAAAACTAAAATGCCGACGACGGCAGATGATTGAAACGCGTTCTAATAGACGAGGCGGTTGGCTACCTGGAAGTGGTTGACCCCATAAGCTGAACTCCTTTGGTGGTGATAAAAAAGTTAATAGTTTACAATCAGAAAAACAAGACTGATGCGTCTCTATATTAATATTTCAATATAGAGACCGATAAACAGTAAAACCAAGAAAAGACAGGGAGTTCCAGCCATGTTCCACGAACATTCAATTATTAATATACGGACCCATGGGTCTCTATATTAACTGTTAGGTACATATATTGGGAACATTATTGTCAATAATACGAAAACTATATGTCGTAATTTTTACGTTACTATTATTTCCTGTTGGATGGGGCGCAGGTCTGTATATGGCAAAAGTAACAGAAAACAACAAGTGGGGTTACATTGTCGGCTTTGTACTAGGCATTATTTTCCTAGCCTTACCATTTATCGTAAATTGGGCGCGCACAATTCAAAGCAAACCTAACCCATCATTCAAGCGGGACGCCTAACGGCGCCCCTTAATTCAAACGTTAGCCAAATCAACATGAAGCGAATATTTCTTTATTTTTTTCCAGCTATTTAATATTTAGTACAAGCTTTGTTAATGCTGGCTGCAACGCAAAAAACCTTGAAAGTTTTAATACGTTCTTTTCAAAATGGTCATCTAATAAACAGTTCGCGAATAACCGAACTATCTATCCACTAAAAACCATAAAATACGACTCTGGTAGTGATGAACCTGAACCTATTAGTGGCCTTGTCACCAAAGCTGAATTAGAAAAGACCCCTTCACTTTCTGAACATATAAAATCAAATGCTCTCGAATACAAAGTTGGCTCAGTAACAGCATCTAAAGCTGCTGTTACTGTATTTAAAGAGGGCACTGACTGGCAATATGAGTACCGCTTTAAGAACTTAAAGGGGTGTTGGTATTTATATGAGTTTGAGAACCAATCATTATAAAATTATGGCTAACCCATCATTCAAGCGGGACTGGCTAAAGCCAGCCCCTTAATTCAAACGTTAGGTTTTTCGATGCCGTTTCCAACAATAACCGTATCTCCATCCAGTATCCCTAGGTCTTGCATTGAGTTACCTTTAACTGGAATTAATTCAGTAACTGACGGTTTTTTAACAAGATACTCGTCAATCGTAATGTAATCTACACCATCATTGTAAGTGGCAGTAAATCCACCGGCTTGCACAGTGTTGCTTGAGAGCGGACGCTCGAAGAA
>NZ_DASWWA010000007.1:0-190255 GCF_036401095.1 Methylotenera sp.
GCGTGTATAGATGCAAGACAAATTTGTTAAAAAGTAAATCTAATGGCAAAACGTACAGACATAAAATCAATTCTTATCATCGGTGCAGGTCCAATTGTAATTGGCCAGGCTTGTGAATTCGACTACTCAGGTGCTCAGGCATGTAAAGCGCTGCGTGAAGAGGGTTACCGCGTAATCTTGGTGAACTCTAATCCGGCAACGATCATGACCGACCCGGAAATGGCCGATGCCACTTATATTGAGCCAGTGACTTGGCAAGTGGTTGAGAAGATTATTGAAAAAGAGCGCCCAGATGCATTGCTGCCTACCATGGGCGGTCAAACTGCATTAAATTGTGCTTTAGATTTAGACAAACACGGTGTGCTTGCTAAATTTAACGTTGAGTTAATTGGCGCATCTAAAGAAGCTATTGATAAAGCGGAAGATCGTCAAAAGTTTAAAGAAGCCATGACCAAAATTGGTTTGGGTTCAGCACGTTCTGCCATTGCACACAGCATGGAAGAAGCATTGCAAGTACAAGCTAGCATTGGCTACCCAGCGATTATTCGCCCATCATTCACTATGGGTGGTAGCGGCGGTGGTATTGCTTACAACCGCGAAGAATTCATCACTATTTGCGAACGTGGTTTAGATGCTTCACCTACTAATGAATTGTTAATCGAAGAATCTCTACTCGGCTGGAAAGAGTATGAGATGGAAGTGGTGCGTGACTCTGCTGACAACTGCATCATTATCTGCTCAATTGAAAACTTAGACCCAATGGGCGTGCATACCGGTGACTCTATCACTGTGGCGCCAGCACAAACATTGACTGATAAAGAATACCAAATCATGCGTAACGCCTCATTGGCGGTGTTACGTGAAATCGGTGTGGATACTGGCGGTTCAAACGTACAGTTTGCTATTAACCCAGATGATGGCCGTATGATTGTGATTGAGATGAACCCACGTGTGTCCCGTTCATCAGCGCTTGCTTCAAAAGCGACAGGTTTCCCAATTGCTAAAGTTGCAGCTAAATTGGCGGTAGGCTTTACCTTAGATGAACTGCGTAACGAGATTACTGGCGGCGCAACACCGGCATCATTTGAGCCAAGTATTGATTACGTTGTGACCAAAATCCCTAGATTCGCCTTTGAGAAATTCCCACAGGCTGACTCTCGTTTAACTACACAGATGAAATCTGTGGGTGAGGTAATGGCGATTGGCCGTACATTCCAAGAGTCATTCCAAAAAGCATTGCGCGGCCTTGAAGTAGGCGTGGATGGTTTGGACGAAAAGACAACAGATTTAGACACCATCACCAAAGAAATTGGTGTGCCGGGTCCTGAGCGTATTTGGTACGTAGGTGATGCATTCAGAATGGGCTTGAGTGTTGATGAAGTATTCAATATTTCTAAAATTGACCCATGGTTCTTAGTGCAGTTGAAAGATATTATTGACCGCGAGCAGGCGCTAAAAGGTAAGCATATTGCTGACTTAGACAAAGCTGCCTTGCTGCAACTGAAACGTCGTGGTTTTTCTGACAGACGCCTCGCTAAATTGTTAGATACTGATCAACATGCTGTGCGTGCTTATCGTCAGGCATTAAGTGTACGCCCTGTATACAAGCGTGTAGATACTTGTGCAGCAGAGTTTTCAACCAATACCGCTTACATGTATTCAACTTATGAAGAAGAGTGTGAAGCAGCGCCAACCAATAAAAAGAAAATTATGGTATTGGGTGGCGGGCCGAATCGTATTGGTCAAGGTATCGAGTTTGATTACTGTTGTGTACACGCTGCGTTTGCAATGCGTGAAGATGGTTATGAAACCATTATGGTGAACTGTAACCCTGAGACTGTTTCTACCGATTACGATACATCTGACCGCTTGTATTTCGAGCCAGTAACGTTAGAAGATGTATTAGAAATCGTTGCACTGGAAAAACCAGTAGGTGTGATTGTGCAATACGGTGGCCAAACGCCATTGAAATTAGCGCGTGATTTAGAAAAAGCTGGTGTGCCAATTATCGGTACAACACCAGACGCAATTGATAAAGCAGAAGACCGCGAACGCTTCCAAAAAATGTTGCAAGAGTTGGGGTTGAAGCAACCGCCAAACCGTACGGCAAGAACGCCGGAAGAGGCAATTCGCTTGGCAATGGAGATTGGTTACCCATTAGTAGTACGCCCTAGTTATGTACTAGGCGGCCGCGCGATGGAAATCGTACAAGAGCAGAGCCAGCTTGAGCGCTATATGCGCGAAGCTGTTAAAGTTTCTAACGAGTCACCAGTATTGTTGGACCGTTTCTTGAACGATGCGCTGGAAGTTGACGTAGATGCCTTGTCTGATGGCGAAGAGGTCATCATTGGCGGCATCATGGAACACGTAGAACAAGCCGGTGTACACTCAGGTGACTCAGCATGCTCATTGCCACCATATAGCTTATCTGCTGCGCTACAAGATGAGTTACGTGTACAAACCAAACAAATGGCAAAAGCCTTGGGTGTGGTTGGCTTAATGAATGTGCAGTTTGCGATTCAGGGCGAAACAGTTTATGTGCTGGAGGTAAACCCGCGCGCATCACGTACTGTGCCTTTCGTATCTAAAGCTTGTGGCTTGCAGTTAGCTAAAGTTGCAGCACGTTGTATGGCGGGCCAAACGCTTGCATCACAAAATGTGACGCGTGAAATCATTCCACCATTCTTCTCAGTAAAAGAAGCGGTATTCCCGTTTATCAAGTTCCCAGGCGTAGATACGATTCTTGGGCCTGAGATGAAGTCAACTGGTGAGGTGATGGGCGTAGGTAGTACTTTTGCTGAAGCGTTCCTAAAATCACAACTAGGTGCTTCTACCAAACTGCCAGCAGGTGGCCGTGCTTTTATTAGTGTACGTAAAGAAGACTATTTGAAAGTAGTGGAAATCGGCCAACAATTGCATCAACTAGGGTTTGAGTTGGTAGCTACCAAAGGCACTGCAGCAGCGTTAACTGAGCATGGCTTAAAAGTACAGGCTGTGAATAAAGTTGCTGAAGGCCGTCCACACATCGTTGATATGATTAAGAACGATGATATTAGCTTTATTGTGAATGTGACTGAAGATAAGCGTGCGGTTGCTGACTCTTATGAGATCCGCCGCTCAGCATTGCAAAATAAAGTGACTTACTACACAACAATTGCAGGTGCTAAAGCTGCATGTATTGGTATGGCACATATGCAAGAGATACAAGTAGAGTCACTACAGAACTTGCATAAACAATTAAGCTAAAATAAACTAAAGCTAGTTTACTAATATAATTTTACTTCTGGAACCACGCTCATGTGAGTGTGGTTTCTTTTTTATTTGAGGGTGTAGTATGGCATTGAGTCAATTTCCAGTAACTGTTCGTGGTGCAGAATTGTTAAAAGAGGAATTACAACGTTTGCGCGGTGTTGATCGTCCTAATATTATTCAGGCAATTGCTGAGGCGCGTGCGCAAGGTGATTTGTCTGAAAATGCAGAGTACGAATCAGCAAAAGAGCGTCAAAGTTTTATTGAGGGCCGCATTGCCGAGCTAGAGGCAAAGTTATCTAACTTGCAAATTATTGACCCGCAAACACTAAATGCAGAAGGTCGCGTGGTATTTGGTGCAACTGTGAACATTGAAGATTTGGATTCTGGTGACAATAAAACCTATCAAATCGTAGGTGAAGATGAAGCCGATATTAAAAATGGTAAGATTTCTGTGAGTTCACCAATTGCGCGTGGCTTGATTGGCAAGTCTGCTGGTGACATTGCTGAAGTATCTGCACCAGGTGGCGTTAAAGAGTATGAAGTGCTTGATGTACTGTATATCTAAATAATAAGGTGATGACCATGGCTTCCCGACTATCTTTGATTCTGATTGCCTTGTGGGCTGGTGCATTATGGAGCACTGGAATCAGTGCATATGTGCTGTTTGATGCGCTGCAAGATAAGCAGTTGGCGGGTAGTCTGGCTGGTAAGCTATTTAACGTAGTGACTTACATTGGTTTTGCAAGTGCATTTTACCTGTTGATTCATCGCTTAGCACAGTTTGGTACAGCGGCCTTGAAGCAAGGATTCTTTTGGGCGGTGTTTGTGATGCTGCTGTTGGTGCTGGCTGGGCATTTTGGTATACAGCCAATTTTAGAGGGCTTGAAGTCGCAAGCTTTCCCTGCGGATGTGATGCAAAGTGTATTTGCGGATAGATTCAGAAACTGGCATGGTGTTGCCAGTTTAGCTTATGTGTTCGAGTGCGTACTTGCTATAGTGATGGTGCTGAAAGCGCGTTAGTTGATAACAAGACTTTAAACGCTATTAGCAAGTTAAGCATTCGGCCTGGTGATAAAACGCAGGCCGAATGTTTTTTAAAGTTTAGGAATGATTACCTTGGCACTTTCTTTTACGGTGCTGCTTGCTCTGTAAAACACCAATTGTTTTCCAATGTGATGTACAGCAACAGCATTAGTAAGTTTGCAGATTTCATCAAACATGGCTTTGCGTGCCACGCGGTCATCACCTGCTACCTGTACTTTAATGAGTTCATGGACGTTTAAGTTAAGCTCGATTTCTTTAACTACATTTTCCGTTAAACCATTGTTGCCTATCATGACAACTGGGTTTAAGCTATGAGCAAGGCCTCGTAGGTGCGCGATTTGTTTAGTACTTAGTTTCATATTTTTTAACAGAATTAATTAGTTAACTATTTTAACACGAAGCAATGTTTATTTGATGGCAAAGTATCAACGATGAAACCTACACGTACCAGTAAAGCTTGGATGCAAGAGCATTTAAACGACCCATATGTAAAACTCGCACAAAAAGATGGCTATCGTGCGCGAGCAGCCTACAAGTTAATGGAAATTGACGATAAAGATAAGTTAATCAAGCCAGGCATGACGATTGTGGACTTGGGCTCGGCGCCTGGCAGCTGGTCGCAGGTGGCGGTGCAACGTTTGAAAGGCCAAGGTAAAGTGATTGCGCTGGATATTTTGGAGATGAGCCCTATTGGCGGTGTTACTTTTTTACAAGGTGATTTTCGTGAAGATTCAGTACTTAAATTATTGGAACAAACATTAAATAATGTGCAAGTGGACCTTGTAATTGCGGATATGGCCCCCAATATCAGTGGAGTGAAAGATGTTGACCAAGCCGGCGCTGCTTATTTAACAGAGCTGGCACTGGATTTTAGTAAAGAATGGTTGAAACCAAGTGGAAACTTTCTGGTCAAGGTATTTATCGGTGCTGGCTTCGAAGAGATCTTGCAAAATATGCGTCAGATGTTTGATAAAGTAGTGACGCGTAAGCCTAAGGCGTCACGCGATAGAAGCAGTGAAGTTTATTTGCTAGGAATAGGTCGTAAACCTTAAAAAATTGGGTTAAACTGCTTTTGTAAGATCGAAAATGCTTAAGAAATTTTAAGCGTGATTGTTGTTGATAAAGGAAAAGATTTTGAACAACGTGTTTAAGAATGTCGCTATTTGGATAGCAATCGGCATGATACTTGTGGCGGTATTTAACTTGTCCGGTGTTAAGGGTGGCGCGGACAACCAAATCGTATATTCGCAATTTATTCAAGATGTTAAAGGTGGGCGTGTTGCCAAGGTGCAGATTGATGGGCGAGTTCTGCACGGTACAACGCAAGATGGTAAGAAATTCAATACCTATGCACCTTCTGACCCATGGTTAGTATCTGACTTACTTAAATATAATGTTGCTGTAGAGTCAAAACCAGAAGAAGAGCAATCATTGCTCATGAGTATCTTTGTGTCATGGTTCCCGATGATTTTATTGATCGGCGTGTGGATTTTCTTTATGCGCCAAATGCAAGGCGGCGGCAAAGGCGGTGGTCCATTCTCATTTGGTAAGAGCAAAGCGCGTCAGCTAGATGAAGGTAACAACCATACTACCTTTGCTGATGTAGCTGGCTGCGATGAAGCTAAAGAAGAAGTATCTGAATTAGTAGAGTTTTTACGTGACCCATCTAAGTTCCAGAAACTAGGTGGCCGTATTCCACGTGGTGTATTAATGGTGGGTCCTCCAGGTACAGGTAAAACCTTGCTGGCACGTGCGATTGCAGGTGAGGCTAAGGTTCCATTCTTCACAATTTCAGGCTCTGACTTTGTAGAGATGTTTGTGGGTGTCGGTGCTTCACGTGTGCGTGATATGTTTGAAAATGCTAAAAAGAATGCACCTTGCATTATTTTTATCGATGAGATTGACGCGGTAGGCCGTAGTCGTGGTGCCGGTACTGGTGGCGGTAACGATGAGCGTGAGCAAACACTTAACCAAATGTTGGTGGAAATGGATGGCTTTGAGGCTAATTCAGGTGTGATTGTGATTGCAGCTACTAACCGTGCTGATGTGTTGGATAAAGCGTTGCTGCGTCCAGGCCGTTTTGACCGTCAAGTGATGGTAGGCTTGCCTGATATTAAAGGTCGCGAGCAGATTCTATTAGTTCATATGCGTAAAGTGCCGATTGATCCAGATGTGAAAGCGGATATCTTGGCACGTGGTACACCTGGTTTCAGCGGTGCGGATTTGGCAAATCTGGTGAATGAGTCTGCCTTGTTTGCAGCACGCCGTAACAAGCGTACTGTAGATATGCAGGATTTTGAAGATGCTAAAGATAAGATTTTCATGGGTCCTGAGCGTAAATCTATGGTGATGCGTGAAGATGAACGTCGCAATACCGCTTACCATGAATCTGGTCACGCAGTGGTTGCTAAGTTGCTACCTAAAGCTGACCCTGTGCATAAAGTAACGATTATGCCGCGTGGTTGGGCATTAGGTTTAACCTGGCAGTTGCCTGAGTTTGATCGCATCAGCAACTATAAAGACAAAATGTTGGAAGAGATTTCTATTTTGTTTGGTGGCCGTATCGCTGAAGAAATCTTTATGCATCAAATGTCGACTGGCGCATCAAACGACTTCGAGCGTGCGACAAAACTGGCACGTGACATGGTGACTCGTTATGGTATGAGCGATGCGATGGGTACGATGGTGTATACCGGTAACGAGCAGGATTCATTTTTTGGCAGCATGAGTTCTAAAACTGTTTCGGAAGCAACGCAGCAAAAAGTAGATGCTGAGATTCGTCGGATTTTAGATGAGCAATATGCAATCGCTCGCCATTTATTGGAAGATAACCGTGACAAAGTTGAGGCAATGACAGCAGCTTTGCTTGAGTATGAAACCATTGATGCTGATCAGATTAATGACATCATGGCTGGCAAGCCTGTGCGCGAGCCTAAGCCTAGACAGGCGCAGGTGCCACCAGCCTCTGGTTCATCAAACTCAGGTTCAAGTCCAGCAGCTACGGGCGAACCGCAGCACTCTGCCAATACTTAAATTGATTAGGTAGTTTTATTCTAAAAAGGCTAGCGCAAACTAGCCTTTTTTATTGCCAAAAAAATGCATGATTACTGCTATCTCGATGTGTGTACATACAAATGTCCTAAGATAGAGCTTTACTTCCTAACGACTTTAAGTCGGATTTAGTATAATTAACATATGCAGACTCAATATCAATTTAATTGCGGTAAATACCAGCTTTACCTAAACCGCCCACATGTAATGGGTATCGTTAACGTGACGCCTGATTCATTTTCAGATGGCGGCAAATATACCAGTATCGATTTAGCAGTGGCGCATGGCTTAGAGCTGATTGCAGAAGGTGCTGATATTTTGGATATCGGCGGCGAATCTACAAGGCCCGGTGCTGCACCTGTGAGCCTAGATGAAGAGTTGCGTCGCGTGATTCCTGTGATTGAGGCCTTGAGCGCAGTTTCTACTGTGCCGCTATCTATCGATACGTATAAACCAGAAGTGATGCGTCAATCAATTGCGGCGGGTATTGATATCGTGAATGATGTGCGAGCGCTACAAGAAGAGCACGCCGTTGAAATTGTTGCGAACAGCAATGTAGGCGTGTGCTTGATGCATATGCAAGGCATGCCGCAGACTATGCAGCTTGCGCCTAGTTATCAAGATGTAGTCGCCGAAGTGAAGCAGTTCTTACTCGAGCGGATGCAGGTAGTGATGTCGGCTGGCATCGCACAAGAGCGTATCGTGTTAGACCCAGGTTTTGGTTTTGGTAAAACGACAGAACATAATATTGCGTTGATACAGCATTTGGGTGAGATTGGCGAACTAGGTCCTTTGTTGGTTGGTTTATCTCGCAAGTCAGTATTGGGAAAAATTGCAGGCGGTGATGAGCTGCAGCGCTTGCACGCAGGGTTGGCTGCGTCCGTTATATCAGCCATGAAGGGTGCAAAAATTCTGCGTGTGCATGACGTTAAGGCCACGGTAGACGCGCTAAAGGTTGTGACAGCTGTACTGCCTGCTTAGCTTGCCTATGGGTAAGCTGCTAACGAACCTATAATTGTAATTAAACGCTTGAAAGAAACATGAATGAGTAAAAAATACTTTGGTACAGATGGAATTCGTGGTCGCGTAGGGGATGCACCGATTACGCCAGAATTTGTGATGCGTTTAGGTTATGCGGCAGGGCGAGTGCTGACCAGTATTGATAGCAACTTGGCGAAAGGCGCACACCCTGCGGTGTTAATTGGTAAAGATACGCGTATTTCTGGCTATATGCTGGAAGCTGCGTTAGAAGCCGGTTTGTCAGCGGCTGGTGTAGATGTTTTGCTCACGGGCCCTATGCCAACACCAGCAGTGGCGTATTTAACGCGAGCATTGCGTGCGCAGGCTGGCATTGTGATTTCTGCATCGCATAACCCTTATTATGATAACGGTATTAAGTTCTTCTCGAGCCTAGGTACCAAGTTACCAGATGACGTTGAGCATGCGATTGAAGCGGCATTAGATGAGCCTATGCAGGTGATGGAGTCTGCAAAATTAGGTAAGGCGCGTCGTATTGATGATGCAGCAGGACGTTATGTTGAGTTCTGTAAAAGCACCTTCCCTAACCATTTAGATTTACGTGGTTTGAAAATTGTGTTGGATTGCGCACATGGCGCTACTTACCATGTGGCACCACCAGTGTTTCATGAGTTAGGGGCGGAGATTGTCGTCATTGGTAACCACCCTGATGGTTTGAATATCAATGAACAAGTTGGCTCTACCCATCCGCAAGCATTACAGAAGGCGGTAGTCGAGCATCAGGCAGATTTAGGTATCGCTTTTGATGGCGATGGCGATCGCGTGATGATGGTGGATCATACTGGCCGCTTGTTAGATGGCGACCAACTGCTGTACATCATTGCCGCTGCGCGTCAGCAGGCTGGTTTGTTACAGGGCGGTGTAGCCGGGACGCTGATGACCAACTTAGCGTTGGAGCATAAATTGGCATCGATGAGTATTCCTTTTGCCCGTGCTAAGGTTGGGGATCGTTACGTGCTTGAATTATTGAATCAAAATAATTGGCAACTGGGCGGCGAAAACTCAGGCCATATTTTAACGCTGGACAAGCACAGCAGCGGTGATGGCATTATTGCGGCGTTGCAAGTGCTGCATGCAGTGATTCAGACTGGCAAAACTTTAAGTGAGTTAGGTGCGGACTTAACACTTTATCCGCAGGTGTTAATTAATGTCACTACCAAGCATAAGATTGATTTGAGCAACACCTTGATTCAAGCTGCGGTTAAACAGGCTGAAGCTGAGCTCAAAGACTCAGGGCGCGTGCTCTTGAGAGCCTCTGGCACTGAGCCAAAAATTCGCGTGATGGTGGAGGGTGAAAATCAATCACAAGTCACCACGTTGGCGCAAAGCATTGCGGATGTAGTCAAACAGGTTGCGTCTTAAGCACTTACGTATCAGGGTGATGTAGCTCACCAGATCACCTTACAGTCATTTGTAGGCGGCTCATAGTAATCCTGTGGCTGCCTATCTCAATAGCTTTAGTTGGATGAACATTTAGTTGCTTAAGTGTCTTCGATTCAACAAAGCTTCATCTCTGTTTCATCAATTGTTCACATTACGGTGACAAGCTAGCCTCACTTTAGCTAAGTTTTGGAACTAAACATTGGAGGTGAATGATGACATCTAGAACACGTTTATATCTGCACCGCATGCATCAGTTTGATAGCAATGTTTGCGTAGCAGTTAACCATACCAGCCGCTATCGCTTGGTTCGCGATAGCTTTAGATTAGCGAGCCGGCTGGGTGATGGCGTATTTTGGTATGTGTTAATGGCAACCGTATTACTGGTGTATGGCAGCGATGGCATGGTGCCGGTATTACACATGGGGTTGGCCGGGCTATCTGGTACTTTGTTTTATAAATGGTTGAAAGGAAAAACCCTGCGCCCACGCCCATACGAGGTGAGGCAAGATATATGGTTAACTGGTAAACCGCTTGATAAATTCAGCTTTCCATCTGGCCATACCTTGCATGCAGTGGTATTTAGCATGGTGGCTTTAAGCTATTATCCACAGCTAGCTTTTATACTGGTGCCGTTTACAGTGATGGTAGCGCTGTCACGTGTGGTGCTGGGTTTGCATTACCCAAGTGATGTGTTGGCTGGTGCGGCAATTGGTGCATCAATCGCAGGCTTGTCTTTCTTGATTGTATAAGGCTTTAATGGCTGTGTAGTGTTAAGCATGTGATGTAGCAATATGCTTACACTTAACTTAGTGTGCAATTGCTAGTTGTTAGTGTTTTTGGTGTGTGAAATATTGCACCGGCTGTGGGTGCATATGCTGTAAATGATTCAAGCACTGTTCACGCCAGCATTCTAATTGTTCTATGCTGATATTCTTTAATTCAGCGTCAAATTCTGGTTGATTCCCGTCCAATACCTTACCTATGTCCTCTAACGCAATTTGCGTTTTTGAGATGTAATACACAAAATTTTGGCTAAGGCTGCGATCAAACAAACGTGCAAAGCCATGAATAAACTGCGGTAGCTTCACCAGCCTTAATAATGCATCCCCTAATGCTAGGCGTTTAATCGCAGCACTGGTCATGTCTTCAGCACAATTAAAGTGGGTGCTGATGAAGCTGGTAATGATAATGTGGTGTTTGCTCAACAACCGATGCGGTGAGGTTTTGATGAGCGGCATTAAATACGCATCCATGGCCCACTCTGAGGTGATATGGGTGAACATCGTGCTTTTAAACCACATAGCTTCATGGGCGGGCACGAAGTGATGATGCGCAATGACATCAATATATAAATGACTGGCGTAACCAATTGCAATCGCTATTTCTTCATCAGTTTCTGCTGCATCAAGTAGCTGATGCGCACTTTTCCATGCGTGGGTATTGTTAAATGGTTGACTCACTATCGCTAGGTCAGGAATACATGCGCCGGCCATGACTAAGTCTGGAAACTTCTTGATGGCAGCTTGCAGCTTAGGGTCTAGCAGCGGCATGGCCCATAACAGTGATTGTGCAAAGTAGAGGTGGGTCATCAGCCCCCAGGCATTGGCATCCGCCGAGTATATGCAGCATGGCAGCCACCAGTAATATTGTTTGATTATTTTAGGTACTTGCATGCTAGCCACTGTGCTCGTGCCATATTAAATAAAAATGACAATATGATGATGTTTTATGGAAAACGCATCACACATTACCTGCATGTTAGTTAGTTGTTTTGGAGGTGTTGGCCGATTTTTTCTTTCATTAAAATGTCATAAAGCATGTTTATATTGTTAATAACGGATTGAATTTATTAACAGATGGGTGAACAGCACGCATGAAAATACTATTTATATCTGATGTATATTTCCCACGTATTAATGGCGTTTCAACCTCGATTAGAACTTTTGTCGAGCAGATGCAGGGCTTGGGGCATGAGGTGCACTTGATTGCGCCAGATTACGGTATTGCTACCGAAGATGAATCATGGATTAAGCGCATCCCGGCACGCAGTATTTATTTTGACCCAGAAGACAAGCTCATGAAGTATGGCGAAGTGCTGCAGCGTTTGCCAGGGCTACGCCGCGAAAGGTATGACCTTGTGCATATACATACCCCGTTTGTTGCGCATTATGTAGGCTTAAAGCTGGCGCGTGAGTTAAATGTGCCGTGTGTAGAAACCTACCATACGTTTTTTGAAGATTACTTACACCATTATTTACCGTGGATTCCTAAGACCATGGCACGAGGTGTTGCCAGAATGATCTCTAAGCGCCAATGTAATGCGGTTGATGCGATAGTGGCACCGTCGCAGCCTATGCTGGATGTTTTGCGTGGCTACGGCGTTAAGGTGAATGCAGAAGTTGTACCCACAGGCCTGCAAATGCACAGCTTTAAAAGTGCGGATGGTAAAGCGTTTAGGCAAAAGTACGAGATACCTTTAGAGCGACCTATGCTGTTGTATGTAGGCCGCGTTGCATTTGAAAAGAATATTGCTTTCTTGTTGGAAATGCTGAAAGTATTAGTGCAAGACGTGCCAGATGTACTACTGGTTATTACTGGTGAGGGCCCTGCTGAAGCAAGCTTGCATCGTTTAACTCATGAACTGGGGCTTAAACATAACGTGCAGTTTATTGGCTACCTAAATCGTGAGTTAGAACTTAATGCCTGCTATCAGGCGGCTGATGTATTTGTGTTCGCCTCAAAAAGTGAAACACAGGGCTTGGTGTTGCTCGAGGCTATGGCACAAGGCACACCGGTGGTTGCGATTGCCGAGCTTGGCACCGCCTCAATATTGGTAGATGGGCAAGGGGCTTTGATCGCACCAGATGATGTGGCGGGCTTCTCCGACAAAGTGAAACATTTGTTAATGTACCCAGAAGAGCGCTTTGATCTGGGGGTACAGGCTAGGTCTTATGTGCTTGCCAAGTGGACGGCCTCTATACAGGCCGAGCGTATGGTGCAGTTTTATGGGGCGCTAATTAATGCACGGCCTGCTGTCGATGGCGCGTATGTGTCAATCGCCTAACTGCTGCGGTACCAACTGTGAGTGAAGCGGCTACAGTTTCGTGTGGGAATCTGCGTTATTTTCTATCAAGAGTTGATGAAAGCAGATGATACGAACGCAATCTCTTTTATACTGTTAAGCAATACAACAAATCAAGTTATTGCTTAAATTATGGAAATAGAATCTAGCGCTACCCCAAAAACTATTTATCTAAGAGACTATACGGCTGCACCGTATCGGGTGGGGCATGTAAACCTCTCATTTACGTTGTTTGAAGACAAAACAATTGTGAGGTCTGAGGTGCAATATATTAAAAAGCCAGACGTTTTATCTGGCGACTTGGTTTTAAATGGGCAAGACCAAGTGATCACTGCTGTAGAGATGGATGGCGTTAGTTTTGATGCGTATACCATTAATCAACAGGAAATGACTATCAAAGATGCCGGTGAAAAATTCACCCTGACCATTATCTCCGAGATTGATCCTGCATCTAACACTGCGCTTGAGGGTTTATATAAGTCCCAAGGCAGCTATTGCACACAATGTGAGGCCGAAGGTTTCCGTCGCATTACTTACTTTCAAGATCGCCCAGATGTATTGAGCACGTTTTCAGTACGTATCGAGGCAGATAAAAACAAGTATCCTGTGTTGCTATCTAACGGCAATCTGGTCGATGCAGGTGAGCTTGCTAATGGGCGCCACTTTACTGCATGGAATGACCCATTTCCTAAGCCTTGTTACTTGTTTGCGCTGGTCGCTGGCAATTTAGTGCGAATTGAAGACTCGTTCCAAACCATGTCTGGACGCAAGGTGGCTTTGCATATTTATGTGCGCGCTGGTGATGAGCACCAGTGCGATCATGCCATGCAGTCGCTTAAAAAAGCGATGCAGTGGGATGAAGAAAAGTACGGCCGTGAATATCAGCTGGATTTGTTTAATATTGTCGCGGTGAGTGATTTTAATATGGGAGCGATGGAGAACACGTCACTCAATATTTTCAACACGAAGTTAGTACTAGCTCACCAGGAGACTGCGACTGATACAGACTTTGACAGTGTGGAAGCCGTAATCGGCCATGAGTACTTCCATAACTGGACCGGTAACCGTGTTACCTGTCGTGACTGGTTTCAACTATCGCTTAAAGAAGGCTTAACCGTATTCAGGGATCAAGAGTTTAGTGCTGATATGAGTTCGCGTGCGGTGAAGCGTATTGATGATGTGGATCAATTGCGCCGTCTACAATTCTCAGAAGATGCTAGTCCTTTGGCACATGCCGTGCAGCCTGATAACTTTATCGAGATCAGCAACTTCTACACGACGACCGTGTATGAAAAAGGCGCCGAGCTTATCCGCATGCAGCATACTTTGCTGGGCCCAGACACTTACCGTAAAGCGACTGACCTATATTTTGAGCGTTATGACGGGCATGCCGTTACTTGTAATGATTTTGTGCAGTGTATGGCAGATGCCTCCGGGCGCGATCTGTCACAGTTCTTCTTGTGGTACAAGCAAGCCGGTACTCCTACATTAAAGGCCTCTGGTCAATATAATGCAGCGCAGCAGCAATACACTTTAAGCTTAACGCAATCGCAACCTGATACCGCTGGACAAATCAATAAAAAACCATTGCATATACCTGTTGCGGTAGGGCTGCTAGATGCGCTGGGTAATGAAACACATGCAACACAGGTCCTTGAAATGACCGAGCGTGAACAAAGCTTCACTTTTGATCATGTGTCGTCACGTCCAGTGCCATCTATCTTGCGTGGCTTTTCTGCACCAGTAAAACTCACAACTGATTTAAGTGATGACGACCTACGTCTGCTACAGTTGAAAGATACGGATGGCTTCAATAAATGGGAGTCTGGCCAAACCCTTGCACTGCGCAATATTGAGCGTGTGATGGCTGACGCCACGGCTGATATCTCACAGTTTGTGAATGATTTTGGCATCATCATTGAGCAAGCGATCGCGGGTGCAGGTGATAAAGCGTTACTAGCCAGAGCACTCACTTTGCCTACAATCGCCGTGATTGCACAAACTCAAACCGTGATTGACCCTGCAGCGATTGATCAAGCGCGCACCCATATCCTTAAAAGCATTAAACGTGCACACAAAGATGCCTTAGCACGTTTATATGATGATAACGCTAACATGGGCGCTTTCTCAGTGACACCAGCGGCCATGGGACGTAGGGCATTGCAGAATGTTGCACTTGAGTTACTCACAGTGACTAATGGCACCGGATGCGCTGCTAGAGCCAAAGCGCACTATGATGGCGCTAATAATATGACCGACCGTGTTGCGGCACTGGCTTGCTTATCAGACAGCACGCAGCCTGAGCGTGAGTTAGTGTTTGCTGACTTTTACGAACGCTTTAAAGATTACCAACTGGTGGTTGATAAATGGTTTACGCTGCAAGCGATGGCGAATAGATCAGCCATTTTTGATGACTTTGCAAAACTGCGTCAGCACCATGAGTTTAATATTAAAAACCCAAATCGCGTGCGTTCACTGTACTCTGCCTTTGCGCTTAATAACCCTGTGCAATTCCACCATCCTAGTGGGCAGGGCTATGCCATCTTAAGGGATGCCATTATTGAGTTAAATGCGATTAACCCGCAAATTGCGTCACGCTTGGTAACACCTTTGCGTGAATGGAAGCGCTACACACCAGTGCTGCAAACGCAGATGCAAGAAGCCTTGCAAGCGATTATGAATACACCGAACCTATCGAATGATGTGTTCGAGTTAGTGAGTAAAAGTTTAAAAGGCTAGGGTGATTTGCTATGTTGGTTGTCGTCTAGTGTTCTGAACATCACTAGTGCATCAACATAGCCTTGTGATGGGTGCTTGAACGCTTGGGGCAGTTTGCCTACCACTTCAAAACCTTGAGATTGCCACAACAGCACTGCGCGGTGGTTAGTGCTGACCACAAAGTTGAATTGCATGGCAAGATAACCTGCTGACTTTGCATAATCAATCGAGTGCTGGCACATGGTACGCGCTACTCCTTTGCCAGTCGCGTGCGCTGAGGTCATGTAGCCGCAATTACAAACGTGGCTACCTCCCCCTGTTTGATTGGTGCGTATGTAATAGGTGCCCAGAATCTCTCCGTCGTTTTCTGCAACGAAGGTGGTTTTGTCTGCACCTAGCCAATAGTTAAGGGCGTCAGCACTGCCCATTTTTGAATCTAAGGCATAGGTTTCGCCCGCGCTGATAATGGGTTCAATAATGGCTAAAATGGAGGCGCGATCTTCATTGGTCGCTAGACGAATTTTCATACACTACCTGCTGATACTCTAAGTTATAAAACGGTGAAATGGGCTATCGCCTTATTATAGGTAATATTTCAGCACTGCACCTACGATTGTAGTGTTAGCTGGATTTTCGTATTCGCGCCACCCAAACAATAAAAGCCAACATTGTTGGCTTTTATTGTTTGGGTCTAGCAACTAAGGTTAAGCGTTAGCCGAACTTGCCCGTAATGTAGTCTTCAGTTTCTTTACGTGAAGGGCGGGTGAAAATGCGATCAGTCTCGCCATGCTCAATCAACTCACCTAAGTACATATACGCTGTGTAGTCAGAAACACGCGCAGCTTGTTGCATGTTGTGCGTCACCACCAGAATCGTAAGTTTATTGCGTAACTCACTCATCAGCTCTTCAATATTTGCGGTGGCGATTGGGTCCAGCGCTGATGTAGGTTCGTCAAACAACATGATTTCAGGGTCGGTTGCCAAGGCGCGTGCAATACATAAGCGTTGTTGCTGACCACCAGATAAATTAAAAGCTAGGTCTTGCAGGCGGTCTTTTACCTCATTCCAAAGTGCAGCACCTTTTAATGCTTCTTCTACCTTGTCATCCACAACGCGACGGTTTTTTTCACCACGTACGCGTAAGCCGTAAGCTACGTTTTCGTAAATAGATTTTGGAAATGGGTTCGGCTTCTGAAACACCATGCTAATACGCATGCGCACTTCAATCGGGTCTACATTTTTTTCTAAAATGTTTGTGTCATCCGGATGCATGATAATTTGACCGTCGTATTTATTACCAGGGTACAAGTCGTGCATACGATTAAAGCAGCGTAAAAATGTAGATTTACCGCAACCAGAAGGTCCAATCAATGCCGTGATTTTATTTTCATACAAAGGCATTGAAACATTTTTAACTGCGTTGTGGCCACCGTTATAAAAAAAACTGAGGTTACGTGCTTCAGCTTTTACTGGTGTAGTTGTCGTCATCATGAGAATTTAGATTCCTGTTGATAGATATATAGAGATAAGCCGTGAATTACCACTTGATGTTCTTACGCATTTTGTAACGCATTCTGATGGCAAAGCCGTTCATAATCAGGGTTACTAAAATGATGATCACACCTGCCGCCGCGGCGTTTACATGGAACGCTTCGCTTGGGCGAGATAGCCAGCTAAACATTTGAATCGGCAATACAGTAAAGCCAGATGATAGCCATTCAAAGTTAAGGAACGGTGCTGATGTAGTCACTGGCGATGGTGGTAAGAATGCAATGAACGTTAGCGCGCCAATCGTAATGATCGGTGCAGTTTCACCAATCGCACGTGCCATGCCGATAATCACGCCGGTTAGAATGCCACCAAAAGAGTATTTAATCACATGGTCGTACACAACTTGCCATTTGGTTGCGCCAACAGCGTAAGCTGCCTCGCGAATCGCAATTGGAATACTGCGTATTGATTCACGTGTAGCAACAATCACAACCGGCAGTATCAGTAAGCCCAGTGTCAGGCCTGCGGTAACGATACTTTGACCAAGGTCTAATATATAAACAAATAAGCCCAGTGCTAGCAAACCGTAAATAATTGAAGGCACAGCAGCTAAGTTAGAAACGTTAATCTCGATAAGATCCGAAAACCAGTTTTTAGGAGCGTACTCTTCCAAGTAAATAGCAGCCATAACACCGACCGGCACTGCTGAGATGAAAGTGACCAGCATCACCAGCGATGAGCCTACTAGCGCTGATAGCAAGCCGGCACTAGCAGCGCGGCGTGATGGGAAGTCGGTATAAAAACTTGCAGATAATAACTTTGGATAACCCTGAATGATTAAGTCAATAAACAGGGTTAATAAGGTAACTAAGCCAACCATTAGGCACAGTAGGCCAATGATAGAGAATATATAGTCATTGAGTTTGTGCCGATGAATCATGGCACGTACTTCGTCTAAATTCTTGTTAATGTTATTTGTAGATGAGTTGTTCATGTTTAGTATCTCTCGCTATATTTCTTGCGTGTGATGTGGCCGATAATGTTGAGCGTTAGTGTCATCAACATCAGCACCAGGCCTGCAGCAAAGATACTTTGATAACCGATGCTACCGTGCGGTAAATCACCCATCGCAACTTGCACAATGTAAGCGGTAATGGTGGCTGCTGCGTCCATTGGGTTAAATGTCAGGTTAGGTTGCTGACCTGCGGCAATAGCTACTACCATGGTTTCACCGATGGCGCGCGATATACCTAAAATGTAAGCGGCCACAATGCCTGAAACGGCAGCTGGCGTTACTACTCTAATAGCAGTTTGAAAACGTGTTGCACCCATTGCATAAGAGCCTTCGCGCATGCTCATAGGGACTGCGCGCATTGCATCTTCTGATAATGAGGCAATGTAAGGGATAATCATAATGCCAATCACAATGCCCGAACTCAGCATGTTAAAGGTTGGTAACTCTGGCATGATTTTTTGTAATAGTGGGGTAATAAACAGTAATGCAAAAAAACCAAACACAATGGTTGGCACACCTGCGAGCAACTCTAGAACTGGTTTTACTGTTTCACGCACTCTGTGCGATGCAAACTCAGACAGGTAAATAGCGCTAATCGTGCCAATCGGTACGGCAATCAATAGTGCCACGCCTGTCACAGTTAATGTGCCAGATACTAAAGGCAATATGCCGTAACGTGGGTTTTCAAATAGCGGGGTCCAGACCGTGTCGGTTAAAAAGTCGGACAAAGACACATATTCAAAAAAGCCGTAAGACTCATATAGCAAAATGCCAATAATGGCGGCGGTTGTTAATACCGCAGACAGTGCCGCTAGCATCAAAATAAACTCAATCACTCGCTCTTTTAAGTGGCGGGTGAAGTTCTTTGATAAGCGTGCGCTAATTTGAGGGGTTAATGATTTATTTAACACTTGGGTTGCCGTATTCACGTTATATATACCAGCTTGTTATCTTGGTTGGTAAAAGACACTTGTAAGAAAAGCAGTCATTAATGTGCTTTCAAACAAGTGTCAGTTAAACATACTACTTGATACGCGTTAGCAATTCTTCAATTTTTACACCAACTTCAGGTTTACCACCAAAGCCAGTACCTGGTTTAAGTGCTTTCCAGTGTGTAATCACTGCTTTTTGCTCTTTAGCAGGTAATGCAACGTATTTTACTTCTTCAATCAGCGGTTTGCTATTTTCAAGATAGTAGTTAACAAAGGCTTTAACTTCTGGTTTGAACGCTGCGGCTGTTGCATTAACGTAGATGAAGATAGGGCGTGCTAATGGTTGATAAGTACCATCTTCAATCGTTGCTTTTGAAGGCAATACACCTGGTTTACCTGGTTTATCAACAATTGAAACCGCTGTTAACTTGTCTTGATTCTCTTCATAGTAAGCATAACCGAAGTAAGCAAGACCACCTTTATCACCTACAACGCCTTTAACTAAGACGTTATCATCTTCTGATGCAGTAAAGTCACCACGGCTTGATTTTGCTTTACCAACAATTGCTTCTGTAAAGTAGTCAAAAGTACCTGAGTCAGCACCTGGGCCAAATAGTTTAACTGGCGTGTTTGGCCATGCTGGGTTTACTTGATTCCAAGTTTTTACTTTACCTTGCGCTGCAGGTTCCCATAATTTTTTAAGTTCTGCAGTGGTCATTTTCTTAGCAAAATCGTTAGCTGGGTTAATCACTACAGTTAACGCATCATAAGCCACTGGTAACTCAATAAACTGTACACCAGCTTCTTTACACGCATCAATTTCTTTTTGCAGAATAGGACGTGAAGCATTTTGCACATCTGTTTCACCGCGGCAGAATTTTTTAAAGCCGCCGCCTGTACCTGAAATACCTACGGTTACTTTAGTTTTTGTTGATTTTTGGAATTCTTCAGCAACCGCTTCAGTGATTGGGTATACCGTGCTTGAGCCGTCAATCTTGATGATTTTATCAGCAGCTACAGCAAAGTTTGGTAATGCAAATAATGATGTAACCAAACTAGCTATTGTTGAATATTTAGTAAACTGGTATTGCATTTGTTGCTCCTTAGAGTAGTCAGTTGTTGAACTGTACGTATCATATGAAGCTAATGTGACAATATAATGACAAAAATTAAATTAGTAAAATTGGCTAAATAAAAAAGGGCTCTAACTGAGCCCTTTTTTACGATTCCCCAATATTGCGGAGCTTATTACATAAAGCTGCGGCCTAAATGGTAACCAATTGCTGCCATTAAACCTGCACATGGAATGGTGAGTACCCATGCCCATACGATTCTTGAGGCAAGACCCCAGCGCACTGCAGACGCACGGCGAGATACACCCACGCCCACGATTGCACCCGTGATGGTATGTGTGGTTGAAACTGGAATACCAAGCGATGTTGCTAAAAATAATGCGATAGAACCAGAGGTTTGTGCACAGAACGCACCGGTTGGACGTACTTTAGTGATGCCCATACCCATCGTACGCACAATACGCCATCCGCCCATTAAAGTACCCAAGCCCATTGCTAGCTGGCATGAAATCACTACCCAAAATGGCACATGGAAATCGCCGTGCAGGTAGCCGTTTGCAAATAACAGCACAGTGATAATACCCATGGTTTTTTGCGCATCGTTGGCACCGTGACCTAAACTAAATAGAGAAGATGAAATAAATTGCATCTTGTTAAAGCGGTTCTCTGTTTTGTAAGGTGAGGATCTTTGAAATAGCCACAGCACAATCACTGAAAACAGCATAGCCAGTATCATGCCGAATAGTGGTGACAGCACAATGGCAACACCGGTAGTAATTAATTTGCTACCAATAATGATGCCCTGAGTACCTGCATGCGCAACGCCAGCACCGAGCAAGCCACCAATCAGTGCGTGTGATGATGATGACGGAATGCCGAACCACCAGGTGATGATGTTCCATGCAATTGCACCAGTCAGTGCGCCAAATATCACTGCATTAGTTACGATATTCGGGTCGATAATGCCTTTACCTACGGTGTCAGCCACATGTAAGCCGAAGAACAGGAATGCACTGAAATTGAAAAATGCTGCCCAAGCAACCGCGGCCTGCGGTGTGAGTAAGCGCGTTGAAACCATGAGTGCAATAGAGTTGGCAGCGTCATGGAAGCCGTTCATAAAGTCAAATATGAGGGCAACCACCACGAGAAACGCCATGATGAGAATTGCGTGATCCATTGTTTACCCCTTAGATGCGCTCAAGTACAACGCCATGGATTACATCTGCAACGTCTTCACAGCTATCAACTGCTTCTTCAAATAAATCGTAAAGCTCTTTTGAGCGAATTAAGGTGCGAGCATCTTCTTCTTCAGCAAATAAGCGATGCATGCCTGAGCGCATCACGTGGTCAGCTTCACCTTCAATACTGCTAATTTCTTCACAGGTTTGTAGAATGCGGCTAGAGTTTTTCATGTCTGACAACATGCTTACTGCTTCACGTACTTTTTCAGATGCACGTAACAGAATTTGACCCAGTGCTACCATTTCAGGTGTAAATGCGGTGTGGCCGTAAATTTTTGCACTTTGTGGAATGGCTTCCATGTAGTCGATGATGTCGTCTAGTGCCATTGCCAGTTCACGGATTTCACGGCGATCGAATGGTGTAATAAATGTTTTGTGTAGGGAGAGTAAAATTTCTTTTGTATATTCATCCGCTTCAGATTCGATTTTTCGAATTTCAGCAAAATGTTCATCAAATTTTTCGCTATCTCTTACTGCGGCCATCATGGCGAGTACTTTTGAGCCTTTGACAGCACAGTCTGCCAGGCTGTTGAAAAGTACGAAGTAATTGTCATTACGAGGTGAAATTGCAGCCATTAATCGACCAAGTGCAGCATTTGCCATAGTTTTTTAACTCCCTTATTTATTACTGTTTTGTTACTTTTAGATTAAAAATTCTTGAATATCGCAAGTTTAACCGTGTAGGCCAAAATCTGCGAGTATTTATATGTATTTAATGGAACTTTTTTCAATGATCTAAGTTGATTGTTATGCGCGATAAGATGCTTTCATCCGGCAATATGGCGCGATAAGCCTTTGCTGTATAATGGCGTTTTTTAGCAATACGTAAGCATTATGGAAGCAGAACAACTCAATATAATTGCTAATCGCTTAGGCGATTTAGGCGAGCGTAACCTAGCTCTTCGGGGGTATCTTTGACTTTGAATCTAAAAGTCAGCGTTTAGAAGAGGTTAATGGCCTACTAGAAGACCCTAAAATTTGGGATGACAACGCCAAAAGCCAGGCCTTAGGCAAAGAGAAGCGTGCGTTAGAGCTGGTGGTAAACACGCTCACCCATGTACAGGCAGGGCTAAAAGATGCGCAGGAGTTGTTTGACATGGCGCGAGAAGAGAATGATGACGATACATTAGTTAGTGTGGAGCATGATTCTTTGGCACTAGAGAAAGAAATCGCTGAGATGGAGTTCAGGCGCATGTTCTCTGGCGAGCTAGATTCTGCAAATTGCTTTATCGAGTTTCAATCAGGTAGCGGCGGTACTGAAGCGCAAGATTGGGCAAATATGCTGCTCCGTATGTATTTACGTTATTGCGAACGTAAAGGCTTTAAAGTTGAGGTGTTAGAAGAGTCTGAAGGTGATGTTGCTGGTATTAAAGGTGCGTCTATTAAAGTGTCTGGCGATTACGCCTACGGTACTTTACGTACAGAAAATGGCGTACATCGTTTAGTGCGTAAGTCGCCATTCGATTCTAATGCCAAGCGACATACCAGTTTCGCCAGTGTGCAGATATTCCCTGAGGTAGATGATTCGATTCAAATTGATATCAACCCTGCGGATTTACGTGTAGATACCTATCGTGCCAGTGGTGCGGGTGGTCAGCATATTAATAAGACAGATTCTGCGGTACGTATTACGCATATTCCGACTAATACTGTGGTGCAGTGTCAAAACGACCGCTCGCAACATCGTAACCGAGAGGAGGCGATGAATATGCTGAAGGGTGCTCTTTATAATCTTGAGTTGAATAAGCGCAATCAAGAAAAACAAGCACTTGAAGATGCCAAAACCGATATTGGTTGGGGCCATCAAATCAGGTCTTATGTGCTAGACCAGTCACGCATTAAGGATTTACGTACTGGCGTGGAAATTGGCAATACGCAAGGCGTGCTAGATGGCGACCTTGACCCATTTATTACCGAAAGTTTGAAGCAGGGAGTGTAGTGTGAGTAACGTGCAAAATAATGAACAAAATAATGAAGTGCCTGCAATCGATGAAAATCATGTGATTGCCGAGCGCCGCGAGAAATTAAAATCGATTCGTGAAAGTGCTAAATTAAATGGCACGGTTGCTTTCCCTAATGACTTCAAGCCAGACCATCAGGCAGTCGCTTTGCACGCTGAATTTGGCGGCTTTGATAATGAGGTGCTACAACCTAGAGCAGTGCATGTGAGCATTGCTGGCCGCATGATGTTAAAACGTGTCATGGGTAAAGCCAGTTTTGCTACTGTGCAAGATAGCACTGGCCGTATTCAATTATTTGTTTCTAAAGATAACTTTACCGATGAAAGCAGTAGTGATGCTGTTTACGAGGCTTTTAAGCACTGGGACTTAGGTGACATTGTTGCAGCTAAAGGCGTGTTGTTTAAAACTAAAACCGGTGAGCTTTCAATCAAGGTGTCTGAGCTACGTTTGTTGACTAAGTCATTGCGCCCATTACCTGAGAAGTTTCATGGCTTACAGGACCAAGAGGTTAAGTATCGTCAGCGCTATGTAGATTTAATGGTCTCTGAAGAAACCCGTGCAACCTTTATTGCACGCAGCAAAGTGGTATCGGCGATTCGCGGCTTTATGCTTGATAATCAATTCTTAGAAGTAGAAACGCCAATGCTGCACCCAATTCCAGGTGGCGCGTCAGCTAAACCGTTTATTACGCACCACAATGCGCTAGATATGCAAATGTACATGCGTATTGCGCCTGAGTTGTATTTAAAGCGTTTGGTTGTGGGCGGTTTTGAGCGCGTGTTTGAGGTGAACCGTAACTTCCGTAATGAGGGTTTGAGCGTACGCCATAATCCAGAATTCACCATGATGGAATTTTATGCGGCTTATACTGACTACCTATGGTTGATGGATTTCACCGAGCGCTGTATCCGCACTGCTGCGATTGCGGCGACAGGTTCAGCCGTATTGCAGTATCAAGGCCGTGAGTTGGATTTAAGTAAACCATTCCAACGCTTGACCATTGTGGGCGCAATTCAAAAATACGCACCGCAATATACGTTGGAGCAGCTGAACGATGCTGCCTTCTTGCGTGCAGAGATACTGAAATTTGGCACCAAACCATTTGATCATGCAGGTTTGGGTGCATTGCAGCTGGCCTTGTTTGAAGAAACTGCAGAAAGCCAATTGTGGGAGCCTACCTACATTATTGATTACCCAGTAGAAGTGTCGCCTTTAGCACGTTCATCTGACAAGAATCCTGAAATCACTGAACGTTTTGAGTTGTTTGTGACAGGACGTGAAATTGCAAACGGCTTTAGCGAGTTAAACGATGCCGAAGATCAGGCAGCGCGTTTCCATGCGCAAATGAAAGCAAAAGAAGCGGGTGATGCTGAAGCGATGTACTACGATGCTGACTTTATCCGTGCGCTAGAGTACGGCATGCCACCGACTGGCGGTTGTGGTATTGGTATTGACCGCTTGGTGATGATGATTACAGACAGTGCAAGTATCCGTGATGTGATTCTGTTCCCGCATATGCGCCCAGAAGCTTAAGCTTTAATCTGCATTGCTTGTTTTACCTAAGCCGTTACTAGTAAATGCTAGTAACGGCTTTTTGTTGTAAAAATACAACTAATAAAAAATAGTTTTTATAAAGTTTGATCTGTCATGAAACTGTAATACAGCTACCGCAAAATCCCCTCTGTCGAAAAACGCAGTAAATAATTATTAAATTAATAGAGGGAATGTAAATGAACTACAAATTACGTAGCTTGGTGGCTGCGAGTATCACAGGTGCATTAATGTTAGGTGTTGCACAACAGGCATCTGCAGATTCTACTATAGATATTGTGAATGCGTTGGTTGCAAAAGGCGTGTTAACAGAAGAAGAAGGCGCATTGCTCACTAAAGGCCGCAGTGGTGAACGTGATGCAGCTGAAGCAAAATCAAAAAAACAAATTAATGTAGTGAATAAAGACGGCCTACGTTTTGAGAACGAAGATAAATCAGTCAGCGTTGCTGTAGGTGGCCGTATACATGCAGACTATCGCAATTTTGACCACGGTAGCAATGATAAAAATACCAGTGGTAATACTGCAAATGAATCAGACACTTTTGATATGCGCCGTGCACGTATCAATATCAGTGGTCAGTTATTTAATAACTACACTTTCCAACTTTCTGGTGACTTTGCCGGCGGTACTACAGGTAACTCAGGTACAGGCAGCACCGCTATTCTTGACCAAGCTTGGTTCAACGTGAACTACTGGGCACCGTTGCAATTTAGAGTAGGTCAATTCAAGGTGCCTATCAGTATGGAGCGTAAAATGAGCTCTAACAGCTTAGACTTCTTAGAGCGCAGTTTGCATGACAGCTTAGGCAGCTACGAAGACCGCGGCGCCATGGTTTGGGGTGTGCCTAGAGACGGTATCACTTACGCGATTGCTGCAGTGAATGGCGAAGGTAACAAAAATAGAAACGATGCTGATAGCCGTGTAAGTAAACCAGAAATTCAAGCGAACGCAACCGTTAACTTTGCACAGTTAATGGAAAATAAAGATGCTGTGTATCACTTGGGTGTTGGTTTTGCGAATGGTGACATTTCAAAAAATAATAATGCATCTGGTACAGGTACAATTGCAGCAGCAGCTGATAACACATTCTGGCTAGCTGGTACCAACTCATTGCGTACTGAAGCGCGTGGTGTGAACTTCTTAAAACTACCAGGTTTGATTAGTGCGAATGGTGTGAGCAATGAAGTTAACCGCCAGCGCTTTGCGGTAGAAGGTGCTGCGGCATTTGGTCCGGTTAAAGTAGCGAGTGAGTGGATGCGTAACAGCTTTAGTGGTGATTTGACTGCAACTAAAGATTTTGACGCGGATATCGATGCTTGGTATGTTTCTGCTCTGTGGAATATTACTGGTGAGAAATTTGCTGACTTCTACAAGGAAGGTATTTTCACCGCAGTTAAGCCGGCAAATAATTTCGATTTGGGCAAAGGTGGTGGTACTTGGCAAGTGGGCTTACGTTACTCACACATTGATGCCAGTGACTTTAATAACTCAACGTTTGTAGGCACTAGCGTTTCTAACAACGTAGGTAGAATCACTGCGGCAAATACAGCCACAAGTACCAATACCTTTGAGGCTGGTGCATGGACAGTTGGTTTGAACTTTGTACCTAACCCAAACACACGCTTTATGCTGAACTTTATTCAAACCAATTTTGATACACCAATCTTGATTGAGAATAAATTGAAGGATAACGAGAAAGCAATTACAGCGCGTGCGCAGTTTACTTTCTAGTTAATACTCGCTGCATTTACATAAAAAAACCCGCGCAAGCGGGTTTTTTTATGGGCGCTTGCAACTTATCTTTTATTTGTCTTTTAAAAAGTGGTTAGGCATTTCAAACAGTGGGTTGTGTGCTTTTAACGCGCAAAACAGCATGCGGGTTTCTAGTAGGTTCCATACTCTTAGCATCGCCTCAATCGAGTCAAATGGCTTGGTGAGGAAGTCTTTGGCACCTAGCGATAATGCTTTTCTTCTGGCGGTAATCGTGCTGTCTGCGGTGAGTACTAACACTGGTAGGTATTCGTCCGGCGTGATACGCTTAGATAACTGTTCTAGCACGGCATAGCCGTCTAACTCTGGCATCATCAGGTCCAGCAGAATAATGTCTGGCTGCAGGGCGTTAAATAAGTCCATCGCGCGCGTTGGGTCTGTGGTGCTGAGCACTTGGGTGAAGCCCTCTCTGGCCAGTAGCTCTTCGAGCAGGCGTAAGTTAGCATCAGAGTCATCAACAATGAGAATTTTTGCGTTAAGAATCAGCTTTTCGTTCATTTTTTTCAATCGAATTGAGTAGTTTATTGAGCGTTTGGTTAAATGCTGCAATATCTAAAGGTTTAGTAAAATATTCGTGTATTCCCATTCTCTTTAGCCTGCCAATACTTGCGGGCGTGGCATCTGCAGATAAAATCAGGATAGGGATATGTGCATGCTTGGCATTGTTTTGAATATGCTCAACTAAATTGACGCCGGAGCCATCTGGTAGGTTCAAGTCAATTAAGGCAATATCGGGTGTGGATTTTACCAAGAAACTTTTTGCTTCTTGAATGGTGCTAACCGCATATAGGTGGAAGTTAGCATTTCTGGCAATAATTGCCTCAATAAGCGCTCGGTTACTAGGGTTGTCTTCTACATATAGAATTTTGGCCTGATGCCGTAATGAGATGCTATTTAGCGTAGACGGTTCATCAATCGCTGGTTCTGGTGTTTCCGCAAGTTGCTTGTAGGGCAGAGTGAGCTGGAATAAGCTCTTGTCGCTAGCGATATGAATCTCACCGCCAAGTGCTGCCATCATTTGGTTGCTGAGCGCCAGCCCTAAGCCTACACCTTCGACTTTAGTATTTTCTGCGCCCAAGCGTTCAAACGGGGTAAACACGCGATGATGCATGGATTTTGGGATACCTTTGCCTTCGTCCGCTATCTCGATAATGACTTTGTCATCTTTCTTGTAAGCCTGCACATATACTTTGGCATGGGCGGGACCATATTTCAGTGCGTTAGAAATTAAGTTAAGCACAATTTGCAACAGCCTTTGCCTATCGGTAGCAATGACGAGGTCAGGCGGGTAGTAGGTTTTAATCTGAATGTCACGCGCCTTGGCAAGCGGGTGCATAAAATGTGTTGCTTCATCTAGCAGTGTCGAGATGTCACATGCCTGAATATCAATCTGCATATCTCCAGACTCAATTCTGGCAATATCCAATACTTGATCTATCAGTTTAAGCAGGTGCTTGCCTGCGGCAGAAATCATAGACAGACTTTCCTTTTGCTTCAGGTCAGCTAAGTCGGTTTCCAGCAGGTGTGCAAAACCTAAAATGGCATTTAGGGGAGTTCTTAGCTCGTGGCTAGTTCTTGATAAGAAAATGCTTTTTTCTGCGTTGGCTTCCTGCGCTTGCAGTTTTGCCAAGTTTGCTTCATACATGCTGTTAGTGAGTAGTTGGGCGGCTTGGTCTAGCTCATGTGCTAATTGACCAAGCTCATCTTGGCTGATTGAGGGGAGTGCGAGCGCTTCGCCCCTTGCTAAGTGTGCGGCGCTGTCGCGGATAAGCTGCACACGTTTGACGATGGTTCTGGAAAACACCCATGCGCTGGCCAGCGTACCTAAAATACCCGCCAATGCTGAAATGATAGTGAGGTTGATATTGCGCTGGCGCTCATAGTTCACTTGCTTTTGGTCATCTGCAACGAGCTTTGCTTCACGCGTGCTCATTTCTTCAATTAACGTGCGTAGGTTGTTTAGGGTTTTCCCCTGCACGCTAAACTGTTTTACCAAGGCAGTGTTATCGATCTCCAAATTACTGCTCGCTAGTTTTGCTAAATCTGCCAAGTTTTGATTGACTAACGGCTTGATGCGGCTAAGCCTTGCTATTTGTTCTTCATCTTCCAGCTCTGCTTCCAGCTTGCTGAGTGTAGAGGCCAGCTTTTGATTGGCTTGGAAGTAAAAGTTGAGAAAAGACTTTTCTCCTGTAAGTAAATAGTCACGCACACCGGTCGAAGCCTCCACCAGCTGTGTATGCACCGCCTGAATATCACGTTGGTTTTGCAGGGCGACTCTTAGTTTATTTTCGAGTATGGCGGCTTGTTTTTCGTGCAAATACAATGAGAGCAGGGATAGCAGCAGAATCGTGAGTGGCAATGCAATCACAATCGGGCCTTTAATCCGTAATGGTAGATCTTGCCAAATGGATGATGGTGCTTGTAACTGCTGTATATATGCGTTTAGTTTCATCTGGATATTCATCATGCTCATGTGTATTGCTAGGCTCTATAACCAAGTTCGTAAGCCTTAACCGCGGCTTGCGTTCTATCGCGTAAATTGAGTTTGCTTAGAACCCTTTCTACATGAATTTTAACGGTCCCGGCTGAGATTCCTAGTTTTGCAGCTAATTCCCGATTGCTCAACCCTGACGGCAGTAAGGCGAATACTTCACGCTCTCGTGGGGTCAGTCGCTCAATAACGGTGAGGTCTTTATCTTCTGTGCTCATGCTTGATGCTTGTTTAAGTGCCAAGCCTAGAATGCCACTGATTGATTGCAGCGTGATAAGTTCATGTGGAGTGAGTTGCAGGTTCTGACCCGAGAGAACAATGAGCCCCATAGACTGTTGACCGATAGCAATGGGGATAAGGTACTCTTGGTCCATATCGCTAGGCGTGTAAGTCCAGAACATACTGCCCTGATACTGGTGGGCTTTGAATTTAACAGGATATTTTAATAGCGTGGCAAAAATACCCAGCATAGGCACACGCGTACCTTGCGGTAAAGTCTGACCTTTAGTTGCAACAATGTTGAGCTTTCCAGCTGACTCTGTAGCAATAATGCCATGTTCTGCTGCAATGTATGCTGCAATTAAATCTAAAAAATATTGTGGCGAATCTATTTTCCAGCCATCTTCAAACAGTGTTGCACCCAAGCCATTAAACAGCCGGACTTGGGCTTCCTTTGCCTGCGATTCGCGATTATTTAATCGAAACTCTCTAGCGCTTTCCATAATACCAGTATTTGGATGTTGTATATGCCGTTCAGTATATACTGATATACCTATATCGGTAGACTTTTGTTGCAATCTCTCTCTATACAATTGCTCTCGTTGCTAATGAATCAGCGCAGTTAGGTTTCAGATACAACACTTAGAAAGATAGATTAGGAGAAAAGAATGAAAGTATTGTCAGTATGGTTGCTAGGTTTGATGTTTGCGCTAAGTGCGTCTGCCAGTGAAAAACAGGACGTGGAAAAAGATAAAGCAGAACCAGCCACAGATACTAAGGCCGAGATAGTGGAAGAGAATAAGTCGGATAAGCATGACGTACTCAAAACTAAGTTTCTAGGTTCTAGGCCATTTATGGAAAGCAAGGTTAGATAGCATTAACTATATTAAGTCTATGTCACTTGTCAGTGACATAGTTTTCATCCTTGGCTCAAAAATAATATTGTAGAGATAGTAATAATGAAAATAGCTACATGGTTTAGTGAATTTAAAAATGATTTGCCTGCGAGTATTGTGGTATTTTTCGTCGCACTGCCTTTGTGTTTAGGTATTGCACTCGCATCAGGCGCACCATTATTTGCTGGAGTAATTGCCGGTATTGTCGGTGGTATTGTGGTGGGGATGTTTAGCGGCTCTCAGCTAGGTGTGAGTGGTCCGGCTGCGGGATTGGCTGTGATCGTGCTTACTGCAATCGGAACCTTAGGTTCATTTCAGTCTTTTTTACTGGCTGTTGTGATGGCTGGGGTGATTCAGTATTTGTTAGGTTATTTTAAGGCTGGTTTTATTGCGTACTTTGTACCTTCGTCTGTCATCAAAGGTATGTTAACCGGTATTGGTTTGTTAATTGTGCTGAAGCAAATACCGCATGCACTGGGCTATGATTTTGATTATCAAGGTAGCGAATCCTTTGTGCAGGCTGATGGTAGCAATACTTTTTCTGCCTTAGTTGATGCATGGTCTTTGTTAACGCCAGGTGCGCTATTAATTGCGGCAGTGTCTATGCTGATATTAGTACTATGGGATACAACACTTACAAAAAAGCATCGCCTATTTGAGTTACTGCAAGGGCCGATTGTAGTGGTGTTGGTTGGTATTTTGTTTAACTGGCTGTTTCAAAATGGTATTCTAAATTTCACTTTAGCAGACAGCCAAATTGTGCACCTGCCAGTAGCGCATAGCGTGAGCGATTTACTTGGGCAGTTTACAACCCCTGACTTTTCACAAATCACTAATATAGAGATTTATAAAGTTGCTGTGGTGATGGCAATTGTAGCAAGCTTGGAAACTTTGTTGTGCGTAGAAGCCACTGATAAGCTAGATCCACTAAAACGCATTACCCCAACGAATCAGGAGCTAAAAGCACAAGGGATTGGTAATGTGCTGTCTGGTCTGATTGGTGGCCTACCTATTACACAGGTGATTGTACGTAGCTCTGCCAATATCACGTTTGGCGCTAAAACTAAATTGTCAGCGATTTTGCACGGTATTTGGTTATTATTGAGTGCAGTCACCATCGCTAGCCTGTTAAATATGATACCTTTAGCCAGCTTGGCAGCTATCTTGATTATGGTGGGTTATAAGTTAGCTAAGCCATCGCTGTTTGCAAATATGTATAAATTAGGCTGGGAGCAATTTGCACCATTTATTGCAACGGTTGTGGCTATTTTATTAACGGATTTATTAACGGGCATTGCGATTGGTTTGGTGGTGGGTGTGTTTTATACCTTGCACCATAGTTACCGTAACTCGCACTATATGAAAGAGACCACAACTACGAAGGACGGTCGTGAGGTGCATCATATTGTGTTAGCCGAAGAGATTTCATTCTTTAATAAAGCAAGTATCTTAAAGGTGCTGGAATTGATTCCTGGCAATGCAAAGGTGATTATTGATTGTTCTAATTGCAAATCAATTGCATACGATGTTGTAGAATATATCCGTGATTACCCGCTTCATGCAAAATTAAAGAATATTGAAGTGGAGACGATTAAATTTATTCAACCTAAATATTAATCAACAGAATTAGTAGTTTGCTCATTATTATTAAAATAGGAAATAAGCATGTATAAACATCCATTACTTAACCGCGACCAAATGTCACCGAAAGAGGCTTTAGATATTTTAGTGGAAGGTAATCTTCGTTTTATGAATAACTACTCACACGATAAAGACTTTCAAAGCTTGCTGAATATTACTAGAGACAAACAGCATCCTTTCGCATCTTTTTTGAGCTGTAGTGATTCACGCGCGCCAGTAGAGCTGTTGTTTGATCAGGCGTTGGGCGATATTTTTAGTGTGCGCTTAGCTGGTAATATTGCGTCAGATAAAGCGATTGGTAGCTTGGAGTTCAGCTCTAAATACTTAGGTAGCAAGCTAATTGTGGTGATGGGGCATAGCAGCTGTGGCGCAGTAAAAGCAGCATGCGATGACTTTAAAGATGGTCATATCGGTGAAATTATCAACTTCATTAAGCCATCTATTCGTCATGAAAAAACGGTGTTAAATAAAGAAGAGAGAACTTCTAAAAACCCGGACTTTGTTGAGAAAATCAATGTGCTGAATGTAAAGCACCAGATTGATACCATTATCCGCCAAAGTGATATCGTTAACGATATGATTGAAGCGCGGCAGATTGCGATAGTAGGTTCCATTTATGACCTGACAACAGGCAAAGTGAACTTCCTAGAAGAAACTTACATTGGTTAATTACCATTTGTAAGTCCGCAGTAAGAAAGCCACCTGTTAAAGGTGGCTTTTTTACTGGCGGGGTATTTGTTTGTTTGGCAATGCTGCCTTTATATTTTTCTTAGCGATGGCCTTCTTTTGCCATGTTGATGCTGTATTTTGGAATTTCTACCACTAAATCTTCTGTGCCCACTACGGCTTGGCATGAGAGTCTAGAGTTTGGTTCCAAGCCCCAAGCTTTATCCAGTAAATCATCTTCCTGCTCGGTAGAGTCACTCAGAGATTTAAACCCTTCACGCACAATCACATGGCATGTGGTGCATGCACAGGCTTTGTCGCAAGCGTGATCAATATCAATATCGTTGTTTAACAAAACATCGCAAATAGACTCACCGGCTTGTGCTTCAATAGCTGCGCCATCTGGACAAAGTTCTACGTGAGGCAGGATAATAATTTGTGGCATATCGGTTTCTCAATAATACTGTAGTGCTAACGTCTGCTTTAAAATCATGCAACTCCCTGTGTTGGTGGTGCATGGATTTAATGGTTTGTTAGTACTACACTGTTTTTAAAGTTATAAATCCCAAGATTATAGATCTAACGATTATAAATCTAGGTTTTCTAAATGTTTACCAGCTAAGGCACGGCTCACGCTGGCATCCATACGTGCTGCGGCAAATGCCTCAGTTGCATGGTTAAGTGCATCCACAGCCTGATGAATTGCGGTTGCGTCTTCGCCTTCACTCAGTTGCTGCAGCTTTTGAATCTCCGCTTCAATTGCTTTTACTTCTTCGGCGCTAATCAGCTGGCTATCCGCCGCTAACGCTGCGCTGATAGAACCGATAATGGCACCTGCATCTACCCTTGCTTCTGCCAACATGCGAGCTTTTTTATCATCTTCTGCACTGTTGAAAGAAGCTTTCAACATATTGGTGATTTCATCTTCAGTGAGGCCGTAAGATGGCTTTACTGCAATGTGCGCTTCAATGCCTGTACTCTGTTCACGTGCTGATACTGAGAGTAAACCGTCGGCATCAACCGTGAAGGTCACGCGGATTCTGGCCGCACCAGCAGCCATTGGCGGTATGCCGCGTAGCTCAAAGCGAGCGAGGGAGCGGCAATCGCTCACTAAGTCGCGTTCACCTTGTACTACGTGTACGCTCATGGCAGTTTGTCCATCTTTATAAGTGGTGAACTCTTGCGCGCGCGCGATTGGCAATGTGCTATTGCGATGGATGACTTTTTCTACTAAACCGCCCATGGTTTCCAAGCCCAGCGATAGCGGGGTGACGTCCAGTAACAATAGGTCGTCATCGCTCTTATTACCAGCAAGAATGTTAGCTTGAATCGCAGCGCCTAAGGCAACCACTTTGTCTGGGTCTAAATTGGTGAGCGGTTCTTGTTTAAAGAATTCTTGTACCGCATGGCGAATATGCGGCATACGGGTAGCACCACCTACTAGCACTACACCGTTAATGTCCTCAATGCTTAGTTTGGCATCGCGCATGGCTTTACGTGTTGGTGATAAAGTTTTGCTGACTAAATGCTCAGTGACTTCGACAAGCTGCGGTGCCGTTAAGGTAACGTCTACTAAGATGCCATTACCTAATTTACAGACTATTTGTGCTTCAAAGTTGTCAGTGAGCCACTCTTTTGCTTGCCGCGCTTTGGTGAGCAGTAATCTGGTGTCTTCTTCGGTAAGCGGGGAGAAGTTTTCATTTGCTGCACGCACTTGATCCAGCACCCAGCAATAGATGCGGTGGTCAAAATCGTCACCGCCTAAGGCTGCGTCACCATTGGTGGCAAGTACTTCAAATACGCCTTTAGATAAACGTAGGATGGATACGTCAAATGTGCCACCACCTAAGTCGTAAATGACAAAAGTACCTTCTGCTGCGTTGTCTAAGCCATAGGCTACGGCGGCAGCGGTAGGCTCGTTCAGTAAACGTAATACATTTAAACCGGCTAAGCGCGCGGCATCTTTTGTTGCCTGGCGCTGTGCGTCATCAAAGTAGGCTGGTACTGTAATGACCGCACCCACGAGCTCGCCGCCTAGTGATTTCTCGGCACGGGCTTTCAGTGTTTTAAGAATTTCAGCTGAAATTTCAACCGGTGTTTTAAGGCCAGCACGGGTTTGTAGTTGCAAGCTGCGTGTTGTGGCTGCATCTGAGCCTTCAACAAATCGATACGGGATATGTGCCTTATTGGTAATGTCGTTTAAATTACGACCCATAAAGCGTTTGACCGAAATGACGGTGTTGACCGGGTCTTCACTTTGGTGTGCTTGTGCCTCATGCCCCACTACGATATCGCCATTAGGCATATAACGCACTACAGAGGGTAATAGCGCATGGCCAAAATCATCTTGTAATACGGTGCTCATGCCGCTACGCACAGTTGCAATCAGTGAGTTGGTTGTGCCTAAGTCTATGCCTACAGCCAGTCTGTGCTGATGAGGTGCGGCACTCATGCCTGGTTCTGAAATTTGGAGTAATGCCATAAGTTTACTAGTTGCTTATCTGTTAATTGCTACGCTAATGATCTAACTGTTCAATGACTTGGTCTATGTCTGCACAAACTTTATCGATAAAAATTAGTTTACGAGTGATTTCTGTAGCTGCGGCTAGGTCTTGTTTAATGTCAAATAACTCACACAAATCGCCAACTAATGCTTTGGCTTCCGTGGCTAACTCGTCAGCAATGTTATCTAGTTCTGAGATGTCGCGTGCCATTTTGGCATCTTCAATGCGCTCACGCCACTCCATCTGCTGCATTAAAAAATCCATTGGCATAACGGTGTTGGTATCTGCTATGGCATCGATGCCATGTTGCTCCAACATATATTTTGCACGCTTGGCCGGACTTTTTAATACGGAATATGCCTCATTGGCAGAGGTTGCCAAGTGCATGGCAGAAAGTCGTTCTGTGGCTGGTGCGGTGATAAATCGATCCGGGTGGGCCGCAGACTGAATTTTGCGATAGTTACTTTCCAGCGTGCTTGTATCGAGATTAAACTGTTCCGCAATAGAGAATAGTTCAAAGTGATTAGGTGGAGTGCTCTGCATGTGCATCAAAATTAAACAGTAAAGCTTTCACCGCAACCGCATTCATCTTTAACGTTAGGGTTGTTAAATTTAAAGCCTTCGTTCAGGCCTTCTTTGGTGAAGTCTAGCTCAGTGCCATCAAGGTAAACCAAGCTTTTTGGATCAATAATAACTTTAACGCCATGGCTCTCAAACGCGACATCCTCTGGCTGCATCTCATCTACAAACTCTAGGGTATACGCCATGCCTGAACAACCTGTGGTTTTAACGCCCAAGCGCAAACCTACGCCTTTACCGCGATTTGCAAGAAATTTTTCAACGCGGCTGGCCGCGGTTTCTGTGAGTGTAATTGCCATAGTTCTTTGTTTAATCCTTTTAGACTGCTATTTTATACTACAAAGCAACGCTAGTTTTCTTAGCGTGCTTTTGGATGCGGCATGAGCAGCACTAATGCATACCTACGCTTAATCCAGCTGTGCCAGAGCAATCATCCGATTGATGTTCTGGTTAGCCTCTTGTGTATGTAAGCTTAAGCGGCTTCTTTTGCTGCTTGCTTAGCTTTAATATCCGCCACCGCTGCTTTAATTGCATCTTCAGCCAGCACTGAGCAGTGAATTTTCACTGGCGGCAATGCAAGCTCTTCTGCAATTTCAGAGTTCTTAATTGCATATGCTTCTTCAATGGTTCTGCCTTTTAGCCATTCAGTTACTAATGAGCTAGAGGCAATAGCAGAGCCGCAGCCATAAGTTTTGAACTTAGCATCTTCAATAATGCCGCTGTCATTGACCTTGATCATTAGCTTCATCACGTCACCACAAGCTGGTGCGCCCACCATGCCAGTACCTACTTGCGGGTCATTTTTATCTAAAGAACCAACATTACGCGGGTTCTCGTAGTGATCTAATACTTTGTCTGAATATGCCATTTTCGTTCTCCTGTTATGTACTAGAAAGCTTTTTACGTAATTATTAGCAAGTATTGCTATGCTTTCCAGTACATCTAATAATGCAACTAAGTTAAGTGCCTATCTGCAACTTTGACCATGCCTGAGTGTATTCGTTTGTTATTGATAGCTGAATAGACTAAACACATTTTTAAGATGCAAATATGAATTTTTAATGTGCTGCCCATTCTACTTTTGATAAATCTACACCATCTTTAAACATTTCCCAAAGTGGTGATAGTTCTCTTAATTTATCAATTTTTCCCTTCATTAAACTGATGGTGTAATCAACATCGGCATCAGTTGTGAAACGGCCAATTGAGAAACGGATTGAGCTGTGTGCTAATTCGTCGCTGCGGCCAAGTGCGCGCAATACATAGCTAGGCTCCAAGCTGGCTGAGGTACACGCTGAGCCGCTAGATACTGCAATGCCTTTTACTGCCATGATGAGTGACTCACCCTCAACGTAGTTAAAGCTGATGTTCAGGTTGTGCGGTACGCGTTGCTCTAGATCGCCGTTAACGTACACTTCTTCAATGTCTTGCAAGCCATGCAGTAACTTGTCGCGTAAGCGGCGGATGCGTACGTTTTCTTCATCCATCTCTTCACGTGCGATGCGGAACGCCTCACCCATGCCAACAATTTGGTGTGTGGCTAATGTGCCTGAACGCATCCCGCGTTCATGACCGCCACCGTGCATTTGTGCTTCGATACGGATACGTGGCTTACGACGCACGTACAGTGCACCAACGCCTTTAGGGCCATATGTTTTATGCGCACTGAAGCTCATTAAATCTACAGGTAGCTTTTCTAAATCAATATGCACTTTACCGGTTGCTTGCGCTGCATCTACATGGAAAATCACGCCATTTTCACGGCAAATGTTGCCAATCGCAGTAATGTCCTGAATCACACCGATTTCATTATTCACAAACATCACAGAAGCCAGTACTGTATCAGGGCGGATAGCTGCTTTGAATTTTTCTAAATCCAGCAAACCGCTTGGCTCTGGGTCTAGGTAAGTTGCTTCAAAACCTTGGCGCTCCAGCTCACGCACAGTATCAATGACTGCTTTATGCTCAGTGGTAACGGTAATAATATGTTTACCTTTGGCTGAGTAAAAGTTGGCAGCACCTTTAATTGCAAGGTTGTTAGATTCTGTCGCACCAGAAGTCCATACGATTTCACGTGGGTCAGCACCTACTAGTTTGGCGACTTCTTCACGTGCGTTTTCTACTGCCTTTTCTGCGGTCCAGCCATATGGGTGGCTGCGTGAAGCAGGGTTGCCGAAATGTTCTGTAATGTACGGAATCATTTTTGCGGCAACGCGAGGATCTACAGGTGTAGTGGCTGAATAATCCAAATAAATTGGATGAAGGTCATCCCCAGAGCCTTTCAATACTTGCATTTCAATTGATGCTGACATTTCTTAATTATCCTTACCAGTTACGTTATATATATTCAGTGTTAGGCGTTGGCAACTTTAAGCTGCCACACCAGTGAGCTGTTTTAATCTCAAAATTTCATTTTTAAGCGCGGTTAAAAAATCTGTTACTTGCAATAAAGTGTTGTGGGCACCGAAGCTGACGCGTACTGCACCACGGGCCAGGTCTGGCTTAATGCCCATTGCCAATAATACATGGCTAGGTTCTGTACTGTCGCTCGAACATGCCGAGCCGCTCGCAACGGCAAACCCTTTACGGTCTAATGCTGTCACCAAAGTCTCGCCTTCAATCCCGTCTAAGGCAAAAAAGCTGGTATTCGGTATGCGTGTTACTTGCTGGCTAAATATCGTCACATTCAGCGACTTTAAGCCCAGCTCAAACGTGTTGCGTAGCATTTGTGTGTGGCTGGCAAAATGCGCCAAATTAGCAACTGCCAGTTCACATGCCGCGCCAAAACCAACGATGGCTGCTACATTTTCTGTACCGCTACGTAAGCCGCGCTCTTGGCCACCACCATGTAACAGTGGTTGTATATCCACGCGTTTATCTAAAATCAGTGCTGCTGCGCCTTGTGGGCCATGTATTTTATGGCTTGAGACTGTCATTGCGTGCACATTTAAATCTGTGAAACTCACAGGCACTTTGCCTAAGCCCTGCACCGCATCGGTATGCATAAATGCACCAGCTTTACGCGTAATCTCAGCAATCTCGGCAATATTTTGAATGACGCCGGTTTCATTGTTGGCGAGCATCACAGACACGATACTGGTCTGTTTCTGCAATTGTTGCTGTAACTGCGCAACTGAAAGTACGCCATGTTCATTTACCCCGATAGCATCGCTTAGCCATCCTGTTTGCTGCATTGCTTTAGCTGGGCGTGACACACAAGGGTGTTCAATTGCGCTATGTAAAATCTGGCTGCCGGATTGGCTGCCTGCGATGCCCTTGACTGCAAAGTTATTCGCTTCAGTGCCAGACGCGGTAAAAATTACTTGTGAGGCATATGCGCCGCAGGCTTCAGCCACTTGGGTTCTTGCATGCTCAATCGCGTCACGCGAGGATCTGCCAAATACGTGGCGGCTTGTAGGATTACCACTTTGCCTTTGGATCCACGGCAGCATGGTTTCTAACACGCGCGGGTCTAGCGCTGTAGTGGCGTTATGATCTAGATAAATGCTGGACATCGCTTAAACTTAATTAGATCGTCTAGTTAGCAATCGCTGCAGTATTAATGGCAACTGCTTTGTCATGCGCTGCTGTGCAGTTTCGTGGTGTGATTAATACTTTTTGACCACTTTTCTGCGACGCTACCATGTCAGCAAGGGTGATGCCTGCTAAATACTCTAAAATTTTTGTGTTCAATGCAGACCATAAGTCGTGCGTCATGCATCGACCTTCATCGCGGCAGTTTTCATGGCCGCCACATTGTGTTGCATCAATTTGTTCGTCTACCGCATTGATAATCTCAGCTACAGAAATTTCAGTGTGGTTTTTTGCTAAGTTATAGCCGCCGCCCGGCCCACGAATACTTTTGACTAAACCTTGTCTGCGTAAGCGGCTAAATAACTGTTCTAAGTATGAAAGTGAGATGTCTTGGCGCTCACTGATGCCAGCTAGTGTGACCGGCTTGGCTTCATGTGCATCTTTTGTTTCATTGATCGCTAGATCCAACATTGCCGTAACAGCAAATCGACCTTTAGTGGTTAATCGCATAGTGTTCTATATGTGTTTAAGTATCATGGATAGCTGAATTGTATAATTCCTTACAATTTTAGTCAACTATTATGCATATTGGTTCAGCCTTGTCCGGCTTGGTTTAAACTTAGCGTAGTTGCTTGTGGTTCGACGTTCGGCTTATGGTTTTTGGTTTGTAGTCGGCACCTTAAACGCCTCAGCCACCTCAGTGTCACTACGCTCATCGGTATTTAGGCGTGCTAACTGGGCTTGCAACTCAGTAATCGCGTGATCCTGTTTTGCTGCATGATCTAGTAATGAGTGTATCGCTTTAATCATGGGGTCATTTTCGTCATTACCCACGGCATAAGCCGCAAACCCGATTTTTTGCGCAGTTTCTTCGCGTTTTTTGGATTTTTCTTCTTCTAAAATGCGTGCAGGGATGCCTACTGCTGTTGCATTAGCCGGTACATCTTTTACTACCACCGCATTTGAGCCGATTTTTGCCCCTTCACCAATGGTGATAGGTCCCAATACTTTGGCACCTGCACCAATTACTACACCAGACTCCAGTGTAGGGTGGCGTTTGCCTTTGTTCCATGAGGTACCACCTAGCGTTACGCCGTGGTACAGGGTGCAGTCGTTACCAATAATCGCAGTTTCGCCAATTACAACACCCATACCGTGGTCGATAAAAACACGGCGGCCTATCGTGGCGCCCGGGTGAATTTCAATACCGGTAAACCAGCGTCCTATATGCGAACAGAAACGACCTAACCAGAAAAAGTTAGCTTTCCATAACCAATGGCTTAAACGATGCATCAATAGTGCATGTACGCCAGGGTAAGTGGTTAAAATTTCCCAATGCGTACGCGCAGCAGGGTCGCGCTCGAAAACAATAGAAATATCTTCTTTTATGTGGTCAAACATTTGGTTGGGCGTTGGTTTTAGATAGGGCGTAATTATGCCATAAACAACAATGGTTGACTAATTTACTAGGGCACTGGGTGCAGGCTTTGATTGATGGAGATGCGCGTGAATAAACTACGCACCTTAATACTAAGGCATACGTGGGTTGGCCAATCAGCACTGGCTGACTGAGCAGTCGTTACTGCTTTTGATGCCTAGCTTCTCGTTTAATTGCATGGCTGCGTCTTTATCCAGCTGATCAAGCAGTGCTGCTGTTTTAATCGCCTCATCTTTGTTGCCAGATTCTGCGGCAATCATGCCTAAATATAATAATGCGCTGGAGTGATGTTTATTTTGTGCGTAAAGCTGACTGAAGTGCTGTTCTGCATTTTTTGTTTCTTTTAGGTTGTACTCAGCAATGGCTAAATAGTTTATCGCTTCGCTGGTAGATGGTTCTGCTTGCACCCACTCTGTAGACACTTTTTTTAATGCTACCCAGTCATGGGTTTGGTAAGGTTGAATCACACGCATGAAATACGGGCGCTTTTCTTCGGGAGCGTCCCAAAAAGGTGATTCACCTTTAGTGTTAAGGCTGACTTCGGGTTGTTTCAGCAGGTTTTTAATCCACTCTACTGGCATGTTGTAGTAAAACGCGTTACGCCCCGGAGATTTTAGGGTAATGATGCCTACCAGTTTGCCGTCGTCGCTAAACATAGCGCCACCGCTGGCACCTAACCTAAAGTCGTTAGATGAACGAATAATGACGCTGTCATCCATGGGATAAAGTGCCTTCACTGCGCCATAGGTGGTAAGCGGTCTAGGTGAGTTGTTGGGGAAGCTAATGGTAAATACAGATTGTTCATATTGCAGGTTGGTGCTTTCCCCCAGCGTTGCAATTGTGGTGTTCAGACCATCAAACCCTGCGATGCAAAGGTCGTGCTCCCAGTCTGCTTTAAGGCTGGTAGCGCGATGGCTTTCGCCAAACTTGATAATATTAATCGCGTAGGCGTTAGCAATCACGTGGCAATTGGTCACTACTTGATCTTTCGCCACTACTACGCCAGACCCTACACCGTAACGGCCATCAGGTAGTACAACACGAATTTTTACCACGGTAGATTTTAGCGCATACACCAAGCTGTCGGGCGGAGCAGCAATGGCAGGGGTGTTGGTGAAAACACAACCAATGCTGAAAAGAAAACCAATGCCGAGTGTCAGTTTGCGCATCAAAGTATCTCCAAATGATGGATAAAACTTGATAGAACTATTTTGATAAGAAAATAGTGATTAAAAAAAGTTCTATTAATTCAATATAAAGCCTTTATTAACAATTAATTATTAGCGTTGCCTTGTTTAATATTTTTGGTGCTTTTTTGGCGTAACCGACAAGGTTAATATACCCCTTAGCAAGTTGACCTCTTCTTTTTCTAGCTTTGCGCGCGCATAAATACGGCGTATGCGTTCGCTAAGTTTTTTAGGTGCGGTAGGGTTGAGGTAGCCAATTTTAATCAGCGTGTCTTCCAGGTGGGTATAAAAGCCTTCAAGTGCTTCGTTGGTGGCAAGTTCTGGCTGGTTCTCGGCAGCATCCAACTTACCTTCTAATATCGCCATGCGGATTTCATAAGTCATGACTTGCACAGCGGCAGCAAGGTTGAGTGATGAATATTCCGGGTTAGCTGGAATCATGGCGAGCAGTTGGCAGCAATCTAACTCTGCATTGGAGAGGCCGCTCATTTCAGTGCCAAACACCAGAGCAATTGGTTGGTTTTGTGCGAGCGAGGCTGCACGGTGTGCGGCTTCACGCACGTTTACTAGCTCATGCGAGATTTGTCTTTTACGAGCACTCATGCCGATTGCCAATACGCAGCCGGTCAGGGCTTCCTGCAGGCTACTGCAAACCGTGGCTGACTCTAGTAAATCAGCCGCACCGGTGGCGAGTGAAGTGGCTTGCGGGTCTGGAAAGTGTAGTGGATTCACCAAGTATAGGTGATTTAAACCCATGGTTTTCATGGCGCGTGCGGTGGAGCCAATGTTACCAGGATGGCTGGTTTGGCATAAAACGACACGAATGTTATTGAAAATATTTTGTTTATCCACTTGGCTGACCTAATTTGTTAAAAATTATTTACTTAGCGAACCTTAATTGACCTAAATTGATATTAAGAATTTGGTATTAAGGTCGATAAAAGCTAAAATAGCATTTTATCAGCTCTTTAAGAAAATCTAGTCATGCATCCAATGCTATCTATTGCAGTAAAAGCCGCCCGTGAAGCGGGACGTATTATTAACCGGGCCTCACAAGACGTGGGTTCGATTGCCATTCAAACTAAAACGTACAATGACTTTGTTAGCGAAGTAGACAGGTCAGCCGAGCAGGCAATTATTGATATTTTGAAAGATGCTTATCCAGACCATGGTTTTTGGGGCGAGGAAAGTGGCCATGATAACCATGAAGCCGATAATATCTGGATTATTGACCCATTAGACGGCACGACTAATTTCTTACACGGCTTCCCGCAATACTGTATCTCAATTGCTTTGCAACAAAAGGGTGTGCTGACGCAAGCGGTGATTTATGACCCAGTGCGTAATGATTTGTTTACCGCAACTAAAGGTCGCGGCGCATTTTTAAACGACAAGCGTATTCGTGTGACCAACCGTAGCAAGCTGCAAGATTCATTGATTGCAACGGGTTTCCCATACCGTGACTTTACCCATTTAGATGCTTATATGGGTATGTTTAAAGACATGATTAAAAAGACCACCGGTCTTCGCCGTCCAGGCTCTGCTGCGCTGGATTTAGCATATGTGGCTGTGGGTTGGGTTGATGGTTTCTTTGAAATCAATTTATCTGCTTGGGACATTGCTGCAGGTGGCTTAATTGTGCAGGAGGCTGGCGGTATCGTAGGTGATTTTGAGGGTAACGAAAGCTGGTTAGAAACAGGTAATATTGTTGCGGCTAATCCAAAAGTGTTTGCGCAAATGTTGCAGGTTCTTAATCCACATCTAACCCCAGCACTTAAAACGCCTAAAAACGCTTAAGTTTGATTGTTGTGTTCAATACGTCTGCCACATGGGTAGATGTTTCTGAGGGCTCAGCACTATTGCTGAGCCATTCTCTCCGCTAGTTGTTTTCAGTTGTTGTCTTATGCAGGCTTAGACACGCCTGCACGATATTCACTTGCTAAAATTTGGATGGTATTGAATTTCGTGCTGGGGCATTTGTCTGCTCAACCATACGTTTTAGATGATTTCTCTGCATTAGGTTATGCTAAATTAAGTGGTGCTAGAAAACCCATTTTAGCTAACATATGCATGCAGCATAACTTTTAGTGTGTACACTAAACCTTGAGTGGCACATTCCTTTATTAAATAACACTGCCTCGTTTTACATGGAGCCATTTTAATATGAGTCAACAGGTGATTAGTCATACCAATTTGATGGAGCAGGCATTTGAACAGCATGCGCGGCAAGCGGATGCGCCCAAGTTGGTTGCAGACTTATTGGCACAGATTCGCCCGGCAAAGCCTGAGCAAACGGACGCTGCCGTTAAATCTATACAGGCACTTTGTTACTTGGTGAGCACCGATGCCGCAAAAGCCAGTCAGCTAAGAGATGCCCTTTTGCAGTTGTTAAGTGCTTACAATCCATTGTCCTTGTTTTTGATTGCACGTCACTCTGTATTTACCGGCTTCTTTTCTGAAATGCGCAGGCGCATCTCGCATAAAATTCTGCCTGAGGCGGTTGATGGCGCTTATCTGCTGGATTTGTTTTCAGTTTTCTTTACAAAAACTACGGATGAAATATGGGTCAATGCTGTGCCTGATATTGTTTGGGCTCAGTTGATTAGCGTCATGCGCTTTGATTTAGCTGATGAGGCGCTTAGTTTATCTTGCCAGCAAAACTTGTTTGCTGCGGCACAAGTGCTTTCGTATCGCACAGCGGCATTAGGGCTAGAGCCTGAGCTGTTAAAAAACTACCCTGAGCTTGAGCAGCATAGTTCACCTTTTATTATGCAGCAAGCTGAGTTGGCCGAGTTTATGGGTGCGCAAGATGTAGATGAAGCACACGTTGATATCAAGCATATATTGGTGATGCTGGATCAGTGTAAAGCGATAGTGGCAAAAGTGCGCAGGAATAGTGCGCTAACCGGGACTAGCATACATTTAACCCAACTATTGCAGCGTATATTAAAACAGATTGCACGCTTAGAGGAGTTGTTGACGATTTTGCATTGCTTTCAGCATAAGCAATCTGCTGATGCGGTGATTGTGCCCTTGTTCAAAGATTTGGTGTACAGCGAGTGCCATAAAAATGATTTACATGAGTACTGGCAGGAGAGCGTGGAGGTGATGGCGGTTCGTGTGACCGAAAATGCAAGCCGTGCTGGTGAGCACTACATCACAGAGAGCCGTAGTGAGTATTTTGCACTTATGCGTTCAGCCATGGGTGCCGGCGTTATTATTGCGCTGATGGCGATGTTTAAGCTGGTGTTAGCCAAGCAGCATTTTGCCCCGCTGGCTGAGGCAATTTTCTTTAGCTTGAATTATGGTATCGGCTTTATGCTGATTCATATCTTTCACTTCACGGTAGCGACTAAACAGCCGGCGATGACGGCCGCTGCGATTGCTGCCACTATAGATAATGCTTCGGATGGTAAAACTAAAGACATGCATAATTTAGTGGCTACCGTGACTAATACCATGCGCAGTCAGGCCGTTGCTATATTTGGTAATGTAGTAGTGGCGATTCCTATGGCAATGCTACTGTCTTGGGCTGTGTTTTATTTATCTGGCCATCATTTTGTAACGCCGGAGAAAGCGCATCAATTGTTGCGTGATATTCATCCTGTCACTAGCGGTGCTTTCTTTTATGCTGGAATTGCCGGTATCTGCCTGTTTTTAGCCGGCCTAATTTCTGGCTATCACGATAATCTGGCAATTTATAACAAAATTCCGCAGCGCCTGAAAGCTGTGCGCTGGTTGCAGCGGCTTTTGGGGGTAGAACGTTTAGCGCGTGTGGCGCATTATGTAGAGCATAATCTTGGTGCCTTGGCCGGTAACTTTTATTTCGGTTGTTTATTGGGTGGCATGGGTTCAGTGGGTGTGCTGTTGGGGTTGCCGATTGATATTAGGCATATTTCATTTTCTTCTGCGTTTGTGGGCTTTGCTAGCTTTAGTTTGGACTTTATGCTGACTTGGCAAACTGTGGCTTTTGCTGCGCTTGGGCTTGCGCTGATTGGCCTAGGTAATTTGATGGTGAGTTTTAGTCTGGCGCTGTATGTTGCCATGAAGTCTAGAAAGGTACGCTTTAACGACTGGCGTTTGTTGCTAAAAAATCTTGCTAGCCATTTAAATCAGCACCCGATACAGTTTATTTTGCCACCTAAAGATTTACCTCGTGAGGATCTGCCAACAAAAGAGCCGGCACAGCCAGGCTAAGTTCGTGTTGATTTGTGCATAGTGATGGCTGACAAGCAAAAATCTATTTTTTTGTAATGATGTGCACTCATTTGTCAGGCTCCATGGCGGCAATGCTCAAGAGGGTGCTGACGGTCATCTCACACTAAGCTTTTATGATCATAAGTAGCTTTTGGTTGCGGCTTACCTTGCCTAGCCATTGTCTTCGACTGTTTCTCTCTTGTAGTCAGTTATTTGCTGTAGTAATTTAGATTAATTCAGTATTGTTATTTTTATAAATTGTACTTGACATATAGTACGGAACCTTAATATCATTGTCCGTACTATGTTGCTACTAAAAGATTTGCCGACAATCAAGAGCTTAGAAAAGTTTGCGGAACGCTATCCCGACGCAGATACGCACGCTATTTCTGACTTTGCCAACCTATTACGAGCTTGCTCAGATATTTCAGATGCTTTAGATAAGTTACTCGGTCAGCATGGTTTGCTACAAGGGCGTTGGTGGATACTGGTGCTACTGATGCGTCAGGATGATTTAACCTCTTCACCATCTGAACTCGCGGAAAAAGTGGGTGTTACCAAAGCCACAATGACTGGGTTTATTGATAACCTGGAGCGTGAGGGCTTGATTACGCGCTTTATAGATAGCGTAGATCGCCGCAAGTATTTAATTAAGCTCACGCCAGCTGGGCAGCAAAAACTGGATGATGTGATGCCAGATTACCATAAAAAAGTGCATGCCTTAATGACGGTACTAGGCGATGCCGAGCGTGTGGCAATGCTTAACAGCTTAAAATCATTGGCAGCCAATCTAGATGTAATGAAGTAGCAATATTTTTTTGCCTAATTAGTTAGGGACCAAACAAAATTGAAATTTACATTTCTAAAATCTAATAGCACAATCAACACGGTGATGACCACAGTGATGCTTCCAGCTGTATTTAAATCCCTGCCTAAGTTAGGTTTAGGCCTTAGCCTGATTTTATTAGCCGGATGCGTGAGCATGTCTGGCATATCTCCGCAAGCCCAGCTAGTAACATCAGAAAAATTGGACGCAGGTAAAGTGATCACTACAGCTGCACATATAGCTTGGCCTAAAGAAGATTGGTGGAAAATCTATCATGATCCACAGTTAGATAGCCTGATTGCAAAAGCAGTAGAAGGCAGCCCTACAATCAATGCAGCAAAAGCTAGAGTGGCGCTTACGCAGGCCATTGCCGATAGTATGCATGCAGAAACGCTACCTAATATTAGCGGGAATATCTCTGTAGTACGCGAGCGTTTTACTGAGCTACAGTTTATACCGCCGCCATGGGGTGGGCATAGTGATTGGAACAACAAAGCGGCAATTTCTCTAGCGCACGATTTAGATTTATGGGGGCGCCAAGAAAGTATTTGGCAAGGCTCATTGGATGAATCCAAAGCGACAGCGGCAGAAATGCAGCAAGTTAAATTGGGGTTGGAGTCTGCAATTATCCGTAGCTATGTGCAATTAGCCATGGAGTTTGAGTTGCGCGACATTGCTGAAGAGCACCAAGCACAATTGAAGGAGCGAATAGCGATTGCGCGCCGTGCACTAGCTGCTGGTATCGGTACACAGATGGAAGTCCTTGAAACCGAGACGCCGCTACCAACGGCTCATGCTCATATAGAGGCAATAAACGCGCGTATTGATTTACTACGTCATCAACTGGCTGTGCTTTCTGGCCAAGGGCCTGGTGCGGGTGATGTGATACAGCGTCCGAGCATGTCTCTTGATAATTTAGTTGGTCTGCCAGATCAGTTACCGGCTAATTTAATAGGTCGTCGCCCAGATGTATTAGCGCAGAGATGGCACGTAGAGGCCGCATCGCACAATATTGAGGGGGCTAAAGCCGCATTCTACCCAAACATTAATCTGCTTGCCTTTGTCGGCTTTCAGGCACTTGGGTTTAGTCAGCTCTTGTCCAGTGCGGCAGGCATTGCTGGCGTAGGGCCAGCAATTTCTTTACCAATATTTGACGGTGGCCGCCGCCGTGGTAATTTATCCGCAAAAACTGCGGCTTATGACCTTGCGGTTGAAAACTATAATGAAGCTGTGATTCGCGCTTTGCAGGACGTTTCTGACCAATTAGTCATATTGCAATCCAACATTAAACAGCGCAAGGATGTAGCGCTTGCGCTGGCAACAGCACATAAAGCTCACACATTGGCGGAGAAAAGCTATCACGCGGGTTTGACTAACTATCAACATGTGCTCGACACCCATGCAATCGTGTTAAGGCAGCAGGAAATAGCGACGCAATTAGAGGCGGTATGGCTGGATGGTTATGCTAACCTGATGCGCGCACTTGGCGGTGGCACTATTGTAAATGGCACTGATGGCTATCACCTTGATGAGCAAGGCGTAGAGCAGCCTACTAACACAGGCGTGACGGAGCATCAGTAGCTGTGAGATTGATTCCTAACTTCATCACTAAACGCAAAGCACATGATCTGCTTGTGTTCCAAGCTGGGTGGCGTGAGTGGCAGACTGAAGATGCACCGATTATTGCCTATATCTTTAAGGTGCTACTGGCATGCATGCTGGCAATGTGGTTGTCGTTGCGTTTTGAGTTAGACCAACCACGCACCGCTATGATGACAGTGGCTATCGTGATGCAGTTTCGCTCTGGTATGGTGTTTGCAAAAAGCTATTATCGCTTTTTAGGGACTAGTGTAGGTATTTTGGTGTCATTTTTACTGGTGGCATTATTTGCACAGGAGCGAGTGCTGTTCTTGGTGTGTATGGGCCTATGGATAGGCTTGTGCACAGCAGGCTCCATGATATATCGTAACTTCCAGTCTTACGCCTTTGTGCTGGCTGGGTACACGTTATGTATTGTAGGTTTGCCTTCAGCCATTACCCCTGAGCTGACCTTTAATATAGGCGTCACCCGTATCTCTGAAATTTTGATAGGCCTGATTTGTGCAACGCTGGTCAGTGATTTGATTTTCCCCCAACGTATGTGGGATGTAATGCTGGCGGCTGTGCGTAGAAGATTTAAAGATTTCTCTGATTTGCTGCAGGCTACCGCAGTGAAACCAGTAGCGTCGACTACTTCAACGCCTACCTTACTACGTTTTCTTGGTGATATTTTCAGTTTAGAGACGTTTCAAGCCTCAACGGGCATGGAGAATGATAAATCACGCGTGCATAGACAAAAACTAAGCCGGATGAACCATGAGTTCATGGAAGTATCAACCAGCTTCCATGCCTTTGAGCAGTTATTGCGCCGTCAGCACGATAGTGCACAGCCTCAGGTTAGTCTGGCTTTGCAAAGAATTTATCAGTCTTTAAGTGCGGCCATCATGGTAGGGGGGCATAGCGCACAAAGTGAGCAGGAAGCGATGATTGTGAGCAGGCAGCTTACTGTTTTTCGCAATCAATTCTCTACCAATATTCATACTGAGCGTGCACAGCTAAGTGCTGATATAAGCCCAAGTGAACGCTTAGACTTTGAAACTGGCTGCGAATTATTACAACGCCTGACAGATGAACTTTATGTCTATACCAGTACTTATGCATCACTTGCGGTAGCCCAGAGCTGTAATGTTAGCCTGACGGAAACTGCACCTGCACCAAAACTGGAAATGCACTTTGACCCACTGGCCGTTACTTTAGCCGGCATACGTGGCACTTTGTCATTGGCGATTCTGTCTGCGTTGTGGATACTGACAGACTGGCGCTCTGGTGTAGAGGCCATCACGCTGGGCGTGATTTCGAGTACGCTATTTGCCACCACTCCGTCCCCCACACGCACTATCAAAAACTTTATGATAGGCGCCATTATCGGCACCTTGTTGGCGTATTTTTGCAATTTTCATTTATTAACGCAGGCCCATGGTTTTTGGATGCTGGCGGTAGCCGTTGCCCCCGGTATTATTATTGCCGCATGGTTCACAACCAGACCTGCTACTGCAATTGTAGGGGCAGGGGTGTTTATGGTGTATTTGATGCACATAGGTTTTAACAGCGCCTATAACAGTAACCCGGTAACGTTCATTAATGATGCGATTGCAGATTTATTAGCCGTGCTTATCTCCGGCATCATGTATGGGTTAATTGACCTGAGTAGTAGCCGCTGGTCACGCCAGCGCATTGCAAAATCTCTGCGTAACTTGGTGGTGGCGGCGTGTCGCGATACGGTAGCGCTACGCCGCAACCGTTTGGAAACAGGCGCACGTGAGCTGGTGCAACGCGCCGGCAGTGCGCAGCGTATTGGAGACAAAGAAGACCGTATCGTGATGGAGTGGCTGTTATCCACTTTAGAAATCGGCCATGCGGTGATTGCACTGCGTGAGTATATGCAAGTGGTGGAGCATCCGTACATCATTAAGATGTTGTCGCTTGGTCTGGAGTCTGTTGCGCAATTATATGACGCACCTTCTGAAGCGTACCGCATACAGGCGATTAACACGATTGATCATGCTATGGCAGAAATTAATCAGGCCAATATCGAATTTAATTTACCGCAAGCTAACCAGCACCAAATCAATGTGATGCTGCATTTTATTCGCAGTGCATTGCTGGATGAAGAGTCTGTTCTTGCAGTTGGTGCGCAGGCAACATTGGAGAAACATTAACTATGTCCGTAGAAATTGCACTGCCAGTTGAGGTTGCATTGTTAGATGCGTTGGTCCCCAGCCTGTTGTTTGCCTTTATCGCTGCGGGGATAGGCTCATTGATACTGGATTGGATATTTGTACGTTATGAAATTTACCGTTATCTATGGTACCCAGCTCTGTTTCGGCTCGCATTATTTATTTGCCTATTTGCCGTGCTTGGGCTTTGCATCTACTGAAAGGAAACACCATGAAAGGTCTGAATAAAACGCTAATTAGGGTCTCCATCACTTTGCTACTGGTGGTGGTTGCTATCGCCCTAGGGCGCATGCTGTGGGTGCGTTATATGGACTCACCGTGGACACGTGACGGCAGGGTGCGTGCAGATGTAGTGAATATTGCACCTGACGTTGCAGGCTTAGTCACTGAAGTTGCCGTGCACGACAACCAATTAGTGCGCCGGGGCGATGTGCTGTTTCGTATAGATAGTGAACACTATCAACATGCCCTGAATCAAGCAAAAGCAAACGTGAGTCAGCGTAAAGCCATGCTGGATATGAAGCGTGGTCAGGCATCGCGCCGTGCTGCGCTGGATGACCAAGTGATTTCGCGTGAAAACAAGGAAGATACCGATATGGTAGCCATCAGCGCCAAGGCTGAGTATGAGTCTGCATTGGCGCAACTGGATCAAGCTAAGCTAAACTTCGAACGTACCGTCGTACGCTCTCCCGTAGATGGTTGGGTATCCAACCTGTTGGTGCGCCCTGGTGATTTTGCACAGGTTGGCGCGGCAAAGTTGGCCGTGATTGATCAACACTCATTTTGGGTCTATGGCTACTTTGAAGAGCATAAATTAGCACTTATCAAAATCGGTGACCCTGCAGAAGTGAAATTACTAGGTTCAAATCGTGTGTTGCATGGGCGTGTTGAAAGTATTGCGCATGGGATTACCGATAGAGATAACCCAACTGACGTGCGTTTGTTAGCTAATGTGAACCCCAGTTTCAACTGGGTGCGTTTAGCGCAGCGGGTGCCGGTGCGTATTAGTTTGGACAGTATCCCTAAAGATTTAACACTGGTGGCTGGGATGACCTGTGCGGTGATTGTTCACCCCAGTACCAAAAAATAAGCGGGTTGCCTCTCGCTACCTACAACTGTAACCATTACAAGTTGCAGGTAGCGAGGCCGCGCATCTAGCAGTTAATAGTGGTCCCAATGTGCATTGCCATAATCTGCAACTTTTACTCTGGGCTCTTGCCTTGCAGCGCTGATAAACTGTGGTTTGGCGACGGGGTGCATTTTAATTACATTGTCTACAAACGTGGTATTTGCTTCATCTAATTTAAATACGCTGACGGCATCTGCCAAGGCGTTGGCTTGCTCTAGCAGTGATTCAGCCGCTGCAGTTGCTTCTTCTACCAAGGATGCATTTTGCTGTGTGGCTTCGTCCATCAAAGTCATCGCCGCGTTGACTTGATCGATGCCCGTGCTTTGCTCTACAGACGCCGTTGCGATTTCGCTAATAATATCAGCTACTTGCTGTACTGAGGATACGACTTCTTCCATGGTCTTGCCTGCATTTTCCACCTGTTTTGTGCCCTCATAGGTTTTGCTTACTGAGTCATTAATCAGCGCTTTGATTTCTTTGGCTGCACTGGCCGAACGCTGAGCCAAGCTCCTTACTTCACCGGCAACCACGGCAAAGCCACGGCCTTGCTCGCCTGCTCTGGCAGCTTCAACTGCGGCATTGAGGGCAAGAATATTGGTCTGAAAAGCAATGCTATCAATCACGCTGATAATGTCTTCAATTTTGCGTGCGCTTTCATTAATGGCGCTCATGGTAATCACCGCGTCTGAAACCACTGTGCCACCTTTGACTGCAACGCCTGAAGCGCTTAACGCCAATTGGTTAGCTCGCTTAGCGTTATCTGCATTACGTTTTACGGTTGATGCTAGTTCTTCCATGCTGGCCGCAGTTTCTTCTAGGCTGGATACTTGTTTTTCCGTACGTGCTGATAAGTCATTATTGCCTGAGGTGATTTCTGCGGCGGCGGTATTAATGGTTTCTACCGAGGCCTTAACTGTAGCAATAGGGCCAACAATCATTTCTAAGGTTTCATTCACGCCTTCTACAATTTTTCTAAAGTCACCCAAGTGTGTGCTTGCATCTACGCGCACGGAAACTCTGCCATCATGCGCCGCATTAGAAAGTATGTTCACATCACTGACCAAGGCATTAATAGAAGTAATGCAGGTGTTCAGGTTGTCTTTAATATTATTGAAGTCTCCATTGAAACTGGCGGTGATTTTTTCAGGAATCTCGCCACGTGCAATGTATTCCAAATTGTTGGCTGCCATGTTAAGTGGTGTAACGATAGCGTCCAATGTGGCGTTCAGGCCTTCAATTACTTTACGATATTCACCTAGGTGTTTTGATGCATCGGCACGGGTAGTTAGTGCGCCAGCTTCTGCATCTTTTGCTAGTAAGTTGGCATCTGCCACCAATGCTTTAATGGCAAGGCCGCAAGCGTTTAAGTTGTTTTTGATGATATTGAAATCACCGTGGTAGTTATCTGTGATTTCAGATGGAATGATGCCTTTAGATAAGTTATCTACATAATTTGCTGCCATAGTGAGAGGGGTGATAATGGCGTCTAGCAGTTGGTTAATGCCACTGCTGATATCTTTAATCACGCCGGTCGGCAAGGTGTTGGTATCAATGCGCTCGCTCAGTTTGCCAGCAACGGCCTGCTTAATAAGATCGGCAACGTTTTTCTCTGCAATCACTTCTGCAGTGCGGTTGCTCCACTGCGTCATCTGGCCTAATGCATAGCCATCTGTTTCATCATATACCGGGCTAATCACCAATTGCAGGTGGTGATCGGCCATTGTGGTATCGATAATCTTTTTGCTAGTTATCTCAGTAGCAAGCAGCTCACGGTCTGCTGCATTTTCAAGATACTGGCTTAGGTTCTCACCCATCATTTTATCTAAAGCGAATTCAGGCTGATATTTCTGAATGCCACTGCTCATTTGTTCAAACAAAGTTTTTGCCGCATTATTCATGTAGATGAGTCGGTTGTCTCGATTAGATAAAGTAACGGCAACCGATGCCTGGTCTAAAGTAGCTTTAATCCGCTGAATACTGCTGACTGCCTCTTTGTGGTCAAAATCCAGTCTGGTTTTGAGTGCGTGGTAAGCATCAACAACGTCTGTGAGCTCATCGCGGTGCTCCGACCTTGGCACCAGCTTGTTATTCATTTCTTCTGCACTTTCACGCAGGTTGCTGCCGATAGCACGTAAGCGCGGGATGATAGAACGGTTGAGGTTCCAGCCCAGTAAGCCGCATATCATGAGGGCGACAACAATAAATGCAATCGCGTAATTTCTATGTTTGATATAGTTGGCTTGCGTAACTTCGTATTCTGCGGCCACCCCTGCATAGTGCAGGCTGCTCAGTTTATTCAGGCTTTCAGTCAGTGGGTCTATCGCTTTATATACATCTGAGGTGTTAAATGTCATCAAGCGTTCAATATCATCGCTACGAATAATGCCTTGCAGTAACACCGCAGATTCCAGCGCGGTATCAAATAATGGCTGAATCTCAGTAGCTAATGCGGATTCAGTTTCTGCATGCGGGCTGGCTAAATAGGCTTTCCATTCTTTGTCTAATACCAGCAGTGCCTGGTCAACATTTGCGGCAGCCTCGCTTGAGGTAATAATGCCTCTTTGCAGTTTTTGGCCGGTGCTAACAATGTTGGTGCTGAACATATCGTTAATCACTTTCAATTGCTTTAATGGCAGCACTCTTTTCTTATAGACACTTTCTAGGCCAAGGTTACTTTCTTTAATGCCAGAAATGCCACTAAAACCAAGCATAGAGGTGGTTAATGCCACCATGATAAAAATGCAGGCAATTTTGTTGTTAATCGTAATGCGGTTGGTAAACTCTTTAAATCTTCTCAGTAATGCGGTATGCCAGCGCTCTTCATGCTTGATGGCGCGGTAATGCGCGCGTGCTTTTTCAATCTGTGCTTTGCTGGCTTTGGTGCTCACAGACATATAACCAACCACTTTTCCATGTTCACGCACTGTGGTGACGCATGAATATACCCAAAAATGATCACCGTTCTGGCATAAGCCTTGTTCCACACCTATCCACGGCTTTTTGCTTTGCAGCGTCATCCATATATCGGTGAGAATCTCTTTCGGCATCTCTGGGTGATGGATAACACTTTGCTTTTTGCCTATCAAGTCTTGTTCATTAAAACCGGTCACTTCAATAAAGTCGCGGTTTACGTAAGTAATTTTTCCTTCTAAATCAGTTTTTAAAACGATGGAAACTGATTCGTTAATCTCTCGTTCAATTTGCGTTAACGTGATATTTTCTTTCATTACACACCTTTTTTATTATTTGTATAACAAACATGGAATAGCGCTGATTGACGACAAACACATGCGCTATGTTCTGACTTCGTTTTGGGCTTTTCTAATCCTGTCATGACGTGTAGCTAATCACGCCGCCATTTCTACAACGGATTCGTGAGGGCTGCGACGCTCTATAAAGAGGCTATTGCCTGCAATTTCCTTGGCTTGTTTCTTGGCGTTGACACACGCGGTAGAAACTTCGTGGTGCGAGTGGTAAAGCGCAGAATTTACAATCAATGCGCCAATAGATAGACTGATAAAGGGGTGGAAGCGCTGTTCTCCCTGGCGGTCTTGCGTGGTGATGCCGCCGTTTTTTTGGTCAGTGCCTGAGTAAAACGTAGGGGATACTTTAGCAATCTGTGCTAACAGCGTATGGCAGCGGCTTTCCCAGTTTTTACTCTGAAACAGCAAGATAAAGTCATCACCGCCGATATGCCCGACAAAGTCATAAGGGCCGCAGGCATCCGCCAGTATTTGGCCGGTTCGCTGAATTACTTCATCGCCTTTTTTGTAGCCATATACATCGTTATATGGTTTGAAGTAATCAAGATCGCAGTAACATGCGACAAACTGTGTGCCTGATTGCAGCAAGCTATCAATTTGTTCACTAATCGGTACGTTGCCCGGCAGTAAAGTCAGCGGGTTAGCGTAGCGGGCGGTATCAATCTGCATTTTGGTGATGAGCCTGAGTAGATCATGCCCACTTGCCATGCCTACGTACTGGCCATTTTCTGTGACAATAAAGCCGGCCGAAAGGTGATGCGGTTTGCTTTGCAGGATTAAATCGCTCAGATTTTTTAGGCTGGTGTCTTTGTCTACAATCAGTGCAGACTTGTCCGTCATAATTTCACATGGGCGCTGCCCATATAGCTCCCTGCGGAACGGGCGCGCGTAATCGTTAATCATGATAGTGCGATTAATCAGGCCAATCGGCCTCCCATCCTGTACTACGGGGATGGAGTAAATTTCCTGATTCTCATCGAACATTTTAAATACATCTTCGTTCATGCAAGTCGGGCTGACTGGTGCTGAGTATTTCATAAGCTTTTCAACAGTCGCGCGATTTTGTAGCAGGTTTTCACGCTCACACTCAAATCTGACCAGTGTGTGGATAATGTCGGATGATGCCTCTAGTATGGGCGTTGGGTGTGGTCTGGCAATATGGTAGCCTTGGCTATAGGCAATGCCTAAGTCCCGGATTGCCATCAGCTGCTCATGGGTTTCAATCCCCTCAGCAATCACTTGTGCGCCAGACTTTTCGGCGATCTCCTGAATTGACCGTGCGAACTGCAGCTTTACCGGGTCCAAGTGAATGTTCTGGGTGAAATGCTTATCAATTTTAACGTAGTCAGGGCGTATCTCTGACCATAAACGCAAGCCGGAAAAGCCTTCGCCTAAGTCGTCGATAGCAATTTCAAATCCCATGTTCCGATAGTGATGCGTAGCATCACGCATTAACTGGTAGTCTAGCGTTTGTGCGTTCTCTGTTAGCTCAATAATGACCTGACTAGGCTTTAAACCTAGTGCATCCATATATTTAAGAGTTTCACCAGATTTTGAGTATTTTTGTAATAAGATATCTGGGCTGATGTTGAGAAATATTTTCCCCGGCAGGTTCTGCTTGGCAAATGACTCCAGCACCGTCTGGCGACAAAGATATTCCAGCTCAGTTACCAAGCCGCAGCTTCTGGCCATTGCAAATAAAGCCATGGGGGAGTGCAACATGCTGTTGATTGGCCCGCGGATTAAGCCTTCGTAGCCAATAAACTTGCCTTGCTGCATATTAAGTATTGGCTGGAAAGCCGCGGTGAGTTGCCTATTTTGAATAATATCGTGTAAATGCAAGCAAGCAGCTTCATTGGCGCATGGGCCGAGTTCCGTCATCCATGCCGGATTACTCACTGTACTCATTTAGACCTCATAGATCGTCTTATCATGGGTAGCAATATTGACGCGCCAATGTGACATGGGCGTGACAGTTTGATGACATTTAATAATTGGTCTTAGCGCTGTTTTTTAATGCGATATATATTTATCACTTAGATTCGCCACGAGTTTAATGCTGTCATTTGCGCGGCTTAGGTTAAAATCTAACTTACTTAAAATCCGTGAATTGTTGAATGACTACTGCACCACTTTCGCAGGCCGCTAACGCTTCAGTGCCCAATTTAGAAAGCCACACACCCATGATGCGCCAGTATCTGGGCTTAAAGGCACAGCATCCTGATATGTTGCTGTTCTATCGTATGGGCGATTTTTACGAGCTGTTTTTTGAAGACGCCGAAAAAGCCTCGCGATTGCTGGGCATCACCTTAACCCATCGCGGTAGCAGTAACGGGCAGCCGATTAAAATGGCTGGAGTGCCATACCACGCAGCTGAGCAGTATTTAGCCAAGCTCGCCAAAATGGGCGAGGCGGTAGCGATATGTGAGCAAGTGGGTGACCCAGCAACCACTAAAGGCCCGGTGGCACGTGAAGTGGCACGTATTCTTACCCCAGGCACGCTTACCGATGCCGCGCTGTTGGATGAATCACGTGATAATCAATTACTCAGTATTTTTCAGGCGGATGGCGTAGTTGGCTTGGCACGATTAAACCTAGCCTCTGGTAGTTTTATTCTTAGCGAAATTGCAGTAGGTTTGTTAGCACAGGAGATAGAACGCATTGCCCCTAGCGAGATGTTGCTTGCTGATGATTTTCAGCACCATGCATTAAATGCAAGCAAAGTGGCTAAGCGGCGCTTGAGCCCGTGGCAGTTTGATTTTGATAGCGCGTTTGCCACCCTCACCAAGCAGTTTAATACTTATGACCTGCATGGTTTTGGTTGTGCCGATATGCATCCTGCAATTTGTGCGGCGGGTGCACTGCTGGATTACGTGAAGCATACGCAACGCACTACTTTGCCCCATATTAATGCATTAAGTGTAGAAACCACCAGCGCCTATTTGCAGCTTGATGCTGCAACCAGACGTAATCTGGAAATTGACATGACCTTGCGCGGTGAGGCTAGCCCCACCTTGTATTCTTTATTAAATACTACGCAAACGGCAATGGGTGCGCGTCTATTGCGCCATTGGTTACACCATCCTTTGCAAGACCGTAACTTGGTGATAAAGCGACATGAAGCGATTGCTGATCTCACACAAACTAACCAGTTTTTGAGCTTGCGTCAGACCTTAAAGTCAGTTGCTGACATTGAACGTATCACCGCACGCGTTGCACTTAAAACGGCGCGTCCTAGAGATTTATCTGGTTTAGCCGTGAGTTTGCAACAGTTGCCGTTGCTGCAAGCGCAGCTTGAGCCGCAGGTAGCCGGCTTGCTGCAAACCTTAGCGCTTAATTTAATGCCGCCAGCCGAAGTGCTAAGCTTATTAATCACCGCCATTAAAGCGGAGCCTAGTGTGGTGCTACGTGAGGGCGGAGTGATTGCCGATGGTTATGATGCAGAGCTAGATGAACTGCGGGCGATACAAACCAACCATGGCGAGTTCTTGCTAAGTTTTGAAGCTGCAGAAAAAGAGCGTACCGGCATTGCTAACCTGAAGGTGGAATATAACAGTGTGCATGGTTTCTACATTGAGATGAGTCGCACGCAGGCGGAATCCGCGCCTGCGGAATACAGGCGCCGCCAAACGCTCAAAAATGTAGAGCGCTTTATCACGCCTGAACTGAAAGCGTTTGAAGATAAAGTGTTGAGCGCCAATGATCGTGCATTAGCGCGTGAAAAAATGCTGTATGAACAGGTGTTAGCACAACTCGGGCAATATATCTCTGCCTTACAGACCAATGCAGGCGCTGTTGCCGCCTTGGATGTGCTGTGTTGCTTTACCGAGCGTGCCATTAGCTTAAACTATGTAGCGCCTATGTTCACTACTGAGGCGGGGTTGGAGGTGGTGAATGGACGCCATCCTGTCGTTGAGCAGATTTCCTTGCAGGCATCCGGCCAGCCGTTTATCGCCAATGATGTGTCACTTAACCCTTACCGCCAACTACTATTGATTACCGGTCCCAATATGGGCGGTAAATCTACTTTTATGCGGCAGACCGCGTTGATAGTATTACTGGCATATTGCGGTTGCTATGTGCCGGCGACGAGTGTGAAGATAGGCGAGATTGACCGCATCATGACGCGTATTGGTGCATCTGATGACTTGGCGGGCGGACGCTCCACGTTTATGGTAGAGATGACGGAAACCGCCAATATCCTGCATAACGCTACCGATAAAAGCCTAGTGTTGCTGGACGAAATCGGGCGCGGCACTTCCACCTTTGATGGTTTGAGTTTGGCTTGGGCGGTTGCTAAGCAATTGTTAGAGAAAAACCGCGCCTATACTTTATTTGCTACGCATTATTTTGAGCTGACACGTATTGTGGATGAGTTTAAATATGCGGCGAATGTGCATTTAGATGCAGTTGAGCATGGCAACACGATTGTATTCATGCATAAGGTAGAAGAGGGCGCTGCCAACCAAAGCTATGGCCTACAAGTTGCACAGTTAGCAGGCATTCCTAAGCCCGTTATTAGTGCGGCAAAACGTAAGCTCGCCCAGTTAGAGCTCAATCAAGTGGCAAATCAAGATGCATCTGCTGTGCCGCAGGTTGATATGTTTATGGTAAATGAGCAGGCTGCCGATGCACCATTGCACCCGGTATTAGCGGAATTAGAGTCACTGCAAGTTGACGACCTCACGCCTAAGCAAGCGCTAGACGTGCTGTACCGTTTAAAAGAAGCCGCTAACCAAGCTTAAACGTAGGTTTATTTTCCCGCACCTGTTCTCCTGCCGCTTAGCGAGCTAAATGTGCGCATGCCTACGATGGCATTGCTAGTAATCAATAGTGCTTCATCTTGGCACAAGCGCGTGCATACGCACTTTATTTGTGCGAACTCCTAATTTTTAAGTTGTTTCCTTAAGCGCATAAATCAGCAGATTCCATAAGAAACAAGCATTTATGCTGGATTTTAATAGTTGGCACAGCTATTGCTTATACTAGCTCAACTGATAGAGTCTTAAGCCGCTATGTTAAAAGTAATGATAGTTGATAATAATTTGGAGCGCGTTAAGCCACTTAAGCAATCTTTGATTGATAGTGGTTACGATGTAATCGCACATCTAAGAGATACCATCAACTTGAATGACGCATGTAGCAAGCTTCAACCGGATGTGGTGGTGATTGATACGGATTCACCGAGTCGCGACACATTGGAGCATATCTGTGTGATGACGATGAATGATCCTCGCCCTGTGATGATGTTTACCCACGATGGGAATAAAGAGCAGATTAAATTGGCAACGCAGGCAGGTGTGTGTGCTTATGTAGTGGGTACTTTACCCAATGAGCGTTTGCAACCGGTAATAGATGCGGCGGTGGCCAGGTTTGAAGAATTTAAGAATTTACGTGTTGCCTTGCAAGAGGCGAACACCAAGCTAAGCGAACGTAAAGTGATTGAGCGTGCAAAAGGTTTAATCATGAAACAGCGCAACGTGGATGAAAACGAGGCTTATAGCATGTTAAGAAAGATGGCGATGGAAAAGCACACGCGCATCGGGTCTTTAGCAACGCAAATAGTAGAAGCGGCAGAGTTGCTGCTTTAACCGAATAGGAAATTAGAACTAAGCATTAAGCATTAAGTAGTACTCGCGTATAAAAGCCCAATGATGGGCAGTCTACGTAAGTGCTCTAGCAGTAAATACGAGCCAATGGAGGCTCAGATCAAGTAATACAAGACAAAGGCGTCTTGATAAGCAATCAACTCTTTATTGATGAGTTGGTTCAACTTATCAGACGCCTTTTTTTTATAAATTTTTTAGATTGTTTGGATTATTTTAGGAGAGCTAAGATGGGCAATGACAATACAAGCAACAAAGCAGATAAATTAGGTCAGCAAGCAAATGTGGTGGTTGATCCAGCACGCCGTGATTTTTTTAAAATGAGTGCAGTTGGCGCATTAGGGGCAGCAGCAATGATGGGTTTAGTACCAAATGGCATCCGTACACAAGCATACGCAGCAGGTTCTGACGCACCAGAAATCAAAGAAGTAAAAATCGGCTTTATACCTCTTACCGATTGCGCACCGATTATCGTAGCTGCGGAAATGGGCTTTGATAAGAAATACGGTATCAAGATTACCCCTTCAAAAGAGGCATCTTGGGCTGCTGTGCGCGATAAAGTAGCTAACGGCGAGTTGCATGCAGCACACATTCTATACGGCCTGGTGTATGGCGTTCAGCTTGGTATTGGCGGTCAGCAAAAAGACATGACAGTGCTGATGGGCTTAAACCATAACGGTCAAGGTATTACGCTTTCTAACCAGCTTAAAGACAAAGGTGTGAAAGATGGTAAGAGCTTAAAACGTTTGCTAGATAACGAAAACCGTGACTATACCTTTGCACAGACTTTCCCTACCGGTACCCACGCGATGTGGCTTAACTACTGGCTGGCTGCAAATGGCATACATCCGGTAAAAGACGTTAAAAATATCGTAGTGCCACCACCGCAAATGGTTGCCAATATGCGTATTGGTAATATGGATGGTTACTGTGTGGGTGAGCCATGGAACGCTAGGGCGATTTTCGACAAAGTAGGCTTTACCGTTGCAACTACACAAGATATCTGGGTAGATCACCCTGAGAAAGTATTGGGCGCTACAGCAGAGTTTGTAGAGAAAAACCCAAATACAGCACGCGCCATCATGATGGCGATTCTAGAAGCTTGCCGTTATATCGATGCAACAGAGAACCGTGCAAAAGTAGCTAAATTGATTTCAGGTAAGGCATACGTGAATGCACCAGAGCAAGTGATTGCTGGCCGCTTCGTAGGTGACTACGACAATGGCAACGGTAAAGTATGGAAAGACCCTAACTACATGAAGTTCTTTGATGACGGCAAAGTGAACTACCCATTCTTGTCTGACGGTATGTGGTTCTTAACGCAGCATAAACGTTGGGGCTTGCTCAAGTCAGATCCTGACTACTTAGCGGTTGCTACCAAAGTTAACCAAACCAAACTTTATACTGAAGCTGCATCGCAATTGGGTATTAGCGTACCAAAAAGCACAATGCGCAGCAGTAAGTTAATGGATGGCGTAGTGTGGGATGGCTCTAATCCAGCTGCTTATGCTGCATCATTTAAGATTAAAGCGTAAGCCATAAACACAGCATCAATAGAGTTGCGCCTTAAGGAATTGAAATGACAAATACTGTAAATAAATTAATGCCTATTGCTAAATGTTTCACTTTCGGCAGTTCAAGTAGTTTAAATGTTCAGGCATATCGCTTTTTTAGATGGATATTGCCACCTATCTTTGGTTTGTTCTTGTTGGCTGTAATTTGGGCCATGATTGCCGAGCACACTCCAGAGTTGCCTGGGCCAATGAAAACATGGGCTTCTGCCGTCGAGTTGTTTAGTGATCCGTTTTATGACCATGGCATCAATGATAAAGGGGTGGGTTGGAATATCCTGGCATCATTACAACGCGTAGGTCTAGGGTTTGGCTTAGCTGCAATCATCGGCATACCACTGGGTTTTATCATCGGTCGTTTTGAGTTTGTTGCAAGAATGACCGCACCAGTGATCAGTTTGCTGCGTCCAGTTTCACCACTGGCATGGTTGCCGATTGGCTTGCTGGTGTTTAAAGCAGCCAATCCTGCGGCGATATGGGTAATCTTTATTTCTGCAGTATGGCCTATGATTATCAATACGGCGGTTGGCGTAAATAAAGTGCCACAAGACTATATGAACGTTGCCAAAGTGTTGAACTTAAGTGAGTGGAAAATTGTAACCAAAATACTGTTCCCGTTTGTGTTGCCTTACATGATGACTGGTGTGCGCTTATCTATCGGCGTGGCATGGTTGGTTATTGTGGCAGCTGAAATGTTGACGGGCGGTGTTGGTATCGGTTTCTGGGTGTGGGATGAGTGGAACAATTTAAATGTGGAACATATCATCATCGCAATTTTTGTCGTAGGTATTGTTGGTTTGCTGCTTGAGTATGCACTCACACAAATCGCCAAAAGATTTAGTTACGAGTAACGCACTTAAATATATCCTTTAGGAACGATCATGGAAAAAGCAAACACCGATAAATACGTACAGTTAGAGCATGTGAATATGACTTTTAGCACTAAAAAAGGCACATTCAATGCACTTAAGGGTATTAATCTAAACATTAAAGAAGGCGAATTCATTTCAATTATTGGCCACTCTGGCTGTGGTAAATCTACGGTTTTAAATTTAATCGCAGGTCTGCTACAACCGTCAGATGGTTTGATATTCTGCGCTGGTCGTGAAATTGCAGGACCAGGCCCTGAGCGTGCGGTTGTGTTTCAAAATCACTCATTATTGCCTTGGCTCACCTGTTTTGAGAACGTGTACCTTGCAGTAGAGCGTGTATTTGAAAATGAAACTAAAGCACAGCTTGAGGCACGCACTCATGCCGCGATTGAGCTGGTTGGTCTGACGCATTCTAGCGACAAGCGACCTAATGAAATTTCTGGTGGTATGAAGCAGCGCGTTGGTATTGCTCGTGCCTTAGCCATGGAGCCAAAGGTACTGTTGTTGGACGAGCCGTTTGGCGCACTGGATGCATTGACCCGTGCTAACTTACAAGATGAACTGATGAAAATCATGGCGAAATCAGGCTGCACTGCAGTGATGGTAACGCATGACGTAGATGAAGCTGTGCTGTTATCAGACCGCGTGGTGATGATGACTAATGGTCCAAGTGCTACTATTGGTGAAATTTTAGAGGTTAACTTGCCACGTCCGAGAGCGCGTTTGGCATTGGCAGAAGACAAAGAATATAACCATCTGCGTAGCGAAGTATTACGATTTTTGTATGAGCGTCATGCTAAGAAATCAGCATAAAACTAGTATTCAAACACTCAACACTAAATTTTTAATTTAAAAGGGATTACTAACATGAAAACTAAAGTAATATTTAAGAAAAATATGGTCATGGCTTGCACCGCGCTAGCTTTGGCTGGTATGGCGCAAACTGCTTTCGCAGAAGATGAGGTTGCAGAATACACCTTCCTAGACTCAATCAAAGAAGGTAAGCAAATGACTAACTTTCGTTTACGTTACGAAAATGTAAATCAGGAAGCATATCGTGGCACCACACCAACATCTAAAAGACTTAATACAGGCGAAGCGTTTACATTACGCAGTTTGATCGGCTGGCAAACTGCACCATACAAAAACTTCAGTATCGGCGCACAAATCACCGATGTGCACGAGTTTAACGATAGCTTTAACGACCGCAGATACAATACGCCAGAGCATAACAATGGCACGGCGAGCGCAAGTGCAGATAAGGCGCAGTACCCTAATATTGTAGACCCTGGCTTTACCGATATTAATCAGCTTTTTGTTGACTGGACTGGCATTAAAAACACTAAAGTGCGTTTGGGTCGCCAACAATTGAACTTGGATAATGTACGCTTTATCGGTGACATTGGTTTTAGACAAAACATGCAAGTGTTTGACGGTGTTACTGTATTGAACAAAAGCATTCCAGATGTAGAGTTGTTTGCCGCGCACTTTGATAATGTGCGTCAAATTACCACTAAAGACCGTCGCGGCAATATTGAAGTGTTGAATGCGAAATACCGTATCTCACCGTCTGAGTCAGTAGTGGGTTATGGCTACATGGTGGATGTAGAAAACTTGGCACAAAACGGCGGTAATCCAAATGCTGTTGGTACTGCAGCACAAGGCGGTAACGGCTTGGGCGGTAGTGCAGATATCCCTGCGAGCCTCACTAACTTCCAACCATCTAAAACTGATGCAAGCAGCAAGACCTTCGGTTTACGTTTAGATGGTGTGCGCCCAGTGAATCCTGACTGGAAAGTGCTATACACCGCAGAATATGCAAAACAAACCGATTACCGTGGCGGCAGCGACTTGATCGATGCGTACTACCTAAGATTAGGTGGCGGTGCCGCATATGGTGCATGGTCAGTACGCTTTGATCATGAAAAATTGTCTAGCAATGATGGTAAATATGCATTCCAAACACCACTTGGTACCAACCATTTGTTCCAAGGCTGGGCTGACCATTTCTTAACCACACCGCGTCAAGGTATTGAAGATAGTTATGTGACCGTTGCTGGTGCAATTGATAAAGTAAAACTTTATGCTGAGTACCATGTGTTCAAGTCTGATGAGAAGTTCCAATCAGGAGCGGCTAATAGGTTTGGTGACAAGTATGGTACAGAGTTTGATGCGAGTGCGACTTATGCGTTCAATAATAACCTAACCGGTAAGCTTGAATATGCAAACTTTAGAGAGGGTGATCTATATGGCACCACCTTGAAGAATGCTGCCCGTAAAGGTGATAAAGAGATCGTTTGGGTTACTGCAATGTACACATTTTAATATTGCATTAAGTGGTAACGCATAGAATCAGTGCGTAAAATATCGTGCACCATTATGGAATCCCATAATGGTGCATTAGCACTGTTAGAGAGCCTACTTTAAAAAAGTGGTTATTGCCTTAAAAAAATAAGTAATTGTTTTTAATAATAAAAATTATTTTACTGAAATAAGAAACTTGGCATGAATCCTGCCTATATGTGAGCAGAGTGACAATTTAGATTAATTGATGGTGAAAACATGCAAAAGATGAAATTAGTAGTAATTGGTAACGGTATGGCCGGGATGCGTACAGTGGAAGAGTTGCTGAAAATAGCGCCTGATCTTTACGATATCACCGTGTTTGGCGATGAACCTTACCCTAATTACAACCGCATTATGTTGTCTCCGGTGCTTGCAAATGAGCAAACGATTGATGACATCATTTTAAATACCAGAGAATGGTATGCAGAGAACAATATCACCCTGCACACAAGTGCGCGGGTGAATAAGATCGATCGTAAAAACCGTGTGGTTTATACGGAAGATGGCGTGAGCGCTAGCTACGATCGACTATTAATTGCAACAGGCTCTAAGCCATTTATGCCGCCAATCCCAGGTAATGAGTTTGAGGGTGTGCTGGGCTACCGCGACATTAAAGATACCAATGACATGATTGAGGCTGCAAAAGTCTACAAACATGCAGTGGTGATTGGTGGTGGGTTGTTGGGTCTAGAGGCTGCTAATGGCTTGAAGATTCAAGGCATGGAAGTGACTGTTATTCACAAGAATCAGTGGTTGTTAGAGCGTCAGTTAGATAAAACTGCGGGCGCCATGCTGCAAAAAAACCTTGAAGCTAAGGGTTTGAATTTCTTGTTGAACAAAAATACAGAGCAGTTGATTGGTGACGACAAAGGTCGCGTGAAGGCAGTGAGATTCAGCGATGGTCAAGAAATCCCAGCAGACTTGGTAGTTTGGGCTGTAGGTATCCGTCCTAACTATGCATTGGCTGAGTCAGCAGGCATTTACTGTAACAAAGGTATTGTGGTGAATGACACCATGCAAACTTATGACCCGCGCGTGTATTCAGTGGGTGAGTGCGTAGCGCACCGCGGTATTTCATACGGGCTAGTAGCGCCATTATTTGAAATGGCTAAAGTGTGCGCAACGCACTTGGCTAACTTTGGTATTGGCCAATATAAAGGATCAGTAACTTCGACCAAACTTAAAGTAACTGGCATTGATTTATTCAGTGCGGGTGACTTTATGGGCGGTGAAGATACAGAAGAAATTGTTTTGCACGACGCAGTTGGTGGGGTTTACAAAAAGCTCATCATCAAAAATGACAAAATCGTTGGTAGCGTGCTTTATGGGGATACCACGGATGGTTCGTGGTATTTTCAAATGCTTAGAGATGGCAAGGCAATCCATGAGATTCGCGACCACTTGATGTTTGGTCAAGATAGCCTTGGCAACACTGGTCACCAAGGCCAGGATAAAGCAGCAGCCATGACCAACGAGATGGAAGTGTGCGGCTGTAACGGTGTATGTAAAGGTACTATCGTTAAAGCAATTCAGGATAAAGGTTTATTCACTATCGATGATGTGAAAAAACAAACTAAAGCAGGTTCTAGCTGTGGCTCTTGCGTAGGCTTAGTTGAGCAGATTCTAGCTTCTACTCTAGGTGGTGGCTATGCTCCTCCATCAACCAGCAAAGCGGTGTGTGGATGTACTACGAAGAACCACGAAGAAGTGCGTGCAGAAATCCGTACCCATAAATACTTGAGCATCCCGGATGCAATGCAAGGCATGGCTTGGTCTACACCAAACGGCTGTGCAACTTGCCGTCCAGCGCTTAACTACTACTTGCTTTCAACATGGCCACACGAGGCGAAGGATGATCCGCAATCACGTTTCATCAACGAGCGTGTACATGCCAACATCCAAAAAGATGGTACATATTCAGTGATTCCACGTATGTACGGCGGTGTAACTACACCAGACCAACTCAGAAAAATTGCTGATGTTGCAGATAAATACGCAGTGCCTATGGTTAAAGTAACTGGCGGTCAACGTATCGACTTGCTAGGCGTGAAAAAAGACGACTTAGTCGATATGTGGAAAGACCTAGACATGCCATCTGGCTATGCTTACGGTAAATCTATCCGTACCGTTAAGACTTGCGTAGGTTCCGAGTTCTGCCGTTTTGGTACACAAAACTCTACCCAATTAGGCATTGATATTGAAAAAGCATTTGACCATATGTGGGCACCACATAAGGTGAAATTTGCGGTTTCAGGCTGCCCACGTAACTGTGCTGAATCTGGTATTAAAGACGTTGGTATTATCGGTGTGGATTCAGGCTGGGAAATTTACGTAGGCGGTAATGGCGGTATTAAAACAGAGGCTGCGCACTTCTTGTGCAAAGTGAAAACTTCAGAAGAAGTCATGGAATATTCTGGCGCATTTATCCAGATTTACCGTGAAGAAGCGCGCTATTTGGATCGTACCGTGCATTGGATTGAGCGTGTAGGCCTAGAGTACGTGAAACAGCGTGTGCTGGAAGATGCTGAAGGCCGTAAAGCTGCATATGAGCGCTTGATCTACGCACTGCAAGGGGCATCTGACCCTTGGGCTGAGCGCGTAAACAACCGCGAACAACATAAAGAATATGAAACAATTACTGTGTAATATTTTGTTTAAAGATTAGGAAACGACATAATGAAGTCTAGTTTTTGGAAATCAGGTCATACCCCGACCTTGCTATCATCCTTTTTATATTTTGATTTAAGCTTTATGGTGTGGGTAATGTTAGGCCCGTTAGCAGTGCAAATTGCTACAGACCTACAGCTTACTCCGGCAGAAAAAGGCCTGATGGTGGCAACACCAGTGCTGGCAGGTGCTTTGCTGCGTATTGTCATGGGCGTTTTAGTTGATCAAATTAAACCTAAAATGGCTGGTTTGATTGGCCAAGTGATTGTGATTGGAAGCTTGCTGACTGCATGGTTGCATGGCTTGCAAACCTTCCAGCATGCGTTAATGCTAGGCTTAGGTTTAGGCTTTGCTGGTGCAGCGTTTGCCGTGGCCCTACCTTTGGCTAGCCGTTGGTACCCGCCAGAGCATCAAGGTACTGCCTTGGGTATTGCTGGTGCTGGTAACTCAGGTACTGTATTTGCAGCATTATTTGCACCTAGCTTAGCGGTTGCTTACGGTTGGAATAACGTGTTTGGCCTAGTGTTGATTCCATTAGCTATTGCGATGTTCGTTTACATCGTTTTTGCTAAAGATGCACCTGATGCACCGCCTGCAAAATCATTAAGCCAATACCTGATGATTCTTAAAGATAAAGACGCTTGGTGGTTCATGTTCTTCTATAGCGTTACTTTTGGTGGCTTTGTAGGTTTAGCTTCATCATTGACCATTTACTTTAATGACTTATATGCATTAGGCCCAGTAGTGGCTGGTTACTGTACTGCTGCATGTGTGTTTGCAGGTTCATTGGTGCGTCCGTTAGGTGGCTGGTTAGCTGACCGTGTTGGTGGTATCCGTACTTTGTTAACAATGTATATCTTAGCTGCAGTTTTGTTGGTGATCATGAGTTTTGGTCAGCCAACTTATCAATCAGCGCTGATGGTCATTATCCCAACCATGGCAATTTTAGGTATGGGCAATGGTGCAGTATTTCAGTTAGTACCACAGCGTTTCCGTAAAGAAATTGGTGTGATGACTGGCTTGGTAGGCATGGCAGGCGGCGTAGGTGGTTTTTACCTCGCTTCAAGCTTGGGCTTCATTAAGCAAGCAACTGGTAATTATCAAGTAGGCATATTGATTTTTGCTGGGCTAGCTGCTTTAGCGGTATTGGGCTTAACTGGCGTTAAAACCCGCTGGCGTACAACTTGGGGTGCAGCAACAACTGCTAAGGTATAACCCTGCTAAGTAAGCTATAAAACCCCAGGCATCAAGCTAGGTATAGAAGTAAAATATGTCACTTAAATTCACTGTTGGTCAGTCTAGCCTAACCGGGCCTAGAGCACGTAATGAAGATTATGTTGGAGTGGTAACGCCATCAGGTGAGCAATTAAGTGTGAAGGGTGCACTTTTCGCCATCGCCGATGGCGTAAGTGGCAATGCCGGTGGTGGTGAAGCCTCTGAGATGACAGTACGTACTGTCACTACAGATTACTACGCCACACCAGATACCTGGGAGCCGTTTACTGCCTTGGATAAGGTGCTGGTGGCGGCTAATCGCTGGTTAATTGCTCAGGCTAACGCCAACAGCGCCATGGCTGGCATGGCAACCACTTTGTCTTTACTTGTGTTGCGTGGTCAGCGCTATTACGCTGCGCATGTTGGTGATACGCGCATCTATCTATTACGCAATGGCGTATTAAAGCAACTGACTACCGATCACGTGTGGGATAGGCCAGATATGCGCCATGTTTTAAAGCGCGCTGTAGGGCTGGATCGACATCTCGAGGTTGATTTTTCAGAGGGTGCTCTGCAAGAAGGTGATGTATTTGCCCTAATGAGCGATGGCGTGTGGGATAGTGTAGGTGAGCAAACCATCCATAAGGTGCTAGGCTTATACAACAACCCGCAGATGATGTGTGACCACCTAACTAAAGCCGCGATTGAAAAGGGTAGTCAAGATAACTCTACCGCGGTAGCGTTACGGGTAGAAGCGCTGGGCGAAGATACTTTGCTGGAGCTATTAGCTGGTGGTAGACATCTCACCGTACCAGATAAGCTTAATGTGGGTGACCTGATTGATGATTTTGAAGTGCTGGAGGTCATGTACGAGTCGCGTGCCAGCTTGCTTTATAAAGTTAGGCACACTGCGACTAAACAATTTTTTGTGCTGAAAACCTTGCAGCCGGCTTTGGCGACAGATACCGAGAGTTGTAATGGCCTGTTGAATGAAGAGTGGCTAGCTAAGCGTGTTGTTTCTCAGTATGTACCGCAAGTGTTTCCGGTTTCTGTAGAAAAGCGCAGTAAACTTTACTATGTGATGAGCTGGCACGAAGGCTCAACACTGCAGCAGCGTTTGGATAGCGGACATCACTTTACGGTGGCTGGTATCGGTAAAGTTGGCGTTGATATGATGCGTGGTATTGGCGCATTGCATCGTTTAAATATTGTGCACCGCGACATTAAACCTGCTAATGTGCATCAAGGCAGTGATCAGCGGCTACGTATTTTAGATTTAGGGGTGGCTTTAAGCATGCAGACCACTAAGTCAGATGTAGTGCAAAACCCCGGCACACCTAGTTATATGGCGCCAGAATTGTTTCAAGGTGAAGTGGCAACGCCGCAAAGTGATATTTATGCGGCAGGCGTTACGCTGTATCATTTACTGACGCGCAAATATCCGCATGGTGAAATAGAGCCTTTTCAGAATCCAAAATTTGGCAGTCCAACTGCCCCAACCAGATACCGTCCAGATATTCCGTACTGGTTAGAGAACATTGTTTTAAAAGCAATTGCAACGGACCCTAAACAGCGCTTTGAAACTGCTGAAGAGATGTTGCTGGCATTAGAGCATGGTGAGTTAAAGCCCATTTTGCCGCCAACCCGTACACCTTTAATTGCGCGGGCTAGGTTGGTTAAGTGGCAATGGATAGCGATATTTTCGCTTATCCTAAATTTTTTATTGATTTATTTATTAGCTGTTTCATGATTTAACTTGATATAAAGGTAGGACTAAAATGAGTAATTGGGTAAGAGTTGCACCTCTTGAAGAAATCCCTAAATTAGGTGCACGTGTTGTGCGCAGCAAAGACGTTGATATCGGCGTGTTTCGCCTTGAAGATGACCGTATCTACGCTGTAAACAATAGCTGCCCACACAAAGGCGGCCCGCTGTCAGAAGGTATTGTGTATGGTGATAGAATCGCCTGTCCATTGCATAGCTGGAAAATCAGCCTAGTGGATGGCAAAGCGGATGAGCCAGATGTAGGTGAGACGGCATGTTTTAATACTAAGATTGAAGATGGCGTAGTTTATTTAGAATTAAAAGAGTAATTGATTTGATTAAGCAAACTAAAAGTACTTGTTGTTACTGCGGCGTTGGCTGCGGGGTGATTATTCATTCTGAAAACGACAAAATTATCGATGTTAAAGGTGATCCAGAGCATCCGGCAAACTTTGGCCGTTTGTGTACTAAAGGCTCGACGCTACACCTTTCAGCCAAGCTGGATAATCGCTTGCTTTATCCTGAGCTGCGCACCAATCGTGATTTGCCACGTAAGCGTGCGACTTGGGATGAGTCGCTCGACCTCGCAGTTGAGAAGTTTGCGAAAACTATAGAAACACATGGTCCTGATAGTGTTGCTTTTTATCTTTCTGGGCAATTACTCACTGAAGATTATTACGTATTTAACAAGCTGGCCAAGGGCTTGATTGGCACGAACAACGTAGATACTAACTCGCGCTTGTGCATGTCATCTGCCGTTGCTGGTTATAAAGTGACTTTAGGTGCAGATGCGCCGCCAGCCTGCTATGAAGATATTGATCATACCGAATGTTTATTGATTGCAGGCTCAAACACCGCATTTGCGCATCCGATTATTTATCGCCGCATTGAAGTGGCGAAAGAAAAAAACCCTAATTTAAAAATAGTGGTGGTTGACCCACGCCAAACTGATACAGCCAAGGCTGCAGATTTGCATTTAGCAATTTTGCCCGGTACTGATGTTGCGCTATTTAATGGCATGCTGCACGTCATGCTATGGGAAGGTATGTTAGACCATGCCTATATTGATGCCTATACCAATGGTTTTTCTGAGCTAAAAGAAACTGTACGCGAATATACACCTAAAATGGTGGCCGATATTTGCGGCATTAAAGAGGCGGATATCATCACTGCGGCAAAGTGGTTTGGTAAAGGCCCAAGTCTTTCTATGTACTGCATGGGCTTGAACCAGTCTGTCCACGGTACGGAGAAGAATGCTGCGCTCATCAACTTACATTTGGCTACAGGGCAGATTGGTAAGCCTGGCGCTGGGCCGTTCTCACTGACAGGTCAGCCTAATGCTATGGGCGGACGTGAGGTGGGCGGTATGGCCACGCTGTTATCAGGCCATCGTGATTTAGCCAATGCAGAGCATCGCGCAGAAGTCGCTAAATTGTGGGGTGTTGATAGCGTGCCGGAAGCCCCAGGTAAATCCGCCATTGAAATGTTTGATGCAGTGCAAGAGGGTAGTATTAAAGCGCTTTGGATTGCCTGCACTAACCCTGCGCACTCCATGCCAGACCTGAATAGCGTGCTAGAAGCGTTAGACACTGCCGAGTTCGTGGTGGTGCAAGATGCTTTCAATAATACTGAAACTGGTCAATATGCTGATGTACTGCTGCCAGCTAGCACATGGGGTGAGAAAGAGGGCTCAGTGACTAACTCTGAGCGCCGAATCACACGCGTGAACCCAGCAGTTGCCACTCCTGCGGAGGCGCGCCATGATTGGGAAATCGTGGTGGATTTTGCACAACGTTTAGAGCAAAGACTTGCAAAGAATAGTGCGCTATTTCCCTACACGACTACCGAACAAATCTTTAATGAACACCGCGAAACCACACGTGGGCGTGACTTGGACATTACCGGCTTGAGTTATGATTTGCTCAACGAGCAAGGTCCGCAGCAATGGCCATTTAAAGAAGGTGATGTTACAGGCAAAGCACGCTTGTATGCCGATGGCGTGTTTCAAAAGCCTGACGGTAAAGCACAGTTTGTGAATGCCGTTTATAAAGGCACTGCTGATAAAACTGATGCACGCTACCCATTGCACCTACTCACAGGCCGTTTACGCGACCAATGGCATGGCATGAGCCGCACTGGTAATGTTGCCCAGCTATTTAACCATGCAGAAGAACCAGTGATTCAGATGAGTGCCGACGATATGATGCGACGCTCTATCAAAAACGGAGACATTGTCAGAGTCAGCAATAAGCGTGGCAGTTTAGTATTGCCGGCACAGCTATCAGACGAGGTGAAGCCGTCACAGACCTTTATCCCTATGCACTGGGGTAGTCAGTCTATGCATGGTTTAGGTGTTAATGCATTAATGCCGCCAACCTATGACAAAACCTCTAAGCAGCCAGAACTCAAACACACTGCGATTAAGCTGGAGAAGCTTGAGCTACCTTGGCGTATGACGGTAATGCGCACTATCCATAGTCTGGACGTGATGCAACAAATCAGAGGCTTTTTATCTCATTTTGAGTATGCCAGTTGCGGGTTGTTTGGTCGCGAGACTGAAACTCATTGCGGTATGCTTATCTTACGAGCCGCACATACAGAAGCACCTGATGAGCAGGTGATTCAAGATATAGATGCACTACTAGGCATGACTGGCGATGCACCATTACTTAACTACCTGGATGCTAAGCGCGGTATTAGTAAACGTATTCTGGTTGAAACAAACTTAGAAAATAAGGCAGAAGTGACTGGTGTGAGGTTGGTGGGCGAAACCTTAGCTACGGCCTGGCTTAAAGATGTGATGGGGACGGGAGAGTTTAGCCCTGAACTACGCCGCTGGGCATTGGCGCCATTGAGTGCGCCGCCTGCAGGCCAGCGCAGCCGCGGTAAAATCGTATGTAACTGCTTGGATGTTGCGGAAAACGAAATTATCGATAATATTCAATTAGGTGCAGATTTGCTTACACTGCAGAACAAGCTTAAATGCGGCACGCAGTGTGGCTCATGTGTGCCTGAGTTGAAGCAGTTGGTACGCATACACGCTAAACATTAAGGATAAGTAAGTAGTGCTACGTTGCACTAGTGTTAAGGCTTACTCCTTCAATATAGAAACAAAACTATAGAAACAAAAAAGCGCACTGCAAATGTAGTGCGCTTTTTTATTATCACCATGACCATGCGGTTGAAGCATAGTCAGTTGTGGCTAAAAACGGTCCGTCACTAATTGTTTCACAAGTGGAGCGAGTGCGGTCGGTATTGTCGTCATGGCTAAAATAAATTGATGAGCCTCTTTAGAGGTTTTCATCAAAGACTTGACCAAAATATCTACAAATTTTGCTTGTTCATAGTCACTATGCGTTGCGACAAACTGTTCAAGGTAATGCTCGAGAAACACTAATACGATAACGTCTTCAAGGGTTTGTGCCTCAATGTTGGATCTTGGCAGTTCCTTTTTAACTAATGCACACACATGATCAATAATCGTAGCATCATAGGCAAGCTCGTTCAGAATATCGCGTGCAGTATCTGCATGAAATGACTTCAGGGCATTTCGCCATTGGTGGTAGCCTGGCTTGGTCATTGGGTAGTCACTGCGTGGCGTTTTCCAGCGGCCAATATGCTGGCATCTGGCTGCAAGTAATAATGCCTCAGAAGCCTCTGCGCTATAGCGTTTTAGCATCTCTGTCATTCGTTGTGCATAAAGCAACTCCTTCGGCTGACTTTTTCCTGCGGCCTCTTCCAGATTTGGGTCTAGGGCATTAAATGCATCAAAGCGCGCGATGGCTTGGTCAAACTTTGATTGATCTGAAATATTCATGTGTTAATGCGCTTCCTTGTCACGTTAAGGTATCTTTAAAGCTATTTAATTTAGCTGGCTGTCCGGTGTATTAGCATGTGCTAGTGTTAAGGCTTGCGTTAATACTGGTATTTAGTTTGGGCGCAAGTCAGTTACCAAATGCGCGTTTTGAAGTGCGTCGGTTGTTTTAGGGTTTGCTGGTGGCGGGCTGTTCAGGCATGGCGCCAGATGAACCATTACGTTGCTTCAGTTTCTTTGCAGCTAATAACAGTTGCTCGGCAAGTTGATCTTGCTCTTTCTGTTGCATACAAGTTTGCTCTACGCTATTTCTGACTTCTAATATAGTGCCGCGATGGTTATAAACTTCGCTAATCAGTGCATGCGTTTGCGAGTCTTGTGCCGTTTCCAACTGCTCTTCTTTTGTTTTGCCTACCTGACGCTGCCACATGATTTTTTTTGCAGCATCACCACGTTGTTTGCATCCTGCATCCACAACATAGGGTGAGAGGTCTTTCTTTGCTTCAGTGTCATTAGCCTGTTTTGCTGCCGAATTCATGGCTTTACTGTAGCTGTGGTTAACGCATGGCGTATCCTGAAAGCTATTGCCGCAACGATACATGGTCGCAGCAGTAGTAACCTGCGCACAGCATAACAATGCGCAGGTTAGCAGGTTAAGCAAAAACAGCTTCATTAATATGTGCTAGATGAATTCTAGTTGCTAATAATTAATGGTGGTGACCGCCTGCACCGTGTACATGTTGGTGTGCAACTTCTTCTTTGTTCGCAGTACGTACATCTTTAATAGTTGCAGTGAACACAACACGCTCACCAGCCCAAGGGTGGTTGCCATCTACAATTACTTTACCGTCAGCAATTTCAGTTACGGTGTATAGCACCACGTCGCCAGTTTCGTCTTCACCTTCAAATTGCATGCCTACTTTTAATTCTGCAGCAGGGAAAGCACTCGCTGGTTCAATTTGCACCAGCTCTTCATCATACTCACCAAAAGCATCCGCTGGTTGCAAATCTACGGTCACTACATCACCGATGTTTTTTCCGTGCATCGCTTCTTCTACTTTTGGGAAAATATTGTCATAACCACCATGTAGGTATGCTACTGGATCATTGCTAGATTCAAGCACGTTGCCATCAGCATCTTTAAGTTCGTAAGTCATTGTGACAACAGTGTTCATTGCAATTTGCATGGTGAAATCCTCTACCTAGGTTTTTTAAAAAATAATGTTGAAATTTTAATCTAAATTTCTGAAATTGCTTAAATAAAGCCAATATTTATTTTTAGGCTTGTACGTTCTTCAGGTGTTTGGCGATTAGTCTATCTAGTGATGCAGCAAATGCCTGTCTGTCACCCTGGTTGAAGGCTGCTTGCCCACTGATATCTACGCCATTGCTACGCAGCTCTTCCATTAAATTGCGCATGCTTAAGCGTTCTTTGATGTTAGCTTCAGTATAGAGCTCGCCACGTGGATTCAGAGCATAGGCGCCTTTTTCCACGACTTGTGCAGCAAGTGGAATGTCCGCCGTAATCACCAAGTCGCCCGCTGTTAGCGCGAGTACTATGTGATTGTCTGCCACATCAAAACCACTGGGTACTTGTATGGTTTTAATATAGGCAGAAGGCGGTGTGCGTAAAAACTGATTAGCGACGAGTGTCGTCGTAATTTTGGTGCGCTCAGCTGCTCTAAATAGAATTTCTTTAATCACAACTGGGCAGGCATCTGCATCTACCCAAATCTTCATCGTTTATAACTTTGCTTTAGCGAGCTCGGCCACCAGATCTATGTTGGCTAGCTGTATTTGCAGTGCCTCTATTTTGCTGACCACGTGGTGCATGACTGCGGTTGCTATTGCCGCGATTGCCATTGTTGGTTGGTTGCGGAGCAAAGATTGCAGCTTGCGGCATGGCTTGATGTCTAGCCGCTTCAGACATTGGCTTCTGTGAGCGTGGCTGTGCAGGTGCTGTTGATGTACGTTTAGCTTGCTGGCCGTGCGCTGAGCCACCATTTTTTTGTGGTGCAGCTTGTCTCCCGTTTTCTTGTGGTTTGCGACGTTGGCCCTGTTGTGGGCGTGGGGCACGCGGTGCTTCTGGTTCAGGGTTAGCTGCTGGTGTAAACCCTTCTATGCTTATTCTTGGAATTTCACGCTTGATGAGTTTTTCAATGTCTTTTAATAGTTTAATTTCTTCTCTATCAACCAAAGAAACTGCTGCACCGCTACTGCCAGCGCGGCCTGTACGGCCGATACGGTGTACATAATCTTCTGGTACGTTTGGTAATTCAAAGTTCACCACTTGTGGTAATTGGTCGATATCTAAACCGCGTGCGGCAATGTCGGTTGCTACTAATACACGCATCGTGCCGTCTTTAAATTGAGCAAGTGCTTTGGTACGGGCACCTTGGCTTTTATTGCCGTGAATCGCCGCGGCTTGAATATCATCTTTAATTAATTTTTCAGCTAAGCGGTTAGCTCCGTGTTTGGTGCGAGTGAATACTAACACTTGCTTCCAGTCGTGATGTTTAATCAGATGCGTCACCAAGTCACGCTTATGCGCTTGCGGCACCATATGCACCGTTTGCTCTACGAGTTCTGATGCAGTATTGCGGCGCGCTACTTCTACGAAGCCTGGGTTGTGCAGTAGGCCGTCTGCCAAGGCTTTAATTTCTTCAGAGAAGGTGGCCGAGAATAGTAGATTTTGGCGTTGCTTAGGCAACATTGCCAGTATCTTTTTAATGTCACGAATAAAGCCCATGTCTAACATACGGTCTGCTTCATCTAATACCAAGATCTCAATGCCAGATAAATCTACATTTTTTTGATTCGCATGATCCAGTAGGCGGCCCGGTGTTGCCACTAAAATATCGAGTGGTTTTTTCAGGCGCGCAATTTGTGGGTTGGCATTCACACCGCCAAAAATCACGGTAGAAGTTAGTGGCAGGTATTTGCCATACACTTTTACCGATTCTTCAATTTGGGCAGCAAGTTCGCGTGTAGGAGATAGCATTAAACAGCGTGGGCGGCTTTTAGCCACTTCTGTTAGTGGCTTTTGGTTGAGCAAATGCAAGATTGGCAGGGTGAAGCCAGCGGTTTTACCAGTGCCGGTTTGTGCGCCTGCCAATAAGTCACCTCCAGTTAATACTAGTGGAATGGCATTCGCTTGAATCGGGGTAGGTGCTGTGTAACCAGCGTCATTAATGGCACGTAATATAGGTTCAGATAAACCTAGAGAGTCAAATGTAAGTGTGTTTGTTGTTTCAATAGTCAAAGTGATAGCCTCAGCTTGGAAATTTAAGCCGACCTATTACTTTGTGAAGCAACACCAATCGAGGTAGGCATATGTAAAAATCATTAACGTGATTGTGTAAATCAGGAAAGATTTAGTATTTTAAGACCGCTACGCTGATTGGTTTGCGCAGGGAATATTGCGAATTATACGGAGTATTCAGATTAAAGTCAGATTTTGTTTATGTCTACTTATATTGTTATGCTCTGGTGTGATTGTTGGCAGAGTTTTTTCTTTACACATCAACTATTTAATGATCATGTTTGAGCCCGTGCTCTCGATCCAGCAGGCTGTAGTAGTTAGATGGTTCTAGTACGGTTGGTATTGCTTCTTCATCTAAATTGGGGTGGTCTTTGCTGTAGTGCAGGCCACGGCTCTCTTTACGTTCAATCGCGCTTAATACAATCAGCTCTGCTACTTGTAGCAGATTGCGTAGTTCTATCAAATCGTTACTGATTTTAAAGTTGCTGTAAAACTCATGCACTTCATCGCGCAGCATATGAATACGATGCAGCGCTCGGCTGAGGCGTTTATCTGTACGCACAATGCCAACGTAGTTCCACATAAATCGGCGTAGCTCATCCCACGTATGGGTAATTAACACCTCTTCATCAGCATCGGTAACCCGGCTCTCATCCCAATATGGCAAGTGGGTCGCAGTATGCGGTACCTGGTTGAGAATATCTTCAGCCGCCGCTTTACCAAATACCAAACACTCTAACAATGAGTTGCTGGCTAATCGATTAGCCCCATGCAGGCCGGTGCAAGAGGTTTCACCAATTGCATATAAGTGTTTAACATCGGTTTGGCCTTTATCATCGGTCATCACCCCGCCGCAGGTGTAGTGCGCTGCAGGTACAACCGGGATGGGGGATTTACTGATGTCTATGCCAAGCTCTAAGCAGCGTTTATAGATATTAGGGAAATGTTCTCGTATAAAGTCTAGCGGCTTGTGTGAAATGTCTAGATACACACAGTCTAGACCGCGTTTTTTCATTTCAAAGTCAATGGCGCGTGCTACTACGTCTCTGGGCGCCAATTCTGCACGCGCATCGTGGTCCGGCATAAATCTAGTGCCATCTGGCAGCTTGAGCAGGCCACCTTCCCCCCTAACAACTTCAGAGATTAAGAAAGATTTGGCGTGAGGGTGAAATAGGCAGGTAGGGTGGAATTGAATAAACTCCATGTTGGCAACGCGGCAGCCGGCACGCCACGCCATTGCGATGCCATCGCCAGTGCTCACATCTGGGTTGGTGGTGTAAAGGTATACTTTGCCAGCGCCGCCTGTGGCTAAAACCGTATTATGTGCGCCAATGGTCATGACTTTGCCTGTACTGTTGTCTAGTACGTATGCGCCGAGGCATGCATTGTCATTGGCAATTTTTGGATTGAGATTTTTAACTTTATGCGTGGTGATTAAATCAACCGCAATATGGTTTTCAAGTAGGGTGATATTCGGGTGCAGTCTGACTTGCTCCGCCAGCGTGGTTTGTACCGCATTGCCAGTTGCATCTGCTGCGTGGATGATGCGACGGTGGCTGTGTCCACCTTCACGAGTTAAGTGATAGTTGCTGTTATTGTGCTCGCGTGTAAATTTCACGCCTTGTTCTATTAACCACTCTACGGTTTCTTTGCCGTGCTCCACTACTTTTTTGGTCACAGCCTCATCACAAAGGCCAGCGCCTGCGATTAGTGTGTCCTGAATGTGCGCGTCCAATGAATCATCATTGTTGAGAACAGCTGCAATGCCCCCTTGTGCCCAATTACTGGCAGTATCGTTAATGCTACGTTTGCTGACTAGGCAGATTTTTTTATGATCGGCAGTTCTTAGTGCAAGCGAGAGCCCTGCTAGGCCACTGCCAATAATTAAAACATCAAATTGCTGCATAATTTACAAGGGTTTATGTGGAGGGGGATTGAATTGTTAGGAACTTCTGAGAGTGTATCGCGGTCTCTATAAAAGGCAATAGAAATAACATTGTAAATATAAATAAAGTAATCGTTTAATTTTATTTAAATGAAAAATTTTAAGCTGTGGAGGCAAACGCAATGATACAACCCAGTAAAATTCAGGAATTAGCCCAATTTAACTTCATTCAACCTGCAAGCCAAGGTTATACTTATAAAAGTGAGAGAGTTGAAAATAAAATTGGACAGGCTAAAGTGGGGCCGACAGAAGGGTTGCACCTAGTGTCTACTGCGCCGGTTTCTGGTAATCGTGAGATTGATCACGAGCTTGTGTTGCGTGCGCAACGCGGGGATAAGCGTGCGTTTGGATTGCTTGTTGATAAATATCAGCGCAAATTGGCGCGCTTGCTGTCGCGTATGATTCGCGACCAGGCTGAAATTGAAGATGTAGTGCAAGAGTCCTTTATCAAGGCGTATCGTGCATTACCAAACTTCAGAGGTGATAGCGCTTTTTATACATGGTTGTACCGTATCGGTATTAATACGGCAAAAAATTACCTGGTATCTATGGGACGTCGCCCAACAGTGTCTACCGATATTGAAATCGAAGATGCTGAAAACTTTGACAGTGGTGATGAGTTACGTACTACAGAAACCCCTGAATCTAGCATGATGACGAAGCAGATTGCGCAAACGGTTAATGATACCGTTGAAGGCTTACCTGAAGAGTTGAAAACAGCGATTACCTTGCGTGAGATTGAAGGTTTAAGTTATGAAGAAATTGCGACCATCATGGGTTGCCCAATCGGTACCGTGCGCTCAAGAATATTCAGAGCGCGCGAGACAATTGCGCTGAAATTAAGACCTTTGTTGGATACGCCAGAAAATAAGCGCTGGTAGTAAATAAAGCACCAAATGTATCGATGCGTTGTTTGTAGTGTATTAGGAGTTAATAATGAGTGAACAAATTTCTGCTTTAATGGATGATGAAATTGCAGTGGAAGATGCCGAGCATCTGATTGCATCCATCCATACCAGTAGGCAAGCTTCGCAAACATGGCATCAGTACCACTTAATAGGCGATGCAATGCGTGGCGATGTGGCGCTTGGCTCAGGCTTTAAACAAAAACTCATGCAAAAGATTGAACAGGAGCCCACGGTGCTGGCTCCTAGCGCATCAAAGGTGGCAACTGGTGCGAAACCCGAAGTGATTAAAGATAAATTGCCGGCTACTTGGTCAATTGCTGCGTCTTTTGCCGCCATTATGGTGGTGGGCTGGATGGCGCTGCAACAACAAGCTCAGCCTAATCCGCCAGCTACGTTAGAAGTAGCTAAAGTGACTACTCCCAGTGAGTCTATTCCCAATGAGTATCTAATGGCGCATCAGTCATTAGCACCTTCAACGAGTTCATACTATATTCAATCAGTGAATTATTCAGAATGATTTCAAGTGGTCGCGTTTTTTTGGCTAAGCCCCTCGCAGGGATTACGCTGTTCGTTTTATGTGTAACAAGTTTTGCTGGTCATGCGACTACTGATGATGAGTTATGGGTAATGTTGCAAAAAGCAGCCGTTGCAGCGCGCGCTTTAAGTTATGAAGGTGTTTTTGTGTGTCAAACCGGACAGCAAGCAAAGGCTGTACAAATCACCCATTTATTTGATGGCAGAAACGAGTTCTCTCGTAATGTGGTGCTAGATGGCGCGTCACGCGAAGTATTAAGCCAAGGCAGCAATCTGGTTATCTACAATTCAAAAAATGAAAAAATAGTGATTGAGAAAAAACGCGGTCAAAATATGTTCCCAGCCATATTGCCGCTAAATTTTGATTCAATCAAAGACAACTACACCGTGCATTTAAGTACGCATGAGCGTGTGGCAGATCGTCAAGCACAGATTTTGTTCTTAGAGCCTAAAGATCGGTTACGTTATAGCTATAAGTTTTGGATAGATGACGAATACGGGTTATTGCTAAAGTCCGTAAGATTTAATCAGCGCAGCGAGATTATTGAAAGTATCGGTTTTAACCGTTTGTCGCTATTGAATTCAGTCGGGCTTGATTGGTTTACGCCGCGTATTGATAGCAAAAAGAATTATGTGATGGCAGATGAACCTGTCATTCTGCCAGATGGCAAGTTGTCGGTGACGTGGGAAATTAAAGAGCTGCCTGCCGGCTATCGTAAAGTAGACCAAATTGTGCGTATGGTGCCAGGTAAGCCTTACCCGGTCATGCATATGATATTTTCAGATGGTTTGGCTTCCGTTTCATTGTTTATTGAACCTACCAATAAAAGCGGTAAAACTAAAGTGGCTTTAGCCTCTAGCGGCTATACCAGTTTTTATGCTGGGGTAAATAACGGATATCTTGTGACTGCTGTCGGCGAGGTGCCTGAGGCGACTGTGGTGCAAATTGCAAATGCGGTAGTCATTGGTAAGTAATTGTTGGGTCAGTTTTACTCCTCATTATGATAGAAGAACACGCAGTAGTGATTCAGTGCAAGCAAGGCGGCGCAGCCGAGCTGGAAATAGAGCGCAGGACTGCATGTGGCATTTGCGGCCAGCGCCGTGGTTGCGGTAATGCAACTTGGGGCAAAATGCTTGGTCATAAAAGCCACACATTTCTAGCAGAAAATACCATTAATGCGCAGGTTGGCGACAGTGTGGTGGTTGGGATTGATGAACGTGTGGCACTGCGCTCGGTCTTTCTGCTATATGTGTTGCCTCTCCTCAGTCTGATTTTCTTTTCAGTGTTGGCCGAGGTTCTATTTAAGAACCAGTTGTACGTGGTGTTAGCTGCCATATTTGGCCTGTGCATAGGCTTTGTCTGGGTCAAATGGCATTTGGTGGGGCGTGGACCGTCCGCTGGTGGCGGTGCGAGTCAGTATCAGGCAGTCGTATTGCGCTATGCCGATGATGTAGCCAGCGATGCCTGACCTATTTAGCTAATTTAGATTTTTTGCAAATTTAAACGGAATTTTTCAAACATTAAGTGGGGTGAGTAGATGATGAGAAGTTGGCTTACTGCAGTTATATTTATTTTGTGCTCTGCAGTGAATGTAAGTGCTAAGGATTTGCCAGATTTTACTGAATTGGCGGAGAAGCAAGGGCCTGCCGTAGTTAATATCAGTATTACACAGAATATGCGCTCAAGTCCTGCGCAGTTTCCTGGCATGTTGGGCGATGAGCAAATGCAGGAATTCTTTAAGCGTTTCGGTATTCCTAATTTTCCTGGCCAAAACGGCGGGACGCAACCTGAGTACAAATCGCAGTCACTCGGTTCCGGTTTTGTGATCAGCAGTGATGGTTATATCCTAACTAACGCACACGTTGTGTCTGACGCCGATGAGGTGATTGTTAAGTTATCCGATAAGCGTGAGTTTAAAGCCAAAATCATTGGTGCGGATAAACGTACCGATGTTGCGCTAGTTAAAATTGATGCCACGGGCTTGCCTAAAGTAGTGATTGGCGATCCAAACAAGTTGAAAGTCGGTGAATGGGTGGCCGCAATCGGTTCTCCATTTGGTTTGGAAAACACCATGACAGCAGGCATTGTGAGTGCAAAGGGCAGGGCCTTGCCGCAAGAAAACTTTGTTCCCTTTATCCAGACTGACGTGGCGATTAATCCAGGTAACTCTGGCGGGCCATTGTTTAACCTAGCGGGAGAAGTTGTCGGCATTAACTCACAAATTTATAGCCGAAGCGGCGGCTCTATGGGTTTGTCGTTCAGTATTCCAATTGACGTAGCGCTTGAGGTAACCAACCAATTAAAAGCTTCTGGTAAGGTGACTAGGGGTTGGCTGGGTGTTGTGATTCAAGAGTTGAGTAAGGAGCTGGCAGAGTCATTTGGGATGAAGAACACTAATGGAGCGTTGGTGGCTGGTGTTGAAAAAGGCGGCCCTGCTGATAAAGGTGGGGTAGAGGCTGGCGACGTCATCATTAAATTTGATGGTAAACCAATCGCAAGCTCTTCTGATTTGCCACGTGCTGTCGGTGCTGCAAAACCAGGTAAAGCCGTGCCGGTAGAGGTGCTACGTAAGGGCGGTGATAAAGTCCTGAGTGTAGCGATAGGAGAGATGCCTTCAGACGGCACAGAGGCTGCGCAAGTGAATAAGCCGCCAGTCAAGCAGGATGCAGACCGTGTTGGTTTAATCCTGAAAGAACTGACACCACAACAAAAGAAAAAGCTGAATGGAAAAAATGGCCTTTTGGTGATGGATGCATTAGGTGCTGTGGCGCAAGCAGGCATTAGACGCGGTGATGTGATACTCGGTTTGAACAATACAGAAGTGCAAAGTCTTGAGCAATTTAACAAGCAGTTAGCTGGTTTTGGTGCAGGCAAAACGATCGCTTTGCTAGTGTTGCGTGGTGAGAGCACATTGTATGTACCGGTAAAAATTCCAAGTGCTAAGTAAAGCTATTGCAGTGCATAATTAAACAGTAAGCATGAATCTATAGATGTTAATACTTTGAATTTGCTGTAAAATCCGAGCTGTTCGGTTAACAATAAGGGCGCCTAGTGCGCCCTTATTGTTAAGCACGCTTTTATTGTTATCTGAACAGCTCGTTCGCCGTCAATTTAGTCATTATTAAAAATTAAACATGAAAAACATTCGTAACTTTTCCATTATTGCTCACATCGATCACGGTAAATCCACTTTGGCTGATCGGATTATTCACATGTGTGGTGGCTTGGCAGATCGTGAAATGGAAGCGCAAGTGCTTGATTCTATGGATATTGAGCGTGAGCGTGGTATTACGATTAAAGCGCAAACAGCAGCTTTGGAATATAAGGCGGATGATGGCCAGATTTACCACTTGAATTTAATTGATACCCCGGGTCACGTAGACTTTAGCTACGAGGTTTCGCGCTCACTTTCTGCTTGCGAAGGTGCATTGCTGGTGGTGGATGCCAGCCAAGGCGTTGAGGCGCAAAGTGTGGCTAACTGTTACACCGCATTAGATTTGGGTGTGGAAGTGACGGCTGTACTGAATAAAATTGATTTGCCGTCAGCAGATCCTGACCGTGTGATTCAGGAAATTGAAGATGTGATTGGTGTCGATGCATCAGAAGCCGTGCGCTGCTCTGCTAAAACCGGTGTGGGTGTACGCGATGTTTTAGAAGCTGTGATTGCTAAAGTGCCGCCACCTGTCGGCGATGTTACTAAGCCGCTCAAAGCCCTGGTGATTGATGCATGGTTTGATAACTATGTAGGCGTAGTGATGCTGGTGCGTGTGATGGACGGTACACTTAAGCCTAAGGATAAAATCCGCTTGATGGCGACAGGTTCTGAGCATTTGTGCGAGCAAGTGGGTGTGTTTACACCAAAATCACTACAAAAAACATCATTGTCAGCGGGTGAAGTAGGCTTTGTGATTGCCGGTATTAAAGAACTAGCTGCAGCTAAAGTGGGTGATACTGTAACTTTGGCTGGCCGACCTGCCGCAGAGCCGCTGGCTGGTTTTAAAGAAGTTAAGCCGCAAGTTTTTGCAGGTTTGTATCCGGTTGAGTCAAACCAGTTTGAGGCTTTGCGTACCGCGCTGGAGAAGCTGAGTTTGAATGATGCATCCTTGTTGTTTGAGGCGGAGAATTCAACAGCATTAGGTTTTGGTTTTAGATGTGGCTTCTTAGGCTTGTTGCACATGGAAATTGTGCAAGAGCGTTTAGAGCGTGAATATGACATGGACCTGATTACCACCGCACCTACGGTAATTTATGAACTATTGCTCAAAAATGGCGAAGTAGTGCAAATTGAGAACCCATCACGCTTGCCAGAACCATCACGCATTGAAGAGATTCGCGAGCCGATGATTGTGGTGAATTTGCTGATGCCTCAGGATTACGTTGGCCCAGTGATGACGTTGTGTAATGGTAAGCGCGGTATTCAGCGCAATATGCAGTATATGGGCCGTCAGGTGATGCTGAGCTATGAAATGCCGTTGAACGAAGTGGTGCTCGATTTCTTTGATCGATTGAAGTCTGTATCACGTGGCTATGCAAGTATGGATTACGAGTTTTTAGAGTTCCGTGCGGCTGATTTGGTTAAACTGGATATCATGGTGAACGGCGAGCGTGTAGATGCATTAAGCCTGATTGTACACCGCAGTAATAGCGTGTACCGTGGTCGTGAAGTGGCAGCAAAAATGCGCGAATTAATCCCGCGTCAGATGTTTGATGTGGCAATTCAAGCCTCAATCGGCGCTAACATCATTGCGCGTGAAACAGTCAAAGCAATGCGTAAAAACGTGATTGCAAAATGTTATGGTGGTGATATTACCCGTAAGCGTAAGTTGCTAGAGAAGCAAAAAGAGGGTAAAAAGCGCATGAAGCAAGTGGGTAGCGTTGAGATTCCGCAAGAAGCGTTCTTAGCAATTTTAAGAGTAGAAGATAAATAAGAAAAAAGGTAAATCGCCATGATGTTCGCGCTTTTTATGATAGTTGTACTGCTGGTTACTGGGCTGATATGGCTATTTGATATTCTAGTATTAAGTAAAAAACGCCCGCCAGGGGCAGATGAGCCTGTTTTAGTTGAATACGCTAAAAGCTTTTTCCCCGTTATTTTGGTGGTGTTTTTAGTGCGCTCATTTATTGTTGAGCCGTTCAAGATTCCATCAGGCTCGATGATGCCAACCTTGTTGGCGGGCGATTTTATTTTAGTGAATAAATTTACTTATGGCCTGCGTGTACCTATTTTAAACAACACTTTTTTAACTGTGAATAAACCTGCGCGTGGCGATGTGATTGTGTTCCATTATCCGCCTAACCCTTCTATTGACTACATTAAACGTGTAGTGGGTTTGCCTGGTGATAAAGTAGCGTATCAAGATAAACGCCTCACCATTAACGGGCAGCCAGTTGCGGTTGAAAATGCGGGTTATTATGAGTATGTGATGTCTGGGCTTAATGTAGTGCAAGCTAAACAATACCATGAGCAGTTAGGCACTAAGCAGCATGACATTCTGGTGCATGACGTAGTTGGTAATTATGAACCGGACACAATTGGCGCTAAATTTGCAGAGGGTGAAGAAATTACAGTGCCAGATGGACAATATCTGGCGATGGGGGATAATCGGGATAATAGTTCAGATAGCCGAGTATGGGGATTTGTGCCTGAGCAGAACTTAGTCGGCAAGGCGTTTTTTATCTGGATGAATTTTGATCAGGGTTCTAGAATCGGCAATAAAATAGATTAATTATTTGGCTGTACTAAATATAACTGTCCTAACTTGAGTGAGTATGGAGATAAACATGGTAAATAAATTAATGCATATGCAAGCTGTTAAGAAACAACAAGGCGCTACCTTGTTAGGCATGCTAATCGTTGGTGCCTTCGTTGTGTTTGTTGCTTTGATTGTGATGAAAGTAACGCCAGCTTATATAGAGTTTATGTCAGTCAAAAAAGTGCTCAAAGCCATGCAGTCTGAATCTTTAGGCACGATGAGCAATAAAGAAATTAAAGACTCATTTGAAAAACGCGCTTCTGTGGCCTATGTGGATACGGTAAAAGGTTCAGACCTGGTGATAGAAAAGACCCCGGATGGTAATGCGGTAGTGTCTGTTTCATATGAAGTGGTTAAGCCAATTATGGGCAATGTAAGTGTGCTGATAGATTTTTCAGCACGTAGTGATGGTAAGTAGTGTATCTAAAATATTTGAATAAGCAGCTAACTTCTGGTGGTGTTGATGTCTAAACAAGAGTTATTAAGGCGCTTGTCGCATCAATTTGTGAATGAAAGCTTGTTAACGCAAGCGCTTACGCACCGTAGTTATGCGGGCCAAAATAACGAGCGCCTTGAGTTTTTAGGTGATGGCGCCTTAAACTTCATCATTGCACACCAGTTGTATCAGCGTTTCCCTAAATTGGCAGAGGGTGACTTAAGCCGTTTACGTGCGCAAATGGTAAAAGAAGCGACCTTGTCTGAAATTGCGTTATCTCTCAATCTTGGCGATGCACTGCTGCTAGGTGAGGGCGAACTAAAAAGTGCAGGCTGGCGTAGACCATCTATTTTAGCGGATGCGCTGGAGGCTATTATTGGTGCGGTCTATCTAGATGGCGGTTTTGAAGCGGCACAAAGTTTCGTTTTGGGGCTATACGAAGGCAAGCTGGAAACCATCGATCCTAAAGTTATCGATAAAGACCCTAAATCTTTATTGCAAGAATTATTGCAAAGCAGAAAAATCGCCGTCCCCGAATACACGGTCACACACACTAGCGGCGAAGCGCACGAACAGAAGTTTGTAGTGGAGTGCTTAGTGGAAAAACATCAAATTCGCACAGTAGGCGAAGGCAGAAGCCGCCGCATTGCTGAACAGCAGGCAGCAGAACTTGCTTTGCTTGCGTTAAATAAACTCCATATTGGAAAAGCTAAAAAATGACAGATATTAATCAAGAGCTTGAAGTGAAAGCAGTTGCTGCTTTCGATGGCCCCTTTAAGTGCGGTACAGTGGCAATTGTCGGGCGCCCGAACGTGGGTAAATCCACGTTGCTAAACCATATTTTAGGCATGAAGCTCGCTATTACTTCACGTAAAGCGCAAACTACACGCCATCGCCTATTGGGCATACATACGACAGATGATACGCAATATCTATTTGTAGATACGCCAGGTTTTCAGCAAAAACACCTCAATGCATTGAATAAGGGCCTAAATAAAACGGTCACTCAAGTGCTGACAGAAGTCGATGTCGTGCTGTTTGTGATTGAGCCAATGAAGTTGGGTGATGCGGACCGCAAGGTATTGCAATTATTGTCTGATAAAACACCGACTATCTTAGTGGTGAATAAGCTGGACTTGATGGGTGATAAAGGTAATGTATTGCCGCTGATTCAAGACTTTGACTTGGAATTCCCCTTCTCAGAAATCGTGCCAGTTAGTGCTAAAAAGAGCCTTAACTTAGATGAGTTATTGAAATCTATCCGTAACTATTTGCCTGAGCAAGAGGCGATTTACTCTGAAGATGAGTTGACCGACAAGAATGAGCGTTTCCTTGCGGCAGAGTTAGTGCGTGAGAAAATATTTAGACTGCTAGGCGATGAAATTCCTTACTCAGTGGCAGTAGAGGTTGAAAAGTTTGAAGTGCTAGGTAAGTTGCGCCGTATTTTTTGCGCCATCATTGTGGATAAAGAAAGCCAAAAACCAATGTTGATTGGTAAAAATGGCGAGAAGCTCAAGCAAATTTCTACCGAAGCCAGACAAGACATGGAAAAACTGTTTGGCGGCAAAGTTTACCTGGAAACATGGGTGAAAGTTAAAGGCGGCTGGGCAGATGATGCACGCGCGCTAAAATCGCTAGGTTATTAATCTGCTGTTGATTGAGCGGTTTGTCGGTTTTTTTTGATGGAATGGTTACACGCTGATGTGGTTTAAAATGGATGTCATCAACGTGAGTGCTTGTATCGTGGTGGTTGAATAGACCTTATGGCGTCAGTGAGTTCTCATCGTCAAGATAATCAGTCGGTTTACGTACTGCATACTTATCCTTTTAAAGAAACCAGCTTGGTAGTTGAGCTGTTTTCATGTGAGTTTGGGCGGGTCGCCACCACTGCAAAAGGGGCTAGGCGTCCCCGTTCTGCCATGCGTGGCATGCTACAGGCTTTTCAGCCTATGTTGGCAACGTGGTCAGGTAAGTTAGAGCTTAAAACACTGCATGGTTTAGAGTGGAACGGCTGCCTGCTGTTGCTACAGGGTGAGGCGTTGATGTGCGGCTTCTATATGAACGAGTTGTTGCTCAGGCTGTTGCCGCGTGAAGATCCGCATGAAGCCTTGTTTGCTTATTATGCAGAGACACTAAAAGCGCTGGCCAGTGAGCAGCACTTGGCCACGACACTAAGGCGTTTTGAGTTAAAGTTTCTGCAAGAACTTGGCTATGCAATACCGTTGCAGCAAGATGCCAATAATGCACCGATTGTTATGCAACAAAATTATCGCTATGAGGCCGAGCACGGCGCATATCCAATACGCGGTAGCTTGGCACGCTATGAAAATGGTGTGCAGCTCTCGGGCAAGACCTTAATCGATATGTTGAATGACGATTACAGCGACGAACAGACGCAACAGCAAAGTAAGCAGCTGATGCGTTATCTGTTAGCGCATTATTTAGGTGATAAACCATTACATACCCGGCAGTTACTGATTGAATTGCAGGGGTATTAACCAGTTTCTTGAGGCAGCTCAATACTAGAGGCATATGAGCTGCCATAATATTTTGATTTAAAAGGTGATAGACGCATGATTAAGTTGGGTGTCAATATCGACCACGTTGCAACAATCCGTCAGGCACGTGGTACTAAATATCCTAGTGTAGTACAAGCGGCGTTACGCGCAGAACAGTCTGGTGCTGATAGCATTACTTTACATTTGCGTGAAGACCGCCGTCATATGCAAGACGCAGACATATTTGCATTGCGTCCGTTGTTGCAAACTAAAATGAACCTGGAATGTGCAGTGACTGACGAGATGTTGGATATCGCGATTAAAGTCATGCCACAGGATGTGTGCCTGGTGCCTGAGCGTCGCGAAGAGCGCACTACTGAGGGTGGGTTAGATGTCATTACCCACTTTGATAAAGTGCAGCACGCGGTAAAAAAACTAAGTGATGTAGGTATTCGTGTCTCTCTATTTATTGCACCAGATTTAGCGCAAATCGACGCTGCGGTAAAAACAGGTGCGCCCGTGATTGAGTTGCATACCGGTACATTTGCTGATGCAGAGTCAGAGCGCGCACAAATAGCGGAGCTTGATCGTATAGAGCGAGCTCTGCATCACGCTAAGGACGCACGTTTGATTGTTAACGCAGGCCATGGCTTGCATTATCATAACGTACACCATGTTGCACGCATGTATGGGTTTGAGGAGCTAAATATCGGCCACGCGATTGTAGCGCATGCCTTATTTGTGGGTTGGGATAATGCGGTACGTGAAATGAAATCTTTAATGAAAGAGTTTGCACCGAAGTAGCATACTGGCAACAGCTAAAAGGCGATTAATGATTTTTGGAATAGGCACTGATGTTGTGGAAGTTACTCGCATTAAAGACTCTATTGCAGAGTTTGGTGATGCTTTCGCACGCAGAATACTGGCAGAGAGTGAATTAGAAAGCTATCAGCAATCGCAGATTAAAGCGCGTTTTTTGGCTAAGCGGTTTGCAGCTAAGGAGGCATTTTCTAAGGCCTTAGGAACTGGCTTGCGCGCTCCTGCCACTTTGCAAAACATTGTAGTAAGTCATGATGCTTTAGGTAAGCCGATATTGGTGCTGGCACCAGTATTGCAGGCGTTTTTAGATGAAAAAAACATCGTTAAAACGCATATCAGTATTAGTGATGAAAAAAACCTAGCAGCAGCTTTTGTTATTCTGGAAATACAATGACTGCTGTAAGCGCACTCGACTCTTTGCATCAACCTGATATGGCGCGCCGCTTTGGCGGTGTAGCGAGGTTATATGGTGCAGATGGCTTGGCTAAATTGCAATCTGCGCATATGTGTGTGATAGGCATTGGCGGCGTGGGCAGTTGGGCGGCCGAAGCCTTGGCGCGCAATGCGGTGGGTAATATTACGTTAATCGATTTAGATAATGTTGCAGAGTCTAACGTTAACCGCCAGCTCCATGCTTTAGATGGTACTTTTGGTAAAGCTAAGGTAACTGCAATGCGTGAGCGTATTCTTGAGATTAATCCTCTTGCCAATGTGTACGAAATTGAAGATTTTGTAACGATGGAGAATGTGGCGGTGATGCTAGGTCAGCCATATGATTACGTGATTGACTGCGTTGATGATGCTAAGGCAAAGGTGGGGATTGCAGCTTTTTGTCGTACCCATCAGCTGCCGTTAGTGACAGTGGGCGCAGCAGGTGGCAGGTTAGACCCTACGCGCATACAAACGGCAGACCTTGCTCATGTGTCTGGTGATAGACTATTGGCTAAAGTGCGCAATCAGCTACGCCGTGACTATCAATTCCCTAAAGCTACTAACAGCAAAAAATCCTATAAATTTGGCATACAGGCTGTATATTCTGACGAGCCTGTGATTAAGCCTGACGCTGCCTGTGAGGTAGATACTAATACAGGCGTGACCGGTTTAAATTGTGCAGGATACGGCTCTAGCGTGTGTGTCACCGCTCCGTTTGGATTTAGTGCCTCCGCTTTGGCGTTAAAATCATTTTTACTTAAATGAGTGCGCGTGCATCATTATTGCAGATGAAGCACGCACACCATGATTAGTAGTCTCAGCATCAAATTAGCAATTCATTTCTCACCGTATGTAATGCATATGAAAGACGATTGTTGGCATGGCTAAGCGTAGAAAACTCATTGTTGGTAACTGGAAACTACACGGCAGCATTGCGGGTAATCAGCATCTATTACAGCAATTAAGATTAAATCTAAAAGCGTTGGATGCAGTAGATTTTGCACTTTGCTTACCTTATGTCTATTTGTTCCAAGGCCAGCAATTATTAGCTGGCAGTAATATTTTGTGGGGCTCGCAAAATGTGAGTCAGTTTGAAGAGGGCGCTTATACCTCATGCATATCAGCAGCAATGATTGCCGAATTTGGCTGCCGCTTCGTGATTGTTGGGCATTCTGAGCGGCGCCTGTTGCGCTTAGATAGTTATGAGGTCATTGCTACCAAACTGTTACGCGCCTTAGCTTGTGGGTTAACGCCCATTTATTGCGTGGGTGAAACGCAGCAGGAGCGTGACGCTGGTATGGCTGAAGTGGTAATTCGCCAGCAGTTGCTGAATATGTTAAACGCGTTAGATGACGAAGCATTGGCGTGCGCTAAATCTCTCAATATTGTGGTGGCTTATGAGCCGGTGTGGGCGATTGGCACTGGGTTACATGCAAACCCACAGCAGGCACAATCAATGCATGTGCTGATTCGGCAGCTTATCTCTACAAGAGACTTAGCCCTTGCACAGCAAGTGCGTATACTTTATGGCGGTAGCCTAACCGCGGATAACGCCTATGATATGCTCTCCATGCCAGATATAGATGGTGGTTTACTAGGGCGCTCATCACTGGATGCAGAAGCGTTTACGCAGGTTGCATTAATCGCAAACAGCCTAGCATAACAGGAGTGAACCTCTACTCTAGGCTGTAGTCATTACAAAAGTAGCCTAAGTCTTTCATTTGTTTTTCCAATAAAATAGGCGTGTCTGCTTGTTAGGTTTTCACATATTTCACATAGATGACGGTTTTGATGAATTTTCATGACACTGTCATAATTGTCGCTTATGCTGAATGAAATAACTAATTAGAAAATATCATGCGTTCAGTTAATTCACCGCTTAAATTACTTAATCGAGATATCAGTATATTGGCGTTTAATGCACGTGTATTGAGTCTTGCACAAAATGCAGAATATCCTCTGCTAGAGCGTTTGCGTTTTCTTTGTATTGTCTCTTCTAACCTTGATGAGTTTTTTGAAGTACGCGCCGCGCCACATGTAGACGCCATGCGTGACAATGAAAAGAAGACTGATGTTAACGTACAAAGCTATTTGGAAATATCCAAAGCTGCGCATACTTTAGTAGAAAAACAGTACGAGATTTTTAATACAGATTTAATGCCGGCTCTGACGAGTGCGGGCGTGTATCTGGTGTCTAACGCAGAGCGAACGTTAGAGCAAAAGCGTTGGGTTGCACGTTATTTTGAGTCTAGTGTACGCCCTTTACTTGTGCCTGTAGCGCTTGATCCCTCACACCCTTTTCCGCAGGTGGCCAATAAGTCTTTAAATTTTATTGTGTCACTCGGCGGCACTGATGCGTTTGGCCGCAATAATAATATTGCGATTGTAAAAGTGCCAAGAGCGTTACCTCGCTTAATTAAGCTACCTAAACACTTGAGTGGCAAGCAGCAAAAATTTGTGTCTCTATCTAGTGTTATTCGTGCGCATCTAGCAAGCTTATTTACTGGCCGTGAGGTGCTGTGTTTTTCACAGTTTAGGGTAACTCGGCATTCTGATTTGGCTGTGGATGAAGAAGATGTAAAAAATCTGCGTACTGCATTAAGAAAAGGTTTAGTACAACGCCATTTTGGTGAAGCGGTGCGCCTAGAGGTGTCACATGGTTGTGATGAAAAGCTAGCCAAACTCTTGCTGCAGCAGTTCGACTTACCTAAACAGTCGCTTTATCGCGTGAATGGTTTGGTCAACTTAGCACGTCTGATGCAGTTGGCAGATTTAGCTGAAGGTGACCACCTCAAATTCAAGCCATATGAGCCTCAGATAAGTCAGCAGTTAATCCCTAATCAGTCATTTTTCTCACAGCTCAAGCAACGCGATATTCTTATTCATCAGCCTTACGAGAGCTTTGAGTCAGTGATTGATTTCTTGCGAGAGGCGGTGCATGACCCAGATGTACTGTCTATCCAGCAAACCATTTACCGCACTGGTTCTGACCCACGCATGCTGAAATTACTGCAAGAAGCCGTGCGCCGTGGTAAAGAAGTGATGGCGGTTGTTGAACTTAAAGCTAGGTTTGATGAAGAGGCAAACATCAACTGGGCCGAGGATTTGGAATCTGTAGGTGCACAAGTAGTGTATGGCATAGTGGGGCTGAAAACCCATGCCAAAATGTTACTGGTAATGCGTCGTGAAGCTACTGGCCTTCAGTACTATGGGCATGTTTCAACCGGTAACTATAACCCTAGAACAGCACGGCTCTACACTGATGTTAGCATGCTGACTGCAGATACGCAGATTACGCGCGATATGGAGCATTTGTTTAGGCATATTGCGAGTCAGGTCAAATTACCTCGTATGCAAAAGCTGCTGGTAGCACCATTTAATTTGCATAAACAAATGCTGGCTAAGATTCGGGCGGCAGAACTGAGTGCCAAGGCCGGGCAGCCTGCTTCTATTATTTTGAAAATGAATGCATTAACCGACGAGGCTTTGGTGAAGGCATTAGTGAAGGCTGGTCGTGCTGGGGTGGAGGTTGACTTAATATTACGCGGCGCGTGTATTTTGCCGATAGATGCGCCGGGCCTGAACGGACGCATACGTGTACGCTCAGTGATTGGTCGTTTACTGGAACATTCGCGTGTGTTTTATTTCAAAATCGCAGAAGTTGAGCATATGTGGTTATCTAGTGCTGATTGGATGAATCGCAACATGATGCGCCGTGTTGAAATTGCGTGGCCGATTACAGATGCAAAAAATCGTGCGCGTATTTTGCAGGAGTGCTGCCAAATGTATCTAGACGATAATCATGATGCATGGATATTAAATGCGGACGGCAGCTATCAGCCTATTGCTACGCAAGCGCATAAAGCTAAACCCGGTGAGCCTGCACGTGTTAATAGTGCACAACTGCAATTACTGCATAAATATACGGATTAACAAAACTATTTAATTAAACCATGGCAAATTTAATCATTTGGCGGCATGCAGAAGCTGAAATTCAAAGTGAAAGCGGCCATGATCATGATCGTGCACTAACCAAACGTGGCCGTAAAGATGCGGCTAAAATGGCAAAGTGGCTGTATAAACACTTGCCCGAGCATGCCGAACTACTATGCAGCCCAGCACGCCGCTGTTTGCAAACAGCACATGCCTTGCATGATTTAAATCAAGTGGAAATCAAGATTGCCGAGTGCTTAAGCATAGATAGCAATGTGGCTCGCATGATGCAAGAAGTAGAAAATCAGGATGACGCGCAAACCATCGTACTGGTGGGGCATCAGCCAAATCTTGGTTTATTGATTGGTAAGCTGCTGGGCCTGCATCAAAGTGCATGCGTGGTAAAGAAGGGTGCTATTTGGTGGCTAAAGCAGCGTAAGTTGGATGGCTTGTCCCATTACTATATTGAAGCTGTCAAACAACCCGGAGTTTAATCAAGACAAATGTCGCATAGCTCCAAGTTATACGCCATGTATATGTCTATACACAATTATTTAACTGTGCTATTTTAGTTCTGTAGGCATATTTAATACTCGTACGTGGTGGTCTTATACTACAGCCTGTAGTTGTTAGTTTGAGTGGGTTGCAGGTTTAAAACCATCTTTTAGACTTAATTTTAATGATAAGGGGTACTTGCCATGATTTTTGTTAAACGTTTTTTCAGTGCATTTCTTGCAGCGTCAATTTTATTTACAGGTTCTGTGCAAACAGTACAGGCGGCCATGATTAGTTCAGCGCAAGTTGCAGACAGTGTTTTCTCTAGTGCAGCTGACCAAGACCGTGCGCGAATCATCACTGCTCTATCACGTCAGGACGTACAGGCAGCGTTAATTGAGCATGGTATTGACCCTGCACAGGCACGCAGTCGTGTTGCTACACTCACAGATGAGGAAGCAAGTGCAATGGCAACACAAATCGAAAATGCACCTGCGGGTAGCGGTATTATCGGTGCCATTATCTTAGTATTCTTGGTGCTCTTGCTTACTGATATTCTTGGATTTACTAAAGTGTATCCATTTACACGTTCTATTCGCTAATCGTGTATTAGCTTAGTCAGGTTTTGTTACAGCGAGAAGCCAGCATGTTTCGTAAGTTAGTCATGCTGGCTTTTTGTTTACTCCTCAATGCCTGTGCCGCAACAGGTGTCCGTGAGGCAGTACAAAACCCATCACTTCCAAGGCAGCATGAGCTGACCCAGACCCCTTTCTTTCCGCAATCACAATATCACTGTGGGCCAGCAGCATTAGCAACCGCACTCAATGCCGTAGATATCCACGTGACGCCGGATCAATTAGTGCCAGAGGTTTACATTCCGGCTCGACAAGGTAGTTTGCAGATTGAAATGCTGGCTGCTGCACGCAGGCACGGAGCGCTGTCGGTAAAGCTGGCGCCTAAACTTGATGCAGTGTTAGCAGAGGTTGCAGCCGGTAATGTGGTGGTAGTGATGCAGAACCTAGGCTTGTCTTGGGTGCCATCTTGGCATTATGCCGTAGTCGTTGGATACAGCCTTGACCGCGAGCTTGTTTGGCTGCGCTCAGGCACTTATGAACGCTTTGAAATGAGCTTGAGTGCATTTCAGCGCACTTGGGCACGTAGTGGTTATTGGGCGTTTGTGGCACTAAAGCCAGGTAGCTTACCTAAGGCTGATGACCCTGATGCGGTTGCTAAAGCTATCGTGGCTTTTGAGAATAATGCAAATAAGACCGATGTCTACTTGGCATATGATGTGGCCGCAAAGCGCTGGCCTAATCATTTGGTATTGCTTATAGGCTTAGGGAACAGTGCTTATGCGTTAGGCCATTTCTCGCATGCGATCACTGCTTTCCGTAATGCGACGATTGCCTATCCCGACTCCGCGGCAGCATATAACAATTTGGCAAACGTGTTATTGCTTGAGGGGGATGCAGTGGCGGCAAAAGCGGCGGCTGAAAAAGCTTTGCAGTTGGCACAATCAGACCCAGTTCTACGCGCTGAAGTGATTAAAACCGTAGAAGAAGTTAACGCTTATAAAACTAAAAAACCACACTAGCTAGTTGGTGTGGTTTTTGTATGGCAAATATCATTGATCTAGTTGGCGCATCGCGTCATAGCTAGTGGTTTATTCTTACCAGCTATAACGCGAAGATTATTTAAGATAATCTGAGCTTATTTCTTTTTTGGTCTGCCAGTTTTAATGGCCGGCACTTTGCTCATCGCCGCTTTTAATGCGGCATCGGTCATTGCGCTTAACTGCATAATCCCTGCGCGTAGTAGCTCACTCTTTTTAGCTGGTTGACCTAACTTAGTGAGGCGTTCCTTAAGTACCGCAAATTGCGCGTACTCAGTTTTTGGCATGGTGAAGCTATCGCGTTCCATTTTTAGTTTTGGCGTTTTTTCTTTTAAAACTTTGGTTTTTTCAGGGGCTTTTTCAGCCTTTTTGGCGCTGGCTACACTGGTTTTTACAGCAGCTTTAGCTACTGGTTTCGTGACTGTTGTTTTTGCAGTAACAGGTTTACCTGCTACTGTTTTTGCTGGTGCCTGTTTTACAGCAGCTTTGCTGGCTGGTGCTGCTTTGGTAGCAGGTTTTTTTGTTTCTGTGCTGGTTGCGTTTTCAGGTGTAGATTTTAACGCTTCAGCCTGAATTGAATTGATTTTTGACATGGTTGCACTCCAAAATAAACGATATAAACAGTTTATACCGTTTATTTTGGAACGCAAATGAATTTTTTGTGACAGTTTTATATCGTATTTACTAGTTCAAAATGCCAGTTGATTTTCTGCCATGCCAGTGTTTCTTCATCTAGCAGGTAGTGCGATTGTGGATACTTACTTGCCCATGATTTTGGTAGTGAGAGTTTAAAGCTATTGTTATTTAAGGCTAGCTGCATGCCGCGTAAATTGGGCATTTGTCGCGCATGGCATAAGATGACAGCCAACCGCATGCAAATTAACTGCATGACGAATACGCGATCAGAGAAATCAGCCTCTAATCGTTTTAACTTGCCGCGATGCCCTAAAATAATCAAGCTTAAACAGTGCAGTTCACTTTGTGAGAAGCCAACTGGCTCGGTGTGGTCTAGGATGTAAGCGCCGTGCAAGTGCGCATCTACCGGGGAGATGATGCCGCCAATTTCGTGCAGCTGCGCCGCCCAGCGCAATTTACGTGCGTGCTTAAAGTATTCGCCATCTGCAAATGTAGTGCTATCGCTGATTTTTTCAAATAACTTCTCTGCCACTTCTGCAACCGTGTTGGCATGGGTTTCGTCTACGTCAAATTTGCGCGCTAAACGCTGAATCGATGTATTGCGAAGGTCCAACATATCGTTTTCACGCGCCAGCATGTCATACAGCAGGCCATGCCGTAATGCGCCTTTTGCTACGTTTAAGGTGTCGATGTTGAGAAACTCAAAGACTGCAATCAGCACAGAAAGGCCGCCGGCAATCACTGGTTTGCGGTCTTCTTTTAAGCCGTTTAAGCGTAGCTTATCTACGTACCTTGCTTTGAGCAGCTCTTCTTTCAGCCAATACAAACTTTCTTTGCTGACAGCGTCAGCAGGCTTGCCGTATTGCGCTAGTACGTCTGCCACTGCACCTACCGTACCGGAAGCGCCATAAGCAACATCCCAGTGCGTGTCGTTAAAATGATTGCCCAGGGTTTCAAAGATAGATTCTGCCGAAATTTCAGCGCGTGTAAATGCTTTTTCAGTAAACTCGCCGTTGGCAAAATGCTTGAGTGCCCACGCGACAGAGCCCACGTGTAATGATGCAGTTTGGGTAGATTCAAAGCCGCAGCCAAGAATGAATTCGGTAGAGCGCCCACCGATGTCGATGACTAATCTTTTTTCATTGGATTGCGGTAAAAAGCGGCTTACTCCTTGGTAGATCAGACGAGCTTCTTCCACGCCAGAAATCACCTCAACTTCAAAGCCTAGCGCCTTTTTTGCGAGCTTTAGAAAGTGGTCACGGTTGTTAGCTTCGCGTAATGTCTGGGTTGCAACGGCACGTACGTGCGTTGCGTCAAAACCTTGTAAGCGCTCACCAAACCTTGATAAGCAACGAACGCCACGCTCTATCGCTTCGGCAGTTAGGTTGCGCTCCTCGTCTAGGTCGCCGCCTTGTCTCACCGCTTCCTTAATGTACTCTACACGCTCAATATGACCACTATCCAGTCGGCCAATTTCCAGCCTGAAGCTATTGGAGCCAAGGTCAATTGCCGCAAGCAATGCTTTATCTGCAGGGGAGTTACTTGATTGATTATTCATAAATGATGCAGTTTTTTGTGCGAGTGATATGTGAAACAATAATACTGTTTATTTTGTGATTATAGTTTGAAAGTTTCATGACATTGGTTGTTTTGAATAATAATTTAATCAAGTCATTACGCTGGTCGCTTGAAAATCTGCTGCTAATCCCCACATAGCTACTATTGTTTTATTCTTAACATTAGGAGCTTAATTTATGTCCACTGCGACAGCACAACAAGAAATTCATCCAAAAGAATCAATGGCCTTTCAGGCTGAGGTGAAACAACTCTTGCAGTTGATGATTCACTCTCTATACAGCAACAAAGAAATTGTGTTGCGCGAGCTGATTTCAAATGCATCAGATGCGGCAGATAAATTACGTTTTGAAGCGTTGGCAAATGGTGCGCTGTACGAAAATGACAGCGAGTTAAAAATCCGTATCGCTTTTGATAAAGAAGCACGCACCCTTACCATTGCCGATAACGGCATCGGTATGAGTCGTGACGAAGTGATTTCAAACATTGGTACCATTGCTAAATCAGGTACCAAAGAGTTTTTTAACGCTTTAACAGGCGACCAAGCGAAAGATGCAAATTTAATCGGTCAGTTTGGTGTGGGGTTTTACTCGGCATTTATCATTGCAGACAAAGTTACCCTAACTACGCGTCGTGCCGGTGCGGCCGAAGCTGTGCGCTGGGAGTCAGCTGGTGAGGGTGACTTTACGATTGAAACAGCGGATAAAACCAGCCGCGGTACTGAAATTACCTTACATTTGCGTGAAGGCGAAGACGAGTTCTTAAGTGATTGGAAACTTAAAACCATTATCCGCAAATATTCAGACCATATCACCCTGCCGATTGTGATGAAAAAGTCCGAGTGGAAAGATGGCGCGGAAGTGGCGACAGATGAAGATGAGACTGTCAACAAAGCCTCAGCACTATGGGCACGTAGCAAAAACGATATTACAGAAGAAGAGTACCAAGAGTTTTATAAACATGTGTCGCATGATTTTGAGAACCCACTAGCTTACACACATAGCCGTGTAGAGGGTAAGCAAGAGTATATTTCTTTGCTATACGTGCCAAGCAAAGCACCGTTCGACTTGTATGATCGTGACCGTCGCCATGGCATTAAGCTGTACGTTAAGCGTGTGTTTATCATGGAAGACGCAGAAAAATTGATGCCGCAATACCTGCGCTTTGTTCGTGGCGTGATTGATACATCAGATTTACCGTTGAATGTATCTCGTGAAATCTTGCAATCTAGCCGCGATGTGGACGCGATTAAAGCTGGCTCAGTGAAGAAAGTACTTGGCCTGTTAGAAGACATGGCTGAAAACAAGCCTGAAGACTACGCTAAGTTCTATCAAGAGTTCGGCCGTGTACTTAAAGAAGGTCCGGGCGAAGACTTTGCGAATAAAGAGAAGATCGCAGGCTTATTACGCTTTGCGTCAACCAAGGCGGATACTGACGTGCAAGATGTGTCGTTTAAAGACTACATTTCACGCATGCAAGCTGAGCAAGATGTGATTTATTACATTACTGCCGATAGCTTTGCTGCCGCGCAACACAGCCCGCATTTAGAGATTTTCCGCAAAAAAGGCATTGAAGTGTTGCTGATGAGTGACCGCGTGGATGAATGGCTATTGGGCAGTTTGACCGAGTTTGAAGGTAAAAAACTGCAATCAATCGCTAAGGGTGATTTGGATTTAGGCAAGCTTGAATCTGAAACTGAAAAAGAGATTCAAAAGAAAATTGAAGAGGAATCAAAAACCTTAGTTGAAAAAATTAAGCAAACATTGGGTAGCCAGGTAAAAGACGTACGCGTGACCCACCGCTTAACGGATTCTCCTGCATGCTTGGTGAGTGATGTGCAAGATTTGTCCGGCAACTTAGCACGTATTTTAAAGGCGGCAGGTCAAAATGCACCAGAAAGTAAGCCAATTTTAGAAATTAACCCTAGTCACAAATTGGTAAAACGTCTGGAAGCCGAATCTGCAGAGGCGGTATTTGCAGATTTAACACATGTGCTGTTTGATCAAGCACTGTTGGCTGAAGGTGGTACTTTGGAAGATCCTGCTAGTTTTGTGAAACGTATGAATAGTTTAATTAGCTAACTTGTTGTTGTTAAATTGAAAACCGCCCTGCGTGAGCTTGGCGGTTTTTTTATTTCAGTTCGAAACTACTACGCACCATGCAACTTTCAAACAACGGTCATAAAGCTGGCTCAATTTTTGCTAAAATAACAATACCATTCAATAATTTAAGATTATCTAAAATGAAAACTCCAGCCGAAACTAAAGCTAAACCTAAGAAAACAGTCAAAGCTAAGTCGATTGCAATCCCTAAACTCGGGCCAATTCAGCAGGCTTTGAAAAATCATTTGATATTCTCTAGCTTCAAGACCAGTGAGGCTGCAACGCCACGTGACTGGTATGACGCCGCCAGTTACAGCGTGCGTGATCATGTTGTAGAACGCTGGGTGCAGACGGCGGAGTCCTATTATCGCGATGATCCAAAGCGCGTTTACTATTTGTCATTAGAATTTTTGATTGGGCGCATGCTGAGTAATGCCGCACTAAATTTGGGCATTAATGAAGAACTTAAAGACGGGATGGCTGCATTAGGCCGTGATTTGGAGAATGCAGTAGAGTTTGAGACAGATGCCGCGCTAGGTAACGGTGGTTTAGGTCGTTTGGCGGCGTGTTTTCTTGACTCCATGGCGACCATGGATATTCCGGCAGCCGGATATGGCATTCGTTACGAATACGGCATGTTTAGGCAATCCATTGAAAATGGCCAGCAGGTAGAGAACCCAGATAATTGGCTGCGTTATGGCAATATTTGGGAGTTCCAACGTCCTGAAGCTACTTACAACATCAAGTTTCACGGGCATGTGGTTAAGTATCCTAACGATCAGGGTGAAGAGATCCAGCATTGGGTAGATGCTGAGCATGTGATTGCCATGGCTTATGATGTGCCGGTGCCAGGCTATGGTACGAATACCGTCAACAATTTGCGTTTATGGTCAGCTAAAGCTGCGCGTGAGTTTGATTTAAGACACTTTAATGATGGTAATTACGAAAAAGCAGTAGAAGAGCGTAATGCGACCGAGAATATTTCAAAAGTACTTTACCCTAATGACACCTCCGTGCTGGGTAAAGAACTGCGCTTAAAACAGCAATATTTCTTTGTTTCTGCTTCTATTCAAGATATTTTGCGTCGCTTTTTAAGTACGCATGACATAAAAACACAAGATGACTGGAAAATTCTGCCAGAAAAAATAGCGATACAACTCAATGATACACACCCATCTGTAGGTGTAGCGGAAATGATGTATCAACTGGTGGATGTATACCAATTACCGTGGGCTTTTGCTTGGGAGTTGGTGGTTAAAATTTTTGCTTACACCAACCATACTTTAATGCCAGAGGCGCTAGAGACCTGGACTGTGGATTTATTTGGACGCTTGTTACCACGCCATTTGGAAATTATCTATCAAATCAACCATGAGTTCTTGCACATGGTCAACCATCACTTCCCTGGCGATGCTGAGTTGTTAAGACGCGTATCAATTATTGATGAGGATCACGGTCGCCGCGTACGCATGGCACATTTGGCTGTGGTTGGCAGTCATACCGTAAACGGCGTAGCTGCACTGCATAGTGAGTTGTTAAAGAGCACTCTGTTTGCTGATTTTGACCGCATTTTTCCAGGGAAAATGACGAATGTGACGAATGGTATTACCCCACGTCGCTGGTTAAATCAGGCCAATCCAGGGTTAACTGCCTTAATAGAGGCGGCGATTGGCCCTAATTTTAAGAAAGATCTGACCCAAATTAAAAAAATCACGCCACTGGCTGATGATCCGGATTTTAGAAAAGCATTTGCGCAAGTGAAGCTTGCCAACAAGCAAAGGCTAGCTGCAAAAATTGAAGCAAAAACAGGTGTTAAGTTAAATGTGAATAGCTTGTTTGATGTGCAAATCAAGCGTATTCATGAATACAAACGCCAACTGCTGAATGTGTTGCACGTGATTACTTTGTATAACCGTATTCGCCGTGGTGATAAAGATATTACGCCGCGTACCATTATTTTTGGCGGTAAAGCTGCGCCTGGTTACTGGATGGCAAAACATATTATTCGATTGATTAATGATGTTGCCGCCATTGTGAATGAAGATATTGCTGTAGGTGACAAGTTGAAGGTCGTGTTCTACCCAAATTACGAAGTTTCAGCCGCTGAAATTTTATTCCCAGGTAGTGACCTTTCTGAGCAGATTTCCACCGCAGGCACAGAGGCGAGCGGCACTGGCAATATGAAAATGGCCTTGAATGGCGCACTCACTATCGGTACCTTAGATGGTGCTAACGTGGAAATTAAAGAAGAAGTTGGCGATGAAAACATCTTCATCTTTGGTTTAACCACACCACAAGTGGCTGAATTAAAAGCGAGTGGGTACCAACCGCGTGATTATTACAATAGCAATCCAGAGCTTAAACACGTGCTAGACATGATTGCAGATGGCTATTTCTCTATTGATGAGCCGGGCCGTTATAAAGTGATTGTGGATAATTTGCTAAATAACGATCAATACTTGTTATTAGCAGACTATGCTAGCTATATCGAGGCACAGGAGCGCGTTGGTAAGCTATATCAAAAGCCAGATGACTGGGCGCGTATGGCGATCTTAAACGTAGCGAATATGGCTAAGTTTTCAAGTGATCGTGCAATTGGTGATTATGCGAGAGAAATCTGGCATGTTAGCCCGCAACCTAAAGCTAAAGCCAAAAAATAAATTACTGACAGGCTAGCGCATAGCCATCCATTGCGTTGTATTGTTAACATCAATTAATTGTCATACTATGCAGTTAGAATGCTATGGTTAATTTTTAATCCCAATTGCGGATAATGAATGGAGAAGTCTATGCGCTACCTAGTGGCAGTTTTAAGTTTTATATTATTCGCAACGCATGCCAACGCTCTAAGCGTGAGCGACCTTAGCAATGCAGAAGCAAGCGGTGGACTAAAAGAGGCGCTGATTCAGGCTGCGGGTAAAGCTGTAGGCCAACTAAGTGCGACGGATGGCTTCTTTGGTAATAAGGAAGTGAAGATACCACTGCCAGAAACGATGCAAAAAGCTGAAAAAGCCATGCGTATGTTTGGCATGGGTAAGCAGGCTGACGAGTTGGTGCTTAAAATGAATCGCGCAGCAGAAGCAGCTGTACCTGAAGCTAAAGCCTTGTTAGTTGATTCCGTTAAAAAAATGAGTGTTGCGGATGCCAAAGCTATATTGACTGGCGGTGATGATGCCGCAACACAATATTTCAAAAAAACCACCTCAACACCTATGGCCGAGAAGTTTTTACCAATCGTGAAAAAAGCCACAGAGAACGTGCAACTTGCTCAGCAATACAATAAGTTTGCAGAGATGGGTAGCAAGTACGGTGTTGTCAAAAAAGAGCAAGCTAACCTAGAGCAGTATGTCACCCAAAAAACGCTGGATGGTGTTTATTTGATGATGGCGAAAGAAGAAGCTGCTATCCGTAAAGACCCAGTCGGCCAAGCAAGCAGTTTGCTGAAAAAAGTATTCGGCACGATGGTGCAGTAGCTTTAGTGTCAAGGTGAGCTTAAAGTAAGCTGCCCTCGATCACAGCCATACAGTGCTACATTTTAGTTATACCCGCAGGTTAGTGTGGTCCGTCATTAAAGCAAACATAGCGCTTCAAATATTAGCGCTATGTTTGCTTTTTTTACTTCAAATCGTGCTTAATTTTTAATCAGCTGTGCATATTTTGCCCGAATCTTCGCAGCTTTAGGCGCAGCTACTGCCATGCAGTAAGGCTGGTTGGGGTTTTTGTCAAAGTAGTATTGGTGGTAATCTTCAGCGGGGTAAAACACTGCAGCAGCATTTACTTCCGTCACAATCGGGTTGGGCCAAATATGTTGCTGATTTAGTTCGGTAATCATTTTTGTAGTAGCTGTGCGCTGTGTTTCATTTTGGCAAAATACGGCAGAGCGATACTGCGTACCAACATCATTGCCTTGGCGGTTGGGTGTGGTGGGGTCGTGCGATACAAAAAATATTTCCAGCAGCGTTTCAAAACTGATTAAATCTGCATCGTAAGTGATCTGAATCGCCTCTGCGTGGCCGGTATCGCCATTGCAAATCTGCTTGTAGGTTGGGTCGGTAGTGTGTCCGCCTATGTAGCCAGATACAACTTTTTTTACCCCGTTCAACTGACTGAACACCGGCTCGGTGCACCAAAAGCAACCGCCGGCAAATACTGCAATTTGTTCCTGACTCATGATGTAATCCTTATAATAATGCTTTGGGTGTTTAAGCTGTATTTTATGCTTGGCGCTAATTATCTGCTGTATTGTTAGTCATAACATCGGACTAAACATTCATTTTTTCTAAATATTTCTAATCGCCATTATCCATGCAGTTAAACGCTTTATATGTAGATTTTAATTCTTACTTTGCTTCAGTTGAGCAGCAACTGGTGCCTGAGTTGAGAGGTAAGCCTATCGGCGTGCTAGCGGTGATGGCAGAAACCACTTGCTGTATTGCTGCTAGCTATGAAGCAAAAGCGTTTGGTATTAAAACAGGTACGCTGGTCAGTGAGGCACGCAAGCTTTGCCCAGATATCATTTTTGTAGAGGCGAGGCCGCCTGTTTATGTGGAGTATCACCATTTTTTAATTGATATTGTAGAAAGCTGTACGCATGTGGGGAAGGTGCTTTCTATTGATGAAATGGTTTGCAAGCTTACCGGCAGCCAGCAACAGCCAGAAAATGCGCTTAAATTAGCGAGTAAGATTAAATCATCCTTGGTGCAGAGAGCTGGAGATTTTATCCGTTGCTCTATCGGCATCGCCCCTAATACTTTTTTGGCAAAAGTAGCCTCTAATATGCAAAAGCCTGATGGCTGCGTGCTGATCGAGCCGCATGAGTTGCCGCAACGTTTGTTTGGTTTAGAGTTGGGTGACTTAAATGGTATTGGCAAGCAAATGGAGGCACGTTTAAACCGCTACAAAATTAATACCGTAGCCCAGTTGTATGCAGCAAACCGTCAGCAGTTGCAGGTGGCATGGGGTAGCGTAGAAGGTGAGCGCATGTATGATAAGTTGCGCGGGATAGAGCCTTATTACGTTAAAAATGCGCGCAGTAGTTTAGGTCATTCACATGTGATGCCGCCTGAACAGCGCAATGAAGCAGGCGTAAGGGCCGTGTTGCACAGGTTATTGCAAAAAGCTTGTATGCGTATGCGCAGTTACGATTTACTTGCTTCAAGAATCAGCGTTAAGGTGAAGTTTAGAAATAAGCCAAGTTGGCAGCAGGAGAGTGCAATCTCACCAACTGATAACACTTTGCGCCTGATTGAAGCTCTAGAAACTTTTATGCAGCAATACCCCAAAACTAATGCTGAGCCTTATGCGGTTGGTGTGTCTTTCTCAGGGCTGGTCACGGCTGATGAAGTGGCGCGTGATTTGTTTCAGGTTGCTCCGCTGGAGAATGAAAAGAAGTTAAATCAGGCTATTGATAGCCTTAATTCAAAGTTTGGCAAAAACACGATTTACTTTGGCGGCGCGCATGAGGCGCTCAAAGATGCGCCGATGCGTATCGCGTTTAATCATATTCCAGATATGGATGTAGAGAGTGATGACTGATTTCATTCGCTTAAAATCTATCTACAAACCTATCTACGTAAAATCATTAGTTACAAATTATTAACAATTGCTGGTAAGCCAATTTAAATCAATCGCGTTAACTGAGCATGGCCACTACTAATTGGCCTGATTCAGTGGCTTAATAAATTCTAGAAATAGAGGAGAAGTAAAATGCGTAATTTTAAGTTGAACGTTGTTAATAGCACGCGCGTGGCGATGGCTGTGCCTGCATTAATCGCAGCAGTGTTTGCAACGCCAGCGTTGGCCAGTGATCAATATGTTGATACTGCCCGTGTGATTTCAGTCACACCGCAAACTGAGCGTATCAATACCCCACAGCAAGAGTGCCGTACCGAGTATCAGCAACAGAGCTACTCTCAAGGTAATCGCTCTATGACAGGTGCCATCATCGGCGGTATTGCTGGTGGTTTGTTGGGTAATACCGTAGGTAGAGGTAGCGGCCGTATTGCTGCTGCCGCAGTAGGTGCAGGTGTTGGTGCTATTGCGGGTGATCGTGTCGCAAATAATCGCCCTAACGAAGTGGTGACACGTAATGTGCCTGTAGATGTATGTTATCAAGTAGACCGCTGGCAGACTGTGAATACAGGTTATTTTGTTACTTATGAGTACAACGGTAGAACATACAATACAGTGACTGCTGAGCATCCTGGGCGTTATGTGGATGTAAATGTGATGGTGGCACCAAACCGTTATACAACATCACAAGTCAGCTATATTGAGCCGGGTTACCGTGGTAATGACCAATGGCGAGGTCATCGTGGTCATAAAAAGCACGATTGGAAAGATCAGGAGCGTTACGACCGCTATGATGGGGATGACCGTCGTTATTACTAAGCGCCAATGATGCATTGTGTGATCCATGTGATTGAGTTTTGAATCAGCCTAGTAGCAGTTAATGCTACTAGGTTTTTTTACGTCATGTGTCCCATAGCTGGCTAGTTGCAAGTAAAATTGGTACTTACCTATCAATTGAAAATAACTTAGTGAAGCTTACTGTAGACTGTGTATCGACTGGGCAGCTCTTTGCCAAGCCAGCAACTAGTGTGCTGGCGTATTTGCTCTCTAAAGCCACTATCCGTGAAGAGGCTATGCCGCTGGAAGCTTTGGTCTGCGCGCAAAGCGGCCTAGCGCCTATGCCAGACTACTCCATTGCAGCTATTACCGCAGCAGAGGATGGGGTGAGTGTGGGTGCAGACTACTGGTTACGTGCTGACCCTGTGCATTTGGTGTTGCAGCGTGACAGTTTTAGCTTAAGTGAGCCTTGTCCATTATCAGTATCTCGAGCGCATGCGCAAGCGATGATTGCCAGTTTTAATGCGCACTTTGCACAAGAAGATGGTTTAAAGTTTTGTTTGGGTGAGTCTGGAGCATGGTACGTATCTTTAGCGCAGCCGCCACAAATTAAAACTGCACTGCCAGCAATGGCGATGGGTAAAAATATTGCCCACTTTATGCCACAGGGCAGTGCAGCAAGCCAATGGGTGGCGTACTTGAATGAAGTGCAGATGCTATTGCATGCACATGCTGCTAATGCTGAGCGTGAAGGCGCAGGTGGTGTTGCGGTGAATAGTATTTGGCTATCGGGTGGTGGTGTGATGCCTGCGCCGTTAGCTGTTAAGCCTGATAGCGATATTGATTGCATGGTTGGAAACACTGCTTTATATAAAGGCTTGGCTAAACACTCTGGCTTGATGCATCACAACATATCAGCATCATTACAAAGTGTTATTTCGCAGATGGCAGGGCATACGCACGTACGTATGCAGTTAGCGCAGGATTTACTTTTGGCTGAAGACAGTTTTCAGGCATTATTAAACGGGTTAAAAAAGCGTAGCATCACGCAATTAGTAGTAAATTTAGCTTGTTATGAAAAAACCTTGGTAGCGACAATTAAGCCGCTTGATCTCTATAAATTTTGGCGGTCAACTAAACCTATGAGTGCCTATTTGGTATGACCTCTATCGCACAACGTAATGCGCCTGCGGCAATAGTGCAGAGCCTTCAATCATCAGGCATCTCGCCACTGATGTCGCGTTTGCTATCTGCACGCGGAGTGTCTGATATTGCGCAAACCAGTATTCAATTGAGTGCATTGCTACCACCGCAGCAGCTTACGCATAATCAGGCAATGGCAAAGTTGTTGGCAGAGGCTATTAAGGCCAATAAAAAATTGTTAGTGGTTGGCGATTATGATGCAGATGGTGCCACAGCTACCGCTGTTGCGGTAAAAGGCTTGCGTTTATTTGGAGCCAATGTGGATTTTTTGGTGCCAAATCGGTTTGAGTATGGCTACGGCCTCACCCCTGAAATCGTCAAGCTTGCCGCAGCGCAAACGCCAGACGTGATCGTCACGGTAGATAACGGTATCGCCAGCGTAGATGGCGTAGCGGTTGCTAATGCAATGGGCATGCAAGTGCTGATTACAGACCACCATTTGCCTGGCTCACAAACGCCAGAAGCTGCCTGCATCGTTAACCCTAATCAGCATGGATGCACTTTTCCAAGCAAAAATCTTGCGGGTGTCGGGGTCATGTTCTACTGCTTGCTAGGCCTGCGGGCAGAGCTGCGTGAACAGGGTACTTACCAATCTAGTGCTGAACCAAACTTAACTGAACTGCTGGATTTAGTCGCCTTAGGTACCGTTGCAGACTTGGTGAAGCTGGATGAAAATAACCGTATCTTGGTAGAGCAAGGCTTACGCAGAATCCGCGCTGGGGCATGTAGCCATGGAGTTGCCGCTTTACTTAGAATTGCCGGGCGTGAGCCGGCAAAAGCCATGGCGCAAGATTTAGGTTTTTATGTGGGGCCGCGTTTGAATGCAGCGGGTCGATTAGATGATATGACATTGGGCATTCAATGCCTGCTGGCAGACACTGAAAAAGAAGCAGTCATTCTCGCTCAGCAGCTACATGATCTAAACAAACAAAGGCGCAGTATAGAGGCGGATATGCAAGAGAGCGCCAATATCTCGCTCGATGATATCGCGATTGAAGATCAATACTCGATCAGTATTTACGAGCCGGACTGGCATCAAGGCGTGATTGGAATTTTAGCCTCCCGTATTAAAGAGCGGCACCATCGTCCAGTGATTGCGTTTGCTGATGGCGGCTCTGGTTTGCTGAAAGGGTCTGGGCGTTCAATTGCCGGCTTGCATCTACGTGATGCTTTAGATTTGCTAAGCAAGCATCTGCCAGATTTAATATTAAAGTTTGGCGGTCACGCCATGGCAGCCGGCCTGACTATCAAGGCTGAAGATTTCAATCTATTTAAATCTAGCTTTGAAGCGGTAGTCAGAAGTCTGCTTACCGCTGCGGATTTAGAGGCTGTGCTAGAGGTTGACGGTAGCTTAAGCGCGAGCGATATGACTTACGCCATCGCACAAACGCTAGAGAATCAAGTATGGGGGCAGGGTTTTCCGCCACCATTGTTCTATGATGAGTTTGAGGTGGTTAATCAGCGTATCTTGGCAGAGAAGCACTTAAAACTAAGTTTGAAGGCGCTATCCAGCGCATCGGCGGCGGTGATTGATGCAATTTTCTTTAATCAAACCGAGTTTTTAGATACTCAGATTCAAGCTGCCTATCAATTGCAAACTAATAGCTATAACGGTGCGCAAAAAGTACAATTAAATATCAGGCATGTGAACGTTTAATCACGCTATGCAAACAGACCAACACTTACTTACTAAGCAAATGCTGCAATCCATGTTGCCAGTCCGTGCAGTTGATGCGCATAAAGGCACCTCCGGCAGTGTTGCGGTTATTGGCGGTGATAGTGGCATGGTCGGCGCCGCATTGTTGGTGGCAAGGGCTGCGTTGTTGTCTGGTGCTGGCAGGATTTATGCCGCTATGCTTTGTGATACCGCGCCTTCGGTAGATTTTCTGCACCCGGAAATCATGATGCGTAGGCCTGATGCGCTTGCGTCATTGGCGCAATTAGATGTAGTAGCGATTGGCCCAGGTCTAGGTCGGTCAGATGCAGCCATAACAGAGCTGACTTTTTGGCTTACGCAAACATGCCCGCTGGTGTTGGATGCAGATGCGCTGAATTTAATTGCTCAACATCAGCAGCTAGCTGAGCTGTTGAAGAATAGACGTGGCCCAGTAGTGGTAACTCCTCACGTGGGTGAGGCTGCTAGGTTGATGGCTATTAGTTCGGCAGATATTCAAAAGCAACGTATTGAGTCAGCCGTCGCCTTGGCGCAGTCACTACAAGTGACTTGTGTGCTAAAAGGTGCAGGTACTGTGATTGCTGAACAGGGTGGTAGTTATTGTATTAATAGCACCGGTAATTCTGCACTGGCTACAGGTGGCACTGGTGATGTGTTAACTGGCGTAATCGCAAGCTTAATCGCGCAAGGTTTAGAGCCAGTTTCCGCAGCTAAACTTGGTGTTTATGTACATGGTGCAGCAGCGGATTATCTGGTTGCACAAGGAGTAGGACCGCTCGGTTTAACTGCATCAGACCTGCTAACTGCGGTGCGCAGGGTGATTAATCAATCAAGCCAATATTGATTTTAAGGTATTCAAGCCTGTCGTGATTGGTTTGTAAATATTGACTACGTCAGAAGTGAGTGGTGAGAGAAGCGCGTTCTAGATTATTTAAGTTGCCATTTGAGCCAGGTGAATAAAATATTGCCATTCCCTTGCCCGCCCACAATGTAGGTGGACTGCACCGCAAATTGTTTGTACTCAATAGAGGCAACAGGTGCAATCACAGGTATTGGCAGGTAATGATAGTCTTGGCGCAACGTTGCACCTATCGTGTAGCCGGCCCCTAAACGAAAACCATTATTCGCATGCCACATTTTCTGAAAAGCGTATCCTGCTACAGGCTCCAACTCGTTATGGGAGTCTGCAAACACCATTCCGTATATGCCATGCCAATCGCCGTCAGCATCGTATCTATATTTACCAATCCCTAGGCCCCATGGCTGCTCATTGTAGCCATCTATTTTTTCTTTATCATAGAACTGGCGGTTGTGCCATGTGCTGACAGGTGCATACAGTTCATATTCATTACTGTTCCATGTTTCAGATAAAGTATTTTTAACATCGCCCCAAAATCCATCGGATGTTGTGTCGGCAAATGCATGAAAACAAGGTGAAATGATGAGTAGTGTGATAACTGCAATTTTTTTAGTCATGATTAATCATACTATTATTCTTGCTTAAATCCCATCATCTAAAATTAAGTTACAATGTTGCAAACTCGTCGCAAACTAAGAATGGCGATTGTGTAGCCATCAAATTAGTTTGCCTAAAGTACACAAGCCATATACTTTTAGTTTAAAAACTCAAGAAAAATTAGGGGTAGCATGCCTAGAAAAATAGTAGTTGCCAATTGGAAAATGCATGGCAACTTAGCCACGAATCAGCAGCTTCTGCAAGCATATGTTGATCGATTAAATAAACTCAAAAATGTTGAAGTAATTGTCTGTGTCCCATACCCATACCTTGCGCAAGTGCAAAGTCTTTTGCAAAACACCTCTATCGCATGGGGTGCCCAAAACCTAAGTAAAGACGTAGTAGGTGCCTTTACTGGTGAAGTAAGTGCAAGCATGTTGAAAGACTTCGGCGCAACTCATGTCATTATTGGGCATTCAGAGCGTGCAACAGCTTATTGTGAGTCTGATGAGAATATTGCAGCTAAGTTTATGCAGGCTAAAGCGCACGGATTGGTGCCTATACTCTGTGTAGGTGAAACCCTGATCGAGCGTGAGGCTGGTGTGATGGAAATGGTAGTTGCAAAGCAGATTGATACCATTATTAATCTATACGGTGCGGAAGTGTTTGCGAATACAGTTGTTTCTTACGAGCCAATTTGGGCAATTGGTACGGGTTTGGCAGCTACGCCAGATCAAGCGCAGAGTATGCACGAGTTTATTCGGCAAAGGATTGCAAGCCATCACCAAGAGGCGGCAGCTAGCTTGAAAATCCTTTATGGGGGGAGCGTAAATCCGCAAAATGCGGTACAATTATTCAATATGCAGGATATTGATGGTGGCTTAATTGGCAGGTGTTCATTAAGCGCACAAGAATTTGAAGGGATTTGCCAGGCAGCCTCTTAGGTTTTGTATCGGTCAAAGCAGTAAGTTGATTGGGTTGTAGCCAGAGTGTTGCGGTGGTATATAAGGTTAAAAATGGAAAATATAGTATTAGTAATTCATGTGTTGGCGGCTTCTGGTGTAATTGGCTTAGTGTTGTTGCAGCATGGTAAAGGCGCTGACATGGGTGCATCTTTTGGTAGCGGCGCATCAGGTAGTTTGTTTGGTGTGTCTGGTTCGTCTAATTTTATGAGCCGTGCAACAGCGGGTTTCGTATTTGTATTTTTTATTACCAGTTTAACTTTGGCTTACTTATCGAGTCATAAAGCTAGTAGTGGTAGCGTGGTTAAAGCAATATCAGCGCAAGCGGTTGATGCTGCTAAGCCTGCAGCAACTACTACAGCGGAAACAACCAGTACTGAGGCTGTGCCAAAATAATCATTTAGTTTAAGCATATGCCGTCGTGGTGGAATTGGTAGACACGCTATCTTGAGGGGGTAGTGACGAAAGTCGTGAGAGTTCGAGTCTCTCCGTCGGCACCATTTAGTAGTTTTGATTTTTTGGTTGAAAGTAGTGAAATCTAGTCTTAAAGTTGGTTGGCTCTAGCGGTAATAGTGCTTTGCTTTTAATTGTTGCAAATTCTTTAGTAATTTAGTCTGGGGTTTGTTAGTGCTAGAAAATTATTTTCCAATATTGTTGTTCATTCTTGTGGGTTTGGCAGTTGGTGTTGGCCCGCTAATCCTATCTAAAATAGTCTCCCCTAGCAGACCTGACTCTGCAAAAAACTCTCCGTATGAATGTGGCTTTGAAGCCTTCGAAGACGCGCGTATGAAATTTGACGTGCGCTACTATCTTGTTGCTATCCTATTTATTTTATTCGATTTGGAAATTGCATTTCTATTCCCGTGGGCTGTTGTATTGCAGGAAATAGGCTTGTTTGGTTTCCTTGCTATGATGGTTTTTTTAGGCGTGCTTGTGATTGGCTTCATCTACGAGTGGATGAAGGGCGCATTGGAATGGGATTGATTGAATCATGAGTCTTGAAGGTGTTTTAGAAAAAGGATTTGTCACTACTACGCTGGATACGGTGATTAACTATACTCGTACCGGTTCGTTATGGCCTATGACTTTTGGTTTGGCCTGCTGTGCTGTTGAAATGATGCACGCAGGTGCCTCACGTTACGACCTTGACCGTTTTGGTATCGTATTCCGTCCCAGTCCACGACAATCTGATGTAATGATTGTGGCTGGGACTTTAGTCAATAAAATGGCACCAGCTCTACGTAAAGTGTATGACCAGATGGCTGAGCCACGTTGGGTTATTTCCATGGGTTCATGTGCTAACGGTGGTGGTTACTACCATTACTCTTATGCGGTTGTGCGCGGGTGTGATCGTATTGTTCCTGTTGATGTCTATGTGCCAGGCTGTCCGCCTACGGCAGAAGCGTTGTTGTACGGCATTATCCAGTTGCAAAATAAAATTAAACGTACAAACACCATCGCTCGTTAAATTAATGGGTCTGTTAAATTAAGAACAAAATTATGTCAGCTAAATTAGATCAACTATTAGCCAATTTGCAGACTGTCCTTGGTGAAAAAATTACCAAGCAAACTGTAGCTCTGGGCGAAGTTACTATCGAGTGTAGTGCCGAAGATTATCTCGCTGTTTGTCAGTTGTTGCGTGATGATGCTGCTTTGAAGTTTGAGCAGCTAATTGATTTGTGCGGTGTAGATTATCAGGAGTACGGTGAAGGCAGTTATGATGGCTTGCGTTACGCTGTAGTTTGCCATTTCCTCTCTGTTTCATTGAATCACCGTCTACGTCTGCGTGTGTTTGCTAAAGACGAAGATTTCCCAATATTGCCAACCTTGGTTGGTGTATGGTCAGTTGCCAATTGGTTTGAGCGCGAAGCGTTTGACCTGTACGGCATTATGTTTGAGAACCACCCGGACCTGCGTCGTTTATTAACTGACTACGGTTTTGTTGGTCACCCGTTCCGTAAAGATTTCCCTATGATAGGTAACGTCGAGATGCGTTATGACCCTGAGCAGCAGCGTGTAATTTATCAGCCAGTTTCTATTGAGTTGCGCAATAACGTACCGCGCGTGATTCGTAGCGAAGGAGCGCACCGTGGCTGAGATTAGAAATTACACCATGAACTTTGGTCCGCAGCACCCGGCAGCGCACGGTGTGTTGCGCTTGGTGCTGGAGTTGGACGGTGAAGTGATTCAACGTGCTGACCCGCATATTGGTTTGTTACATCGCGGTACTGAAAAGTTAGCTGAAAATCGTACTTACTTACAAAGCGTGCCCTATATGGACAGGTTGGATTATGTGTCCATGATGTCCAATGAGCATGCATATGTAATGGCGATTGAAAAAATGCTGGGGTTGGAAGTTCCGTTGCGCGCACAATATATTCGTGTGATGTTCGATGAAATTACCCGTGTGCTAAACCATTTGCTGTGGCTGGGTGCACATGCGCTGGATGTGGGCGCAATGACGGTGTTCTTGTATGCGTTCCGCGAGCGTGAAGATTTGTTTGATGTGTATGAGGCGGTTTCTGGTGCGCGTATGCATGCTGCTTACTATCGTCCAGGTGGCGTTTATCGCGACTTGCCGAACTCAATGCCGCAATATCAAGTGTCATCCATGCGCAATGCTAAAACAGTTAAAGCGCAAAATGAGAACCGCCAAGGTTCACTTTTAGATTTTATTGAAGATTTCACCAACCGTTTCCCTACTTATATCGATGAGTATGAAACATTGCTGACCGATAATCGTATCTGGAAGCAACGTACCGTTGGTATCGGTGTGGTAAGCCCAGAACGTGCGTTAGCGCTTGGTATGACTGGCCCTATGTTGCGTGGCTCGGGTATTGAGTGGGATTTGCGTAAGAAGCAGCCTTATGAAGTCTATGCAAATTTAGATTTTGATATCCCAGTAGGCGTGAATGGCGATTGTTACGATCGTTACTTGGTGCGTATGGAAGAGTTTAGGCAATCTAACCGCATCATCAAGCAATGTGTGGATTGGTTACGTAAAAATCCAGGCCCGGTGATTACTTCAGATAATAAAGTAGCACCTCCAAACCGTGAAGGTATGAAAACCAACATGGAAGACCTGATTCACCACTTTAAACTTTTCACTGAAGGCTTTCATGTGCCAGTCGGCGAAGCGTATGCTGCGGTTGAGCATCCTAAGGGCGAATTTGGTATTTATATGGTGTCAGATGGTGCCAATAAGCCATACCGCTTGAAAATCCGTGCACCAGGGTTCCCGCATTTGGCAGCATTGGATGAAATGACCAAAGGTCATATGATTGCCGACTTGGTTGCGATTATCGGTACCCAAGATATCGTTTTCGGGGAAATTGACCGATGAGTGCAGTCTGTAATACTTCTTCGTTGTTATTAGTGTTTTCGTCATTGCCATGTGCGCTGTTGCGCTGCTTGGAGTAGGAATTAATTAGTATGTTAAGCCCAGAAGCAACCACAAAAATAGATTATGAGTTGACCAAGTATCCTGCTGATCAAAGGCAGGCTGCGGTGATGAGTGCGTTACGTATCGTGCAAACTGAACGTGGCTGGTTGTCAAAAGAAAGTATTACAGAGGTGGCGCAATATTTAGGCATGCCTGAAATTGCAGCGATGGAAGTGGCAACTTTTTACAATATGTATGACTTGTCGCCAGTAGGTAAATATAAGGTAACGATCTGTACTAATATTTCATGCATGCTACGCGGCTCCGATGAAATTGTCAGCCATTTGCAGGGCAAGCTTGGTGTAGGCTTTAATGAAGTTACTCCAGATGGTAAGTTTTGTTTAAAAGAAGGTGAGTGCATGGGCTGTTGCGGTGGTGCGCCTTTGATGCACGTTAATAACACAGAAATGCATGAGTTCTTAACGACAGATAAAGTGGATGCAATTATAGAGGGGCTTAAATAATGGTCGCTTCTAGCAAGCCAGTTGTGAAAACAGATTTGGCTGGACAAACTTTGGTTACGCTACGTACGCTGACCGAGGAAAATCCAGCATCATTAGAAACCTATCTCAAGTTGGGTGGTTATGCCGCATTAAAGCGTGTGGTGACTGAAAAGGTTAAGCCTACCGATATTATTACTGAGGTTAAAACCTCAGGTCTACGTGGTCGCGGTGGTGCGGGTTTCCCTACCGGTCTTAAGTGGAGCTTTATGCCGCGCTATTTTGATGGCGTGAAATATCTGGTTTGTAATACTGACGAAGGCGAGCCAGGTACGTTTAAAGACCGGGATATCATTCGCTACAATCCGCATCAATTGATTGAAGGTATGGCAATTGCAGCTTATACCTTAGGTGCGCGTGTAGGCTATAACTATATCCACGGTGAAATCTGGCAAGATTATGAAATTTTTGAGGCTGCATTGCATGAGGCAAAAGCCGCCGGTTATCTAGGTGAAAATCTATTCGGTACAAATTTCAGTTTCGATCTATACGCAGTACATGGTTACGGTGCCTATATTTGCGGTGAAGAAACTGCGCTGATTGAATCAATCGAAGGCAAAAAAGGCCAGCCTCGCTTTAAGCCACCGTTCCCGGCAAGTTATGGTGTGTTTGGTAAACCTACCAATGTCAATAATACTGAAAGCTACACTAGCATCCCTTGGATTATGCAAAATGGCGGTCAGGCATTTGCTGATTTAGGTGTTGCCAACTCTGGCGGTACTAAGCTGTTCTCTATTTCCGGCCATGTAGAAAAACCAGGCAACTATGAAGTTAAAATGGGGATGCCATTCACCGAGTTATTAGCTTTGGCCGGTGGTATTTGGAAAGGCCGCCAATTGAAGGCAGTGATTCCCGGCGGGCCATCTACTGCGGTAATGCCTGCATCCGCAATTCTGGGCGCAACCATGGATTACGACGGTTTAAGTAAAGCCAGGTCTAGTCTGGGTGCCGGCTCGATGATTGTGATGGATGATACAACTTGCATGGTGAAAGCCTTGCATCGTTTGGCTTATTTCTTCTATGAGGAAAGCTGTGGCCAATGTACGCCTTGTCGTGAAGGTACGGGCTGGGTTTATCGTGTGATTGACCGTATCGTTAAAGGTCAGGGCAAGATGGAAGATTTAGATTTGCTCACGGATGTAAGTAACAATATCGCAGGTCGTACGATATGTGCGCTTGGTGAGGCGGCGGCAACGCCAGTGTTAAGTTTTATTAAGCATTTCAGGCCTGAGTTTGAATACTATATTCAGCACGGCAAGAGCATGGTTGACGGTAAATAACTGTAAAGACGGTAAAAATACATAATGTTGAATATTGAAATAGATGGTAAATCGATAGAAGTCGAACACGGCAGCACCATTATTGATGCGGCTGACAAGGTCGGTATTGCGATTCCACGTTTTTGCTACCACCCTAAATTATCCGTGGCGGCAAACTGCCGCATGTGTCTGGTGCAGGTAGAGAAATTTAACAAGCCATTGCCAGCATGTGCAACCCCAGTTGCTGACGGCATGAAGATATTCACACGCTCAAAATCTGCGATTGAAGCGCAGCAAAGTGTGATGGAGTTTTTACTGATTAATCACCCGTTAGATTGCCCAATTTGCGATCAGGGTGGTGAGTGCGATTTACAAGATGTGGCGGTAGCTTACGGTGTGAGCGGCTCTCGCTACACTGAAGAAAAGCGCGTGGTATTTAACAAAAACATTGGTCCGTTAGTATCAACGGACATGACTCGCTGTATTCAATGTACGCGTTGTGTGCGCTTCTTGAAAGAAGTAGGCGGCATGCAAGAGTTAGGCATGATTGGCCGTGGCGAGCATGCTGAAATTACAGCTTACGTAGATAAGAGCGTTAACTCTGAGCTATCTGGCAACATTATTGACTTATGTCCAGTTGGCGCGTTAACCAGCAAACCGTTCAGATATTCAGCGCGTAGCTGGGAGTTAACTCGCAGACCAAGCATCGCAGCGCATGATAGCTTAGGCTCGCATATCGAAGTGCACGTGAAAGATAATAAAGTCATGCGCGTGTTGCCGCGTGAAAAAGAAAGCATCAATGAATGCTGGTTGTCAGACCGCGATCGTTTCTCATACGAAGGTCTTAACAGTCCAGACCGCCTTAAAGTACCAATGATTAAGCACAATGGTGCTTGGGTAGAAACCGATTGGAAAACTGCGCTTGAGTTCGCGGCTGGTCAGTTGAAAGACATCACTAACGAATACGGCGGTGAGGCATTAGGCGTGCTTGTTTCTCCAAACAGCACGATGGAAGAAGGCTACCTAGCTAAAAAATTGGCAAATGGTTTAAACAGCGGCAACGTAGATTATCGTTTACGCCAAACTGATTTCAGATTAGACGGTAAGCGTTTAGGTACGCCATGGATGGGTTGTAATATCCATGAAATTGAAGAGTTAGACCGTATCATTGTGATTGGCTCTAATTTGCGTAACGAGCACCCATTGTTGGCACAGCGCTTCCGTAGAGCCGTGGCGAATGGTGCCGAGTTATCTGTGGTGAGCCCATTGGATAATGATCCACTGATGGACATTGCACATAAAGTGATTGTGCGTCCAAACGACATGGTCAATGTGCTTGGTCAAATCTTAAAAGCGATGTCTGGCTTGCAACGTTTGTCACTATGCTTACCGCCATCGCTTACAGCGCTATTGGATGACATTAAAGTACGCCCAAACACACAGGCCATCGCGGAAAGTTTGGCGGGTCATGGTAAAGACTATGACTTGATCGCGCCAAAAGTTGGTATTTTCTTGGGTAACATGGCATTAAGTGACCCACGCTTTACCGAAATGTACAGTATGGCAGAGGCTATTGGTGGTATCACTGGTGCTAAAGGCGGTATCTTGCCAGCTGCAGCAAATAGCACTGGTATGCATATGATGGGTGTAATGCCATCAAGTACCGGTATGCATGCGCGTGCAATGCTAGAAGTGCCACGCAAAGCTTATCTGTTATTAAATATTGAGCCTGAGCTTGATTGCCAGCATGCTGCATTGGCAAAAGCTGCGATGGAGAAAGCTGAGTGTGTGGTTGCGCTGACGGCTTATAAGTCACAAGCATTAGACAACGCGGATATTTTATTGCCTATCACCCCGTTCACAGAAACCTCTGGTACGTTCATGAGCATGGAAGGCCGTGTGCAGAGCTTCGCTGCGGCAGTTAGACCGTTAGGTGAATCTCGTCCAGCATGGAAAGTGTTGCGCGTGTTAGCGAATACCTTAGGCTTAGCTGGCTTTGATTTTGAATCTAGCGAGCAAGTTAAAGATGCGATTTTTGCAGGTGAGAAACCATCTGCTGTGGTTTGGCGTAGTTTGAATAACAACTTGAGAGAACTCGTTGAGATTCAAGTGAATATCAAACATGATGGTCTGCAACGTATTGGTGAAGTGCCGCAATACGAGTCTGACCCGATTGTTAGACGCTCACCACCATTACAAAAAACCAAATACAACATTAAACCAATGGCACGTATGTGCGGCCGCCAGTTAGCAGCTTTAGACTTGGCTGAAGGTGACCATGTATTGGTGAAACAAGATAAGGGTAGTGCTGTATTAACCGTACGTTTGGATGATCATGTGGCAATGGGTTGTGTCCGTGTGGCAGCTGCACACGAGGCGACCGTTGGCCTTGGTGATTTGATGGGCGATATCACGATAGAGAAGCTATCTCTACAGCAGTTACAAGATATTAATAAAAACATTACGGAAGCGCGTGCCTAATGGAATGGTTATCAAATCTATTTGGTAGTTACTGGCCAGCAGTTGAAACCACTGGCTGGACCTTAATTAAAATTGTTGCAATCGTGTTGCCGCTAATGGGTGCGGTGGCTTACCTAACATTAGCTGAGCGTAAAGTAATCGGCTATATGCAGGTGCGTATCGGCCCTAACCGCGTTGGTTACTTCGGTTTGCTGCAGCCGCTAGCCGATGGCATCAAGCTACTGTTTAAAGAAGTGATTCTGCCTACCGCTTCTAATAAGGCATTGTTCCTATTAGGTCCAGTGTTAGCAATTGCTCCAGCATTTGCTGCTTGGGCTGTTGTGCCGTTTGATTTGAACATGGTACTCGCGGATGTGGATGCAGGTTTGCTTTATATCCTGGCCATGACTTCTGTGGCGGTATATGGCGTGATCATCGCGGGTTGGGCGTCTAACTCTAAATATGCATTCTTGGGCAGCTTGCGTTCAGCCGCACAAATCGTTTCATACGAAATTGCGATGGGTTTTGCATTAGTAGGTGTGTTGATGTGTGCAAACAGCTTAAACCTAGGCAAGATTGTTTTAGGGCAAGAGGGCGGCTTCTGGCATTGGTACTTCATTCCATTATTCCCTTTGTTTATTGTTTACTTTATCAGTGCGGTTGCTGAAACAAACCGTGCGCCGTTTGACGTAGCCGAAGGCGAGTCTGAGATCGTTGCAGGTTTCCACGTTGAATACTCAGGCATGGCATTTGCAGTGTTCTTCTTGGCCGAGTATGCCAACATGATTTTAGTGTCAATGCTTGCTGCATTGATGTTCTTAGGTGGCTGGTTATCACCTGTGCCGTTTATTCCTGACAGTTTCTTATGGCTGCTGGCTAAGGTTGGCTTCCTTTTATTCTTGTTCTTATGGTTTAGGGCAACCTTCCCGCGCTATCGCTATGACCAGATCATGCGTTTGGGCTGGAAAGTGTTTATTCCAATTACTATTGTGTGGATCGTGTTTGTAGGTGGCATGATGCAAACTCCTTGGGCTCATTTGTTTCACTAAGTTTTTTTCACTAGGTTTTTTTCGCTAAGTTTAGTGATTAGGTTTTGAGTAAATTATGATTAAATCGATTAAACAAACATTAGGTAGCTTAATGTTATGGGAGTTGCTAAAAGGCATGGCGCTTACAGGCCGTTACTTTTTTGCACCTAAAATTACGGTTCAATACCCAGAGGAAAATACACCTCAATCAAATCGATTCCGTGGTTTGCATGCATTACGCCGTTACCCAAATGGTGAAGAGCGTTGTATTGCATGTAAGTTGTGTGAGGCCGTGTGCCCTGCGATGGCGATTACGATTGAGTCTGAGCAGCGTGAAGACAATACACGCCGCACTACGCGTTACGATATTGACCTGACTAAATGTATATTCTGCGGTTTGTGTGAGGAATCTTGCCCTGTGGACTCTATTGTAGAGACTCGTGTGTTTGATTATCACGGTGAGCAGCGTGGCGACTTGATCTATACCAAAGAGATGCTATTAGCGGTAGGTGATAAGCACGAGAAACAAATTGCAGCTGATAGAGCGCAAGATAAGCAATTTAGGTAAACAATTTAGATAAGTAATAATAAGGTTAAGCATCTGCTTAATGATTAACAGTAAAGCCTTCATACATCGTTTAAGTACTTTTAACAGATAACCATTTAAAAATATGACATTTTTTGGCTTGCATTTTCAAGACATCGTTTTTTACACGCTCGCAACCATTTTGCTGATTGCAGGCCTACGGGTGATTACCACACGTAATCCTGTTTATGCAGCACTGTATCTAGTATTGGCGTTTTTTACCGCTGCAGGCATCTGGCTGCTGCTAGAGGCTGAGTTCCTGGCAATCGCGTTGGTATTGGTGTACGTGGGTGCGGTGATGGTGCTTTTTTTGTTTGTGGTGATGATGCTGGATATCAATCTAGATAAATTGCGTGAAGGTTTCTGGAAAGCATTGCCGGTTGCTTTACCTGTCGGCGGTTTGATGGCTGTAGAAATGGTGATGATTGTAGGGGCACGCAATTTTGGCGCTGATGTAGTTGCGGCGCCAGCTGCACATCCTGCTGATTACAGCAATACGGCGGAGCTGGGTCGCGTGTTATATACCGACTACTTGCTGCCTTTTGAGTTGGCATCAGTGGTATTGCTGGTAGCTATTGTGGCGGCAATTGCATTGACCTTACGTGATCGTAAAGACAGTAAGTCTATGGACCCAGCGAAACAAGTGCTGGTTAAAAAAGCAGACCGTCTAAGAATTGTAAAAATGGAAGCTGAAGTGGAAAAAAATGATGCGGTAGATACATCAGCGCAGGCTGATGATAAAGGGGCTAAATAATGGTCGGTTTATCTCATTATCTGATTTTAGGCTCATTGCTATTTGCGATTAGCGTGGTGGGTATTTTTCTCAACCGCAAAAACGTCATTATTTTATTGATGGCAATTGAGTTAATGCTGTTGGCAGTTAACCTTAACTTCATTGCTTTCTCACATTATCTGAATGATATTGCCGGGCAAGTTTTTGTATTTTTCATTTTAACGGTAGCTGCTGCAGAGTCTGCTATCGGTTTAGCGATATTGGTCGTGCTGTTCAGAAATTTACGCACCATTAACGTTGACGATTTAGACAGTTTGAAAGGCTAAGTGTTTAGCATGAGTATGCAACAAATCTATCTTGCAATTCCTTTGCTTCCATTATTGGCCGCAATTATCATTGGTCTGTTTGGCAAGTATCTGCCTAGAGGCGCAGCGCACGTGGTGACCATTGCTGGCGTGGCGATTTCTTTTGCCTTGTCAGTGTATGTGCTAAACGATGCCATGGTTAGCCAGCCTTATAATGAGACTGTATATTCTTGGTTAAAAAGCGGAAATTTCTCATTTGAAATCGGCTTCTTAATCGACCGACTCAGTGCCATGATGATGGTAGTGGTGACCTTTGTTTCATTAATGGTCCATATTTACACTATCGGCTATATGCACGAAGATAAAGGCTACGCACGTTTCTTTAGCTATATCTCGCTGTTCACCTTCTCCATGCTGATGTTGGTGATGAGCAATAACTTCATGCAACTATTCTTTGGTTGGGAAGCTGTAGGTTTGGTTTCTTATTTATTGATTGGCTTCTGGTACACACGCCCAACAGCAATCTATGCCAACTTAAAAGCATTCTTAGTGAACCGTGTAGGTGACTTTGGCTTCCTGCTTGGCATAGGCTTAGTGCTATATCATTTCGGCAGCCTTGATTACGCTGCAGTGTTTTCAGTCGCGCCGGCCATGGCAGATACCAAAATCAACCTGATTGGCAATGCATCTTGGTCGTTGATGACCGTGACATGTATTTTGCTGTTTATTGGCGCAATGGGTAAATCTGCACAAGTGCCATTACACGTATGGTTGCCTGACTCAATGGAAGGTCCAACTCCAATTTCAGCGCTGATCCATGCTGCAACTATGGTTACCGCAGGTATCTTTATGGTGGCGCGTATGTCACCACTATTTGAGCTGTCATCCACTGCATTATCGTTTGTGATTGTTATCGGTAGCATCACTGCATTGTTTATGGGTTTCTTGGGTATTATCCAGAACGATATCAAACGTGTAGTGGCTTACTCTACATTGTCGCAGTTAGGTTATATGACTGTGGCATTAGGTGCATCAGCGTACTCAGTTGCTATTTTTCACTTGATGACCCATGCGTTCTTTAAGGCATTGCTATTCTTAGGTGCTGGCTCTGTGATTATGGGCATGCATCATGATCAAGATATTCGCAATATGGGTAATCTTAAAAAGTACATGCCGATTACATGGGTTACATCTCTGATTGGCTCATTAGCATTAATTGGTACACCGTTGTTATCAGGTTTCTACTCTAAAGACAGCATTATTGAGGCCGCTAAGTTCTCTACAGTAGCTGGCAGCGGTTTTGCTTACTTTGCAGTGTTAACTGGTGTGTTTGTAACGGCTTTTTATAGTTTCCGTATGTACTTCTTGGTGTTCCACGGTAAAGAGAAGTGGCGCGAAGTTAAGCATGATGCGCATCATGACGCACATCACCAGGATGACGATCATCACGATGAAGAGCACCATCATGGTTTAAGCCCAACGGATGATCCTCATGAGCCGGGCTGGGTGGTTAAATTGCCATTGATTCTGTTAGCAGTTCCATCGTTAGCTATTGGTTATTTTGCAATTGAACCGATGCTGTTTGGTGACTTCTTTAAAGGCGTCATTTTTGTAGACTCACATGCTCACCCAGCAATGCATGAGCTTGCGCATCATTGGCACACTATCTTCCATTCGCCTGTAGGTATGGCACTACATGGATTGATGACGTTGCCGTTTGCCTTGGCTGCATCTGGTGTGGTGCTGGCATGGTTCTTTTACATGAAGCGTCCGGATATCCCTGCGGCGATTCAGGCTAAATTCAGCATGATTAATCAGGTTTTAGAAAATAAATACGGATTTGATAGTTTTAATGATCGTTTCTTTGCTGCAGGCTCAAGGTTTATTGGTAATAAACTCTGGCAAATCGGTGATGTTAAACTTATTGATGGTGCGATGGTGAATGGTACGGCTAATCTGATTGGCAAGTTATCTGGTGTGGTGCGCAAGCTTCAGACTGGTTTGATTTATCACTATGCATTCGCGATGATTATTGGCGTGTTTTTAATGCTATCTCTTGGTCTTTTAAAGATTTAATTCTTTTCTAAAGTATAAAAAATGCTTGAATATTTTTTGCAACATATCCTTAGTTTTTCCATCTGGCTGCCAGTGTTGGCGGGCGTGTTGGTGCTCTTTACTGCGAATGACAGCAAACCTAACCTCACACGTTGGTTAGCCTTGTTTGGCAGTGTTGTGAGCTTCTTAGTTACCATCCCGCTGTATACACACTTTAACTTTGCAGATGGCGGCTTTCAGTTCCAAGAGCGCTTTTTGTGGATTATGTCTTTCAATATCCATTACCACTTAGGTGCTGATGGTATTGCGATTCCACTAATCTTACTCACTAGCTTTACTACTGTGATTGTTGTGATTTCTGCATGGGAAGTAATCGAGAAGCGTGTTGCGCAATATATGGCCTCATTCTTGATCATGAGCGGTCTCATGATTGGTGTATTTAGTACTTTAGATGCGATTCTCTACTATGTATTCTGGGAGGCGATGCTTATCCCAATGTTCCTAGTGATTGGTATTTGGGGTGGCCCTAACCGTGTATATGCAACGGTTAAGTTCTTCCTGTACACACTACTTGGCTCACTGCTGATGTTGGTTGCGTTTATCTATATGTTCCATCAAACCGGTAGCTTCGCGATTACAGATTACTACCAATTGCCGATGCCTTTAAACGTGCAAGTGCTTATTTTCTTGGCGTTCTTTGCAGCATTTGCGGTAAAAATTCCTATGTGGCCAGTACATACATGGTTGCCGGACGCTCACGTTGAAGCGCCAACTGGCGGTTCTGTAGTATTGGCGGCAATTGCCCTGAAATTAGGTGGTTACAGTTTCTTACGTTTTGCTATGCCTATTGCACCTGATGCTGCTCATTACTTATCAGGCTTCATGATTACCTTGTCGCTGATTGCAATTGTATATATTGCATTAGTAGCACTGGTGCAGAAAGACATGAAAAAACTGATTGCTTATTCTTCAATTTCACACATGGGCTTTGTTACATTAGGTTTCTTTATTTTCAATAACTTAGGGCTAGAAGGCGCTGTGGTGCAAATGATTTCTCACGGCTTTATTTCTTCTGCTATGTTCTTGTGTGTAGGTGTGCTGTACGACCGTGTGCACAGCCGTCAGATTGACGCTTATGGTGGCGTAGCTAACACCATGCCAGCATTTGCAGCATTTGCGGTATTGTTTGCAATGGCTAATAGTGGATTGCCTGGAACTTCCGGTTTTGTCGGTGAGTTTATGGTGATTTTGGGCGCGATCCAGGTTAACTTCTGGTATGCGTTCTTGGCTTCATTTACGCTAATCTTCGGTGCCGCTTATACTTTATGGATGGTTAAGCGTGTATTTTACGGTGAGGTTGCCAACGCCAATGTACAAGCACTTAAAGATCTAAATAAACGTGAGTTTTTAATATTGGCGATATTGGCAATATTAGTGCTGGGCGTAGGTATCTACCCACAGCCACTTACAGATATGACCAATGCAACGGTTACTCAACTTCTTTCACATCTAGCAAATAGCAAGCTGCCAGCAGGCTTATAAGTCATGGAAAATATACGTTACGACCTCATTACCGCCTTACCTGAAATCATCCTGTTAGGGATGGCGATGCTAGTATTGATTACAGATTTGTTTTTAAAACAGTCTAATCGAATTGCTATATATGGACTTTCTCAGCTGGGCTTGCTGCTAGCTGCTTATTTCACAGTGACCACGCATGTGCCTAGTGTTGGCTACGCATTTACTGGCGCATTTGTAGATGACGCTATGTCTGATGTGCTTAAGCTAATGATTTACATCGGTACTTCATTGATCTTTGTTTATACCAGACAATACATACAGTTACGCAATATGTTCCGTGGTGAATTTTATGCGCTAGTGTTGTTCTCCGTTGTGGGTATGATGATCATGGTGTCCGGCCAAAGCATGCTTACGCTATATGTGGGCTTAGAACTGCTATCACTGAGCCTATACGCTTTGGTTGCTCTTGATCGTGATAACCGTTTTGCCACCGAAGCCGCGATGAAGTATTTCGTGTTAGGTGCTTTGGCATCTGGCATGCTGCTTTACGGTATGAGTATGATTTACGGTATGACTGGTAGCCTGAATATATCTGATATTAATCATGTGTTGATGAATGGCAGTGGTATCCATGCTGTGTTGGTATTAGGCTTGGTGTTTATTGTGGCTGGCTTGGCATTTAAGTTAGGTGCAGTGCCGTTCCAGATGTGGGTGCCGGATGTTTACGAAGGCTCACCAACAGCTATGACCATGTTGATTAGCTCAGTGCCAAAATTAGCTGCTTTTGCTTTTGTGATTCGCCTTCTGGCACAGTCACTACAGACTATGGCTGTAGATTGGCAGCAAATGTTACTTATCATGGCAGTGCTGTCCATTGTGTTGGGTAACGTAACGGCGATTGCCCAAACTAACCTTAAACGTATGTTGGCATACTCTACAATTTCTCACGTGGGCTTTGTGTTGCTGGGCTTGATGAGTGCGAGTGGCAATGGCTATATCTCTGCTTTGTTCTATATCGCGAGCTATGTAGTAATGACCCTAGCCGGTTTCGGTATTATTCTGTTGCTATCACGCAAAGGCTTTGAAGCACAAAACCTAAGTGATTTAAAAGGTCTGAATCAGCGTAGTCCTTGGGTTGCATTTCTAATGTTAATCGTGATGTTTAGCATGGCAGGTATTCCGCCTACATTGGGCTTCTATGCTAAGTTCGCTGTATTGCAAGCGGCATTGCAGGCAGGTTTCTTGTGGGTAGTGGTGTTTGCAGTATTAATGGCAGTGATAGGTGCGTTTTACTACCTACGCGTTATCAAGTTAATGTACTTTGATGAGCCAGAGGATAGTAGCCCGATTACTGCGCCATTTGATATGCGCGTAATCTTAAGCATAAATGCTTTAGCTTTATTGGCGATTGGTATTATGCCGCAAGGGTTAATGACTATCTGTTTTTATGCTATCAGCAGAAGTTTAAGTTAAATGACTATTTGGGTATTGTTAGGCATTATGTTCTTGGCTGCGAACCTGCCTTGGTTTTCAGACAAGTTGTTTTATATCGTTCCGCTGAAGGCGGCAACTGGGACCAAAAATATAGCCTGGTGCTTGCTTGAGCTTATCATCCTCTACTTCTTGGTGGGTGTGTTAGCGCGATATGCAGAGCGTGAAACCTTTGGTCAGTCTGCACCGCAGGACTGGGAGTTCTACGCTGTCACCAGCTTTTTGTTCTTGGTTTTTGCATTCCCGGGCTTTGTGTATAAAGTGCTGTGGAAAAAAACAATCTAAGCATTCCAATTAATCGCTGCGCTAGTATCTACTGATGCTAGTGTTAGCGACTCATAGTCTGTTAATCATCAGCCTTACTTGAAGTTTTAGTCTTCTGCTATTATCTTCTATCACTGATTGCTTATATCAAACCCGCTAAAGGTACGATGGCACATCACGATTCCTACATCAGTAATTAAAAGGGTTTTCATGGACTTGACTGAGCATTGCATTAGTACGGAGGATTTAGCTCAAGGCGACTTTCTTTGTGTTAAGCGAGATCAAGTACGCTTACCTAATGGCAATGTCAGCCAGCGCGAGTATGTGACACACCCGGGGGCGGTGGTTGTTGTTGCCGTATTAGCTAACGGCAATATCGTATTTGAACGTCAGTTTAGGTACCCATTGCATCAGGTCTTTATTGAACTGCCAGCAGGCAAGATAGATGCAAATGAAGCGACATCACAGACTGGCCAGCGAGAGCTGTTGGAAGAGACAGGATATGTTGCTAGTGCTTGGGTAAAGCTCGGTGAGCAGCACCCATGTATTGGTTACTCTAATGAAGTGATACATATCTACTTAGCACAGGGTTTGACTGCCGGCACTAGCCAATGCGATGAGGATGAAGCGTTAGAGGTGTTTGATCTATCGTTAGCAGATGCGATGCAGTTAGTGCTACAAGGTAAAATTACCGATAGCAAGACTATCGTTGCGCTATTTCTTGCCGAAAGGTATCTGAAGCAATATGCATAATATGCCGCCATCAAAAGTATTAATCGTAGGTTATGGTGACCTAGGCAGCGCGATAGCCAAACGCCTAACTGATTCCGGCGCAGAAGTTTACGCTGTTGCCAGAACGCTAAGGGAAGCTGCAGAGGCGCAAATGATTCAAGCCGATGTAACGATGCCTGCTTCGTTAGATCCTTTATGTATGATTCAACCCGACATCCTAGTGTATTGCGTAGCTGCCAGTGGTCAGACCGATGCGGAATATCAGCAGGCTTATGTTGATGGGCTGCGCAATGTATTGTTAACGCAGCGTGATAACGCGCAATTGAAACATGTATTTTTTGTATCAAGTACGCGCGTTTATGGCCAGCAAACAGACGAGCTGCTGAATGAAATGATCGCAGCCGTACCAGCCGATTTTGGTGGTGAACGATTACTACAGGCTGAGGCTTTGTTAAGTACGCTAACGTGTGGCACTACAGCACTCAGACTATCTGGAATTTATGGTCCGGGGCGTCTGCGCATGATCAATCTGGCAAAAGCACCAGAGCGTTGGCCAGCTAACGACGGCTGGACTAACCGCATCCACCGCGATGATGCTGCGAATTTCGTGGTGTATTTATTGCAGCAGGTTTTTGCAGGTCAGCAGATTAAGCCTTGTTATATTGTGACCGACTCGCAACCTGTCCGGCAGTATGATGTTCTCAACTGGATTGCCGCGCAATTAAAATTAAAGTCATTTGTTGCACCCACAGTTGGCGGTGGCAAGCGCTTAAGTAACCAAGCGATGCTAGCAACTGGCTTTGCGCTGCAATACCCTGATTATCAAGCTGGCTATCAAGCGCTGTTATCGGAGCTGGCACATGATTAAAAGCCTGACCATACTGCAACATTTACAATGGGTGTTAATGGGCTTTACCTTGCTGTTTACTAGTAATGTGGTGGCAAAAGAGGATTTTTATACTTGGCTTGAAAATATAAGATATGAAGCCAAGGCGCTAGGTATGGCAGATGAAACTACACTTAACTTTGTAAACCGTACCGCGTATTTACCGAACGTGATTAAGTTGGATAGGGCGCAGCCTGAGTTTATCAGTCCATTTTTAGATTACTTTACTCTACGTGTAGACGACAGAAAAATACAAAAAGGCCGCGCCTTGTTGCTTAAGCATCAAACGCTGTTGGCACAGATTGAAGCTCAGTATGGTGTGCCTAAGCAGATACTGATTGCATTTTGGGGTATGGAAACACAATACGGCAATGTGCAAGGCAATATTGATGTTCTGTCTGCATTAGCTACGCTAGCATATGAAGGGCGCCGTGCGGATTTCTTTAAAGCACAATTGCTAGATGCATTGCTGATGGTAGACCTTGGTTATGTTGATGCTGAAAATTTTAAAGGCTCTTGGGCTGGTGCTTTTGGCAATATGCAATTTATGCCGACTACCTTTATGCTTTACGCCGTGGATGGTGATGCGGATGGGTTGATTGATGTGACCAGTTCGCTGCCAGATGCTTTTGCCTCTGCTGCACATTATCTTGCGAGCATAGGCTGGCAAGCACGCGCGCCTGTAATATTAGAGGTCAAGTTACCAGCGAGCTTTGATTGGCAAAGTGCACAGCTAGCTATCAGGAAAACGCCGCAAGATTGGGCTAAATTAGGCGTTCAAGCTTACCCACTTACAAGTAATGAAGAGTCTGCACCTACAAGCATTGATGATGTAGTTGAGCAAGTAACCCAAGCAGCATCACAGTCGCCGGTGAGTAATGCACAAGCGCAAATCGCTGATATATTGTCGAATGCTACCGCGACGGCCTCTATTCTATTGCCGCAGGGCTGGCAAGGCCCTGCATTTATGGTGTTTGATAATTTTGACATTATTATGCAGTGGAATCGCTCGGTTAACTACGCACTATCAGTTGCACAGTTGGCTAAACTATTAAACCAAGAGCCAGTAATCATGGGCGGAGATTTTGCTGAGGGCGGGGCACTTAGTTATCAGCAAATGCTAGATTTGCAGAATCAATTGAATGCCCGTGGTTTTGATGCCGGAGTGGCAGATGGTTTGCCTGGCTTACAGACGCAAGCTGCGGTACGCGCCTACCAACTTCAGCAACAAATGCCAGCAGACGGTTACCCAAGCCCTAGTTTGTACCAAAATTTGCTATTGCACTAATTAATCTATATTAGGGGTGTCTATAGTTGTTAGTCTTAAACTTAGTATTCGAAGTTTCTTGGTAAATACTGCGGTTATTCTGATTGTTTTGCCTAGCGGCCGTTATTTCTGTTTGCGCGCGATGCTGCAATCGGCTAAAATCGTGCCCTGTTTAGAATTGCCAAGCAAACAAGAGCAACGCGTGCTTTTGCTACGTAGTGCAATATCAAATATAGGCGGTTAGCTCAGTTGGTTAGAGCGCTTGGTCGACATCCAAGAGGTCAGCAGTTCGAATCTGCTACTGCCTACCAGTTATTCTTTTTCAAGTTTATTCATAGTTCGTCAATCTTCGTCAAAGTTCACCACAAAATAAACTGAAAGCATTATACTGACTGCCTTTGTCATTATTCATGTGCTTTCATAATGCATCATAATTCGTCATGTCTAATCAAGCCTAGCCAAAATATTTTAGGGTATCGCGTAAGGTATCATAAAAATCAGTTTAGGGTATCGGCATGCTAACCATTAAGCAGATAGATTCTCTAAAGCCAAAAGAGCAGCAATATAAGGTTGCTGATATGGCAGGCCTTTACCTGGTGGTTACGCCTCGAAATATAAAATCATGGCGGTACAACTACAAAGATTCACAAGACAAATACAAAACTAAAACCTATGGCCTTTACCCTGAGATTAGTTTAGCTAAGGCTAGATTATTAAATTCAGAGTTTAAAGATGAGCAGGCGAGATTGAAACTACATGGCCTAACTGAAAGCCGTGTGATGACATTTAAGCAGTTCGTTGAAGAGAAATGGTACAAGCATCATCTGCCTGATCTGAAAAGCGCAAAGCATAAGGCCATTATTCAGGCGAGTATGGACCAGTATGTTTTTGATAAGATTGGTGATAAGCCACTAGATAAGATTACGCGCAAAGAGTTGGTAGAGTTGGTGCAGGGCATTCAAGGCAAAGGTGTTGTTGAAACTGCCAATAGAATTGCCAGCAGGCTAGGGCAGGTATTTACGCATGCCGTTAACACGGATGAAATACAACTGCATCCAGCGACTAACTTATGCAGCGTGCTGAGAACGCCTGTGCGCACGCATATGCCTTGTATTGATGTGAGTGCAGCTAAAGACCTGTTTCAAGCAATTAAAAGCTATGATGAGCCTGTTACTAGGCTTGGCTTAATGTTGCTGGCATTAACCTTTGTGCGGACCACTGAGCTAAGGTATTTCGAGCGTAAAGAAATTAAAGACGGTAATTTTTGGGTAATACCAGGTGAGCGCATGAAAACGGTTACTGGAAAAACGCCTAGACCGCATGTAGTGCCTTTGACTAAGTTCACTTTAAGTATCATCAAAGAGCTTGAACAATATACAGGCGATGATAAGTATGTACTTGGATCGCTTAAGCGGCCTAATCATCCGATCAGTGAGAATACCCTATTATTTGCCCTATATCGTTTAGGGTATCGCGGCAAGATGACAGGTCACGGCTTTAGGGCATTAGCCTCTACCGTGCTCAATAATGAAACGATTGATGGCCGTAGGCGCTTTGATAAAGATTGGATTGAGCGCCAACTCGCACACAATGAAATTGATGATGTGCGAGCTTCATATAATCGTGCTGAGTATCTTGAACATAGAATCTCTATGATGCAATTCTATTCTGATTGGATTGAAGCCCAGTTGTCATAGGGCTATTATTCCAACGAGGACGAGGATCTGTATGGTCTGGTTTTGGTATTAGCCCAGATTTGATATAGCGCGATACTGTTGCTCTGCTTGCGCCTAAAAATTCCATCCAATCCTTAATTTCGTAAATGTTTTTCATCTTATTTCCCTTCCAACTTATCTTGTTTGTACTTAATCTTAATTTCAGGTTCAAGGCCTTGCTTGAACAGGTCGCTTGCTAACTGCGATGCCTGAGAAAACCCTTTTGCTTCTTTGGTGCCGTCAGGCCATATAACGGTGAACTCTCTAGTCATGGCGTTACTTTCAGTGCGCGTATGGCTTTAGATGCACATTTTGCAAGCATTGCTTCAGTTGACTTATCTGTTAAGAAGTTTCCGTTTTCAATCACTTTCGCACATCTCTCAATCACTTCATTATCATGCAGCGCTAGTGATTGGGTAGGGGTTGAGGATATGGCTTCTTTGGCAATGGTTGATAGCATATTTCCATTTACCATTTTCCCATGATTGTTTGCACAATTAACTTCAATGAACTCCCGTAATTGATTGTTAGATTCGGTTAGTTCTGAAATATCAATATTCTTATGGTCAATAGCTAATTGCATTAACATAATTTCTTTTTCATTGCCAGAAATAATTGATGCTTGATTCTTGATTGTTTCCTCCAACTCCTGTATGCGTTGCTCGCTGGCTTTGATATGGGACTTACTTTCTTGCCAGTACTTGTACTTTTGTTCTTGTGTTACAAATGGCTGATTGATGTCAAACTCATCCTGATTTGTAAGCGTAGTGTCTTGGTTAGTGTTCATGGGTTAGTCCTTATCTTATGCTTTAGCTGATTCAGTTTTTTAATCACTAAACTTGCTTCTGTTGCATTTCTTATATCAGCCGTGTGATATTCGCGCCCGATTACTTCTGTTAATCGCGCATAGATGTATTTTCGTGAGTGCTTGCCATCCATCCATAACGGGTCAAGATTTGCATGAATCTGTTTGCGCAGCTCTTTAACCTCTGCTGATGGAATGCAACCTAGCGGCTTATTAGGCTCTGATGTTTTATGGTGGCAACCTACAAAATTGCGGCAAGCGTCACACTTCCAAAATGGCAAATCATACAAATCCTCACGGTGCGGGTACGTTTCCATACCATCGGTTAACCGAGCTTCAACATCTATATCGCATTGGCAGCAAAATAATCTCATTCCCCCACCTCCGTATTGGTTGGTGCTGGCGGTATTGGCATCCAGTGAGTAGGCATATCTTCTGGAAAGAAAATAAAAGTATCTGTTCCACTACCAAACCCACCAAGAAATGGAACAACTACGTGCCAACCCTCACCGACAAATGGTTTATCATCATAAAATGCGGTTGCAACTCTTCCGCCAGAGCACTTGATGATTACTTGCGTCCCATCCTTAGGCGCCTTTTCAATAGGCTGCCACCCATCTGGTATCGCTTGCTTAGGGGGTGAGGTGAGCAAGGTTTGCTTTTCACCATTGCTCATTACCTCCGCAATCATTTTTCCAAGTTGCTTTAAAAACTCATGGTTATTCTCTGCTTTTGGTAACGGGCCGTAAGTTTTAGGTTGACAATTACAGCAATCACAGTGGCATTTTTTAGGCGGATGCATTAAATTTTCTACGCTCATATAATTCCCAATCGTTTTTTAAGTGCCACTACCGTTTCAACATCTGTCCATAAAACAGATAGTGGCTTGCCATTGCTATCAAACTTTATTTTTGCAATTCCGTATTCATAGCCTTCCTCATCAATCGCACCGTGAGTTTTTAAGAATTTCAATAAATCTTCACTGGTCGCCACCTCTTGATGTTCGTTCTGCGATATTGGTGATTTCGCCAACTCTTTTATTGCATTAACAGCGCAGCCCATAGCTGGCAAGTTTGAATCTAACCAGTTAGGCTTTACTTCATTAAGAACATGAAATACAGCTAGCCAAGCTTCTGATTGTTGCTTTAATGCAATATCATTTAATTCAATTACCTCGCGCTCATTATTTGTTTGTGTCATGTTTAACCTCACTAAGTTTGTCGTAGGTGGCTAGGGTTTCTGTGATTTTATTTAGAACACCTCTACCTCTAACACTTATATTTGCGGCACTCTCCCCTAAGCATCCATTTAGCTCATATGTGCTTTCAGATATATATGGCTCAATTTCACCCTCTAAAAGTATTGCACTTTTAACAATAGCCTCCGCACCACGCAAAGCCTCCACCAACACCTCTACTTTGGCGCGTAGGGTTTGGATTTCCTCAATTAAACTATCAATTGTTATTTGAGGATTACAGTGTTGGCAGCCATCACCAACTAATTTTGTCCTCAAGTCACATTTACAAATATCCATATCATTCTCCTTCCTTTGGTTGGATAGTTCCCATTCCATCACAACCATTGCAAATTGTTGTTGGTGATTCTTCAATGCCTGTTTCTGTATAACCTCTACCATTGCACCATTTACATTCTTTTGGCTTTGCATTACGCTTGATAAGGGCGCGGATGGCTTGAATAGTCTGCTGTGTTGCATATTTAAGACTTTCATAATCCTTATGCGCATCTACGTTTATCTGCAAAGTATTAGCCGCCTCTTCCAGTGCATCAGCAACTTTCTCAGCCACATAATCTTTAGAGTAATCTATGCCAACAAATAACGGTTTAGGTTGTTGTGGGGTGGTCGCATCAATTGGATAAACCTCATTCATTCCAGTATATGTGCGATATTTTTTGTATTCTTTATGTGAATCATGACTAGGAAACCATCCGTCATGTATTCCCATACTTTGCCCACTTGGAACAATCCAGCCACACTTTCTGCAAGTGACTTCATCCCATCCAGTTATCTTTTCCCCATCATGTTGACATTTCATAGCTTGTGTCATGTTAGTTATCCAATTCTTTGACTGAGTAGAGATTTGTAATAATCGTGTCTTTAGTAACGTCAAGCTCATTTCTTGACAATTCAACACGTGACCATCCATCAAACTCTGTTGGTATGTGATACTCATAAGCAACCACATCACCAATCGCCGTCTCTACTGCTAGGTTCATGGCATCCTTTAATTTTTGAAGGTAATAGTCAGTTAGATGCTCAAAGGGCAAGTCTGCTTTATTTGCAATATCTTTAAATTGTTCAGCACTAAAATAATTCTTAGCCATTTTTCATGTCCTTTTGGAATATCCACACCCACATCATTACCGCTGCTATAAATCCGCTTCCATAGCAGAACCCATCAAGCACTCTTATTGCAACTACTGGCCAGTTAATACTCATGCCGCTAACCTTTCACTTTCACCCTTGTAATAATTACCGCCTCTAATTGCATTCGCCCGGGCATTCATGAACTGCAAAACCTCCGAGCCTGTTACGTGATCCATCATTTGATCGTGAATTGCTACGATTTCGGCAACCGCTTTGTAACCTACGCCATCGAATCCAAATGTGCCGTGCTTATGGAATCTGTCTTTTAGCCTAAACATAGCTTGTCTAGCTGCATCAATTTCACTCTGGTAGGCATCGTTAAACAGATTCATGGCCATCATGAAAACTACATCTACCGTAGAGGCTAAAACATCAAAGTGCTCTGGTGTTCCTACGCCTCTAGTTATTGCGGATAGTGCTGCGTTTGTTTGTCTTTTTAACTCGACCTTTGCTTCATCGCTTACTGGCTTAGCTAGGCGTACCGTTTGATACATGGCATTAACTACTACGCGGTGCTTGTTAGGGTTGTATTTTTTGTTACGTTTTTTCATAGCCATTTCCATTTGTCTTGGTCTTTAGTTCTACGTGACTTCTTAATTGATCTCTTAGATTGCTTTGCCATGGCTACAACTCCTCTATCGTCACCGTGCTACGGATTGCTTCTAAGTCGTAAGTGCTAAGAGGTGAGTTGCTCATTCCACCGATTGCACCTAGCTCAAAATTTACCCACTCTAAAGCTTCTTCATAGTTAGCATCTGCTGGTAAATTTGCTTCAAAAGTTACCCTTATTCTTGCCATGATCTACCTTTCATAAAATTGGTGCGGGCTACTTAGTATCATCGGCGATGGCATTAGCACTGTTCTGCAACAATGTTCAGCTTACCGTAGCGTTCTGCCTTAACTACTTGGTAGCCACCTCTTTACTAAACGTTTTTACCTAACCTTTCACCACACGGCTGGCGACTGTGACGCTATATTCTCTACAATGGTTATAGCCAAACCTTAAACAATCGCCATGCGTGTGGTGGCTCGTTACGTGAGCCAGCCGTGGACTAATCAAATTCTTTTAGTGTTAAATCGCAGTAATCTGGGTCGAAATCTTCAATGCCGGTAACTGTAGTACCAGCCGCATAAAGCTTAAAAATGAAGGCTTCATGCTCATGAAAGCAAGTAGGGTTGTACGTTTGTTTATGACTGATGCGAATAACACCATTGATAAAGAAAAGCTCTAAATCTGGGCTATTAGTTCTATGCGAGATAGAATGACAAACTTCTTTTTGCTTCCACATTTTTAATGTGTGGCTTTTGTCGCTATGTTCAAATTTTCTTATTTCAACAGTCGCGTATTGGTCTAAATCGTCTGCATCCCAAGGTTCGTCTGTTTTCCATGATTTAACTACCGTTTCAACGAGGTCTTTAATTGACAATTCTTTAGGCACTGGCGCAAGTGTCTTGTCAATTTCAGATAAGAACCTTTCAGCAGCTAGGCCATGAAACATATTGCCTAGTTTGGCTTTAACGGCTACAAGCATTTGTTGGTTATAGGTTTCAAATGGCAGTTCTTGAGTGTTTATTTGTAAGCCATCTTTTAAAGCATCTTCAATCTGTTTTGTAATACTTCCGTAGCTTTTAAATTGGCTTTCAATGGCAGAAGTAATTGCTTTCTGGATGTTTTCGTTAATTGAATTTACGATTGAACCGTCCTCAATCATTTCATTTACTTTTTTATTTACTATGGCTTGGATTTCTTGCATTTTTGATTCCTTTAATTAAATAAGGTGGGCTACTTTTCTATCCTTGTTCCGTATGTACGGCTCTAGCTCCTGCCCGACTATTTACGTAGCGCGACTAGATAGTGAATTTCGCCCATAACTTTTAAGCTGCCTTCAACTCGCCAAACGATTGAGCCAACCAGCGATTAGCCGTAGCTGTATCAACGTTGTATGTCTTTGCTACCAGGTTAATAATTGATTGGGCAGTAGGGCGCACACTTCCGACTTGAACTGCAGGTTGCTCTTTAACTCCAAATACGTTGTTAAAGTCGGCTTGGTTAATGGTGTCGTTGGTGATTGCGTCACCGTCTGGGATCTGTTTGCCGGCGCTGGCAATATGATCTTGCGCTTGATTCTCTGCTGCGGACTTAGTTGCAGCATCAGCTTGAGCTTTCGCGGCGGCAATTTCAGCAGCTTCTTTAGCTTTGGCTTCGGCTTCAATTTTGGCGCGTGCATCTGCTTCGGCCTGCTCTTTGATTGCGGCTTCATGCTTAGCCTTGCGCACGTCCTCAGCATCTTTCACTGATTGAATGTGTAGCTTGATGTAGTCAATGTTGCTAAACACGATTGCATCAATCTTGAACAAGTGCTCATAGCCTTTGATTGATTCTTCGATGAAGGCAATTTTTGTTTTAACGTCATTAGCTAAGGTGGTGGCTTCAACCTTGCCGTTAGCTAATGCGCTATTGATACGTGATTGCATTGTTTCCAGCGTCTTAACGCCTTTGATTGCAGCTGCAAAGTCTGGGCATACCAATTGTGTTGAAAGCACAACTGAAATATCTTTGTTTAATGCAGTAACAAAGTCCGCATACTCAAGCTTAGCCTTCATGATCGCTTGTGTTTTGAGTGTTTCTTTCTGCTCTTTAACAGCTTTCTCTAAGCGTAGGCCAACTTTGTTAAATGCCTCTTTATAGTTACCAAGCACGCCGTTGGCTTCGTTAACTGTCACCATTTGACCGATGATGTTTTCTTGCAAGGCTTCAATGCGCTTTGCCATTTCACGGCAGTTTTTGGCGTTGGCTTCAGCATCTGCAAAGTCTTGGTCTGTGCTTAACTCTGTTTTGATGCTTTCTAGGTAAGTATCAAACTGAGGCGTGATTTCAGTTAGGTTTGATGCGGTGATTTCACCACGTACAACAACGCTAGGCACTGGTAGCGCTTTGATTGTTTCAGCCTCTACTTTTTCCACCTTAACGGTAGGCACATGGGTTTCTAGCTCTTTGTGGAATTGGTGCCAGCCGTTAACTAAGGCAGTAGCTTTGCCGTCTGTTGTTTCGTACCACATAAACACGCATTTATCGCGTGTGCCATTTGAAACCATGAATAAACACTTAGCGGCACCAGATGCTAGTAACTCTTGGTCCATCTGGATTGTGTAGTGCTCTTCTAATTCACCAGCTGAAACTTGCTGTGCTAGTGATTCATTCCAAAGTTTGTGCTCAAAAATCACATCATCGCCAAACGTAATGCCGTCTAAGCTTGCCATCAGTCTTAAGCCGTCAACTTCAACCATGTATGTTGTAGGTGATAACTCTTCGCCAATAATCTCTTCTGCAATCTTACGAGCTGATGCCTCTGCTTCATGGCCTTTATCAAAGATTGCTTGAGTAGCGCTAGTAACTTCTTTGCTTAGGCCTGTTTTGCGTTGGTCTAGTAGCTCTAGGCGAGTTTGGTATTTAGATTTGCCAAACATAGCTGGCGCTTCTGATGCTGTGCCATCACTGTTAGCGCGTGCTGCCAACCATTCAGGTGTGCCTTGCTGTAAATTCAATACGGTGCGTTTCATTATGCATTCTCGCTTTCTGTTTGTTCATAAGCTTTGGTAAAGTCATCATCTACCGCTGTAGCTTCACCTTCTACAACGTCTGGCTTTCTAACTGCCCAGCTAGCAACTTCTGCCTTCTGGCTATCGGTCATATCAGCACCTTTAGATTCAACCCAAGCAACAAATCCTTCTACAGTTTTTTTGCCGATTTCTACCGCCTCTCGGTACTTGTCAGCGATTGTTTTAAAGGTGGCATCTTCTAGGATTGGCCGCTTGTCATCTTTGTTTTTAGCATTAGGGTTCGTTTCATCATTTAGCGGTGTAATGTCTTTTTCCATGATGCGCTCTGCTTCATCTTCATCGTAGATACCAGCAAAACCGAACGCGATACGTGCTCCTTGAATTTCTGCTTTGTGTCTATGCATACGTTTTGGGTGAGTGTCCCAAGGTGTAGCAAAACTCGCATTACGTACAACTTCATCAAAGTATTCACGCACAACGATTGGTTTGCTGCGGTCTTTACGTGTGATGATGCATTCAATCCAATCGTGTACTAACTTACCTTTGTGTTGTGTTGTTTCCGGTGAGTAACGAAACTCGATACCATCCATTTGCGTATGGTCATTCATGATTCTTGACCAGCCATCAACGCCAACTACTGGCACAATGCCGTTAGATTTGTCTGGATAGGCGTAAATCTCTTTAACAAAAGGATTTAGTCCGTACTGATCTGCAACAATTAGCAGAGCCATCATTTGATCATCTGATGGCGGTTTCCCATCGCGTTGTTTGAAAGCAGTGGACTTCAAAATGTCCATTACCTTTTTTTCATCCACATTGAACTTATCGGCAAATTTACCGATAAGATTGTTTTTCTTTGGCATTAACGCCACGTTAGTTGCAGACATTTCGCACTCCTAAAAATTAACCTTAATTGACCTTACAAAACTCTCTAACCTGCCTCTACCTTGTTCTCGTAGGTGCTTGTAGTAACTTCTAAAACTTAAATCTTGCTTACCTTGATTCATATTTCGCGTGCTCTTTGTTAACTGCCTCTTGCTCAACATAAGCAACCAGTGAGAGCAGGGCGAAGAAGGCTAGTGATCCAATGACTACCCATAATGTTGTGTATGCTGTTTTCATCGTTAAAACCTCACTGGCTGGCGGTTATCAAGTGCAAACAAACTGGTTAAGCCTAAGCTTTTAATGCTGTCTGCTTCGTAGCCTGATTCGTGATGGCTGTTGTATAACTCACGGCATTTACCACCATCTAATCTATGTGGCCATGTGTAAGCTTCACAGCGGCATGTAACTTGTTTGCGCTTGATGTTGGCCATGACTAAGCCGCCTCTGGTGATGTATGCGCCATCATCTGGCGGCGATCTTCTAATGACACTACGTTTGTATTAACTGAATCAGGGCGATGCACTACACGCAAGCCCAATGCGATTGCTTCATTAATCATTGTTTGCACTGTGCTAACGTCTGTGTTTTCTGCAATCTGTAAATTCATGTTCATTCACCTAAAAAAATGCGAGCGGTACTCTTTATAAAATTTCCCACTCGCTAACCTGGGAGAAAGTATCGAAACGGTGTTTTGTGCCGATGTGTGAATTCTACACTTGTAGATTTAATAATGTCAACACTTGTTGATAATTTATTTCTACAAATGCAGATTAATTTTTAAAAGTGTATTTTTAGGCGAAAAAAAACCTGCCGAAGCAGGTTGATTTATTGTTTTGATTTAGTATGTGGTGCATAAAGTTTGTCCGCCAGATGATGTGCAGTTTGTTGTTCTTGGTGGAGTATATGCAGGTGGGTATGGGTAATTAAATATAGAATCTTCTTTTGTTAATTGATTGTCACTTTCCAGTTGTTGCAATCTTCCTCGTGCATCGCGTCTTTTAGATTCAAACTTATCTTTATTGATCGTGCCGGCTTCGTATTCTTTTGCGGCATCAATAAGCTCATTAAATATAATCAACTCATTTCCAGTATTTTTGTTTGATTCCAAGCGCAACTTATCGTAATAACCTAAGTAATAGTCAGACCATTTAATTCTTCCAGATTCAGCCAGTGGCATATTTGATTGGCCGTATTGTTTTGATGGTGAAATGATTGCTTGATTAGTTGCACACCCTGAAATGACTAAAGCTGCTATAAGTAATTTTTTCATGATTTATCAGAGCTTATAAAATTTAATTTTAATTTCTTAGCTAAAAAATATGCAATAAAAATAAAAAATGGTACGCTTATTGTTAATAAAACTACTACATGAGGCTCATCAAAACCATATCTATCAAATTCATTTATAAAAATTGCCAGCACTGGTATTAATATAATCCACAAAACTGATATAAAAAATATTAATCTTATTTGATGTGATTGCGTCTGCAAGTAAGTTAAGAGTTTTTTAGCAATTGTAAAAGCAAAAAACAAAGTAATAAGTCCAACAATTATTATTCCTATTCCAGCAATAAGCTCTTTATTGTTTTTATTTTGTTCATATTCTTGTGTAGGCGTTGCGTAAAATTCTTTGTACTTTAATTTTTCTTGTGCAATTTTTTCAGCTTCAGCATCCTCTATAGCAATGTCTAATTTATCCATTCTAAAACTCTTCGCTTTTCCATACCTTCAAAACGCGGCCAAACACTTCAAAGTCCATATCTTTAGTAATGGTCCATGTTTCATATTTCTTATTCTCAGAAATTACCCTGATGCCTTCACCTGGTATTCTTTGTAATGTTTTAATGAAACCTTCATCACCGATTCTAAAAAAATAAACACCGTCATACTCTAAATTTTTAACGCCAGCATCCACTAGCAACGGATCGCCAGAGTTAAACATTCCCCTCATTGAATCACCGAAGCCTGTAACTATTGCCAAATTCTTATTGCCTGTATTAGTTGGTACATTTTTATGTAACCACTCAGGCGTTACTTTCCATCCTGTTATTTGCCCAGATTCACCCCGAAGCACTAAGCCATTTCCCATAGCGCCCCTTACATCGTGATATTGATTTATAGTAAATTCATCTTGATTATTTTTTTTGTTATTGACATTTATATTTGTTAAATCCCAATCATCAGGCGATATAGAAAGCTGCTCTAAGGTTAACCCCAAGCCTTGGGCAATTTTTTGAAAGTGATCTGACTTACTGCTATCTCTTACCTCTAGTGCGCTAATAGTTCCTCTATCAACGCCTGATTCAGTCTCAAGCCGCTCTAAAGTCCAGCCTAACCGCACTTTTCTGTGAAATCTTATGTTTTTACCGATAGCCATATTTCTATATTAAACACTTGTTGAAAAAATATTAAATACAGTTGTTGATTTATAATATCTACAAGTGTAGAATTTTAAACTATGAACAAATTTAATGAAGTTATTGAGAGATTTAAAACCCCAACTGAAACAGCTTCGGCGATTGGAGTTTCTGTTCAAGCAGTTTGTTTCTGGCGTGACGGTTTGCGCGAGATAAACCCCAAGGCCTGCGTGACCATTGAAAGAATTACCAATGGTGATGTTACTCGCAAAGACCTGCGCCCTAATGATTGGCAAGAGATTTGGCCTGAGCTTGTAAAAGCCGCCTAACGAAGAAATATCACAAGGAACCAATATGGCTAAGCACGACGTAATCGTTAAAACAGGACTAACGGCCGACCAATTCATTGCATTTCGCAATGATGCAGAAGCACTAGGGCTAAGTGATTCAGGATGCCTTCGTGTCTTGGTAACTAAGTTTATTAGAGATAACGCCATGAGGAAATTATCAAGCAATAGCCTAGATGACGAAAGTACCAAATCGGTACTTTTTCAGGACTTGGTGGATGGTGAAATATTAGATGGTGGAAAGGTTGGCGATGAAAACTAACGTGAGAGAAAGCAGTTTAGATGCTTATTTTGATGTTAAGCAAGCATCCACCTTACAGGACCAGCAACGCAAGATTATCAGCGTTATGCAACCTGAAACAATCTATACACGCAGACAGTTGGCAATGCTATCAGGCGTTGAAATTTCAACCGTATCCGCTCGTGTTAATTCAATGATTGATGTGGTTATTGAGATCGCTGGCAAGGTGAAAGACCCACTCACAAATAAGACAGTTGAAGCTTTGAAGTTAAAGGCGGCAGCTTAAATGAGCTTAGACGCTACACGCTGGGCATGGCAGCAGAAAGTGACTGCTACGCAAAAGCTTGTATTACTTTCATTAGCTGATCGTGCTGATGAAAACCATCACTGCTACCCATCTACAGCAAGATTGGTAAACGATACTGGTTTGTATCGTGAAACAATTTTCAAGGCCATAGATGACTTGGAAAACCTAAACCTACTATCAGTAAAAAGAGAGCTAGGAAAAGGCAACAAATTTACATTATTAGGTGTAAATGAACGCCACGAAACCAGTAGTGATTTGCCGACAGGTAAGCATGAAAAAACCAGTAGCAATAAACCGACTGGTAGTGGAATGCCGACAAGTAGGAAAAAGCCGACACCTACCAGTAGTGATTTGCCGACTACCCAGTCGGTAAATGCCGACACCTACCAGTCGGTAAATGCCGACACTGAATCTACCATTGAATCTACCAATAACCTATCAATTGAATCTACCAGTAAAAAAGCACAGAAGAAAATTGAATTTTTTATTGGCGTAAATCCACAAGTTGTTAGTGATTATCTTGCTGTACGAAAAGCAAAAAAAGCACCTGCCGTATCTCAAACGGTATTTGATGGATTAGTTAGGGAGGCACATAAAGCTGGCTACACGCTAGAGCAGGCGCTTATCACTTGCTGTGAGCGTAATTGGGTTGGTTTTAACTCAGCTTGGGTGCAGGAAAAAAACTTAACACGCAATCAATCAATCGCAGAACAAAACAAAATCACTACCGAATTGGCGCGTAAGAAGCTGTTTGGCATTCAATCTAAAGAAAAGGACATTACCCATGAAGCAAGAACACTTTGATGACTTTTGTGAGTTGCTTGGTGTTGTGTCTGAGCAATACGGAAAGCCAATCAGCGAAGGTGCAAAAGTTTTGTACTGGCAAGGTTTGATTGATTTCGATTTTCCTGCAGTACAGCAAGCGCTATTCCGCCACGTTAGGAATCCTGACAACGGTATGTTCATGCCGAAAATAGCCGACATTGTGAAAATGCTGCAAGGCTCAACGCAAGACAGCGCATTAAACGCATGGGCAAAGGTTGATAAAGCGGTTAGACAGGTGGGCACAGGCTCAACCGTCGTGTTTGATGATCCAATCATTCACAGAGTTTTGCAGGATATGGGTGGGTGGTTAGGTTTAGGCCGTAGATCGGAAGATGAATGGCCTTTTGTGGCGAAAGAGTTTGAGAATCGCTACCGAGGATTTAAAGCCAGAGGCGAGAAGCCTGATTATCCAAAAACCCTGATAGGTATTTATGACGCACACAATTTACCAAACGGATTTAAACCTACACAACCAGTATTTATCGGGAATAAACAACAGGCAGAAATCGTAATGCTAGGTGGCACAGATAAACCATCGCTTGAGTTTAGCTCTGTTGCTGAAAACTTAACTACGAAAGTGGCGATAGCAGCATGAGCACCGAGCAAACAGTAAAAGCAATAAACGATTACATGGCTAATAACCCAAGAGCTAACCGCACAGAGATTGCCAAGGGGGTTGGTATATCAAACTACATGCTTGAGAAAGTCAACAAGCAAGGCTTAGTGAAATTGCCTGCGCCATTGAGCTTCAAGCAATCGGCACAGGTTAGCAAGGCAAAACGTAAGCCAGAGGCGGTTAAGTTTGTGATTAATCCGAATAAGAAACAGGTTTGGCAGGTGGGGGCATGAGAGTTTTAGTCGCCTGCGAATATTCAGGAATTGTGCGCGATGCATTCATTAGGGGGGGGGCATGATGCTATGAGTTGTGACCTTTTGCCAACTGACGCGCCTGGCCCACATTACCAAGGCGATGTATTTGATGTAATTGATGGGTGTTGGGATTTGATGATAGCTCATCCACCTTGCACGGATTTAGCAGTAAGTGGCGCGGCATGGTTTAAAGAAAAGCGTATGGATGGCAGGCAAGCGGCTTCAATTAGTTTTTTTATGAAGTTGATCAAATCTGATATTCCAATGATCGCAATAGAAAACCCTGTTTGCATCATGAGCAGTTTATACAGGAAGCCAGACCAGATTATTCAGCCGTACATGTTTGGCCACACTGAAACTAAAGCAACTTGTTTATGGCTTAAAGGATTGCCGGCGCTAAAGCCAACTGATGATGTAAAGATAAAAACAATGGCACTTCCAGAGAAAGAGCGCATGCGGTTGCATTACTTACCGCCCAGTGCGAACAGATGGAAAGAAAGAAGTAAAACCTTTCAAGGTATAGCTGATGCTATGGCTGATCAGTGGGGTGGTAGTTCACAAATGAGATTGATTGCATGACCGATAAAACCTGCAATCAATTCATCAATGAAATGCATGCGGCAGGTTTTAGCTTCACCTACCGCGCAACAAATGGAACGCAAGTATTCACTGGTGAAAAGAAAGCTAACGGGGAGAGTGAAGTGAAGGCAGTAAAGACGGTAGCTCAATCAAGGGCTGAGATTAAACAACTTTTTAAACAAGGCTAGTGATGATTACACCAATCATTTTATTAACCGCGATGCGCAAAAACATCAAACAAGCAGATGTGATGTTTACACAGGGCAAATGCTATCAGCTTTACCTAATGCTATCTGATTTATACCCACAAGCTGTTGCGTGGTATGACCCAGTGATCGGCCATGTATTCACTGAGATAGACGGTAAGTATTACGACATTAACGGTGAGCATGAATCGCTACCAGAGCGTAGTCATCTATTTGACGAAAACTTACTCAGCTCTTTGAAAAATGCGCGTGAGTGGGATTATCAACCAACATTAACGGAGTTAGTTTAAGTATGAAGCCAGCACCAATCAACAGTTACGAAAATTGCCGTGGACAATCACCAGTAGGCACACACGTATGCGCAGACCGTGAGTTTTGCAAGCGTTTCGAGCCTAACCCTGTTCGCGCTAACTTCAAAGACTTTTGGCTGGCTAAGGCTTGCCCTAAGTTTGAGGCAAAAGAGCGTGCTGTAGAAGAACCTGCAAAGTTGGGGTGGTAGGGATGAAGCTAGACCAAGCCATCAAAACACTAGAAGCCCATAACCAATGGCGCAGAGGGCGTTTAATGCCTCAACACAACCCTACCGAAATAGGTATGGCAATTGATGTTGTTCTACGTGCAGCCAAAGAGCATCAAACGCTATCAATGGTCATGAACCAGATTGCAGATAAGCCACGTAAGACCAAAGAGCAGAGATTGGCTAAGTCTTGTGTAATGTTTTTGGAGAGTATGGGATGACCACTATCACCCTAGTAAAGCTACCAGACGGCTCACTTCGCGGAATGAGTGAAGCCGATCAGGTTGCTTACAAAAACTTCAAGACGCGCTTAAGCAGACTTGAAGAGGGTGAGTTGTGTTCTATCGAAGCAAAGTTACCACGCAATAGCCGCCATCACCGCAAGTTTTTCGCAATGTTGAACCTAGGCTTTGATGCATGGGAACCTCAACGCAAGCATAAAAGCTACAAAGGCCGCGAAGTCCAAAAGAACTTTGAAATATTCCGCGCTGATGTGCTGATTGCAGCAGGGTTCTATGAGCAGACATTCGGGCTTGATGGCCGCTTAAGGCTAGAGCCTAAGTCAATTAGCTTCGCAAGGATGGAGCAGCCAGAGTTTGAAGAAGTTTATAACCGCTGCCTTGATGTATTGCTTGCTGATGTTCTGAGCACATACGCAGGCCGCGAAGAGGTTAATAACGTAGTTGAGAAGATGTTGAGGTTTGCATGAGCGAGATAACAAAAAGCGCTCGTGGTGAAGATTGCACCATCCGTTTAGGTGGCGTTTGCAACCGCAACCCTGAAACAGTTGTATTTGCACATTTGAATGGTGTTCGTTTTGGGCATGGCGTAGGAATCAAGGTGGAAGATCAGTTCGGCGCTTACGCTTGTTCATGTTGCCATGACGCAGTGGACGGAAGAGTTAAGACAAATTACAGCAAAACAGAATTAAAACTCGCGCACCTAGAAGGCGTGATCGAAACACAGATTAAGTTAAAAGAAAAAGGATTGATGTGATTATTGAGCTGGCCTATCCAGATATGTCACTAATGCCTAACCGTAAAAACGGCAGACATTGGGGCGCAACCAAAGGTGCAAAAGACAGTGCATTCAGCGAAGCGTTTTATCGAACAAAAATGGCAATGACCGGGCAAAAGTTCCGTGATGACAAGATAGCGCTAACTATAACCTTTGTGCAAAACGATAAGCGCCATCGTGACCTAGACAACTTACTGGCATGCGTAAAGAGCAAGATTGATGGCGTATCGCGTGCAATCGGCGTTGATGACAAGCTATTTGAGCCAATCACAATCAAGCGCGGCTATAACAAATCACAAAGTGCAACAGTAATTGAACTGAGCCAAGAAAAACAAGAGAGGTTAGCAGCGTAATGGGGTACATCAAAGGCAAAGGTATTAGATTGCAAGAAGAAATTGCTAAAGAGGTAACGGAGTATCGCCAGAGGATGCTCGACTTCTTTAAACGTGAGGGTGGTGCGACATTTGGACAAATGCACTTAGCCATTGATCAAGATGTTTCAGTGCCAAGAATCAATTATCACTTTTATGAATTGAAAGATAACGGCTATCTGCAAGAAGCAGGACTTTACAAGAAGCCAGGAACGAGATCTTGTAAGTTATGGAAAGCGATCAAGGATGTTTACGTTTATCCAGAAGCTAAAGTGATTAAGAATAAAAGCACGGATAAGACAGAGGTGAAACCTGCTTATGTAAGAGGTGTGATGGTTGTGCCAATGCGCCATGTACCAAGAGCGCCAACTAGAACAGGCAAGGTGCATATCGCGTCAACCATGGGGATGTTTTAGATGAATAAACAGCTAGAAGCCATTTTCAATAATAAAACATCAAGCTGGACAGATTCAGAAGTCATCGTCGTTAATGGAATTAAGTGTTGCTACACAGTGATTAAGAATCAAGGCTATCTAGTGCATCTGCCTGGTGGTGCAAAGAAGTTTGCGCATGAAATGGTTTTTAGTGGTGACGAGGTAATTTTGCCTGATAGGTTAAGGAGTGAATAGCATGAAAAATTCAAGATACGGTGAATCACATCACAAACACAAATTAACTTCAAATCAGGTGGATATGCTTAGGCATCTACATGAGGTGTTTCAGTGGGGTTACAAGAGACTATCCAAGCTTGCTAAGGTGAGCATTAGAACGGTACGTGATATATTAAGTTATCGCACTTGGTGCAATTAAAAAGGATTTATATGAAGCGAGAAAAAATATTTGAGTTGGCGTTACTTCACGGCATTGCTGATAAAGACCTAAGCAAAGATGATTGTCTTGTCTCAGATTATGGTGGTTGCACAGATAACGTTATTAACTTCACCAATGCAATCATTGAATATCTTTTAACTCAAGAAAATAAGACTGAATCACAGCAGCATACTTTTCTTTACAAAAAAACAATTCAAGATTACCAAGAGTCCGGTGAGGTTATCACTTACATGGGTACGCCAATTCAAGAGCTTTCGCCATTAGGTTTGTTGGCTGCCGCTATTGATGCAAATAAGAATATGAAAAAGCGCTGGCAAATATGAGCGGTGCGCTAATGATTGATTGGATGGGGTAGGGTGTAGTCATGGGTAAGTTAAGGCCTAATCATAAAATATTTGCAGATGAATGGTTAATAGACCGCAACGGTAAACGTGCGGCTATTGCTGCTGGATTCTCGCATAAGACTGCTGAACAACAAGCATCCAGGCTGTTAACAAGTGTTAAGGTGAAGTCTTATATTGATGAACGCTTAAAAGACGCTCAAAAGCGCAGAGAAGAAACGCTAGATGATATTCTTAATGAGCTTGATGAAAATAGAAAGGCTGCTTTATGCGCTGAAACCGTGCAAGCTGGTGCGGCTAATCAAGCAACAATGTCAAAGGCTAAGTTGCTTGGTTTTGTTACAGAGAAAGTTGAGATTACTGGCGAAATCAGTTTAGCTAACGAGATAGCGAAAGCGAGAGCGCGTGTTCAGTAAGGCAGATGTTGATTTAGCGCGTGAGATAGGCAAGTATTATGACGATGCATTAGGCTACGTTATATTTGCATTTCCTTGGGATAGTAACCCTGCATTGCAATTGGTTGAGCTTGAAGAACCATACAAATCGAGATTCAAGTGTAAATATGGACCTGATGTATGGGCGTGTGAGTTTCTTGATAACATCAGCAAGCAAGTTAAAGCAAATGGCTTTGATGGTGTTAATGCCGTTGATGCGATTCGTGAGGCGGTAAGCTCTGGCCACGGTATTGGTAAATCTGCAATGACTGGTTGGTTAGTATCATGGATTATGTCAACCAGACCCTATGCGCAAGGCACTGTGACTGCAAACACTGGCGCACAGCTTGAAACTAAAACATGGGCACAGATTCAAAAGTGGGTAAAGCTATCCATCACTGCTCATTGGTTTGAAATAAACACCACTAAGCTTTATCACAAAGAAGCGCCTGAATCATGGTTTTGCTCTGCGCAAACTTGCCGTGAAGAAAACTCAGAATCATTTGCTGGACAGCACGCGGCTAACTCTACCTCGTTTTATATCTTCGATGAAGCTTCTGCCGTGCCTGATGTGATTTGGGAAGTGGCAGAGGGTGGTTTAACCGATGGTGAGCCAATGGTATTTGCTTTCGGTAACCCAACACGTAACAGCGGCAAGTTTCATAGTTGCTTTAATGGACAGCGCACCCGATGGAATACGCGCCAAGTAGATTCACGTACAGTAAAGCTTACCAATAAGAAGCTGATTGCTGAATGGGTGGAAGATTATGGCGAGAATAGCGACTTTGTAAAGGTGCGCGTGCGCGGTATGTTCCCTTCACTATCACTCAAGCAATTCATTTCAACCAATGATGTTGATAATGCCTTCAATAAGCACTTACGCAAAGACCAATACGATTTTGCACCGCGCATTATTACCTGTGATCCTGCGTGGGAAGGTGACGATGCGCTTGTTATATCAATGCGGCAAGGGTTGAAGTTTGAAATACTCAGGACTATGCCTAAGAACGATAATGATATTTATGTCGCTAACATCATTGCTCAGCTAGAAGATGAGCATCAGGCCGATGCCGTGTTTGTGGATGGTGGCTATGGTACTGGCATTATCTCAGCAGGCAGAACGATGGGAAGATCATGGCAAATTGTGTGGTTTAGTGGTGAATCAGGTGATGCAGGATGCTTGAATAAGCGTGCTGAAATGTGGAAGCTCGCACGTGATTGGCTGAAAGAAGGTGGCGCAATACCAAATGACCAAGAGCTTTACCGCGAGTTGATTGGCCCTGAAACAGTGCCCAGATTAGACGGTAAAATTCAGATTGAATCTAAGAAAGATATGAAGAAGCGAGGGCAGCCATCACCAAACAAGGCCGATTCTCTAGTATTAAGCTTTGCTATGCCAGTAGTGAAGAAACCACGTAGCGCTATTGAGAAGTTCGCACATGGCGCAGTCAATAATAACAATCGAGAGTACGACCCACTCGCCAACTATTAGGGTGCGTTAGCATTTCCTAGTCAGCCATAAAATCCACACATAACGTCATAGGAGTTTTGCCATGTGTGGATTAGGAAGTACACCAAAAATACCAGCAGCACCGCCGCCAATTGTGCCACCTCAAGCAGAGAAAGCGCCGGAGCAGGAAACATTCAAACGTAAAAACATTGCTAGCTCTCGCGGAGCAACAAACTCAGGCACCATTTTAACTGGCTCAAGCGGTGATGCAGTGCCACAAGGTCAATTGGGCGCTAGCACCTTGCTAGGTGGTTAATCATGGCCTACAAATGGGATCAGAACGGATTGATTGCCGCTGATGGTTTACCAAATGGCGCTAAGGTTGACGTTAATCAATATCAAGGCCTGATGCAACAATTCCAAGCAAATCAAAAACAGCGCATGAGCAATTACATGTACGGATCAATGTCACCTGATGTTCGCCTATCCGATTCAATCAGCAAGTTCGTTTATAAAAATGGCAAGGTTCAAGGCTTTATCCCAGAGATAGAGCGCAAGAAAGTTGGCTATTCCAACGATTACGAAGATGTGGTTGCTAGGGATGCCGGCGTAATGAATCAGCCAGGCGCAGAGCGTGGTTATTACATTGATGTAGGTGGCATTGTTTTTGATGGAGCCAGCAAATCAGGTGACATTCCTGATGGGTCTGAGGTTGTGTTCAGTACAAATCAAGGTGCGCCACTTGCTGAATTTAGAAATGGCACGCGCACAGAAGGCTATATGCGTCTAGCCACTCAGCAAGCCAAGCTCGCTGACAAGTTAAGGTTAGGCAATGAATCTGGCACTACATCAGCAAGTATTCGCCAAAACGCACAGAGAAGGACATTGCTATAATGGAAGAGCTGAAACGAGAGCGATACCTCAAGCGTAAACAGGCTTTATGGAATGAGCGCAGTAGCTACCTAACCCACTGGCGCGAGATTAGCGACCACATCATGCCTCGCACTGGTCGCTTCTTTGAATCAGACCGCAATAACGGCAAAAAGAAACACAACAACATCATCAACTCAAAAGCGACACGCGCATTAAACACGTTGGCTTCTGGCATGATGGCCGGCATGACTTCACCAGCTAGGCCGTGGTTTAGATTAGCCACGCCTGATACCGACTTGATGGAGTTTGAACCAGTTAGGGTATGGCTTGATAAGACCTCACGCATCATGCGCGAGATATTTGCGCGTTCAAATACCTACAATTCACTGCATCAAATGTATTTAGAGCTTGGTGCGTATGGCACAGCGTTTACCTTTGTTTCACCTAATTTTGATGATGTGTTGCGCCACTTCCCGATGACCGTAGGCGAGTACGCATTAGCCATTGATTCTAATCAGCAGGTTAAAACCGTTTATCGTGAAATACCGATGACAGTTAGCCAAGTGATTCAAGAGTTTGGCAAAGAGAATGTCAGCACCAACATTATCAACAAGTATGATGCAGGCAACCTAGATCAATGGGTGACAGTGATTCATCTGGTCGAGCCACGTTATGATCGTGAGTATGGCAAGAAAGATGCTAAGAACAAAGCATTCAAGTCTGTTTACTTTGAAGCCGCAGCCGATGGTAGCAAGTTATTACGTGAATCAGGTTTCGATGAGTTCCCAGGCTTAGCACCTCGCTGGATGGTGTTGCAAGGCGATGTGTATGGCAGTTCACCAGGCATGGAAGCATTGGGTGATGTGAAGTCACTGCAACATAAAGAGCTTCGTAATGCGCAGTGTATTGACTATCAGACTAAGCCGCCTATTCAGATACCAATCAACATGAAAGGGCAAGAGATCAATAGCTTACCTGGCGGTGTTGCATACTACGATTCAAGCTCACAGAATAGCGGCATCAAAACGCAGTTTGAGGTCAATTTAAATCAGCAATACCTGATGATGGACATTGACAGAACAGAACGCAGAATTGACCAAGCGTTCTATGCTGACTTGTTCTTAATGCTTGCCAACGACAACAGGTCAGGCATTACGGCTACCGAAGTAGCAGAGCGCCACGAAGAGAAGATGCTGATGGTTGGGCCAGTGTTAGAGCGTTTACATAATGAAATGCTTAACCCACTCATTGATATTACCTTTGCGCGAATGGTGCAAGCAGGAATCTTACCGCCGGCACCGCAAGAGTTATCAGGCCAGAACCTACAAGTAGATTTTGTATCAACATTGGCACAGGCTCAGCAATTAGTAGGCTTAGGTTCGCTTGACCGCTATGCCATGACAATAGGCTCAATTGCGCAAATGAAACCAGATGTGCTTGATAAGTTTGATGCTGACCAGTTTGCCGATGTGTATGCACAGCGATTAGGTGTTGATCCAAGCGTACTGGTTGCCGATGACAAGGTGGCAATCATTCGTAAGAGCAGGCAAGAGCAAATGGCACAACAGCAACAAATGGCAATGATGCAACCGATGGCTGATGCTGCCGCAAAGATTGGAAGCATTGAAACTGAAGCAGGTAACAGCAACGCTTTAGCCGATGTCATGCAAGGCCTTACTGGCTATACAACATAACGAGGAGTAATAAAATGTCTTTATCAACTAATTTAACAGCGACAGGTGACATTTCTACTGCTCACTCTGAACTGATTGGCTTTTATGTGAATAGCACAACATCAGGCACTATTGTATTAAAAAGCGGCGGTTCAAGTGGTGATGCTTTAGGTGGCACTATTACACCAGCAGTCTGCTTTCATACATTCCCTGCCAATGGAGTAAATGGTTTACATGCCACGATTGGCGGCACATTAAACGTTACGTTCTTCTATCGAAAACTTGTTTAGTACAAGTTAGATTAAATCAAGCTCACTTCGGTGGGCTTTTTTTACGCCTGTAGGGGTGCGTTTACCTTTTTTTATTGGCTTTATTCTTTAGTCATGAGCAAGCAAGACTACGACCCATTAAGCGCTGACATATCCACTGATGCCAGCAAAGAGCAAAAGAACAAGCGATTAAAAGAGCTTGAAGATTTGCGTTTTGTATTGAGCGATCAGCGAGGGCGTAGAGTGATTAACAGGCTGCTTGCTAAAACAGGCGTATATCGCAACCCATTCACTGGCAACAGTGAAACGTATTTTCGGTGCGGTGAAATGAATGTTGGGCAATACGTGATTGCAGAAGTGCAAGCGGTATCACCTGACAGCTACGCTAATTTACTAAAGGAGTTTAAAGAAGATGGCAACTGAAGATACAGCAACAGCTCAGGGTGACACCAACGCTGAAGCTAGTGCAGACGCTACAACCTTGCAGACCACAGAAGCACAAGCCGAAACATCCACTGCAACTACCGACACGCAGGCAGATGGTTCAAAGAGTGAAGATTCAACGGCTGAGAACCAGCCAAATGATGTTGATTACGACTTCACTTTACCTGAGGGCTTTACCGCAAATGAGGAACTGGCTGGTGAATTAAAGGCACTTGCGAAAGAGAACGGTTTAAGCAAAGACGCTGCGCAGAAATTCGCTGATTTGGGCGTGAAGATGCAACAGCAACAAGCAGACCAATGGCAGACGCAAGTAGATCAATGGGCAGAGGATGTGAAAGCAGATAAAGAGTTAGGCGGTGAAAAGTTTGATGAAAACATTGCACTGGCTAAACAGGCGCTTGACAAGTTTGGCGGTCAAGACCTGAAAGATTTACTGCAATCAACAGGCTTTGGAAACCACCCGGCGATCGTGAAGGCTTTTTACAACATTGGTAAGTCGGTAAGTAATGACGTGCTTGTGGTTAGCAACGGTTCATCTAAAGAAACAAAAGATGCCGCAAGCGTTATGTTCCCAAATATGAAATAAAGAGAGGTAATAATCATGGCTGCATTAAGCACAATTCACCCAACGCTTCTAGACTTTACAAAACGTTTAGATCCTGACGATAAAATTGCAACGATTGTCGAAATTCTTAACCAGCAAAACCCTATCCTAGACGACATGGTGTGGCAAGAAGGTAACTTACCTACAGGCCATCGCACAACTATTCGTACAGGCTTGCCGGCACCTACATGGCGTAAATTGTACGGCGGCGTGCAACCTACCAAATCAACAACCGTACAAGTAACAGATGCTTGCGGCATGCTGGAAGCTTACGCTGAGGTAGATAAAGCCTTGGCTGACCTAAACGGCAATACCGCATCATTCCGTATGTCGGAAGATTTGGCGCACATTGAAGGCATGAACCAAGAGTTCGCTTCTACGCTAATTTACGGTGACGCAAACGCCCCGGAAGAGTTCGTTGGTTTAGCTGCGCGCTATAACAGCAAGTCAGCTCAGAACGGTGAAAACATCTTAGGTGATGTGACTACACCGGACGGTACTGACAACTCATCGATCTGGTTGGTCGGCTGGGGTGCTAACACTGTTCACGGCATTTTCCCTAAAGGCTCAAAAGCTGGCTTGCAAATGCAAGACTTAGGCGAAGTAACTATCGAAAACGTGGATGGCAACGGCGGCCGCATGCAGGGCTACCGTTCTCACTATCGTTGGGATTGCGGCTTATCTGTACGTGACTGGCGCTACGTGGTTCGCATTAACTTCAATGCCGAAGATTTGACCAAGAATGCATCAGCAGGCCCTGACTTGATTGATCTGCTATCACAAGCAACTGAGTTGTTGCCATCATTGAACGGTTGTCGCCCAGTGTTCTATGGCAATCGCAACACAATGAGCTTCTTGAAGCGCCAAATCGCTAACAAGGTAGCAGCATCAACCTTGACGATGGAAACAGTAGGTGGCAAACACGTGACCATGTTTGAAGGCATCCCATTCCGCCGTTGCGATGCGATCACTAACACAGAAGCTGGCGTTTAATCGCAAGCTAAATAGAGAGGATTTATCATGATTTTAGACCAAAGAACAGAGATTGCTGATGCAGTCAGCCTTAACACTGGCGCACCAGGTACTTACCTAATCGGCAATCAGATTGATTTGTCAGTGGCGCGTGATATTGGCAACGGTCAGCCATTGTATCTAGTTATCTCAGTTGATACTGGCATTGAGGCTGGCTCTGCAGGTACGGTGCAGTTTGTCGTGGCTTCTGACGCGCAAGCGGCAATTGCTACTGACGGCTCGGCAACAGTGCATAACACTTCGCCTGCATTCCCTACCAGCTTAACCACAGACACTACAACACTGATTCCAGGTGTGACGCTGTTTGCGGTGCCATTAGCGCTAGAAGGTAACGCTTACGAGCGTTACTTAGGCATCTTGCAGGTAACAGGTACGGCAGCTATCACAGCCGGTAAGATTAATGCGTTCCTAACCACTGATGTTCAAAAGTGGAAGTCATACGCTAACGCTATTTAAGGGGTAGATGATGCCTAAAAAAGTAGAAGCATTAACGCAAGGGTTTTACGATGGCGTGCGCCGCCGTGCAGGTTCTGTTTTCGTTATCCCTGACAACATTAAAGTTGGTAAGTGGATGAAGGTGCTGAAAGATGTGCCGGCAAAAACCGAAGCATCTGGTGGTGACGAATCAGAATTGAAAGATGCCTTAATCGCAGAAGCAAAAGAGCTGGGTATTGAAGGTGTGTCACGTAATTGGGGCATTCCAAAACTAGAAGGCGCTATTGCAGAAGCAAAAGCATCGCAAGGTGCATCTGGTGGTGACGAATCAGCAGGTAGCTAAATAAAGAAGGGCTTTCATTAGCCCTTCTTGCAAGGGGATTTCATAGAGATTCTCTTGCAAGAATATCAACGAGAGGCATGCAATGAATATCAATTATATCAATGGCGTTGTAATCGGCTACTTTTTAGTTAATTGGGCCTTGTTATTAAATCTATTTTCAATCAACAAGGTTGGCGTTGCGTTGGCGATTATCAGCATGGCTTCTGCTTACGTTCTTGAATCAATCCGATGTGGCACAGATGGCGAATTAGTCCCATTGGCAAATAAGATACTTGGCGCGGTCATGGTGATTAGCGTATTTCTATCTTATTTTTCTTGGTTTTTTGTTTAAGGGTAGTCATGGCCTCAGTTGTTGACATTGTAAATCTCTCGCTAGGTAAGCTAGGCGATTCTGCTACTGTTACCAGCATAGACCCACCTGAGGGTTCTGCGCAGGCAGAGCAGGCAAAACGCTTTTATCCTATTGCACGCGATACACTGCTTGAATTGCACCCGTGGAACTTCGCTACAAAACGTATTTCACTAGCAGAAACATCTGATGTAGCGCCTGATGCGTGGGCTTTTGCCTATGCGATTCCGTCTAACTACATTCGCGCCTTGTCTATCTATCCTGAACAATCTACGAGCGAAGCAGATCAGCAACCATTCATTATTGAAACCAACGAGGCCGGGCAGTTAATCCTATTCACAAATATTGAAAACGCAACGCTTAAATACATTGCGCTGATAACTGACACCACCAAGTACACGCCGCTATTTATCAATACGCTATCCTATCTGCTGGCTAGCTTCTTGGCTGGTCCATTAATTAAAGGTGACACTGGCTTAAAAATCGCTGATGCCATGTATAACAAAGCTATGCAGATGATGAACGTTGCAGCAGGTAAAGATGCGGCAGCGCGCAACTATGACGCACAGAAGTCACACGTACCATCTTGGGTGCAATCCTATGGCGTATCAGACCAGCGCAGTGTTTACGATGCGAATGGTCGCATTTTAAGAGACTAGCTATGGAATTAGAAAAATTCTACGAAAACACCAACTTCGGCAATAGGGTTGATGGCACAAAGAAGGGTAAAGGATTCCTTGGTGTGTTGAAGCGGCCTGATGGCAATATATCAACAGAAATATCAATAGGTGTTGATTTTGGTAAAGGTGAAACAGAAATACCTTTGCTAGTTCCAACATTATCAAAAAAGCAAATTGACGTTCTTTTGTCTTTACCAGATGGTGAAGCTCCACCTGATGACATAATTGACGTAGCAGTAAATCATGCAAAGAAGCGTCTTAAAGATGGTAAAAGCCCATTTGCAGATGAATCGGAATCGCCAAAATAATGCCATCAACCAAAACCATACAACGTAGTTTTGTTGGCGGTGAGATTGCACCTGAATTATTTGGGCGTATTGACCTAGACAAATATCAATCTGGCTTAGCTGAGTGCTTAAACTTTGTTGTGCTACCACATGGCCCGGCACAGAATCGCTCAGGCTTTAGCTACATTCTGCAAACCAAGTTTCAGGATAAGAAAGCCAATCTCATTGAATTTGCATTCAGCACTGAGCAAACCTACATATTAGAGTTTGGCAATCAGTACATTCGTTTTCATACGAATGGCGGTACTCTACTTAAAACTGGTCAGAATATCAGTGCAATTACGCAAGCAGCCGAAGGCGTATTGACCTACTCAGGCGCCGACCCTGCAAATGGCACATGGTTTTATTTGTCTGGTATTACAGGCATGGTGGAATTAAATGGTCGTTATGTCGTGGTTTCTGATGTAGATGCAGGCGCAAATACATTCAAGCTTAAAGACCTGCGTGGGAATTACATCAATACAACAGGATTCACGCCTTATGTATCAGGCGGCACGATTGCTGAGGTTTATGAAATAGCATCACCTTACCTTGAAGCTGACTTGTTCAATATTCATTACGTGCAATCGGCTGACACGTTAACTTTAGTGCATCCTAGTTATCCACCTGCTGAGCTTGATAGAACCACATCAACCACGTTTACACTGACTAATATTAGTTTCGTTCCTAGCATTAGTGTGCCAACTGGTGTGGCAGCAGTGGCAACCACCGGCACTGGAAGTGTTGTTTATAACTACGTGGTAACTGCAGTGTCTGATGAATCGCTTGAAGAATCAGTAGCATCAACAGCGCACTCTGCGTCTAACAATCTTGCAACAGCAGGCAATAAAAACACAATCTCATGGACTGCGGTCACTGGTGCGATTCGATACAACGTTTACAAAGAAAAGAACGGTCTATTTGGTTACATTGGGCAAGCGTCTGGTACTAGCTTTGTAGATGACAATATTATTTCTGATGTGACACGCACGCCACCTGAAGCTGAAAACCCATTTAGCGGTGCAAATAATTACCCTGGCGCAGTATCTTATTTTGAGCAACGCAGATGTTTTGGCGGCACGAATAATAAGCCACAAAACCTATGGATGACGCGCTCAGCCACAGAATCAAACCTAAACTACTCGATTCCTACGCAAGATGATGATGCAATTGCACTGCGTATTGTTTCACGTGAAGTGCAGCGCATTAGAAATATTGTGCCATTAACCGAATTGCTCATACTAACTAGTGGCGGTGAATGGAAGATTAGCACGCAAAACAGTGATGCATTAACGCCATCATCCGTGACCGTGCGCCCTCAGTCTTACAATGGTTGCACCGATGTTCAGCCAGTCGTGGTGAACAATAGTGGCATTTATGTGCGTGCGCAGTCTGGGCGCTTGCATGATTTAGCCTATAACTTTGAAGCTAACGGCTTTAAATCTAACGACCTATCGTTGATTGCACCGCATTTATTCGATGGCTATACCATAGTAGATATGTGCTTGACCAGAACACCAGTGCCTATTGTATGGGTGGTGCGTGATGATGGTAAATTGCTTGGCATTACTTACATGCCTGAGCAAAAGGTATTTGCATGGCATCAACATGAAACCGATGGGCTATTTGAATCTATTGCTGCAGTCAATGAAAATGGGCGTGATGTGCTTTATGCGTCAATTAAACGGACCATTGATAATGAAGTGGTGCGCTATATCGAGCGTTTATCAGATAGGCTAGTTGATACCCTAGAGGAAAGCTTTATCGTAGATTCTGGCTTAACTTATAGCGGATCTGCGGCTACTGTGATTAAGGGCTTGCATCACTTGGAAGGTAAAACCGTAGTGGCCTTATCAAATGGTGCGGTGGTCAAAAACTTAACGGTAGAGAATGGGCAAATCACCTTACCGCAATCAGCCACATTGGTCCACGTTGGCTTATCCATCATCTCACGGATTAAAACATTGCCGGTAAGCTTTGAAGGTCCTGCGCTTGGTCAAGGCATGGTGAAGAACGTCAATGAAACTTGCTTGCGCGTCTATCGCACAAGTGGCCTGATGGTCGGCTACGACACTGATAATCTAGTGCAATTTAAGCAAAGAACAATTGAGCCTTACGGATCACCGCCAAACTGGATCACAGACGAGCTTGATATACCAATCAAGCCGAATTGGAACAGTAGCGGTCAAGTGGTGATTCAGCAAACAGACCCTTTGCCAGTGACAATTTTAAGCATGGTGATGGAAGTGGCGCTAGGTGGCTAAAGATTCGGTGCAGGTTGAGCTTAGAGTGCCTACGCAAGTTGATGTTGATTTACTCATTGCCAACATTCGCCATGATGATAAGCAAGAGCTTGAAGCTTCACATGGCGACTATCAAAAAGCGATTCAGCTTTCTTACAACAAATCAAAGTACAAGTGGGCCATCTATGCAGATGGTGAATTTGTGTGCCTATTTGGGATGCATCCACTTGGTTTGTTATCTGATACCTCACTGATATGGATGCTAGGCACAGACCTAATCGCCAAAAACAAGGGTGCGTTTATCAGGCATAGCCAAGAGTATATTAAAGCTATGTTAAGTGTATCGCCTGTGCTAACCAACTGGTGTGATGTTCGCAATAAGAAAACCATCAGATGGCTTAAGTTAATGGGCTTTACCTTTTTTAAGGCTGAGCCATATGGCATTAAAGGCTATCCGTTTTATAGATTTGAATTAAGGGCGTAATTATGTGTGATTTAGTAACAGCGATGGCCGTAGGTAGTGTGGCTTTTGGTGCTATGGGCGCATATCAGCAAAGTGCTTCTGCGAAAGCTTCAATGGAGTATCAATCTCAGGTAGCTCAAAACAATGCCATTACTGCTGAATATCAAGCGCAAGATGCTATTAAGCGTGGTCAAGTAGCGGAAGAACAGCAAAGACGCAAAACAGCCATGATGAAAGGTAGCCAAACAGCTAGATTGGCGGCTAATGGACTAGACATTTCAGAAGGTTCGGCCCTACAGATTCTATCTGATACTGATTGGATGGGTGAGCAGGATGCTTTAACTGTACGTGATAACGCAAACAGAGAAGCATGGGGCTATCGCGTGCAAGGTCAAAATGCATCTTCAAATTCTAATATGCTCAAAGCGACCGCTGACGCTCAAAATCCTTTGTTATCTGGCGCAACATCTATTATGACCAATCCAGCCACAGGAGTTGTTGCTAGCAAGTGGTATGCAATGAGCGCACCTAAAGCGTCATCATTTACCACTAACAATAGCGCTGGTGTATCTAGTTCGGTGTTTGCCTAATGCCTACCGTTCCTACCTACGATAATAACGTTCAACAAACACGTGCATTGCCTAATGCGCAGCAATCATCTATTGCCTCGCCTGAATTATTTGCTGGAATGACGCAAGCAGGCAACATGAATAAAGTTGCACAAGGCTTAAATAACTTTGGCGCAATCATACAAAAGCGTGAAGAAGAACTGGACACAGCAACAGCCTTAAATGCAGAAGTAGCGACACGCGAAGCCTATATGCAGTTTCAGACTGAGGCGAGAACGCGCAGAGGTTTGGCGGCTGATGGCTTAGCTAAAGATGCTGAAAAGTGGTGGGAAGAAACAGCACGTAAAGCCACTGAGAAGATGACACCAAATCAACAAAGACTGTACGTTGAGCGTTTGCGTGGTGTTAGGCTTTCAACCTTAGATTCACTATCACAATACCAAGATGCTCAAGTACGCGCAGCTAAACAAGAGGGCGCACTTGCTTCGATTGATTCCTCTATCAAACTAGCACTTGATGATCCAAATAATGCAGGGCTTGCATCAGAAGCGATGCGCACCATTCAAATTACAGTCAGTAAGTTAGCGGCTGAAAATGGTGATGCCCCTGAAAAAGCACAGATGGATATGCTGAAATACACCAGCCAATACCATTCTGGCATGTTGCAAAACATGATTGATGGCAATCCAGAACGTGCACGCGAGTACATGAATAAATATGGCGCTCAGATGCTACCTGCTGCGCGTGGTCAGTTCGATAAAAGCCTTGAAGTGGCAGAGCGTAACGTCAAAGTGTTTGGTGAAGTATCAACGGCAATGGGTACGGCTAAGTCTGAAACAGAAGCCTTATCTATGGTGCGAGAAAAGTTTGCAAATGATGCAGACGGTATGAAGTTAGCCGTCAATGAAGTGAAAACACGCTTCAAAGAGCAGGAAGATGCTCAACAGCAAGCGCAGAAGCAAGCGTTTGATAGGTCTTGGACCATTGCAGTAGAGCAAGGCAAAGGCAGGCGCGGTGTTGATGCACAAACATGGTCAATGCTGACGCCTCAGCAACGTGATTCTATTGATGATGAACTATATCAGCGCAACGAGCGTGTGCGTGTAGCCAATGACAGAGCAGAAACTAAGCGCGAAAAACAGAACACTGATGCGGCATGGGAAAACTACTATGCCATTCGTCAGCAAGCCAGAGATAACCCACAAGCATTCATGAATCGTGATTTGCGTGAAGATTTCAGATTGATTCCAAAAGAGAAGCGCGAAGAATTGATTGATTTGCAGGCTAAGAAGCCAGATGAATTGAAAGATGTGACCACGTTAGATGGGCAGATCAGCTTAACCGTTGGTGCTTTAGGCATTGAAAAAATAGAAAAATACAAGTTTGAAAGCGTTGTGCGTGATGCGGTGCTATCTGAGCAGAAAAAGCAAGGAAAGCCATTAAATCAAGAGGCAAGGCAAAAGATTATTGATCGTATGGTGATTGATGGTGAAGTGCCGGGTGGTGCATGGTACAGAAACGATAAAGAAGGCCGTGCTTTCGAGTTTTACGGCACGCCTGATGCGAATAAGTTTATCCCTAGCGATGACGCTATCAAACAGCGCTTTGAGAAGAATAAAGGCCGCGCACCAACATCAGAAGAATTGAAAGCAATTAAAGCAAATTTAGCAAATAAGGGGTAAAACGTGGCATTAGATGATTTAGATTCTGCAATCAACATAGCCTCAGGGGAAGTTACCAAAAACGATGACCCATTATCACGGCTAGATTCTGCGATTGATAACGTAGTCAGCACGCAGAAAAAGCGTGCGGCAACCGTTACAGGGATTGCTACCAAATTTAATCCAGACCAAATAGCACAATCCAGAGCATTAGGTCGTCAAGTTGGCTTGCCTGATGACATTTCAGAACGTAACCCTGATGAAGTAAGACGCAAATTCATTACGCAAAAGGTATCAGAGCTTTACGATACTTCACCAGTATTAGGCCGCAAGCTTTCTGATCCAGCCTTTGCAAAACTAAGCCATGACATTACCGATGAACTAGCAGGCCAAGAAAGTGCAATCAAGCAACTAGCATTAACGAAACAAGGCTTTCGTGAAGCCTCTGAGTTAAGCCGTGCCATGAGTGACCAGCAGTTTAGTAACATCATTGAGCGTGGTCGGGATAGAGTTGTAGAGCGCGGCATCGGTGATGTGGTTGGAAGTTTTGGCCGTTCTATTGCGGCAGGCTCTACAGGCAGAATCGGGCAAGGTGTTTATGGCGCATTAGCTTCACCGTTTGGGGTATTAGCACCTTTGCTAGAGCCATTAGTCGGCACAGTATTACCAGCTAACCCATTGCGCGTTGCTGAGCAAGGCTTACTCAATTTATCCAAGCAACAATCAAATATTGCTGATTCTATTGCTGGCGATAAGACTGATCAAGGCTTTGTTGAGCGCGCTGTCAATAGCGGCTTTGAATCACTTGGTATGAATTTGCCACCACTATTAGCAGGCGTGATAAGCAACAATCCATCATTAGCATTAAATGCCATGGTTTCATTAACTGGTGGTCAAGAGTTTGCCAAAGCGCGTGAGCAAGGTTTAGATGCTAATCAGGCATTAGTTTATGCAGGTTCGCAGGCGGCCGTTGAATGGGCTACTGAGAAAATTCCAGTGGACACCTTGTTTAAAGGTTTGCGTGGTGAAGATGGGTTTTTAAAAACTATTTTGCTAAGCAACGTGCAAGAGCAGTTTGGTGAGCAGGCGGCTACGGTACTGCAAGACTTAAACGAATGGGCCACACTGCAAAAAGATAAACCGTTTAGTGAATACCTTGCTGAACGGCCTGAAGCCGCATTGCAAACTGCCATCGCTACCATAGTCGGCACAACAGGACAGGTGGCAATTGCCAAGTCTATTGAAGTGGCTGGCAACTACGTTTCAACCGAACAAGAGAAGCTGCAGTATCAAAGCGATGTCGCCAATAGCTCAATGCAAGCCTTTGCTAATATCCAGCAACTAGCAGAACAGTCAAAACTCAAGCAACGTTCAGCACAAGACTTTGCTACGTTCTTGCAAGAGGCAGGTGGTGAGAATGGTTTAGATGAAGTTTACATTGATGCACGCATCTTTGTAGAAGAAGCAGAAAAGCAAGGCGTTGACCTAAATACTTTGATGCAATCATCACCAGTGATTAACCAGCAATTGCAAGAGGCAATCGCGCAAGGTGTTGACTTGGTTATACCAGTGGGTGAGTTTGGTGCGTCTATCGCTGGCACTGAATTTGGTGGTGCGATACTTCAACACTTACGCGCATATGAAAACGGCATTAGTGCATTTGAAGCGCAAACTCAATTAGATGGCGCAGTAGAAGAGTTGCAGCGTCAGGCTGAGCAAGTAGCACAACAATACCAAGATAACGAAGCATGGACACAATCGATTGCTGAGGTGAGCGATAACCTCCTAGGCCAATTAAACGCAGTTGGTAGATTTACACCGCAAAACAATCAAGCCTATGTCAATGGCTTGGTTGCACCGTGGTATTCGACACTAGCAAGCAACTTAGGCATCACGCCTGCTGAAGCTTACGCACGCTATCCATTGCAAGTAAGCGGCAATGTAACTGCTGATGGTTTTGAACAGAATGATATAGTTGGCAAGAATGAAGCATTGAGCAGTTTATCCAAGTTGTCACAAGTGGTTTACGATGAAACGTACACGCCGCAAGATGCATATGATGCATTGTATGAGGCGGCCAATCTTAAACAAAAAACAGTATTACGTGCCTTATCAAAAGAGCAGATGCTAGGCTTTGAATACCCACATCAAGCGCTAGATGAATTAAGGCGCAATCCTGAAGCTTATCAAACATCACCAGCGTTCAAAGGCATATTAACTAAGGCAGGAAATAATCAGTTTAATCAATCTGCATCACAAATTGATACGCCTGAGTTTAAAGCTTGGTTTGGTGATAGCAAGGTAGTTGATGCTAATGGTAAGCCGTTGGTTGTTTATCATGGCACAACTGCTGATTTTACAGAGTTCGATATTAACCAGTTTGGCAAAACAGATGAAGGGTATGTTGGAAAAGGGTTTTACTTTACAAATAATGCAGAAATATCTAGTGATTATGCAACGGATAGCATTTGGAGTAGCCGTCAGAAATTGGTGATAGGCGGCAATGTAAAGCCAGTTTTTCTTAGCTTAAAGAATCCATATATTACCGAAGTTTACAATGTAAGCACCGAACCTAAAGACGGTTATATAACTACAGATGAGCTTATAAGCCGTGGTCATGATGGCGTTATTGTGACGGATGAGAGTGGAACAAATGAATATGTTGCTTTCAAACCTGAGCAAATAAAATCAGCGGTTGGCAACCGTGGCACATTCGACCCTAACGATGCCAACATTCTGAATCAACCAGCGGAGCAACAAGCTCGCGGTCAAATTTCATTCAGTAACGATATTACGCAAGGCGCAAACATTACCATGCTTAAAAATGCTGATGCTTCAACCTTTATCCATGAGCTTGGACACTTTTTCTTAGAAGTCTATTCAGATGTAGCTAGCAAGCCAGATGCGCCTCAAGTGATTGTAGATGATATGAACCAGTTATTTAATTGGTTTGGCATTGAATCTACTGAGCAACCGGCAATTGACGTATGGCGCAACATGAACATTGAGCAAAAGCGTTTCTACCATGAGAAGCTAGCGCGTGGGTTTGAGCAGTACGCAATGGAAGGCACAGCGCCTACGCTTGAATTAAGTCGAGTGTTTGCTAAGTTACGTTCGTTCATGCTGTCTGCTTACAAGTCACTCAAAAACTTCTTTGAGCGTAGCGGTGAGCCTGGCTTAACACCTGAAGTGCGCCAAGTGTTTGACCGTATGTTAGCTAGTGAGGATGCGATCAATAAAGCGCAGGCGGTACGTGGCATGATGCCGATGTTTGCTTCAATGGAAGATGCTGGCATGAGCGTAGATGAATACGCTGAATACCTGCAAAACCAGCAAGACGCTACCGATGAAGCCAAAACACAACTAACAGCACGTTCATTGCGTGATATGAAATGGTTGCAAGGTGCGCGTAGTCGTGTCTTACGTGATTTACAACGTCAAGCCGATGCAGAGCGCAGAGAAGTAAGAATGCAGGTTAGGCGTGAAGTAATGACGCAACCAGTCTATCAAGCCTATTCATGGTTGAAACAAATCCCTGATGAAACCAAAGCGCAACAAGCTGAGAAGGTAAAAGCAACCAAAGGCGTTGATGTTGAAAAAGATAGTTTATATACCGCGATTGCTAAACTAGGTGGTTTAAATCGTGAGCTTGCGGCTTCTGAATGGGGAATTGACCCTAAGGATAAATTCGATTCTGGCGTATTTGGTAAGCCTGTATTGCGTAAAGATGGTGGGTTGTCACCAGATGCAATGGCTGAAGCATTGGCGCAATATGAATATTTGACCGTAGATGAAAACGGCAAATGGGATTTACGCGAGTTTGAAGATAAGTTCTTTGAAGAGGCTAGAGGCGAACGTCAATACAGCTTATTTGCAGAAGGTGAGCAATACCGTAAGTGGCAGGAGTCAATCTATGACGAACAAGAGCGAGTCAGGCTTGATGCGTTTGGCAAAGGCAAGTTAGACCTTAATAGCATGAAGGCCATGTATGGTGATGAAGGTGATTGGCGCAACCTTGGCATAGGTCGCACTGGCATGGTGATGCAAACAGGCAATCCGCCAGATGCGGTAGCGGAACTATTCGGCTTTAACAGTGGCGATCATTTAGTGAAATCATTACTGGCGGCTGAGAATCCAAAAGAATTGGTTGAGCGATTAACGAATGAGCGCATGTTGGCTGAGTTTGGTGATTTGGTTGATGCTAAGAAAATGAATGAAGCGGCTGATAAGGCCGTGCATAACGAAGTGCGTGCGAGAGTATTAGCAACTGAGCTATCTGCGCAGAATAAAGCATTAGGAAATCGCAGAATATTAGAGGCGGCAGCGAAAGAGTATGCCAATCGTCAAATTGCTGGCACATTAGTGCGTGATTTGAAGTCATCTAAATTCACTAGGGCTGAATCTAAATCAGCAAAAATGGCAGATAAGGCAACGCGCAAAGGCGATACGCAGACTGCAGTGCAAGCTAAGCGCGATCAGTTATTGAATAACCGTGCAGCGAAAGCCACGCTAGATGCGAATGATAAGGTAGATGCTACGCTTAAATACCTTAAGAAGTTTGACAGCGATGGCGTGCGCAAAAACCTTGATATTGAATATATCGAGCAGATTGATGACATATTAACGAGGTTTGATTTACGCTCAGGCCAATCGTTACGTGCGCTTGATAAACGGAAATCGTTAGTGCAATGGGTAGAAGGCCAAAAAGAAATTGGCTTGTCACCAGTGATTGATGAAGATTTATTAAATGAAGCAAGGCGCACCAGTTATAAAGACCTGCCGTTTGAGCAATTCATGGCACTGGCTGATTCTATCCGCAACATTGAACACTTAGGCAGATTAAAGAAAACACTGCTAACGGCTAAAGACAAGCGTGAGTTTGCTGAGCGCATGGCAGAAGCGCGAGAATCAATCAATAATAATGGCAATCGCATTGTGCCAGAGCGTGCAACACCGAATGACTTTATTGGTAAAACGGCTAGATATGTCAGGGAGTTTTCTGCAGCGCACCGTAAATTCTCAAGCTTTATGCGTGAGTTGGATGGTGGTAAAGACTTAGGTGTGATGCAGGATATGCTTTTATATTCCATGTATGAAGCAGGAAGCCTTGAAACCGATTTACGTGCTAAGGCGACTGATGATATGCAACGTCTATTTGCTATGATTGAAGGCACACTAGATAAGGCGGTAGGTAACTTGTATGCAATTAAGCGCATAGTGCCTGGCACGAATATCAGCCTTACGCACGAACAGCGCATTATGTTTGCCATGAATTGGGGTAACGATGGCAACCGTCAACGTTTACTCGATGGTGGCTTAGAAGGTACGCGATCAATTAGCAATGAAGATGCATCAGCTATTTTAGATACCATTACTAAGGATGAATGGGATTTTATTCAAGGCACATGGGATTACATCGCTACATTCAAGCCGATGATTGCTGAACAAGAACGCAAACTCACAGGCCGTGAGCCAGTATGGATTGACCCTTCACCTGTGAATACCAAGTACGGCACTTATGCTGGTGGTTATTTCCCTGCTAAGTACGATGCGCAAATGTCCACACGATCAGAGAGCTTGGAAGCGGTGACTGATTTGCGGATGGCAATGAAAGGTGCGTTTAATAGCTCAGGCACGCGCGATGGCTATACGCAAGCTAGGGCTGAGGCAGTCAAAGGCAGACCAATACTATTAAGCTTTGATACCATTTCACGCCATATTCATGAAGTCACTCACAGACTAGCATGGCAGGAATGGCTAACTGATGCAACGCGCGTAGTGACTGCGCTTGATGGCAATATTCGTGAGCGATTAGGGGCTGAAGCCTTACAAGAAATCCATAAGCACATTCGCAATATTGCCGTAGGTGATGCGCCAGTTGCCGGCCCTATTGATGTTGCATTATCAAGAGTTAGAACAGGTACATCAATCGTAGGCATGGGTTATCGCGTGAGCACTGCATTACTGCAACCATCTGGCATATTCCAATCATGGGGCAGGTTGGGTATTAGAGCAGTATCAAATGGTGTTAAAACTGTTCTTACAAATCCAGTGAAAACGCATGAGTGGATAATGGAAAATTCACCAATGATGCGCAACCGTGCTAAAACATTAAATCGTGAGATAAATGAAATTGTGAATCAGGTGCGTGCTGGTAAAAACCTAACAACGTTGCAGGCTTCTTATTTCTACATGATTAGCAAAATGCAGATCATGATTGATATGCCTACTTATGTTGGCGCTTATGAAAAAGCACTTGCTGATCTTGAATATGAAAAAGCAGGCAGTGAAGATGAGCGTAAGGCGATTGAAGCTAAAGCCCATTCATTTGCAGGTCAGACAGTGATTGATACGCAAACAGGCGGTGAAATTAAAGACTTGGCAGGTGTTCAAAAAGGAGGGCAGTGGGGGAAGCTGTTTACTAACTTCTACTCTTACTTTTCAGCTTTATATAACCTGAATGTAGAAAACTTTAGAACTAAAAAATTAACTAATCCTGCTGAGTTTGCAGACTTTGTAGCGACCGCATTACTATTAAACGTGATGCCAGTGATTTACTCAGTCGCGTTAAAAAACCTACTAAAAGGTGAATGTGATTGGGATGATACTGAGTGCATACTTGGAAAATATAAGACTGAACAAATGAGTGCAATATTTGGGCAAATGATTTTAGCGCGTGATGCAGGTGTTGCGCTTGACGTTGCAACTGGCGGTGATGTTTATGGTTACAGTGGTCCACCATCATTGAAATTCTTTAGTGAGTTATATAAATTCGGTCAACAAAGCGGTCAAGGTGAAGTTGATATGCCTTTGTTTAAAGCACTAAATAATGCAGGCGGTATCTTGTTTCACTATCCAGCAGGTCAAATCAATTCAACCATTGAAGGCATGATCGCAATTGAACGCGGTGAGGTTGAAGGGGTGAATATATTTGGCGCTTTAATCTCTGGCCCACCTAAAGATTAGGGTGCGTTTAAGGCTATAGAACTGATGGAAAATGTGCAAAAGGAGTTGCGCACATGACTATCAGTTCAGAAACCAGAAAAGCTGGTCCATTCAATGGTAATGGGGTAACTACATCGTTCCCCTTCGTCTTTAAAACATTCGCAAAATCAGATGTAAAAGTAATCTTTACAGACGCAAATGAGATTGAAACCATCTTAGTCCTAGACAGTGATTATACCGTCACGCTGAATGTGGACCAAAACGCGAACCCCGGTGGCAGTATTAGTTATTCAACGCTTGCTACAGGTCAGAAGCTTACCGTTTTAGGTGCGGTTGAATATACGCAAGAAACCGATGTGCAAAATCAAGGTGGCTTCTATCCAGAAGTGATTGAAAATGCTCTCGATAAAATCACCATGCTTATTCAGCAGGTGAAAGAAATCGCTGATCGTTCCATAGTTGTTCCGGCATCAAGCTCTGTTACCTCAGAAAATTACTTAGATACTATTAATACATACAAAGTTGAAGCAGCCGCAAGTGCATCGGCAGCTAGCACGTCCGCATCAAATGCAGATTCATCGGCGGTTTCTGCCTTAGTAGCTTCAGAGCTTGCCGAGAAGTGGGCATCTGAAGATGAGGATGTCCCCATAACTACCGGTGAATTTAGCGCTAAACACTGGGCAGCTAAAGCCATGGTTGCTGTAACAGGTATGTTATCAAAAGCAGGCGGCATAATGACGGGGTTACTAAGTCAGGCAGCAGGTTCCGACATAGCCTCGGCATCTACGGTAGATTTAACTGCTGCAACCGGCAACACTGTGCGCATCACAGGTACAACAGCCATCACAGCTTTCACTATGAATGCTGGTCAGCAAATGGAATTGGTGGCCGTTGGTGCACTACCTCTTACCTATAACGCAACCACAATGAATATAAATGGTGGTGTAAGTTACATATGCGCTGCTGGTGATAGGTTGAAAGTGTTTAAAGACGGTGCTGGGGTAGTGCGAGTTAATGTAACTAAGCAGGATGGGCTCCCTATTGTACCATCAACTGCTGCGGATATTGTCTCGTTTACAGCGGTGGCTAATACTCCAGCAAACTCTGTCACCATTACAGCCCCAGCAGCTACTAGGGCCTTTAGAAATTCCACGCTAAATAATGGGCAGCCTATACAAAGAACAGCAGCATCTGCCAAAACCTTGGTTATCTCGTCAGGATCAACACTAGGCATACCAAATGGAGTGTTGGGGCGAGTTGCTGTCCTAGCTATTGATAATGGCACTGATTGGGATCTTGGTGTGGTTAATCTAGCCGGTGGAGTTCAGTTGGATGAAACTAATCTTATATCTACTACTGCTGAAGGTGGTGCAGGCGCCGCTGATAGTGCCAGCGTCATTTATTCTACATCTGCCTTATCTTCAAAGCCATATAGGGTTATAGGTTTCTTAGACACTACACAGGCAACATCTGGTACTTATGTTACCGCACTGAGTTTGGTTCAAGGAGCTGGTGGCCAAGCATTGGCGGCTTTGTCTAGCTTGGGTTACGGCCAGGTGTGGACTAACGTAACAGGTAGCCGTTCAGTGTCAACCACTTATTACAACACTACTGGTAAGCCGATTCAAGTTAACGTCTATGCGGGGACTAGCGGGTCTGGTGGTTCTATGCAATTCATTGTTGGCGGTGTAACCATTGGTTCTTCAGTGAACGGGTCTACAGTCACCAACACTGGGTTTGTCAGTGGTGTAGTTCCGCCGGGTGTTGCTTATTCAGTAACAGTTTCAAATTGGGCAATTCAAGGTTGGCACGAACTTAGATAAGGAGAAATTATGTATTTTAAAGACCAACAAAACAATACACACTGGCTTGATGATGTTTCTTTTATACATCTATTGCCAAATGGTTCAGTAGAAATTACAGAGGAAGAGGCCAATATAATTAACAGCCCACCAAAGCCATTGAGTGTATTGAAAGATGAGAAAAACTTAGAAATAAATGCATCGCGGTTATCTGCAAACTTAACTACCTTCACACACAGCGGTAAAGTTTTTGCATGTGACCAATTAAGCCGAAGCGACATTGATGCCATCAATGGCAGGGTAGCAACGAGAGGGTCTTTGCCTAATGATTGGGTTGGAGGCTGGAAGGCGATAGACAATACTTATGTTGCTATCGAAACCATTGAGCAATGGAACGAATTTTACGACAGCATGGTTGCTCAGGGGCAAGCCAACTTTGCAAAGAGCCAATCATTAAAGGCTCAGTTAGCAGCGGCCACTACAGCAGAGCAAGTTTCAGCTATTCAATGGTGATGCTATGAAGCTCCTATTCAGCCGTAGGCATCACATAGGTTCTTGGCTTATCCGTTTTGTTACTTGGTCTGAATATAGCCATGTTGATTTGATTCTTGATGACACTCAGCTTATTGGTGCAATTGCAGGGGATGGCGTTGTGTTGAATAAGGTGAATGATCGCTTGGCTATATCTTCTAAGGCAATCGTAATGCATGTGCCGGTGAGTGACATTGCAGCTAGTGAGGCGTTTGCAATTGGGCAGCTAGGTAAACAATACGATTGGTTAGGTGTAATTGGTATCGGGCTAAAGCGTAACTGGCAAGAAGATGATAAATGGTCATGCGCTGAATTGGTTGCGAGCATTTTAGCGGCAGGAGGGCAGCGGCCTTTCGATAGTAAGTTTTACCACCGCATTACACCCCAGCAGTTGCTAATGCTGAATTTTGAAAAGATAAGAGTTAAATAAAAATAAGAAAGGTTGTAAATGGAAGCGCAGACAATTATCAACATATCCATTGGCTTAGTTGGTGCTTTAGGGGGGTGGGTTTTGAATAACTTGAAATCATCCATTGATGAACTGAGAAAACAAGATTCATTGCTAGCTGACAAGGTGCAGCATATTGAAGTGCTAGTAGCTGGCACTTACGTTAAGCGTGACGATATGGATAAGCTAGGCTCTGCGCTATTTGCAAAATTAGACAAGATCGAAGCCAAGCTAGACGGTAAGGCTGATAAATGAATTTCATCAAATGGGCAGATGCAAAGAACTTTATTTCAGTTCGCTCATTTGTTCTTTACGTAACTGTCTGGATGACTTGGGAAGCATTCCATTGGGCTGCTGTTTTCGCAACGCTGACAGAAAAGACCGGGGCTGATGTAGCGTTGATTATTGCCGCGGTGACAGCCCCTATTTCAGTGTTGCAGGGATTTGTATTTAAGGTTTATTCAGAAAGCAGGGCGCAATGAATTTTGAAGATGCATTTAAAAAGCTGATTGTTCATGAAGGTGGCTATGTTAACGATCCGAGAGATCCTGGTGGTGAAACTAAATACGGAATTAGTAAGCGTGCATATCCAGCGGTTGATATTAAAAATCTAACACTAGATGGTGCAAAGCTAATCTACAAACGTGATTATTGGGATAGATGCCGTTGTGATGATTTGCCTGAGGCTGTGCGATTTGATGTGTTTGATGCAGCAGTAAACTCAGGTGTTAAGCAGGCGATTTTATGGTTGCAGCGTGCGCTTGATGTTGTAGCTGATGGAGTGGTTGGTAACGTAACGCTTTCTATGGCCATGAAAACGGATGGTCATCTTCTATCTATGAAATATAACGGTACAAGGCTTTTGTTTATGACTAGCTTGCCAACATGGCCAACTTATAGCCGTGGCTGGGCTAAACGTATTGCAGAAAATATGGTGCGCTAAATGATGATTAAATTGGGTTTATGGTTATTAGGTAAGTTTAAATCTTTGTTTCAGCTGCTAATTAAGCACTGGCGCATTGTGCTGGTAGTGCTCATGCTGGTAGCTATCTGGCACTACAAAAGCGCGTTTGAGCAGGAAAAACAAGACTTCAAAGAATACATTGCCTTGGTTAAGCAAGAAGCCGAGCTGCAAGCGCAAAAGAATCAGATCATTGAAGCTAATACGCAGAAGGCAGTGGCGTTGGAAGTCAATAAGCACAAATCAATCATTGCCGATTTAAATGTAGATAGGGCACAACTTCAAAAGAAAGTGAGTAGTTTATATGCTAACAAAACTAATGCTGATTTTAGGCTTGCTTCTTATGCTGACCGCATGCTGCTCGAAGCAGGTAGTCGCAGTGCCACAGGCGAAATTGCCAGCGATACCGAAAGACTTGCCAGCTGCAGGCGAGAGCTTGACACAGCCGATACTAGATTATCAACTATCGAAGAGGCGTGCGCAGTAACAACTGCTGACTTTAACCTGGCGCGAGGTTGGATAGATTCAGTATGCGCGTATAATGACTGCACCCTAAAACAAGATTAAACAAAGCATTTAAGGTTGTATTTAGGGTATCAAATTAGTAACTAATTGATTTGTATTGTTATGTGATAGAGCTACTGCCTACCAAATTTAAAACCACTTCAAACTTGAAGTGGTTTTTTATATCCACTCGTTACTAAATGTAGATCTATTTGGCTATAGATACATCTAGGTATCACTTCACACTTCTGGTTTATATGCTTTATGTGGTGGTTAATTACAGCCAATATACTGCTCACCACAACATTGAGTTTCTTTGTCTGCTCAGTATTAAGTATTTATAGAACAGTTGGTTATCAATATTTTCATTTGTTACTCTTATTTTGGAACGCAATATGCTGAACATGGAGGCTAAAAGTTTTTTAACTTTTTCCCGTAATGATTTGGAGAGTAACTTAATGAAGAAAAGTCTTAACCGTAAAAAGAGTGCTGTTGCCGTTGCGCTAGCATGTTCTGTCATGACCGCACTGTCTCACGCTGAGGAGGCGATAAAGTTAGATAAAGTAGAGGTCACCGGTATTTTGCCTGAGAAGCTAGAGGCTGTGCCTGGCTCGTTTAATGTGGTTGATGAAAAAGAGCTTGAGGCGCGTCGCCCATTTTCTGTGACCGAGGCTTTAAATAATGTGCCTGGTGTCAATGTGGTAGGTGAAGACGCTTTTGGTCTTGGTTTAAATATCGGTATTCGCGGCATGGACCCGCGTCGTACCTCACGCACCTTGTTACTTGAAGATGGAGTGCCTTTGTTCTTGGCACCGTATGGCGACCCTTCAGCACATTATTCAACACCATTGGATCGTGTTGGTCGTATTGAAGTCGTTAAAGGCTCAGGCCAAGTGCTTTATGGCCCGCAGACGGTAGGTGGAATGATTAACTTCGTCACCAAACCAGTTCCTAAGAATGGTTTTGCTGGTAGTGTATCAGCGGTGGGTGGCAATAATGATTTTTATGGGCTACACGCTAATGTCGGTTATGGCACGGAGTTAGGTGGGTTCATGGTTGACGCGATTAAAAAAGAAGGCGATGGTATTCGAGATCATCACAAGTTTGATGTAGAAGAATATACATTGAAAGGTCAACTGAATATCACAGAACGTCAGTCGCTCATTGCTAAGGTTGGTTACTATAAAGAAGACTCGAACGTGTCGGAAACAGGTCTGGGAGAATTGGACTACGCACGAGATAAGTTTCAAGCACCTTCAGGCAAGAATGACCGCTTTGAGCATGAGCGTAAATCTGCACAGTTACAGCATATCTTCAAAATTGATGACAAAATGAAGTTATCAACACAAGCCTACTATGTTGATTCCTATCGTACTTCATTCCGTCAAACCGATGCACCTGGAGGTTATGATGATGACTCTGCAGGCAGTTCCACTGGCGTGACTGAGTTGGAACGTTGCCCAGCAGGGTTAAATGCGGCAACAGAAGCTAATGCAAAACAATGTGGTGGTCGTCATCGCCCTAGAAGCTATAACTACTGGGGGATTGAGCCTCGCTTGGATGTTAGCCATAACCTGTTTGGCATCAATAGTGATGCAGTCGTTGGATTCCGCTATCATGAGGAAGATATCAGGCGCCAACAATACCGTGGCAATACTGCTAACTACCAGAGCTTATCGTTTGCTAAAGCAAATGTACTGGCACGCGAAGACATTGGCATTAAAGTACAAGCAAAATCTTATTACGCTCAAAATACATTTTATGTGAATGACTGGTCTATTACCCCCGGGGTGCGTGTGGAAGATATTCAAATCAAGACCAATGTCAGGCGTGCGGATGGTGAGTACCAAAACAACCCTGAATCAAAATTGACAAATAACCAAACGGAAGTTCTGCCGGGTTTTGGTGTGGCTTGGAATGGTATTGCCAATACTACTTTCTTTGGCGGTGTGCATAAAGGCTTTGCACCACCACGTCCAGATCGTGACTTACGCGCTGACGGCCCAAATTCAGCTGTTGTCGATAAAACTAAACCTGAAACCAGCACCAATTGGGAAATCGGTGTACGTTCAAGTTATTTTAAAGGTGTAAGTCTTGCATCGACTTTGTTCCATACGAAGTTTGATGACATGGTTATCAATAATGGAGCTGGTAATTTTGTGAATGGCGGTAAATCAGTGATGTCCGGTTTGGAAATGGCTGGTCGTATCGATTTTGGCACGATTTATAACACAGCACATAATATCTATGTGTTAGGTTCGTACACCAATACTTTTACTGCCAAGTTCCAGAAAGATGGCGAGGTCGCAAGCAGCGGGATTGTAAGTGGTGATCGCCTACCATATGCACCAAAACACTTAGCGTCAGTTAGCTTGGGTTATCAACATCCGGTAGGGGTGGATGCACGTATCGGTGCAACTTACGTCAGTAAGCAAGAGGTTGATGCTTTTGCCAGAGTGCTTGATCCAGTAGACGCTGCGTTGTCAGGTTTGGCTGGTGATGTGCCAGCTTATACATTATTTAACGCTTCTGTTAACTTCAAACCGGTAGGGTCTAAAGCGACTTATTTTGTAAGCGGCTACAACCTAGCTGATCGCGAGTATTTGCAAAGCCGCGTAGACGGTATGTCTGTAGGCCGTGGTCGTCAGGTGTTTGGTGGTATTCGTTACGACTTTTAATCAAATGGGAATTTACCTCATAGCAATATAAAAGTAACAATACACCTACTTTAAGCGAGCCTTATCTGTAAAGATGGGCTCGTTTTTTTTATGTGATATAGCGATGATGGCTAATATAAGTTAAAACATTGTGTTTAGTTGGTGATTGCTTGCTTGATCATGCTTTACTTGATTGAGTGCGGGATAAATTGCAGACTTTTATCTTGCTGTGCGATAATTCTAATCTTTGTGCCTTATGTCATTTAAAAGCCGCTTGCGGCTTTTATGTTTTAGAGAGAAATTGTATGCCAGTCATTCGCCTGCCCGATGGGTCGCAACGTAGTTTTGATCAGCCAGTCACTGTGGCTGAGGTCGCCATGAATATCGGTGCTGGCTTAGCCAAAGCAGCGCTAGCAGGTAAGGTGAATGATAAGCTAGTAGATACCAGTTATTTAATTGAGGCTGATAGCGACTTAGCAATTATCACTGATAAAAATCCAGAAGGCTTGGAGGTTATTCGTCACTCAGCAGCGCATTTACTGGCGTATGCAGTGAAAGAGTTGTTCCCAGATGCACAAGTGACCATTGGCCCTGTGATTGACAATGGTTTTTATTATGACTTCTCATATAAGCGCCCATTTACCCCAGAAGACTTAATCACCATTGAGAAGAAAATGGCAGAGCTCGCGAAAAAAGACGAGCCTGTTACTAGAAAAGTATTACCGCGCCATGAAGCTGTGGCCTACTTCAAAAGCATTGGTGAGCAATACAAAGCGGAAATTATCGAATCTATTCCAGCTGGCGAAGATGTTTCTCTGTACACAGAGGGTAACTTTACCGACCTATGCCGTGGCCCACACGTACCGAGCACTGGCAAGATCAAATCATTCAAATTGATGAAGCTGGCTGGCGCATATTGGCGCGGTGACAGCAATAATGAGATGTTGCAGCGTGTGTATGGTACTGCTTGGCGTAATAAAGAGGAGCTAGAGGCTCATTTATTCCAGCTTGAAGAAGCGGAGAAGCGTGACCATCGCAAATTGGGTAAGCAGCTTGATTACTTCCATATGCAGGACAATGCACCGGGTATGGTGTTCTGGCACCCACGCGGCTGGAGCATGTGGCAAGAAATTGAACAATATATGCGTCAAATGTTTAAAGACTTTGGCTATCAAGAAGTACGCACCCCAACAGTGATGGATAAAACACTTTGGGAGCAATCTGGTCACTGGCAAAATTACCGTGACAATATGTTTGTGACTTCATCTGAGAACCGTGAGTATGCGGTGAAGCCGATGAACTGTCCTGGTCATGTGCAGATTTTTAATAACCAGTTACATAGCTATCGCGACTTACCTTTGCGTTTAGCTGAGTTCGGCTCTTGTCACCGTAACGAACCATCAGGCTCATTGCATGGCTTGATGCGTGTACGTGGCTTTACGCAAGATGATGCACATATCTTTTGTACCGAAGACCAAGTTGAAGCGGAAGTTGCTGACTTTATCCAGATGCTTTACAAAGCTTATGGTGATTTTGGCTTTAATGATGTTTTGGTTAAGTTGTCAACACGCCCAGAAAAGCGTGTAGGTGCTGATGAAACTTGGGATAAAGCCGAAGCTGCATTGGCAAATGCACTAAATAAAAACAATCAGGCTTTTGATTTGCAGCCGGGTGAGGGGGCTTTTTATGGCCCTAAAATTGAATTTACATTGAAGGATAGTTTGGGTCGCCTCTGGCAGTGCGGTACCATCCAGCTCGACTTTAACTTACCAGAACGCTTAGGTGCAGAATATGTGGCGGAAGATAATACACGTCAACGCCCGGTAATGTTGCACCGCGCGATTGTTGGCTCTATGGAGCGCTTTATTGGTATCTTGATTGAGAATTACGCAGGCGCGATGCCGCTTTGGTTGGCGCCAGTGCAGGTGATGGTGCTGAATATTTCTGAAAGTCAGGCCGATTATGTACGCCAAGTGGTTGAAACTTTAAGGCAAAATGGCATTCGATGCGAATTTGACTTGAGAAATGAGAAGATTACCTATAAAATACGCGAACATAGCATGCAGAAAATGCCTTATCTGCTCGTTGCAGGTGAGCGCGAAATGCAAGCAGGACATTTGGCCGTGCGTACCAGAAAAGGTGAAGACCTAGGTTCTATGCCGATTGACGCGTTAATTGAGCGCCTAAAAGCAGAGATTGAAGCTAAGGTTTAAACATACAGGTGCACGGCTTAACTATTTGGAGAATTTGATATAGCACAGGAAAAAGAAACCCGAATCAATGGCGATATTACAGCGCAACAGATTCGTTTGGTGGGTGTTGAGGGTGAGCCCTTAGGTATTGTGAGTTTAGCTGAAGCTTTTGCAAAAGCGGAAGAAGCTGACATTGATCTTGTAGAGATAGCGCCAAATGCGGCGCCACCTGTATGTAGATTGATGGACTACGGTAAATTTAAATATGCCGAAAGTAAAAGACAGCACGAAGTTAAGCTTAAACAAAAACAAGTAGTTGTAAAAGAAATCAAGTTCCGTCCAGGGACTGATGATGGCGATTACAACATTAAAGTGCGCAATATCATTCGATTTATTCAAGATGGCGATAAAGCAAAAATTACTTTGCGCTTTAGAGGTCGTGAAATCACACACCAAGAGTTTGGTATGGCTTTATTAAAACGTGTTGAAGCAGATTTGAAAGAATACGCAATCGTTGAACAATACCCGAAAATGGAAGGTCGCCAAATGGTGATGGTATTGGGTCCGATTAAGAAAGTTAAGTAATTACTGTTTGATATTGCAGTGATTACGCTAAAGAAGTAGTAAGTAGTAACCCTGAGTGATACGGCTAAACGGCATGCCTAGGCACTCTTAACCACTCTAAGGAGAACAAAATGCCAAAGATGAAAACCAAGAGCGGCGCCAAAAAGCGCTTTAAATTCTTGGGTAATGGTAAAGTGAAGCGTACACACTCTCATTTGCGCCATATCCTAACGAAAAAGACCACCAAGCAAAAGCGTAAATTACGCGGCACGGCGATCATTTCTTCAACTGATGTCAAGCGCGTCCGCGCTATGATGCCAACACAATAGGAGTAGAACATGCCTAGAGTAAAACGTGGTGTCATCGCTCGCGCTAGACACAAAAAAGTATTAAAAGCAGCTAAAGGCTACCGTGGTCGTCGTAAAAACGTTTACCGCGTAGCTAAACAGGCGGTAATGAAAGCTGGTCAATACGCTTATCGTGACCGTCGTCAAAAGAAACGTCAATTCCGCACATTGTGGATTGCACGTATCAATGCCGGCTCACGTGAGTTCGGTTTGACATATAGCCGTTTCATGAATGGCTTGAAAAAAGCTGCGATCGAAGTGGATCGTAAAGTATTAGCTGACTTGGCTGTGTTTGATAAAGCTGCATTTGCAAAATTCGTAGAATTAGCAAAAGCTGGTTTAGCAGCATAAGTAGGTAGGTAAGTACTTTTCAAACTTAATTTAAGTTTGATGAAAAAAAGAGGCTTCGGCCTCTTTTTTTTGCTGTAAAATCCACCTTTGCAATTTTTACATGCAAATCAATGTATTACAAAAATCTATTGGGCGCTATTATTGGCGCTGCTTTGATTTTAAATTCGATTTTAAATTCTATAGCATTAATCATAATTAAAAGATTGAAACAACATGGCAGACTTAACGCATTTAATTGCTGAAGCAGAAGCAGATTTTATCAATAGTGCTTCAATGAATGATTTGGAAATTGCTAAGGCAAAGTACTTAGGAAAATCAGGTTCACTAACAGATGCGTTAAAAGGTTTAGGCAAGTTAAGCGCAGAAGAGCGTCCTGCTGCCGGTGCAGCGATTAACGTAGTAAAACAAGCCATTGAAGCTGCACTAACTGCGCGTAGAGAGGCTCTACTGAATGCCGAGCAGGCAAAACAATTAGCGCAAGAGTCAATTGATGTGACTTTGCCAGCCAGAGCGCAATCGCCAGGCGGTTTGCATCCCGTAACCCTTACCTTAAAACGCGTGGAGCAGTTGTTTCATTCGATTGGTTTTGAGGTGGCAACTGGGCCTGAGATAGAAACAGATTTTTATAATTTCACTGCATTAAATATTCCAGAAGATCATCCTGCACGTGCCATGCATGACACGTTTTATATTGATGAGGCAAATGTGTTGAGAACGCATACCTCACCAGTGCAGGCGCGCTATATGGAAAATGCTTTAAAAAATAACCAAACACCGCCATTCAAGATTATTGCGCCGGGTCGCGTGTATCGTGTGGATTCCGATGCAACGCACTCACCAATGTTCCATCAGGTAGAAGGTTTGTGGGTAGATGAAGATATTAGTTTTGCCAATCTAAAAGGCGTAGTTCAGGATTTCTTGCAGAAATTCTTTGAGCGTGATGATCTGACTGTGCGTTTTAGACCTTCATTCTTCCCGTTTACCGAGCCGTCTGCTGAAATGGATATGAGTTGGAACGGCGGTTGGTTAGAGATTGGTGGTTGTGGCATGGTGCACCCTGAGGTGTTCAAACACGTGAATATTGATAGTGAAAAATACCGTGGTTTTGCCTTTGGTCTAGGTATTGAGCGCTTGACCATGCTGCGTTATGGCGTTAATGATTTACGTCATTTCTTTAACAACGATTTGCGTTTTTTAAGTCAATTTAAATAACGCAATTGTTGGTAAAACTTACATTCAGTACTTACAAATTTAATCCTTAATTCAAGGTTGTAAAGCATTATGCAATTTTCAGAAAATTGGTTACGTAGTTTAGTCGATACAGATTTAGATAGTCAGTCACTAAGTCACGCCCTAACAATGGCGGGGCTTGAAGTCGAAGAGATGCAGCCGGTTGCTGCAGCGTTTAACAAAGTGGTTGTAGCTAAAATTCTTTCTGCTGAGAAGCATCCGGATGCGGATCGTTTGCAAGTGTGTAAGGTCGATGTAGGCTTAGCTGAGCCTCTGCAAATTGTATGTGGCGCAGCCAATGCACGTGCTGGCCTTATTGCACCTTGTGCAATGGTTGGCGCAGAGCTACCGGGCATTTCGATTAAACAAGCAAAAGTGCGCGGCGTAGAATCTTTTGGCATGATGTGTTCATCTAAAGAGCTAGGCATTAGTGCTGAAGCCACTGGTTTGCTGGAATTGGATAGTGATGCAGTAGTGGGTCAGGATATTCGTGAACACTTGGATTTAAATGACCATCGGTTTACCTTAAAACTTACACCAAACCGTAGTGATTGCTTGAGCATTATCGGTATTGCACGTGATGTTGCCGCCATTACTGGCGCGCAAACATGCTTTAACGCAATTACGCCAGTGGCGGCTGAACATGCGCAGACTAAAAATGTTGGGGTGAATGAATCTACGGTTTGCCCACGTTATACAGGCCGCTTAATTACTGGCGTTAACACTACGGCAGCTACGCCAGCATGGATGGTTAAGCGTTTAGAGCGAAGCGGCTTACGCAGTATTAGCGTAGTGGTTGATATTACTAACTACGTATTGCTAGAGCTAGGTCAACCTATGCATGCGTTTGATGCAGCTAAGTTACATGGCGATATCAGTGTGCGTTTTGCTAATGCAGGCGAGACTATTGCTTTACTGAATGACCAAACTATAGAGTTAAAAGCAGATGACTTGGTGATTGCTGATGCAAATGGTGCACTTGCACTAGCTGGTGTCATGGGCGGTAAACCCAGCGCGGTGGGTGATACCACTACCGATATTTTTCTAGAAAGTGCTTTCTTTACGCCAGCCGTGATTGCAGGTAAGGCACGCAGACTGGGCTTTAGTTCAGATTCATCTTACCGCTTCGAGCGCGGCGTTGATTTTGGTAATACACGTAATGCGCTGGAGTATGCGACATCTCTGATTATAACCTTGTGTGGCGGCCAAGTTGGCCCTGTCACCGAAGTGATGTCTACATTGCCAGCACGTGATGCAGTAAAACTGAGAATGTCACGTCTGGTTTCTGTATTGGGCATTAGTCTGACGCAAGAAAAAGTTGCACAATTATTAACGCAACTGGGTTTTGAGTTTAGCAGTGCAGGTGATGTATTTACTGTAGTGCCACCTAGCTATCGTTTTGACATCAACATAGAAGAAGATTTGATTGAAGAAGTTGCACGCTTACATGGCTATGATCACATTCCTGCGATAGCCCCAGTTGCCGGTTTAAACATGCTGGCAGCACCTGAGCAGCGCTTACATTTGAACCAGTTGCGTGATAGCCTAGTATCTGCAGGGTATCAGGAAGTCGTGACCTATAGTTTTGTGGATGAAAGCTGGGAGCGTGATTTAATCGGCAACTCAGCACCGATTAAACTGAAAAACCCAATTGCAAGTAACTTGAGCGTAATGCGAACTAGCTTGTGGGGCGGTTTGCTGGATGTGCTTACTTACAACCTTAACCGAAAACAAGAGCGTGCTTACTTGTTTGAGATTGGTGCGGTGTATCAGCAGCAGGCAGGTGCTTACCAAGAGACTACGCGCGTATCAGGCCTTGCATATGGTAGCGCTAAGCCTGAGCAGTGGGCTGCAGCTAATACTGAGATTGATTTCTTTGACGTTAAGGCCCATGTGGATAGCCTGATTGGTGCTGATGGTTCACACAAGCAAGTGACTTATGAAAAAGCCGAACATTGTGCTTTACACCCTGGCCAAACTGCAAAAGTCTTGTTAAATGGCAAAGCGGTTGGTTGGTTAGGTAAGTTACATCCTAAATGGCAGCAGCATTATGATCTGGCGAAAAGCGCTTATGTATTTGAGCTTGATGTAGATGCGATTGTGGCGAGTCCATTGCCAGCATATCAAGAGGTTTCAAAACTGCTGCCTGTGCGCCGTGATTTGGCTATTGTGTTAGATGAAAACATTGCTGTGCAAACTGTGTTAAGTGCAATTCATGAAGAGAATATCGCCTTGATTGCAGATGTGGCATTGTTCGATTTGTATCAAGGTAAAGGTGTGCCAGAAAACAAAAAAAGCCTTGCATTATCAGTACTTATGCACGATACTCAAAAAACATTAACAGACAGTGATGCGGATGCTGCAATCGCGAATCTGCTACAATTGTTGCAAATAAAATTTGATGCAGTGTTAAGAAACTAAGTCCTCCATACTATGGTAGGGGGATTTATTTTTTTGCATTGAGCATCAACCAATAATATTAAATAGCGATACAAAGCATTAAAAAACGGGAGTGTTTATGACTTTAACAAAAGCTGAACTTGCTGATTTACTGTATGAGCAAGTTGGGTTGAATAAGCGTGAAGCCAAAGATATGGTGGAAGCATTTTTTGAAGAAGTGCGTACTGCGCTAGAAGCTGGCGATAGTGTTAAGTTGTCTGGTTTTGGTAATTTCGAATTGCGTCAAAAATCAGAGCGCCCAGGCCGCAACCCTAAAACTGGTGAGGAAATACCTATTACTGCGCGCCGTGTGGTTACGTTCCATGCTAGCCAAAAATTAAAAAGCAAGGTTGATGCAAACTTTGCATCTTAATGCGTGTCCATAATTGACTGTCGCGCCGCATCCCTAGTGCGATATACGGTGCAGTAGTAACTACGCTGCTGCACAAGTTGTATCAGAGTGATAAGTTAGTTTTCCTAGCGAATTAGTTTTCTTAGTGTAGTAGTTATTGAGTGAGAAAGCCGAAAGTATGACTGAACAGGTCGCCAAGGTGCAATTGCCACCAATTCCAGCAAAGCGCTACTTTACAATTGGTGAGGTCAGCGAACTTTGTGGTGTTAAACCGCATGTATTAAGGTACTGGGAGCAGGAGTTCACACAGCTTAAACCAGTCAAGCGTCGCGGTAACCGCCGTTATTACCAGCATCATGAAGTATTATTGATTCGACGCATTCGCGAATTATTGTACGAGCAAGGGTTTACCATTAGTGGTGCACGTAACCGTTTAGATGACCTTGAGTTTAACGCGAAGACTGGGCACGGTGAGAAGCCGGCAAGTGTGCGGAGTGCGGCTCCAGCTGAGTTAGAATCTGCTGTGGTAGTAGCCGGAGACAAGAGCACGGCTTTTGATTACCAAGCGGTTAAAGCCGAGTTACGTGAAATCTTAAACCTATTACGTACGGATTTTTCTTTAGCTAATACTGCGCATTAATTATTTATGGTGCCGCTTTTATGGCGGCATTGCTTTTGCGATATAATGCACACCTTGTTACGAGTAGTAAGGTAACAACGGTTCGGGGCGTAGCGCAGCCTGGTAGCGTACTTGCATGGGGTGCAAGGGGTCGTGTGTTCGAATCACACCGTCCCGACCAACAAATTAATGAGTTATTTAATATTAAAGCCAGCATTTAGCTGGCTTTAATATTTTGTGCTATCTATCAGCATGACTTTTTTAATGTATTGTGCACCACTACACTAGGTTCCTATTTTCTAGGCAAATCATCAAGGCACTTTTTCAAATCTTGCGCACTATGCATGCGGTTGTATTTTGAATTACACTATTTTGACTAAAAGTTAAGTTACATCATTAAGCCAGCAATACGCTGGCTTTTTTGTGCCTACTATTCTAGCTTGCCTTAGATCGTATTATCATAGCGATAAGTCGTTATTTGGCATGCATAGTCTGTGCTATTATTTGAGGTTGATTACAAATTTCTGTGGTCGACAGATAAGTTTGAGCATTAGCGTTTAATAAGTATTAGAGCTTAATAGGATTGAAATGGAACACGCCGCAATTGTACATAATGAAGAGCAGTATATTGTGCACAACCCCAAAGAGGTTACACAGATTCTAAACGACTTGATTAAGCAAAAGTCGATGATTAAAGTCTCATTTAATCACGGTTCTGATGTTTATCTGACCAGCATTATTAGCATTGATGCAAAGACTGGCTTGGTGTATTTGGATGTAGGCGTTGATGATGAGTTTAATCGCCGCTTGCTTGCAAGTAATCATGTGGTTTTTATCAAAGAAGATGGCGTCAAAATTAAATGGACCAGCTCGCATGTGGCAGGGGTTGATTTAAAAGATGGCAAAGCCATTAAGATTACGCTTCCTAAAGATATGGTTCGTCTGCAACGACGTGATTTTTATCGCTTTTCTACGCCGGTGGCTAACCCTGTTATGTGCAAAATTCCGGTGCCGGATGTACTTAAGCCTGAGGAAGAGACCATATTAGAGCTGACCTTGGTTGATGTCAGCTTGGGCGGCATTGGCACTATGGTTGCTGCCCCGCTTAATCCTGCGTTGGTGATTGGCCAAACCTTGAGTGGCTGTAAGATTGGATTTCCTGATGTGGGTGAAACCAATCTGGCATTAATGGTAAAAAATATTACGGAAATACGTGTTCAGGATGCAGTAACTAAGTACCGTGTGGGCTTTGAGTATGTAGAGCCTTCAAGAGGGAATGAGGGGCTGATTAACCGTTATGTCTACATTCTGGAGCGCCAAGCCATTGCTTTAGCGCACGGCGCAGCTTAATAGCCATCAATTACACTATCCACTACACGGCGCTAGCGCACCGTGTAGTGGAAGTTTCTGGTCGATTAAATCCCCAGTGACTCCGCCCATGCCAGTGCCGCCATGTGGCACTCATTCACCTTGTTTGCATCATATTGCAAAAGCTCAGCTAGTTCTAAAATACGCTTACTATCAGCACCTTCACATGCTTCTGTTAACTGTAAGAACGGGCCATACACGCCCTCACGGTTAAGCAATGCTTCACAGACTGGTTCTGGCAGCTGAATTTTTTCTAGCACTTGATCCATCGGCATTTTTAGAATGGCATCTAATAAAGAAAATACGCCAACGATAAACAGATTATCTCTATCATGTTTTTCAAAATAGCTTTCGCCTAGCAGCTCTGTTAAACGTCCGCGCGTGATGGATGTTTTCATTAATGCAGGCGGTGTGGAGTTTTCTCCTGCCGTCACCATCAGCAGCGTTAGCCAGCGGTATAGCTGTTTTCTGCCCAAGATGGTGAGCGCATGCTGAATAGATTGAATCTCGCATGAAAGCCCAAAACCTACAGAGTTAATGTAGCGCAGTAACTTGAATGAGAGCGCGGCATCACGTTTAAAGCCGTTTTCAATGTCTCTGTTGTCTGAATCTTGCGTTACTAGATTGAGCAGGTTTAACACGCTGTCAAACGACGGATTAATCACTTTTGCCGTGAAGGTTTCAGGTCTTGCAAAGTAAAAACCTTGAAAGCGTCTAAAGCCGATTTCTTTGTACGCTTCAAACTGTTCCAGAGTTTCAATCTTTTCAGCAACCATTAGTATGTTGGGGGCAGAATATTGCTGAAATAGCTTGCGAGCCTCTTGCGTGGTAGCGCTTAGCGAGTCGATTTTAATGAAGTTGGCAAATTGGGTAAGTGGTTCTAACTTAGCGCTGAGCTGCGGGTTATCCAGTGCGATTTTGTAGCCGAGCTTGTGTAACTCTCTGCAACGCTCAATTACTGCGTCGCTCGCCACAACCGTACGTAGGATTTCTAGCGTAGTGCGTTGGGGCGGCATGAGCTCTATAAACTCACTCATTAGCATGGCTTCATTCACATTGATAAATGCTAACTTATCGCCCAACAGCCATTGCACATCAATATCGCCCATGGTGTTGACCAAAACATTTGAGCAGGCTTTGAGTTCATCTTCAAATACGGCGCTATCTGCATCAGCACTATGTCTGAACAGCAGTTCATAGCCGATGATGTGTTGTTTCACATCCATGATTGGCTGGCGCCCAATAAATACTTGATCTTCCATTTTTTAGCCTTAAAGAGTTCTGATAGCCTGATGCTAATTTTTATGAGTTAACGCAAGCATGACCATGATGCTCGGCATTTAATTATTGTAATAAAATTTTACCTGACTAAAGCTTACTGCGTGTTGTATTTGTGAAATATTTGGTAAGGTATGCAGAATTGTTGTTGAGATGAATAACATACCTTATATTGTGTGATGTGGAACTAAGAAAAGAGTAAAACTCATGAAAATAATCGTAACGCCAACCCAGCCATACAGTGACCAAAAACCAGGAACATCCGGCCTGCGCAAAAAAGTGAAAATATTCCAGCAAGCGCATTATCTGGAAAACTTTGTACAAAGTTTATTTGATACTTTGACAGTGCCGAATAATGCGGTATTAGTGGTGGGCGGTGATGGCCGTTATCATAATAGGCAAGCTATCCAGACCATTATCAGCATGGCCGCAGCCAATGGTTTTGCAAGGGTATTAGTCGGGCAGGGCGGCATTCTATCCACGCCTGCTGCGTCGCATGTGATTCGTAAATACAAAACATTCGGCGGTATGGTGTTATCTGCAAGCCACAATCAGGGCGGTATTCACGGTGATTTTGGTATTAAGTACAACATCGGTAATGGCGGCCCCGCACCGGAAAAAATTACCGATGAAGTGTTTGCTAAAAGTAAGGTGATTGCTGAGTATAAAATCTCCGACTTACCTCAGGTAAATATTGATACCATAGGCGAAACGCAGTTTGCAGGACTTACCGCAGGCCAGACATTTACGGTGCAAGTGATTGATGCGGTGCAGGATTATGCAGATTTAATGCAAAGTTTGTTTGATTTTAAAGCAATTAAACAGCTGCTGGCGACCGGTTTTGAAATGAAGTTTGATGCGATGCATGCGGTGACCGGGCCTTACGCCAAAGAGATTTTTGTAAATCGCCTGGGCGCCTCTACGGATAGTTTAATGAACTGTGAGCCTTCTGAAGACTTTGGCGGTGGGCACCCTGACCCTAATTTAACTTATGCAGAAGATTTAGTAAAAATCATGTTTGCCGGTGAAAATGCGCTGGATTTTGGCGCAGCGTCCGATGGTGATGGTGACCGCAATATGATTTTAGGGCAAAACTTTTTTGTCACGCCGTCTGATAGCTTGGCAGTGCTCGCTGCTAATGCAACCTTGGTGCCGGCATATGCGGGCGGCATTGCCGGTGTGGCGCGCTCCATGCCTACTAGCGGTGCGGTAGATCGCGTGGCTGCTAAGTTGAATGTGCCAAGCTTCGAGACGCCAACGGGATGGAAGTTTTTCGGTAATTTAATGGATGCCGGTAAAGTCACTTTATGTGGTGAAGAGAGCTTTGGTACTAGCTCTAGCCATGTGCGTGAGAAAGATGGTCTATGGGCAGTGCTATTCTGGCTGAATGTGATTGCAGTTAAGCAAATGAGTGTGGAAGCCATTTTAAAAGCACATTGGCTGGAGTATGGGCGTAATGTCTATTCACGCCACGATTATGAAGCAATTCCAACCGATGCTGCCAATAGCGTGATTGTACATATTAAAGCGCAGTTTGCCAGCTTGCCAGGTCAGGTATTTGGTAACTATACGGTTAAGTTATGCGATGACTTTAGTTACCATGACCCGATTGATGGTTCGGTTAGCAATAATCAAGGCATACGCGTGCTATTCACCGATGGCTCACGTATCGTATTCCGGTTGTCTGGCACCGGTACGGAAGGCGCAACCTTGCGTATTTACTTAGAAGCGTATGAGCC